>NZ_QBBX01000019.1 GCF_003073175.1 Peribacillus acanthi
AACGTATTTTAACCGCATTCCTATCCAAAAATGACAAAAGACATCGAGAGGGAGGCCTCTCGATGTCTTTTGTCGACAATCTGCGGCAGCCTCATTTCAGGCTGCCGTTTTTCTATAATTACTTTTTATAAATTCTCTACATTTGCTCTAATTTGTTTAATACAACTGTTGCCATCGCATCTACAAATAGGGAATCTGTATTTGGCATGGCAGGACGGTAATAAGAAGCCCCAATTTCATCTGTAACGACTTTACACTCGTAATCATTGTCAAAAAGCACTTCTAAATGATCTGCCACAAATCCAACAGGAATGTAGACAAACGATTTATAACCTTTTTCTTCGTGAAGGTCTCTTGTTAAATCCTGAACATCAGGACCTAACCATGGCTCAGGTGTGTTTCCAGCACTTTGCCAACCGACATAATAATTTTTTACACCTGCACCTTGAGCGATTAAATCAGCTGTTTCTTGTAGCTGATTTGGATATGGATCACCCATTTGAAGAATCTTCTCAGGTAAGCTATGAGCAGACACGATTAATGCAGCAGAATTCCTATCCTCATCGTTCATACTAGCATACGTATCCTTTACATGGTTTACCCAGTACTCGATGAATTTTGGTTCATCATACCAGCTCTCTACAAAAGTAATGTTCGGACCACCAATCTCATGTGCCTGTTTTTCAGCACGCCCATTGTACGACTTTACACTGAACGTTGAAAAATGAGGAGCAAGGACGATACTTACCGCTTCTTCTAATCCGTCTTCCTTCATTGCGGTAACCGCATCTTCAACAAATGGTTCAATATGTTTTAAACCTAAATAGGCTTTGAACTCGATTTTATCTTGAATACTATTTAGAAGATCTTGAAGAGCATTCGCCTGTTCTTGTGTAATTCTTGCTAACGGAGAGATTCCTCCAATTGCCTCATAACGGCTTCTTAAATCTTCAAGCATCTCAGGAGATGGCTTTCGTCCATGTCTAATATGAGTATAATAACGTTCTAAATCCTCTTCTTTGTATGGAGTGCCATACGCCATGACTAGCAAGCCCATTTTTTTCTTTTCCAAAGGTCATTCACCTCATAAAATGTAATCTTTTCAGATAATCCGAATTATTAATTAGAAAGCTTGGAAGCTGAGTATTCATGGATCAAAGCAGTCAAACGCTTTAATGTGTCTGGGTTAACTTCTGGGAATACACCGTGACCAAGGTTAAAGATGTACCCTGGCTGTGCCATTCCTTGATCAAGGATTGCTTTAGCACGTTCTTCGATTACTTCCCAACGAGCTAAAAGAATAGAAGGATCGAGGTTTCCTTGTACCGTTTTAGTAATTCCCATCTCACGCGCCTGTGAAATTGGAAGTCTCCAATCTAAACCGACCACGTCTAAAGGAAGTTCATGCCATTCCATCGCTAAATGGCTGGCACCTACTCCAAACATAATTAATGGAACATTCTCTTCACGCAGGGAGGAGAAAATCTTATTCATCACAGGTTTGATGAAGAAACGATAATCTTCTACATTCAATGCTCCAACCCAACTATCAAAGATTTGGATCGCTTTAGCCCCTGCATTAATTTGCGATTTCACGTACGTAATTGTTGTTTCTGCCAATTTGTCCATTAACGCGAACCAAGCTTCTGGCTCTGAATACATGAATGCTTTTGTTTTGTTGTAGTTTCTAGATGGACCGCCTTCAATCATATAAGAAGCAAGTGTAAACGGTGCACCAGCAAAACCGATTAATGGAACAGTCAATTGTTCTTGAGTTAATAGCTTAATTGTATCTAATACATATGGCACATCTGTTTCTGGATGGATTTCTCCAAGTTTATCAACGTCTGCTCTAGATCTAATTGGATTAGAAATGACAGGACCGATTCCCGACTTAATTTCAACGTCCACGCCAATTGCAGGTAGTGGAGTCATGATATCTTTATATAAAATCGCTGCATCTACCCCATATTGATCCACTGGAAGTTTCGTTACGTATGCACATAGCTCCGGTTGATGTGTAATTTCAAATAGAGAATACTTTTCTTTGATTGCACGGTATTCTGGCTGAGAACGACCAGCTTGTCTCATATACCAAACTGGGACATAATCCGTTTTTTCGCCCCTAGCAGCTTTTAAAAATGTGTCATTAATTTTCATCGACATTAAGAATTTCCACCTTTCATGCAGTAACAAAACACAAATTATTTCGAACTCGTAACATATGATATCAATATAGCCTTTTCTACTATCGTTGTATAGATAACCTAGTACATTGTCAATAAATTGACGAACTTTCCTTTATGTAATAACACTATAGTTTATATATACCCTAAAACCTTCCAACTCAAGCTTACATGACAGAATCATTGTTTAACATAAGAAACCTCGTGGTAAATAGGAACAGTAAAGGATAGATAGTATGAATTAGTCCAGACTATTGATGAGGTGAAGAAAATGTTCGTACATATTACATCAGGAACTTTTGACTTTCTACGTAAAAAGCGTGACCAACATCGTGATGAGAACATGCTATTGCTTCAAAATGCAGAATCTACATTTTTAGTCCACGAATCAAATGATAAAAAGTCTTTCTTCAGCAGCCCTAGAAGCTATGAACATGTAGATGCAGTAGGTGAACTAAAACAAAAAGGATTCATTGTCATGAATAATATCCCTGTTTCAAAAGAAGGACGTCCTATCTTTGAGCATCGCTTTAAAAATCGTCCTGGTCAAATCGAGAATCAACCTGGATTTTGGGCAATCCGTATTCTTCGCCCTCTTCATTCAGATACCTATATCATTCTAACACAATGGGAAAACGAAAAGTCATTCAATGAATGGCAAAATTCACAATCTTTTTCCCATGCACATGGCCAAAAACAAGATGGTCAAGAAGCGTCTTCAACCACAACGATTTTTTCGGGTTCTTCCTATGTGACCAAATACATTGTGCCTGTATTGGAAGATGAAGTTTTTTAAACTTTAGGGCTATTTCCGAATAGCTTGTCCGTTGATTTCCGCTCCAGACACTTGCTTTCCGCGGGGAGGGTTGGAGCCTCCTCGGCGCTTGCGCCTGTGGGGTCTCCAACTTCCCTCTATTTCCCGCAGGACATTGAATAATCTTCCTCGAATTAACACCGCACGAAGGAAATGCGTATGCATTTTCGAGGAGGAGAGTGTCCTCCGCTACAACCAACTCAGAATGTTAAAGTTAAAGTACACTAAAAAGCAACAAACCTTTTGACAACAGCCTAAACTTTAACAGATTAAGCCCCAAAACATATATGATAGTTTTAGGGCTTAATCTGTTATATAGTGTTTTTAAAGTGCAACCAATGTGACCAAAGAAACTTTTAATATTTTCCTATTTATTTTATTTTTCGCAAGTTATTTCTATTGGCATAAACCGCTGCTTGGGTACGGTCACTGACACCTAGTTTGCTTAATATATTGCTGACATGTGTTTTGACCGTTTTGATTCCAATAAATAAGTCCTCTGAAATCTCTTGGTTCGTCATTCCTTCTCCAATACATAAAAGCACGTCCATTTCACGATCCGTCAGCTGATCATGAAGTTTTTTTTCAGAGTTCCTAAGCTTCTTCATCATTATATTCGTGACTTTTGGTTCAATGACTGATTCACCCTTATAAGCTTTTCTAATGGCTGAAAGGACGTCGAAAGCCGAAGAGGTCTTTAGTAAGTAGCTAAAAGCCCCTGCCTCAATGGCTGGAAGAACTTCCTCTTCATCATAATAACTAGTAAGAATGATAATTTTACAACTCGGTAAAAAAGAAAGAATCTCTTTAGTTGCATCAATTCCCGTACCATCTTCCATTAATAAATCCATAAGGAAGATATCTGGCTTCACTCTTTTTGCAATTTGGATAGCTTCTTTACCACTCCTACCCTCACCGACCACTTCTATGTCTTTTTCAGTCTTTAAAAAAGACAGCATACCTTTTCGTACTAATTCATGATCATCAACGACTGCCAATCGAATATGATCCATCTCGTTCACCTGCCTTAAAAGGAATTTTCACTAACAAATAGGTCCCTTCATCTTGCTTAGAACGAATTTGAAAAATTCCACCCATTTCGTCCGTCCGCTCCTTCATCGAACGAATTCCATAAGATGCCATTCGTTCGTCACAGGGATTAAAGCCTACCCCATTATCTCTAATATAAAGTTGAACATAAGAATCACATTCACTAAGCTCTACTTGAATCCTAGTAGCTTCTGCATGCCGGATTACATTCGTGACAGCCTCTTGGACAATTCGGAATATATGCATTTCTGCACTTTTGGAAAGGTGAAACACATCATCAATACTTACCTGAAATTGCATACTCGTTTTATCTCTCAATTCCTTAAGCAATTTTATAATCCCATCACTTAATGAATCTTCGGAAAGTTCGACAGGACGTAGATGAAGCAGTAGTGCCCTCATCTCACTTTGTGCCTTCATTGATATTGAAGAAATTTCTTGTAACACTTGCTTCGTTTGATCAGGTTCATCATCAAAGGTTTTTAATGAGGTGGCTGACATCATGTTCAGTGCAAATAATTGTTGACTAACTGCATCATGAAGCTCCCGTGCAATCCTTTGTCTTTCCTCCAACACAGCCGCTGCTTGGGCACTCTGTGCAAGCTTGGATTTTTCCTCTGCCAATCTTTGAATGGAATGTACATGTTCTTGAATATAATCCGCCAGTTCATTTAGTTCTTTGAAAAGAACTCCTAACTCATCAGATTCATATTTGGTAATTCGTTCAGAAAGTTTTCCACTCCTTAAGGTTTGGATAAACGCATTTACTTCGCCAAGTCCTCTTTTCAAAATATATGCATTACGAATCCCAAAATAAGCTGCAAGAGATAGTAATAATCCTAAAACCAATACAGAAAGCCAAATGGCAGCAGTCAAGGAAACGACTGGTTTATGTGCTAATAGGATATACATTTGAATGATGACGAAAAAAACGAGGGAACTTATCAAGGCGAACATCATATAGCTTTGAAAAAAGAATGAACGTAACCCCTTCAAACGGACCCCTCCTTTACACCCTTTGGATACTTATTGAACCTATACTAAGATTAATCTTCAAATCTAATCTTTGTATTGCCTCATCATACTTATCACTTTGATAAAAAAATCCATCACCCTTTGCTTGAGCCATAGTATGGTTAAAAATATCTAAGTTACCAATTTTCACATTGGCGTCAATCCGAACCTGCAAATGTTCTGGTATCACGATTGTGACATTTCCAATCCAACCTTCAATTGAAATCGGAATTTCTCGCTCAGGAATGAATGCCTTTGTGATATCAAAGTTGTAATCCCCAATCATCTTATATAGCTTCATCGGTTCTAAGGACCAATTTGAATCTACCATCTCGACAGTTCCAATTGAGAATGCCTTAATTGGTTCAAAATCGCCTTTGGTCCTCTCCCTTGATTCAAAGAGGTTTTTCTTATCAATAGTAATTCTTGCTTTAAATCCTCTTTTTGTAATAAGCATCTTTAAAGCTAAGAAAATAATTAGAAGAGGCCATAAATCTAAAAACATCCCAGAATTAAAATCTACTAAACCCCATTTACTGCATGCCAATAACCCAAAATAGATGGTTAAATAAAAGCTTACTAACATCCTAACTCCAAATGGATTTTTAAAACTACCTACAAACCATATTCCGACAATCACTAATGCCAGTAAAGGAAAATAATCGACAAAAATCTGTTTTATTTCCAAGGAAATGACATTAACATTCACCAATAAAAGAAGCATTCCAATTCCAAACAACAGAATAGCAATTACAATCTGCTTCATTGTTTGTTCCTTCAAAGACAGCCTCTCCTTTCATTACTAGTATGATTCTACTATTCTCGAATCTTTCCTTCTTTTATCTTAATAAATAGATGATGGTACGGGAACTTGTCAGAGCCTTGTTCCGTGTCCGTCTTAAGGCTGAATTGTTCTTTGGAAAAAGTTTATAAACAAAACACCAATATCTTCGCCCCTACATATTGTGTAGATAAGAATTTGGGGCATTCGCCTTATACTAGCTGGCAACGCCCCAATCTTTATTTCTTATCTTCGGAAAGGGGGATTATTAATGGGGATTGAGCTTACGGCTCTTCATTGGATTTATGTTTTGTTTATCGTGTTAATCATCGGGGTTATGGTGATGAGAAGAGATACAACCTTAATATGTATTGCTGGGATTTTCACCTTGGCAATCGTTGCAACGGGTAGTTTATCAGGGTCCATTAGCGGGATATTCAATAGTTTTATATACGCTATCACTGAACTGCTTCCTACCATCCTTGTCATTTCAATCATCGTTGCAATGAGTCGAGTTTTGACCAAAACCGGAATAAACGATGTGATGATTTCGCCATTTGCCAAGCTGATTCGTTCACCAGGATTAGCCTATTGGACTATTGGTATATTAATGATGATTATCTCATGGTTCTTTTGGCCTTCTCCAGCAGTTGCACTTCTTGGAGCGGTGTTGCTTCCAGTTGCAATCCGAGTGGGCTTGCCTGCGCTTGGTGTGGCTATGGCGATGAACTTGTTCGGTCATGGTATTGCGCTATCAGGGGATTTCATCATTCAAGCAGCACCTAAATTAACTTCAGACGCGGCTGGTCTACCCGTAGGCGAAGTAGTGTCTGCAAGTGTGCCACTCGTATTCGTCATGGGTCTAGTCACTACAGTATGTGCTTTTTATTTCTTAAAAAGAGATATGCGATTGAAGCGACTAACTGTTGATAGTAGTGTGATCGAAGACTCCACTGATATTGTAAAAGCAGATGAAAGCTTGTTAACGAAGTCGCAACGCAATTTTTTTGCCATCCTTATCCCTATCGCTTTCGCATTGGATGTAGTAGCCATGTCCATGTTGAAATTACAAGGCGGAGACGCTACAGCACTAATCGGGGGTACTTCAATTTTCATCCTCATTATTTTATCTCTTATGGCTCATAAAAACAGAGGCTTGGAGCAAACCACTTCCTATCTCATTGACGGGTTTCAGTTCGGATTTAAAGTGTTCGGTCCAGTTATTCCAATCGCAGCTTTTTTCTACCTTGGAGATTCAGGTTTCATAAAAATATTAGGTGAACATTTACCAAAGGCTTCACAAGGGATCGTTAACGATTTAGGTGTCGCTCTTGCCCATTCTGTCCCTTTAAGCAAAGAAATGGCCGCCATTGTTTTGACTTCAATAGGTGCTATTACCGGGCTTGATGGTTCAGGGTTCTCAGGGATTTCCTTAGCCGGTTCCGTTGCAAACCTGTTCGCAACTGCTATAGGAGCTGGTGCTGCTACCTTGACCGCTCTTGGGCAAATATCAGCTATTTGGGTAGGTGGAGGTACATTAGTACCATGGGCATTGATTCCAGCAGCCGCTATTTGTAAAGTGGATCCGTTTGAACTGGCACGAAGAAATCTTCTGCCTGTAACAATTGGATTAATAGTTACCACCATCGTTGCAATGTTCTTAATATAAATAAAAAACTCGAGCATGTTTCAAAAGACAGGCTCGAGTTTTTGTTTTCTATATCTGATTTTCTTTACTCATAAATTTATATAATTCTCTGTAGATTTTTAAGACACTCAGTACAAATAAGCAACCAATTGCATAGCCTGCAAAAACATCTGATGGATAATGTGCACTTAATACGATTCGACTAATGCCTACAGTCAGAATCATAAATGCTGCCCAAATCCAGACTACCAGTTTCCATTTCGTTGATTTTAGATACATCGTTGTGAAGTATGCAACAACCACATAAAAAATAAAGCCAACCATTGCGTGACCACTCGGAAAACTATGACCAACAGCATCAACAGAAGCATCTATAAAAGGTCTCTCTCTTCCAACGAAGGATTTTATTGCTTTATTTAATTGGTCTCCGCCTGCCACTGCCAGTACCACCATTGCCATTGCAACATAATTTTTCTTTTTAAACCATAAGAACGCTAATAAAATTAATGTCCCAGACCCAATTCCAATCTTAGAACCAAATTCAGTCATGAAAGTAAAAAATGCCTTGCTACCTCCTTGACTCCAAGCTTGGAAAAAAGATTGGACTGGTGCTTCCCAACTAAAATCGACTCCCGACCTAACGCTTTTAAATAAATAAAAGAATGTCAAAGCAGACAAAACTAATAAAATTGAATATACGTATGTAAAAGTTCCTTTTTGTTTAACGTTTTGATTCATCATCCTTCTCCCTTCATTTCAATACTTGAATCATACATTCCCATTCTATTCTAGACAACCATAATTTTCCCTTTTCATAGCCTGCCCCAATTTAGAAAGAATTTAAGATAAAAACCATGAATAGAACGGTCCGGTAAGAAAGCAGTCATGATATACTAGTTAATAGAATATTTTTACTATTACATATATTCAACAGGGGGAGATTCAATGTTACAAAAGGTGCACTCGCTTCTTGACTCATCATATGAAGAAATGGTTTCCATTCGAAGGTATTTACATCAACATCCAGAGTTATCTTTTAAAGAGTATAAAACAGCTAAGTATATTGCTAATTTCTATCACCAACTTGGTATTGATGTTCGAGAAAATGTCGGTGGAAATGGAGTAGTCGCTAGGGTAAAAGGTGGAAAGCCTGGAAAGACCGTCGCTCTCCGTGCAGATTTTGATGCTCTCCCAATTCAAGATGAAAAAGATGTACCCTATAAATCTTCAGTCCCTGGTGTGATGCATGCTTGTGGACATGATGGACATACGTCGAGCTTACTTATGTTGGCTAAAGCGATACATACAGTAAAAGAAGAGCTGGAAGGAGAATATGTATTTATCCATCAACATGCAGAGGAATATTCTCCAGGCGGTGCAAAGCCTATGATTGAGGATGGATGCTTAGATGGCGTCGATGTGATTTTTGGTACTCACTTATGGTCTTTAACTCCGACAGGTACGATTGAATATAAAGTGGGTCCAGTCATGGCGGCAGCTGATCGCTTTACAATTAAACTTCAAGGCCAAGGCGGCCATGGTGCCCAACCGCATAAAACAAAAGATGCGATTGTGGCTGCTTCTCAGCTCGTCGTTCATTTGCAACAAATCGTCAGCCGCAGAGTCAATCCTATCGATTCCGCTGTAGTATCAATTGGTTCGTTCGTAGCTGACAATGCGTTTAATGTCATCGCTGATCGCGCGACTCTAGTTGGTACTGTTCGCACCTTCAATGAGGATGTACGAAAGGCTATCGAAATTGATATTGAAAAAATTCTAAAAGGGATTTGCCTTGCGAACGACTGCACGTATGAATATGACTATTCCTATGGATACCCTGCTGTAGTCAATCCGCAAGAGGAAACAGAATTCTTAGTATCGTGCGCGGAAAAAGTAGATGAGGTAAAAGCAATCATTGAAGCTGAAGCTCATATGGGTGGAGAGGATTTTGCATATTATTTACAAAATGTGAAAGGTACCTTCTTCTTCACAGGAGCGAAGCCAGAAGGGGTTGAAAAACCATACCCTCACCATCACCCACGTTTTGATATTGATGAAAAAGCCATGTTGATAGCTGCGAAAACTCTTGCCACAGCGGCAGTCACTTGTCATTCCAAATAAAATTGAAGAAGCCGAACCTGGATGGTTCGGCTTTTCTATTAGTCCTCACTGATTAATAAATTTAGTCGCGGATATACGTCCGAGTGTCATGGATATGTTCCGGATCTTGCGGATATGTTGAAAAAAGTGGCGGGTAACTATTAATACTCAGCAGTATTATTTAATGCTATTAACCAGTCACATATCCCTACAATTTTTCGCTTAATTTTCTAATTCTATAGCAATTCATAGCTGTTTCACCTAGTTGCTGAAGCAATTGATAGTTGGCGTAAGCACCAACTGCCGCCCCTATCACCGGCACCAACTGGAAGAACTTTACCACATCGATATAATCTCGATACTCTTGTTGGAATTGACGCCAATCGAGGTTTGAGACTTCCACTTTCTTTTCATCCCAATTTTCTATAATTTCTAGTACTTCCCGTCTTCTTTCATCACTGGAAAAAGCCAATTGAAATACATAAAGAATGAACACTCTTTCTTCCATATTTTTAGTGTCATACCCATAGATACTTGCTGCTTCGAATAGGAATTTCATTTTAATTGTAAGAAGCAGTGGAAAATCAGCTAAGCCTAACAGTATTCCACCTGCACCCGTTCCAGCACCTTCAATCATGGCTGTCTTCCTAAATGTACCTATTTTATCTAATAACCATTGATCCATTTCTTCAAGAGAAAGGAACTCAACATCTTTTTTCTTCGTTGTATAAGTAGCACCAGTCAAAGTGGTTTGGACCATACCTTTTATTGCATCTGTCACAATTTGGTGTGCCTTCTCAGGAATTACTGCATTCACTTTATTTTGAACCTGCTTTGATAATCGATGAATCATACCTGATCTTTTATAAAATTGACTCTTCCATAAAATCAGTTCTTGCATTACTTTTTCTTCATATAAATGGACCATACCATTTCACTCCTCTTTTATTTCATTACGGATATGGAGTAAAATGGGTTTCATTTCTATAATTTTTTCTTCATGTAAAGTGAAAAAATGAAAACAAACACTATTGATCCACTCATTAAAATCAATGCGGATAGGATTCCAGAGAATACACTTGCCACACTAGCCAAAATGAATCCTTGCACCACTAAGCTGATGGTCAAAAGCTCAGTAATGCTTTTTTTAATTATTTGTGGACGTAACGGATACAATTGAAGCCAGATTTTCGTTTCATGGTGTTTGCTGATTGTAAGTAATTGAAATCCCGTTAAATATAGAAATAATATGACAGCCAATAATTTAGCCCATACTGCCGGGAAAGCTGCCATTACAAATCCAGCAATCAACGTTAATCTTAACCAAAGTCCAGCGTAATCATTCGAGCGTAACAAAGTTCTAGCAAACAAATATTTATAAGTCGAACCGTGCTTGGATGGAATAAAAGATAAAATCCAATCAAGCCATTTGCGACGAGATACTTTATTTCTTAATTTTGGTACGTCCGTAAACATATTTGCGATCTGATAAAACCTCATCATTCTTTTGTTTTCTAATTCAATTATTCTTTCCCATTTCAAAAGCTTCACCCTGCTCATTTTTTCATAAGCAAGCCAAAGTCCACCTATAATGACACACATGACCAAAAGCAGATAATAAGGAGCTTTTGTAACTAGGAAAAGAATAAATACTCCATTCAAAATAAATCGGATCATCCAATCTTGATACAACGTAGATTTATATTGGAACTTCAAGATGCACCATCTCATCTTCATGTTGATGAAAGTCAGTATGAGGATGATGGCAATTAAGTATAAAAAATCACCAAACTTGCCGTTTAATACTTGTACATATAACGGCATGAGAGCCGCTAAGATCAAAATTGATACATATGAATTTAATATTAGACTTGCCTTAATCCCTTTTTGGAAATAGTTCTTTAATTCTTTTTCTAAAGGAAGCAAGAAAATCATATCAGGTTCACGTAAAAAAGTTTGAATCGGACTTACTGTAATTACTAGCGCGAGAAGAACAGACATGACCCATTCTGCCGGGAAGTCTTGATTTAAGGTAGCCACCCATTCGCTGTAATAGTATGCCAGTCCACCCATTCCTATCAACAACACAAACACAAGGTGTCCATTAAATATGTATCTTAAATATTTCGTTAATTCCTTCGTATAATTTTGAAAACGTTCCTTCCAAATATTATTACTAATCATGATCGTTTTCTTCCTTCGTTAACTCTATATATATATCGTCAAGGCTTGCAGTTGGCATATTGAACTGCTCTCGTAACTCAGGCAAAGTTCCTCGTGCCCTTACTTCCCCATTATGGAGGATGATAATACTGTCACAATATTTTTCAGCTGTTGCCAAAATGTGAGTAGACATTAAGATCCCCGCTCCATTTTCTTTCATTTTTTTCATTAAATCTAACAAGGATTGGATTCCTAGTGGGTCCAAACCAACAAACGGTTCATCCACAATATATAAAGATGGTTGGACCAAAAAGGCACACATAATCATCACTTTTTGTTTCATCCCTTTAGAAAAATGGGCTGGAAACCAAGTAAGCCTTTTTTCCATTCTAAATTCTTTCAATAATAAAGCCTTACGTTCTTTATATGTCCTTTCATCCAAATTGTAGGCCATTGCGGTTAAATTCAAATGTTCATCTAACGTTAATTCATCATATAAAATAGGGGTTTCGGGAACGAAAGTGAATTCTCGTCTGTATGCTTCGATATCCTGATGAGCTTCTTTTCCGTTAATCTTAACTTCTCCACCTTTAGGCTCCATAAGACCAATAATATGCTTGATGGTCGTACTTTTACCCGCTCCATTCAGTCCAATTAACCCAACTAATTCTCCAGCTTTCACCTCGAAACTTATTCCTTTTAACACAGGGGTTTTCGTATATCCACCCGTTAAATTATGTATTTGTAGAAGTGACATATATTCAATCCTTTCCAATATGGTTTTAGTTCTTTTAGTTTATCAGACCTAATCGATTTTTTCACAGTAACTGAATTTCCATAAAAAACCAATGTTTAACTTTCGAAAAAGCGGACATCATAATTAAGGAGGAAGCGATGACCCAGCGCAATGGATTAAGAAGTTCCACTATAGGATTTCAACCATTGAAATGAGGTGTCTGTTAAAGACATTGAAGCCGACTTAAAAACCTATTTTATTTTCCAAAAACGCAAGGGGATGATTAGCTTGCATGGAAAAAACGTTCATTCGTAAGTTTGAGGATCACCTTCAACTAATTTAAGTAAACTCTCAAATGAGGTGTTTGTTAAATACATCTACTATTTTATACGTTGATAAACATATAAAAATATAGGGGATGGTTACTTTGAACGAAAAACAGGATACTCTAAATCACACATAAATCATTTACCATTATAAATGAGGTGTTGATCGCAGAGAGATTAGTCTAAGCATTAGCTGACATTGCTTCCTCGAGCGGGGCAGGGTGCACAAGTCGTTGCACTCTGCCTTTTAATGTTTTCTTTTCCTCATATGTTAAAAGTGGTAAAATTAGGACAAACTTTTTCGAGGAGGATTATATTATGAGCGATTGTATCTTTTGTAAAATTGTTGCCGGAGAAATACCTGCTGCAAAAGTTTTTGAAAACGAACACGTTATGGCTTTTCTGGATATCAGCCAAGTCACAAAAGGACATACATTAGTCATTCCTAAGGTACATAAAGAAAATGTTTTTGAATTGACTCCTGAAATTGCTAAACAAATTTTTGAAGTTGTTCCTCAAATTGCAAATGCCATTAAAACGGAATTCCAACCAATCGGCTTGAATCTTTTGAACAATAATGGTGAAAAAGCTGGACAATCTGTTTTCCATTATCATATGCATATACTACCTCGTTATGGCGATCATGATGGTTTCGGTGCAGTATGGAAAACACATACAAGTGAATATACACCACAAGATTTGAAAAATATTGCTGATTCTATCGGACAACATATTTAATTCTACAAAAACTTCGATTTTCCCATCGAAGTTTTTATTTTTTTCACAACATTGCTTCAATTTCTGTTACTATTATGGAAACGTTTTGCTTTAATGCACAAAAGTGAAGGAGGACATATGTGTGAATAGAGCGTACAATTTTAATGCGGGTCCAGCAGCATTACCTGAGGAAGTATTGCAAAAAGCAAGCGGTGAATGGCTCGATATTTTCAACTCAGGTATGAGTGTCATGGAACTGAGCCATAGAAGCAAAGAATATGAAATGATTCATGAAAAAGCACATCATCATTTGCGTGATTTATTGAACATCCCAGACTCTCATGACATTCTATTCCTACAAGGCGGAGCAAGTCTCCAATTTTCCATGATTCCGATGAACCTTCTAACTCAAGGAAAAACAGCTTCCTATGTCTTAACTGGTGTTTGGTCTGACAAAGCTTTCCAGGAAGCTAAGAAAATCGGAGATGTGGTTGTAGCTGCATCTACAAAACAACATAGGTATACCCATATTCCTTCCCTACACAGTATTGAACTAGCAGAAGATTTAGCATATGTACATATCACATCTAACAATACCATCTACGGCACTCAGTGGCACTCGTTTCCAGATACAGGAGATATTCCTCTCATAGCCGATATGTCTAGCGATATTCTTAGTAAACCATTAGATATAAGTAAATTTGGATTGATTTATGCAGGCGCCCAAAAGAACCTTGGTCCATCTGGAGTTACAGTAGTAATTATTAGAAAAGACTTAATTAAAGATGGACTTGATCACATCCCGACGATGCTACAGTATAAAACTCACTCAGATCATCATTCACTGTATAATACACCTCCTACGCTATCCATTTATCTCCTTTCACTCGTTTTAGAATGGGTCAAGAATCAGGGTGGAGTGGAAGCTGTTGAAAAATTGAATCAACAAAAAGCAGAACAATTATATTCCGTCATTGATAAAAGTGAAGGGTTTTATAAAGGTCATGCAAAGGCTGATAGTCGCTCTTACATGAATGTGACATTTACTCTACCAAACGAAGCTCTTACTAAAAAATTTCTTGATCAAGCAAAACAGTCTGGTTTTATTGGATTGGATGGACATCGCTCAGTCGGAGGCTGCAGAGCTTCGATTTATAATGCTGTGCCACTTGAGCATTGTGAAAAACTCGCTAATTTTATGGTAAATTTTAAAAAAGATAACATTTCACTACTTTTATCACATGAGGTGTAATATAATAATGTTAAGTTTTTCGCAACAGGCATAGAGAGCACTGTTGGAGAAGCTAAAATAGTTAGCTAGATTAGCTGAGGAGAGATGAGAAATGAATACGAAAACTTTGGTATCCCTATCCCTATTGGTAGGTATAGGAGCCGCACTACACACAATTGTCCCAGGTTTCTTCCTTGGAATGAAGCCAGACATGATGCTCACTATGATGTTTTTAGGAATCATATTGTTTCCGGAAAAGAAAAATGTCCTTTTACTTGGAATTGTCACTGGCTTAATTTCTGCCATAACGACAACATTCCCTGGAGGTTTTCTTCCTAACATTATTGACAAATTTATAACTGCCTTTCTATTTTTAGGATTATTCATGGTAGCAAGTAAACTACGAAAATCAATCTTTACTGTTGGGTTCCTTACTGCAATTGGCACGATAATCTCAGGAATCATTTTCCTTGGATCAGCTTATTTCCTAGTAGGATTACCTGGCCCATTCGTAGGTTTGTTCGCCGCAGTTGTACTACCTGCAGCCGCAGTCAATACCATTACCATGATTGTGATATATCCAATTGTTAAAGGAATTGTTAAGAAATCAACTATTGCTACCGTACATTAATATTATTCAAGCCCTTGGCTCTTTAGCCAAGGGCTTTGTGTTTTCCTACAAACTTATCACACAAATATTCTAAACAACATTCCAAGTAATACAGCAATTCCCCCTGCTATACCTAGTAATGCCGCTTTCCTTCTAACCATCTGTTTAGGAGGATAAACGCCAGCATTAAAAGATTGTAAGAATAATGTGATTGAACCTATCAGCATTGCGGAACCTAGAAAGAAAAAAAACATGTGGAACTTCGCCATTTCCCCTTCCCTTCTTTCTTTTCTCGTTCTTCCATAAATATGCGACACGAATTAAATTATGAATTAGCGCACCGGGATATTATTTTTATATAATGAGTAGAGGGATATACAATGTTTAATTTTTCTACAATGTGATATACAAGTATAACAAGAGAACAAATAAAATATTGAAGCTGACTACTTAAAAAAAGTTTCTATAGAAAAAAAGGATTTTTTACACTTTTGTAGAAAAATGTAGAACAGCTAAAAATTGAGGAGGATCTTAATGAAGGCAAAATCTCTATTTCTTGGCTTTTTAACTGGTGCAGTGGTGGCCGGGGTAAGCACTCTCATGTACACTCCAGCATCCGGTAAGGATTTGCGTATTCGTATCAAAGAAAATAAGGACGAAATTAATGATATCCTTTTAGAAATCAAGCAAAGAATTATGGATATGAAAGATGAAACAATTCATGCCTCTAAGGTAAGTAAAGATACCATAAAGCTATTTATATCCGATGTTAAAGTACTAATCCAAACATGGAAAGAAAGTATTGAACCACATAAAGATGAGATTCAATATCGAATTAAAGAAATTGAGAATGCTTTAGGGGAGCTTGAATATATTGTCTCTTCCCCATCTGAGAATGAAATGGAAAAAGGGCAAACCAACTAACCAGAAGTAATATGAGGGAGATTTACCTTTTCTCTCTCTACATATCCCTATATTTTAATAACATAACAAAAAAACTTTAAAATTTCTAAAAATTTCGTTAATTTTTTCTTTATTATTTAATACTTTATTGTCATAATAAATAATAAAGACTCCTAAAAGTAGGTGAGTATTCAAATGCATGAAAAACATTATTCTATGAAAGAAGCCATGCTATTTAGTCAACGTGTTGCACAACTTAGCAAGGCTTTATGGAAATCAATTGAAAAAGACTGGCAGCAATGGATTAAACCATACGATTTAAACATAAATGAGCATCATATTCTTTGGATTGCGTACCATTTAAATGGAGCATCTATTTCTGATGTAGCTAAATTTGGTGTGATGCACGTTTCAACCGCTTTCAATTTCTCTAAGAAACTAGAGGAAAGAGGATTATTGAAATTCTCCAAAAAAGAGAATGATAAAAGAAATACTTACATTCAGATCACACCTGATGGTGAAGAGATTCTCCTTCAATTAATGGAATCCTACGAACCTAGCAAGAACGCTGTATTTTCAGGGGCACTTCCTTTACATGAATTGTATGGCCGCTTTCCTGACATGATTGAAATGATGGCAATAATCCGCAATATTTATGGCGAGGATTTCATGAAGATATTTGAGAAATCATTTGCGAACATTGACAAGGAATTTGAAGAAAAGAACGGAAAACTATCTAAGATTGACCCTGAAAAAGAAGTTGAGCCTGTACAGGGTTAGGCAAGCATGGAATGGAATTCATTCATGACTTCCGTATAAACCCCTTGTTTCCTACAGGCTTCAACTATTTCTTTTAGAGTTATTTTAGAGTTCATTTTATTTTTCAGTTCTTGCAGAAGCGGATAAAAATTCAAAAAACCTTCCGCTTTTTGTTTTTTGTATTTATTGCTCAACTCTTCACATAGTTCTAACAATTCTTCTGTTTCCTTTTTGGATAAATTCTTTTTTATGATTAATACATAAAGCTGTTCCTTTACTTCTCCTAGCATCATCATGATTAATTGTTGATGAAACTGCAATGTTTCAATCTTTTCAAATAAGTGTTCCATAGAATATTCTTTCATCTACTAATCTCCTTTTTCCCACGACAAAATTCATTTCCTGTTCTAACAAAAAACCATAAAAATTTCTATTGATTTTTTTCTATTCTCATAATAAAGTATGTAAGTGATTTTTAAATTTTTGCCTTCTGGAGGCTGAAAACAACTTATGAATTGCTGGAAATCCATTAATTTCTCAAAACAATATGGCTGGCCTAGAATTATGATTTTATCATTCCTTACAATGCTTCTATCTTTTACTGTCATTTATACATTTTTGAGTGTGGGCGTTAACCCAGCAAAATTGTATGATGATCGTTATGTTTGGTTGTTTGTAGGCATATTCATTATATACCCACTTCATAAAATGTTGCACTTTTTACCATTGATGGGGCACATAGATAAGGTTAAATTTTCAATGGGACCATACAAATTTTTCCCAATTGTATCATTTCGAGTGATTGAACCAATCCATAAAAATCTTTTTATATTGGCACTACTTTCACCATTTATTATCATTACAACCTGTTTATCTGCGGGAGCATTACTTCTTGAACATTACGCCCATTATTTTACGATTTTATTATCCCTTCACATTGGTTTATGTGTTTCTGACTTTATAAGCATAAAAAATATCTTAGGTTCTCCTAACCGTTGCTTCATTGAAGAAAATGAAGACGGATATGAAATCCTTGTTTCCAAAGAACAATAATTGTCCACTGCAAGCATCCAAAATGGATGCTTGTTTCTTCACCTAGACTTCTTCTAATATTTGTAAAATTTTACTTTTTAATTTTCACTCTAGCCTCTCCCACCTATGTTGATTTGGAAGACTTCTCAGCGCATTCGGTTTCAATCAACACAGAGCAAAAAGTAAATAATGGACATTTTTAAACATGTCCTATTACTTATACGAATCAAGACATATGTTTACTTTCATCCTATTTAATCTCATAAACTTTCGGACTATCTTTTTTATGAATAATTTGATATCGTAATTGTACAGAAATGTTTGTAACTATGGTTTAATTTACAAAACCTTTAGAAATTAGGTGTAAGGAGGGAATGCATACGTGTTCTCACTTCTGTCTTTATTATTCATTCTCTTCGCGGCAGTTATACTTTTTAACATTAATAATTTGACAAATAATCTCTGCCTACAAAAAGAAATACCCGAAGAAAAACAAGCAGGAATATTTCGTACGATCAATATATTGATTACAATTTTGCTTCTGTCTTCATATGTTGAAATATCTTTTACATAATCTATGTAGAAAAGGTGAAGTCTTTGCTTCACCTTTTTTTGTGTACTGCAATCGGATTATATCCTATTACACGTACACCTTTATTTTATAGCCATGCAGCTCCGATGATGATCAAAAGAATGAACAACACCACTAACAATGCAAAGCCACCGTTGTGTCCACA
The DNA here is from genome assembly GCF_003073175.1 of Peribacillus acanthi. Taxonomy (GTDB): domain Bacteria; phylum Bacillota; class Bacilli; order Bacillales; family DSM-1321; genus Bacillus_BN; species Bacillus_BN acanthi. The sequence continues at coordinate 18,808 of NZ_QBBX01000019.1, forward strand.
TCCACCTGACATTCTGTTTCCTCCTTACATAAGGTTCCTTTATTTGTCTTTAACTAAACAATTTGTTCAGTTATATTACAGCCATGCTGCACCTACAATTACCAATAAGATGAACAATACGACGATTAAAGCGAAGCCGCCTTGGTAGCCCTGACCCATTGTAACACCTCCTTTTATAAGTGTTACCCTATCCTATTCAAATCACATTCAATAAGAGTAGGCTCCTATCACAATTGCGAAGAAATTAGCAAATGTAAGCTGCACCTACGATAATTAACAAAATGAACAATACTACTAGCAACGCAAATCCATTGTTGTGAAAGCTTTGGCCCATTTTTCATACCTCCTTTTTTCTCTTCGAAGTATCATATGTAAAAGAAGGCAAATGGAATAGGCAAATAGCCCAGTTCTGGTGAAATTTCCTATTTGTCCACTCATTTTTTTTGCCATCATTCCTTTTTGTGTTATAGTAGGTGATATGGATTTTAAAATACGATTAATTTCACAGGAGTTGTTAACACATGAAAAAGTGGGTTTTATCCCTGGCATTAACTGCTAGCATCGTAGGTTTGACGGCTTGTAATAACGCAGATAGTGGAAATTCTGAAGTAGTTGTTAAAACTAAAGCAGGGGAAATTTCACAAGATGAATTATACCAAGCTATGAAAGAACGCTACGGTAATCAAGTTCTTCAAGAGCTTGTATACGAAAAAGTTCTATCTGATAAATACAAAGTGACAGATAAGGAACTTGATGAAAAAGTGGACAAGCTGAAGAAAGACCTTGGTGATAACTTTGAAATGGCCCTTGCTCAATATGGCTATAAAGACGAAGAAGATTTAAAAAGATCCTTTAAAATTGGTATGCTTCAAGAAAAAGCAGCTATCAAGGATATAAAAGTTACTGAAAAAGAAATGAAAGAATACTATGACAACATTAAGCCAGAGATTCACGCTCGCCACATTTTAGTGGATGACGAAAAAACTGCTCAAGATATTAAGAAAAAGCTTGATACTGGTGCAAAATTTGAAGATCTTGCAAAAGAGTATTCAAAAGATCCAGGTTCTGCTGAAAAAGGTGGAGACTTAGGCTGGTTTGGTACAGGTACAATGGTTGCTCCTTTCGAAGCGGCTGCCTATGCACTTGAGAAAAATGAAATTAGTGATGTCGTGAAAACTGAGCATGGTTTCCATATCATTCAGCTAATTGATAAAAAAGAAAAGAAATCTTTCGAAGATATGAAGAAAGAAATCGAATATGAAATCAAAGTATCCAAACTGGACAGTGAAAAAGTCCAAAAAGTGATGGATAAAGAACTGAAAGAAGCTAATGTTGATATTCAAGATAAAGATTTAAAGGATGCATTAAAAGCTCCTGAAGCAGATGCACAATAATCAATTTTTTAATCAAGAAAACCCCGTCGAGTCGACGGGGTTTTCCTATTCTGTTTATCTTTATGCACCTGAACTGATTTGTTTTCGTTTTTCCTTTTCCTCATTCATCCTAGTAATAAAACGTTCTCCTTCTTGCTCAATCCATTGATCCTCTATTTGCTTTTCTTGACGGGCAGCTCTTACGGCCATAAACCCACTGACAATAATTCCAGCTATAACAAAATAAACCCAAATCTCCACTTTTTTCCCGCCTTCCATCTAAAGGGTTTGTCCATACTTTCTAAATCCTATGATACAAATAAAAAAAATATGCCCTCCAAAAGGAGAGCATATTATCATTCATGAAATCCAGGTTTATAGAATGAACGATTGTCCAAGGCAAAAATTCGTTCTGTATATTCCCCAGGCTTCACTTTATCTAAAGCACGATCTAACATATTCATTTTCGCATCAATATTATCGATATAATGTAGGATTTCCGCTTCCTTAATCATTGGAGGCTTCGGACTACCCCATTCAGCTTTTCCGTGATGACTTAACACCATATGTTGAAGAATCATAACTTCTTCCCCTTCAATCTCCAACGCCTCTGCAGCCTTTCCAATTTCATTTACCATAATCGTAATATGACCAAGAAGATTACCTTCTATTGTATACATCGTTGAAACCGGACCAGATAGTTCAATGACCTTTCCTAAATCATGCAAAATGATACCTGCATAAAGCAAATCCTTATCCAGATTTGGATATAGTTCAACAATCGCCTTAGCGAGATTTAACATACTTACGACGTGATAAGCTAGACCTGACATGAATTCATGATGGTTTTTTGTAGCTGCAGGGAATGTTAAGAACTCTTGTTGATGTTTTTTCAATAGATAACGGGTAATTCGTTGAATGTTTGGATTCCTCATCTCAAAGATGAATTGGTTGATTGTGTCTGCCATTTCATCCTTTGGAATCGGTGCAGTTTGAATCAAACTCGCCATTGTAACTGAATCCGATTCATTCGTCGGACGGATTTGTCGAATTTTCAATTGATTACGTCCACGATAATTCTGAATTTCTCCACTGATTTTGACTGTTTGTTCAGCTACATACATTCTCTCAAAGTCTTCATTGATATCCCATAGCTTCCCTTCAATCTCACCTGACTTATCGGAAAGAACAAGGGATAGGAATGGTTTTCCGTTACTAGCTGTCCCCTTCGTACTCGATTTAATATATAAATAAGCCTCGAAGACTTCTCCAACTCCATAATAAGCTACACCTTTGTCCAAAATAATCCCCCCGGTTAAATGGTGATTTAAGTATACCATAGTTAACTTTTTAAAAAATTGATTCATACTTGTTTTGAAGTAGAATCACATGCTCTTTATTGAATTGATCGGCGACATGTTTATGACAAGTAAAAAATAAAATTTGATGCTTTCCTTTAAGTTTATGGAGTAATTCAATTGCCTTATTTGTTCGATTGTCATCAAAGTTTACAAAGCTATCATCAATAATGATAGGAAGACCTTCTATTTTACCGGTATGTTCTGCCAATGAGAATCGCAACGCCATATAGACTTGTTCACTTGTCCCTCGGCTTACTTCTGCAGCCTCAAACCAAACTCCATCTTTCCTTTGGAGGATCAATTGTTCATCATTGGAAGACCAGGAAAGCTTTAGATACTCCCCATTCGTCAAGATGTTTACATATCGTTCTGCAGTCAGCATGATTTTTGGCAACTTTTCATTTCTATAGTTTGCTATCGCTTGACTTAACATTTCTTTAGCAATCGCAAACTTGGCCCATTCTTTAGCCGAAGTCTGAAAAGATGATTTCTTATTAAGGAAATGGGTTATCGTTTGTTCATACGTCCCACCTTCCTCTAACACACTGATTTTATGCTTATGCTCTGATAAATTAGCGAGCAAATTATTTTGTTTACCCAACAACTTCTCTCGTTCATTTAACATGTGATCGTAGTCGTTTGTATGGATGCTTCTATGGCTTACCTGTTCTAACCAAGCTAGAAAATCTTTTGAAAGTCCTCTTAATGACTCTTGAAGAGGTGCTATCTTTTGTTGCAACTGCAGTTTTTCGTCATTAAGGCTGGCTAAAAGCCTAAAATGCTCTTCGTCATTACACAGAGCTAATTCATATAGTCCTGTTATCTCTTGATCGATTAAGGTGATTTCATTCTCTAAATACGTCTTCTGTTCACTTAATCGCTGTAGTTCCTTGATTAAATGGGTCCTATTAATCTTCTCTTCTTGACTAGTGGCTATGGCCTGTTTCAATGTGAACATTCCGTCTTGCCAATTTGTTACAGTCAACTCCAATGCCTTTGCATGAGTGAAAATTGCTTCTTTTACCTTTGAGATTTGTGTTTGGTATGTCAGAATTTTTTGATTGATTGTTTCCAGTTCCCTATACGTTATTTTTATTGTTTGAAGCGTTAGATAAATAGACTCTAATCTTAACTCTTCAAAACGACTAGGCAAACCCCACTGATTTAAAAGCTTAGTTTTCAAGATTTGAAGTTGTTCAAAATCTTTCTCCCATTTCTCAAACCGATCGACAATGTGGTTAAAAGTGTGCTCGTATTCTTGATTTCGGATGTTTTCTTCCTGTAGTCGTCTTTGAATTTCATTATCCTTAATAAGTAGCTCTTCCTCCGCCAAACTGCTTTGAATTGGGGATTGTTTATCAATTTGCTCCAATTGTTCACTTAACTGCTGTTTTTCCTTTATAAAATCCAATAAGCCAGAGTTTTTACGACTACCCCTTGTAGCTGATAATGAAATAAAAAGTAAAACCCCTAAAATAACAGCTAATATCCATTGATTCTCAATGAAGCAATATACCAATCCAGCACCACAAATTGTCGCAAGAATCGTTGAAACCAGGCGTTGATTTTTATAATCTTGTCCTTCTTGTTTTTTTGCATGGGAAATCTTTTTTTCTAAAGATTCTATCCGTTCTATAAGCCAATCTCTTTTCAATTGGTTCTGTCCAGCTTGACTAGATTCTTTCTTTCTTCTTTCCAACTGTTCACGCTTCTCTTTCGTTAACAAGTGAGAGGAAAGTTCCTGAATTTTCTTTTCGGATGCTTCTAATTTATCTTTTTCAAGCTGGAATTGCTGATCGAGATGCTTTTTTTCATTTTTCATTTTCTCAGATGCCAAATCTAGCTCGATTGATTGTTGCTTAACCCATTCACTCGTATCTAACTTGAGAATTTGTTCAGGATCCAAATCAAGATGTAAGTCGTGTAAGCATTCTGCAACGGTACTTTCATGTGTTTTTTGTTGTAATAACAATTCCCTCTCATGCATGCTCCAGTCATGGATAGAATTTGCATTTTCCAATACCAGTTGAATCTCTGCTTCCTGTTCTGGAGAAATCCTACATTCATTTTTTATTGTGTGTTCTAATTCTTCCATTCTAGAAGCCACCGTCAGCCGTTGAGCTACCAAAGGAATCCTAGTTTGGAGTAATTGCTCCAATCGATTTTTTCCATCTATAGGAAACGGAAAGTCCCCTATTTCTTCTAATCTTTTTTTCACACTATCATGCTCTTCTATGATAGGCTTGATACTCTTCCATTCAGCTAGGAACTGAAGCTCTTGATCAAGGTTCTTGATCATATTCTCCGTGTCAGCCAACTCACATTGAAGCCTGATATATTCTTCCTTTAGAAACAAATATTCACTTTGGGCTTCATCAGCCTTCCTAGTGATCTGGTGTAAAGCTTGTAATTCCTTGATGGCTTTATTGATAGGAGGATTTTTACCAGCAGGCTTATATCTTTGTTCCATTTCTTTTTGAAGTTCAGATTGTACCTGCAACAAACGATCGCTTCCTACAAGGCCAGCAGAAAGTAAATACTTGCCGATTTCACCTTTATTCATATTTCTCAGAGCACTAATACCGTCCAAATTAAAAGAAAAAACTGATTGAAACGTTGACTTGTCCATTCCTTGCAGTAATTCTGCAAGTGCTTCCTCATGTCCAATACGACCATCTGAAAAAGTGACCGTCACATCTCCTTTTGCTTTCCCTCTAATCCTTTCCACTGTAACTTCTCCATGCTGTTCCGAATGGATTGTCAATTTTCCTCCATATTTGGATTGGTTCCTAGGTTCATATCGATTCTCTGATTGCTGCTTTGTAGGAAATCCGAAAAGAATACTATGGATAAATGACATCAATGTTGATTTTCCCGCTTCATTTTTACCGTAAAATACTAATAAATCTGAGTTCAACGTAAAGCGAACATTTTCCATTTTCCCATATCCATATAGGTCAATCCCAATAATCCTCATTTCATTACTCCTCCCCTTGTCTGTATGAGCTGAAATAGGAGGGTTTCCGCTTCTTCCAACAATAAATGTTTTTCATCTTCCAATACGTCATCCAAATATTTTCGAGCAGTAACATGAGTAAATAATGGCTTTACGGCATTTATTATTAAATCCTCCTGCATAGATTGCTGCTTAATCACCTCGAATAATGAATTAGTGGACTTAATATGGGATGTATCGGGCATCAAAAAAATTAAAGAATAAGGCCAAACAAAGTCTTCTCGTTGTTCCTCTTCCTCTTGCAGGATTTCTAATAGCTCTGCCTCTCTAACTACTAGATCCTCAGGGAATGAGCTAGCTTTAATATGTAGTTCTGCCATAACAGCCCCACATTCTTTTCGTAAAGATTCCATTTGCTCACGACATGATTCTAATAAATCGTCAAAGCTTTTGATGTCTTTTTGCAAAGGTTCAGCTTTCTCCCAATAAACATCACAGGTAGGTATAAAGTTAATAGCTGATTTCCCATCTTCTAAGGTAACTAATACACATCCTTTTTCTCCTTGTTCCTTTCGATTCCTTCCTTGTGGATTTCCAGCATAGACGATAGGGGGGTCTACTGAAAGCTTTTCGTATTTATGTATATGACCTAATGCCCAATAGGAAAAATCCAAATCCATTAATTCTTGTATCGAAAAGGACAGATACGGACTATGGTCGTTATTACCTTCAACCGATCCATGTAGCATCCCAATATGATAATCTGCGCCGTCGAGTTTTGAATAATAAGTAATGGCACGGTCCATTACATGCCTTTTTGAATAGCTGAATCCATATATATGGACTGTGGTTCCATCTTCCTTTTCAAATACTTTTATATCCCTTTTATCTGGAAAAATATGAACATTCTCTGGAAATTCAATTTGTATCCAATTCCCACCTAAATGATCATGATTACCATGGATGATATACACTTGGATTCCATGGCTTTTTAGTTTTTCAAATTCTTTTCGAAGTTTGATTTGTGTTGATAGTATACGGTTTTCCCCATCATAAAGGTCACCGCTTATCAAAAGAAAATCTACTTTTTCCTTAATGGCAGAGAATACAATCCTTTGAAATGCAAGAAAAGGACTATTTTGTAATCTATTCATTATTGTCTCAGGAACATTTTGCAAACCTTTAAAGGGACTATCTAAATGCAGATCTGCTGCATGAACGAACTTAACATTCCCCAAGATTATCACCTCTCATTTGCATCATTTTACCACAAACAGAACATACTTTCTCTTTTAATCAGTGACTTTTTTATAACACCAAAAAGGGCACCCACTTTAGGGGTACCCTTTTAAACCAGTTATTTTAATTGCAATGCCCTCTTAATGTTTTTCCAGAAGTTTGCACTCTCGTACATCAACACTCCGCCTCGGTAAATACGTGCTCCTATTACAGCAAGAAACACGATGGTCAAAACAAGAATCCCGATACTTGTTGCAATTTCCCATAAAGGAACCTCCAACATCCCAATACGAAGGAACATGAGCATCGGTGCAAAGAAAGGAATGAACGATGTTACTTGGACAAAACCTGCTTCAGGATTATTCAATCCGAACATCGCCAACATAAAACCAACCACTACTAACATAATCATCGGCGTGATGGTAGGTTGAAGATCCTCCACTCTGCTTACTAACGATCCTAAGAATGCAGCTAATGTGGCATAAAGAAAATAACCTAATAAAGAGAAAACAAAGGCATAAACGATAGTAGTTAGCGAGGTTCCTCCGAATCCTAAGAAGGAGAAAATGCCACCCTCCATATTTTCAAGGTTCTTTTTGATGGAGGTGTATCCAACCAATAAAAACAAAGACATTTGAGTGATGCTTAAAAGTGCAATCCCTAAAATCTTAGCAAACATTTGTTGGATGGGAGGAACACTTGAGACTAAAATCTCCATAACACGAGATGTCTTTTCTTGCGCTACTTCTGCGGCAATCATATTGGCATACATGATGACGCCAAAATAAATTACAAACAATAGAATATAAACGAGACCTCTGGCTTGATTTAATTCTTCTTCTGTCTTTGCGCTATCCTGTAGTGCTTCTTTTTCAAATCCAGCAGGTTCATACAAAGATTGGACTTGTTCAGCCGAAAGATTTAACTTGCTAGTGACAAGCATGCTTTTCACTTGAGTTAAAGCAGCAGCAAGCTGTGTATTCATCATATTATCAGAAATCGAATTGGATTTATAAATCCCATTTGGCATCCCTTTTTCATCTTCTTGGATGACTAAATAACCTTTCACTTTTTCATCCTTTACAAGCTGCTTACCTTCGTCTTCAGAATCAATATCTTGAAGAGTAATATCTTCATTTTGAGCTGTAAATATTTTCGAAAACGGTTCTTTGAATTTATTACTTTCATCCAATATCGCAATGCTCTCTTGCTTATCTTTGTTAAACATATCAATGATCCGATTTAAGTTTGTAAACCCTAACACAATGACCAGCATGATTGCAGTAGAAATTAGAAAGGACTTTGCCTTCACTTTGGATAAGTATGTATGGGATAAGACTAGCCAAAATTTACTCAAGAGAAGCACCTACCTTTTCAATGAAAATATCATTTAAGGATGGTTCCTCTAATTCGAATTTGCGCACAAATCCTTTCGAAACTAATTCCTTTAATAAGTTTTCAGCTACATCCTCTCCAGTAATTTGCATATGTGCACCTTCTGTTGTTTTCTTGAATTTTGTTACTCCAGAGAAAGTTTCCAAATAGCTCATATCAAAATCTGCGTGAACGATTACATTCTTCTTACCAAAAGAACGCTTAATTTCCTTGAGTTTCCCATGTACGACCGGTTGACCTTTGTGCATAATACATAAATGCTCACACAATTCTTCCACATGTTCCATCCTATGACTGGAAAACACAATCGTCGTTCCTTGATTTTTTAACTCCAAAACTGCCTTTTTTAGCATCTCGACATTAACTGGATCTAAACCACTAAATGGTTCATCCAAAATTAAAAGCTTTGGCTTATGGATTACAGAAGCAATGAACTGGATTTTTTGTTGATTCCCTTTAGATAACTCTTCCACTTTTTTATTCTTATATTCTGGTACTTTGAAGCGCTCTAGCCAAACGTCCAGTTCTCTCATTGCATCCGATTTTTTCATTCCTCTTAATCTAGCTAAATATACGATTTGTTCTTGAACCTTTAATTTTGGATATAGACCACGTTCTTCTGGTAGATACCCAATAATTGAGCTTGTCGAATAATCGATTTTCTTCCCATTCCAGGTAATTTTACCTGCGGTAGGATCAAGCAATCCCAATATCATGCGAAAAGTAGTCGTTTTTCCAGCACCGTTTGCACCAAGGAATCCAAACATTTCACTTTCGGGTATTGAAAAATTTACTGCGTTAACCGCTGTAAAATCCCCAAACTTTTTTGTTACATTCTCAATTTGTAATGACACACAATCTCCCCCCTCAATCTCTATACGTATGACTCATTAAAAGGTTCTAAATTTCCAGAATATTTTTCCAGCAATTTCATCGTAATACGGTTCGAGACCTTTATCAACCATCAGTGCGATGTAACCGCTTTACAAGATGAATAATATTATGCAAAAATAGTAACAAGTATCAGAAAAATTAGAAAAGTAGGTGTTACTTTGAAAACTTATAAACTTACTGCATTTGATCCAACTGGAGAAAAATTGCTTGATGAATCGTTTCATGCTGAAAATGATCAACAAGCTAAGAGCTTAGGTGAACAGTTATTAAAAGAAAAAGATTTTCATGAAAAAACCCACCGCTGTACATCGCCTAGCGGGAAACTAATCTTATTTCATCGTTAACAAGAAAGAGCGGCTACAAGACCATCCTATATTACATGGTATTTGTAACCGCTCTTTTTTAATTATTTCCCCTGGAAGTTCGGGCGTCTTTTTTCAACGAAGGCTTTTATTCCTTCGGCATGGTCTTCGGTTTGTCTCATTTTAAGTTGACCGTGCTTTTCTAATTCAAGAATTTTTTGTAGTTGAGGACGACTCATGTCAGCTAAGATTTTTTTTGTCTTCACCATTGCCTGAATTGGACTATTCAACCATTGTTGGACTTTATCGCTTACTGATGATTCTAGATCTTGTGACACTTCGTGAATTAAGTTCTTCTCGAATGCCTCAACTGCATTCAAGACTTTTCCTTCCCAAATCAGTTCTTTTGCCTTTACTTCCCCTATTCTTCTTTCTAGGAAGAAATGAGAACCTCCATCTGGGATTAGGGCAATGCCAATAAAATTCATTGCAATCTTGGCATCTTCTGCAGCAATTGAATAATCGCATGCCAATGCAATACTTAATCCTAAACCTGCAGCTGCACCTTTAATAGCACATATCGTCAGTTTTGGCATGCTATAAAGTGTAAGTGCGACTTCACTTATACTATCCATAATTGCATAGAAATCATTCTCATCTGAAGATGTAAGCATCGTTTTAATGTCTCCACCTGAAGAAAACGCTTTCCCCTTACCTTTTAATAAAACGATATCAATTTCATCATCTATTGACAATGTACGTAGCTGCTTAGACAACTCTAACAGCATTTCTTTATTTAACGCATTTAGAGCTTCTGGTCGATTTAACTCTACATGAGCAACGCGACCTACCTTCTCTACTAAAACTGGTTTTGCGAGTGACATAGATTCTGTACTCAAACAAAGCCCTCCCTCAATTCATTCTTATATCATTATACCTTTTTGCAGGTTGAATAAAAATGAATTTTTTAAAAATTCAATATTTATTCATTAAATGAGTGAGGTTTCATATTGTAAGACCTGGTCCAGAATAGCTATCATTTTATTTACATCATTATCATCGAGTTCCCCGATGCAAGCAATTTGTATCCAGTTTTTTTGCTGAAGATAGGTACTTTCATAATGAAGCTGGTAACCTTGAAATTTTAGTAAATCACCAATCGTACGAGAAGAAATCATTGAAGGTAACTCAATCGTTATAATAACTGGTGAAGATGCCCTTTCTTCTGATAGTACTTTTAATTGGATCGATTCAATTGACCTTCTAATCTTTTTGTACCGATTTATTATTTTAAAGTACCTTTCTTCATTTATTCCTTTAAGCGCTACTAATAACGCATCTATCAGGTTAGATGAATGTGAGAAAGGAATACTATCGTTAGATTGATAGAAGCCTAAATCCAAATATTTAGGTAGTTTATAAGATTCTAAGATATGGTGATTATGAAAGACAAAAGAAAGTCCTGTATAAGCTCCAATGGCTTTGCCACTAACTCCAGAGGCTAAGTATATCCCCTCTAAATCTAACGGCACTGCCCCGATAGAACTGATACAATCTAGACAAAGCTTAAGATGATGTTTGTCTGTCACTCTTTTTAGCATATCAATATCATTTAAAGTTCCAGTGGACGTTTCAGAATGAACTGACCAGATCCATTCCATATCAGGTGATAATTGAGATTCTATTTCTTCTTTTGTAAAGGGGTGACCCCATTCTTTTACTAGTACATCATATGTTAGCCGCCACCTATCTGCCTGTTCTTGCAACCTTTGACCAAATTCACCATTTATTAATATGAGACCTTTTCCATCTAGGAGAGAAATTTGTCCACCTATCACGTCATTTGCTAATGTTCCAGTTCCCATTAATACTTGAACAAATTTTGAATTTGTCATTTTAGTAAGAGTATTTCTTGCTTCCTCTAACTTTACTTGAAAAGCTTTTGAGCGATGAGAGATTGAGATTTGTCCCATGGCATTAGAAACAGAATCTGAAACTGTCACAGGTCCAGGAAGAAAACTTACGTGACTTCTAGATAACTTGGCCGCTAGAATCCTTTCAAAGGTCCCTTTGTCTAAGTACATAGGTTGAAACTGTGCATCATCTGATCCTGTAAGAACGGAAAAAGGCTTAAAGCCAAGATGGTTATACAGTTTTGCTTCTCTGACTGTTCCAGATATTACGGCTACATCATACCCTTTTTGGAGACAATATGAGGATAGTAATTGAGCTAACCCTAAAAACACCCTCCCTTTTCTAAATTGCTTTTGAACGGATAGAAGCCTGATTTCACATAAACTCTCGAATTTTACTGGTAGGCTATCTTCAACTCGTCCAATTTTTTCATCTAATGAAAACGGCCGTTTATTACGTACAGCAATCATGCCTATCACTTTTTTATTCTTGATACAGATCAAGTATGTATTTTCATGATGAAACCGATCCACTAGAATTCCCACATGATTTCTTTGATGCTGAGGAATTTCTTCAACGAATGTCTCATAATTGAGTCTATGTATCTGATTAAATTCATGTTCATGATTGGCTATCTTAAAGATATAATCATGAATATCTTTCATCGCGCTTCATCCTTTCGAAAATGTCTTTTGAATGCGCTATAATAATTATAATGACCATCCCAAATACAAGGAATGCATGATCATGTGTATTCTCGTAAAAATAGAAGTATAAAGGAATCATTAATAATGAACCAAGACCTGCAATTGTAAAACTTTTTGTAAAGGGATACATGATAAGAAACGCCCCTATGATTACCACCGCTACCAACGGATTGAAAGCCAGCATCCCTCCAATGAATGTCGAGACCCCTTTTCCCCCATTGAAACGTAAAACGACCGGTAATATATGTCCAATCACGGCGAGTTCTAATCCTACAAGCTGCACACCTGGGGAGTAGTCTAAAGATTGTCCTAAGTAAATGACAAGCGCACCTTTAAGGGCATCACCTAAAAAGGTTATCACAAAGAATTTCTTCCCAAACAACCTCCCCGCATTTCTAGCCCCTACATTACCTGATCCCAAATCACGAATATCTTTATTCTGGCTTAATTTAACAATGGTATATCCGGTCATGAGATTCCCAATAAAATAACAGAGAATAAAATATAAATATACATTCATCATATTCACAGCCTTTTTTCTGACAAGCTCTCTTTATTATACAAATTATGGGGAGATTCTTGAAATATGCCTTTTCGTTGTAATTCTGCTTGGTTTTGAGGAAGGGTTTTTTTGAGATACCCCTTTTAGATTCAATATTCAGAAGTTTATCTCTAACTTTTTTTGTTTTAATCCCAACTTCGAGGAGTTTAAGCTCAACTTTAACGATTTAACGCCCAACTTTTGCAACATTACGCCCAACTTGTCGAATGGGACCCTAGTATTTGTAAACTTTGATAGGCAAAATGTTCGCTGGCAAAAGCCTTGTTGAAAATTGGTCACGACGCCGAATCACCTCATTATTACCAATTTCTTAAAGTAAAATAAAAACCAGACTCCGTAACAATCGCGAAGTCTGGTTTGTCTTAATTTATTGTTTTGTAGGTGCTATTGCGAATAATTCATTTAAAATGGCTATCTTTTCATCTGTATACTTTTGGAAGCTATCATTGTAGGACTTAGGGTCCTTTGGGTTAGCAAAATGCGTAATTTTCCCTGTAACCGGATGAACGAACTTACTCGATGCTCCACACCCCAAACCTATGATTGACTGCTGTTCCTCCATAATCATGATATTATAGATGCTTTCTTGGCCTGGGAAGGAATAACCAACGTTTTCTAAGTTTCCAAGGATGTTCTTTTGACGGTACAAGTAATATGGGACATAGCCGTTCTCCTTCGTCCATTCCTCCGCCATACTCATCATAGTCTCCACTTCTTCACGTGGGGCGACCTTGTACTTTTCTTTATTCTTCGTCATCTCAGAAGCTCGTTTAAATGAAAGTGTGTGAACTGTCAACGACTCAGGTAGCAGTTTTTTCGATTCATCTAATGAATGCTGAAACTCCTTTACTCCCTCACCTGGCAATCCAATGATAAGATCCATGTTGATATTATTCATACCCATGCTTCTAGCAAGATGATACTTTTCAATCGTTTCATCGACAGTATGGTGTCGCCCGATTGCTTTCAATGTCTCTTGTGTATAGGATTGCGGATTAACACTAATTCGGTCAATTTTCCACTTCTTCAACACTTCTAGCTTTTCAGGGGTAATGGTGTCTGGACGCCCTGCTTCTACAGTGATTTCACGAATCTTCTCCACTTCAGGAAATGATTGATACATTTCTTCATAAAGCATGTCCATTTCTTCTGCTGTGATGGAAGTTGGGGTACCTCCACCATAATAGACAGTCGTAATCTTAATATTATTTTCCTTTAACCATTTACCCATTTCTCGAATTTCATAATGGAGGCCACCAAGGAATGAGTCCACTGATCCTTGACGCCCATTAATGGCATAAGCTGGGAATGTACAATACGCACACTTGGTTGGACAAAAAGGAATTCCAATATAGATGCTGACTTCTTTTTGCAATTGATATAAATCTGGAACAATAGCTAATTGACGATCTATAATCCGTTGCATTAAATCGACTTTTTCTTCTGAAATCATATACTCATCTTGCAATCTTTTATGAGCGTCTTCTGGCTTTTCGCCAGCTTGTAACGCCTTATGAAGCAGCTTTGTCGGGCGAACTCCAGTTAGAATTCCCCATTTTTGCTTCATGCCTGTCATGTCTTGAAGCACATTTAAATAGGCATACGAAACCGCTTTTTTAAGTTGCTTAAAATTCTCTTTTTCGTTTTCTGTTACATTCCATTCCTTTTCATAACGATATGTGGATGTAAGTAATGTTTCCTTATTAAAAAGCTCTGCTTCCACTAGGATTCTATTATCTGTATGAAGCTTCATAGTCACCATGACATCAGCTTCTTCATTTGGAATAAAATCGACCTCTGACTCTTCAAAAAACAAATTAGTGATTAATTGAAGTGGTCGATGGAATCGCTCATCATTTAGACCATGAATCTCTATATGCACGCAATATCACCTGTTCTATGTTAATTTTCTAAGTTTATTCGTAAAAATAGACTTCTATTAGTGTACATAATGTATATTTCATGGTCAATATAATGGAAAAAGTTATTAATTAAAAAAGAGCCCTCCAACATCATTGAAGGGCTCTGCACTATTTCAACAAATTCATTCTAGAAAGGAATTCAATCGGATGCTGTTTGCGGAAGAATTCCTTCAGCATATAAGCAACTCCATTTTCATCATTCGTACGGGTTATCCAATCTGCAGCCTTTTTCACTTCTGGATGAGCATTGGCCATAGCCACTCCAAGTCCAGATCCCATAATCATATCCAAATCGTCAAGACTGTCGCCAATCGAAACGATCTCAGATTTTTTAACATTAAGATGTTCCGCTAGATATAATAAACCCTTCCATTTTGAAACTCCTTGGGCAACTACGCTTATTTTTGACTCACTACATTGAATAGCCTTAACTTCTGGGAACAATTTCTTTAAGATTTCTTTGGAATCCCGCATATCTTTATCAGAGTTGAAAATGAGGTCAATTTTTGAAGGAGTACCAGGATTCTCTTGTAAATACTCACAAAGGTCATCGGCATAATGATGAGCGTATACGCTTGATTCATTGTCGTACAACACGGTTTTTCCGACGATATTTTCTGGTAAATTTACACGATTACCCACCAGATGATTTTCATGGTGAAGCTGAATTTGACAATCTAACTTATCAATCACCTTCACAATTTCCAGTGATAATTCTTCGGAAAGCTGTTTTACAAAAAGTGGCTTTTCTATGGAAGTACCGACAAACGCACCTTGAAGAGCCACTAACCTAGGATTAATTTTCAAAGACTTCGCAATCTTTTTCGCATAGAGATAATTCTTAGAAGTAACCAAGGCTACATGGACACCTTTGTCATGAACATAGGTAATCGCTTCTTTAGTCACTTTATTTAATCGCCCATTAGATTGGACTAGAGTACCGTCAATATTTACAGCAAGCAGTTTATATACCATGGTGATCTCCCCTATCTGAAGTGTCCTATTCCATTTTTATGAAAGGTGAAAAAAGCATAGAACATATAGAAGGAGATAATATTTATTTTTATGTTTACTAGGTAAAAAAAAAACACAAATCTCTTTCAAGGAGACTTGTGTCTTTTCACTTAGTTATTGTTGCATTGGGCCGTATAGTTCTTCAAGTGGCTTCATGATGATTTTATTCATTTCGGCGATCAACATGCTCATGCGTTGTTCTGATTCCATCAACTTTGAGATAGCAGGATGTTGTTGGACAAGGGCTACCAGCTTTTGAGCCTGTTCAATTTCTTCAGGTGTGATTTCTTGACCCATCATTTGTTTTTGTTGCAAATTCATCTGAATGTTACGGAAGTTTTCGAACATTTTGCTTGCAGACGCATCCGCATTCACTTGATCGTAAAGAGCTTTCAGTTCTGTAAATTCCTTACTTTGTCTTATCGCACGTTCCATTTCATATGCTACATCATATAAGTTTACACTCATGATTATCTCCTCCTTCATATTCTCTCACTATACCAAACCTTTTGGTAAGAATCACACTTTAAAACATAATCACTACGATTCCTTGTACCAAACCAATTAGCCCTCCAAGTAAGGCACCTAAATAAGTAATCATTTTAAGTTCACTACTGGTAATGGACAGGACCAAAGCTTCAACTCGTTCAACCGAAAACGATTCAACTTGTTTTTGGACAATTTCTTGTAGTTGAAGCTTCTCCATAAGACTTGCTACATTATCTAACACGTATGAAATCACCATATTCATGATGGAAGGAACAAAGCGATTCACAATGGTTTCCTCATACTGTCCTAGAAGATTGGATAAGGGGATGTTTAAATACTCACGGACTGGAACCATCCCACTCAATCCCTTCCCTAAAGCGGATTGAATCTCTTTCTCTCCAACAAGCTCGACTACTTTATGTAGTTCCCACTCTTTCACTTTATTCCATTCTTTCATGATTAATTCAGTTAATAAGTGTTCAGTACGGGATTGGTTGAGAAACTTGATAATTTCTGGTTGAATTTTATCAACTAATTTCACATTACCGATAAACATTTGAATCATATTCCAAAGCATCCCTTTATCTCGAAAGAAATCATCCAACATAGCTTCCAATCTTTGCTTCCCTTCGGTGCTGGAAAAATACTCCTTAGCCCTTAGAGTAATGAAGCTTGAAAGTCTTGGGACATTTTCTTCAAGCCGAATTAGCAATTCTTGAGGAAGTAGCTCTTGAATTTCATTCTGCTCTTTTAATTTGATCCATGTCGTAAATTTTCCTATAACAAACGATTGAATCTTATCTTCAATTTGGATGCTAGGATTTTCCATCCCGAGCCTTTCTAGCAATTGATTGAGTGTAGTATCATTCTTGATCCATTTTTTTACCTCTTGTCCCACCCATAGATTCATGTCTTTTCTAAATGGTTCATGAATAAACTTTTCTTGAATACCCTCTGGAGTCAACAAATGATCCACAACCATTTTTCCAAGCTGGGTGGCCAACTCATCCCTTCTCTTTGGAATAAGTCCTGGTGTGAATGGAACTCTTTTTCCAAATACGTAGACAGGATTGTATGGTCTAAATAGCATTTTGATTGCTAAAGAATTAGTAAATCCGCCAATGATCGCTCCAATGATGATCATAAAGAGAATTGTATATATGTATTCCATTAAAAGGCTCCTTTAGTAGAACAAATCTATTTCCTATTATAAAAGCAGTATTGAATCTTAGCAAACTTACAGCAGCATGCCGAATTCTCACCTGTTGGGAAGTGATGATAATGAAACAGAAAGCCATGATGAAAATAAGGCAATCGAAAGATTTGTTTTTGACCATCCCACATGGAATCACGACATCTAATATAATACCTAACAAAGCATGTTTTGGGGGAAGAACTATGGAAGTGAACATTTCCTTTCATCCTTCTTCTGAAATTATCATTTCTTCCACCTTAGCAAAAGTATTTGGGATTCCACTTTACCCTTATGAAATTCATGTATTCAGCATTGGTAATACCGTTTACATTGGGCCGTTGATTGGTATTTTCACAACAGATACCGACTTTTTACACAATCGTGATGAAAAAAGAAATCGATTATACTTTGCCAGAATTCTATTGGCTGCAAGAAAATCTGGATGCATTGCATTCCTATTTGATTCCTCAAGCATCGATTGGGAAAAGAAATTAATTAAAGGCTACTCATTTGACCGTAAACAATTCTTTCCCTCTTCTTTTCCTTTTCCAAATGTCGTCTATGACCGTGTACAAAGTAGACGTGACGAAGAAAAGCAATCCTTATTAGTGGTAAAAAGAAGATTTCAAGATGAACTTGCTATTCCTTGGTATAATCCAGGCTTCTTCAACAAACTGGATGTTCATCATTGTCTATTGGATTTAGAAGAGACATCCCCTTTTTTACCTGAAACCTACCCATTACAATCCTATTCTCAGATAGAATACCTTCTTTCGAAATTCGGTAAAGCCATTATTAAACCAATAAACGGGAGCTTAGGTTCAAATATTTTCTTGCTTATGTATGATCGTAAAAACAACTATTACTATTGTAGATACAGAAATCAAAAAGGAGAAAACAAGCTTCAACGATTTCCAACCATTGAAAGTCTAGTTGATCAAGTAATTGGTATGGGTGCCTTCGAAGATAAAATTGTTCAACAAGGGATCGGCCTCATAACGTTTGAAGGCAGGAAACTCGATTTTAGGGTTCATACTAATAAAAATCAAAAAGGAGAATGGGTAGTTTCTATTATCGCAGTCAAAGTATCCGGTCATGGTTGTGTAACAACTCATGTTCATTCAGGGGGAGAAGTAAGGACTATTGAGGAAACTTTCCCACACTCTGAGCAGATAAAAATCGTTTCCTCTTTATCTCATGCAGCATTAGCTTTGAGTCGGGGGCTTGAACAATCCATGCAGGGTATAATCGCTGAAATAGGATTTGATTTTGGAATGGATAAAGACGGGAATGTATGGATGTTTGAAGCCAATTCAAAACCTGGGGAAATTATATTCCATCACCCCAAATTAACACAGAAATTAAATGTACCCGTTCAGTATTGTTTTGATTATGGAATTTTCTTGTCTGAAAAGATTTTCATTAGAAATGGGGAGGGTCTGTCATGAGGAAACAGAAATCGATTCAAGCTATCAAAAATCCCTCTCCCCTGATTAAGCCACCTACTTCATATTTAGATCATGATGATTTCCTTCCAACAGTCGGGATTTTCACTTGCCCAAGCAATATTAATCAAGGTGCTGTACCTTTTGCAGGTAACCATGGTTTTTTCTCTGAAATTTTTCAGTTTCTAAGGAAACAGGGGATGATTTGTTATGTGTTCCTAGCTGATGGAATTCATGAAAATGGCATTAAAGGATATTATTACTCAGATAATCGTTGGAACAAGTCTAATTTCCCTTTTCCTAATGTAATTTATAACCGAGTCCCATCTAGAAATTATGAAAAATCTAATGAATTTAGTGAAGTAGTCACCTTTTGTAGAGAGAGGGATATTCCCTTCTTTAATCCTAGGTTTGTTGATAAATATGAAATGAATGAGCTTTTAATTGACACACCCATATTGACACCTTATTTGCCACAAACTTTGCTCTATACAAATGAACAAGACTTACTTGAAAGCTTGAAGAAATGGGGGAAAATTTACGTTAAGCCCGTATCCGGAAAAAGGGGTGAAGGCATTTTCACTCTGGAAGAATCAAAGAATGGCATTCTCTATCAAGATTATAAAAAGATCAGAACATATCTATCCATCGAACAATTTATAACCAATTCTGACTTCTTAACCTCTCGAGGTTATATTCTTCAAAAAGCAATAGAGCCGAAAACATTAAGAGGAAACCGATATGATTATCGAGTACTTGTACATTCGAGGTCTTCAGACGGATTTAAGGTTAGTGCGGTCTCCGTTCGGATGGCTATGGAACAACAGCTCACCACCCATAATCATTTAGGAGGGAAAGCTATTTCGTATAATCGTGTAAAGAATTCTGATCTAGAATATCAGTTCAATGTCATTGCTTCTGAAATTGGAAGACAGCTTTCACAACGAATAGGCTTTTTTGGGGAATTCACCATCGATGTAGGAGAGGACGAAAAAGATCAACTGCATATATTTGAAGTGAACGTCAAACCTATGCAATTTACTGAACGAAGCATTGAAAGAATAAGATATGAACAGTTAAGCATACTATTTAAATCACTTTCAAAATAATATTAGGGAAATCCTCCCTAATATTATTTGTGGCTTAACTACAATCTCTTTCTTTCAAAAATAAAAAGACCGAGGAATCCGGTCTACATTAAAGAACCATATATCGTCGAAAACCTTGTTGCATGTTCCATTTCATCTGTCATCGCTACGAACAATGGCTGATAGGCTTGTTGATTTGGCATTTCAAAAAGCATATCCCTATAGGTTTCAGCAGCCTCCAGCTCATCTTTTAAAGCAATCAGAATTGCCTCTTCAAATGACTTGTATTCCACTTTACCTGGTTTAACATCATGATATTTTCCCGTAAGCAAATAGTGTAAATACTGAAAGGACTCATAATGTTTTTTTTCATCATCTCTCGCATGCTCAATAAATTCTATATAGAGTGGATTACTAGTTTGACTCATTAATTTTGAATAGAACTCATGGGCCGTCCATTCATCATTTATAGAATTCTGTAATTTCTCTAAAAAAGTCATAAGAAACTCCCCTTTCTTTAATCCAGCTATCCATTCATCTCTATGAAGTACACTTTTGTCATATTCTTTCTAACGAAAAATAATTCTGATAAAATTGAATGGTCACTTATGTACATACAAATGGG
Source organism: Peribacillus acanthi (assembly GCF_003073175.1). Classification (GTDB taxonomy): domain Bacteria; phylum Bacillota; class Bacilli; order Bacillales; family DSM-1321; genus Bacillus_BN; species Bacillus_BN acanthi. Next base: position 39,289 of record NZ_QBBX01000019.1, read on the forward strand.
GGGACTATATGATATCGCATTTTCAATGGAAAAATTTATATGGGGATGAACAAATCCCGGGGTGGAAGCTTTCTTTCTTTTTCAAAAAGCAATCTTTCCAAGCCATATATAATCAAAATGGCAGTATTGAGTGGATTGGACCATCTCCTGCACAGGAGGATGTAAAACAAGTACAAGCACAAATACAGGAGCTTATGCTTTTCCACGTATATGATAAATAATTGTTCGACTCCATCCTTGTTTATTGGAGATTCGTTAGGATAAACTAAACGTTTCCTGTACAAACTGATAGGCAGGAAGGTTTATTTCTTCCTCAATCTTCTTAAAAAAGGGGCGATTAGAATGGGCGATCCTAAAAAGGAAAACTCTACATTTTGTGCGGACTGTGGTCATGAAGGAAGAGAAAAAGCCTTTATGGATGTCGACCGAATGATCAATGAGGGAATGGGCGGAGGATATGTTTCCAGATATGAAACAGACCCCAATATACCAGAGGCATTGGATTTAGTCGAAGAAGAACCGCCTGCTGACTATTCGCACCTTAAATAGAAAAGCGAAAAATGCCAATTATTAGGGAACGTCAGCTAAGGGCCGCCGCACCCTGTGGAAGTCGTATAGGCTAGACACTGTTAAAAAGTCAACACTATATCAAAAAAATCCTCACCCTTTTTGAGGGATGAGGATTTTTAACGGCTTTTTACAATCATGTTCACAGCTTCCTTAATGGCATCTTCAGCATTTTGTCCATTAGATTCCGCTTCGCGAATACAAGATTCCAAATTTTTAGCGACAATATATCCAATTGCACGATCTACAGCTGAACGTACAGCAGAAAGTTGCGTGATTACATCTCTGCAATCTTTGTCTTCTTCCATCATTCTTAAAACTCCGCGAACTTGACCTTCCATCCTACGAAGCCTGTTCTTCATCTCTTGTGAATAATCCATCCTTTTCACCTCACTATACACTACCCCCTATTTTATGCAAAATGCGTGGAAATATCAAAAGATAATTACAACAACTTGACCACTAAAGGAAATTAAAAGAAACTTGAAGCAGGATAATTTACTAATGGGGGCATTTATGATCGAAAATCTTAAACAAAGATACCCAAGAAGCATTGATTGGAATGAGAACGTTTTAAATTATGAGAAATATTTATGGATAGAGGTTTCGGAAGATTCTACATTAGGAATCCCATATGAAGATTTGACAGAGCAAGAAACAAGCCTCCTCTCCGTTCTTTTCAAAATCCATGAACCTACTAAGAATCTGCCATTACATTCCTTAAAAAAAGAATGGATGGATTATTTGAAAGGTAAGAGTGTAGTTACACCTATTACGAATCATAAAAATATGCTAGTAATTCAATTTTTTGTCTTTTCCTCATCTTTCAATAAAGATGAATTAGAAGAAGGCATTTCTTCTTTTTTAGACTTTGAGCCATACATACTCTGGGAGTCCTTGCAAAAAGGTTGCTTTATCCTTTTTGAAAAGGAAGAAACCATTCTGTCTCTACTCCAAGAAATGATTTCAACGATTGAAGCAGATTTTTATATTAAGTTGCAAATGTATGTTGGTAAATTCCATCCAATTGACAACAGCATTCCCCTACTATACAAATATGAACAAACCTGTTTCGAAATTGGGAGCAAATTTTTGAATAACAAGAGCTTAATTTCTTTAGTAGACGTGTTTCCCTATCTTATCCTACAAGGGATTGGTACTGAACTCGTTGACTATTTAATTAACGATTTGTTAGATGAAACAATCATAGACCACGAATTAATTAAGACAATAAAAACGTATATAGAATCCAATTCCAATGCATCTTTAGCTGCAAAAAAGTTATTTATTCATCGCAACAGCCTTCAATATCGAATTGATAAGTTTATTGAGAAAACGGGGCTCGATATTAAGTCCTTCCAAGACGCAATGGTCGCCTATCTGGCCATCATTCTTTTTGAAAAATTTGATTAACGTATGCAATATGCCTAATAAAGCGTTTTCATTTTTGTGCAAGATGAACATTTTCATTCCCATGCTTGTTTTATAAACTAGGACTAATCGTAAAAACATGGAGGTTATATCATGGCTGAAATTCGTTTAGAACATATTTATAAAATTTATGATAATAAAGTAACTGCTGTAGAAGACTTCAATCTTCATATTCAAGATAAAGAATTCATCGTTTTCGTCGGTCCATCTGGATGTGGTAAATCCACTACTCTACGTATGATTGCTGGACTTGAAGAGATTTCGAAAGGTGATTTCTACATTGATAATAAACGTGTAAATGACACACCGCCAAAAGACCGTGACATTGCAATGGTATTCCAAAACTACGCACTTTACCCACATATGTCTGTTTACGATAACATGGCATTCGGTTTGAAATTGCGTAAAATGCCTAAAGATGAAATCGATCGTCGTGTTAAAGATGCTGCTAAAATCCTTGGACTTGAAACGTACCTAGACCGTAAGCCAAAGGCACTTTCTGGTGGTCAGCGTCAACGTGTGGCCCTTGGACGTGCAATCGTACGTGATGCTAAAGTCTTCCTAATGGATGAGCCTTTATCCAATCTAGACGCAAAATTGCGTGTACAAATGCGTGCTGAAATCGCAAAGCTTCATAAGCGCCTAAACACAACAACAATCTACGTAACACATGACCAAACAGAAGCAATGACAATGGCGACTCGCTTAGTTGTTATGAAAGACGGAATCATCCAACAAGTTGGTGCTCCAAAAGACGTTTATGAGAAGCCTGAGAATGTATTCGTAGGTGGATTTATCGGTTCACCAGCCATGAACTTCCTACACGGTAAATTAGAAGATGGATACTTCGTAGTTGGAGATGTTAAAGTAGCTGTGCCAGAAGGAAAGATGAAGGTTCTTCGTGAACAAAACTATATCGGCAAAGAAATCATCCTTGGAATTCGTCCCGAAGATTTCCACGATGAGCCGGTATTCATCGAATCTTCTCCAGAAACAAAAATCTCTGCACATATCGAGGTAGCAGAATTAATGGGTGCTGAATTCATGCTTTACTCTACGATTGGTGGCCAAGAATTCGTTGCACGTGTTGACGCTCGTTCTATTGTTAAACCTGGCGACACAATCGATTTAGCTATCGCAATGAACAAAGCTCACTTCTTTGATAAAGATACAGAATCACGCATTCGTCCTGCTGGCGAAAAATAATAAAATGTAAAGGCACGTCTTTAGATTATCTGATCAATCTAAAGACGTGCCTTTTTTGTGTGCTATCATGTATGGGATATTGTCGAAAAATCGTTAAATTGGATTATTTGAAAGTATTTTTGAGGTTTCGAAAGTATTTCTTCCAGTTTTGAATGTATTTTTTGATTTTCGAAACTATTTACGCTATCTTCGAAAGGATCTTCCCTCTCCTCCTATTAAGGAACGCTATCCGAACCACCTTTAAAATCATTTAATGGTATATTGTTCATCTAACTTGACCATACCTTTAAATAAGATATTTTTGACAGTAATTTGTGGCACAATCGGCATCAAGCTTACCTTTTATTCCTTTATTTCCACTGTCTGCATTGCTCCGCATTGCCCGCATGAGAATAAATGAATACATATTCCGGTTGCTAAAGATTGCGCCATTCCGTCCACTAACTTCGAAACCTCAATATCCTCATAAGCACTATATTCATCCAAGTAATCCGTTGTTCTGCCCGCATCTACCATAGTAGCTGAACAGTTCGAGCATTGAAGGGTTTGTTCACTAAATCCATTGCACAAGGGACACATCGCCATCGAAATTCATTCCTTTTCAATAGAGTGAAATCATCTAATTAAGTCATACTAGTATAGTTAGAAACTAGAGCTGAAAATATGTAAGAAGACAAAATTATATCCAATATTTACTAGTCAAAAAATAAGCATAGTAAATCGTTCTTTTCCCATAATAGAAATACAGCAGCACCACAAAGCAGCTGAGGGACAACCTCCCTTCCTAACAATGGGTTAAGCCAGTAATTAGGGCACCTGAAGATCATAGTTTCACTTGACAATATTCCCTTTACAAGACGATGAGTAAAGTATGAGATTAAGATTCCTTCAGAATGCTGGTGCAAGTCCAGCTAACCCACCCAAAAAAATTTTATGAGGAGATGTAAAACTATGACAAACCAATCTAGAAGTTCCTCAAACAACCTAGTAGCACCTGGAGCACAAGCTGCAATCGATCAAATGAAGTACGAAATCGCATCTGAGTTTGGTGTACAACTTGGCGCAGACGCAACATCTCGTGCAAATGGATCAGTTGGTGGAGAAATCACTAAACGTCTTGTACAAATGGCTGAATCTCAACTTGGCGGATACTCCAAGTAATTTACACCCAATTAATTGTTAAAACTTAATAACATGGCTAAGCCCCCGTCGTAATGGCGGGGGCTTCGATTATTTTTCGTTTATCATTTTTGTCACGTCGACCCATTCTTTGAATTGTTCTTCAGAAACATACTGAAGCTCTATTGCAGCTTCTTTAAGGGTACTACCATTTTTAAAAGCTAGCTTTGCAATTTCAGCAGCTTTTTCATAACCGATATGTGGGTTTAATGCCGTAACTAGCATTAGAGAACGCTCAACATTTTCTTGTATTTTGGAGACTATAACATCAAGACCTTCTAAGCAGTTCTTGCGGAAAGAATCCAAGCCATCTGATAATAAACCTACAGATTGTAAGAAATTATAGATAATCACTGGTTTATAGACATTTAATTGGAAGTTCCCTTGTGAAGCCGCAAAGGATATGGTACTGTCATTCCCAAAAATTTGGGTCGCTACCATTGTAATAGCTTCACTTTGGGTTGGATTGACCTTACCAGGCATAATGGAGCTTCCTGGTTCATTAGCAGGGATACTCAACTCACCTATACCACTTCTTGGTCCACTCGCTAACCACCGAACATCATTGGCAATTTTCATAACATCCATGGCTAACGCTTTTATGGCACCATGGGCGTACACCATCTCATCATGACTTGTCAAAGCATGAAATTTATTGGAAGAACTGCTGAATGGAAAAGACGTCATGCTTCCCAATTCCTTTGAAACCCTCTCACCAAATTCCGGATGAGCATTAATCCCCGTACCTACGGCTGTTCCACCAATTGCCAATTGAAGCAATTCTTTTGAACTTTCCTCAATCATATATTTTGATTTTTCAAGCATTACCCTCCATCCACTCACTTCCTGACTCACCGTTAGCGGTGTTGCGTCCTGCAAATGAGTACGGCCAATCTTAACAATTCCAGCAAATTGTTTTTCTTTTTCAGTAAAAACAGAAATAGATTGTTGAATTGAAGGTAACAGTTTTTTATGAATAGATAGATAAGCAGCAATATGCATAGCTGTAGGAAAAGAATCGTTAGAGCTTTGTCCCATATTCACATCATCGTTCGGATGTAAACGTTCATTGTAACCCCCATCCTTTAGCCATTCATTTCCCTTATTGGCAATCACTTCATTTAAGTTCATATTTGTCTGAGTGCCACTTCCTGTTTGCCAAACGGATAATGGAAAATGTTCATCCAGCTCACCGTTTACAATACTATCGCAAACTATCCCGATGGCTTTTGCTTTTTCACTGGATAACTTCCCTAATTCTCGATTGATTGTAGCCGCCGCTTTCTTTAACATCGCATAAGCATAAATTAAATCTAACGGCATTTTTTCAGATCCGATGACAAAGTTTCGTCTACTTCTTTCAGTTTGAGCACCCCAGTACTTATCCTCCTGGACTTCAATTTCTCCGAGAGAATCCTTTTCAATTCTTGTTTTCATACAATCATCTCCCATCTTGGAAAGCGAATTAGATGTTGAAGTAAGTTTCGCACAACACGCAAACTGTATAACAAAGCTAAACAATGTGCCTACCTTCAAATATTTATGCTTTCGTCTACCATAATTTATTCCCCTTCTTTTTCCATTCTTAACGTTTTCATTAGAAAAAAAGCCAGTCATCCTATTTAGAAGAAATCTTCCTAATAAGTGACTGGCTTAACGTTCTTTCCATTATTTAGCTGTAAATAAAGTATACCCCATATAGAAAACGAGCGTCATAATGCTTGCAATTGCAAGTGTTACAGAAAATTCCTCCATCACATTTGCCTCCCTAATAGATTCTATAGTTAAATTACCATAGGAGCTTTAAGTCATTGGGAGACAAAACAGAACATTCTATGACAGGAGGGTGAACATTTTTTGAACGGAGGACACGTTATGCAATTCCTTTCCCAACACCCAACTGAAGCTCATACATATTGTAGTACTTTCCTTTTACTGCCATTAATTCATCATGTGTTCCTCGTTCCACAATTCTACCTTTATCTAGGACAAGAATTTGATCTGCATTTTTTATGGTGGAAAGACGGTGAGCAATGATGAACGTCGTTCTCCCCTTCTTCAAAACATCCATTGCTTCCTGAATAATCGCTTCTGTTTCAGTATCGATACTAGAGGTTGCCTCATCTAATATTAAAATCGCTGGATTAAAGGCAAGTGCCCTTGCAAAGGAAATTAATTGTCTTTGACCAGAAGAAAGGGTGCTTCCTTTTTCAATCACCTCTGAATCAATCCCCTTTTCTAAGTGGGACAAAACAGTATCCGCTCCAACGTCTTTCAATGCTTTTTCGATTACTTCACGTGAGATTTTTGGATTGTTTAAACTCACGTTCGTAGCGATTGTACCCGTGAATAAATAAGGATCTTGCAATACAATTCCCATATGTTCACGTAATGTTTGACGTGGAATCGATTTTAAGTCGGTACCATCCACAAGAATTCTTCCTTCGTTTGTATCATAAAAACGGAATAAGAGATTCATGATGGAACTTTTTCCAGAGCCAGTATGACCAACTAGCGCGATTGTTTCCCCATGCTTGGCACTAAACGTCAAGTTCTTCAAAACATATTCCCCTTCTTTATATCCAAAGGAAACGTTCTGGAATTCTACATTCCCTTCATAACGTGGAATATGTTCTTCACTGACATCAGTCCCTTGTTCATCTAGCAATTCAAAAACTCTTTCTCCTGCAACCAACGCCTGTTCAAGGTTCGCAAACTGATTGACGATATTCTGAACGGGGTGGAACAAACGGTTAATGTAATCCACTATGGCATATAGCATCCCTAATGAAACTACAGTTTCAACATTAAGTGTAAGATTTCCAAAATACCAAATGAAAGCTACAAAAGTGAAATTGCGCAGAATTCCTACTAAATTATGTGAAGTCAAGGAATTCAATCGAAGCATTTTATTTTGAAATTGGAAATGCTCATCATTTAATACTTTAAATGAATTTGCCGTTTCTTTTTCCCTTCCAAACGCTTGGATGATAGGCATTCCTTGAATCGATTCATTAATCATTCCATTAATGTCACTGACTCGAGCTCGAATGACTTTATTATAAGTGGAAGCATATTTACGATACAGGATCGTCCACACAATCAAAATAGGCACTAAAATCAAACATAGTAATGCGAGCTTTACATTCAAAATACTTAATGCAATATAGATCCCAATAAGATAAATAATACTTGAGAAGAAATTTGCTAAAACTGTTACGTATAGTTCTTTGATTGCTTCTGTATCATTCGTAATTCTTGCCACGACTTTGCCAGCAGGCAAATTATCAAAATACGAGATAGGCAGCCTGGAAATTTGTTTAAACACATCGTTTCTCATTTTTTGAATAACTCGGTTTGCTGCTTTTTGTAGGTAGTAACGTTGACCATATGAGAAGAAAGACGCTACAACTAATAATCCAAAATACAGAGCTATTAGCTGGATGATTTTTGAAATCTCAGGCTCGTAAAATTTCATGATCTCTTGGCTTTCCAAGAATTGAACATCATATGATTTTCCATCGACAGTTAGAATCGTACCTTCAAGGGTTCTTTGTCCTTCCAATGGGATATCTTCCTTTGAAAATACAAATTTCAATCCTTGTTGAAGGAGTACCACTTGTTCTCCCTTTTCTTCTTCCTCAGTAAAATAAGCTTCACGTTTATACCAAGTTCCTTCATACGGTACAGCATTTTCACCTGCAGTCGTTTCATACCATTTGGATTCAATTCCAAGTATATGTGAATCAATGATTCTTTTTGCTACGAATGGACCTGCCAAATCTGCTGCAACACCAATTGTCAGCATGACTAATGCTACGATAATAATCCCTTTAAAGTTTACTGCATATTGATACAATCTTTTTCCTGTACTCATAATGTCACCTCCGCTTCTTCTTCGAATTGTTGTCTTTCAAATTGCTCTTTATACCAGCCACCTAGGCTTAGAAGTTGTTCATGTGTTCCTTCTTCGATGATTTTCCCCTCATCAAGGACAATAATCCAATTAGCATGCTGAACGGCAGACAGTCTGTGCGTTGTTATCAAAGTAGTCTTTCCACTCCGCTCACCTTGAATATTTTCAATGATGTTTTTCTCTGTTTTCGCATCCACAGCAGATAATGAATCGTCTAATATCAAAATCTCAGGATTTCGTATCAAAGCACGTGCAATTGAAATCCTTTGCTTCTGTCCTCCCGATAATGCAACGCCTTTTTCACCAACTAGGGTTTCTAACCCTTCAGGTAGCATTTCCAAATCTTTTTTGAAGTCAGCTAGTTTAATGGCTTCCTGTAGTTCTTCTTCCGTTGCATCCATTTTACCGAAGAGGATGTTTTCTTTTACTGTTCTCGAGAATAAAAATTGGTCCTGTGGCACGTAGCCAATCCAGCTTCGGATATCTTCAAGCTTAATGTCTTCAATTTTCGCTTCCGATACGAACAATTTTTGCTGTTCAACCGGATATTCACGAAGTAATTGTTTAATAAATGTTGTTTTTCCACTGCCTGTTTTACCGACAATGCCCAACGTTTCCCCTGCTTCAATATGAACCTTGATATCTTCCAGATTTTTTCGTGTAGAAGTCGGATAAGTAAAGGACACTTCATTGTAGGAAATATTAGATGGAACTAACCCCTCTGCAGGTTTCGCGTTGTCTTTTACATCTTCTTCATAGGATAAGGTTTCTTGAACACGATCCAATGAGGCATTTCCTCTCTGAAGAATGTTAATTAACTCCCCAATCGCGAACATTGGCCAAATCAACATTCCTAGATAAACGTTAAAGGATACAAGGTCTCCTAAGGTAATTGATTGCTGAAATACCAGCTTGGCTCCATAACCTAAACCAATTAAATAGCTCATTCCCACTAAAATTTTTATCGTAGGATCAAATAAAGAATCAATTTTTGCAACCGATAAGTTTTTCTTAAATACATCTTCCGTCATTTCAGCAAATCGATTTTCATCGCGTCTTTCCTGCACATAGGCACGAATGACACGTACACCAGCAACCGATTCTAGAACACTGTCATTCATATCTCCAAATGCATCTTGTGCATCCATGAAACGCTTATGAATTCGCTTCCCATAAATATTCATTAGCAAGGCCATGAACGGAAGGGGAAGAATGGAAACAATCGTTAACTCCCAACTGATGAAAAAGCCCATGGTAAACAAAATGGCAAACGTATATAAGAAGGAATCAGCAAAAGTCAAAATACCGAATCCAGCGGTAGTCGAAATCGCCTTTAAATCATTAGTCGCACGCGCCATCAAATCTCCAGTTCGGTTCTTTTCATAAAAGGTAGGTGTCATTTTTAATAAGTGACCCATAAAACGGGAACGTAGCTTTCTTTCTAGCAAAAAAGCTCCTCCAAACAATTTGTAAAACCAATTGTAACTTAAAATATAAAGTGCTAAAGCTGTTCCTACTAGAATCAACAAGTACTGACCCAATTTTTCAGCTGTTAATGTCCCAGTGTGTATTGCATCAATAGACATTCCAACCAGTTTAGGCGGGACCATATCTAGAACATTTACAATCGTTAAGAACAGGATAGCAATGGCATACCGTTTCCAATTCTCTTTAAAAAACCAACTTAATTTCTTATAAATCGAAAACACAATAGTTCCTCCTTTGTAGTCAATTGAACTTTATAACTAGCCACTTTCTAGCTCCGGTAAAGGTACTAAAATAATTACACCTTTATTCATTGAAATCTCCTCCTAAAAATATTGAATAGAGTCTTTGTGACTCTTATTTCCCAAATAAAAAGGCATCTGCATAAAAGCAGATGCCTAGAAAGGAGACGTGTAGACACGAATCCCCTTAAAAACAAATGCGCATGCAACAAAAATGCAGCATGCGCACTTAAATTCATTAATATCCAAATATGGAAAGTAAATAATCCATTAAGCGGTGGGCTGCATCGTATGAAGTTTTGGTTGTACTGCTACAATTTCGTTGATGAATGTTCTAACCAAAACCATGCTAAGCCCTCCTTTTCATTAATTATTCTTTGTTATCTTACTACTCAAAGGATAATAATGTCAATTAGTTTTTTCGAAAAAATCAGTCAACTAATACAGCTGTTCCGTAAGCGATGATTTCTGCAGTATTTTGCATAACAGCAGCAGCTTGTAATCTCATGCCAACAATAGCATTAGCACCTTTTGACTCCGCATCGGCTACCATTCTAGCTATTGCTTTGCTTCTTGCTTCATCCATCATTTCTGTATATTCCTTAATCTCTCCACCTACAATGGTTTTGAACCCTGCTAACAAATCTTTTCCGATGTGTTTCGACTGGACTGTGTTTCCTCTGACATAGCCTTTTAGCTCTTTTATTTCTTTTCCTGGAACGTAATCAGTAGTTACGATAATCATTTGGATCTTCCTCTCGTTTTTCTTTTTTTCTTTCATAAAACATGATTATGAATAAAAGCAATAATGCTATTCCATAAATGATATATAAAGTTATCGCCCATTTCATATTGATAAACAGCAGGACTAGACCTACTAATTGTCCGATGATAATCAAAACGAGCATGAATAATTTTAACCCTTGCATAAAGAAAACTCCCTACTCTTGGTCTTTCTTATAAACTTTTCGAATCAACAACATATATATCAAAATCGGCATGGGTGCTTGAATAAGTCCCACAATTCCCCAAAACCAATAATTATGTCCGTGCTTTCTTGCATCAATGAACAAGAAGATGCTTTGGGCCAAGAGAATGACGACTACAAACGGCAACATAACTAACTCGGCCTGTGTCATGACTCATTCACCCGCTCCTTGATGTTTGTATATGCAAAATATCCGATAATTAATAAGCAAGTCGCCCCTTGTAAAATTCCAAACATCATTGGCAATTGTACTAATGTAAACAGTACGGCAGATAAAACTAGGCAGGCGATAATGGAGAAAATGGTTAATTCACGAATCCACTTTTTCTTTGCCATTTCTTTTTGAAGTTGAACCTGCTCCTCGAACCATCTTAAATCTGGTGTATATACTTCAAACATGTCATCCATTTTTTGAAGACTATCCTCAATTTTTTGAATGGTTTCTTCCTGTTCTTGTTCAAATTGTGAAGGAAGTGGTACGATTTTTTCCTTTTTCATCCAGCTTCAACTCCTTTCTGACGGTCAGGATACCATTATGAATTCTAGATTTGACGGTACCTTCTGCAATTTTCATGATTGTACTGATTTCCTCATAGGAGTATCCATAATAATGCTTTAGTATAATCGGAATTCTAATTTCATCACTTAATTTACCTAAGGCGTCTATGCAATCATTCCAATCCTCATTCCGTGATTCAAATGACCATTTCATTTTCCTTAAATGCTGTTCAGATAGTTTCCAGTTTTGCTCTCGCTTCTTTTTTCTTGTCTGGTCAATATAAAGATTAGTGGCTATGGTGATCAACCATGTTAAGAACTTCGATTTACCATTGTAACTGGCCAATTTTTCAATAGCTTTAGCCATCGTTTCTTGAGCAAGGTCTTCTGCTGTCTCCGGACTAAATGTGACTTTAATCAAATATTTTACCAGTATTGGATAATTTTGTTGAAACAACATTGCGAAAGCCATCTGGTCGCCCTTTCTTGCACTAGCAATCAGGTCTTTTTCATCCATGGCTACAGCCTCTCTTTCTTCCATCTCCTATTCACTTTTACACATTAGACGTGCTACTCATAAAAAAGTTCAGATAAAAATAAAAAAATAACAAAAACATAAAAGCCTCTCAATTGGAGAGACTTTCAGGTACTTCACTTCTACAAAGCTGTTTTTTGAACACCTTTCAAAGAGATTCCTTTAGTTTCATCTTTTTTTAGAATTTTGGGAATGGTGATTAAATAAATCAAGCTCACAATCATTAGAGAGCCCCCTACCATCCAATACAATCCTTCTACTTTAATAATCGATGGATAGGCAAAAGCGATAAAGCCTAATGTTATAGATTGAGCTAGCATCATTAATGGACTAATCCAACCTTGGACACGCCCCATCATTTTAGGATCGACTATACTAGGCATCCATCCACCAATAGAGACATTGACTAATGGTAGGGATAAACCACCAATGAAGAATAGGGCAAAAAAGATTATCGTATTCGGTGCCAGCGAAGAAATGGCAGTGAAAAATCCAGACAAAGCAAGCCCAAGAATCAATAGTTTATATAATTTTATTTTTTGAGCTAACATAGATGCAATTACTGAACCTATCATGACACCCGCTCCGATAACAATTCCCATAATGATTGAATATTCCTCATAATTATTAGGTTGAAGCTTATATTTCAACATGAACACAGGCATTACAGAAAAGCCTCCGTTGACGATTCCGAACAAGACAAATCCTGATAATAATGTTAAAAGTAATTTATGATTTAGGATATATGACAACCCATCCTTAAAATCTTTCAAGACAAAAGCAAGATTGACATCCTTCCATTTTGTACGACCATTTGGAAGAATTGTAGACTCTTCTAGAATGCATGTTTTTATTAAGATTCCACTGATGATAAAAGTAACTGCATCAATTAATATGGCACCATGTATACCTAGTGTCCAATAAAAGAAGATTCCAAGAGCATTACCAAACAACATAAATAAGCTCATAACCAACTGGTTTAATCCAGCTGCAGTTGTATACTCATCCTTTGAAAGAATTCCTTGTACAATGGAAGATTCCGCAGGATAAAAGAATTTCTGTACAGCACTTCTAAGGAAAAGCAATGCAAAAACCACCGGAATTATATCAATAATGATTGCTCCAATAATCAATATCGATAACATGCCACAAATCCAATCACTATACATCGCGACTTTTTGCCGATCAAAGCGATCCGCCACAACCCCTACCAAGAAAAATACGGCCAAAGTTGGTAAAGAATACATCAACTCAGTAACGGTTGCGTAAGATGGTTGATTTGTAAACCGATCAAGTAGATAAAACATAAAGGCGGTTAAACCAATCGTACTTCCCATTTGAGAGGTAAAGTGAGCGAAGAATAACTTTGCGAAATTCTTATTTTTAAAAACACCAAGCATTTTTTTCAAACTGTTTCCCTCATTTCAGAACCATTATTTGCTCTTATAATACGCCTTTCCTCTTTCTTCCATAAGCGTCCACTGATGGTTTCTCCCTCATCCTATAGACCGAGGTTAATTTACATAATAAGGACGAATCCCCTCATATCAGCATTTCCAACTGGTATATCAATATAATGATATTTTTTAAGTTAAATAGGTTTCATCCTTTTTGACTCGGGTAAATAAAAAGCAACAAACAACTAACAAAACCTTTATAAAAAGGAGAATATAAGATGTATGAAATTCTTTCGACAGATGTAAAATTGACAAAAAAGTTTACTATGAAAAACATCATGTCATTTTATCAAGAAACTAAAAATTTTAATGGGAATGTATATTTACTTCACAAACACAAAATCATTAATGCACAAAAACTTTCAAAACTAGTTACTTTCTTAATGATGACTGAGGAAAACTCCACAATTAAGATCATTGTTGAAGGTAAGCAAGTTCAGGAAAAGCTGCAGAAACTAGAATCCGTTTGTGAGAATGCCTTTGAAAGATCTCATAAACTGGCTTATTTCTTAAATCCAACAGATTCAGTCCAAGTATAACTATTCAGTCATTAGGTGGTGATATGCATGTTACGTACAATTCTTATGGTTGTTGGGGCAATCGTAGTAATTGGAATCATTGTTAATTTATTGTTCTAGCCAAGAAGGAGAAGTAATCCAATTTAGGGTTACTTTCTTTTTCACTTATAGAATGGAGTGATTCATGATGGACGAAGAAAAACGTGTTGAAGTTGAACGGAAAGAAAATCCGAATTCTGGATTAGTAGGTGCAACGTTAATTAAGTATCTTTCTTATATCATCATCTTTTTTGGAATAATATGGTTCCTAATTCAATATATCTTACCTAGATTTTAAAAACCAGCAAAATAATTGCTGGTTTTTTGTTGTAAAAAAAGGGGAAATCCAATATAGAAAATACAGAACCGGTTCGGTAAATAAGCTCGACTTGTACTATTTGGTAATATTTCGACTCTGTTCGGTAATAAAATAGGTCGGTTCGGTAAAATAAAGGCCCAGTTCGGTAATAAAGTAAGGCCTTTCGGTAAAACAACGATTCTCTAGCTCCATTCGCTAATATTTATGACTCCATTTCGTGCTTTGTAACCCGACAGCATATAGAAAAGAGTCATTAATGAGTAAAAAACTTAAGTAATTAAAAAAATGGAGCTCATTAGATGTTAGGCTAACATCTAACGAGCTCCCTCTTCATTTACTTATGGTGTACTTTCACCTGTCCCAGTATCATCCTCACCAGAATCTGATCCACCGTCATCAGAGCCTGATTCATCTTCTGATCCAGAATCCTCTTCTGAACCGGTATCGTCTCCTGATTCTGTCTCGTTTTCTGATCCAGAATCATCACCGTTTCCTGCACCGCTTGCATCTCCAGATTCTTCATCTTCTTCAGTCTCTGGGTTTGTCGTTGTTTCCTCATCTTGATTTGAATCTGTTGTACTATCTTTATCCGATTGTTTTGCTTCTTCTTTTTCCTTCTTCTTTACTTCTTCTTTTCCTTTTTGTTCTTTCCCTTGTTCTTCTTTTTCTTTTTTACCGCCGAGTGATTCTTTCCACTTTTCCCATCCATCTTGAAGCTTGCTCTTGGAGTTTTCCCAGAATTCCCGCCTGGCGCGCTCCTTATTAAGCTTCTTTTGTTTAGCAATAATGGCATCTATATCTTCTACATTAAAAGTCTCTGGTTCCATATGTGCCAATGCTTTCGTCATAATTCTTTGGAAAATGATTGCTGCACCTTGGCTACTATGAGTGTTTAAGTATTTATCTTTATTAGGTTGATCATATCCCGCCCAAACTGCGCCAACTAGAGTAGGCGTATATCCAACAAACCATTGATCTTTCACGGCACCATCAACTTGATCATGTTGTGTAGATCCTGTTTTACCTGCTAATTCCCATCCATTAACTGCAGCATTTTTACCAGTTCCATGCTTCACAACACCTAACAACATGCTTGTCATGCTATCAGCAGTCTTTTTATCCATGACTTTTGTTTTCTTTTCCTTCCATGTAACCACTTCATTTCCTTCACGATCTATAATTTTTACGATCGCGTGTGCTTCAACTCGCTCCCCGTTATTTGGAAAGGCTGAGAATGCTTCTGCCATAATTTTAGGGGAAACTCCATGAGATAAACCTCCTAAACCTAAACCAAGTACACGGTCTTCCTTTGCATCTAAAGGTATCCCAAAGCGGTTAGCAGCATCCATTCCTTTTTGTATCCCAATTTCATTCAATAACCAAACAGTCGGTACATTTAAAGACTTCATTAATGCTTCGTACATTGGGACTTCTCCAGCATACTCTCCCGAAAGATTAGATGGTTTATACTCTCCAAAGCTAATATTCTCTTCATCCTTCAACATATCATTGGGTTTATAGCCAGCCTCCAGTGCAGGCGTGTATACAGCCAATGGCTTCATAGTCGATCCTGGTTGTTTCTTTAACATCGTGGCCCGATTATAGGCTAAGAAAGTATGGTCCCCTCTCCCACCAACCAAAGCCTTAATACCACCAGACTTTGGATCGATTAGAATCGTTCCACTTTGAACTAGCTCTTTGTCGGTACTTCCTTTTGGAAACAAGGCATCTTCCTTATAGACTTCCTCTGTAGCTTTTTGCATATTTTGATCCAAAGTCGTATAAATCTTATAGCCACCTGTCAAAAGCTCATCCTGATTCATTTTATATTTTTTGATAGCTTCCATAATTACATGGTCCACATAATAAGGATACTTCCCCTTTAACGGATCCCCACTCTTTTTCTCATCCATGACGATTTCTTCCTTAACGGCTTCCTCATATTGTGAGTTTTCCAATAATCCATGTTGCTTCATGGCAGCTAGTACAACATTCCGTCTTTTTATTGCCTTCTCATAGTTTTTATAAGGATCAAGTGTAGATGGTGCTTTAATCAAACCAGCTAATAATGCAGCTTCAGAAGGCGTAATGTCATTTACCTTTTTCCCAAAATACACTTGGGATGCATTATTAATTCCCCATGCACCGTGACCAAAGTATATTTGGTTCAAATACATTTCCAAAATTTCATCCTTGTTGAACTGTTTTTCCACTTCTCGCGCAAGAAAGAACTCTTCTAATTTCCTTTTATAGGTTCGGTCCATTTCTAATAAAGCGTTTTTTGTCAGCTGTTGGGTAATGGTACTTCCACCCTGTACAACATCACCTGCTTTTAAGTTCGTTATAAATGCCCTTGCAATTCCTTGGTAATCGACTCCATTATGTTCGTAAAACCGATGATCCTCAATTGCAATCACTGCGTTCTTCACGTGTTCAGGTATTTCATCGATCGGTACACCCTCGGTTTTGTTAGCAGATATTTTACTAGCCTCTTCACCATTTTGGTCAAAAATTATGGTTGGTTTGTGTAACATATTCTCCAGATTATCGATGTTCGTTTCCGGCTGAAAAAAATGAAAAAATCCAGCAATAGCCAATGCCATTCCTGAAAACAACACCACTCCGACTTTTAATATTCTAATTTGATCCAAATTGAATCCCCTCTTTTTTATATGTAATAGTAAATAGTTCCTTCTTCATATACCCAGAAACCCAACATATTACACCTAGGAAGAATTAAAAATTCAATGGAACTATGATTACAAAACTTGACTAACGTCAATCCTTAGCGCTGTCGAATGAAGTTCCTCTTAAACTTTATTCGAAAAGTCAATTTACTTCTTTACTGTCACTTTATCCTTACTTAAAGCGCATACAAAAAGGCCTACTTCACTAACACATGAACCTATTTTATGGTTCATGCATTTATGCTAAGCGGCCTAAATATACCTATATTTCTTTTGCGACTGATTCCATTCTTCAATCATTGAAATGGTTGTCCTTGTCGTATAGATTCATCTTTCTTTAAAAGTTCCTGATGAAGATTTTTCATATACATGTAAACAATCTGTTTCGTTTTATCATCCGTGCCTAAAATCTCAAGGTGTTTTAAACAGCGATCAATGGTCGGGTGTCTTCTTGTATCTTGTTGATTATGAAGCATAATCATCACCTCTTTCTTCTTATCATAAAGAATATTAATCAAAATAACATTAGACTTTAGTCATGATTCGATATATTTTTAGAAAATTCTACATATTTTAAGTTTTATTTTCCTACTAATTAAATTCGATCGATTTCAAAAACTTTAGGGGGTCATTTTTACTATTTTTTAGAATTATTTTAAATTTTCGAGATTTCAATCGATGAAACTTGGGTAAAGGGTACCAAAGCTGAGAATTATTTAGGAAGGGGTTAGTTAGAATGGCGCAGAATATCAAACATATCATTGTAGGTTTTGATGATAATGAGGAATCAATGAAGGCATTGGAATGGGGAGTGTCCATGGCAAAAATGTTCCCTGAAGCAAAATTGACAATCCTTCACGTGTTTCACGAGAATTATCGAGAAACTGTTGAAAATGGCGTGATGACACCTTCCCCACGATTCACGACATATTCCCCAGACGGGATGTTTGTCGATCCAACACAAGTAACTCCAGTATCATCTGAACTAAACCAATATCGTAATGAAGCAAGTACACACAGTATTATAGAAAATAGCATTGCCCAAACTAAATCAAAAGTTAGTACCTTCATTCAAGGTCACAATATTATGCACCACCAATTTGAGGTACTGGAAGGAAACGCAGCTTCTAGTATAAATGAATATATCAACCACCATCGAGCGGATTTAATCATTGTTGGCAACAGTGGAAAAAGTGGGTTGGAGAAGCTATTTCTTGGTAGTACTAGCTCTAAAATCACAAAAAATGCAAACTGTAGTGTATTAATAGCTAAATAACTTAGGGTCAGAACTCCACAACAAATTGTCGTGAGTTCTGACCCTTTTTTGATGAATCATTTCCAATTATATCTTCGATTGCCCTTCATCATCGATTTCTATAAGCTTAGATTCTAATTAAAAAGTAGCTGCTTTTCGCATTAAAACTTTAGATGCAGAAGAATACAGAACGCTTATCACTAAAGCTGACAAGATAAAGCTTGGTAGCATATACGTCCCGTTGTATATAATTGAAAACAGCGCAACTGGCTGACCTTCAGGTGCACTTGAACCGAAGAAGACAATTCCAGAAACAAAGTGACAAAGGAATCGTAGGAAGCTCCCTATTAATATACCTATGACACTTAGACGAATGCCTTTTGCTTTATCACCGGACTGAAAACTTTCTTGAATTTGCTTAGCAAAAATACCAGCAGCACCTACAACGGCAAAAGCTAAAAAGTAATCAATGCAGCCTTGAACTGGATGGCCAATCCACGCTTGCCCTGAAATGATTTGTAATAGACCTAACAGAAGTCCCGTCAAAGCTCCACCCTTCCATCCCCAACGAAAAGCCATTAGGAAGACTGGGACCATCGCGATAGATACAGATCCACCTTGTGGCCAGATTCGAGAAAAAATAAAGCCTGAAACTAGGTCCAGTAATAATGCCAGTGCCGAGAAAACAGCTACCTCGACTAAAAATAATGTTTTGTTTTGCAACATCCATCTTCCTTTCTTTTTTAAAGCTCCAATGCCCCGTTAAAGTAAGGTCGAAAGATCATGGAAGTGGATAAATCCTTGCCCCATGTATCATTTTTGAACAACAAAAAAACGATACAAGGACGTGTTGGTAGCCTGGCATCGCTTTATCCAATCACCACATCCCTACGCTAGCATTAACTAACAGGTTCATAGGGTCAGAACTTTTATGTTCACTCTCAGCCAAAAGGCTCCCCCTGTGGAACTTATATAATTTTCATACACTATTATACTATGTAATGTATAAAAATATCAATCTTCTACCCTTTTTTTACCTTATCCAACTTCTTTTTGTTTCCCCAATAACTATGACAATTCCCAATTTTAATGGGATTAGGGCACATTTTTTCTATAGACCCACTCACCTTGCATTTGGTATCTTAAGTTGGCTATGATGTGAATGGAGGTACATAAATATGAATGAACAAAACTCTACAACTTTGGCTCAAAAAGGAGCCTGGATTAGCATTGCCGCATATATGGTCCTATCTGCCGTTAAACTGATTGCCGGATATTATGGTCAATCCCAAGGTCTTTGGGCAGATGGATTAAATAATACAACTGATATCATTGCTTCAGTAGCTGTCCTTATTGGCTTGAAAATTTCTAACAAACCACCTGATCATAACCATAGGTATGGTCATACTAGAGCACAGACGATATCTTCATTAGTGGCTGCTTTTATCATGATGAGCGTTGGTTTGCAGGTTATTTATCAATCATTTATGTCTTACTTCAATAATGAAACCGAAAAGCCTGAATTATTAACTGCAGTCGTCGCTCTTATCGCAGCTGCATTTATGTTCATGATATATCGTTATAACCTAACGCTGAGCAGAAAAACTAAAAATGCATCCTTACTAGCAGTAGCCCAAGATAATCGTTCAGATGCTCTTGTCAGTATTGGTGCTTTCGTCGGAATTGTAGGTACCTATATAGGCATTGATTGGCTTGATATTGCTGCTGCATTCTCGGTTGGCTTCATTATTTGTAAAACAGCATGGGAAATTTTCTCTGAAGCTTCCCATACATTGACTGATGGTTTTGATGAACAGTTGCTCCAAGATATTAAAAAGACCATTGATAATACAGATGGTGTCCAAATGACAACTGATGTGAAGGCGAGAATGCATGGTAACGATATTTTACTCGAAGCGACTATATTAGTGGATAAAGATTTAAATGTAGTAGAGAGCCACGATATCACTGACCACGTTGAAGAGAGATTATCGACAATCCATCAAATTCAACACGCCATTTTACATATCGAGCCTTTTGATATGGGTAAAAAGGATTAACATCAATGCCCAAACATCGGATTAAAGTCTCTTAATGAATCATAATATTTTATCGAATCCTTAGATCTTTTGTCGGAATTTGTTTCTCCTAACAGAATATCCTTCATACTTCCTTATCAATTTTGAAGAAATTCTTATTTTCATGAAGGATTTCCTATTCTTTTTACCGAATAAAACAATGGATTTAAGATTTATATATCGGACAGTAGGATTTAAAATTGTTCTACGAAAGAGTAGAAAAATTCTGGAGGATTCTATGCTAGAGATTAAGGATTCTGTTGCAGACTTTTTAGTATATAAAAAACAAGAATTATTAGAAGAATGGAATCAAAAAATTATTGTCTCCCAACAGGACCCTTTACAGGAAATAATTCCTCTTAATGGACATAGCATGTTCGAACTATTTATCAAGATGCTACGAGACCCTCATGAAGAATATATGAATGAAATTAAACTGCTTGCTTTTAAAATCGCTGCAGAACGTGTTGAAGCCAATGTCAACATTGGTGATTTTATCTATAATGTTTGTATTGGGCGAACATTAGTATTCAATAAAATTGTTGCTCTGGATGTATACAAGCCTCACATTCAAAATCATATTAAAATCTTGAATGATTGTTTTGACCATTTTCTACATCATTCTGCAAGTCATTATACAGAACTGAGAAACTCTGTAATCATTAAGCAGAATCAAGTGATTAACCAAACTCATCAAGATCGACTAACCTTGTTAGGACAAATGACATCTAGTTTTGTACACGAAGTCCGTAACCCACTTACTTCAATTAAAGGTTTTGTCCAATTATTAAGATCCGAGTATCCTGATTTAAAATATTTGGATATCATTGGGAATGAAGTTGATCAACTAAACTTTCGAATTTCACAATTCTTAATGCTTTCCAAAAAAGAAAGTGTGGAGAAAGAAAAGAAAGTATTCCTTTTCAAAAACTTGTTTGACGAAGTCATTGATTTCTTGTATCCAAGTATTGTTGACAGTAATGTTCATATTCGTCAGGACGTTGATCCTAACGTTCAATTGTTAGGGTTATCCGATGAAATTAGACAAGTGCTGTTAAATATTATTTTAAATGCATTAGACGCTCTAAGTGGTGTAAAACAACCGCTCTTGACGATAAATGCTTTTCAAAATGATAATCAGCAGTTTATCATTAATCTTTCTAATAATGGAGCGGAAATTCCAAAGTCACAAATAAATGTCATTTTTGAACCATTTTATACCTCAAAGAAGGTAGGTACTGGACTGGGACTTTTCGTTTGTAAGGAAATTATCTCCAAACATTCCGGTACACTGACTTGTACTTCATCAGAAGCAATGACAACCTTTACAATTACTTTACCGGTACATCAATAAAAAAGTCTTCCAGAAAAAAACTGGAAGACTTTTTTATTGCTTACTTTTATCCCATTACCTATCAATAATGTTCATAAAATTGATATCCTTCCTGATGAAAATTCATATATTGTAAGTAGACCTTTATGATGGGAGGAGTGGATATGAAGGTAGCAAAAATCTGCTTAAACTGCAGAGGAACAGGTTTTGTTACTACCTTTTGGATTATCAAACGGAAGTGTCCCGTATGCAAAGGAAGTGGAAAAAAATATAGTTCTATTAGTCAGAGAAAGCAATGGAATTAAATATAAAAAGCCCTTGAAGTTTTACAAGGGCCACAATGAAAAAATTATTCTTATTTATTTTCTAGTCGTATATTTCTTCTCGTTTCTTGCTCGTTAACTATTACTGCGCAAGCAGCATCTCCAGTTATATTTACAGCTGTTCTTGCCATATCTAATAGTCGGTCAATACCAAGTATTAAACCGATCCCCTCAACCGGAAGTTGTACAGATGAAAGTACCATCGCTAGCATGATCAGACCAACTCCCGGCACCCCAGCAGTTCCAATACTAGCTAACACAGCTGTCAACACAACGGTTACTAGCTCGCCTAGAGATAAATCTACCCCATAAACTTGTGCAATAAAAATGGTTGCTACCCCTTGCATAATAGCAGTACCATCCATATTTATCGTTGCCCCTAATGGCTGTACAAAACTTGAGATGGATTCTCGAACTCCAAGATTTTGTTGTGCTGTTTCCATCGACACAGGTAGGGTTGCATTACTACTAGATGTACTAAATGCCACTCCCATGGCCGGTGCAAATCCTTTAAAAAACCATATTGGATTTTTTCTTGCCAAAAATGCAACAGATCCACCATAAGTAAGAATGCCGTGGATAATGAGTGCTGCTACTACAACTAACATATAAACACTCATCGCTTTAATAGCTTCAATTCCTTGGCTTCCTACAGCCGTTGCAATCAATCCAAACGTCCCATAAGGAGCTAACCTCATCACTAAATTCACTAAGTACATCATGATCTCATTGCCTTGATCGACTAAATCTAATATTCCTTTTGTTTTTGAACCAATTGCAGTTAATGCAAATCCAATCAGAACCGCAAAAGCTATGATTTGTAACATATTCCCTTCTGATAATGCTAAGAATGGGTTCTTAGGAATAATATTTAGTAACGTATCACTGACAGGTGGTGCTTTTTCTGCGGAGAATTCAGCTGCCTCTGTGTTAAAGTCCCCTTTTGTGCCTGGAGAAATGACTGTCGCCAATATTAAACCAATTATAATAGCAATACATGTGGTCACTAAGAAATATAAAATTGTTTTCAACCCGATTCTACCTAACTTTTTTGGGTCACCCAAACCAGCTGTACCTAAGATTATTGAAAACAATACAATCGGAACCACCAACATAGTGATTAAGTTTATGAAGATCTTTCCAATTGGTACGAATAAATATTTGTCCAAATATACAAACGCATCAGGTGCAAATAAATTTAGAAGTAAACCTGTAATTGCCCCTGCAATTAAACCAATAACGATTTTCGTTGTAAGCCTCATCTCATCACCCTTCTTCCAAAATCCTCTTCTTTTTAATCGAAAAAACTATCCACAAAAATATACCCTTTTGTACATCTCAATAAACCTCATCAACATCTTTTTAGATGCTTTAGTTTTCTCTTAAATAGGTAAAATTATATCTTTTCTTTGAGAAGATTAAATTAAAAAAACGAAAAGCGATATCACTTTTCGTTTCCATTAAACTTTTTAACCGTCACTATTGGCGGTGTTTTTTTCTTCTTCCATATGAAATATAACCCTGCAATCAACATCGCAATCCCTACTAATGGCAATATGTAAGGTGCCGCAACTTCTTTAATGGTTGACCAATTTTCTCCTAAAACCATCCCAAGATAAAGGAAAAAAATCGTCCATGGAATGATTGCAGCAACCGTATAGATGGTAAATTTCCATGCTGACATTCTGGCTATTCCTGCTGGAATCGATATGGCATGTCTGACTACAGGGAAAAAGCGGGCGGTGAATATTACACCCGCACCATATTTTTCAAACCACTGCTCTGAAACATCAATATGTTTTTTCTGGATTAGCACGTACTTTCCGTACTTCTCCAAAAATGGTCTCCCTCCGAAATATCCAGCCCAATAAAGAAATAACTGAGCAAACGTTCCACCAAAAGTTCCTGCAATTATGGCTCCAACAAAACCAATTTTTCCAGTGGATATCATAAATCCACCATAACCAAGAACAATTTCACTAGGGATAATCTCTATCATAAGTCCAATTGCTATTCCTAAGTATCCTAAATCAGATAAAAACATTAATATGTTTAAAATAATATCCTTCATATAGTGCTCCTTCATTGTTCTCATATGTACAATCCCGTATTTATTATACACAAGAACTCCGAGAGCAAGAACAACAAAAAAGGACAAACCAAACGGGGTGTCCTCAAAAAATATATAAAAGGGGGGTTAAACTTTACTTAAGTTAATCGTATTACTTCCCAGCTTATTTGAACAAGCTTCATTTATCTTTGAAACGACTTGAGCAGGATCGGTTTGGAAAACACGTTGAAAAACCTCTCGACGAGATTTAGTCTTTTCAATTTTAATACCTTTATTTTGAAACTTTGAAATGATATCACTAACCATGCTTCCATCCCCCAAGCTCTTGTATTATGGTATTCGTTTCACTTGATACTCACTTAATTCCCAGCTTATAAATATATTAAACCTTAATTCCCCATTAATTTTGAATATTTATTTTATAGGAGTTATGATCATGAATTTCATCTTTTACAACATGAATTTGTATTTGATAAATACCCGTTTCCCCAAAACTTACATCTGCTATATAAGAACCTGGACTTATTTCCTTTGCACGTAAATACTCATGTTTATCTTCATCATGCATCCAAACTTCAAATTGAACATCTGCTTTGTCCAAAGGAAGATGGTCATTTGTAATAGAAACCGAGAGCTCGTTAACTCCTAATTTATATATTCCTTCTTGATTGAAATCGAACTTCACATGTGAATGATGGTGCTCTGAATTAGAACTAATTTCTGAAGAAATAGTCTTCTCTGATTGTACAATTGTTATTTTATCTTCTGGCATAGTATGCATATTAGAGGCAGTGACATGTGCAGTAATTCGAAAAGTACCTGAAGCTTGGAAGATATGATTCATTTCATATGTCCCCTGTTTGCTTTTTGTTGCTTCTATCATTTGCTTTGTATTTTCTCCATCTTTCATTATTTCGAAGACTACATCAGTTGCATCTACTAGCTTATCATTTTGAGAAACTACAACGGCAATTGTTGTTGTCTCACCTGTTTTTGCCTGATCTGGAATTTGCATATCCGCAATTAATGGCTCAGCAACTGTACCTTCTTCTTTCTGATTAATATCATTTTTCCCATTATTAAGAGTACACCCAGTCAAAAAGATTAAAAGTAACATAAATAGTAACAAAGATTTTTCCATTTTTGCTCTCCTGTTTCTCAATCGTTGTATACATTCTAAGCATAAAATGTGAAGAAAGAGTGAAGTTTTTGTTAAGTTAAGGTCATAAGTAAAATAGGTATTTCCTATACATCTACCAACTATCTTCCAGGAAAAATTTTCTCCCTAATATAAATTCCTCCTCATAGTATGAAAAACCTTTAATAATCATGAAAATTCATCCATATATATAATGTAAACATAGCCATGAACACGGTTGTTGCGTTTGACTGAAAGTTTAAGATTTTCTATAATTATCTTTATCTTACAATCTTGTAGAGGTGATGTAAGTGGGGCTGTAAAGAAACGTTTATATATAAATAAAAAAACAAATAAGATTTTAAACCCTCAGGAGGTGACTCCTTTCTCGTAAACGTGCGGGATAAGGAAGCTATTTGGACATATTAAACTTGGTTATTGTGGCCATTTTAATTGCTTTTACGGCATTTTTCGTAGCTGCAGAATTTGCCATTGTGAAAATTAGGTCTTCAAGGATTGATCAGTTAATTGAAGAAGGTCGTTCTGGTGCAACGTCAGCTAGAATCGTAACTACACAATTGGATGAGTATTTATCTGCTTGTCAACTAGGTATTACTATCACAGCATTAGGCTTAGGATGGCTAGGTGAGCCTACCGTAGAAAGAATGCTTAGACCACTATTCAATAATTTAGACATTCCTGAATCCGTTTCACATGTTCTAACATTTGCAATCGCTTTCGCTTTCATTACATTCCTTCACGTAGTGGTTGGTGAATTAGCACCAAAAACTCTTGCTATTCAAAAAGCTGAAACTGTAAGTCTTTTGACTGCTAAGCCATTAATGATTTTCTATAAAATCATGTATCCTTTTATTTTCGTATTAAACGGATCAGCTAGAGTTGTGACAAGAATGTTTGGGTTAAAGCCTGCTTCTGAGCATGAAATCGCCCATTCTGAAGAAGAGCTGCGAATTATCCTGTCAGAGAGTTATAAAAGTGGTGAAATTAACCAATCCGAATTCAAATATGTAAATAAAATATTTGAATTCGATGATCGTATTGCAAAAGAAATCATGGTACCTCGTACTGAAATCGTGACACTATCGAAAGAAGATACGATGGAAACTTTCTTTACTGTCCTTAAGGAGGAAAAGTTTACACGTTATCCAATCATTGATGGGGATAAAGACCATGTAGTGGGCATGATCAATGTAAAGGAATTATTCACTGACATGCTTACAAACCAATCCTTTAATTCACAACCAATCGAGCCTTATATTCGTCCTATCATACGAATTATTGATACAGTGCCAATTCATGATTTATTGCTTAAGATGCAAAAAGAGAGAATTCATATGGCTATTCTAATGGATGAGTATGGTGGAACCTCTGGACTTGTAACGGTTGAAGATATACTAGAAGAAATCGTTGGGGAAATTCGTGATGAATTTGATCTTGACGAAGTTGCAGAGGTACGCAAATTGGCTGATAACCACTATCTATTCGATGCTAAAGTTCTTATCAGTCAAGTCAACGACCTATTAGGAACAGATATTGACGATGAAGACATCGATACAATCGGTGGATGGATCTTGACTGAAAACTATGAAGCAAAGCAAGGTGACACATTAGAATTTGGCACCTATTCTTTTATCATAAAAGAAATGGAAGAACATCACATACGTTATGTAGAAGTTCTCAAAAAAAATGAATCCAACTATCTAGCCTTGGAAGAAGAAACCCCTATACTTGTAAAAGAAACGACAGAGATTGTTTCATAGGTTTCATTAAATAACCCATCAGCAAAAACCCGGTAAAATCATACCGGGTTTTTGCTTGTCCATTAATTTTACATCCATTTAAAAACAAGATTTACAATACAACTAAATACGTACATATTGCATGAATCCTTTCTTAGCGGAAATACTAAAACAAAGCGACTTTGAAAGGTGTGGCGATCTTGAAATATATTGAAATTTGTCAGGACTGTAAAGGAAAAGGTAAGGTCCCTTTTCTACAATTTTTCTCAAAACAATGTTTTACTTGCAACGGTAAAGGTAGAAAAGTATCCACTATTTCTAGAGAAGCAAGTCAATACATGAATTAAAACCTATTAATTATTTGCAGAAACCTTGTCCTAATGGCTGGGTTTCTTTTTTTTCTATATTAAGAAATTCACTTTCAGAAATTTCATACGATCTCTCCTTTTTTCTAGCTACCTTCAACAATCTTTCTTAGGTTTCAAAACTTCCGTTATAGGTTAGAGAGTAAGAAAAGATTCTATAGGAGGTGTAAAGGATTCCATATCACTTTACTACATGTTATGGACCTATTTAGATGGAGTTAATCAATCTGTTTCTTATTGTTTTATTAATTGCAATGACTGCCTTTTTTGTAGCCACTGAATTTGCTGTTGTAAAAATGCGTAGTACCCGGATCGATCAACTGGTTGCAGAAGGAAATAGAAATGCCAAAGCAGCCAAACATGTAATTTCGCATCTTGATGAATATTTATCTGCTTGTCAATTAGGGATAACTATTACTTCTCTAGGGCTTGGTTGGTTAGGAGAGCCCACCGTTGAGAAATTATTGCATCCTGTATTTATAAGATTGGATATTAATGAATCTATCACTCACATCGTTTCTTTTATTCTTGCCTTCGTATCCATTACATTCCTTCATGTAGTAGTTGGTGAGTTGGCGCCAAAAACTTTGGCTATTCAAAAAACAGAAAAGATTACACTTTTATTTTCAAGACCTATAATGTGGTTTTACCGAATTATGTTTCCTTTCATTAAGCTACTTAATGGTTCTGCAAGACTTGTGACTGGAATTTTCGGTATTAAGCCCGCATCTGAGCACGACCTCGCTCATTCTGAAGAAGAACTACGTATCATTCTTTCACAAGCCTATGAAAAAGGAGAAATTAATCAGAATGAATATAAATATGTAGATAGAATTTTCGAATTTGATAACCGTCTTGCTCGAGAAATCATGGTTCCAAGAACGGAAATAGTAGGGTTATCAAAAGACTCTAATTGGGATGAAGTTCTAGATACCCTATTAATAGAACAATACACACGGTATCCAGTCCTGGATGGAGATAAAGATAATATCATTGGATTCATTAACATGAAGGAGTTGACTACAGAGTATATAAAAAACAAAGAAGCTGTTAAAGCATCCTCTATTGTAAGATATATTCATCCAGTTATTATGGCAATAGAAACCACCCCTGTTCAACAATTATTGGCGAAGATGCAAAAAGAACAGATGTACATGGCCATCCTATTCGATGAATATGGTGGTACTGCAGGCCTCATCACAATGGAAGATATACTAGAAGAAATCGTTGGAGAAATACGAGATGAATTTGATCATGATGAAATACCGAGTGTAAGAAAAATTGCAAAGAATCACTATATTGTCGATTCCAAATACTTATTGAGTGAGTTAAATTCTCTATTAAAAACAGATATATATAGTGAAGATGTTGATACTCTTGGAGGTTGGATTCTATCACAAAAGTATGAAATTGAACTAGGAGACACAATAGAAGATCAAGGATATACATTCACGATTCAAGAAATGGATGGGAATTACGTTAAATATGTAAGAATAAAGAGAGATAAATAAAAAAGTGTTCCGGATATTCTACTTTTCCGGAACACTTTTATTATATGACTGTTTTAATTTTTATGACTCCTGCTTTTTTTAATGCCTCATATACTATGACTAGGGCAGGTCCAATAAATAACCCAGCAAACCCAAGTACTTTAAATCCAAGGTAGAGACTGATTAATGCAGCCAAGGGACTAACTCCCATATTTGCTGAGTATATCTTCGGCTCTACAATTCTACGTACAACAGTGATGATGAAGAATAACGCAATCAATCCGATCCCAAGATTTTGATTCCCTTGTAGAATTACAATTACAGCCCATGGAACGAGGACCGAACCTGTCCCTAGAATTGGTAAGATATCAACGATAACTATAAGAATTGATAATAGTAATGTGTAAGGAACTTTTAAAATGAGTAAGCCAGAGTATGCCATGAAAAACGTAATTAAACTCAAAATAATCTGAGCTTTCACAAACCCCCAACCTGCCATCATCAATTCACTATACACAAAAGAAACCTTTTCGTACGTTTTTTCCTGAAAAATGCTTTTGATACTTCGTTTAATGACTGGTAATTCAAGACTGAACAGGAACAAAGCGATTAGGTAGATTAAGAATTCGATAAAGAAACCTGGTAATATCGCAGCTAATTGAACGATTGATTCAATTAATGAACGGAAGAAGGCCTCTAAGGATTGAATTCCTTTCTCCATCATATCCTCAACTGAGAGGATAACATCCTTTGGTAAGGTTTGTGCATAGTTTTCCCACTTTCGGATGGAAGGCAAAATCACCGAATAAAATATCTCTTTCACAAATCCAGGGAACTTTTCAGATAGTGTTATGATTTGCTGAATAATAACCGAGACAAATATATAACCTAATCCTACTAAACCACCAATATAAATTAAAAAACTCACTATTACTGAAGTTACCCTTTTCCATTTCAATTTATTCTGGAAGAAGGAAACAAGACCATCCAGTAAAATAGCTGTAATCATGGCTAAAATTAATGTCCATGCATAAGGTAGCAGCCACAATAAAGTTATAACTACCAATATACGAATAAGCCAACGCAGTAACATGGTTGCCCCCTACACTCTTTACTATTACCCTGCCAGAATATCTTCTGTAGGGTAACCCACCTTCTCCGTTTTTGGCTTGGCTAAAGTGAAAGCTAATGTTAATGGACCAACTTTTCCGAGGAACATGGTAAAGATGATAACAATCTTACCAATCCATGTCAGCTCATAGGTTAATCCCATTGACAATCCTACCGTTCCAAATGCAGAGATGACTTCAAATATTATTGTAACAAAATCCGCCTTTTCTGTAATGGATAAGATGAAAATGGATAGGAAAACAAACAAAACACTTATAGTCGCTATAGAAAGTGATTTGTAAACAACACTAATATCAATTGTCCTTTTCCGTATCACCATTTTGTTTTTTCCTTGAAGATGCATAATGACAGCAAAGATAATAACAAGAAAAGTTGTCAGTTTAATTCCTCCACCAGTTGAAGCACTACCAGCACCAACAAACATCAACAGCATCATAAAAAAGGCTGTAGGGTCTTTTAATTGAACTAAATCAATAGAATTGAAGCCTGCTGTACGGGGACTCACTGCTTGAAAATAAGAGGCCCAAAACTTCTCCATACCGCTTAATTTCCCCATTGTACCAGGGTTGTCCTTTTCAAGAAGGAAAATGATAATCATCGCAACTGAATTGAGAACTAATGTCCCTATAATCATGAGCTTAGAGTGAAGTGACAGCTTTCGAAAGCTTGGTTTTACCCACATATCCACTAATACTGTAAAGCCTATTCCACCAACAATAAACAGAAATGTAATAACAATGTTTATCACTGGATCTCCAACGTATCGCATCATATTATCTGGAAGAAGTCCGAAGCCTGCGTTATTAAAGGCTGAAATAGAATGGAAAAGGCTAAAGTATAGCCCCTTCCCCCACCCAAATTCTGGGACCCAACGAGTAGCTAAACAAGCCATGGCGATTCCTTCAATAATAAAGGAAAACAAGAATAACCTTTTCACAAGCAGGATTACTCCACCAAGTGAGGTTTGATTCAAGGATTGCTGAATTAGAATCCTTTCTTTGAAACCAATTTTTTTCCCTAGCATGATAAAAACAAGGACCGCAAAGGACATGATTCCTAAGCCACCAAGTTGAATCCAAAGCATGATAATCACTTCACCGAATGTTGTATATATCGTTCCAGTATCAAATACCACGAGTCCTGTGACTGTCATCGCAGAAGTAATCGTAAAAAATGCATCAATCCAGTGGATGGGCTCTACAGTTGCTACAGGCAGCATCAATAAACCAGTCCCTAATAATTGAAATATTAAAAATAACAGAATTAATAGTTGAGGAGGTGATAAATTAATGGTTCTCCACTTCAACACTTTCGCCTTCTTTCTTTTGCTGAACGAACAATATTGTTTAGAAGCGATTAGTAAACTGCATGGCTAAAATGAAAATTCCTAAAATCCAAACATAAACAGCAAAAGCCTTTAATGAATGGTTCTTTAAGAAATTAATCATCCACTTAACAGCAATATACCCAAAAATCGCAGAAGCAATAATACCTACTAATAAAGAGCCAATAGGAATCTGCTCTCCTTGTCCCTCCATTAAGTCAAGCGATTGAAGAACAATTGCTCCAACAATCGCAGGGGTTGAGAGAAGAAAAGAGAAATATGCGGCAGTTTCACGATCGAGTTTTCTCATTAACGCTGCGACAATGGTAAAGCCAGATCGAGAGATAGCTGGAAAAATAGCTGCTGCCTGGAATGTGCCTATGAAAAGTGCATCCCCATAAGTAATATCTCCCATTTTTTTACTACCCTTTTTAATGGTTTCCGCAAACCATAAAAAGATACCTGTAATCAAGAATTCCCATCCGATTGTAACCCCGGTTTTTGAAATTTCCTCAAAATAATCTTTAAATGCAAATCCGAAGATAACTGCTGGAATGGTCCCAATAACTAATAGGCCTGTCAGTTTTCCAAAGGGATTTTTTATAATCTTGAGGAACTCATCCTTATAAAAAACAAGCACCGCTAGTAATGTCCCTATGTGGAGCATTGTATCCAACAGTAGACCAGCCTCATTAAGACCGTATAAATTCCTTCCTATGTACAAGTGCCCTGTACTACTAATTGGTAAAAATTCTGTCAACCCTTGGATTAAACCTAAAATAAACGCTTCAATCTTCGTCAGCATGATTATCACCTATTCCTACTAAAGGTTTTATTTCCTACTAAGTGATGAAGAAATTATAATCCTTCTACATGAAAAAGCAATTGATATTTTTCTACAAATAGAATTTTCAAAGCTCGAGTTTAACCAATACATCTTAAAACTTTCAATTAATTAAAAACAAAGGGTAGTCCTACATTATATGGACTACCCTTTGTTCATATGCTCGAGTTCTCTTTCGAACTTCTTTTCAATTTCTTTTTGATTGCCATATAGAAATAGCTGATCACCTTCTTGAAGAATCTCAGTCTCAAGATCTTTACGAATTTTTATTTTTCCTCTCTTCACAAAGAGTAAATTTATATCTTCTTCCTTTTTTAATATATCTCTTGGTTTTTGTCCAATTAGGGGTGAATCCTCTGTGATGATCACCTCTGTAATTAAATCATCTTCGTCTAGGAATAAAACCTCTTTAATAGGATGTTCCCAAATATCATAATGCTCCTCCATTTCAGTATGCAATTTAGCAGTAAAATGCTCTTTTATCCTTGGGATTCTTGATAAAATGACTAACACTAATAACACGGAAATGGAAAAGGTCAGTTCTAAGATTCTTAAATTATTTGCCAGCATGTTGCTTATGGATGAGATGATAACAGCTAAAGAAAAAGCACCAAATAGTATTAGAAAGGTACCAATTTTCCTTCTTACTGGATGGTCGATGATAGAGTTCGATTCTTCTGT
The DNA here is from genome assembly GCF_003073175.1 of Peribacillus acanthi. Taxonomy (GTDB): domain Bacteria; phylum Bacillota; class Bacilli; order Bacillales; family DSM-1321; genus Bacillus_BN; species Bacillus_BN acanthi. Next base: position 72,149 of record NZ_QBBX01000019.1, read on the forward strand.
TGTAAACCCTGTTCCTGTTAACATTGAGATGACTTGAAAGCGTGCCACTTTACTGTCTAAACCTGTCATATTAAAAATAGAGACAGAAAACTCTATAACTAAAGCAATTATCACAAAATAAAGAAGCATAAACAAAAGCTCCATTTACGCTGTCTCCTTCCAATTAACCGTTTGCTTTTGGTTTACCCCTTTTCGTATATCTTTAACCCATCCATGAATACCTATGTTTGTCATTACTCCAATAAGGGAATTAACCCACAAACAAAGGAAGGGAGGAATACGGTATGACAGAAAAAGATAGAATCCTTGAGGAAAGAAATAATCGGTCAAAGGCATTTAAAAAAAATTGGCACGAGCAAAAAGAAAGGGATCAAGTCATAATGCCGATTGACGATCTCCCTTTAGAGGAAATTAATACTGAAAAGAAAGAAGAACGTGAAAAGGAAAGAACAAAGGACACATCAACTAGCGAAGCAAAAGAAATGGAATAGAAAAAGTCAGCCTGGACGAAAAAACAGGCTGACTTTTATTCTTATAAACTTTCAATGAGCGTTAGCTGCCGTAGTAAATTCATCTCTTCTGGATGATCACTCAAAACCATAAAGAATGGGCCGAATGATGTTAGGACTTGTACATAATAGCCTGATGCAAGTAACTCTATCTCGACATTCTCTTGATATCGTTGTGGCTTCATTTCTAGCTCTGTCCCTTCATTAGACATATTCACAAGGTATATTCCGTTATGAAGGTTCAAAAATTCACTAACAGATGCTTTTGTTAATTCATCCACTTCTTCAAGCTGTTCTTCTGCATAAATAGAAGCAAGTTTAAGAAAAACTTCATGATCCGCTCCTATAGCAGTGAATAAGGATGAATCACCAATTATTTCTTGTGAAACAAAATGAGAAGCTTCTAATTTTCCATTTAAGGGATGAATGTCTACATACACGGTATCATCTATAAAACGGACCATATTTTTTATGAATAAAGAAAGATATGAAATAAAGGAACCTTTTTTCTTTTCATCACTTGAAGGTATTAAAGTCTCTACTAGGGTTTCAATATCACCATTTTTAATACTATCGAACTTTTCTTCAGTTAATCCATATTCTTTTTTATACGAATCAAGGGCTAAAGAAAATTCCTCAATGCTCAAAAATTCTTGGTCCACCAATGCTTGTGCTAATTGTAGATGTTGGTGCTTTTGGGCTGAAAGGAGATATTCTACTTGCTCATCCTTTAAATATCCTAAAACTACAGCAATCTCCCCAAAGCGTTGATCCACTAACTTCTGCTTTTCATGAATTTCAATGACTTGAGCTCCTGTTAATAAACCTTCATTTACTGCAAGAACTCCAAGCTTTACATGAGTCGACTGCATTAAATGTAAAGCCTCTTTTAATTGCTCACCACTGATAAGTCCATGGTTTAATAAATAGTGACCAAAGAACTGACTAAACATGGATGTTTTCCTCCTTTGCTTCAGTCAAAACCTTCTCTACTATCGAAGTCACTGATTCCAATGTGACCGGTTTTTGAATAAAGTCAAAAGCACCAAGTTCTAATGCCTTTTTCAGATGACCTTGAGTACCAGCTGAGCTCGCCATCACAACTCTTATTGATGTATCAATATTTTTAATTTCTTCCAAAGCTTCCAAACCATCTTTATCAGGCATAACGATATCCATAAATACTAAATTCGGCTGATGCTGTTTTACAAGTTCAACAGCAACAGCCCCGTTTTCTGCTTCCAAAATTTCTTTAACCTTGCATTTCTCTAAAGAAGCTCTAAGCTTCTTACGAATTAAAACTGAATCATCACAGATTAAGACTTTTAAGTTGTTTTCCAAAGTTCTTCGCCTCCTGACTTATTAAAAGCACTAATTCCAACTATTCTATAAGTCCTAGGTCTTTCCCTGCTGAAAATGAGAATTTTGTACTATTTTGACATATTTTTAAATTTCATCATTTAATAGTTGCATTTTGCAAATATGAAACATATAATCAAATGGTGAGGTGGAAAAATTGGAAGAACTTAGAGACACACTTGAAACGACTGCAAAAAGACTAGGACTCCTTAATAAAAATTGCTGCTCTATAGGCCCTTTTAATATCGGGTCATCACAAAGTATCATTCTGTCTGAAATTGCAAAAAGGAACAATCCCTCGATGCAAGAGATCGCAGATACACTTGCAACCGACATTACCACTTTCAGCAGACAAATCCAAACATTAATTAAAATGGGATTTGTTCAGAAAAACCAATCAAGTCAAGATCGAAGAGTTTATACCTTGTCATTGACCACTGAAGGGAAATTTGCAATTGGAACCATTCATTCACAAATGGAACAATATTTGGAGGAAGTATTTTCTCATATGAATGAGTTCGAAAGAGAAACTGTGAAGAGATCCCTACAGTTATTAAATGCGGCTATGGCAAAATCATCTGTATGTTGTAAGCCACTATTTTAAAATAAATACCTATCCTTCCTTTGGGAGGATTTCTTTCAAAACTATTACTTGTAAATTGCAAATAAAAGGAGAGTTTTACTATGATTAAGGAGATTTTATCTAGCTTTTTATTTATCGCTTTAGAGCTTACTGTCTTGTTTGTCTTCATTTCATTCCTCATTCACTTTTTACAAGCGTTCATTCCGTATGAAAAAATGAGAAATTTCATGGAGACTAAGCCACCATTCATTAGTGCTTTAGCTGCCTTGCTTTTCGCATTCGTCACACCTTTTTGTTCCTGCTCAACCATACCGGTAGTTGTGAACCTACTCAACCAAAAGGTGCGTTTTTCCATTGTCATGGTGTTCTTATTTGCTTCACCTGTTCTTGACCCTACAATTATTACTTTAATGGCAGCAGTATTAGGAGTAAAAGTGGCCATTTTCTACACCATTATTACAGCTGTTTTATCTGTAATAATTGGATTTACATTGGAAAAGTTTGGGTTCCAGAACCAAATTAAAAATGTCATTGTCAAAAACTATGACAGCATTCCGAAAAAGGCAAGTCTGAGGGATGCATATGAAGAGACAATAGCGTTAATGAGGACAGTATATCCTTATCTTTTAATAGGTGCTGCGATTGGTGCAGTTATTCATGGTGCTGTTCCAGAACAATTCATCTCAACTTATTTTAGCGGAGATAACTGGTGGCTAGTTCCAGTGGCAGCCATTATTGGAATCCCACTTTATATACGGTTATCGACAATGATTCCAATATCTCAAATCATGATTGCTAAGGGAATGGCACTAGGTCCAGTGATGGCATTAATGATCAGTTCAGCAGGCGCAAGCCTTCCTGAAATCACATTGTTAAACAGTATTTTCAAAAAGAAGCTGGTTGCTGCATTTATTGCCTCAGTCATCACTATGTCCACTATTTCAGGGTTTTTGTTTTATTTCATATAAATCATACAAATTTTAGGAGGAATGAAAAATGTTCAAAAAACTTTTCGGCAAACAATCTAAAGACTGCTGTGGTGTTGAAATAATCGAAGTAAAAGAAGAAACAAACTCAGAGTGCTGTGAAGAAAACAAAGACACTACAACCGAAAGCTGTTGTGAAAACGAATCAAAATGTTGCTAAACTAGCCTAAAAAAATCGTCCTAGTGAATAGGACGATTCAAATTGTCTAAAAAAGGAATCGAGATTAAGCTCGCTTGATTCCTTTTATCATTTTTAATTTTCATTATTGGTTTACTGTTGATGTTACTTTTAATCCAATGATACCCACCAAGATTAAAGCCAGGAAGAAAAACCGTATAATCGACTTAGGCTCTCCAAATAGAATGATTCCCAAGATAACGGCTCCCGCTGCTCCTATTCCTGTCCAAATAGCGTATGCAGTTCCTATAGGCAATGTTTTGATCGCCATCGATAAAAAATAAAAACTAATAATCATTCCCACTATCGTAATAAGGGTTGGATAAAATTTAGTAAATCCATTAGTATATTTTAGGCCAATCGCCCACACTACCTCAAAGACTCCAGCAATTATCAAATAAATCCACGCCATATTAGATTCCTCCTAAAATTTTTAGTCTTAATAAGTTGCCCATAAAAACAGTGAAAGCCCAGGAGATATCAGTGACTTGATATCTCCCAGGCTTTTATCCTTCCGTGTATACAGTACATAATACTGTACGCCTCCTCTTGGACCAGACCAGAAAACTGCGGAACCCTAGGTGGCTTTTATTTAACTCTCTACATTCTACTTTCTTAAAGAATTTAGGTCAACGTTTTAAGGAAAAAAGGATTTTGTTTTATGTAATTATCCATTGGGTAAAGATGTAAAAAGTTTTTTGTATTTATAAAATTTAACATGACTTTTCTATATGCTTCTGATAAAGAATAACAATATGGATTCCTATATAGGAGGTGACACCTTACAAATGTAAGGTAATTCATTGGAAATAATAAATCTTTTATTAGTCGCATTACTAATCGCTCTTACCGCTTTTTTCGTGGCATCAGAATTTGCCATTGTAAAAATACGTTCATCTCGCATTGATCAACTAGTTGCAGAAGGCGTTAAAGGTTCAGTTGCTGCAAGAAAAGTCGTTTCTGGTTTAGATGAATATTTATCTGCTTGTCAGTTGGGTATCACGATTACTGCACTGGGGTTAGGTTGGCTTGGAGAACCAACGGTAGAAAGCCTGTTACATCCAGTGTTTCGACGTTTTGACTTAAATGACTCTGTTGCACATATCCTTTCATTTGGTATCGCTTTTGCTTCGATAACGTTTTTACACGTAGTCATAGGGGAATTGGCGCCTAAAACATTAGCTATACAAAAGGCTGAACTGATTACTCTCCTTTTCTCTAAACCATTAATTTGGTTTTATCGGATTATGTTCCCTTTCATTTGGGTATTAAATGGCTCAGCAAGGTTGTTTACAGGTTTATTTGGACTAAAGCCGGTTTCTGAACATGAATTAGCACATACTGAAGAAGAATTAAGGATTATCCTATCTGAAAGCTTAAAAAGCGGGGAAATCAACCAATCAGAGTATAAATACGTTAATAAAATTTTTGAATTCGATGAAAGAATCGCAAAAGAAATTATGGTTCCTCGTACAGAAGTAGTCACAGTTCCATTAGAATCCACCATTCAAGAAATCATGAGCATTGTACTGGAAGAACGCTATACTCGATATCCAGTGACTGATGGCGATAAGGATAATATTGTTGGAATGATTAATATGAAGGAAGTCTTAACTGCAATTATCCAAACAGACCTTAAAATGGACATTCCAGTTTCGGATTTTGTTCATCCGGTTGTACAAGTGATTGAAACCATTCCAATCCATGATCTTTTGCTAAAACTTCAAAAAAACCACGCTCATTTGGCAATTTTATTTGATGAGTACGGAGGAACAGCAGGTCTTGTTACTGTAGAGGACATCATCGAAGAGATTGTTGGTGATATCCGTGATGAATTCGATAAAGACGAACTCCCTGATATCAGAAAAATTGCCGATCATCATTATATCTTTGATGCAAAAGTTTTAATAGGAGATGTAAACGACTTACTAGGAACCGATTTGTTAGAAGAGGATGTCGATACTATTGGTGGATGGTTCCTAACACATAAGTACGATGTACAAATCAATGATGAAATTCTAGAAGATGGTTATGTTTTCAAAATCAAGGAAATTGATGGTCAACATATCCTATATATTGAAGTAAAGAAAGTTATCTCCTCTGAGAATAATGAAGAAGGCCCATCAGATGAAGAGTAAAAGGCATTGTTCTAATGATATGCTCCCCTAAAGGTAGACAGATGAAATAAAAAATCTGTTTTCCTTTGGGGGAGTTTTTATTATGGCTAAAAGTAAAT
>NZ_QBBX01000002.1:0-8183 GCF_003073175.1 Peribacillus acanthi
AGAACCAACAAAGGATTTTCAAAGATTAAAAAGTGTTCAGCGCTAATGAGCAAAAAGTGTCCAATCGGGGTTGACGGTTACAATTCATCCACCTTTTGTTTTTAATTCATTTTATTGCTGATCAGAGAGAAAATGCTTATCGGAAAAATAGAGTAACATTTTTTACCATTCAAGTTGATGTTTCTTGATAAAAAAAGAGCGTACATCAGAGGAATTGCGCTTTTGTTATTTCACGCTTCAAAATGAAGAAGGAAATAGGTATAGTATTTGTTAGAAGCTGAATAACCGATTGTACGCTTTTACTTCTCAGTATTTCTAAATGGGGAAGTGACAGCTTATTTAGATAAGGAGTAGAATATGGATAAACTAGATAAAAAAACAAGGAATAAAATTATAAATGCGATCCAAGGTGCAAAAGAGCATACGCGACAGTTACAGGTGAAACGGGAGGAGAAAATCTGGAAGATGATTGAAACACCTTGTCAGCTTATCAATGTTTTAAACTTGCTGACAAAGGATGAATTAGATGATATCCGTAAACAGCTTAGGCTTAAAGGTATGAGTTCGTTAAAAAAAGGAGAGTTGGCAGCTGAACTTTCACACTCGATCCCTTCCCATTTTGAACAAGTTTTATATACATTAGATCAAGAACGAACGGACTTAATCCAACAAATTTTCAATAATTCTGGAATGTTACATATTAGTGATGAATTTCCGATATCCAAAATTACATCAATGATGGGTTTGGGTATTATTTTTCCAGTCCTAAATGATGGCCAAAAGCTATTAACAATTCCTTTGGAGCTGATCAAACAATTTGAAAAAATTAATCAGGTAGAGCTTCAAAACCGAATACGCCAAAATACTGATTGGATTCGTTTGACCCATGGGATGCTGTATTATTATGGGGTTATGGAGACTTCCGAACTAATTGATCAGATCAAAGCATTAACAAAACGTGAAGTTAATATTAAGGAGTATTTTGATGTTATATCATCTGCTAGTGAATATTATGGTCAGATAAGGGCATCTATTTCATCATATGGTGGATACATGGTAAATCATAGTATTTTTAATGCCGAAAAAATGATGGAGGAGCACAAAGCGAGACCTGATATCAATTATTACCCATTTACTAAAATACAGCTTTTAAAGGCAGGAACTCCAGGTTTCATCGATAAAACTCCTGAAATGGAAAAGTTCCTTCAATTTCTGTCGAATTCATATGAATTGACGGTTCAAGAAAAAAATGAAATCGCCTCTCAATTCATATATATGATTAACTCAGATGCGCACCCGACGATGTTAATACAGTATTTGCAAAGTAAATTCGAGTTTCCTTCCTTCGAATTTGTACAACAATTAACAGCATTTGTCATGGAAGTTCATAATCATACACGTATGTGGGCATTGAAAGGATACTCACCGACAGAATTACGTAAAAAAGAGGAAAGACATTTACAACCCTTTCCAGCTTCAACTTATAAGCAAACTAAGAACAATTCAAATGTAATTGATATTCGTGACCGGTTTAAAATTGGACGCAATGATCCTTGCCCTTGTGGAAGTGGAAACAAGTATAAGAAATGTTGCGGGAATCAATAACGGGAAAAAATTGCATTAATCCCATGTGAAACGGAGCATTTTATTGAAGATTGCTTTTAAACTTTTTTTCAGCACTCGAGGTAGATAGTTAAGAATGAATCTAGCATTAATAGCCGTGAACAGTATTACAAATAGTGGTAAAGCGTAGGTTGGTGCTAGTGGTTAATCTGGAATATATGACTAAGTAAATATAGTTAAAATGACCGGGAAAGTAATATCCGGTCATTTTTTTGATATGCTTTTAAGTTGTCTGAATGGAATCACCGAAAAATGTCTTCATTCTTGAAAGAACCTTTTTTTCGCCCATTACTTTCATGATATCAAACAAATCAGGTGTATTAGTTCTGTTAGTGAGAGCGACCCTAATGACCATCGCTACATCTCCAATATGCCCCTTGTAATGGTCAGGATTGGCTTTATATTGCTTCATATCTTTTGCAAATCCGAGCTCCCCAGCAAGTTCTTTCATTGCCTGGAACCAAGCCTCTCTTTCATTATTAGACCTATAAGTTTTGCTGAAACCTAGTACAATTTCTTGCGCAACATCCAAACTTACATTTGTAGGTAACTTATAGCCATTAAGCACATCCTTTTCAAACCATTCATCATAAAAGAAAGCAATCATTGGCTTCACATCTGACCATTTTGAATAATCTTTTCTCGGTTTATCAAAGGCTCTACCTATATTTAGAATGTTTACAGTGTAATTTTTATTCTTGTCAATTAAACTATAAAGCTCAGTATCAAATTCCTTTGACCAAGTATATAAATGGTCAAATACTTCTTTACCCGTGAGCCTGGAGATAACTTCCTTGCTGATGTCATCCAGTTTATTCATGTCAAATAAAGCACCACTGGCATTCATTTTATCCGTATAGATAAAAAAGTTTCTAAATGATTGATGTGGGTTTGCAATCCTCCATTCTTCAAAGTTGGAATTAATGAGATTCATGAAGTATTCACTTATAGAGACTCCCGGGTATCCTTGTTCTTTGTAATACTCTGCGGTACCATCAAGATCCTTTCGTTTACTAAATTTTCGTTTAGAAGCTCCGACTTGCTTCATGATGGGAGCAATATGTCCGAATTCCGGTATTCTAAAACCTAAGGTTTCAAACAATTGAATATGGATCGGCACTGAAGAAAGCCATTCATCACCCCTAATGACATGGGTTGTACCCATCAGATAGTCATCTATGGCATGAGCCAAGTGATAGGTTGGTAAACCATCCGTTTTCATTATCACAATATCTTGGTTATTTTCAGGTATCTCAATCGGACCTTTCACCAAATCATGGTACGTTATTCTCCTATCTGATGACCCTGAAGTTTTAAGTCTAATAACAAACGGTTTACCATTTAAAATCTCCTCCTTAGCTTGTTCAAAAGTTATATCTCGATGTTTCGCCCATTGACCATAGTATCCTGTTGTTACTTTTAGATCCTGTTGGCTTTTTCTTATCTTTTGTAAGTCGTCTGTATCACAGAAGCAGGGATACGCCAATCCATTTCGTACTAAATGCTTAATAAATACGTGATAGATTTGCATTCGGGAGCTTTGTTTATAGGATCCGTAAGCCCCCTTATCGTCGCCTGAAAGCTGAGGTCCCTCATCAAAATGAATCCCAAAGTATGTCAATGAATTAATGATGTTCTCGAGGCTGCCTTCTATTTCACGCTTTTTATCTGTGTCTTCGATACGAAGAAAAAATACTCCATTACTTTGATGGGCTAGTCTTTCCGATATTAAAGTTGCGTAAAGCCCGCCAATATTCAATGAACCCGTTGGGCTCGGTGCAAAACGTGTTACCAAAGCAGATGAAGGTAAATCTCTTGGCGGAAATAGTGAATAAATATCAGCAGGTACATGCCTGACATCCGGAAATAACAGTTCTGCAATGTTCTCATTTAACACAATCTTTTCCTCCTTTAAGTACAAAATAAAAAAGCCCTTCATCCTTTATAAAGGACGAAAGGCTAGCTTCCGCGTTACCACCTAAATTGGTTAAAAACCCGCTCATAATGCAGCAACTTATTTTCTTGCTGCACAATTCTTTAACGGGAAATTTCCGGTAGACTTACTCCAATTTTTCAGTCAACTGCTCCAAGGCTTCTTTCATTAAGCTCGAATACCCATTTTCACCAGCATGTGCTCTCTAAGATTCGAGTAATTAATTACTCTTCCTTTTCATTGCATTTTACAATATGTGGATATTATTAGTGATACGATAATACATTTTAACCCAATTGTCAACAATCTAATTCGGACTTTGAAAAAGGTGTCAGGTACCCCTCATGGACAAAATCAAATGATTTGTCCATGAGGGGTACCTGACACTGTTTAAGGGGATTCTGCTGCTTTATTTCATTTTTTTGAGCGAAAAAAGGAATCGTTAATGACAGGAGATATACATCACCTATACTTCAATTTATTAATGTATTCTTGTAAAATTGGCAAATCAGGTGGACTAATATTGGTTGGTAGGCTGTTTAAGTCAAAAAAAGATAAAGCTTGAACTTCACTTTCATCAACAACCAAATCACCATCATAATCATTACATATGTAAGCTGTTACTACATTATAAACCTCATCGCCATGCGGATATTTATAGTAGAATTTTTCTCCGGAGAAAACATTAAATAACTGTAATTTATTTGCGACTAAACCCGTTTCCTCCCATAATTCTCTCTTTGCTACTTGTTCCAAAGTTTCACCCATCTCCAAAGAACCTCCTGCTAGTCCCCAGCAGTTATTGTCCTTTCTGAGCTGCAATAATATCTCATGATTTTTATTTAGTAGAATTACACATGCTCCCACCATAATGAGAGGACGACTTCCAACCACTTTTCTTAAATCCATAATATAGCCCATTTATTGCCTCCATTTAAAAGACTATGCTGCCATCCTAAATATGGCACATGTCACTTGCGTAAGAGTCTTTATTCCTCTATGTACTGCATAACAGTTTGAATGTAACCCTCTAAAGGTTGGCCAGTGTCTACAACCAAGCACTTATGTTCATTAGGTTTTTTACTATTATTAATCGTGTATTTAAAAGCTTCTTCAGAGGAGATCTCTGTTATTTGGCTGATCATTTTTTCGCGATTTTTTAATCGAAAATTTATTTCATGACTGTCATCAAGGTAGCATTCAACATATTTGTATTTAACATTATATTTTTTAGCTAAACCAGTTCCCTTTACAATCAATTCTTCATAAAAGCAAGGAGAGTCGAATATGACATTTTGTCCTTGTGATAGGTGAAATTCAATCAAAGACCAGTCTATATTGTAAGAAATTTTAGCGGCTAGCTTTCAGTCAATTGGAACTCCATCAATGGAATTTAAAAGGGCAGATTTTACAATATCATGGTCAATGATTACTGCACCTGTTCTTTTACCGATTTGTCGAGCAAGCGTGGACTTACCAGATCCAGGATGACCTGACATTTGAACAAAAAACATTATAAATACCCTTCCTTCCAAAAAAACGATAAATATTTCACGCGAAATTTTAAAATTTTTTCTTTGATTACCATTCTATATATTTGTCTGGATTTCCTTTATTTACTACGGATCATTAAAGTAATTTGAAGGAATTTCCATAAAAAAACAGAATAGTTTCATTAATGATATGAATAGGGTGATTCTTTGAAAACTTGGTATGGTTCAGCTGGAGTTTGTATAAATGATAAATCAGATATTCTTATGGTTCTACAAGGTACACCAGAAGAAATTAAAACTTGGTCCATTCCTTCGGGAGGTCTGGAACAGGGCGAGACGTTTGAAGAATGTTGTAAAAGAGAAATCGAAGAGGAAACAGGTTATATTGTTAACATTGTTCAGGAGTTACAAATAAAAAAAGGATTTTACGAAGAGCATGATTTAAATTATGAGGTCCATTACTTTTTAGTTCAGGTTGTTGGTGGCAGCAGAAAAATCCAGGACCCCGATCAGCTTATTTATGATATTCGTTGGGTATCAGTAGACTCGCTTAAAACATTAGAATTAACATTTCCGGAAGACAGGGAATATTTAATAAGCTTTATCCAATAAAATGAATTCGTAAAATAAATTCTTTTAGAACAGAGAAGAGTTGTTGTTTAACACATTACTTTCTGGTCTAAGTTGGTGGGGAATACAAATGATCATTAGAAAAGCAAAATTATCGGATGCACAAGGAATTGCAAAGGTTCACGTAGATTGTTGGAGAACAACATATAAAAACATTATTCCAAACGAGTTTTTAGATAACCTGTCCTATGACCAGAGGAAAGATTTATGGATAAGGAATATATCTAATGAACAGAACTATGTTTTCGTAGCTGAAAATGATGAGGGGCTTATAATTGGATTTGCAGATGGCGGAAAAAGAGAAACAAATAAAGTGGATCATTCAGGTGACTTAACCTCTATCTATGTCCTTCAAGAATCTCAAGGCATAGGAATAGGGAGACAACTTGTTCAGCAACTATTCTCAAAGTTAGATGAGTTGGGATATAAAACTATTTTTGTAGAAGTTTTAGAAGATAATAAATCACGATTTTTTTATGAATCACTTGGTGCAGAATGGCTTAGAACTGAAAAAATTAAAATTGCTGGTGCTGAATTGAATCTATTAGTTTATGAGTGGAAGGATATAAGATCAGCTTTGTTACATAGATAAACAATATTGTATGTGGGGATGAGGAGTTGGAAAGGAAGTTTGGCGACCGTTCAAAGTGGAAACGAATTCTAAAACGAAAATATGCGCAGTCATTTATTGATACAAAAGAGTTTAAGGGATATATAACTCTATTAAATACGATTAAAGTTATGAAACCACTATGGGTCAATTATGGGGAAAAAAGTGTTTGTATTGTGCATGATGGTTATATGTGGCTGCAACAATTCCCTTTGGAGAAAAACCATTCGGTGACAACCATGTTTGATGCTAATGGAGAGATCGTTCAATGGTATATAGATATTTGTTATAAAAATTCAATCGAAAACAATGTTCCATATTTGGATGATTTATATCTAGATATTGTTTTGTTACCGAATGGGGAGGTAATTGTAAAAGATGCCGATGAACTTGATGAGGCATTTTCAAATGGATTAATCGATAAATCTCTTTACGATTTGGCATGGGAAGAACTAAACCACCTTAAAGCCCTAATAACCAATAATCATTTCGAATTGATAAAGTTGTCTAAAACCCACAAGAATATTTTGATTGATAAATTAAATTAGTTTTATTCTCTAATGGGGAAAATTGGGGGTTATTCATTGAATTCCACTAAGAATAATGGATTTAAGTTTCTTGATTTTATTAGTGTAAAAGAAGATGAAATAGAAGATTATTATCCTATTGCAGGCTCTTACGCAGTATTAAAAAGCTTAGGTAAATATCTTTTATGCTACAACACATGGAGAAAACAATGGGAGTTACCAGCAGGAAAAAGGGAAGAAAACGAATCACCTAAGGAATGCGCAATTAGAGAGCTTTACGAGGAAACAGGCCAAAGTGTAGATGATTTGGAATTTAAGGGATTATTAAAGGTGAAAAATCTATCAAAAAATAACGTGAAATATAATCCTGTTTATTTTGCTACTGTCGAAAAAATACACCCCTTTCTACCGAATAATGAAACATCTGAAATTGTATGGTGGAATTTAAAGGATGATATAGGAACAATAGATGAAACTGATTATACATTTTTGACTACATTATCAAGTCTTGAACAAAAGAGGAAATTACAATGAACGATTATATTAAATCAATGAGGAAGTTGATTGGGCATGAAACGCTGCTAACTGTTGGATGCGGTGCAATCATAGTTGATCAGTTTGGGAGAATTTTGCTTCAACGAAGAACGGACTTAGACATTTGGGGTATTCCTGGTGGGATTTTAGAGTTAGGTGAGACTTTCGAAGAAACCGTTAGAAGAGAGGTCCGCGAAGAAACTAATTTAATCATACAGAGTGTAAATTTGTTTGGTATATATTCTGGAAAAAATGGTTTTGCACAATATGGGAATGGAGACAAAGTATTTAGTGTACAGATTATTTTTTATGTCGAATACTACGAAGGTAATTTACAATCGAATAACGAAAGTCGGGAACTGGTCTTTTTATTTAAAAATGAGATACCTGATAACCTGAATCCACACCAAGCCCCATTTATCATAGACTGGATTAATGGTGTGAATCTCCCAGTAATAAAATAAAAACTCTTAATTAACTAAAGGAGAGAATACATATTACAAAAATATGCTTGATAAGACATGGTGAAACAGATTGGAATTCTTTAGGTAAGCTTCAGGGAAGAACGGATATTGCCTTGAATAAGCAAGGAATTCTTCAAGCAGAGGAATGTAGGCAGTTTCTAAAAGAATCTAAGTGGGACTTAATCGTAACAAGTCCATTATTAAGGGCAAAACAAACAGCTGAAATAATAAATCAGGACTTTAATGTTCCCCTAATTGAGATGAAGGAATTCCTAGAACGGGATTACGAGGACGCTGAAGGTATGACTATTAATGAGCGAGAGAAAGCTTTTCCAGATAAAAAATATCCAAATCAGGAAGATAGGTTGT
>NZ_QBBX01000002.1:8193-11379 GCF_003073175.1 Peribacillus acanthi
GCTATCAAATCGTGTAATGGCTGGTGTACAAATACTAAATAAGAATTATTGGGGATGTAAAATATTACTTGTAGCCCACGGGGCCGTCATAAATGCTATATTAGGCAACCTTTCAAATGGAGAGATAGGTTCTGGGAAAACAAAATTAGTAAACGCTTGTATTAGTAACATTCAATTCGATCAAAAAAAATGGCAGATAGAAAACTATAATCAAATTTCTCATCTTTCTCAGTACAGTAAATAGGGTGAATAGGAATCTAATCATTTTAACTGCAGCATAGTTAAGTATGTTGGCTTTTTATTGGAGGAAGATATAATGATTGCCGTACTTCTTGCTCGTGATTTTGAACAAATGGGGGAAGATAGTGGCGGAGTACATCCTATCGAGTGGTATGATTGCTAGAAATCTTCCTTAAGGATTAGGGATTTTAAGATAGGTATAATACCTATAAACAAAGAATTAAAAAATAATGGTTTAAATTAGTTGTTTATTAAATGGAGGAGTTTTATTGATAAAACGAAGCCTAAAGGTTATCAAAGAGATGGTTAAAGGTGTTGGCTTAGATTCACATTTTGAAAATATAGATATCGAAGGCGTATCAATTGAATCTAGAACTGTTAAAAATGGAAATTTGTATATTCCCATTATAAGGATAAAAGATGGACATGAATACGTTATTGAAGCAATAAAAAACGGAGCTACAGGAAAAAGTATCAGGTACCCTTCATGGACAAAATCAAATGCTTTTCCACGAGAGGTACCTGATTATTTTCGTTTCTAATTAATATTGAAATAGACAGAAAAGGGTACCTCAGTAAAATTTTTCTCACTGGGTACCCTATAATATTTATTTAAAACACTTTTGTAGTCCAATCCTCACAATTCCAAATATCGGTTGCAATTTCACGATAGAAGTCAGGTTCGTGGGATACCATCAATATGCTTCCACGATATGCCTTTAAAGCACGCTTCAATTCTTCTTTTGCTTCGACATCCAAGTGATTGGTAGGTTCATCTAATATTAATAAATTCGTCTCAGTGTTTATAATTTTACACAAACGAACTTTGGCTTTTTCTCCACCAGATAGAACTTCGATTTTACTTTCAATATGCTTCGTCGTTAATCCACATTTTGCAAGAGCAGCACGGACTTCAGCCTGATTCATACCTGGGAACGTGTTCCAAATCTCTTCAATACAAGTATTGTAGTTGGACTGTTTAACTTCCTGTTCAAAGTACCCGATGTATTGATACTCCCCGCGTTCCACTTTACCCGAAATCGGAGTAATCAACCCGAGAATACTTTTTAGTAGAGTAGACTTACCAATACCGTTTGCACCAACGAAAGCAATTTTTTGCCCGCGCTCCATTTTTAAATTCAGAGGGCGAGATAGTGGCTCATTGTAACCAATAACCAAATCTTCAGCCTCGAAAATCCAACGACTAGATGCACGAGCTTCTTTGAAATTAAACTCTGGTTTCGGCTTCTCTTTTCCTAATTCAATAACTTCCATTTTGTCGAGCTTCTTCTGACGAGACATCGCCATATTACGAGTCGCAACACTTGCCTTGTTACGAGCAACGAAATCTTTCAATTCAGCAATTTCTTGTTGTTGACGTTTGTAAGCAGACTCTAGTTGTTGCTTCTTCATTTCATGAATTTTTAAGAAGTTATCATAGTCACCAGCATAGCGATTTAACTCTTGGTTTTCCATGTGATAGATCAAGTTAACAACATTGTTCAAGAATGGAATATCATGTGAAATCAAGATAAATGCATTTTCATATTCCTGTAAATAGCGCTTCAACCATTCGATATGCTGTTCATCCAAATAGTTCGTAGGCTCGTCTAGTAATAGGATTTCAGGCTTTTCTAGCAAAAGCTTAGCTAGCAAAACTTTCGTACGTTGTCCACCGCTAAGATCATCCACATCTCGATCGAGTCCAACATCGTCTAATCCTAGACCACGAGCAACTTCTTCAACTTTTGAATTAATTTGATAGAAATCATTACTATCTAGAGTTTCTTGTAGCTCTCCAACTTCGGCAAGCAGTGCATCGATATCAGCACCTTCATCACCCATTTTTGCATAAAGTTCATTGATCTCTGCTTCAGCATCAAATAGATATTGAAAAGCAGTACTCAAAGCTTCACGCATCGTAGTACCTTTTTGAAGTACTGCATGCTGATCTAAATAACCAACACGAACCTTTCGAGACCACTCCACTTTTCCCTCGTCGGGTTGTAGCTTTCCTGTAACAATATTCATGAAAGTAGACTTACCTTCACCATTTGCCCCAACTAGTCCAACGTGCTCTCCTTTTAAAAGTCGAAAAGACACATTATTAAAAATTGCACGATCACCGAAACCGTGACTTAAATTTTGTACATTTAATACGCTCATTTTTTAACCCCTTATCTAATGTCACATGTGGATATTTTACTAGATTTAGAATAGAATTTCTATCTTGAAGTTATTTTTTGTGCAAAATGTATTTCGATTTTGGGGTTAAATTGAAGTCTGCCTTTTCTTTATTGAGCTAATCACTTAAGAATCTCTTCGTAAATGACTACAAGATGACATCAGCTGGAGAATCAGCTATATTACCTTAAATGTAGAAAACATTGAAAAGGCAATATAAACTAAGAGGATTTGTTTATAAAAATACCATTCATCACCGATTTTCGGTAAAATGAACATTGTCGATTTACGCAGGTAGTTTTTCCAAATTATAAATGTTCAAATGTACATATGCTTGATAATAAATTATTATTTATGCATGATATAAGTGTAAGAATTGGAACATTTGGATTTATATTTTTTGACCGAGAGTTTGAGGTTGTATCCATAGTGAGAGGATTTGAGTTTGAAATGATAGATAATTTTTGGCGTGATTTACCACGACCATTTTTTGTACTAGCACCAATGGAAGATGTGACTGATGTAGTTTTTCGTCACGTAGTAAGTAAAGCAGGTCGACCGGATGTGTTTTTTACAGAGTTTACAAACTCGGATAGCTATTGTCATCCAGATGGCATGAAAAGTGTACGTGGTCGTTTGACTTTTACAGAAGATGAACAGCCAATGGTGGCACATATTTGGGGGGATAATCCCGAATATTTCCGTCAAATGAGTATTGGCATGGCAGAGCTAGGATTTAAAGGGATCGATATTAATATGGGC
>NZ_QBBX01000002.1:11389-22510 GCF_003073175.1 Peribacillus acanthi
CCCAGTACCGAATGTGGCATCGAGAGGGAAAGGGAGTGGCCTTATTCTGCGCCCAGACGTTGCAGAAGAGCTTATCCAAGCAGCAAAAGCGGGGGGACTGCCTGTCAGCGTGAAAACACGACTTGGCTTTAATAATGTAAATGAGTGGGAGGAGTGGCTAACGCATATTTTCAAACAGGATATTGCGAATCTTTCTATCCATTTACGTACAAGAAAGGAAATGAGTGAAGTAGATGCGCATTGGGAGCTAATTCCGGAAATCAAAAAATTACGTGACCGTATTGCACCAAATACGCTTCTAACAATCAATGGAGACATTCCTGACCGTCAAATTGGGCTGCAGCTTGCTAAACAATATGATATTGATGGCGTTATGATCGGGCGAGGTATTTTTAAAAATCCTTTTGCTTTTGAAAAAGAACCAAAAGAGCATAGCAGTAAAGAATACCTTGATTTATTAAGACTACAGCTTGATCTTCAAGATCAATACGCGGAAGTACTGCCACGTTCAATTTCAGGGCTTCATCGTTTTTTCAAAATCTATGTAAAAGGATTTCCTGGAGCTGCTGAATTACGAAATCAATTGATGAACACGAAATCAACAGATGAAGTGCGTGCAATGCTCGATAACTTTGGAAAAGAATGTTGATGGGACTGGGACATGACACTAACTTGAACTGACCCGTAAATGTTCTCACAATCCTTAGTTATTTTATATTTGAGATCCTTATTTCCTAGTTTCCATCCGTATAACGGGTGCTACTTCTGTTGCCAATCGCTCAATGTTTTCGGGGACTTTTTTAAAGGGCATACCACCTATGTCCATTTTTGCAATATGTGGGTATTTAAATCTAATAAGAGCTCCATGTGTTCTTCAAACAATTCGTCATAATTCTTTGGATCATATCCATTATAAAACAAAGCAGACCCCAAAGGATCTGCTTTGTTTTATGATGGATTTGTTGACCATAGTCCAGCTGTTTTAATGAATACTCTTGGATTAAATTTTAAACTAGCCACGACTAATTCTGCCAGGTCTTCTGGATGCATCACGTTTTCTTCATTGCCTTTAACAAGATTTGTATCAATGGCTAAATCTGTAACTACCGTACTTGGTGTTAAAGCAGTAACACGGACATTATGTTTTCTTACTTCTAGCATAAGTGATTCTGTTAGCCCTAAAACAGCGAATTTAGAAGCACTGTAAGCACTTGTAACAGGGGCACCTTTTTGGCCAGCAGATGAAGAAATATTGATGATATCTCCTGATTTTCTTTCTATCATACCTGGTAATACTGCTCTTGTTACATTATAGACACCCATTAAATTGACTTGGATGATTTTTTCCCATTCTTCTGGTGTTAGATCAAGGAAGCCACCAAATTTAGCAACACCAGCATTGTTGATTAGGATATCAATTGGACCTAAGTCAGATTTGATATGTTCAACAGCATGGGTAACGGATTCAAGATCGGTCACATCTGCTGTTGCGGCAGAAACCTTTACATCATATTGTGCAAGTTCAGAAGCAACGTTTTCAAGATTAGACATATTTAAGCCGATTAGTCCTAAATTTACGCCTTCTTTTGCTAAGGCGATAGCAGTAGCACGTCCAATGCCTCTTCCTGCGCCAGTAACTATTGCAGTTTTTCCATTTAAAGAAATCATTTTATCACTCCTAAAATTATTACAAATTGTAGTAGTTTATTCTAACAAAAAGACCGCAATCTTGCATGGAAACAGCTTGCGGTCTTTCCTATTTAGAACTCGCAGAATAATATATTTATTCTAAGTTAGCGTGTCTACCGTACATTTTATTGGTATCCAAACCTTTTTTCTCCATGAAGCGAAGAATCACAGCGTCGTAAAATAGTAAAAGTGTTTGCTCAAATAATGAGCCCATTGGTTGAATCGTCTTAAAATCACTCTCCGACTGATCTTTAGGTGACCCAGGCAATTTAATTGTGTTATCCGCTAATTGTCCAATAGTAGACTCAGGGAAAATGGTTACAGCTACAATCTTCCCACCAATGCTTTTTGCTTTCTCAGCCATGGAGACTAAACCTTTTGTTTCTCCTGAACCTGATCCAATGATTAAGATGTCATCTTTTTCAAAGTTAGGGGTTACTGTTTCGCCAATCACATAGGCATCTATCCCCATGTGCATCATTCGCATGACGAATGATTTGGCCATAAATCCAGATCTACCTGCGCCTGCAACAAAGATTTTTTTTGATTCAAGAATCCCATTAACTAATTTTTCAGCTTCATCATTCGAAATTAAATCTACGGAGCGATTTAACTCTTTTATGATTTCAGCTAGGTATTGAGTTGTATTCATGATCTGAATTACCCTTGATTAATCATTTGTTGCATTTTGGCAGCAGCAGCTTTTTTATCAGCTTGTCCAGTAATCCCGCCACCTACAATGACAAGGTCTGGTTGTACTTTGATAACTTCTGGAAGTGTGTCTAACTTAATACCACCTGCGATTGCAGTTTTAGCATTTTTTACAACACCTTTGATGGTTTGTAAATCTTCAAAAGAGTTCTTTCCAACTGCTTGAAGATCATAGCCAGTATGAACACAAATATAATCAACGCCCATAGCGTCCACTTCTTTTGCACGTCCAGCAAGGTCTTTTACTGCAATCATATCAACAAGGATTTTTTTACCTTGTTTTTTCGCTTCTTCAACAGCACCTTTAATAGACATATCTTCAGCAGTTCCAAGAATTGTGATGATATCTGCACCTGCTTCAGAAGCTTTCATTACTTCATAGCCAGCTGCATCCATGATTTTTAGGTCTGCTAATACTTTTAAGTTAGGGAATGCTTCTTTAACTGCCTTTACAGCATGGAGACCTTCGTTGATTACAACCGGTGTTCCGATTTCTACGATATCAATATGTTCCTCTACTTCTTTAACCAGCTCAATTGCTTCTGGGATATTGACTAAATCTAGTGCTAATTGTAATTCCATCTATATTCACTCCAATAATTTTTTTGTTGTACAGTAATAATGTCTTCAAAAGGTAATAGTTACTTTTACAGTAATATTATCCTTATAGTGCATTATCTGTACCTGCCAGCAAAAAGGGATATCATGTCCTCTCACTGAACAATTGCAAGTATATAACGTATGATTTAACATTAAAAGTACGCACTTTTATTTTACATAGTGTCAAAAAGTATACTGTAAGACAAACCGCTTATATAGTCTTACTATTAATTTATTAAGAAACAATGCACCTTTCAGCATGGTTTATTTTCTGTATAAGTTGCTTGATAATTGCCCAAATTGTCATTGTTGAGATTGTTTATAAAAATCTCTTATTAATAAAGACATTTCTAGCTGGGGATTGAATGAAAAAATTTTTTTATTATATTCATTTAACAGTAGGAAGGTAGATTTTTAAGTAAAAAAGAAGAAAATAATCTATTATATAACCAATCCATTTATTTATTCGAAGTTAAAAAGGGTCATATTGTCAGTAGATCCTAATGCAATTATGAAGGCTTCTTATGTTTGTGAGACATTCGGTTTAGATAGCTCGATTATTACGCCAAAAGCTTCAACACATAAAGAATTCTGTTTCAACAATTTTTTATCACTAATATTTTTGTGGCCAGGGAGAGGATGCTCACCCTGGCTTTTTAATTTATTTAACACAAAAATAGATGAGTTTATTTCTTATAGTATACATTTTGTTATTATGTTATTTTTTTAACACTATTTAAATAAAAAGTGCGTACTTTCATTTGAAAAATGTAGGTATTATACTTACATCTTGTTGCAACATTAGATTCACGAAATACTGTGGTTATTGATCAGTCATCTGATCTTCCGCATTCAGTTTACTAAATTGAAAGGGTGAATAATATGTTCGGTTTACATGCAAAGCATCACAAAGTTTGTTCAAGATGCCTAACCTTCACATCGAATAATGGTTATTGTCCAAAATGTGGTCATTCGCATTTTAGGGACATCATTATTACGGTCCAAGCAGGTTCAAATAAAAATATGGCTAAGCAAGGGATTGGCTAGCAAGAGTTATAGTAGTTCTTTAAGAAAGACATAAGTGAAATTTGTAATTTTGGAGGTATGTAAAATGGAGGCAATGACATTTGTCTTATTTGGGGCGACAGGGGACTTAGCAAAAAGAAAAATCTTCCCGGCTCTATATAATTTATTTTTGGAACAAAAATTACCTCTGCCCATCTCAATTATTGGGGTGGGCAGAGGATATTTATCAGATACTGATTTCCAAAACCTTGTGGAAGATTCTTTAAAAACATTTTCAAGACGATCACTAAATGACGATTCAAACCTTGAAGTGTTTATCCGTGCCTTTCGGTATTGCCATGTAGATGCTATCAACGCTGAAGGATATAAAAGATTACTTGAACTCGTTAAACAGCGTGAAGAAGAATTGAATATTCCAGAAAATCGAATGTTCTACCTATCTGTTGCTCCAGAGTTTTTTAATGTAATTGCTTTCAACATTAAAGAGAGTGGTCTAGGTTCTACTAAAGGTTGGAAACGTCTAATTATCGAAAAACCATTTGGACATGACTTAAAATCGGCTCAAGAATTAAACGATAAACTAAGTAAAGCTTTTGATGAAGAAGAAATTTTTCGCATCGACCACTATCTTGGAAAGCCGATGGTACAAAACCTGGAAGCGTTAGGATTTGCAAATCCAGTGCTTCAAGCATTATGGAACAACCAATACATTGCAAATGTGCAAATTACTGCAAGCGAAACAGTAGGGGTTGAAGAGAGAGCCGGTTATTATGATCAAGCTGGGGCTATTCGCGACATGTTTCAAAATCATATGCTGCAAATGTTGATGATGACAGCAATGCAGTTGCCAAAACAAATTAGTGCAGAAGAGATCCGCAATGAAAAGAGAAAAGTAATAGAATCACTTCGTCCCTTAAAGAAAGAGGATGTGGTGAATCATGTGATTCGAGGTCAATATGTTCCTGGCGAGATCCAAGGTAAACCAGTTGTTGGGTATACAGGAGAACCTGAAGTTGCTCCTTCTTCATTAAATGACACATTTGTGGCTGCTCGTCTATGTGTGGATGATGATTTTTGGAGAGGGGTTCCTTTTTATATCCGTACAGGAAAAAGAATGACAGAGAAATCGACCCGAATTGTTATTGAATTCAAAAATACTTTAAAGGATTTGTATAGGACTCAAGAAGAAGAAACTGCACCAAATCTTTTAGTGATTGAAATCAATCCAAACGAAAGTGTTTTATTACAATTAAATAGTAAAAACCCATTAAACAATGGAAAAATCGAACCAGTCAATGTTGAATTTTCTGCTAAGCAAGCAGATGTTCCTGAAGCGTATGAGCTATTAATTTTCGATGCAATGCGTGGCGACTCAACATTCTTTGCACATTGGAAAGAAGTGGAGTTGTCTTGGAAATGGGTATAGCCTATCTTAGAGGCTTTTGAGGAAAATACAATTCCCCTTCAATTATATCCATCCGGATCAATGGGACCAGACGCTTCCCATCAATTATTGGCAGAGGAAGGATATAAATGGTGGTAGTAAAAGATGAGAATTTTTTTAGATTATTAAGGAGGAAATGAACATGAAAATTGGATTAATTGGTTTAGGAAAAATGGGATTAAACTTAGGTCAAAATTTAATTGATAACAAGCACGAAGTAGTAGCTTTCGATGTAAATGGAAGTGCCGTTGAAGAAATGAAGAAATACGGTGCTCAAGGTACATCTGATTTAAAAGAACTTGTTGAATCATTAGAAAAACCAAGAGTTGTATGGATTATGGTTCCGCATGCTGTGGTAGATTCAGTAATTGATGAAATGACACCATTATTAGGCACTGGAGATATCGTAATTGAAGCTGGAAATTCACACTATAAGGAATCCATTCGCCGATATAACCAGCTAAAGGAAGTAGGAATTCACTTTATGGATGCCGGTACTTCTGGTGGTATGGAAGGTGCTCGTAATGGAGCATGTTATATGATTGGTGGAGACCCTGAAGCCTGGAGCATCGTGGAACCTATTTTCAAGGATACAGCTGTTGAAAACGGATTTATCTATGCTGGTAAAGCAGGGAGCGGTCATTTCTTAAAAATGGTTCACAATGGAATTGAATACGGTATGATGGCAGCAATTGGTGAAGGATTCGAGGTATTAGAAAAAAGCAAGTTCGATTTTGACTACGAAAAAGTGGCTAGAGTGTGGAATAACGGCTCAGTTATTCGTTCATGGCTCATGGAGTTGACTGAACGTGCATTTTCAAAAGATGCAAAGCTAGATGAAATTAAAGGGATTATGCACTCTTCTGGTGAAGGGAAATGGACAGTTGAAACAGCTCTAGATTTACAAGCAGCCACTCCTGTTATCGCAATGTCTCTTTTGATGCGTTACCGTTCATTAGACAGCGATACTTTTACAGGTAAAGTGGTAGCTGCATTAAGAAACGAATTTGGTGGACATGTTGTTGAAAAAAACTAACGAATTACATCTGTCATATTTAATAGAAGAGTTAATAAAAATAGGTGAAGAAAAAATAGCTCATTATTTGTGAAATGGTAATCAAAACAATAAATATGATGGTAGAAAAGGATGTGAAGTTCATGAATGTATTGGATGCAAAAATGATAAATACTCAGTATGGTATAGAAACTTATCTAGATCAATTGAAAAATGTTGAAGTGAAAGACATTCAATATATTACTGAGACAGCTTCTTTTTACGAAATCACTATAGGTGTAGAGTATTTTCGGTTAAGAAATGAAAATTATTATAATAGTGAAAAGAGATATTTTAAGATACGTATGAATTCTGATTTAAATGCTATTACTATAATAGAAACAAAAAGAGAAAGTTTATTTGCTGTGAAAAATGAATTTGAAAGATCTGCAACAAAGGAACTGATTGGAGAGTGGCTAATAAAAAGCAATGCTTTCAGAAAAGTTCTTAATGATTTGATAGCTGATAAGAAAATGGAAAACTTTAAAACGGAGGAAAATATAATAGGAACAATAAGGTTCCTGGAGAAATTACTTGAAATCACAACAGAAGACATTTTAAGTGCTCGTGTTGAGAGATCTCACTAGTTTTCGAAATAACCATTACAATGATAGAAAATTTATTTGGAGCATGTTTTTTAGAAAAGTTAAATAGGGAGTCTCAAACGGTATGAATTCCCTATTTAACTTCTGCTTCTATTTCTGTAATGCATCTTCCAATCAAGGATGAAGATATTCGCGATTTACTGAATTTGCCTTAGAATAATCAGAAACTCATTTAGAAAAAACGAAGGAATTATTATCCTTGGGAAATCTTCCAATTCGAATGGCTTTACAGACGAAGATGTCACTTCTTGAACAGCAGAATAGAATTATATAATCACTGCTAAAATATAATGTATGGAAGGATATTACAAGTACAGACTTTTATTTTATATAGTGAAAAAAGTATACTGTAGGTTATAATAAGTCTGGAGGTGATGTGAAATGTCGCGAATGCAGGATAAGATGTTTAATTGTGAAAAAGAATTAACTCTTTCCGTTATCGGTGGTAAATGGAAGATGCTTATACTATGGCATCTAGGAAAAGAGGGAACGAAGCGATTTGGTGAACTGAAAGCTCTTATGCCAGGGATTACGCAGAGAATGCTAGTTAATCAATTGCGAGAACTGGAAGAAGACTTGATTGTAAAACGCGAAGTCTATCCCGTGGTTCCTCCAAAAGTAGAATACTCCCTTACTGAACAAGGAAGAAGCTTGATGCCGATTCTCGATGCTATGTATAACTGGGGAAAAGATTATATGGAAACTGCTGGGTTGAATCCCTTAGTAAGACAAGAGTCGATTAGGTAAATTTTAACTGATAATCTAAGGTTGACTCCCGGCCAAGGGGGTCAACCTCTTTTCATGATAATTTAATAATTCTTTTTAGTATTATGTAATTCCTCAAAATAAAGCTGATAATTAACCTTTATTTTCATTTTTCTCCCAGTGGCTAACCATACCTTTTCTGATGAGTTTGGAAAAAGGGCTAAGGGTGTGTGCCCCGATTTGAAGAGGATCCACCTTCAGCTCTTGCATTTTTTATGAGGTCCGTCGTTTTCATTTCTAATTCAGTTTCAATTTCCTTATGAAGCTGTATAAGTCGGCTGCAGCTTGATCTTCAAGATCAATACGCGGAAGTACTGCCACGTTCAATTTCAGGGCTTCATCGTTTTTTCAAAACCTATGTAAAAGGATTTCCTGGAGCTGCTGAATTACGTAATCAATTGATGAACACGAAATCATCAGCTGAAGTGCGTGCAATGCTTGATAACATTGAACAGAATGTTAATAGGACAGGGAAATGATGTAATAAATAATCGCAGCAAAGAATACATCTCTTTGCTGCTTTTTGATTTTGGTGACTATTTGGTAATATGGAACATTAATTGGATATGAAAAAAATTATCTATTTTTTGTAAGTTATTCTATATAATGGATTTAGGTTGTTAGATAAAAAGATGGGGGAGAAACTTGCATGTCTAATGAAAATGAGATTGTATTAGACAAAGGAAAACAGGATCGCTCAAAAGTTCGAGTTGAAAGGAAAGAGGGAGAACCCACTCCGGCTTTCAAAGGGGCTTCTTGGGCTGCGCTGCTAGTAGGTGTGACGGCATATCTAATTGGGTTGTTTAACGCAGATATGCAATTGAATGAAAAAGGATATTACTTTGCCGTTTTAGTATTCGGGCTCTATGCAGCTATATCTTTACAAAAAGCAGTAAGGGATAAGGATGAGGGAATCCCTGTTACCAGTATCTATTATGGTATTAGCTGGTTTGCACTTATTGTATCAATCTCATTAATGGCAATCGGGTTATATAATGCTGGAAGTATTGTTTTAAGTGAAAAAGGGTTTTATGGTATGTCCTATGTTCTTAGTTTATTTGCGGCCATTACAGTTCAGAAGAATATTAGAGATACTCAAAGGGCAAAAGAAAGAGATTGATACAGAACTAACACTACTGAAGGTGTTAGGTTAGATATGATCACCTTACTTTTTTTGAACATCGAAAAAGTTATCAGGCACCACACGTGGACAAATACCAAATTTACCCATGAGTGGTGCCTGACGCTGTTTTTCTGTTATTTCAGGTGGAATCATTCTCGATTCATAACTTTTACCC
This sequence comes from Peribacillus acanthi, assembly GCF_003073175.1. Lineage (GTDB taxonomy): Bacteria > Bacillota > Bacilli > Bacillales > DSM-1321 > Bacillus_BN > Bacillus_BN acanthi. The sequence goes on from NZ_QBBX01000002.1 coordinate 20,582, forward strand.
TTGCAGCAATAAAGACTTTCACAAACTTTTTATTGTCTTGAGCATACACTTTAACAATGGCGACCGAAACAGCTCGCACATTTTGGTTTAAAGTGTTGAAAAATAACAACTCCATGCTAATCTGACTGCAGAATTATTTAGTAATAATAACCACAGAATTTTGGCTCTGCGGAAAAATTGAAATTTCGATTATGGGTATAAAAGTGGGGAATTAGAATGAGAAAACATAGCAAGTCTTTAGTAATTGCATTATTATCTATCTTACTTATATTAATTGCTTCAAATCACCCTAATAATCTAGAAATCAAAGATGAAAATTACTATTTGGTCCATAACGGAAATACGATGGAATTCTCAGAAGACGAAATTGAATATTTTAAAGATATAGCTTTGGGTTCGGAATGGAATGAAGGAAATAATAGAATTATTAAATGGAATGAAAATCCTAGAATTGGAATTTTTGGTGAACCAACAAAAGAAGATCTAAATTCATTAAAAGACGTGATAGATGATATAAATAATCTTCAAAATTCTATAAACCTTTCAATAGTAGAAGAGGATGCAAATATAGAAATATATTTTGTAGCTTTAGAAGATTTTGATAAATATGTACAAAATCCAATGCCGAATAATTGGGGATTATTTTATTTTTGGTATGATAATAAACATTTTATTAACAAGTCAATAATATTAATTGCAACAAATAGATCTACTACAATTGAACGTTCTCATTTAATTAGAGAAGAACTCACTCAATCATTGGGGCTTATTAATGATTCTTGGAGATATCGGAATAGTTTGTTTTATCAAGGATGGACAAGGACTACAGAGTTCTCAGATTTGGACAAAAAATTAATCAAGCTGTTGTATCATGAAGGAATAGTTGCGGGAATCGATATAGAGGAGTTTAACAAATTGATTGTAAAGTAGATAAAGAAAAAAAATTCAAATATAGATAAAATCGAAATTGTAAAAAAACATAATAAACAAATGTTGTTTGGTGGGACTTCCAGGGAATCGAACCTAGCTAACCTGGTAAGCAGGTCACACAATTGTTTAAAAAAACGGGAATTTGAACTAACGTCATAAACCTATCATGGACAAAAACAACTAATTTGCCCATGATAGGTGCCTAACGCTATTATTCTTTTATTTCAGGTCGAACCTATCTGCATTCATAACTTTTACCCAAGCAGCAATAAAGTCTTTCACAAACTTTTCTTTATTATCGTCTTGAGCATACGCCTCTACAATGGCACGTAGAATGGAGTTGGAACCAAACACTAGGTCTACACTCGTTGCGGTTCTTATCACTTCACCCGTTTTACGATCACGCCCTTCAAATACGTCTCCACCTACAGGCTTCCATGCTACACCCATGTCAAGTAAGTTCACGAAGAAGTCGTTCGTAAGTGTTCCTACACGTTCTGTAAATACTCCATGCTGTGTACCGCCATGGTTAGTACCAAGTACACGCAATCCACCAACAAGTGCTGTCATTTCTGGTGCAGTAAGACCCAGTAGCTGTGCCTTGTCGATTAGTAATTCTGCTGAGCTTACACTATACTGCTTCTTCTGATAGTTGCGGAAGCCATCTGCGACAGGATTTAGAACTGCAAAGCTTTCTAAGTCTGTTTGATCCTGTTTTGCATCTCCGCGACCTGGAGTAAAAGGAACGGTTACATCAAAGCCTGCATCTCGGGCAGCTTTTTCTACAGCGGCACTACCAGCCAGTACAATTAAGTCGGCTATGCTGACGTTCTTTTCTAGATGATTTTGAATACCTTCAAGTACTGAAAGGACCTTTGTTAGCTGTTCCGGTTGATTCACTTCCCAGTCCTTTTGTGGAGCAAGACGAATGCGAGCACCATTCGCACCTCCGCGCATATCAGAACCACGGAAGGTACTTGCGGAAGCCCAAGCCGTTGT
>NZ_QBBX01000002.1:22520-78127 GCF_003073175.1 Peribacillus acanthi
ACTAGCTCGCTGATGGTAAGACCTGAGTCAAGAATCATGATTTTTATTTTTTCTATTTCTGCATCGGTTAATTCATAATCAACTGAAGGTACTGGATCTTGCCAGATAAGTTCTTCATGTGGAACCTCTGGGCCAAGATATCTTGCACGAGGACCCATGTCGCGGTGCGTTAGCTTGAACCATGCACGAGCAAAGGCATCTGCAAACTCCTCTGGATTCTCATAAAAACGACGAGAAATCTTTTCGTAGGTTGGATCAATACGTAATGCCATATCCGCAGTCGTCATAATCGTCGGAACTCGAACAGAGGAATCTTCTGCATCAGGAGCAAGATGCTTCTCAGCAGGATTGACTGCCACCCACTGATGTGCGCCTGCAGGGCTCTTGGTTAGCTCCCATTCATAACCAAACAGTAATTCAAAGAATCCATTATCCCACTGTGTTGGATTAGCCGTCCATGCACCTTCAATACCACTAGTAATGGTATCACGGCCTTTGCCGCTACCATATGTGCTCAGCCAACCTAAGCCTTGTGCTTCAATAGGAGCAGCTTCTGGTTCTACACCAACATGAGCAGCATCACCTGCACCATGTGCTTTACCGAAAGTATGACCGCCAGCGATGAGTGCAACCGTTTCTTCCTCGTTCATTCCCATACGCGCGAAGGTCTCGCGGATATCGCGACCACTTGCTAGCGGATCCGGAGTCCCGTTTGGACCTTCAGGGTTAACATAGATGAGCCCCATCTGTACGGCAGCAAGTGGGTTATCAAGCTCACGATCGCCTTTGTAACGTTTATCACCTAGCCATTCTGTTTCTGCACCCCAGTAGATGTCTTCTTCTGGATGCCAAACGTCTGCGCGTCCTCCTCCAAATCCGAAAGTCTTTCCGCCCATGGATTCGATCGCCACATTCCCTGTTAGAATCATTAAGTCAGCCCAAGAAATCTTGTTGCCATACTTTTGTTTAATCGGCCATAGTAATCTTCGAGCTTTATCGAGATTACCGTTGTCTGGCCAGCTGTTCAGTGGGGCAAAACGCTGTGTCCCAGTGTTGCCACCACCTCGGCCATCACCGGTACGGTATGTACCAGCAGAGTGCCACGCCATACGAATAAAGAAGGGACCATAATGTCCATAGTCAGCAGGCCACCAATCTTGGCTGTTTGTCATTAAGTCACTAAGATCTTGTTTTAGAGCTTGGTAGTCTAACTTTTTAAATTCTTCTGCGTAATTAAAGTCTTCTCCCATAGGATTCGATTTTCTATCATGCTGATGTAGAATATTTAAGTTTAATTGATTTGGCCACCAATCTCGATTTGAAGTACCTGTAGTTGAAGGGCTAGTGGCACTACCGTGATGAAATGGGCACTTTCCTGCGTTAGCAAAGTCTTTCGTTTCCATATTTATTTCCCCCTAAAATGTATGTTTTTATGAAGTAATTACTACAAAAGTATAATAATTACTTATTTATAATTATTATAAACAAATAATATATAAAATTAATTTAGATTGCAAGAATCATGTGATTTTTTTATTTTAGAATGAACATACGGGATAAACACGTTGGATAACTCATTTGAAATTAACTTCTTGCAAGGATGAGAAATTGATTTAAATAAAGAAGGTGCTCAGTTCTCCCAATCTGTATTTATGTATGTAAAAACCAGTGTCCAACTAGAAAGAATGGAGGACTGAAATCTCAAGATTATTAACATTGAAATCATTCACTTATTTAATTTATGATTAGCTACTGAGTAGCAATCTAGAAACATCAACACTAATTACTACAACATCGTAATATTCACACTAATACAGGTAACAAACCCCCTAACAAAAAAATCTATTAATATATATTTGTTTAGCTTCCAGGTTGTCTCATTATTTATGGTATGGCTTTACAAGAAAATTTATTTTGTTTTTGGACAAATATTTATGAGTAATGGTAATTAAAAAAAACACCTATTAATAGGTGTTTAGGCAGGATTGGTCTTAAGTTCCTTAAAAATAAATAAAACCCCAATAAAGTAAACAATAGAGATTGCTAATGGGACTAGAGTAAAGGCATGTTGAACTAGGAATCCACCAAATAAAAGTGAAGAAAGGCAAGTTCCTAGAGTAACAAATAAATAGGCTTTACTTTTGTAAATCCACATGTATGGGAGAAAATGAGAACCACCTAGAAGTCCTATGGTGAATGGAATAAATTCAGGAATATGCATATAAACAAGGATAAACACGGGAATATAAAAAGCTTGTGGAGCAGCAACAATTCCTCCCAAAGTTCCGATAGGGTTATCACTTGTAAGTAAATTTACATTGAAGATTTTTCCTAATAGTAGTCCAAAAGGAAAAATGACACTCAATCCGAAAATCCATATTAAATGGACTGTTTCCATTGGAAAAAAGAGAGGTAAAAAGGTAAAGAGGAAGAAGATGATAGATCCTGATAATAGAATAGGATATCCTTTTTTAGCATTCGATATTAAGTCTGTTCGCAAATGTTCTAGCGATACATTCAAATAATGTCAGCTCCTTACTGTGTCTTCTTCACTATAATTTACCATTAATTTCCGATTGTATCTATAATTATTTTAAGGTATCCTATTGTGGTTTTTGTGTATTAACTGGGATAATGACAAGCAACATCCGAAAACCTGGGCGGTACCTGAACCTGTTATAACAATTATGTAATGCTACCTCACGTTTTTGATTGGATTTCCACGTAGGGCAAAACAGAGCATGAACATCAAAATACTACAACATATAAATAGGCTTGATACACTCCACACTTCTGCCCATATACCAGAAAGGAAAAGTCCCAACGGTAAAGCTAGCTTCATTAACATTGAGGAAGTACCGGCAACTCTACCTAACAAGTGGTTTGGTGTAAATTCCTGACGAAAACTAAAGTAATTCACATTGATTATGATTACAGCAAACGTCCTTATGAATTGAGAAATACCTACCAACCACCAAGTATGTGCAAAGTTAAGAAGTAGGGTACCAGCCAAAACTAAGTACAAAGAATAGAGAAACATTTTGCCTCTAAGTGATGTAAACCCACTTCTAACTGGTAGACCTTATAGAAGTGAATAGTTTATTTTGAATGACGCAAAATAGGGGATAATTAGAGGATAGGAGTGTTTCACATTGAATTATTTTGAAGAAGGCAATTCTAATGAACCACAAATAGGAATGAAACCTTCTAAGAAATTCGCTAATGGTACTATACATGAAAATGGATCAGGGAGGTTTAAAGTCCTAGATCGTTATCTTGAGAACAACATTATCATGATAAAGTATCAATGGTTGACAGGTGAAAATGAAGGTAAAGTTGAAGTCAACAAAGAGGTTAATGTTAATGCAAGCATTTGGAAGTTTAAAAAAGTGCGTGGGTTAATTGGCAATTCGCAAGAACATGAAGTTCGGGATGAAACTAATACGGATCATATCATAGAAACAATTAATTCTCGTTTTGATTATTTTCATACCCTTGAAGAACAAATTCACTCTTTACAAAAACAAATAAAAGGGTTGAATGATAGTGTCACTAGCTTGTTAGAGTTAACAAAAGTAAATCATGAACAAATTCAAACGCTTGTTAGAAATTATGATTTAACCAATAAATTAATTGATAAGATTTAAAGAATGAATTAGAAATAGATTAGCATCAGGCACCACTCGTGGACAATAGCACTCCTAGTGCCCATGGATGTTGCCTGAAGGTGTTTTTTGTTAATTTGTAATAAAAACGTTTAAAGGAATTTCACAATTTGAGTAATAACGAATTTCCTTTCCCTTTTCTGTAGCATATTCAATCTCTCTATTTGTACTAGCTCCAATGTAGCCATCAACATCGATTACAAATATTTCAGCAGAAAGATCAATCTTTCTAAAATGTAGGTTTCCTAGAAGTTCAGCCTGTTCCTCAGTAATTTCAAACCCTTCACTCTGCTCAAAGAAGGCGAGGCTAATTACAATATTCCCTTGAAGTGTTAGGAATGCATTTACCTGTTCGAATTGCTCTTTGAATTTTGTAGACCCGCATAATGTAATAACTTTCATAATCATTTCCTTTCTTAACACTCGTGTTTAGATATTCTCTAAAAAAATTTAATTTCCTTTAAAACTTTTCCCTAAAATCAGCGTCATACTTTGGTAGATTTTATTGTCCCTTATGATGCAGCAGGTTCAGTCCATTACATGTTGGAGTATTCCAATAGTTATTAATATAAGGGAACTCTATTACATACAATCAGAAAGCATCTCTTATATCACAATAGATGTAGATTTCCTTTGTGGTAAATATAGGTAGAGAATTGTATACTTATATTGTTCTGATTATTTTGAAAAATGGTGTACAAGGAGGGGTTTTATGCTTTTGAAATCCGTAATTGAGGATATCCTTACGGCTGCACTCTCAACTGGAGGAGATTTTGCAGAAGTGTTTGTGGAGGATCGATATACCAATACTCTAACTCTGCAAAGCGGTAATATTGAAAATAGCTTATCCGGTCGGGATTATGGTATTGGGATCCGAGTTTTTAAAGGTTTGCAAAATGTTTATACATATACAACAGATGGTACAAAAGAGAGTTTGTTAAAGGCAGCGAGAAATGCCGCTCATGCCATTACTGGTGATACGATCATCAAACCTCAGCCATTAGAAAAAGAAACGATTTCTTGCGCACACCCAATTTTGATTCACCCTAGAGAAGTAGAAAAAATCCGTAAGGTAGATGTCATGAGGAAGGCTTATGACATTGCCAAAAACTATCATTCTAGTATTCAGCAAGTCTTAATCCGTTACTTGGATGAAGAGCAGAATGTTCTGATTGCAAATAGTGAAGGTAAATTTGTAGAAGACAAAAGGGTTAGAAGTAGAATGGCCATTCAATCCATCGCTTCTGAGGGTAACCAAATGCAGCGAGGTTTTTATGGACCAGGTGCACACAAGGGATTTGAATTCTTTGAGAATTTAAATCTTGAACATTATGCAGGAGAAGCGTCAAGGATTGCGGTGACGATGTTAGGAGCTGAAGACTGTCCAAGCGGTAAGTTTCCTGTAATCATTGATAATGAATTCGGAGGCGTTATTTTCCATGAGGCATGTGGGCATGGATTAGAAGCAACTTCTGTCGCAAAAAATAACTCTGTTTTTGCCAATCGAATTGGGGAAAAAGTTGCCTCAGATGTTGTAACTTATATTGATGATGCAACCCTTTCAAACGAGTGGGGCTCCATCACACTTGATGATGAAGGTGAAAAGGCTCGAAGAAATGTTTTAATTGAAAATGGAATTTTAAAAGGGTACTTGATTGATAAATTTAATAGTCGAAGAATGGGGATGGAATCAACAGGTTCTGGTAGAAGACAGTCTTACCGTTTTGCCCCAACCTCCAGAATGACGAACACATATATCGCAGAAGGGAAGTCTACACCGCAAGAGATCATTGCTAATACTGAGCATGGTATCTATGCCAAATATATGGGTGGTGGTTCCGTGAATCCAGCAACTGGTGATTATAATTTTGCCGTCATGGAGGCTTATCTTGTGAAGGATGGCAAAATTGGCAAACCGATAAAAGGAGCGACGCTGGTTGGGAATGGACCGGAGACGATAAAGCTTGTTGATATGGTAGGAAATCAGTTGGCACATGGAGCAGGTATGTGTGGATCATTAAGTGGAAGCATTCCAGTGAATGTTGGACAGCCGATGATCCGCGTGAGTGAAATGACTGTCGGCGGCAGTAAGGAGGCTGAATAAAATGAATATCAATCAATTTCAGCAAGATTTATTCGAGCTTGGAGAAAAGCATGGATTTAGCGACATGGAGCTTTATTTCGAGCGTGAAGAAAAATTCGGGTGTGGTATTTTCAAAGGAGAAATTGATTCCTATGAATCGGCCGAAACTGCGGGCGTTTCATTTCGAGGACTGTTCAATGGGAGAATGGGTAATGCTTTCACCGAAAAATTAGATGCAGATTCTATTTTGTATCTAGTTGAGAACGCTAAAGAAAATGCTCAAATGACGGAGGAGGAGGTACAAGAGGAGATTTTTGCAGGAAGTGAAGCCTATCAAGAAGGCAGCTTCTATTCGACGGAACTGAAAAATGTCACCATTCCTGAGAAAATCGAATTAATGAAAGAAATCGAAAAGCAGATTTTAGCTTACGATGAGAGAGTAACGGGAACCAATTATTTTAAACTGCAAAGCGAAGAATTAGAGCGCCATATCATCAATAATAAGGGCCTTTCCCTTCAGGAATTGCGTAATTATATGTATATTTATGTTTCTGTAGTCGTTAAGCAAGGAGAAGAAATAAAAACTGGATCGTATGTTAAGGCAACCAGAGATTTTTCTGCTTTTAATCCTGAAGAGTTCGCAAAGCATGCTGTTGAGGAAGCATTATCTCAGTTGGATGCTCAAACGGCTGACAGTAAACATTATTCAGTTCTAATAAGAAACGATGCAGCAGGAAGTCTACTTCAGACATTCTCCCCCATTTTCTCAGCTGAAAATGCCCAAAAGGGACAATCGCTTTTAAAAGATAAGGTTGGAGAAGTCATCGCTCATTCTAAATTACAAATCATCGATGACCCTTTATTAGATGAGGGCATTTTAGGTCTGTCGTTTGATAGTGAGGGAGTTGCCACATTAAAGAAACCAATTGTCAAGGATGGAAAGCTTGTTACCTTGCTCCATAATCGGAAAACCGCTAGGAAAGCTGGGGTTGAATCTACAGGAAATGCCTATAGGTCCTCTTATAATGGAGCTTTAACAGTGTCACCCTCGAATTTGTATATTGTCCCTTCTTCTAATAGTCTTGAAGAGCTAACTGCTTCAATGGAAGAAGGCATTATTATTATAGGTTTGTCAGGTTTACACTCCGGGGCGAATATCGTTTCAGGAGACTTCTCACTGGCGGCTAACGGATATCTAGTGAAGAATGGTAAAATAAAATCTGCAGTAAAGCAAATGACGGTTGCTGGGAACTTCTTTGATTTACTGAAAAATATCGAGGAAATTGGCTCAGACATAGATTTTTCAATGTCGAATATTAGCTCACCTTCACTTTTAATTAAGGATTTGGCAGTGACAGTAGAATAGGTAATAAATAAAACAAGCGTCAGGTACCAGCCGTGGACAATTTTTCTAGCTTTGTCCATGGGAGGTGCCTGACGCTGTGTTAAAAACCAATAAATCTGCCAATCTATTTGAATTAACCGTCAAGAATTACCAGACCTAATTAAGAACATATTTATCTATAAAGTATTTTGTAATAGCCAAGTATTCACGACTGTACGATTTTGGGATTGCTACTAAAGGAGTTTTTGCTGGTAGTCCATTTAATTTAACATCTAAATCTTGTGCTATCATTTTAGATCTAAATAGATGAAAATCATTGGTAACAATCATTCCTTTTTCTAAACCATCAGGAATGAGTTTCTTCGAAAATTTAATATTTTCAACAGTGTTAGTAGATTTATCTTCTTTAATAATTCTATGATTTTCTACCCCTTGTTCAATTAAACCTCTTTTTATGGCTTCTGCTTCAGAGATATCTTCACCTGATCCTTGCCCTCCTGATGCAATTACCATTACACTTGGATGTTCTAATATGTACTCTGCTGCTGTATCAATTCGATATTGAAGGGCTAATGATGGGACGGTACCATTGACCCTAGCACCTAGAACAATGAGAAACTCTGTATTCTCATCTGCCTCAACAACAGCATGTTCCATGATTTTACAATGTAAAATCCCAAAATAGAAAACCAATAACATTGCAAGAAAACCAATTGAAATCATTAAATTTTTCTTATACTTCATTCATTTCATTCCAATCTCAAATTAAAAATCCTTACAATGCAATTTTACCATCCACATTAATATAGTTGGTTTCTTAATTTTTCGGGGAATCGACTTTTTTTCTGAAATCACATAAATATTTGGATTGTTGGCGGTATTAAATCTGCTTACCGCTTTTGTGATTTTTGTCCAGACATTCTCTAACTATTTACATAAACTCTAGAAAGGAGTGAAGTTTTCTTATGTATTTGTTTAATAATGACCGATATAGTAAAACCGTAAACATACCCAACCCCTTGTTTCAATCCATACATGGGAGATATTTTGTTGGCCAAACAGAACACATTCGTTTTGGAAAAGGAAAAAATGGGTGGGGAGGCTTAGTTAACCCGTTTCAATCGGACGTTAATTTATTTGTTAATGCTTTTACCATAACAAATCATTCCAATCATCCTTTTGAAGCCGAGATCTGGTTTAATGCCATACCTCCCGGTAAGTCAATGATTTCAAATAATGTCACACCAGCAAATACAGCCCTAAAACCGCTTCCAAAGCCTGAAGTAAATATCGCATATGCTGAAATGGTTGAAGGAATACCAAAAAAAGGGGTAATGGCATTTAGGCGGATCGTACCTCCGCAAAGTACATTAGCCAGTGATGAGGATGGGAAATTTATCTTTCCACCGGGGGGATCATTTATTTTATTTTTAGTTTCTCCAAATAATGAAATCATCCAGGCGGAAGTTGCGTTTGGCTGGTTTGAAAAAAATAAAAGGGAATTAAATCAAAGACAATAAACTGAAATACTTAGGCACCAACGTTTACAAAATTAACTACTTTGCTACCATTGGTGCCAAACGCTGTTTAAAGAAAGCTGTAACCTCCTCGCAGGTAAGCAGTCTGTATCTTGCTCCAATCAAATGAAAAACTTATTGTCAAAACTTCATCCTAGGTGAAAAAACCTTAAGTATAATAAAATCTCCGCAAAAGCTAAAAAAGTCCAGACGATGTTAAAAGAATACTAGTTGTTAGCGCTTTCAAACACTTCTTACTGCCATATAATTGAGCTGTAATCATTCAAAAACAGTTCAAGGGGGTTCTTTATGAAGAAGGTTTTGAAAGCGTTATCTTTAATGCTGGTTATTGCTTTATTTGCGGCGATGCTAGCAGGATGTAACAACAGTGGGGGATCAGTGGATGTTGGAATCGTACTACCTACAAAGGACGAGCCTAGATGGGTGCAGGATGAGCAACGATTCAAAGATGCTTTAAAAGATTCAGACTACACAACTGAAATCCTATTTAGCCAAGGTTCTTCTGCTAAGGAAAAAGAGAATGTTGAAACATTGATTAACAAAGGGATTAAAGTTTTAATCATCTGTCCTCAAGATGGAGATGCGGCTGCAGCTGCGGTGGAAGCTGCGAAGAAAGAAGATATTACCGTTATTTCATACGATCGTTTGATTACAAACACGGATGCAGTAGATTACTACGTTACGTTCGATAGCGTTGCAGTAGGTGCTGCTCAAGGTCAATATTTGATTGATAATGCAACAGGCAAGGATGTTCCATTGTACTTATATGCGGGTGCTGCTTCTGACAACAACGCATTCTTGTTCTTCCAAGGTGCATGGAGCGTACTTCAACCAAAAATCGCTGACGGTACTTTCAAAATCGCTAACTCAAGCGAAGCGGAAGCTTTAAAAGATACGGCTGAGCTTTCTCGTGACCAATTAAGTAAAATCCTAGGCCAAGTAACAACGAACTGGGATCCAAATGAAGCGAAAAACAAAGCGCAAACTCACTTAACAGCTGCAGGTGCAGATTTGAAAGGTGAAGTGGCTGTTCTTGCTCCAAACGATGGAACTGCTCGTTCGATCGCAGATGTATTCGCTTCTGACGGAGATATCTCAAACTATGTGGTAACAGGTCAAGATGCTGAAAAAGCTTCAATTCAATACGTAATTGACGAAAAGCAATCGATGACAGTATTCAAAGATGTTCGTACGCTTGTTAAGGATGCAATGGGTATGGCTATTGAAGTCTTAGACGGAAAAACTCCTGAAACAACTGGTTCTTACAACAATGGAAAAGCTGATATCCAAGCAAAGCAAACAGACGTAATCGTGGTAAACAAAGACAATGTGAAGGCAGAATTGATTGATTCTGGTTACTACGAAGCTAGCGAATTTACTGGTATTGAATAAAAACTATACAGCATGAGGAATAGTGATAGATTCGTCTATCACTATTTCTCCATTATAGTTCGTTTTTGTTAGGGGGGAACAACATGAGTGAATATATTTTGGAAATGAACGATATATCCAAGTCCTTTACGGGTGTTAAGGCACTGAGCAATGTCAATTTCAAGGTGAAAAAAGGCGAGATTCACTGCTTGATTGGGGAAAACGGAGCGGGGAAGTCCACACTGATGAAGGTACTTAGTGGGGTGTACCCTTACGGAACGTATGAAGGGGATATTGTATTTGAAGGTGATGTCCAGCAGTTCAACAAAATAAGTGACAGCGTCAAAACCGGTATTGCCATCATCTATCAAGAGCTAGCCTTATTTCCAGATCTAACCGTCTATGAAAATATTTTCGCAGGAAACGAAGTGAAACGTGGAGGAATCATCGATTGGAATCAAACAATTGTTGAAGCGAAAAAAATGCTAGGAAAAGTAAAGCTCGATGTGAATCCGGATACCCTCATTAAGGATTTGGGAGTAGGAAAACGGCAGCTTGTGGAAATCGCCAAGGCGTTAAGCAAAGACGTGAAGCTACTTATTCTTGATGAGCCGACAGCAGCATTAAACGAGGATGACAGTGAAAATCTACTCGAGCTGTTATGTGAATTGAAAAAACAGGGCATCACATGCATCATGATTTCACACAAGCTGAAAGAAGTCATTTCGATAGCGGATAAAGCAACAGTGCTTCGTGATGGTCAAACAGTATGTACACTAGATGCTGCAAAGGGAGAAATCTCTGAAAATATTATTATTAAAAACATGGTCGGACGGGAAATTGATGATATTTATCCGAAACGATCAACCAAAACCTTCGGTGAAAAAATATTAGAATTACGTAATTGGTCAGCCTTTGACCCAAAAGTTGGTAGACAAGTCGTTAAAGATATCAATCTTCACGTGAAGAAGGGAGAAATAGTAGGCATTGCTGGATTAATGGGATCAGGACGTACAGAGCTTGCGCTTAGCATTTTCGGAAATGCGAAATCCTACAAGCTAGAGGGCGATTTAGTGATGAACGGCACTTCGGTAGCACTCAAACATCCTAGCGATGCCATTAAAGCAGGAATCGCCTATGTAACGGAAGACCGAAAAGGCGATGGGTTATTCTTAATCCAGGATATTAAGAACAATATTTCTGCTGCGAATTTAAACGGAATCTCTTCTAATGGAATTTTAAACGATAATGAAGAAATCAAGATTGCGGATCATTATAAAAATTCGCTTTACATTAAAGCATCTTCCTTGGAACAGGTCGTCGGTAACTTAAGTGGAGGAAACCAGCAAAAAGTATCATTAGGAAAATGGTTATTTGTAGGACCAAAGCTGCTGATCTTGGATGAACCGACTCGAGGCATCGATGTAGGAGCTAAATTCGAGATTTATACAGTCATGAACGAACTGATAAAAGAAGGCATGAGCATCATCATGATTTCCTCAGAGCTTGGGGAAGTCCTCGGAATGAGTGACCGTGTGTATGTCATGGCTCAAGGTGAAATGAAGGGCGAGTTGAGGATTGAGGAAGCCAATCAAGAAAATATTATGCAGCTTGCTACGCAATAGGAGGTTAAATCTATGAATTTATTCAGTGAAGCGAAGTCACTGATTAGTGAAAATATCCGTGACTATGGCATGTATATTGCCTTATTCGTTATTATTCTTACCTTTTCCATCATGACTGACGGACTTTTCATGAGTTCTCGAAATATTAGTAATCTATTAGATTCAGCAGGATATATCGCGGTATTGGCTGTTGGAATGACACTTGTAATTGTGATTCGCCATATCGATTTATCAGTTGGGTTTGTGGCTGGTTTCCTTGGAGCGATCGTAGCAATCTTACTTACTCAAGCGGGAATGTCTATGTTCGTTGCCATCCCTATTATTTTAGTATTTGGTATCATCATTGGTCTTTTTAATGGCTGGTTAGTAGCGCAAATCGGAATACCTTCCTTTGTTGCAACACTTGCTGGGATGTTAATTTTTAGAGGAGCGATTCTACAAGTAACGGAAAAAACAGGTACGATTATCATTCAAGACGATAAATTCAATGCAATCGGAAACGGATATATTCCTTCACTATTGGAAGTAAGTGGCCTACATTTACTATCTCTACTTGTCGGTTTAGTAGGAATCTTATTGTACATTTCCAGTGAATTTTCAAATCGTAAAAATAAAATCAAATATGGCTTTGATGTGGTTTCTAAAGGGATTTTCACATTGAAATTAGTGTTTGTGTCTGCAATTATCGCCTACATTACTTGGATTCTAGCAGGCTATAACGGCTTCTCTTGGACCGTTATTATTATGTTATTAGTAGTTATTATCTATCACTTCCTTACTACAAAAACGGTACTAGGGAGACATATTTACGCAGTTGGTAGTAATTCGGAAGCGGCACATCTAAGTGGGATGAACGTTAAGAAAATTACGTATATCGTGTTTGGTTCAATGGGGATGCTTGCTGCACTATCTGGTATTCTATTTACCTCTCGTTTGCAATCGGCTACAACCACAGCTGGTACTCTGTTTGAACTGGATGCTATTGCTGCAGCATATGTTGGAGGGGTATCCTCTGCAGGTGGAGTCGGAAAAGTTACAGGAGCAATCATCGGTGCGATTGTTATGGCTTCACTAACGAGTGGGATGAACCTGTTAGGAGTTGGAATCTCTTATCAATATATGATCCGTGGTGGGGTCCTTGCTGGCGCGGTCATTTTTGACGTCATGACTAGAAAGAAAAGATAGAAATTTCCCGAGGGGCTAAATCAGTCCCTCTTTTTCTATTGTATTCTCCTCTCCCTAATGATAAGGTCAAATTTTTGTAGATGGTGGGTCGAGAAGTAGTTTATTATTAGGGGAGAAAGGAGACATTCTCTTGCGAAAAACGGCAATTATTCTATTAATCTCAATTTTTATTACACTTTGCTTTTTTACGATTGAATCAGCTAAAAAAGTTTTTCGTTCCGATTGGGAATTGCCCGTCGTCAACGAAGAAAAGCCACAGCATCGACTAGTCTTGATTACGCAAGATATGAAAACTCCTTTTTGGAATGAAGTCGCCAGAGGTGCATTAACTGAAGCGAAAAAGAATGGGGCTAGCCTTGAAGTATGGGGGAGCTACGGCAACAATAAGGAAGATTTTTTAAAAAAGATGGAAATTGCGATTCATTCCAAAGTGGATGGGATTATCATACAAGGGTTGGATACGGAAGAGTTTAAACAGCTTACAAAAGTGAAGGCATCCTTTTACGGGATTCCCATCATCACGGTGGCAAATGATGTACCGATGGCGGAAAGTCTAAGAAAAACCTATGTGGGATCAGATCAATATAAGGCGGGAGAAATGATTGCCAAGCAATTACTATCAGATATGGGCCCAACCGGGGAAGTTGTCCTAATGTATGACCGTCAAAAAGAGTACTACCAAACGCAACGTTTGAGCGGTATGGAAGATGTTTTAAAAGAGTTTCGCGGTGTTAAGGTTTTACACGCAGAAACATCTGAATCAAGGGAGAGCATCATCTCTGCGACACAAGATTCACTGAATAGGATGCCAGAAGTTGACGCGTTCATTGCTGTTGATGCTGATGTAGCCGGGACGATGATTACTGAAATAAGTAAGCGCTATCAAGTTGAACCTTTTCATATTTATTCCTTTGACGATGGTCCAGAGTCGTTGACCTTGCTCAATCATAAGAAGTTAGATGGAATCATTGAGCAGTCCCCAGAAAAAATGGGGGAAAAGAGCGTCCAGTTAATGATTGAATGGTTGATTGGTAAGACCGTACCGTTAGATGTAAACGGCTATTATACCGATATTTTTATTTTGAAAGAGATGGGCATAAAATGATTAGTATTCAAAAGAAAATTTTGATGCTCACGACCGTCGTCCTCGTCATTATGTCAGTCATTTGGTTAGCGCTTACATTCTACAACCATAAGACCCAGAATCAATACAATGAGATTCTTCAGCGATACTTAAGCATGAATGAAGCGACAAGGACGAGCCAGCTTGTCATAACCAATCTGAATAACTATATGCTGTATCCGACTCCAGAGAAATTGGATGGTGTGTATCAGAGTAAACAAAACATGCAAAAGGCGAAAAGGGAAGTTCTTAAATTACGGAACTCCGAGAACTCTTTTATCCTCACGAACTATATCAATTTAATCGATAGCCTCAGTGAAACGACTGATCGAATTCTGATGTTTCACTCTGCGAATGATACAGAGGCTTACACGAAGGAATTCGCTGAAGCGACGCGTATTTCTAATTATATTTCAGAGATGACTCTTAGCCTGATCGATAATGAGCTGAAAAACAATGAAGGCTTCTATCGTGGTATCATCGAGCGTTCTGGAGAAGTTATTAAACTAGGAATCTGGCAATTACTTTTAATCACCTTTCTTCTATTATTAGCCACGTATTGGTTTTCTTTAAGTATTACTAGACCTGTACAAAAGCTGACTCAAGCCGCCAATGAGCTATCAAAAGGAAGATTTGATTTACAAGTCAAGGTGGAGACGAATGATGAAATCTCCTTTCTCGCAAAGACCTTTGATCGAATGCGGATCAATATTAATAACCTGATTGTTGAAATTAAGAGCAAGGCACAGCTTGAGCATGAGCTTCAGCAAAGCAAGATTCTGTTGCAAGAAAGCCAGTTTCGTAGCTTGCAAAGTCAAATCAATCCGCATTTTTTGTTTAACACGCTCAACACACTTTCTAAGAAGGCTTATTTAGAAGGCTCAGAGGAAACAAGTGACCTGCTTGTAAGTGTTGCAGGGTTACTGAGGTACAACTTAAAGCGTTTAGACCGATCTGTCACGTTACATGAGGAAGTTTTAGTTTTACAACAGTATATGGACATTCAAATGTCTAGATTTAAAGACCGATTGACGCTACATATCGAAATTGATGAAACCTGCCTTGGTTTAAAAATTCCTGCTTTGACACTGCAGCCGATCATTGAAAATGCAGTAATTCATGCGATAGAGCCAAAAGAAGATGGTGGTTCCATATGGGTAAGGATTATTGCTGGAGAAGACAGGGTCACAATTGAAATCGAAGACGATGGAAATGGAATGTCAGAAGAGAAAGTCCAACAAATCCTGGAGGAAAAAGTCCTCCCATCAGAGGGCCATTCTACCGGAATTGGATTCAGTAACGTGGTAAAACGTTTGCGTCTTTTCTATGGACATGATGATGTAATAGATATTGTCAGCCAAATGGGTTACGGAACAAAAATCATGATTAAAATACCAAAAAAAGGAGTTGAACTTGCTTGATTAAGCTCCTAATAGTGGATGATGAACAAATAGAGCGCGATGGGATGCAAGCCATATTAGAAAAAAATTTTCCAGGTCTTCTCATAGAACAAGCCAAAAACGGAAATATGGCAGTTCAAATGGCAGGAGAGTTTAAGCCTGACCTCATTTTAATGGATATTAAAATGCCAGGCATGAATGGCATGGAAGCATTGGAATTGATTAGTGGGGAACACCCTAACATCAAATTCATTATGGTTACAGCCTATGATACGTTTGACTATATGCGACAGGCAATCAAATTCGGTGTCAAAGACTATATGCTGAAACCAAGCAAGGCCAGTGACATTGTCGTGACGATTGGAAAAGTCCTGCAACAGATTGAGGAAGAAAAAGTGTCTCTCCAAAAAAACTTGCAAGAAAAAGAGGCACTGCAAAAAACATTGTCACTCGTTGAAACTGATGTTGTCACTCAGCTTTTATTTGACCATGTACATGAAGTGCATGTGGACATGCTTTTGGAGATACTGGACATTCCATCCAAGGAAGAGATGTTTGTGATGATTGTTTTGCTTCCTCCCGGCTCAGAGAATATGTATGGTTCTGTAAAAGAAAAGGTCAGACAGACAAAAAGTTGTTGGATAGGAGCCCTCTATGGGAATCAACTACCCATCATTGTCTTCAGGAATCCCGACCAATCCTTCCGTTCTCAGGCAACGGCATTGGCTCGTGAAATCTTGTCCCTTGCGAGGTCAGTTCAAAACTGGTTTGTGGGGATTGGGAATGTATGTAAGACATTGGATGAAATTAGACAATCGTATCAGGAGTCTTTGATCGCCACGATGGACACGAAGATACCGATGAAGTATCGCTTCTATTCGGATGTCCCATCAATGGGGGAAAGATACGATAATATACTAGTCCAGCACCACAAAAAAGAGTTTTCCGATCAAGTTCGACTTGGAGAATGGCAACAAGTCCGTACCAATATAATGAATATCATTCAAATATACGAAAATGAAGGGTTGGATCTTCTTCAAACCCAGCAAAGGATGCTTGAGGTTCTTTGGATTGTAGCTCAAGTGATGCGGGAAATGGGGATTGATGCTACGACGCCTCTTTATTCCTATCGAACTAATGACTATCGTCAGTTGCGTTCCGAGACGAACGGGTTACTTGATCGTATGATGCAATCCTATCATGATCACTATGACCTGCTGGAAGCGGATACGATTCATCAAATTAAACAATATATTCTGGATCACTCCCATGAGGATATTTCATTAGAATCGCTAGCACAAAAAGTGGAGCTAAGTCCCATCTATATTAGCAAGATGTTCAAAGAGAAACTAGGAATCAATTATATAGATTTATTGACCGAATGCAGGATAGAAAAGGCGAAGAAGCTCCTTGCTGATTCTGAAAAGAGCATTAAAGAAATTACCTTTGAAGTGGGTTATCACGACCCGAATTACTTTAGCAAGGTGTTTAAGAAAATGTGTAAAATGTCACCAAAGGATTACAGGAAAACACTAGTTAGTAAATAAACTGAAAGGGGAGAGACTGATGGACCGAGGATTTGTTCAACGTAGGCTGATGATGGTTGTAATCATTATGATTTTTCTCTGTTTGGCCACCGCCTGTGAAAAGACTAATAAGGTCCGAGGCTCTGCCGTCCCCGCTGGAATCTCAAAAAATGAAGAGTCAAAAGGGCTTAAAGTTCCGCGCAAAAAGAAGATTAAAATCGGGTTCTCAATGGATACGTTAGAAGAAGAACGTTGGCTAAAGGACAGGGATCTATTCAAGGAGTCTGTGGAAAGGCTTGGAGCAGAAGTGGAAATCCTTGCTGCCAATGGAGACGATGCATTACAAATCTCACAAGCGGAAACCTTGATTAGTCAAGGGGTAGACCTACTTGTCGTCGTTCCCCATAATGCCGAAGCCACCGCAGCGATCGTCAACAAAGCCCATTTGGCAGGTATCAAGGTTATCTCCTATGATCGTCTCGTAAAAAATGCCGATATTGACTTGTACATTTCTTTTGATAATGAAAAAGTAGGAGAACTACAGGCAGAGGCAATTACTTCCCTAGTTCCAAAAGGAAAATACGTATATATAGGTGGTGCAATTACGGACAATAATGCAATTCTCTTTAAAAAAGGTGTGTTTAATGTTCTTCAGCCGTATATTGATCGAGGGGACATTACGATCGTATACGACCAGTGGACACAAAACTGGTTACCCACTAATGCCTATGTGAACATGAAAGCAGCACTTAAAGCCAACTACAATGACATCGATGCAGTGATTGCAGCAAACGATGCTACTGCTGGGGCAGCCATCAAAGCTTTAAGAGAACAAGGACTGGCTGGCAAGATTCCAGTTGCGGGCCAAGACGCAGAGCTAGCTGCTGCCCAACGTATTGTCAAAGGCACACAGACAATGACGGTGTACAAGCCAATTAATGTCCTAGCCAATACGGCGGCTAAAATCGCCGTCAAAATGGCAAAAGATGAAGAAGTAAAAGCGGGCAAGCGGGTAAATAACGGAAAAATCGAAGTACCATCTCTCTTACTATATCCCACAGCAGTAAACCTATCTAATATGGATCAAACAATTATTAGAGACGGCTTTCATACAAGGGAAGAAGTTTATGGGGAGTAGAAGTATGGATAGTTAGATACCAATGTCTCATTCTTTAATACGGTAAACAAACACCTTGAGCTTTCTGATACGATTTGTTTTAATAGGCAATGGATACATTTTAGATTAATAGAACTAGATTTGTTGTAGCAATAGAGGAGACTGGATAAAATGCCAATAACAAAGAGCCAAATGCGAACTGAAAAAGATTTCTTGGGATCGAAGGAAGTGTCTGCACAAGCGTATTATGGAATTCAAACATTACGTGCAGTTGAAAACTTTCCTATTACTGGGTATAGAATCCATGAAGAGCTAATAAAGGCAATGGCTGTTGTGAAAAAAGCAGCTGCCCTTTCGAATATGGATATTAAACGTCTTTATTCCGGAATTGGCGAATGCATTGTCAAGGCGGCAGAAGAGTTAATGGCAGGGAAATGGCATGATCAAATTATTGTCGATCCTATCCAAGGTGGAGCAGGAACGTCGATTAACATGAATATTAATGAAGTCATTGCCAATCGTGCGTTAGAACTGCTTGGGAAAGAAAAAGGAGACTATTCTCATTGTAGTCCCAATACACATGTCAATATGTCACAATCTACAAATGACGCATTCCCAACGGCAATTCATATTGCAGTGTTAAACCTATTAGAAAAATTATTGGAATCTATGGTAGAAATGCACGCAGTGTTTCAACAAAAGGCAAAGCAATTCAACCATGTTATCAAAATGGGGCGCACACACTTACAGGATGCTGTTCCAATTCGACTTGGTCAGGAATTTGAAGCTTATAGCCGAGTAATTGAACGTGATATTAAACGAATTAAGCAATCTAAGCAACATCTATATGAAGTGAACATGGGTGCAACAGCCGTTGGAACTGGATTAAATGCTGACCCTCGTTATATAGAATTAGTCGTAAAACACCTTCAAGATATCAGTGGACTTCCGTTAACGGGAGCAGATCATCTTGTAGATGCTACGCAAAATACTGATGCTTACACAGAAGTATCAGGGGCTTTAAAAGTTTGTATGTTGAACATGTCAAAAATCGCCAATGATTTACGATTAATGGCATCGGGGCCAAGAGCAGGGTTGGGTGAAATTACATTACCTGCAAGGCAGCCTGGTTCATCTATCATGCCTGGAAAAGTTAATCCTGTGTTACCAGAGCTAATCAATCAAGTAGCGTTCCAAGTCGTTGGAAATGACCAAACTATTTGTCTAGCATCAGAAGCAGGTCAATTGGAATTGAATGTCATGGAGCCCGTATTAGTGTTTAACCTTCTCCAATCCATTAGCATTATGAATAATGCGTTCCGTACTTTTACAGAAAATTGCTTAAAAGGAATAACTGCGAATGAAGAGAGGCTAAAAGAATATGTGGAAAAGAGCGTTGGAGTCATTACAGCAGTAAATCCACATATAGGCTATGAAGTAGCATCACGAATTGCAAGAGAAGCGATTTTACAGGGTGTACCAGTCCGAGAACTTTGCTTGAAATACGATGTGCTCACAGAAGAAGAACTGAATCTGATTCTGGACCCGTACGAAATGACAAAACCAGGTATCTCTGGTGCTTCGTTACTAGAAAGAGAATAGATAGAATAATATATTGATAAATAAAGGATTCTTTAAAATATGTGTCAGTCCTACTTAAGAAATTTGTTCTTAAGTTTGGACTGACACTTTTTCTAACCATTATTTTTACTTAAGCCCCCCCTTTTTTTACTTTCTCTATATTGTAAAACTCCCATAGGAATATACGTAACGATAAACACAAGGGCTCCCGCAATTTCAAGATTTATATAATACATAATTCCACTTCCAAAAAGAGTTAATATCGTTTTGGCATCAGTTGGTTGTGCTAAGTAGAAAAAGTTAGTTTCAAGCAGCTGATTAAGGATAAATATAGGTACAGCAATGATATTCAATAGTAGGAAGCTTGATAATACGGCTATTCTCGGTACTCGATAACCTTCAAATAGAATAAAGTACAATACGGCAAGTGGAATGGCTGAATGGTGAAGGAAATATTTAATGTAGCGAAAATGAGGGAATTAGTAGACCATTTCAGGAGTGACCATGCTTAGTATGGCAGGAAGCAGTCCGATAAAGAATAATAAATTGAATATTTTTGGATTGGGTTTTAGGAATAAGAATAATGCCAAAAATGTACTAAGTGAACAAAGCTGTAATGGTAAATCTTTGACTGTCCAAATACCAGTTTGAATGGCCCACATATGATAGGATATTTCACAGATTAGTAGGGTACTGAATAATGTCCATTTGATTTTCGATTGAAACGGTTTCAGTTCATTTCTGTAAAATATGAACAAGAAAAAAACCAGTAAAAACAAAGTAATAGTAAGGAGATGGGTCATTGAAAACATTTCGAAGCCGCGCATTTCTGTAACTGAAAACATATGTCTTCCACCACCCTTATGAAATTTGCAGTTCTTTACATTGTATTCCTCAAATTATTTTCTAATACGTTTTTATCAGACTACATTAATTGTACAATTGTTCTCATTATACTTAACCTGGGGAAGCAGGAAGTTTCTTGCTTTTTCAACTTCATAGACTTATTGTTAATTTAAATGATAGTTCATCTAAGAAGGTGATAATGAATGTATGACATTACTATAATAGGCTCTGGAGTTAGTAGCATTTTTTTAGCTTATACATTGGCTCATACTAATCAAAATATATTAATTCTTGAAAAAGGAAAATCCCTTGAGGAGAGAACCTGTACTTTAGATCGAGGAGAAGAATGCAATTGTGATGTATGCGGGAAGTACTTTGGTTTTGCTGGGTTGGGAAAATCAGAAGGAAAATTCAATTACTCCAGTGACTTTGGTGGAGAATTAGCACAAAAAGTAGGTAAAGAGAATCTATCACAATTAATGAATGAAGTGGACGATATTTTGTGTGGTTTTGGTGGAAATGCTGTATCGAAATATTCAACAGATCATGCCGAATTAGCAAAGAAAGCGGAAGCTTGTGGTCTTCAGATGTTAACGACTGAAGTGAGGCATCTAGGCACTGTACTTTCGACGACGATTTTTCAACAGATGTTTGAGATTTTATCTAAAAGGATAGATATTCATTTTGAGGTTGAAGTTCATCAAACCAAAATTGAAGAAGATACTTTTTCCTTATCGACTAATCAAGGGGTTTTCCATTCTAAAAAAGTGGTTTTTGCCACAGGACGATCCGGTAATGAATGGTTAAAGCAACAGTGCACAAGTCTAGGTGTCAAGCAAGGAAAAACGAGGTTAGATTTGGGTATTCGAGTCGAAATGAAGGAAAGGCAGTTGCGGTCGATTTTAGAAGATACCTTCGAAACAAAACTATCTTTTTCGCACGAAGAGATTATCTCCACTACATATTGCATGAATCCACAAGGAAGAATTATACGAAAATACCAAGAAGGACTCGTTATGCCTGATGGCCAAAATTTTCGCGAGCAAGGAACTGGAACGACAAACTTGAATTTTACCTTATTCACCCCAAAGTATTTTTCTACTCTTAAGGAAGCAAATTTTTATGCTGAGCAAGTGATAGGAAAAATAAACAGAGGCAGAGATCGAATTGTCGTACAACGATTAGGGGACTTACGTAAAGGAGTAGCAACAACAAACGAAAAAATGGTTACTAATAGTGTCCAGGCTATATTATTGGGAGATTACGGAGATTTAATTGATGAGGTTCCTAGTTTGTATATTCAAATCTTACTAGATTTTTTACATCGTCTAGAGGATTTCATTGGTGAAGAAATAGATGAAGATACACTTTTGTATGGGATGGATGGGAAGTTTTATTCTCCTATAATAGAAACTGACGACCACTTCGAAACTAGCATTCCCGGAATCTATGTGATAGGAGATTGTTCAGGAGTTACCCATTCCTTATCTCAGGCAGCAGCAAGTGGGATATATTTAGGCAGAATTTTATCAATTTACTAATTTTTTTAGTCAGGTATCTTTGAATGGTGCCTGGCTTTTTTGATGACTGAAAAGGAATCAAATCATGCATGTTTTATCTAGGTCACCATACCATGGCTCGTTAAAATGATTGAAATCAAGATAATAACGGATAAGCACTACTGATGAATCAATTAATGATCGAACACTAAGTAATGGACATGCATAAACTAGGAAAAAGGAGTTTACTGCATGAGTATTACTACATTTATTCTATCTGTTATTGTTGTACTGGTGATTGGGGCTGTTGCAAATAAAGTATCACATCTTCATATGCCAGGTAGTTGGGTGGGAATTCTAGTAGCTGGGTACACTGGTACTTGGGTAGGTCCGTACCTTTTTGGGACATGGGGTCCAATACTAGTCGGCTATGCGTTAGTTCCTTCATTAATTGGTGCCATTTTGGTAGTAGTGGTTGTAGGGCTATTATGGAAGATATTCGATTAAAAAAAGTCATAATCTATAAAGTTCATGTAAACTTTGTAGATTATGACTTTTTTCAATTAGTGTTTGATTGTTCTCATTACAAATGAATTATCCCCATAAGTACTATACTCTGAAGGACGTTTTCCTTTAGTATCAGGAAGGCTATAAGCACGATCCGCAACAATCCACTCTATTTTATCGTTAGCGTTAACTGTAATTTTCACATTCATTTCTCCAGTTTGGCCAACGATGTAGGTGAATAGGAATGGGTTTTCTTTTGTGAAAGTGTTTCGACTTAGTTCAATATCTTTTCCATTAATGCTCAGTTGTGACATGTTTAAGACTGTTACTGACTGTAAGAACATTTCTTCGGCCTTGCGATTTGTTTTCAAATGGTATTCAATTGTACGCTTATTTCCTACTGTTTCATCTGATAAAACATTCATGATAGGTCCTTCAATATTGTATAAATCAGCCTCGGCATAATTTACATCCCATTGAAGCATAGGGAAGAATTCAGACGTATTTCCTATTTTTACATCACCGTTAACATATTGTGATGTATAGCCATCTAATGCATGTCTTGCTGCCCAATATGCTTTGCCTTTATCTGCATCCATGAAGTAAGTAATGTCACTTGCCTTATGGTGATCCTCAGAAGGGGCGTTCGCTATGAAAATACAATTGGCGAGTAACACGACAAGGCCGACACCAAGAAGGGTGGTAGGCATAACCCATTTGTATTTAATGGTTAACGTAGTCAAGAACGGGACGAATAAGCCTCCTAAAAGGCAAACTAGGACCATTAATAGTGGTGCTAAACTCATTGAAACAAGCATTTGTACTAAATAGATTACTGGTACGACAATCAACAATCCAGGAATCGCAAACCCAGCAGATAAAAGATGACCTTTCCATGAATTGTCTTCCGAACGGAAGTAAAGGTTTACCCCAATCAATGCAAAAAGTAACGGCCATGAAAATACATAACTACCAGCAATTAGCAGGAAGCTTGTTACGACAGTCAGGATTAACCATATCAGTAATGCACCCATGGTTAAATTTCCGACTTTTATTTTCTTACTTACAAAATGATATAGCAGGTTTAAGAAAGAAATAATGATAATGGAAAAACTAATCAAAAAGAGAGTGCCGAAAGTAATGTCAGTTCCTAGCATCCATTTGGTATTTGAGAATACAATCGTTAGGACTTTCCATAAACTGAATCCAATGATTGCTGAACCAACCATGCTTACAAGGAATGTAAGAAAACCAGCTAGTGTACCAAGAACAGTTACTTGTTTTCTTTTCAAACCGTGAACCATTGTAAAGGCAAACAATAGTACGGCAAGACCCATGATTGGGAGCACCAAATTGTCGGAATAAGTAGTCATGGTTGCTCCGAATATATTAAAGAAGATTCTATTTCCTTCCTTTTCTTGAGCTAAATCTAATTGACCAAAATGAAGAAGCAGACTTAACATGTATTCTCCATGATGCTGTAAACTTTCTTTGCTTAGCTTCTCGAGATTATCACTAGTTGTATGATAATGGCCTAAACCTTCTCCGAATGCAAAATTAAGACCATTCAATCCCGCTTCCTTAAATACCGTTAAATCTGTGTCATTTGGCATGAGTTTATAAAGGTTATAAATAAAGGAATGGGCAACCGGAGTAGGTGCAGCCTTTACAAATTCTTGAATAATCCAGCTATTATCTTCACTCGTTTCAAACATGAATGCAGGTCCTTCATTACCACGAGCTTCGAAATTTAAGACTAAACCTACATTTTGGACCCATGGATGTTCTTCGACAAATGCTTTTGCTCCAAGCAGTCCATTTTCTTCACCATCTGTTAATAGGATGATGACATCGTTCTTTAAAGCCTTATGTTCTTTCAATGCTCGTATCGTTTCTAAAATGCCAGCAATACCGGCCCCATCATCCGCTACACCAGGTCCTCCTGGTACAGAATCATAGTGTGCAACAAGCATGACTGCTTTGGAGGAAGACGTACCATCGATTTTCGCAATAATGTTCTCAATGTTTCCTCCTGTGACCCATGTGCGAGTATTACGTAAAGAATTTACATTTTGGATTTCAGGACTTAATCCTAAATCCTTTAATTCCTGAACAAGATAGTCTCGTACTCTATCATGTTCTGTTGATCCAAGGGGATGGGGAGCAACTGCAAACTCCTCTAAATAAGAAAATGCACGTTCTGCAGAAAACACATTTGAAGCTCCCGTCTTTGGAATGACTCTAGGTGATTGAAGTTGCAAAAAACTGATGATAATCGTCCCAACAACAATAGCTAGAACTGTAAAAAAAATAAGTGCAGATTTCTTTGTGGGATAAACGTGCTGTGGTTGTGATGCCGTAGATGGTGTTGTTATTTCCAACGAATAACCTCCTTAAGGAATATTTGATACAAAATAATTATATCCTGTTGTCAGAATTTTAGGAAGATTTTACTATTTTTAATATATAACTAAATACCTTATGAAATAATTAGACATTTTCTAAAAGATTTCATATACCTAAGAATGTAATAATAGTATTATAGTTCTATAACAAAGGTGTTTTATGGAAAAATTCATAGAGGCAAACCATGTGAAAATATGGGACGCAAAGCTATAGGGGCTTATTCTTGAAGGGAAATGTCAGCCAGTTGCATTACATTCTAGTAAAAGTCCCTTTACATATGTAATGGGGCTATTCTTTATGCATAATACTCTAGTTTTTATTTTATAAATAAGGGATTAGAACTTTGACTTTAGAAAACTATTATTAAAGGATGATGAGAGTTGTATCAGGAATTAGCAAATGTATTAAATCAAGTTAGCTTTAGCAAGGAAAAGAATCTGCTGTTAATGGAACTTACAAAATTCAATGACGAGGAATGTGAGCAGGTACTTATAAATGCAGGTGGGGATATTGATTTAGCCATGCTAAATCTAAAAAATCAAATTTCAGGTATTGCTGGAGCGCTTTTTTCAAAGGAAGCTATATCCATTGGTATTAAGAATGCTGGGCTTTATGAAAAACTATCGAATAATTTAAGCAAACTAAACACTATGAGAGGCGGACCAAGGGGATTCAAAGGCTTTGTGTTTGAAGAAATGCATGCAACGAAAGCAACCATCAATGGCCAAGTCACAAATGTAATCAATAATAATGGGATAGCTGATTTCGCAATCATTAATAGCGATGGAACCATACAGTATGCTCAAGCAAAGCTTGGTTATGGAACAAGCAATATAGATTTTCCGTTATATAAAGGGCAAACCATAGTTGTTGATAAAGGAAATACAGCTTTAATAAACAAAGCTAAGGCTGCGGGATTCGAAGTAATTGAGTCCGAGGTTTCTGCTAGAGAGGCAACAAAAATTGCAAAAAGAATGCAGTTAGAATCCAAAATAACAAAACGTACTAATTCAGTAATCGTACCTAAAACTCAAGCAGCTATTAATATTGCAAAAGAGTCTCATAGAGCAGGTGTTCAATCTGCAAAAACAGGTGGACAGTTTGGGGGAGGCTTCAGCCTTGGTTCAAATATGGTAGATGTTATTAGTGGTGATAAAGAAATTGGAGATGCAGCCAAATCTGTAGCAGTAGACACTGCTGTTTCTACTGGTGTAGGCTATGCAACCGGAGCAGCAGTAACAGCTTTAGGGAACACTGCTGCTGGAGCCGCTGTTGCTAGTGCAGTTGGTACCGCAACTACTGCAATTGCAAGTACAACTGTCGGTGGTGCAGCAATTGCGGCAGGGACCACTGTTGTTGGGGCAATCGGAGGTATAGGAACTGCAGCCGCAACCACTACAATTGCGGCAGGGACTGCTGTTGGTGGAGCTGTGACAGCAGCAGGAACAGTCGTAACCTCAGCGGTAGCGAGTACGGCTGTTGGTAGCGCAGTAGCAGCTGCTGGAACCGCAGTTGCAAGTACAGCAGTTGGAGGGGCAGTTGTAGCAGCAGGTGCAGCCGCAACTGGAGCTGCAGTCGCAGCAGGAACAGCCGTAGCTGCTGCAGCCGTTGCAGCAGCACCAATCGTAGCAGTAGGGGTTGCTGCAGGTGCAGTGTTTAGTATAGGAAAGAAAATCTTTGGAAGATAAATAAATGAATTAGATAGTCTAAACCTATATTAATTACACTAATGTCCCGAATTCAAGGAACCATATAAGAAAAAAGTCCATACTAAGTTGCCTTATATTTGTAAATCCATCCGACTTATTTTGTGTTTTTTCGAATTGAATCGATAAATTGCTATCTTGCATGTATAATGAGTTTGCAATTTTCTATTCATATGTAGGAGGAATTAGTTAGATGGGATGGACTTTAACAGGATTGTTTTTAATATCAGCAGTATTGCTAGTCATTTCTCTTTCGAAGTCTTTTCAGGCGTCGAAAGAAAATCAAAAGGAAGTCGATCTTGTACATATTTCACTTATGAAAGAAATCAACACTTTACAGGAATCTATTCGTAATATTGAGCTTGATCAAGAAGTGATGATGAAAGAAGCTGGAATTCAGCTTTCAAATGAAGAAATACTTTATATGCGTGAAATACTAGATTTATATAAACGTAATTATTCAATCGAGAGTATCGCAGCGAAAAAACAGGTATCCGAGAGTGAAATCGCACGTTTGCTAGCTCCTTATCAGAAGATGATGGATGAAAGGAGAATGGTAGCAAATGCGAATTAACTTATTGACGAGCTTTGCAACTGGACTTCTTATTGCTACATCAATCAGTGCCATAGGGTATTTTTCTGATAAGAATGATGCAAATGCATCCTCTGAATCATTCGTAAAGCAAGAGACTGTAAAGGTACAGCCCACTAATAAAGAGATGAAAAAAGAGCTTGAATCCACAGGGTATGTGGTTCTTACAAAAGAGGAATATGACAAGCTAGGTGATGGTAAAGCAGAAAAACCAAAATCACAAAACGAAGAAGATAAAACAGCTACTAAAGAAGAAAGTAAAAAATCCACGTCTAAAGAGGATAGTACCGATACATCCAAGGAAAAAGAAAAACCAGAAACAAAAGTAGTCGTGAATGTAACTCAAGGTATGACGAGTATTGATGTTGGTAGAATTCTTAAAGATGCTGAATTAATTCCTGATGCATTTAAATTTTCTAGACATATTGAAATAAAAGGACTTCAAAAAGAATTACGTCCAGGCAAATATGAAGTGAATAGTAGCATGTCTTACGACCAAATTATTTCTACTATTTTCGTAAAAAAATAATCATTAGAAAAATCCCCCAAACTTATTGTCTGGGGGATTTATTTTAGCTTGTTAATGCACCTTGCTGCTTAACTTCCTTACGTTTTTCTTTAATTAACACTACTCCAATTAAACCGACTATTGAAAATATCACCGGAATAACAAAACCGTAATGATACCCCGCACTACTGTTAACATCCGTCTGAAAATAATCTAACACTTTCCCAAAAATACTAGGTAGTAGGACAGCGCTCAGAAAACCTCCAGTATTTGCAAATCCAGAAACTACACCAACATCTTTCATATCAAACGATTGACGAACAACTGCAAACGTTAAGGCACTGGCTCCATTTCCATAACCTATGATAAAGAAAAGAATAATCAGCATATAGAATGGTGGTTTTCCGCTAAATAAGATAAATACTGTCCAGCTGATTAAAACAATCAATTGTACTAGCAAATAAGGTCGTTTTAATGTATCTAACTTACTAGCAATTGAACTGGTAAGAGGTGCACCTATCATTGCACCAATAAGGCCAATCATAATCAGTTGGCTCGCATCCGAACGTGTTAAATCATACATTTGCATTCCATATGGTACAGCCCATGATCCAATAAAACCAACATAGGTTCCAACTACACCAAAATGACAAAGAAAAGTAGCCCAAGCCTGACGACTAGTGAAAAGTCGTATCAAAATACTTAGTGTTGACTCACGTTTTTGTTCTTTCTCAATCGAAGGCAAATGCTTATCAGAAAGGATTTTAAACCTTTTGTTTGGTATTTTGACTAGTATAAAGTAAAGAAGGATTCCATAAGTAGTTAAAATTAATCCTGTCGTAAAAAAAGGCAATCGCCAACCTGAAAAGTCAATCCATACGGAAAAAGGGACTGTGGCTAATAAAAATCCAACGCTTCCTCCCATTGCTGCAATTCCAAGTAAGCCAACAAATTCCTTTGGCTTGAACCATTGACTTAATATTAATATCAAATTCACCCATATGGTCGCATCTCCTATACCAACTAATAATCTAGCAAGAAGCATGACGATCTCATTTGGTGCGAAACTGTAAATCAACGTACCGATTCCATTAAGCATTGTACCTATAATGAGGAAAAAATTAGGGCCAAATCGATCTGACAAAATGCCAATAGGAATTTGCAAACATACATAGGCCAAAAATTGAATACTTGTCAGTAATCCAATCGTTGTAGCAGTGATTTTAAATTCATCCATCAAATGATCCGAAACCAATCCTGGAGCCGTTCTTTGACTAACGATTAATAAATATGCAAGAACTACTGACGTAAAAACTATCCATCGATACCTGCTGTTTTGTTTTTCCAAAGTTCACTCTCCACTGTGGTATATTCACCACTTTCTCTATCTACTGCATATATGGATTTTAGTCCTGTAAAGGATAAAAATCAACTAATAACATTTTGCTTTTAAGTGAAAAAATCCCCCAAACCATGTTGGGGGAGTGTGTCTTATAAATTTTCATTTTGTTGTCTAATTTCTTCTCCAGCTAAAATAATATTTCCAGATTCCATTGCACGATGCTCATTAACAGAATCACCTGGTTCTAGGTTGTTTAGGTTAGCCTGGATAGTCATTTTCTCCTCGTCAATGAGGGGTTTCTTTTTTGGGTCCATAATAAATACCTCCATTTTTTCTGATTAGGTGAAAGTGGTAATGGATTTCTTCAGTTTTTAGTCTTAACGAATATAAAATCTTCATGCAAGGTTTTTATATGGAACAAACAAAACAACTCATATATTAAGTCTGCAATTCACGCCAGGATTATTCTGTATTATATTTCTGATTCAATAATTTGAGCTTCAACTCGTTTATCATTCACTCATACCTACATACTATTCACATTTGAATGTTCCTAATAATTAGGTAATGGACTATTTGCTTGATTTAGCCAAGTGATATAACGGATAAATATTTACACAATTTTATAAAATTAACCCAAATTCCCACACATTTTTTCCGTGTTTTTCCTCATTGTATCCTATTAATTACTGGTTTCTATTTAAATTGTTATATGAATCCTCTCCAATAGTCCTACGAAATTAACCCAATAGTGATTAGGGGTTAATCAGATTATGATAGAAGAAAGTGGGGGGACGGGCTGGCTATCTTATTTTAGAAGTAGGAAAGCAAATGAACCGTTTCTTTGCTTCTAATTACATAAAGAGAGGGTTTTAGACAAAATGAAAAAGAAATCTTCATTTCCATTTAATGTGATTTCCACTAGTTTGATAGCAGCTAGTTTGCTATTTTCTAGTACATCACCTGCTTTTGGAGATACGCCCCCAACGAGCAAAATCACCAATGTAGAGCAATATCTTCAATATGTAACGAAGCAAGACAGAGACCGTGTACACAACAGTCAGGAGACTGGAGTCCCAGACAAATACCTTTCTCCTACTCTCGACACCATCAGTAACCAGGCGGTTAACATCATTGTTCAATTCTCCCAAGATCCTGCCAAAACAGACATCAAAAAGAATGCCGAAAAAGGAATCAGCCTATCACTAAGTGAGGCTAACGATAAAGTCGAGCAATCTCACCAACAGTTCAAGAAAAACATCGGACATACCCAAAAAACCAACACTAGCCAAAACATCAAAAAAGAATATCGTCATGCCTTTAACGGTGTTGCCATGACTGTACCAGCTCATGAAGTGCAAACACTCCTCTCAATCGATGGCGTTAAAGCAATCTACGAGGATAAACAAGTAACAGTTGAACCACCACCGGTTACAGATGTGGAAGAAACACAAACCAAAAGCGCATCTCCTGCTCTTGACAGCATTTCTCATATCGGAGCAACCAAGCTTCATGATGAAGGCATTACGGGAAAAGGCATAAAGGTAGGCGTAATTGATACGGGCATTGATTATTCACACCCTGATTTAAAAGATGCCTATAAAGGTGGATACGATTTTGTCAATAATGATGCTGATCCAATGGAAACAACATATGAAGAATGGCAAAAATCAGGCCAACCTGAACTGCATCCTCTTGGTGGATCCACCTACTATACTTCTCACGGAACTCATGTATCTGGTACCATTGCCGGTCAAGGAATAAATAACACCGACTATGCTGTTACAGGTGTTGCTCCTGGCGTTGAATTATACGGTTATAAGGTTCTTGGACCATACGGATCAGGATCATATAGTAATATTATTGCTGGAATTGACAGAGCGGTATCAGACGGGATGGATGTTATTAACCTTTCATTAGGTAGTAGTAATAATGATCCGCTTGATCCAACCTCCATTGCGATTAACAACGCTTCCCTAGCCGGCACAGTTGCCGTGGTAGCTGCTGGAAACGCGGGTAGTAATCTATATTCTCTCGGCTCACCTGCAACTTCTGCGTTAGCTTTGACAGTTGGGGCAAGTGATTACTCAATAACTGTTCCAACTGCAACAGGCACTGTTTCTTCGAGCGACAATCTTTCATTAACCAATTTAAGACTACTAGCCAAAAGCTACAGCGATGATCTTTCAATTTTTAAAACTGAAGCCCTTAGCATTGTAGACGTAGGACTAGGTAACCAACAGGATTACACCGGCAAAGATGTAAATGGAAAAATTGCTCTTGTTGCCCGAGGTAACTTTAGTTTAAACGAAAAAGTTACGTACGCTAAAAAGAATGGAGCAAAAGCGGTCCTCCTTTATAATAATGATCCTGCAGAAGGTCAAATCCCTCATTATCTAGGAGATGGGTTTGAATTCATTCCTGCTTTCACTCTTACAAATGAACAGGGTCTTCAAGTAAAAGAAATGGTGAAACAAGGTAACGCTACGTTCACTCTGAATACTCTAGGTGAGTTAAAAACAAGCGGAGATACAATGGCTGCTTTTAGCTCACGTGGACCTTCATACCGAATATATGATATAAAACCAGAAGTAACGGCACCAGGAGTTGGTGTATATTCAAGTGTCCCTTCTTATGTAAACGGAATCGAGCATCAGGGTAATTATGAATATGCCTATAAAAGAGCCTCTGGTACTTCTATGGCAGCACCACATGTCGCAGGGGCGGCTGCCCTTTTATTACAGTCGCACCCAGATTACAAGCCAGAAGATGTAAAAGCGGCTTTAATGAATACAGCGGATGAGCTAGCGCAAGATTACAGCGTTTTTGAAGTAGGAGCAGGAAGAGTGGATGTGTATGAGGCTGTACATGCTGATATGAGTATAAAAGTACAGGATTACACACCTAGCATAAAGGGTGAAGTGGAATTGACTCTACCTGAAGTAACAGGAGCGTTAAGCTTTGGATCCCAGGTAGTGACCAAACAATTTAAAAAAGATGATCGAAATGTGACTCTTTCGAATACAAGTAGCGAAGACAAAACCTTTGAAGTCCAAGTGAAGTTTAATCAAAACGTTCCTGGTGCAATGGATGCCGCGAAGAATAAGGTGACTCTGGATGTACCGGAAAGGCTTATGGTTAAAGCAAACAAAACTTTGAAGTTAAAGCCAAGTATCCAAGTTCCAGCGGGTGCAGAGTATGGAAATTATGAAGGGTTTATTCATTTTACCAATAAAAATAATCCGGATGAAGTCTATCAAATTCCATTTGGCTTTAAGCATGTGAAGGAAGGCATAAATGAAGTAGATGCCTATTATAATAGCTTTACAACTAGACGAGATTATAACCACGGTTACATGGGTTATTCACCAATCTTATTTTCACTTAGTAGTTCTATGGAAACGGTTGATATCGTTTTAAAGGATGCGACAACAGGAGAAGCATTGGGATTAATTGAATCGTTCCATGGATTTCTTCCGGAGGATATTCTGTATGGAATTGAATTTGGATTTGTAGGCTTGTATTTCCCGTTTACAGGTAATCCAAATACCCCAGTTGCTTATGCGAAAAAGCTTGCTGGTCCAGGTAAATACGAGGTGGAAATTGTCGCAACGAACAAAGAAGGCAAAACGTTTAAAAAATCAGATCCGTTTTTCATTGAAAATACGCTACCAGAAGTAAAAGTGCAGCAGCCTGGTGGTGTGTACGAAGTAACTGTAGACGGGATGGTCATTAAAGGAAATATCTATGACAAGCATGTAGATATTATGAAAGAGAACGGGTTTGATTTGGATCAATCCTCTAATTTACTTAACCTGTTGAATCCTAGAAGCACGCCAATCTCAATTAATAAAGATGGTAATTTTGAAGTGCAAACGGGTTTGGCTGCTGGCAAAGATTTTACGAAGGTCACCCTTCAAGCCATAGACTACGCTATGAATGGGATTCAGGACCACCCGGATTTTACCTACACTCTTGTTAAAAAAGGTATGCCGTACGCGAAGCTTGTTACGGATAAAAATAATGCAAAATATGGCGACACAGTGACGGTCACCCTGAGTGCCCACAATATTAAAGATTTAACAGGCGGGGAGTTCACGTTAGCTTTACCATCAAGT
Source organism: Peribacillus acanthi (assembly GCF_003073175.1). GTDB lineage: Bacteria > Bacillota > Bacilli > Bacillales > DSM-1321 > Bacillus_BN > Bacillus_BN acanthi. The sequence continues at coordinate 55,604 of NZ_QBBX01000002.1, forward strand.
ATCTATGACATTACACATGTCTCATTAAACAAAGACTTTACCGCATATGCAGAGGCGCATAACATACAAGCAAACCTTACAAAAGGAGAGGTTACGACAGTAGGTAGTCAAAGCAGAATCACTTTGAGTGCCGCGTTGACTGGCGAAGGGGTACAGCCAATCCAAACATCTATGCCATTAATCGATGTCACACTAAAAGTAAAAGAGAATCCAGCGAGCTATATCAAATGGATTCAAAACATAAATGTCACTAATTCAAAAGCTTTTTCATTGAACCAAGCTCCAGTATCAATCCAAGGCTTTGGCCAGGGAGTAAATATCGTTCCTACGGTTTCTCAGCTTGAGGGTGGTATTTTGGCAGATGGATTCATAGGGGATACGGGCATTTGGTTAGACTACAATAAGGATTATTCCAAAGCTGGCATGACGATCCAGGCAGTAGGGCAGGATGGGAAAACCTATACGGGTGAATTCAACAGCAGTGCCCGTTACTTCTTGAAAAACCTACCAACAAGCGATCAACCATATGATATCACGGTCAAAATACCAGGGCATTTTGACCGTCATGTATCGATAAGTGATTTACACGACTTGTTTAACGGGGAATCCGTTGGGCGCATGACGTACATCTTCTACGCACCAGTAATGGGTGGCGATGTTAATAACGATAACGTCATTGATGTTTTGGATGCAGAATTTATCAAAACACATTGGGGAACAAACAACCGTGCAGCGGACATCAACTTTGATGGTGTAGTAGACGCGAAAGACATGAAATTTGTCCAAAAACACTACCTAAAACAAAACCCGGATGTGCAAAATGCACCAAAAGGAAAAGAAGTATACAAAGGGAAAACACTCGAGGACATTTTACAGGAATTGAATTAATAGGGTGCCAGGCGCCATCCTGAATTTGTAAAAGTATGAGAGGTGTTTGCCTCGTGATTTTTACATTATGAAATATATAGAGACTCGCATGTTGGAATGGATGCTTCTACCATGCGAGTCTTTTTTTCGGTTGAGGAAATTATTCGTGAAAGGAACGTACCGTTAGGAAAGGAAGAGATACATTTGAATGGTTTTAGTCAAAGGAAAATATATAAGGATTTTGTATCAGAAAGATTAGAAGCAATTAATCCACTTTTCAACTCGTTTATCCTTCACTAACCTCTGGATACTCTTCACATTCGATGTTTTTACCATTCACATTTTTAAATTTACTCTTCACTTATAAAGAAATCTTCAAAAATACTCTTCACATGACCGCCGTTATCCACGTTCCATTCCATTTACCTTTTGCTATCCTACCATATCTATCACTTAGACAATTTTATCCTTCACTAACAATCTCTTACTCTTCACTTTTATTATAAAAAGAACATATTTCAAAGGATTTCCACCTTTCTAAAGGTAAATCCATACCAGTACTAATAGTGCAAGTAGCTGCAAGATATAAAAAAGAAGGGGGTATCTCAGCTTGAATTATTACCAATAAAAAGCTCCAAACCACAACAGGTTCGGAGCTTTTCTATACCTTTAGTCCTCTAATGAATATCTTTCCAAGCTTCCACCAGTCTTTTGTAATACCTTCAAGCCTTGGCCCATATCAGAAGCGAGAACATAGTTACGATCGACGAACACACCCCAGATATTTGATTTACTAGGGATATACACTCCTGTTTCAATTGGATTGGAAGGATTTGTAATATCAACAGTTCGAACTCCTCCAGCATAATGTGAAAGGTAAAGTGTGTTTCCATGAACTTTAGGATCATGGACTGTTGCCCCACCAGGAATCTTTTCAGTAAAATCAGTTTTAAATGTGCTTAGAAGCTTAGGATTTGTTTTATCTTTAATATCGTAAATCATTGTATAGCCATAAGCTGATTCGAAGCCTTCACGTACAGGACCGAATACTTCTCTAGTTTCAATTAGGACATTTCCACCTTTTGCAAGTGTTGAGGAGTGTGCAGCTCCTTGTACTTTTGTAGCGAAATCTGTTCTACCTAAGTAAACTGGTTTTTTAGCATCACTGATATCAAGGATAATAGTCCCTAGATCCCAGTATGAAAGATATGCAGTCGTTCCATTTCCATCCGTCATAACACTATGAGCGAACGCCGTACGCTTGATACCTTCTTCATCTGTCCAATTGTAACCATCATAGTTGTTATCATTTACTTCTTTAATATAATCACGTGGATTGAATTCATAGATGGTTTCAGGTTTAGTTGGATCCGTTACATCAATAAAAGAAACATCCATTTTCTTTCCATGAGAATAGTAATCTGCATAGCAATCAGCCGTCAATACATACACATTGTTCCCTTGAACAGTTAAATACAATTCATGTGTGCCACGTGCTCCTGAAGTAGATTCCCAGAAGCCTAACTGCTTCGGTTCATATGGATTGCTTACATTATATAAGACGAAACCACCTTTAGAATTTGGATCAAGACGATTTAACTTTTGGACACTGACAACAGCAAGGTCACCTTTGAAAGTTTTCGTACTGACTGATTTGACGATAACTTTTTCCTGCCAGGTTCCTGGAATTTGGGCAAAAGCGGATACCTCAACCGGGTTTGCTGGGTCTTTCAAATCGAATACACGAACACCACCAGCACCCCCATTAGCACTATGTGTTCCCAAATAAGCAAAACCTTTATGAGCATAAACATCACCTGTAGAGTTTTTGATGCCAGCTTTTAATTCTCTAAGCGGAACAGCAGCGACTTCCTTTAAATTCCCAACATTTTTACTGCTTTCTAGCAAAGGAACTGATAATTCAACTCCTGATAAATTTTCGCCTTTTTCAGCACCGCCACCTAATTCATCATGTGCCGAAGTCAAAGAGGGGATAGCCGAGAAAGTGAGTGCACCAGCCAATACCGTATGTACCAAAAGTTTCTTTTTCATCAATCTTCCTCCTAAAGTGTTTTGGGACTCAAAAGTCTTATAGGAGATTTTACAGAAAATTTTGGTAATTACATATCGGTCATTATGCTTCTCTTTTTATCAAAAAATTCGACTCAAATATCAGTCTATTTTACTCTCAGTTCAACACATTCTAATAAAATATACATAGATTCAATATGATATAAAATAGCTAAAAATACCTTATCGTTGGCAGGATAGTAGACTTTAAGCTATGTTAAAGATTGATATCCATGGAATCTCATTAATAATCTATTATTAATAATGTATGCGTGGTTATAAAGTAGGAAAAAAGTCAATGAACAAGACAAATTGCTCACTGACTTTTTTAGAAAAGTGGTTAATATAAATTATGGTAACTTATATCTGTATCAGTATTTTAAAAATTTCTGTACTATAGATGCTTTTACTACTGTATATTAATCTATTCTTCAAGGTAGTAGCCCCGCAATACCCAATAAAGTAAGGATGATTTCAAACAGGATTAATATTACGATAATCCATTCCACAAATAATCCTCGAATCGAATGGCTGATGGTGGAAAAGCCATCCATGATGTTATATAAAATCTCAGTTTTACTTTTCAAAATTTTATAGCGATCGTTCAATTCAAAAAACTCTACCATTTTATCATAGAATTCTCCAGCTGTGCTGCTGGTCCATGTGATATCTGGTTTGTCCAGAATCATGATGTAGGCAAGAGTATTATATTCATGTCGGACGATTTTGGCAGTTGTACGTGCCAATTCCTTATTTCCAATTCTTAAATTTCCTTTTTCAAGGCGATCAATCATGGTTTCAAGCTTATCGTGAATTTTTCCAAGCTGCTCCTCGGTTTTCTCCAAAGCCACCGATTTTGCAAGCACTGTAGAAATTAATTCTGGGTAGAAAATTTCATAATTTGGAACTATCACAAATTCGTCCGTTAACAAGATGTTTTCATTTTCTTTAATATGAAGGCTATAATCATCGGTATATTTATATAGATTTTTCCAATCAATATCCGGTTCAAAATCATGGATGAATTTTAAAAAACGCCTAATTTCATAGGAATGGGTAAAATTAATAAATACAATGCTTCCAAAGGAAAAAACGAGTACCATCTGCGATTCAACTACATTTTGGTTAAAAATCGATTTTAGTATACTGCCTTTTAATACTAATGGCTGTTCCCACGTGAATTTCTTAGGTATGCCGGCATGTATTGCGATTTTATTTAAATCAATTTCATTTGTGATGGCAAAAGCTTTAAAGGTGATCTCCTTCATTTTACATCACTCATTTCAGAAAATTAGTCTTCGTAGATAATTAACCCGGCATTTTTTAAAGGATTGGAATTATTAATACATATGCTATTTGAAATTATTCTAATACCGGCAGTTAGACCGCTTTTTACTAAAGGCAGAAAAAAGTGACCAATTGAGTATAAAATTTGCTTTTATGCCACTAAATTGGTTATAGTTGTTAATACCAATTGTGACAACAAGCAAAAGAGCCGTTTCCTGTATTAAGGGTGCGGTTTTTTTGTACTTTAAGTAAACATTTATGGGCATCGAATAAGTACGTCTACGTATGGGTCAATTTTGTTAAGAATAAAAGTGCTACTGCTTTCGTCGGTAAATTTGTTTTCAATAAGAAAAGTAGGGTTGTATAAGCTAAGGATGTATTTTACAAGGCAAGAAACTTGATATTAGGAGACTTAAATCCCACAATAATTGTAAAGTTTATACATAGCCGTGTAGTGAAGTAGGAGGAGAGAAAAGTGGAATTAGGAATTAGCACATTTGTTGAAACAACGCCAGACTTGCATACTGGGGAGGTAATCAGTCATGCACAACGGATAAGAGAAGTAGTGGAAGAAATCGTCCTTGCAGATCGAGTAGGGTTAGATGTATTCGGTGTTGGTGAGCACCATCGCCACGATTTTGCCGCATCTTCTCCTGCAATTATCTTGGCTGCAGCGGCTTCACAAACGAAGCGGATACGATTAACTAGTGCCGTCACAGTTCTATCTTCGGCAGATCCAGTACGTGTTTTTCAAGATTTCGCCACAGTGGATGCCATTTCAAATGGACGTGCAGAAATTATGGCTGGACGAGGTTCCTTTATCGAATCATTTCCGCTATTTGGTAATGATTTGAAGGATTACGATGAACTTTTTGAGGAAAAGCTTGATCTTTTGTTAAAAATAAGAGAGTCCGAGAAGGTGACTTGGACAGGGAAGCATAGACCAGCTATCAATAATCGAGGAGTTTATCCGCGTCCGGTTCAGGACCCTTTACCTGTATGGATTGGTAGTGGAGGGAATACTCAATCGGTCATTCGGGCAGGGGTGCTTGGACTACCACTTGTCCTCGCTATTATTGGAGGAAGACCCATTCAATTTGCGCCACTTGTTCAGCTTTATTATAAGGTTGCAGCTCAATCAGGACATGATATATCAAGACTACCAGTAGCTTCGCATTCACATGGATATATTGCCGCAGATACAGAGACAGCTGCGGATACCTTCTTCCCATCTACGCAGTACGTAATGAACGTTTTAGGTAGAGAACGAGGCTGGGGTCATTATGACCGCGCTAGCTTTGATGCAGCACGAAGCTTTGAAGGAGCGCTTTACGTTGGAGATCCAGAAACGGTTGCACAAAAAATTATCTATCTTAGAAAAAATGTAGGAGTGACCCGATTTATGCTGCATGTTCCTGTAGGATCGATGCCGCATGATGAAGTCATGGGGGCGATTGAGCTTTTCGGTACAAAGGTTGTTCCGAGAGTACGCGAAGAGATTTTAGAATGGGAAAGCACACTGTAAGATTGCACATAATAGGCACTTTTCTCGTAAGGTGAAATAGTGCCTTTTTAAGTCATTTCTGCTTTTCTTTTATCTGTTCACGAATCTTTTCAAGGTCCTCTAACGTGAGTTCACCAAGCGATTTTTTTATTTCTTCTTCAATATGTTTTCTATTTCTTTCTCGATACTCATTCCACCATTCACGAAGACCTTCCGTATGATCCAAGAGATATTCAATATCAATTTCATCTATTTCATCATCAGAAAGATAATTCAATACCGCTCCTAACATACGATTAAGGTCTTGAATTTCATTTTGTAATGATTTACTTGTATTCGAATCCGCTGTTTCTTCGGATTGTGTTATTCTACGGGGCATTTTCTTCCTCCTTAATTATCTGTTATTAGTATTAGCAATATAGGAATCACTTAACCTAAAAAGAAAATGAACAGTCCATTGAACTGTTCATTTCGGTTACCCAATTTTTGTTCGTTTTATATTCAATTCATTATCTGCTTTTCTTTTTCCATTTCCAAAGCAGATACGATATAAGCAAATCCGTTCATCAAAAAGTAGAAGACATTGGATTGTACCCGTTCTGTTTCCCCTAAATACGTATTGAAAATTATAATGACGGAATATATTACTACAAAAAATAAAGCGATTTTGTTGAAGATGGCCATTTCATCAGCTCCTTCATAGGGACTCCTTTTTGATATCATATTTGAAATTGACCAGTATTATGCAAACGATGATGGCTAAGGTCCTAATTTGGGCTGCCGAAATGAATGGGAAACCACATATTTCCTACAAAAGTATAATTAAATTCATTTGTATTAATAAGGGATTCCGGTAAGTTTTGAATATAGAGTATGCGCCAGATATTAAGTAACCCATCAATCATTTATCACGGAGTTGCGTCTCTGATATTTGCGTTTAGTAATAAGTTAAGGTAGTTCGGTAAAAAAGCAGAGGTTTTCGGTAATAAAATTATTATATTTGGTAATAAAATCTGGAATTTCGGTAAAAAAACACTATTTAAATGGCAGCCACTTCCACCAGGAGGGAAACTAGCTGCCATTAATATTTTTTATATCATCAAAATTTCACGAATGTCTTCTTCCGTTAAAGTTTTTTGAACCTTATCCCCAGGATCTATAACTTCTTCCACAAGGTTTCTCTTTTTCTCTTGCAATTCATTCATTTTTTCTTCAATAGTACCTTTGGAAACAAGCTTGATGACTTGTACCTCTTTTGTTTGACCGAAGCGATGGGCACGATCGGTTGCTTGTTCTTCGACAGCAGGATTCCACCAAATGTCATAGAGGACGACCGTATCGGCACCTGTTAAATTTAATCCGGTACCTCCTGCTTTGAGTGAGATGAGCAATAAATCTTTTTCCCCTTCATTAAATTGTTGGCAGATGTTGACTCTTTCTTCGGATGGTGTTTGCCCATCTAGGTAAAAGTAGGGGAGTCCTCGAAGATTTAATTCTTTCCCAATCAGTGCCAGCATTTTCGTGAATTGAGAGAAAATCAGCACCCTTTTTCCTGCAAACCTAGACTCCTCGATAATCTGCATAAGATGTTCAAATTTTGCTGACCTACCGTTATATCCGTCGACAAACAGGGCTGGATGACAACAAATTTGTCGTAATCGAGTAATACCTGCCAAGATTTTTATCCGATTTTTCCGAAATGTATCTTTGTCAAGATGCTTCAGTGTATCATGTCGAAGCTTTGCCAAGTATGCAGCATACAATTTCTTTTGATCAGGAAGTAAATCTGTGGATTCTAGCAACTCAACTTTTTCAGGAAGCTCAGTGAGAACGTCTTCTTTTAAACGCCGAAGCAGGAATGGACGGATTCTACGTGCAATTTTTTCCCTTGAAAGGTGACTGAATTCCTTTAACCCAAGGAAAAGCTCAGGGAACACGACATGAAAAATAGACCAAAGTTCTTCAATCGAATTTTCAATGGGTGTACCTGTTAGGGCAAAGCGATAATTAGATTGCAATTTCTTCACTGACTTTGCTGTTTGCGTCAATGGGTTTTTAAAAGCTTGTGCTTCATCCAAAAACACCGTGTGAAAAAATTGCTGTTCAAACCACTGTATGTCACTGCGTAACAGGGGATAGGATGTAATCAGAACATCACAATCCTCCATTTCCTTCTGCGCCTTAATCCTTTGATCTCTGGATCCATCCATTACAATCGCTTGGATATCTGGTGCAAATTTCATCAGTTCATTCAACCAGTTGTAGGTTAGAGATGCCGGGCAAACAATTAAGACGGGTTGTTTCTTTTCTTTTATTGCTTGGAGTTCTGACACTATAAAAGTAATACTTTGAAGTGATTTACCTAATCCCATATCATCTGCCAAAACTCCACCGTATCCATAGCTTGCCAATGTTTTTAACCAATAGTAGCCTCGGACTTGATAATCTCGTAAAACACGTTTTAAACTGCAGGGTACTTCAAATTTTAATTGTTCAGGTTTTGAAATATTTTCTAAGAATAGACGGAATGATTCTTCAAATTGAAAGGTTTCCTGATCATCAACAGCATCGAGAAGTTGAAGTCCTCTTATAATTGGAACGTTCAAACCGCTTTCCCAATCTTCCTGTTGTTCTGGAACGGCATTTAGAAACCGTTGGATTTCTTCAAACTCTCTAGTTTCTAGTGATAATAAGGCTCCATTACGTAACCGATAATATTTTCGTTTTTCCTCTAACGCTTGCAGAATATCACGAATCTGCTTATCTGGGAATCCGTCGAGCTCAAATTTAAATTCCAGCCAGTTAGTACGTTCTTTATTCACTTTAACGCGAATCTTTGGAGGTGTATTCTCTCTGAAAATTCGATTTCTGACAGCAGTTGTAGCATAGATTTGGACAAGGTTTTGCAGTTTAGGAACGGTATGGTAGAGGAATGAGTATTCTAGTTCCTCATTATGCAAAAAATAACCGCCTTCAGTTTTTGTAAATAAGCTATCTTCCATCATTTGAAGAATCTGCGCTTCTTTTTCTACATCTCTAAGAAGTGGGAAACGCTTCTGTTGTTCTTTTTCTTCCAAAGGGTTAAAAACTATATTTTCATATTGAAACTCTAATCCAGCAAGCAATCGGTTTTTAATGCGATCTAAATACAGCTTTGCAATTAAAGGGGTCTTATTGTACATCCGAGTTATAGATTCGGCTACACTGACATGACCCAATTTTTTTAATCCTGGAACCACTTGTTTGAAGAAAGTCTCGAGCTGTTCTTCTGGAACTTGTATGTGATTAGTGCCAGAAGTTTTTAAAATCCTCATCAATTCTATCAGTCGGTCAATTTCTTCATCTTCTACAGAGTATAATTTACTAGCGTGTAAAACCACCCCATAAGAATGGAACACGATTATTGAGTCTAAACCTTTTATGCATAATTGAAATCCTCGGAACTCTTCTTTTAAATCAAACTGTAATGGAAGCAATTTGTTGGAAACTTGAAATGTATTAACCATTGTTCCAGATTGAGTGATGTTTACTAAAGAAGCTTTTGTAAATAGTGGTGCTAAACTGTCCCATGATGAAGGAGGAAGGGTGAGCAAATCAGGTCTGTTAACCTCATCAAGGTCATCTCCATACGTCTTTTTAGATTCATTTATCTGAATTAATTGCTGAAGTAGCTCGTTTGTTTCCTTCAAAAAGCAATGCACGTTCGGGTCATATGTAAAGGTGTTTGATAATTGAATAGAGTTTCCTTTTTTCACTTGGCTTAAAAAAGAACGGATATTTTGTATTTTGTGAGATTGCAATTTTAATGATACTGCAAAAAGATATAGTCCGTTTTCCAATGAAACTGGCTCTATAAGGAATTCTATATCAAGGGTTTGCCTATTTTCAAAGTGTCGTTGGTGCCCTCTTGAACGCTTGGGTTGTTTACTAAAAAGTGTAATGAAGCTATTTGATAGTAAGGGTTCAGTGGAATCACTACTTACACTAATAGGGGATGTCCCATGACGTTGATGCTCATAAATTGCCAGTAAAACTGCAGCAATATGCTGACAATCCTTCTGGAAAGAAGCTAGTTTAGGACAGCTACATGTCGTATTAAAGTTTCCGTTTATTTCCTTCTCAACTTTAACGTAGAAATCTTCAGAGACCGAAACCGTTGCTTCACAAACTTCAGTGTTATAGTGGTGGAAATGAACTTTATTAGCGCGATAAAAAGCGTCACCTCTTTTGAAGGAGACAGTGCCACACAAATCTTGAATGATCTTCTGGCTCAATTTGATATTCAAATGACTTCCCCTCCTGAGGATATATTGTATAAGGTTTCTCTAAATAATTATGATTTTTTTGTAGGGATAAAGGGGTGTGGCTTGACAGTTTCAAAAGTGAATCAGTCTTTGATCATGTTAGAGTTTTTAAACTGAAATATTCTAGTGTTTGATTCACATTATCAATGTCATACATTTTTTTCTCTAGGCAGTACTTGATAATCAAATCCGAGGTGTCGCTGTCTGATAATGTATAACCAGCTGTATCGAGTAAATGATCGGTTTGTTCATAACTTAACTCAAGTGCTAAAGCTAGCGCGACAATGGTATTTTTCCTTGGATGATACTTTCTATTACTTCGAATTTTTGAGAAAAGTTTACGGTCAATTCCTGCCCTTTTATAAACCTCGGGGTCTTGAAGTCCTTTGTTTTCAATAAAAGAAAATAGTACTTCTTGAAATGTTGGCTGCCGATGTCGATTAATAAAATCCTCTAATTCATTTTCCTGGAATTCCTCTACGAGTTGCTCAAACATCTCTCAGAAGACTTACAAACCATCATTTCAAGGTTTTTCAAATGAAAATCTATGTATTCCTGTAATTCTTTCAGCATCTTTTGGTCGAGCATTGAATGTCCGCCTCCTCAAAATGTCGCTTTTGAGGCGACCCATTCACGAATCTACTTAGATATGATTATATCATCCTAACAAGAGAGAGGTTGAAATGTATGAATAAGAATTCTTCTGAAATTATTTTCCTTATAGATCGTAGCGGCTCAATGGCTGGTTTGGAAAGCGATACAATCGGTGGATTTAATACTTTTATTAAAAGGCAGTGTGAACTCGAAGGAGATACTACATTAACAACGGTATTATTCGATGATCATTATGAGCTCCTTTGGAATGGCATCGATGCAAAACAGGCTATACTTACTGAAAATGAATACTATGTAAGAGGATGCACTGCATTATTAGATGCAATAGGGAAGGCAATATTGGATGTAGGACACCGATTATCTAAAACTGAGGTTGAAAAAAGACCAGGAAAAGTCATTGTTGTCATTACCACCGATGGAATGGAAAATGCAAGTCGGGAATTTACTTATGGAAAAGTGAAAGACCTTATCAAGCATCAGCAAGAGAAATACAGCTGGGAGTTCATTTTTATGGGAGCAAACATTGATGCAATGGAAGAAGCAGACAGCATAGGGATAGCGAAGGGAAATGCATATAGCTATGAAGCGACTGAAACCGGGGTGGATAGTATGTATAACGTCATCTGTGAAGCAGTAACAGAGAAAAGATCACTGTAATTTGAAAATTATGGTTTTGGATAGTCATTGAAAAAGCTATAATGGAAACATAAATGAAAAAGGTGGAATGTACAATTCATACCAATCTATCTAAAATTCAAAAAGTTTTGAACCCACTTATAAAGATAAACCTATAATATTATTATGTAAACTAATTCGACCAATTCTTGGACTAAAACAACTTTTCATATAATTGACATCCTGTAGGTGTTTTACTACTGATTGATTAGAAAATTAAGAAATAGTCACCAGTACCATTCGGTAGGGAGGCTATTTTTTGTTTAATGCGACATAGGCTTTTTTCTTACATATCTAATAAATAGGATAGGAAGGTTCTCCTGATGAACATGGAAATGATAGTTGCAGTCAAAGGTGTTATTATTACAAGCGGAAAAGTATTAATATTAAAACGCTCAGAAGAAGAAGAAATTAGCCCCGGAACATGGGAATTGCCTGGAGGAAAAATGGACTTCGGTGAACAGTTAGAATCAGCTTTAGTTCGTGAAATTAGAGAAGAAACGTCCTTATATGTTACTGTTGAGAAACTTTTATATGTGTCCACTTTTACTACTAATCCCTGTCGCCAAGTCGTCATTATTTCTTATCTATGTAGAAGCAAGCATAAGGATGTAGTTCTATCATTTGAACATTGTGACTATAAATGGGCATCTAAAAGTGAGTTAAGTGAGCTTTTACCTCCAGGAATACTCCAAGATTTTAAGAAAAATCATGTTTTTTCTTTAGATGAATTGGAAATCACGAATCCAAACGTAATACAAATTTAAATAAAATGGGGGGAAATAAAAGATGTTTATCTACAAATTGATTGAAACGGAATACAATTTTGATCAAGGTATGGCAAGCTATAGTAGTGAATTTTTATGTTTATATCATTCTGAAAAATACTCTGACGCAGAGTTTTCACAACAATGTAAAGCAGCCCTGAATGAATTGACATTAGAAAATAATACACATTCAAAAGAACTTGTGGTTAAAAAATTAATGGAATTGTTTGGGTATAAAATTTTTGAAACAGCAGCAAGTTACGAACTTGAATTAGTATAATACTAAAAATATTACGATTCAGGTTTTCCTTTGATAAATATTGTGAATAATAGATTAAGATAATTTCAATCTTTTTATCTAATAATTCTTACGAGAATGGAGCTATAGACTATGGACAAGCAATCGTACTTTTATCAATTTTTAGAACCAATTTCAAGGGAATTAGCTTTAGTTGCACGTGAACTTGAAATTAGTATTTTTACTAGCCCGCGTACGATGCTTACTCATGCCAGAGTTTTTGTTGAAACGATTCTGCAGAAGGTGATTCAAGCAGAAAAAATACAGGAAGAACCTCGTACCAATTTAAAAGAGCGACTAGATTTGCTTAATGATAATGGATATTTAATCCCTGAAATAAAAGACGCTCTTCATCATGTTCGTCAAATCGGCAATCAAGCTGCCCATGATGCAAGGAAATTCCGCTATTCAGAGGCTCTTCTCTCATGGGAATCACTTTATAAAATTGTAAAATGGTATGTAGAGGTATATGGACCAGTCACTGTTTCGGTTCCTGACTATCAAGACCCAACTCCACGTTCGGAACAGAGCTACGATATATCGGAACTTGAGGTACGGCTAAAGTCGATGGAGGAGTTACTTTCCAAATCTTTTCAACAGATTGTCGGAGAGTCTGCACAAATGGAAGTGGCAGCTACTACAGCTACTGCAACGGTTGAAACACCGATGGAGCCTGTTGTAGTTCCAGGTTTTACTACTATTCGGACACTTTCATATAAAAACCAAAAACTTCAGGTTCCACACTTCCTTCGTGACGCATTTCTATTGCCACAACGATTTGAAAGATCAGAGACATTTTTGATCAGGTTAGGTGCTGAGCAGCAGGCTCGGATTATGAGCGAATTGCCGAGTAACTTGGAGGGTCTCCACAATCATGTGAAGCGTTACAGTAACAAAAATGACGAAACCTTCTTTGAAGAATTAAAGATGTTCATTCAGGAAGAGAAAGAAAGAAGGCAAATTTACATTGAACGACCTGGTGAACTTTTCTTATTTTATAAGTCTGATTATATTGTTGTGACTCAGGAACTGTCACAGTTACCTCTAACTTGCGACGAATTTACAGGAATTCCGAGTCTAATTAGACAATTGAATGATGATCAGATTGAAACAGTCGGACAGTTGCCTAAAGAACTTGTAATTCTAGCAAAATATGAGAATGTTGGTATTGGTACTGTGGAAAAATTATTTGAACAGCTAAAAGAAAAACAGCAATCGGTCACTTAATGGTCAATACTAAAATCTATCCGTAGCTTTTTTCTTCAATTCCTATTTCTAATAGGTTTGATTTTCAAATGATATACAAAAAGGCAAACCCTCTAAAACTAGTGGGTTTGCCTTTTTGTATATCAAATCTAAATTTTAATGAAAGTCATTTTAAGAAGAATAAAAATTATAATACTCCCAAAAAACCGAACTTCTTAGCAAAAACCTTTATGGAAAATTGAAATTATTAAGTGGTTTTTGCTAATTGTTCTTTTTTCACAACAGAATAAGTCTTCCAACCACCATCGACATTGATTGCTCTGAATCCATGTCCTTTTAGAATACGAGTTGCAAGGTATCCTCGTAATCCAACCTGACAGGATAGGTAGATTGGTTTGTCTTTTGGTAATTCTTCTAGACGATCTCGGATTTCTCCCAGAGGAATGTTGACTGAGCCTTGAATATATCCGTTTTCTCTCTCATGTGGCTCGCGGACATCGATTAAATATCCACCATTATTAATAATATCATCGATTTCATTCCATTGAACGGTTTCGATACCTTCTTCTATTATATTGGCTGCAACATAACCAGCCATATTAACCGGATCTTTCGCAGATGAGAAAGGTGGAGCATATGCAAGTTCAAGCTCAGTTAAATCAAAAATGTTTAATTCTCCTTTAATCGCAGTTGCAATCACATCTATCCGTTTATCGACACCGTCTACACCGACACCTTGTGCACCAAGAATTTTCCCATTGCTTCCATCAAAAATTAGCTTTAATGCAATCGGGTAGGCTCCTGGATAGTAACCTGCATGAGAAGCGGGGTGGATATGAACAACTTTGTAGTCCAACCCAAGCTTTTTCAGAGTTTTTTCGTTATTTCCGGTTGTTGCTACGGTTAAGTCAAAAACCTTGGCAATGCCTGTGCCGAGTGTACCTTTGTAGGTTTCTTTTTTTCCATAAATGTTATTGGCAACTATGCGACCTTGGCGGTTGGCAGGACCTGCAAGCGGAATCATAGCAGGCTGTCTATTCATGTAGTCTGTTACTTCAATCGCATCACCAAGTGCATATATATTTTCATCATTCGTTTGAAGGTATTCATTTACTTGGATACCTCCGCGTTCACCTACATTTAAACCAGCGTTTAGGGCTAACGTGTTTTCAGGTTTGACACCAATTGACAGGATAATCATATCTGTCGCGATCTCTCTACCACTAGAAAGAATGATTTTTTTACCGGAATCACAAAAAGAATGAACTCCGTCTTCTAAGATAAGGGTTACTCCTTTTTCTTTAAGGTGTTGATGGATAATAGCTGCCATCTCAAAATCTAAAGGAGCCATAACTTGATTTGCCATTTCTACAAGTGTTACGTGAATACCACGTTCAACAAGATTTTCTGCCATTTCTAAACCAATGAAACCACCACCAATTACAACGGCTTTTTCTGGTTTTTGGTCGTCCACGTATCCTTTAATCTGATCTGTATCTGGAATGTTACGAAGCATGAATACATTTTTTGCTTCAAGCAGACCAGGAATCGGAGGTACAATTGGTTTTGCACCTGGAGATAAGACAATAACATCATAACTTTCTTCATATGTTTCATTCGTCTGTAGGTTATTGACTGTTATGGTTTTCTTTTCACGATTGATGTTTGTGACCTCACTTAGATTACGGATGTCTAGGTTGAATTTCTTACTCATGCCTTCTACAGTTTGAACCAATAATTTGTCACGGCTTTTAATTGTTTCCCCAATATAATAAGGAAGTCCACAGTTTGCAAAAGAAATATGTTCTCCTCGTTCGAACATAATGATGGTTGAAGATTCATCTAGTCTTCTAAGTCTAGCTGCGGCAGTTGCTCCTCCAGCGACTCCACCTATTACAATAATTTTTTTACTCAAATTGATCTCTCCTAAACGTAAAATAAATACCCCTATACGTATAATTACATTTTTTCGTCGAAAAATATGTGATAATTATCACAATATGTAAATTTATTTTTCAATCATACAAATAATGTTTGTTAATGGTTGTAAATAGTAGGGGATTTAATAACAAACACACGCCTACTTATATAAGTTTTTGTGAAACGTGTATGGGTATATGATATAACGCTCAGTATTTATTTCAAGGAAAAAGTTCTATAGGGATTCGGATAAAGTGAAAATATCTAATGCATAGATGAAGACTTCTTAAAGGGTTGGAGGAAAGACAATATAATACCCTATACCGTTCATTCAAGTAGATGAGTGGAGTTTATTGTTACTACTTCTTATTGACTATACTTTACTTAAATTAAATAAAGCTTGTAAAAAAATATTGAAGCTCAATCTATAATAGAAACTTTCTTGTTGACAAGATACCCATGAGGGTATATTATTATCCGTGTAAGAGAGATTAGTTAAATTGTAAATGAGGTACAAAAATGTTATATATAATGATTCCATTACTTGTTTTTACAGTTGGGTTTCTATATAAAAGATATGTTCCTGTAAGGGGAGTCCCTTGCTCGGTTTTACCTGATTTAGAATCAACAAAGATTGTAGATGTTAGAGATTATAATCTGTCCTATAACGATCCAATCATCCGAGCAATCAATATTCCAGTTGCCTACATGAAAAGACATTTTAAAGAAATACCGAATGTGAACATTCATGTTGTAGCATCTGATCATCTTGAGAAAAATATGAGTATTCGATTTTTTCGTAAAAAAGGCTTTACGGTTATTGGATATACATTAACTGATTGTAAATGTAATCAAGATATTAAAGAAATAACTATTTAATAATAATAAAAATTCACAAGGGGGAAAAGATGATGAAGGAATTAACAGCAAAAGAAGTGGAAGCATTAGTAAATGAAGGTAAAGCGATCGATATCATTGATGTAAGAGAAGTGGATGAAGTGGCTGCTGGTAAAATCCCTGGTGCAGTAAATATTCCTTTAATTTTAGTTGAGTTTCGTATGCATGAGTTAGATAAATCTAAAGAGTATATAATGGTATGTCGTTCTGGAGGAAGAAGCGGCCGTGCTTCACAATTCTTAGAAAGCCAAGGTTTTAAGGTAATTAATATGGCTGGCGGAATGTTAAATTGGGAAGGAAAAGTGGAATAACATATAAGGTCAAGGAAATGAAATAAGTAACCGTTTAACCTTCATTCAGGAATGAGTGGAGGTTTTTAGATTTTGTAAAACCATGTAACTCAAAAGAATAATTTTACATTAATTAGGGATATTAAATGTGTAAATTGGTACGAAAGGAGAAATATGATATGAATCAATCATTAACAGAGCTAGAACTACAGCACTTAAGGAAAACTATCGGTGGACATGGAAACATCGTGACAAAACTAGAGTCTTATGCAGAGCAATGCACAGATCCTGAATTAAAAGCAATGCTGCAACGAGATGCCCAATCGGCAAGGCAAGCACAACAGCAATTAATGACATTTTTAGGGTAAGGGGGGAAAGAAGATGTTACAGGATAAAGATATGGTGAATGATTATTTAGCTGGCATTAATGCTAGCTTAACTGGCTACGCTGGTATTATTAGTGAATGTAATAATTCAGACCTAAGACAAACATATATTCAGCTACGTAACCAAGATGAAGCTCGCCAAAGAATTTTATACAATTATGCACTTCAAAAGGGCTATTATAAGCCAGCTGCAACTGCTACACCAGAGCAAGTCCAACAGCTTAAGTCACAACTGTCTGCTAATCAGTAATATTATAAATATTTATAGACCTTCATTCTATCAACGAATGGAGGTCTTTTTTTAGTTGAACCAATCATAAAATTTAAAAAGAAGTATATCGGTAGGTGTTCTACATGCATGAAATGTCCCTAATGGCGGAAATTCTTCAATTAATAGGTGAAGACGCTAAATCAAAAGGCATAATTTATGTAAAAAAAATTGAAGTAATAGTCGGAGATCTGTCTAACGTTTTGCCCGACGCATTAGAGTTGGCGTTTACTTATTTTAAAATAAAGAAGCAGGACCTCATCGACCAAAATACAGAATTACAAATTATACGTGAAGTGTCGAAAGCGAAATGTACAAACTGTCATCTTGTATTCACACCGGATTATCGGATTGCTCTCTGTCCAAAATGCGGACTACCGATATGTGAACTCATTTCTGGAGAAAACTTTAGGGTCGAATCTTATGAAGGAAGTGATGTAATTGAAAGTTAAGCTTCGGGAAGATGTGCTTAAGGATCTCAATAAGACTGCTCAAATTAATCGAAGGATTTTTCAAGATAAAAAGACTCTCGTTATTAACTTAATGAGTTCGCCGGGTGCTGGAAAAACAACCTTGCTTGAAGAAACAGTTAAATTGTTAGCGGATGATTTAACCATTGCTGTTATTGAAGGGGATTTGGCGACAGAGCGTGATGCAGAGCGATTGCGTTCCCTTGGCATTAAAACTGTCCAAATTAATACGGTTGGAGGTTGTCATCTTGATGCCAGGATGATTGAAAAAACATTACCAGAATTTGAACTAGAAAAAATTGATATTCTTTTTATCGAGAACATTGGGAATCTTGTATGTCCCTCAGGTTACGATTTAGGTCAGGATTATAAGGTGGTAGTCTTAAGTGTCCCAGAAGGCAATGATAAGATTCCAAAATATCCGGTCATGTTTCGAAGAACTGATATGACAATCATCAATAAAATTGACCTCCTGCCATACGTTTCATTCAATATTGCTGATGCAAAAAAAGATTTGTTTGAAATTAATCCTAAAGCACAATTTAAAACGCTATCCGCAAAGACGGGGACAGGGATGGTTGATTGGATCTCTTGGATAAAGGATGCGTACCAACAATGTATACAGCGTTAAGAATAACGGTGACCGGAAGGATTCAAGGTGTGGGTTTTCGCCCTTTTGTTTATTCACTTGCTAAGAAGCATGAGCTTAACGGAACGGTCCAGAATATCGTGGGAAGCGTAAGAATCGTTGTCGAAGGAGAAGAAGAAAACGTAGAACGAATGGTGAGTGAACTAAAAACATCACAGCCTTCATTAGCCAAAATAGATGAGGTGTGTATCAAAGGTGTTGCTCCCAAAGGATATGAAGAGTTTACCATTTTGCCGAGTGAAAAAAGTGGTGATACTCTGCCTTGGATTTCTGCAGATGCCGCGTTATGTAAGGATTGTTTAAAAGAATTGATGGCTTCTGATAATCGTCGGTACCACCATCCTTTCATTAATTGTACACAATGTGGTCCACGGTACTCGATTGTTAAAGGCCTGCCGTACGATAGACCGAAAACAACGATGAATAAATTCATCATGTGTCCTGATTGTCAAAAGGAGTATGAAAATCCAATGGATAGGCGCCATCACGCCCAACCTATATGCTGCCCCAATTGTGGACCAGATGTCACATTACTCGATAAAAATGGGGTGGTATTGGCTGAAAATATTGAGGCTATATCCGTGATAGCCCAATTGATACAAAAAGGAAATATTGTGGGAATAAAAGGAATTGGAGGTTACCACTTAGCATGTGATGCTTTTCAAGAAATGGTTATTGAAGAACTTCGAAATAGAAAGAGACGTCCCCAGAGACCATTGGCCATTATGGTTAAATCGGTAGAAACGGCAAGAAAATATTGTCACATTTCTGACCATGAATCGACATTCCTAACAGGAACAGAAAGTCCGATTGTTATTTTACAAAGAAAAATAGATTGTCCTTTACCTATAAATATCTCACCGGGCTTATCAACAATTGGCATGATGTTACCATACACACCAGTGCATCACCTGATGTTTGAAATAAGTAACTTGGAATGCTTGGTGATGACTAGCGCGAATCCTTCAGGTCTTCCGATGCTTTTCAAAGAAGAGGATTTTCACCACTTACAAGAGTTATGTGATTACGTATTAGTCCATAACCGAGAAATCTTCATGCCAATCGATGATTCTGTCGTCCAATTAGACAAAGAAAGTCCGTTTATTTTACGTCGTGCAAGAGGGTTTGTTCCTGATCCGATGAAGACAACTTCCAACGTTGATCGAATCATTTCTTTAGGAGGCAATCAAAAGAATACGTTTGCGTTAGGAAAACATAATCATATTATGTTAAGTCCTCACATCGGAGATCTCGACAACGAAGAGATGATATTTTCCTATGAGAAGCAACTTCTTCATTTTAAGGAATGGCTATCCGTCGAAGAAGACTATTTTGCAATAGATAAGCACCCTTTATATGCAACTACTGCATTTGCAAAGAAACTCAATGGACAAGTGATACCAATTCAACATCACCATGCCCATCATGTATCTTGTATGGAAGACAACGGCCTTAGTGAAACCTGTTTAGGAATCATCTTAGATGGTACCGGTTACGGTGAGGATGGTCATATTTGGGGATATGAATTTTTATATGGAAATGCAGAATCCTTTGAGCGATTGGGCCACCTAAAATACACGCCACTACCAGGCGGGGAAAGAGCTGTTAAGGAACCTTGGAGAAATGCAGTTGGGATGTTGCTTCACTATTTTCCTAATGAAGGGAAAGAATGGGCATCTAGACTTTTTCCTGAGAAGCTACAAGATATTACTGTTTTAGAAAAGATGGTTAAAAATCAAATCAACACTCCATGGGCAGGAACTTGTGGTCGGTTATTCGATAGCATTAGTGCCATACTTGGAATCTGTCTAACATCCACCTACGAAGGAGAAGCTGCAATTAAACTATCAGATTATTTGAATCGTGATGAGGTAGAATATTCTGAAAAAATCTATCCTTTTCATATAAAAGAAGAAGGTGATAACGGACTCCAACTCGACTTTTCACCGATGATTCAACAAATCATACAGGACAGATTTGCCAATCAGCCTATCGCTGCAATTATCCACGCCTTTCATAGAACCATCGTTTCTTCTTGTGTTCAAATGATTCAAGTGTTAGTGGAAAAACGTCCAGACATCAATCGAACTGTTGTGCTATCAGGCGGTTCTTTTCAAAATCTCTTCTTAGCAATTGAGGTTCAAAGGCATCTTCAGCAACAGGGTTTTAATGTCTACACCCATAAGAATGTCCCCTGTCATGATGGTGGAATATCATATGGGCAAATCATCATTGCCTCTCATATTATTCAAAACAAAAGGCGGTGAATGGAAATGTGCTTAGGAGTACCTGCGAAGGTCATTAAATTGGAAGAACATCAGGCTTTAGTGGATGTAATGGGCTCACGGATGTATGTAGGCATCATTTTTGTTCCAGAAGTAGAGCTTGATGACTATGTTTTATTGCATGCCGGACAGGCAATGACCATCGTGGATGAGCAATATGCAAAAGAGAGTATAGAAGAATGGAGGAATGTATTGGATGCTAAACATGGACCATTTTTCTGACCCTTCCCTTACCCGTATTTCAGTAGAAGCGGTGATCGAATTAGCCACTAGATTTAAAGAGGAAAAGGGGAGGATCCCCGTCTTTATGGAAGTATGTGGTTCACATACGATGGCTTTTGCCAAAACGGGGATAAAAACTAGATTAAAAGACTTTGTCCAGTTAATTGCAGGTCCAGGTTGCCCTGTCTGTGTCACTGATCAAAAATCGATTGATAGCATGATCCAATTGTCAGAAGGGTCGAATAGGATCTTATGTACCTTTGGTGATATGATGCGGGTCCCAGGTTCTAAGTTTACTTTGATGAAAGCGAAAACGGAGGGAAAGGACATAAGAGTCGTATACTCTCCATTAGAAAGTGTGAGGATCGCTGAAGAAAATCCTGATAAAGAAGTCATCTTTTTAGGAATTGGTTTTGAAACTACCATACCGATTCTTGTTCTAGCCATTCGAGAAGCAGAGAAAAAAGGGCTACAGAATTATTCCATGTGGATGACGACTAAACTAGTAGAGCCGGTATTGAGGGCATTGCTCGATTCTGGTGAAGTCAACCTGGATGGATTTCTCCTGCCTGGTCATGTATCAGTCGTACTAGGCAAACGGAGTTACGATTTTTTAGCGGAGGAGTATGGGATTTCAGGGGTCATAAGCGGCTTTGAGCCCATTCAATTATTAAGTGGAATCTATAAACTTCTACAGCTTCACCTGGGAAAAAAGGTAGACATTCTTAATGACTATACATATATGGTGAAGGACGAAGGGAATGTCGTTGCCCAGAGATTAATGGAGGAATATCTGGAACCTAATGACGAAGAGTGGCGTGGAATGAGCACCATTCCGGGTAGCGGGTTGATACTGAAAGAAAAATACGCATCATTTGATGCTAAAAAGAAGTTTGAGATTATCATAGATGAGCCAAGAAAAACAAAATGTCGGTGTGGTGAAATCATTCGTGGATTGATAACACCTGAAGAATGTGTTTTGTTCAATAAAGCCTGTACCCCAACCTACCCAATCGGACCTTGTATGGTTTCCACCGAAGGAACATGTGCTGCCCATTTCCAATACATGAGGGAGGGATAATATATGGTGAATCGAATTAGCTTAGCCCATGGAGAGGGAGGTGAGCTGACCCATGAATTGATACAAGAGGTATTTGTAAAAGCGTTCGGCAATGATAAGCAAACAAGATTGGATGCAGCGATTATAAACTTTTCATCACAGCGAACAGCTATCACGACTGATAGTTTTGTCGTGAAGCCTATCTTCTTCCCAGGAGGAAACATTGGCAAGTTGGCCGTTTCGGGTACTGTAAACGATTTAGCGGTAAGCGGAGCCATCCCTATTTTTCTAACGGCGGCCTTTATTATTGAAGAAGGATTTAAACTTCAGGAATTAAAAGAAATTGTTTTCAGTATGGCGGATGAGGCTGAGAAGGCAGGGGTGAAAATCATTGCCGGAGATACGAAAGTAGTCGAAAAAGGAAGTGTCGATGGCGTTTTTATTAACACGACAGGATTTGGGGTTATCCCTGATAACTACGTGA
>NZ_QBBX01000002.1:78137-80745 GCF_003073175.1 Peribacillus acanthi
GGATCCTGGTGATATTCAAAAAGGAGATGTTGTATTTATCAGTGGTACCATAGGTGATCATGGGATATCGATCCTAGGAGCACGTGAAGAACTTGGTCTACTGACTGATGTAAAAAGTGATTGTGCATCATTAAACCATTTGGTTAAACAATTACTTGAAGAAGTGGACGGTATTCGGATTATGCGAGATCCAACACGTGGTGGTTTGGCGACAACCCTTGTTGAACTTTGTGAAGACTTCCATTTCACACTTGAAATGGATGAGGATTCGATACCGATTCGAAGGGAGGTTCATGGCGCATGTGATATTTTAGGCTTTGATCCTCTTTATCTTGCAAACGAAGGAAAAGTAGTGTTCATTGTGGCTTCTGAACAAAAATATAAAGCAATGGAGCTTTTGAAGAAACACGAACTCGGGAGGAATGCTACAGTCATTGGAACGGTTACATCTATTGAAGAGAATGCCGGGAAATTGTTGTTAAAGACTCCAATTGGTACAACAAGACGGTTAAATCGTCTTTCAGGACTGCTATTACCTAGAATTTGTTAATTATCTATAGTTAAGTGCATAAGATAAGGTGAAACAGCCTAAAGGAGAGGACAACATGCAAAACACCGATTTGCTCAGACTTCAACTGAATCACCTTGTAACCCAGGCTCGTCACGACATCTATACATTGTCGACTTTGAATGATTCATCGAAGAAACAACAAATCCTTCAACGTTTATGGGATGCTCTTTCTTCTATTCATTTTCTTAGTGAATTGTTGGCCAATGAAATTTTACACTTACAACCTAAACAACAACTCCCAAATCATTATCCTGGAAATCTAAATAGTCCACAAAATTCTGTCATCTCTCCATCACCTACTCTAAATTCACCTACACCACCACAGAATCAGCGCACTTTTACAATACAAGAATTATCCACTTATGATGGTAAGAATGGGAGGCCAGCCTATGTGGCTGTCAATGGTATCGTATATGATGTTACCAATAACAGGGCATGGGCAGCTGCGACACACTTTGCATTATCTGCTGGCAAGGATTATACAAAAGAATTCGCTTCTTGCCATGCAGGGCAACAATCGATTTTAGCAACACTACCAGTGGTAGGGAGGTTAGCTTAATGGAAAGACACATCTTGCCCCCAGAATCGATGACAAACGAAGCAATTGCAGCAAGATTAACAAATACTGTGTCAAATCAAATCCACAAAGGACTCATCAAGAAAAAAAATCTCGTCTATTTAGAGCTGAATGGCTGTTCTGGTAACATCATATCTTTGTTAAACGGGCAAAACCCTGACTTTGAATATACCTTAAACTCCATGGTTAACCTTCGATACAGCAATAGCTTAATGGCGTCAGAAGGAGAAAAGGCCATTGAAAAGCTCATGGATACCTTGGATGAAGAGTATATTCTAGCTGTGGAAGGAGCGGTAGCACTTAAAAACAACGGTTTATACAATGTAATCGGCAATTGGAAAGGAAAACCACTTACTGGCTTAGAAGCGGCAACAATGTTTGGAGAAAAAGCAACACATATCCTAGCGGTGGGAGCCTGTGCCACTCACGGAGGGGTATCTGCTGCGAAACCGACCCCTTCTCAATCAGTCGGTTTACAAGAAGTTCTATCTACAAAAAAAATGATTAAACTGCCAGGATGTCCAGTCCATCCAGATTGGTTTTTAGGGACACTCGCACATCTATTGTTGTACGGTGAACCCGAAACTGATAACTTAGGTCGTCCTTTAATGTTTTATAGTACGCTCATACATGATCGATGTCCTAGAAGGCCATTTTTTGATCGTGGCATATTTGCCGAGAAATTAGGAGATAAGACATGTTTGTTTAAGCTTGGGTGTCGCGGTCCCGTTACACGTGTGGACTGTCCAACCAGACAATGGAATGGGCATGTGAATTGGCCGATTGGAGATGATACCCCTTGTATCGGCTGTGCCCAATTTGGTTTCCCAGATGCGATGGCACCATTTATTAGCTTTGACACAACTAGGGTGGTGAAGAATGAGTAAGCGCATTGTCATTAATCCTTTGACACGTATAAGTGGTTTTATGGAAATTGATGTGATCGTCGAACAAAATCAAGTGGTGGAAGCTAAAACAAAAGGCAATTTGTTCAGAGGATTTGAGCAGATGTTAGTAGGCAGGAGTCCTTTTGATGCAGTCTATTTTACACAACGAATATGTGGAATTTGTTCTGCTGCACATTCGATGGCATCATCATTAGCATTGGAAGATGCATTGAATATTGAACCAATGGAACAAGGCAGATATTTAAGAGATATCATTCATTGCTGCGAGTTTTTACAGAATCATATACGCCATTTCTATCAATACACTGTACCAGACTTTGTGAAAATTGAACAAAATCCACTTTTCCAATCAGACCATGACGATTTTAGATTGCCTAAAGCCATCAATGACCGAATAACTCAGCATTTCTTTGATTCGCTTACCATCAGTCGTTTAGCCCATCAAATGCTTGCAGTTCTAGGAGGGAAAGCACCTCATAATCATGGGGTTTTCATCGGTGGAATCACTACCCAAGCCACGGCTGAAAAAGTCGTTCATCTAGATTCGATCCT
>NZ_QBBX01000002.1:80755-83686 GCF_003073175.1 Peribacillus acanthi
CAAAAAGTCACTTCCTTCATCAATGAAAAAATGATACCTGATGTTTATGATATTGCGGACCACTATCGTGATTACTTTCGCTTAGGTGGTGGTTACGGCAATCTTTTATCCTATGGTTCTTTTAACGGATATACGGACCTAGGTACATTATATGTGGATCCTCTAGTATCGACGCTGGATTCCGTCCAACTATTTGACGAAAATAAAATACAGGAAAAAATCGATTATTCATGGTACAAATCTGAGAAAAACACAAATCTCCCAAATGAAGCAGTTCCAGAACCTGATATGGATAAAGAAAAAGCCTATTCTTGGGTAAAGGCGCCCAGGTACGACAATCTTCCTTTTGAGGTGGGCCCACTCGCAAGGTTAATTTTGAGCAATTCTTATGATAATGGGATTTCGGCAATGGACAGAACGATTGCTAGAGCACTAGAGGCGAAGAAAATAGCAGAAATCATGAAGATATTATTGCAGCAAATCATTCCAGGAGTCGACGTGCAAAAAAAATATGTTCTCCCAGAATCGGCTACAGGAAGAGGGTTGGTTGATACTACTAGAGGGGCACTTGGACATTGGCTTACAATAAAAGAGAAAAAAATAGCATTTTATCAAATCATAACCCCTTCCACCTGGGATTTTTCCACACGGGACAATAATGGATATAGAGGGGTAGCTGAGGAAGCATTGATTGGTACACCTATTCAGAACCCTGACAAACCTGCTGAAATCGGAAGGATACTTCGGTCCTTCGATCCCTGCATGTCATGTGCAACTCATGTTTACAGTCCAGGAAAACAAGTTAAGACAATCAAGGTGTTTTAATGGAGAAAATTATCGTTTTAGGGATAGGTAACCAATTGATGATGGATGATGGTGTAGGCATTTACATTGTAGAGGAACTAGCAAAACATGATCATACAACAAATATCGAATATTTGATTGGGGAATCCGATATTGATTATTGTCTTGATCAAATTGAAGGAGCTACATTTGTGATTATTTTAGATGCCGTATGTGCAGGAAAACAACCTGGAGAAATAACAATTTATCCCATTTCTGAGCTTCATCAACATCAGCCATTGAATCTCTCACCACACAACATGCACTTATTTCAAGTTTTATATCAACTGAAAGAAAGAGTTAAAGGTTATTTAATCGGGGTGGAACCATATAAGATTGAGTTTCATATTGGATTAAGCCAACCCATGAATGAGATCTGGAACGGAGTAATACTATTGGTGAAGAGGGAGATTGGATTTATTATTAATGAGAATAATGGATTAGGCACCCAATAAAAGGGTGTTTTTTTTTTGGTGTAAAGTAAATTTCTGAGGGAGATTCAAACTTAGTGAATTGATGAAAATAATCTTCTAATCTATTAAATATTTTTTAAATATGGACAGACACACTTCCCTTATTTCGATAGATTCATAGTCTGCTAATGAAGTTCATAATTTTGAAAGGGGAGAAAAAAGTGTTTGGATTTTCAATGATTCAAATGATTAGGCAACATGCAAATAAACTTGACCGTCCACTTCGAGATCAGCTAATGAATGTATATAAACCGTTCCGATGGACGCCATGTTTTATGCATAAAAGTTTAGAGAGTTATATTAAACTTACAAAAAGGTTTAAAGTTGTGGTCGAATTTAATAATAAGGAATGTCATTCACTCGGGATGAATAGTGTTTATCATATTGCAGGAAAGCACATCATGAGTAAATTGAAGAATGAATACCGTAGTATCTCGTGTTGTAGTGCAGTATTAACACCAAATGCAATAGAAAACCTACTTGTTTCAAGCCCACACATTAAAATGATTCATTTAGATAGAGAAGTTAAAGCCTTATTAGATGTTGCCACACCCACTACGAAAGCAGTAAATCTAATGAAAGATGATACCGTCTTAACAGGGAAAGGGATTAACATTGCCGTGATTGATACAGGAATCCATCCTCATCAAGATTTAGAGGGAAGAATAAAAGACTTTAAGGATTTTGTAAACAATATAGAAGAAGCGTACGATGACAATGGACATGGAACCCATTGTGCAGGTGACGCAGTTGGTAACGGATTCTTATCAGGCGGATTGTATGTGGCACCGGCACCAAATGCGAAGGTGATTGGTGTAAAGGTTTTAGATAAAATGGGTTCAGGGTCTCTATCAACCGTTATGGATGGAGTTCAATGGTGCATCGATTATAATAAAGACAAGCCTTATGAGGAAAAAATCCATATCATTTCTATGTCATTAGGAGCTAGTGCACAACTCTATTATGATGAAAATCAGCAACCATGTGAAAATTGTGATCCAATGGTAAGTATCGTCGAAGCAGCATGGGATAGTGGAATTGTAGTTTGTGTGGCTGCAGGTAATGAAGGAGATAGTCCTAAAACAATCGCTAGTCCAGGAATAAGCGATAGAGTTATCACTGTTGGAGCGATGGACGATAGAAACACCATTGAACCGAGAACGGACGATGGGATAGCTGCTTTCTCAAGTAGAGGAAAAACCATTTACGGCATCGACAAACCGGATATTGTTGCACCTGGAGTTAATATCATTTCATTACGTGCACCAAATTCTTATTTGGATAAGTTCCAAAAAAGTAATAGAGTTGATTCGAATTATTTTATTCTATCGGGAACATCAATGGCTACCCCAATTTGTGCAGGGGTTGTTGCCTTGATTCTAGAAGCTAATAAAGGCATAGCACCAGATGTTTTGAAACAAAAGCTAATGACTGGTGCAGATCCATGGGGAGTGAATCCTGGATCGGAAATGAACCGGAACACTTTTGGAGCGGGTTATATTAATGCTGAACGTTCCGTTTAATGGTTGGACAAGCATAAGTTTTTTACGAAGTTAAATGAAAAATAAACAGGACAAAAGGGCGAATTCTTACTTTCTAGAATCTGCCCTTTTTA
>NZ_QBBX01000002.1:83696-103473 GCF_003073175.1 Peribacillus acanthi
CATTAACAGTGTTTAAGATAAAAATAAAAAATCATGGTATTGAGCTATTACAAGAATAATAGGGTGAACCTTTGCAAAATTGTTTCTATAATATGTCATTTCTCTCAAAAAATCTTAAAAGAAAGTTCGAATATACGGGAAATTTGTTGATAAAAATGACAAGTAATTCCTTGGAAATGAATGTACAATTAAAATCTGAAGTACATCTCTATTGCATACTGATGGTCGTTTAATAGAGTGCTTCCATAAATATCTTTTACGAAAAGGAGGTATTTAGAAAGAACTGGATGATTAAGTTAAGTTTGTGGTTTGATATCCTGTTATAGCCTTTTTCATAATCCTTTTCATCCAACATAAATATTAAATTTTTCTCCAACTGTAAAAAAATTCTTCATGCTCTAACCCCATATTTTTAAAAAGTAGTTTATCTCTTTATCCAAAAGGGTAAGGGTTAAGCAAAAGTTAAAAAATCTATCAAAACAACTGCATGATTTGAAACCAATTACCCTTTCAATCGTCTATATTAGTAGCAAGTATTTTTATTTTAGGAGGCTTCACGGATGAAAAAAGCCTTGTTACCTTTTCTTATGGCCTTATTGATTATACCAGTCACTTTAGTTGCTACAGCTACAGGTAAAGACAATATCATTGAAGAGAAAACAGCATTTATAAATATTGTTACGGATATTAAAGGAACCTATGTACAAGTGGATGAAATTGAATGGTACGAAGGAGAACAAGCGAATCTTGAGGCAGAAAAAGATGGAGATTGTTATGAAGAAGACGGAAAGTGTGTTGTCCCTGATGGATATTACATTCGTAATTCAGACGACAAACTTCAAAAACTTTCATTAGCTTCAGACACAACAATATTCATGCAAACGTATCAAATCGATCAAACCTATGAGATAAATTGGGACCAAGAGATTACATGGGAACAATTATTAAAGGAATGGAACCATTCAAGCGAACGATATCAACATATTCCGTTTCATTTAGTAATTAAAGACGGAGAAATAATCTCTATTAAAGAACAATATATACCATAATCCATAAAAATCCTAACCACGTATTGGTTAGGATTTTTATTGTTACCATCTTAAAGAAATTGAGAGTGAACAGCATGCACCTTCTTGCTCACTATTATACAATTTAATATTAATTCCATCTGGGCTAAAGGTCGCCTTGTATTTGATCTTTATTCCGGTCGATAAGATTAGTTCATCCACTCTCTTTTGATTGGATTTTTGGGCGGCCTCCATCAAGTCATGAGCAAATTTATCTGACTCAATAATCTTATTGACGATTAAATCGGTTTGTTTTATTAATTTTTGAAAGGTTTTAGCAGATTTATGCAATTCATGTGTATCCACTGGTGGATACATTTCAGGATATCTGAATTCAATTACTGGTTGGTAATGAGCATAATATTGAGCAGGTACATGGGAAATCATCCCCATTTGTTGATAATAATAAGGGTAGGGTGCATAAGGAGTGTTAGGATAATGATGATAATACAAACAGAATTCCTCCTCTCTGGCTGGTTAATTCCACCATATATTCTATGATTGGGATTTTTGGGTGTTACATAGCAGAAATTTATTGAGATTAATAAAAAGGAAAAATTTATACTTAGTCGAAATAGAAAAACAGTGTTGAGAATAAATCTAGTAGTAGGTTAGTAAAATATTTTCTATACACAAAGGGAGGTAAGTAAAATGTTAACTAGTCTAAAAGATTGTACGATGTTACACAATGGAGTAAAAATGCCTTGGTTTGGTTTAGGGGTATATAAAGCTGAGAATGGAAAAGAAGTAGTTGATTCAGTAAAAATTGCTTTAAAGAATGGGTACCGCAGTATCGATACAGCAACTCTTTACGAAAATGAAGAGGGGGTAGGACTTGCAATCAAGGAATCTGGAATAGCACGAGAAGAAATTTTCGTTACCACTAAAGTCTGGAATACAGACCAAGGCTATGAATCTACTTTAGCTGCATTTGATTTAAGTATGAATAAGCTTGGATTAGACTATTTAGATTTATATCTCATCCATTGGCCCATTAAAGATCAATATATTGAAACGTGGAGAGCCTGTGAAAAGTTATATAAGGATGGAAGAGTGCGTGCTATTGGAGTGAGTAACTTTAATATTTCTCATATAGAGAATCTTATGGCCCATTCAGAAATTATGCCAATGGTTAATCAGGTAGAATATCATCCTTGTTTAACACAGATTGAACTACATGAATACTGTAAAAATCAAAATATTCAACTTCAAGCTTGGTCACCACTCATGCGAGGACAATTATTGGATAACGGAACTCTGCTTCAGATAGGGAAAAAATATAATAAATCTACGAGCCAAGTAATTTTAAGATGGGACTTACAAAACGAAGTGGTGACCATTCCAAAATCCACAAAAGAGAGCCGTATAATAGAAAATGCAAATATCTTTGACTTTAAGTTATCGAAAGAAGACATGGATCAAATTCATTCATTGAATGAAAATAGACGTACTGGACGAAATCCTGCTGATTTTTAAATACTAACAAAATTAATTTTTAGAAAATTATAAAATTTTAGTTGTATTTCGAATGAAAGAGTTATATATTTAGTTAAACGATTAAATGAAGCTGGTGACATAATCCATATGAACAAAAAAACTACCATCAAAGAAGTTGCAAAGAAAGCGAATGTTTCGACAGCAACCGTATCCAACGTAATTAATAACACCAAATTTGTTAGTGAAGAAGTGCGACAACGAGTTCTACAAGTTATCGAGGAGCTAGATTATCAAGCAAATACGCTGGCGAAAAGCTTACGAATTCAAGAATCTAGACTGATTGGAGTGATTGTTTCTGATATAGCTAATCCATTTTTCTCAAAAGTTGTAAGTGGAATAGAGAAGGGAGCTGCTGAAAATGGATATAACATTTTACTCTGTAATACAGCCTCCAATATCGAAAAAGAAATTGAGTTTTTAGATATTTTAATTGGAAAAAGAGTCGAAGGATTGATAATTTCCTCTTCTGGAACAACAAAAGAATATTTTACTAGTTTGGAAAAATTGGATATACCTATCGTATTCCTAAATCGATCACCCAATACACCTTCACACAAGGTTGTTATTACTAATAATATTGAGGGTGCTTATAAAGCTACTGAACATTTAATCCAGCATGGCTATTCACGTATTGGGATAATTTCAGGTCCTAATTCATTAAGTACAGGAAAAGATCGTCTAACTGGTTACAATCGGGCGATGGAAGATTATCATTTATCGATTCCGGAAACTTATATACAAGAAGGCGACTTTAGTATTGAAAGCGGTTACCACGCAATGAAGGATTTACTCTCAAAGAATCAGAATCTTGAAGCATGTCTAATATCCAATAACTTTATGACCCTTGGAGCACATAAGTATATGAAAGAAGTTGGTATTAAAGTGCCGAAGGATATTGCTATTATAGGTTATGATGATTCCGATTGGGCAGATGTCATGGATTCACCTTTGACAACAGTAAAACAACCTACTTTAGAACAAGGTCAAAGCGCCATTGAAATGCTACTTGCCACCATCCGCCAAGAAAACTTCCATCAACAACAAATACTATACTTACAACCAAGTCTAGTTATTCGGAATTCATGTGGCTGTTAATTTATTTTTTAACTATCTAGTTAAACGATTAACTAGGAATGCATTTTAATTTAGGAGGAAGAGTTAATGAGAATTTCAGTAGGGGGCGATCACGCTGGCTTTCCTTTAAAGGAAAAAGTTGTAAGCGTTATCAGGTCATTAGGTCACGAAGTTGTAGATTATGGATGTTTCGATGAGACACCCATAGATTTCCCAGATATTACACGAACTGTATGTGAATCCGTTTTAGAAGGAAAGGCTGATCGTGCTTTCTTGGTATGCGGAACGGGTGTCGGGGCATGTATTGCTGCTAATAAAATTCCAGGAATAAGGGCATCAGTTTGCCATGATATTTATTCTTCCCATCAATGTGTAGAACACGATGATGTGAATGTAATGTGTGTGGGAGCTCAAATCATCGGTCCAGTGATTGTTGAAGAGTTAATTAAATCCTTTTTAGAAGCAACCTTTAGTACTAAGGAAGAGTTCAGACGAAGAGTTCAGAAGCTCCATGAAATGGAAGTAGAGTATTCTAAGAAACTGCTTGCCAATCAAAAATAATGATTTGAAAGGGAGATTACATATGAAACTAGTTAAAAAATTGCAGATTGCTTTATTAAGTACCGCTTTAGTTGCTAGTTTAGCTGCTTGTGGGAATGACAAAACCAATGCTACAGATTCCAATGAAACTCTTTCGATTAAGCTAGCACACGTAACAAATGATCAGTCCGCGATCCACAAAGGTTCAATTAAGTTCAAAGAATTGGTTGAAAAAGAATCAGATGGAAAAATGAAAGTTGAGGTTATCCCAGGTGGACAATTAGGAAGCGAAAAGGACCTCGTCGAAAGCACAAAACTAGGGAGCGTAGATATAACGATTCCATCTGCTGCGGTTTTATCAAACTTTGTTCCAAAGGCTGCAGTCCTTACCCTCCCATATGTGATAAAAGGGGCAAATGAACAAGAGAAATATGAAAGCTTGAAAAAGCTGTCAGGTAGCGATGTGTTTAAAGAGATTGAAAAAGAATCAGCGGATACTGGGTTAACATTATTCCCTGATGCGGTTTGGTGGGTAGGAGACAGACATGTGACAACCAAAGAAAAGCCATTAAAAACATTAGCCGATTTAAAAGGATTAAAGATTCGTACACCTGACGCAGCGGCACATACAGAACCATTTAAAGCGTTAGGCGCAAATGTAACACCTATGAATATTTCTGAAGTATATTACTCTTTAAAAACAGGTACTATTGAAGCTCAAGAAAATTCTGTTAACCAAATTTATACGAATAAATTCCATGAAGTACAAAAATATGTGAACTTAACTGGACATATGACTCAAAATGAATTACCAGTGATCAATAAAAAGTGGTTTGATGGATTAACAAAAGATCAACAATCCATTATTGAAAAAGCAATGTTTGACGCAGGTGTATATATGTCCGATCTACAATTGAAACAAAACGAAAGTGAATTAGAGATTCTAATCGATAGTGGGATGGAAGTCATTGAAACCGATTTAGGAGATTTTAAGGAAGCAACTAAGGATTTATATAAAATATTTGGAGATGCAATTACAGAAGACTTTTATAACCAAATCATTGAATCCCAGTGAGCTGAATGATGGTTTGAAAGAGGGGATGACAGCTTGAGGAATTCTAAAGTAATAAAAAATGCAGAAGAGATCGTCGCAAGTTTGTTTTTTCTAGTCATGTGTGGTGCCGTCATATTAGGGGTTATTGCAAGATTGTTTAATCTCTCAATCGTTTGGACAGATGAGTTGGCTCGTTATTCCTTCATTTGGGTGGTTTTTATTGGCTCAGTGGCAGTATTAAAAAGAAAAAAGCATATTACCATTGAATTTCTTTCGTCAGTTTCCAAGCCCAAATGGATGCGTCTTGTAAATACTCTCATTAGTTTATGTTTGATAGGTATATTCATAGTGTTGATTCGATTTGGATTTCAGATTGTCAGTAATACATGGGGGGTCCCTACTACAAGTTTAGGGATTCCCACAGGATTAGTTTATCTGGCAGTCCCGATTGCAGGAACACTTATGCTCATTTATACGATCATTCACCTGATTCAAAATTGGAGAAATAAAGGTGAAGGAAATGACACTTCTTCAACTGAGAGAGGAGTGGAGATTTAATAATGTTCATTTTAATTATCTCTTTGCTCACTCTATTATTGATAGGGGTACCAGTCGGATTTTCTCTAATTGGTGCGTCATTGCTTTCGTTAATGGTAAACGGATCCATACCTTTAGAGGTTTTGCCACAGCGTTTATCACTTGGATTGGACTCATTTCCACTATTGGCTATTCCATTATTTATTTTCGCAGGTACCTTAATGGAAGCGGGGGGAATCACTAAGAGGTTAATTTCCTTCTCAGAGGCATTGGTAGGGCATATAAGAGGTAGCTTGGCCCATGTAACCGTAGTATCAAACGTTTTTATGTCAGGGGTTTCTGGATCTGGTGTAGCAGATGCAGCAGCGACTGGAACCGCACTGATTCCAGCGATGGTGAAAAGAGGATATGGTAAAGGGTTTGCTTCGGCAATATTAGCAGCAAGTGCCACTGTAGGACCTATCATTCCTCCAAGTATTCCTATGATCATCTTCGGTAGTTTCGCTGGAGTATCTGTAGGTAAACTTTTCCTTGGTGGGGTAATCCCAGGATTGTTAATGAGTACTTCACTCATGATTATTTCTTATATCATAGCTAAAAAAAGAAATTATGAAAAAAGGGAAAGAGCTAGCTTAGGAGTAGTATTCAAAGCGTTCCTTGATGCGTTTTGGGCACTATTAATGCCTGTCATCATTATGGTTGGAATTTTTTCAGGATTTTTCACAGCAACAGAATCAGCAGTTATAGCGGTATTGTATTCCTTAATTATTGGATTGTTTGTTTATAAAGATTTAAAGTTGTCAGATCTTCCTACAAAAATATTAGATGCTACTTTAATGACGGCGGGAGTCGGGATTATTATTGCCGCATCAGCACCATTTGCTTGGTATATGGCTTTTGAGCAAGGACCTCAACATCTTTTGGACTTATTCCAAACAATCTCTATGTCACCTACAGTCATATTGATTTTATTGATGCTGATACTACTGGTTTTAGGATGCTTCCTTGACGGGACGGCAATTATTATCATCACTACACCGGTTGTGTTGCCAATCCTGGCACAATTCGGAATCGATCCGTTGCATTATGGAGTCATTCTTGCAATAAATGTAATGATAGGTACGATCACTCCTCCAGTAGGTGTAATCATGTATGTGGCAACAGGTATTGCCAAGACCAATATCTTTACCTTTACAAAAGAAGTGATGCCATTTTTAATCACTCTAATAGTTCTCTTGTTCATTTTCATGCTTGTACCAGAAATCGTAACGTTCTTACCGAATTTATTAATGAAATAGAATGTAAGAAAAGTTATAAATGGAAAGGATTTATTTTATGACTAGTAGAGTACTGGTAGTTGGAAGCTTGAACATGGATCTCCTTATTAATGTTCCTGAGCTTCCTAAAAATGGCGAGACCATCTTAGGAGGGGAAATTAAGGAGAATCCTGGTGGTAAGGGCGCTAATCAAGCTGTTGCCATCGGTAAACTTAATACTCCAGTATGGATGCTTGGGGCTATTGGGGAAGATGCACATGGTGTTGCACTATTGAAGTCACTCAAAGAGCATAATGTGGACATAAAATATATATTGAAATCTCCTAAAAAGACCGGTGTTGCAATTGTCTCAGTAGACGATAGAGGTAACAATCAAATTATTGTGTCACCAGGAGCAAATTATGATGTAACTCCTGAATATGTATACGAAAATAGGAAAGCAATAGAAGATTGTGATATCGTTGTCCTACAGCTTGAAATTCCATTGGCGACGGTGAAATATACGCTTGAATTAGCCAAAGGTTTGAATAAAATAACGATATTGAACCCAGCTCCAGCCTTCCATTTAGATGAAGATATTTTGAAACATGTTGATATATTGATTCCAAACGAACATGAATTACAATTGCTGACCCATGAATCAAATGGGACTCTCATATCACAAAGTCAGGAATTACTTAAAAGTGGTGTTAAAACAGTGATTGTTACTTTAGGTGAACAAGGATGCTTCCTCTTAAATCACAAAAATGAGGAACATTTTCCTACTTTCAAGGTTGAAGCTGTTGATACGACTGGAGCTGGGGATTGTTTTATCGGATGCTTTACTAGCACCTATGTGAAAACAGGTGATTTGTATACTTCCATTGAAAATGCCATTAGGGCTGCTTCACTATCTGTTACAAAGGTGGGAGCACAAGATGCAATGCCAACACAGGATGAATTGGATGATTTTTATCATAGTTAGTATGCTTAACCTTATCTTAATTGATAAGGTTTTTACTATTTTAAATAGTGGATTTTTTTTCATTTTTTCATAATATATAAGTCAGCCTGATTCACTATAATAACTATTTTTCATGAGCGAAAAAAATAATGCTTCTCAATCCTTTAAACATTTAAAAAGAGTAAAAGGGGGATATTAAATAATAAAAATGAAAAAGGACGATTACCATGGTAAGTAGCTTTTATCTTATTAAACCGAGAATCACTAAAACAGATATTTTTTATAAGGTTTATATCACTGAAACCCATTTTTATTTTATTAAAGTAGGAGGACAATTCCATAATCGTTATGCCTATAACAAACAATTGCCTGATCTATTTGAAATCCTGTTTTTGTTTTGGTTTAAAAGGTTAGAAAAGAAGCAGGAAAACTTAGAATTGAAAATCGATCAAAAGGTAAGTCAAAATGAAGTTGCAGAACTCCTGCAAGAACGTCATAACTTTTCATTAAATATTGGTGATATTAAGGAAATTACCATAAATAAAGCGGGAACCTTTCATACCGGCTTTAATGATAATGGAACGATCACATTTGAATTACTACAAGAAGAAAAATTAAAGTTCATTATTCCTAAAACGACATTAAGGATGACGGTAAAAAGATGTATAGAATTAGAAGGTAGAGCTTTTGCTATAAGAGAGTTATGAACTCTTCAAAAATTGCTTTAACATGCTTCCTCCTATACAATGATGGCTATAATAAAAATAAATAGACTGGTTAATTTAGGAGGAGCTTGCACGATGAGAATAGGAATTACTGACGAACGAAAAGCTCTTTTTTTTATGCTTGGACAAGAATTAGATGCTAAAGCATGCAAAATATTAATAGTAATGATTGGAATGTCCGATAGTGAAACAGGAATTGTTAATACCTCTTTATCTGATTTACATAAGAAAACTAAAATGGCAGTAACTACCATAAGAAGAGCACTAGAAAATTTGAAAGATATAGGTGTATTGGAAGTATCCCATCATACTGGTGTCGAGAGTGAGTACAGACTTATTTTAGCAGGGGCAATTCAAAAGCGGGCTAATAAGATGGTAGAGGAATACAGTCAGCCAATCGTAAGTAAGCAATTACTGGAAATGGCCAAAGAGTTTAAAGAGTAGTATATGAATAGGAAGAGTTCTGACTATAGGTCGGGACTCTTTTTTAATTTTCGATAAATTGAGTTTAGGAATAAAGAACTAATTATGGATTCTATTACCTGTATACATGTATAAGCAAAATAATTATAGTAATAAAGGCAAGACGGAGCAAAATTAACAGGGTAAGTAAAAATAGATGTCTACCGTTGTCGTTCCGTTTCAAATAAATTAACAGGGGGCACAATATGTTATCATTTTTAGCATTTTTAGGATTTATCATATTCCTGGTCATGACAGGTGTTGCATTCTTTAAGAAAACTGGAAAGGGAAAGAGAAATATTCTTATTTCCATTGTTTGTTTAATCGTATTTGTGGTTAGTGTAGGAACTAATACTGAAGATACTAATGCGAATGAAAAGAAAGAAGAAGATAAACAAGAACAAAAAGAGAAAAAGAAAGAATTAGATTCAATAGAGAAAATCAGACAATCCATAACTGTTGGAGTGGCATACGAAGAGTATCAAAAAGTAAAGAAAAGCCTTAGTGTTGAGATTCCAAAAAGCATTTCTATTGGAAATGGAAATGTAGGAACAGTCCTGCAAGCTAAGGATGGATTATTTGTTGCTATGACTGATGGAGTGACAGTCCTTGGTGTGAAAGAATTCACAAGCATGGATCAAGTGGATACTTATGAAGCAGAAGCGGTAGCAAAAGCCGAAGCTGAGCAGAAAGCAAAAGAAGAACAAGAACGTAAAGCAGCCGCTGAAAAAGCAGCAAAAGAAGCTGCAGCAAAAAAAGCGAATGCAAAAACCATTCCATACAAACAAATAGAAAAAAATCCTGATCGTTACAAAGATGAGTATGTGAAGTATACAGGTCAAATCGTTCAAATCATGGAAGGTGACAACCTTACCCAAATTCGACTGGCAGTAACGAAAGATTCATATGGATATTCATTCTCTGATATCATTTTCGTTGAGTATGCTGGTTTAACTGACTTCGTTGAGGATGACATTGTAACCATCTATGGAACGGTTTATGGAGCATATTCTTATACATCACAAGCGAATTATGAAATTTCATTACCAGGAATCATAGCTGATTCGGTTGAATAATCAACAAAAAAGAAGATCAATTTGATCTTCTTTTTTCATATTCTCTCAAGAAAAGGATATGTACATTTTCTTGAGAAGAAAATCCATATCCTTTTTAAAATTCTATAATATTAAAATGCAGTTTCACCATTATCGTAATTTAAAAGCCATGTAATACCGAATTTATCGGTAACTTGTCCATAAAGCTTGCTCCAGAATGTTTCTTGGAGCTCCATGCCCACTTTGCCATCTACTTTTAACTTATGAAAAACTGAAGTCATATACTCTATGTCTTTACTCACTAAAGCAAGGTTAATATTGTTTCCTTCAATAAATGGCATTCCAGGAAATACATCAGAAAACATTACGTTACTTCCATCAATGTTAAGTCTTGTGTGCATCACTAAATGTTTTGCTTCTTCTGGTAATGGATACTCTGGATTTGGAGGTGCTTCTCCAAACGTCATAATCTTAGGAGTTTCTGTTCCAAAAACCTCTGCATAAAACTCTACTGCTTCGCGACAATTACCATTAAAGTTCAAATAAACATCAACTGACATTTGATTCACTCCTATGTATTATTTAAAACCTTTACTAAAAGACATAGTAATTATATCATTCATTCAGAGATAAAGCAGGAATATATTATTGAATTTTCTAGATATTAAATAGACCGTCCATATCAGCACAAAAAAACCAGCATTCAACACTGGTTTTTTATCTTCTATTAATAAAGTCCAACAAATAATTTGCGGTTTCTTCAGAGTTTGT
Source organism: Peribacillus acanthi (assembly GCF_003073175.1). Classification (GTDB taxonomy): domain Bacteria; phylum Bacillota; class Bacilli; order Bacillales; family DSM-1321; genus Bacillus_BN; species Bacillus_BN acanthi. Next base: position 94,699 of record NZ_QBBX01000002.1, read on the forward strand.
GAATTCTTGAAGGGAATTACCTTGATGATCCTCTAATCGAAAACGAATTGGAGAATCAGAATAACTTAGTGAAATAACTTCATTTCTATCATTCTTAAGCTTATGACTGACATGGGAATCAGTATATGGAGGTTTCTGAAGGTCCTCGAGCATTTTTTGGAAATACTTATAGTTCATTTCCACATCCCCTTTCTAATTACTTTAAAGGAGCACTCTATATTTTTCCCTTATTTTTAGCTTAACATAATAACTGTAGGTTAAACGATTATATTTATAAATATTCCTATAATTATAGAACTTCCTGGATTTAACTGTATAACTGAAGAATTCTCAGGTTGATTGATAAAGGACTTTGAATAAATATAGATTATTCTAAATAGATTTTATCACTTCTAGATAATGATTATAGGTCAAATTACTCGACCTTTTACAAAATTCTTGTTAAAATTATATGTCGATAAAGTGAGACTTCCATTAGTATTGGTAAGTCAAACCAATCAGACTTAATACGGGAGGTTTTTCCCACAATAAATTTCTTGTTTCCTTGGAATTAGGAAGTAGGGATTATCCTGACTATTAATGTGGATAAATTGTTAGTGCTATATTATAAATTTATAAGTTAGGTGGAATATCGTTGGAAACTAATTCATATAGAGTTTTATTATATTATCATTATGTTGACATAGAGAATCCTGAGGAGTTTGTGAAAGAGCATTTAGCTTTTTGTAACGAGCTTGGACTTAAAGGTCGAGTTTTAATTGCCTCTGAAGGAATTAACGGAACTGTATCAGGTACGTTTGAACAAACCGAGCAATACATCGAAGCAATGAGACAGGACCCACGCTTTGCAGATATGGTGTACAAGATTGATGAAGCAAATGAACATGCATTCAAGAAGATGAAGGTTAGACTTCGTCCAGAACTTGTGACACTTCGTTTAGAAGATGATGTAGATCCAAGAGAATTGACTGGAAATTATTTGAGTCCTAAAGAATTCCATGAACAGATGCAAGATGAAAACACAGTCGTTATTGATGCTAGAAATGATTATGAGTTCGATTTAGGACATTTTAAAGGTGCTATAAAACCGGATATCAATACATTTAAAGAACTCCCAGCATGGATCCGTGAAAACAAAGAGCAATTCGAAGGCAAAAAAATTCTTACGTATTGCACAGGTGGAGTACGCTGTGAAAAATTCTCAGGCTGGTTATTAAAAGAAGGATTTTCTGATGTTTCCCAATTACATGGTGGGATCGTAACTTACGGTAAAGACCCTGAAGTCCAAGGACAGTTGTGGAATGGACTTTGTTATGTATTTGATGAGAGAATAAGTGTCCCAGTTAATCGAGTAGAGCATGTTATAGTAGGAAGAGATTACTTTTCTGGGGAGCCTTGTGAGCGCTATGTAAACTGTGCAAATCCAGAATGTAACAAGAAAATTCTAAGTTCAGAAGAAAATGAACATCGATATATGCGCAGCTGTTCACATGAGTGTCGTGTTCATCCAAGAAATCGTTATATCGCACAGCATGAATTGACAGAAGAGGAAGTAAAGGCAAGACTGGAAAAAATTCAGGCATAAAATAAAAAAGCTAATCGGAAAATAAAATCCGGTTAGCTTTTTTTTTCAAAGAATAACAAGTGCGAATTATTCTTGATTACTAGCCTTTCCATCATTACCCTTATCAAGCCCTGTGGCGTTATTAACGATTTGAGAAACTAAGTTTAATCCTTCATCTACAGTATTCATGGATTCAGCATTTTGATCAGATTCTTTTGATATTTTATCTTTATCCAATTTTACCACCTCCAGAAATTAGGGTTTGTAGTAAAACCGATAATATTCATATGGTATGGAGCTTTTATTTAATAATCTTTAGAGCTCTAAACGCTTCTGCAACTTTATAGGCAAATGATAAGGGAGATTCTACAGATTGAAAGTGAAGATATAGGATATTAGGGTTTGTATATAACCAGTGATTATTGAGTGCGCTAATGATAATACCATTTTTCACTAGTATATTTGTAAAGAGAGGGATTTCTTCCTCTAGCAGGACGGTTTCACCAAGATTAAGTGCATTTCCTTCATGATCCAATGATTCAAACGAATACCAGCGTGGAGTTCAAGGCTATGTCGAAAGGGCATCATAGAGTTCGTATGATTTCCTGTTTCAATCATGCATAAATTGGAGAGTCCAGTCCTGAAAAGAGTTTTTTCATTAAATGGTTAATCTAAAACAAAGAGACAAAGCAAATTGCAAGTCATTAAAATTTTGAAAAATTTTGCAAAAAACATTCATTTTTCATGAAAATTTCGATAATATAAAGTTTAGATAACCGAAATACTTTTTAGAAAGAAGATGCTTAATGGAATGAATCAGTCAAAGATAGCCAAACGTAACTTAGTCATTATGTGGTTTTCAAATTTCTTTATTGGGGGAAGCATGACCATGGTACTCCCGTTTATATCTCTCTATATAGGGACTTTCGGGGATTATTCTGAGGAGTATATTAAACATTGGTCAGGGTGGACATTTGCGATTACCTTTGTTTCTGCTTTTTTATTTTCACCAATATGGGGTCGGATTGGCGATCGAATCGGAAGAAAAAATATTCTTATCTTTTGTGGAATCGGGATGGGGATATCCATATTTCTAATGGGCTATGTAACTAATGTATGGCAACTCTTTACACTAAGATTATTTATGGGTATCTTCACAGGATTCGTCTCGCTATCCCAAGCCTTTATCTCTACACAAACCCCTAAAGAAATTGCAGGAAAAGTATTAGGTACATTGCAAACTGGAAGTATTACCGGATCCTTATTTGGTCCATTAATTGGAGGGCTACTTGCGGATTCTCTTGGGTATGCAACTACTTTTAAATGGACTTCTATCTTAATCTTTATCTCAGCAATACTAGTATTTGCAACGAAAGAATTCAGGATTGGAATTAAGAAGGGTACTAAAACGAAGTATACAAGTAAGGAAGTTTTATCTCACATCGTCAGAAATCCTGTTTTATTAACGGTATTAATCATTTCTTCTATTGTGCAAATAGCGCATTTTAGTATTCAACCTATTCTTTCCTTATATGTTGAGGACTTACATGGTACTACAAATATTGCATTCTATTCTGGAATTGCCTTTTCAGCTGCTGGGCTTGGAAACCTAATGATGTCACGATATTGGGGGAAAATTGGAGATCGGGTAGGATATATTAAAATCCTGGTTTTACTATTATTTCTATCAACTATTATCTACTTCCCAGGAGCATTCGTAATAAGCATTTGGCAATTGGTAGTCATCAGATTCGCACTTGGTATTGCCATTGGAGGTATCATACCTGTAAGAATCGCATATATTCGCCAAGAAGCTCCAATTGCTATGCAAGGGGAAGTCTTAGGTTATAATACAAGTCTACGCTTTTTAGGAAATGTGATTGGACCGATGATGGGTGGAATGATTTCTGCCTATTATGGTTTTTCTGCAGTATTTATTGTAACGAGTACATTATTGCTAGTAGCTGGCATACTCCTATATGTATCGATGCATCGTCACCCAGAATTGGAGAAACAATCGGTTTAGGGTAAATGTATGTTTTTCCTATGAAATAAGTATGTACACATATTATTCCATTCATTTGATTAGTAGTCATGCTGACAATTATTGGAAAACTATTATATACTGTTTAATTGAGAAATTAGGATTTATCTTAATTTCTCTCTTTTTTACATATTAAGAAGGAATATTATTTGAAAAACGGGAGTGGAATATGAGAGAAAAGCTTATTAACAATAATATCGGAAATCGGTACGGAAATTATGATTTAGTGAGATTAAATGGGGGATACACAAACGAAACTTTTTTGTTAAAAGGAACATCTCCTTTATTAGTTATTAAAAAATCATTTTCACTAAGTCAAGATTTTGAAAATGAGATTTCTTGTTTAAAGTTACTTCAAGAGTCCAGCATCGTTCCAAAATTTATTGAGAGTTTCACTGGGGAAGATTTTCAAATTACAGTGATGGAATTTAAAGAAGGCGAAAATGGTCAATCTATCATAGATAATCATGACTTAGAAAGAACAAAATTATTATATCAACGAATAGGGCATTCACTAGCAAAACATGTTCACTCAAATAAATACTATAATGCATCAAAAGGAATTAAAAATTCAATCTTATCAGAGATGAGTTTTGATTTAGAATTTATTCCTGCAGATTTAATTGAGCAATCAAAACTTATATTAGAAAAAATAAAAGATCCAATCGAAGACTGGGTTTTAACACATGGTGATTATGGGATTCATAATGTTCTATATTCTGATGAAAATGAACTTGCAATCTTAGATTGGGAATGGGCGGAGTGGGGAAATCCTTTATCAGATATAGCTTGGGTGATCTGGTTTACAAAACTTCACTATCCTTCATATGCACCAATATTAAATTCGTTATTTGTTGAAGAGTACCAGTCTATTAGTCCAATTGATTTATACTCTGATAAAATAAAAGGTTATTGTATCTACAAGGTATGGAAAATTTTACACAAAGTAAAACAGGCACCATCAGATGTGCAGAAGGAATGGATTAGACGTTTGAATTGGACAATAGAAACGGATTTTGAAATATAAAAACAGGGAACTTCAAAGCGACTGAAGTTCCCTTTTCGTATTAAATTGTGAAAAAGTTATCTCGTTCAACTTTACTAACTCTTAGGGCAAAAGTTTTATACCATTCTGCTTTTCCTCTTTTTTGAGCTACCATATGAAAAGCATTTTCCTTCCATTCTGTAATAGCCTCTAAAGAATCCCAATAGGAAACCGTAATCCCCAATTCATGATCACGAGCACTTTCAACCCCTAAAAATCCTTGTTGTTTGGAAGCCAGTTCTACCATCTTTTCTGCCATTTTTCCATAGCCATTATCAACCTCAGTACGTTGTGAGGCAAATATTACGGCATAATATGGTGGCTTTGGTGTTTTTGCTATTCCGCTCATGATTTCCCCCAATAGTCAACTTGATATCGATTCATTTGTCTTTTCTGAAAAGACGATTTGTTTACCAGGTTTAGCAACCAAATAGATTACGAATGCAGAAAACAACACATTGACTGATGCTAATACCGCGATAATATATCTTAAAGGGAAGAGGTCTCCAAGTAAACCAATCAATAATAAAAAGATGATTTGCAATCCATTTTGAGCGACGCTAATCACACTTGTCATTCTCCCCATCAAATGAAGAGGGATATTATTTTGATAAAATGTACTGAAGCCTGTATTCATAAAAGCATTAAACAGGCCCAGAATCACAAATCCGATGACAATTGTTAGAAACGAGTTCGAAAGAGAATAGATAAGATAACCTACAGAAACCAAAAACATTCCCATCCCCATTAAAGTCTTTAAACTCAAATGTTTAGATAACAAAGCAGTGATAAAAGCTCCAACAGCAAATCCAATGCCAGTAATACTTACTAGGAAACTATAATCCGCTTCCGTTAAACCAACCACTTTTTGAACGAAGACTACTTCTTGAGAATCCATAGCCAAAGAAAATAACCCAAATGCTAAAAAACATGAGTAGACAGCCATGACATAAGATTCTTTTTTGCTGAAGCTTATTACTTCATTCCAATCAGCTTTCAATGTGGCATATTTTGATATAGTCGAAGTGGGTGCCTTTTCTAGATTAACATCAGGCAATAGAAAGATGATTAATGCTGATATTAGAAAAGAAAATGCGTTTAAAAAAATCGCAATATCAATTGAGCCAATTAAAAATAAGCCTCCAGCAATGGCCGGACCAACAATAAATGCCCCCGAAGTAACCAATCCACTGATAGAATTGTATTTTTTCCGTTTTTCAACAGGTACAAGTGTTGCAATATAAGTCACTGAAGCAGGGGAAAAGAACGATTTTGCGACACTAATTAGACATAATAGAATATAAATCCCCCAAACATTTGTCATGAAAGGGATCAATCCAACTAAGATCGTACGAATAATATCTGTATAGATCATAATTTTCTTCTTATTTGACCGGTCAATAATGCCACCACTCCATGAATTGGTAAGCACAGATATGATCGGTCCCACTATCCATAGTCCAGCAACAGCTGCAGCAGATTGGGTCATTTCATACACAAGCAAGTTAATTGCAATCAAGTAAATAAAATCACCGAGAGTTGAAATACCAATTCCAGTCAGCATTAAGGAAGTTAATTTCCAATTAAATGGTTTCATACAATTCTCCATTATTAAAGTTATTACTCTAATTATGAAGGAACACACTAATTTTAAAAAGGAAAAATCTAAATTTACCCCTTTTTAATGTATTAATGAAAAATTATTATATGAAGATTATTTTAATAAATTTATATAAATGCATACTAGCGCAGTAAGAAAAAGATCTCCATTGAAGCTCCTTTATCTTATTTAATCAGACCATTTGGTATAATGTCTGCTTCCTCATCCGTAATATTTTCAATAACACCTAGGATATAACTACGATAACTTTCCAATTGATTAAATAAAACCTCGTGTCTATTCTACATTCAAATACTCTCCGTTTTTTGATATAAAGGTGGTCGTTAATTGAGGTATGTTTTCCTTCTTCAGTTAAAAAATAGAAGTTTGTCATTATACGCCTTAGGTCTTATAGAAAATTATTGCTGAGGGTCGTTATTAAACCTTCTTATTTTCCTTATGATGGAAATATAAAAAGTCAATTTACTTGGAGGAATAAAAATGAAGAAATCAATGATTATGGGAATGGTTATCGGAGCAACGTTACTTTTTACTACAGGCTGTAATTCTATTGTTACTGCTGATGTAAAAGAAGAAAATATCTTAGTAAAGAGAGATAAAGCGAAAGAATTAGATGTGGAATTAAATTTAGGTGCTGGAAAATTGACTGTTACGAACGGTGCTAAGGAATGGGTAGAAGGAAGTATCAATACAAATATTAAAGATTTAGAACCAGAAGTGTCATATTCACTTGATGGTAAAAAAGGAGAAGTGGTGATCGAGCAAACCAAGAACAAATTTAAGAATTTTAAACTTGGGGATTTGGAGAATGATTGGAATCTTGAGCTTTCTGATGATATACCTATGAACCTTGATGTAAATGCAGGTGCAGCAAATACAAATCTAGGTTTAAAGGGTATTGAACTTAAGAACTTAAATATTAATGCTGGCGTAGGGAATCTAACAGTGGACCTTGGTGGAAAATGGAAGGAAAGCTTTGATGCTTCAATAAAAACGGGAGTAGGTAAAACTACCATCATATTACCTTCTGATGTTGGAGTAAAAATCGTTTCGAACAAAGGGATTGGTTCGACAAACGTCGTAGACTTTATTTCTAAAGGCGACGGTGTATATGTAAATGAGGCATATGAAGACGCAAAGGTTAAATTAACTGTAAAAACTGACATGGGGGTCGGAGAAGTTACTTTTAAATTAGATAAATAATTAATACCGTGTACTGAATTTAGGAATATAGGTTCCTGTGAGTGAGTACAAAGTAACAAGCATAGGAATTTGTGGACCAAATAATATGATTTGGTCTTTTCTTTTTTGATATATTTTTATAAAAGCATTATCAATAGAATCGGAGGTTATTTAAAAATGGCCACGTCAGAAAAGAATTTAAGAATTTGCGATAAAGGACATAACTTTTATAAAAGTAGTGATTGTCCAACCTGTCCGACATGTGAACAAGAAAACAAACCAGGTAGTGGATTTCTGTCATTACTGTCAGCACCAGCAAGACGAGCATTGGAACACAATGGAATAACTACATTACAAGAGTTATCAACTTACAGTGAAAAGGAGATTTTGAAATTCCATGGAATGGGACCAGCGTCACTACCTAAACTTAGATCTGCTTTGATGGAAATTGGGTTATCTTTCAAAAACTAATTACATTTCTTAAATACCGGATTATGATTGATTATTTCTGTCGGTAAAGGTTACTGTAATTGAATAACTGAATTTAAAACCAACGCTTAGATTTACTATCTGAGCGTTTTGTTTCAATTGATTACCATTGTATTGTTAACTGACAAAAAAAGGGAATCATACGACCACAATGATGCCCATTTGACTCTCTCGTTAATGAAAAAGGGAATCATACGACCACAATGATGCCCATTTGACTTTCTCCAAAAGGAAAAAGGGAATCATACAACCTCAATGATGCCCTTTTGACACTCTTCGTAATGAAAAAGGGAATCATACATCCTCAATGATGCCCATTTGACTCTCTCGTTAATGAAAAAGGGAATCATACGACCACAATGATGCCCATTTGACTCTCTCGTTACTGAAAAAGGGAATCATACGACCACAATGATGCCTATTTGACTTTCTCCGTAAGGAAAAAGGGAATCATACGACCACAATGATGCCCATTTGACACTCTTCGTAAGGAAAAAGGGAATCATACGACCACAATGATGCCCATTTGACTCTCTCCGTAAGGAAAAAGGGAATCATACGACCACAATGATGCCCATTTGACACTCTTCGTAAGGAAAAAGGGAATCATACGACCTCAATGATGCCCATTTGACTCTCTCGTTAATGAAAAAGGGAATCATACGACCACAATGATGCCCATTTGACTCTCTCGTTAATGAAAAAGGGAATCATACGACCACAATGATGCCCATTTGACACTCTTCGTAATGAAAAAGGGAATCATACGACCACAATGATGCCCATTTGACTTTCTCCGTAAGGAAAAAGGGAATCATACGACCACAATG
>NZ_QBBX01000002.1:103576-119832 GCF_003073175.1 Peribacillus acanthi
GGAAAAAGGGAATCATACGACCTCAACGATGCCCATTTGACACTCTACGTAATGAAAAGGGAATCATACGACCTCAATGATGCCCTAGATGATCTCTCCAGATTAATATACTAGTAGTCAAAAGGAACTATTTTTATTAATTACCAGATTTCGACAATAAAGTGTGAAACTTTTCCAATTTTCTTCCGTAAAGTAGGTATTCCCAAAAAATTCAGGAGGTGCTACACGATGTTTGAATTATTCAAACGTGTGAAGACTGTGGTGAATGCTGAACTTCATTCATTGATAGACAAGGCTGAAAATCCTATCACCATGCTTAATGAATATTTAAGGCAAATGAGTGGAGAAATTCAAGAAGCTGAAAAAGCAACAGCAAAAGTCATTGCGAATGAAAAGCTATTATCCAGAAAAATTAAAGATTTAAACGAGCTCATCTCAAAAAGGAAGGATCAAGCTGTTGAATCGATAAAAAATAATAGAGAAGATTTAGCGAAGAGAGCATTGGAGGATAAATCAAAGCTAGTGAATGAATTGAATGCATTAGATGAACAACACACAATTACAGTGCAGCATGTAGATGATCTTAAAGTAAAGTTAAAAATCATGAAAGATGAATATCGAGAAATGGAATTAAAGCTTGATTCATTGAAAGCTAGACAACAAGCAGCAAAAGCTCGCTCTACAATGAATCAATCACTTACATCAATTAACCAAGGTAACGCCAAACAAGGATTTAAGCGGATGGAAGAAAAAGTTATTCAATTGGAAGCTGAAGCAGAGGCGAGTGAAGATATACAGATTCTTACGAGAAACTTAGAACAAGAAATTTCCGAACTGTCAGGTAAAAATCATATAGATTTAGAACTAGAAGAATTAAAAAAACAGCTAAAGAACATAGAGGAAATTAGTTAGAGGGTGAGTACTGATGGAGCTTTTTGGAATACCTCTCCATACTATTTATTTGTTTATGCTCATTGGATTTGGAGTGCTAACATTATTGTATGTTTTATTTGGTGATGTTTTGGAAGGGATTGCATCTTCAATTGATTTTCTTAATCCCACTCTACTATTATCGTTTTTTACTTTTCTGTCTGCCAGTGGATATTTGTTGGAACGACTAACTCCCTTGAATGGTCTTATCATACTTATGATTAACGTTTTCCTTTCACTCGCTTTGGTAACTTTAATAAACTTCTTCATCCTTGTTCCTTTATCCAAAGCCGAAGAATCGCTCGTCTATACACAAGAATCGTTAATAGGAAGACTTGGGAAAGTGATCATTCCAATACCGAAGGATGGATTTGGTGAAGTTTTAATTGAAAGCAATAGTGGTCGAATCTCTAAACCAGCAGCATGTTTTGAGGGTTCTTCAATAATAGAAGGTCAAACCGTATTAGTAATAGATATCAAAAAAGGCGTTCTATATGTATCTCTACATGAAAGCGTTGAAGAAATGTACTTATAAGCTAGCAAAAGTTTCCCATAAGAAGAGGAGGATGTCCTTATGACACCCATCATGATTTCAATTGGAATTGCTATTTTTGTAGTGATTGCCCTTATTGCAGTATTTATTATGAAATATCGAACAGTAGGTCCAGACGAAGCTTTAATTGTCACAGGAAGTTATTTAGGTAGTAAAAACGTAAATGTTGATGAATCTGGAAATAAGATAAAAATCATCCGAGGTGGTGGTGCATTTATTTTTCCAGTGTTTCAGCAAGCAGAACCATTAAGTTTATTAACTAGTAAACTTGAAGTTACTACACCAGAAGTTTATACGGAGCAAGGAGTTCCTGTTATGGCTGATGGAACTGCCATCATTAAAATCGGCGGAACTATTGAGGATATTGCGACAGCTGCTGAACAATTTTTAGGAAAAGGGAAAGAAGATAGAGAAAACGAAGCACGTGAGGTTTTAGAAGGTCATCTACGTTCTATATTAGGATCGATGACAGTTGAAGAAATCTATAAAAATCGTGACAAATTTTCACAAGAGGTGCAACGTGTTGCGTCACAGGATTTGGCTAAAATGGGTCTTGTGATTGTATCATTTACGATTAAAGATGTTAGAGATAAAAATGGATACCTAGAGGCCCTTGGTAAACCAAGAATCGCTCAAGTTCGAAGAGACGCTGATATTGCGACAGCTGAGGCTGAAAAAGAAACTAGGATTAAGCGCGCTGAGGCAGATAAAGAAGCTAAGAAGGCTGAGTTGGAGCGCGCAACTGAAATTGCTGAGGCGGAAAAAGACAATCAAATGAAAATGGCAGATTTCAGGCGTGATCAAGATGTTGCAAAGGCTCGTGCTGACCAAGCATATGATTTAGAAACTGCTCGTGCAAAGCAAGAAGTAACAGAACATGAAATGCAAATCAAGATTATTGAACGTCAAAAACAAATTGAGTTAGAAGAAAAAGAGATTTTACGTAGAGAAAAACAGTATGATTCGGAAGTGAAAAAGAAAGCGGATGCCGATCGCTATGCAGTAGAACAAGCTGCAGCAGCTGAAAAAGCGAAAGAGTTAGCTGCTGCAGATGCAAACCAATATCGAATTGAAGCAATGGCTAAAGCAGAAGCTGAAAAGGTAAGGTTAGATGGATTGGCCAAAGCAGAGGCTGAGCGTGCAAAAGGGGAAACAGAAGCAGAAATTATCAGATTAACAGGTTTGGCTGAAGCTGAGGCAAAGCGCAAGATTGCTGAAGCGTTTGAACAATACGGGCAAGCAGCCATTTTGGATATGATTGTAAGGATGCTTCCGGAATACGCTAAACAAGTAGCAAGTCCGTTATCAAATATTGATAAAATCACGGTCGTTGACACTGGAGGAAGTGGAGATCATGGTGGTGCCAATAAAGTAACAGGTTATGCGACTAGTCTTATGTCATCGCTACAAGAATCCTTGAAAGCTTCTTCAGGTATCGATGTTAAAGAAATGTTAGAGAATCTTTCGGGTAAAGGGAATATTCGTCATAGCTTAGACCGAATTTCATATGAACTGGGAGCTACTAATCAAATTTCAGCGAGTAAAGAAGTAAAAGAGCCTGTACTTGAAATAGAGAAGTAAAATAATTATGGTGTAATTTGGAAATATAATCACTTCCAAGTTACACCATTTCAACAGGATAATATTCTATTCTCTAAATCTTTTAATAAATTTAAGTAATAATGGTTTGAAATTAGGAGTGGGGGATATCATTTGAACTTTCAGGAAAATATTAAAAATCATTTGTCTGAATACAAAATACATAAGCTAGGTGTTTCTGAAAATGGGTTCTGGAAGAAAAATAAAGTACCATATAGTCATATATTACCTGTTGAATACATGGATTTAAATTTAATAGAGGATTATAGAAAAGAACTATTACAGTACATACAAGAACAAAAACTTCATCTCCATCAAGACTTCCATCACTTAAATTCCTCTCAAGCTGTTTGTCTAAATTTTTTTTATCCCTTAATTTTAGAAAATAAAATTGAATTGTTGTTAAAGATTCTTAATCTAGAAAATGAAAGTCCGGAACTTTGCGAGTTCGAGAAGATAATGAATTTTGAAGAAGGTACTAACTTTGACTTTTATATTAAATTACGATCAGGTAAACAAATTTTCTTTGAAATTAAGTACACTGAGAGTAAATTTGGGAAAGTTAAATCTAGTGAAAAATACATTAAGAAATATAATGAGGTTTATAAGTATCGTTTATTTGAAAAATTAAAATCAGACCTTAACCAATATGAAGAATTAATTAGAAATTATCAGTTGTTAAGAAACCTCTCATATTTGGAAGAATCAAATGATAATTTGTTAATCATAATTTGTCCCAATAACAACTATTCACTTTACAAAGAATACCAGCATGTTTTTAACAATGTAATTGTACCATCTCTTCATCACAATATCAGTTTTATCCCATGGGAATCATTGTTGGATCAGCTAACAATCTTATTACATAACACATCTGATTCTCCGAAACGCCTTAAAAACCATTATTCAAATTTTAAGGAGAAATATTTAATTAGAGGTAATTTGGATGAAAAAAAGTGATGTACTTGTTGCGGATATCGTAATTTATGCAATGAAACAAATTCAAATGGCGAAATTAGACAAAAAATTAACAGGAGATATTGAATATTGGAATGGCGAAATCATGTCTATGAAATATCTACTTTTATACATTGACAAATTATTAGGAAAAAGGAAAACAAATGAAACTACTCTTCCAGAATTAAGTATTCTCTTTCAAAGAGTAGACTCAAACCGCAAAGAAAGATTTGATTATTTTTCGAGCAAAATATGGGAAGATGAATTGGATGAGGAATAATTTTTAACTAAAAAATGAAAGGTCAACCTCGGCTTAATCTTGGTTGACCTTTTACTATGTATCACACTATCTTATCATGCCTTGGTAAATCATTAAGTTTCATTTTCTCAATTTCGAGTCGCATTTTTTCTGTCTCAATTAAGAAGTTTTGGTTTTTAAGTTTTTCTAACTCAATTTCATCTAGTAGCATTTTCCCTTTTAGCTTGGTCTGCTTTTGCAAATGACTTGTTACGATTGCAATGATTGGAATTGAAAAAACCATAATAATTGTGACCATTCCTGTCATACTAAACCCTCCTAACCAATATAACATTTGTTACGATTTAAAAAGATTAAGGTTTCAATAATAAAGAATCTGGTTTGTTTGAGAGGATTAATATGTAAGTCTATCATAATTATACCATTATTATCCAATGAATATAAGTCTATTTATTTTCCTTCATCCTGTTAATCTTGAATTATGAAAAGATTGGAGGTAATGACATGATTGATTATAGGATTGTGCATAGGGAAGGTTTTACTGAGAAAATAGGTTCACTCGTTTCCATGATGGATTATTCAAGAGCGGTTTTGTTACATGACATAAAAGATTTAAGCCAAGACGATTTAGACTTTTTACCCGAAGGTCATGGCAATACTATAGGAGCTTTATTAATGCATATTGCTTCGGTAGATTTTGCTTATCAAATTATTACTGTTGAAAATAGGGACTTGAATGAAAGTGAACTCTTGAGATAGGAAGCCGCACTAGATCTAGGTGAAAAAGCCAGGGACGAAATAAAAGGTAAACCACTAGAGTATTACCTTACTGTATTGAATGATGTGAGGGAAAATACATTGGCTATACTAAAATCACAGGATGATTCGTGGTTAATGGAAGAACATAAATGGGATAATGGTAAGCCGTATAACCATTATTGGATGTGGTACCATGTGATGGAGGATGAAATTAATCATCGTGGTCAAATCAGGACAATTAAACGTTTACTAAACAAAAAATAATTTTGTAAAAGAGCTGCTTCAAACTCGGCAGCTCTTTTATTATTTAATTTGAATTCCTTCTGATAACAATACAGACGTTAACTTCCTAGCAAAAGAAACCGCATGTAAATTATCTCCATGTAAGCATATCGTATCTGCCACTAATGGAATCATTTTTCCATTTACAGTCTTTACCCTTTTTTCTTTTACCATAAGAAGAGTTTGCGTGATAGCTTGATTTTCATCTATGATAAGAGCATTCTTTTCATTTCTTGGTGTCAGAGTACCATCATCCTGATATGTTCTGTCAGCGAATACTTCACTTGCGACATTTATTCCATATTTAGTTCCTGCTTGAATTAATTCACTGTTGGCGAGTCCATAAAGTATTAGGGTAGGATCAAGATGATAGACTGCTTTGGTTATTGCCTCTGCATATGCCGGATTTACAGCGCTCATATTATACAAGGCACCATGCGGCTTGACATGGTTGAGTTTAGCTCCTTGAGCACATACAAAAGCTTGTAATGCTCCCACTTGATATAACACTATATAATAAACCTCTTCAGGAGAAAGATTCATATTTCTACGACCGAAACCACTTAGGTCAGGAAAACCAGGATGTGCTCCTATTTTCACATTGTTTGTATATGCTAATTCAACGGTTTTGTACATAATATTTGGATCACCTGCATGGAATCCACATGCAATGTTCGCAGACGAAATGTATTTCATCATTTCTTGATCTTGCCCGATTTGGTAAGCACCAAAGCTTTCTCCTAAATCACAATTTAGATCCACTGAAAACAACTAATATCCACTCTCTTTCCATTTTGCCAAGATAATTTTCTTAAGTGATCTGATTTCATTTTCTTGCTGTAAGGCTAATTGATGAGCATGATCTAATGAAATTTCCTTAAAGGTAATGAAATCTCCCGGTTTTCGCTGTGCTAAACGAGGTAGGTCCGTAGTTATGATTTGGGCAATTTTGGGGTATCCACCTGTTGTTTGTCGATCAGCCATTAAGATAATCGGTTGTCCATTTGAAGGTATTTGTACTGTTCCAAAAGTGACTCCTTCTGTCACCAATTCTTGTTTTTTGAGTAAATGAAGCTGTGGACCCTGTAAACGGAATCCCATTCTGTTGGAATCCTTCGTTACTGTAAAGCTAGAAGACTGTAAAAGCGCTATACTACCTTTATCAAAATAATCATATTGCCTGCCTCTAATAAATCTAATAGGTTGATTTTCAAATAGGTTGTTGGAGTAATTAGGAGAAAGCAGCCAATTAATTTTTGGGGCTTCTTTAAATTTAACATCTACTATTGGAAGGACATCTCCTTTTAATAATGGCCTACCATCAAAACCACCAAATCTGGCAGGAAGGCACGTGCTTTTACTTCCTAAAATTTTCTCTACTAGAATTCCACCTTTAAAAGCGATATAACATCGACAACCAATCAAAGCTTTTCCGAATGC
The DNA here is from genome assembly GCF_003073175.1 of Peribacillus acanthi. Taxonomy (GTDB): domain Bacteria; phylum Bacillota; class Bacilli; order Bacillales; family DSM-1321; genus Bacillus_BN; species Bacillus_BN acanthi. The sequence continues at coordinate 110,356 of NZ_QBBX01000002.1, forward strand.
TAAAATGTCTCCTTTTTCTACAAAAAACGGTTTATTTAAAGAAATTGAATGATTGTTTAAAGTTGGGGATAAATCTCCACCTGATATCGCAATCAATGAGTTAGTAAGGAACTGAAGGGACGGGCCAATTTGTGTCACCTCTAAAGCTGCTTCATTTTCATCATTACCTACTAATAAATTCGCTAGTCTATGAGATAAGAGATCCATGGAACCTGAAACAATAATGCCGTCACGTTGATATCCATATCTACCCATATCCTGTACAGTTGTTAATAATCCTGGTTTATTGACCTTTACACCCATGCTTGATTCTCCCATTGATCAAATTCGACTCTGCTGATTGGATAGAACTTTACCTGGTCCCCAGCTTTTAATAAAGTTGGAGATGGTTGTTGGTGAATGTCAAACAACCTGATAGGGGTTCTACCAATAATTTGCCAACCTCCGGGGCTATCAAGGGGATAAATTCCCGTTTGATTACCTGCAACGCCAACAGAACCTTGTGGAACTTTTATACGGGGACTTGTTTTTCTTGGGGAGTGAAGCTGTTGATCCAAACCAGATAGAAAAGGAAACCCTGGAGAAAAACCAATAAAAATAACATCGTAAATCACCTGGCTATGTAGGTGAATAATTTCATTGATTGAGATTTTTTTGCTTTCTGCTAGCAATTGGAGATCTAATCCGAAATCATTTTCATAACAAACTGGGATTTCAAAATATCTATTATTAAGTTGAAGTGATGAATTCATTGTATTTATCATATTGCAAAGTAGCTTTGTGACAGTACTAAATGGGGAGTCTCCTTTCATGATAAATGGATTATAGTAAACTGTAATGGTATTGTAAGCAGGGACTAGCTCTACATACCCTTTAAACGGGTTTAGAGCTATATATTGCGCTATTTTTTGGACTTCAACATAATTTTGATTTGTAAAAATTATTAATATAGAACTTTCGTTAAGGGGTTCAATTGTGTATTCCATCTAGTACCATCACACTTTCTAAATCAGTCTAAAATAAAGATAACAGATAAATCTGAAAATGATAATTAGTTTTAATGGAATTTCCATATTTAACTTTTTAAAAGCGCTAGTATAAGCATTTGGTAATATTGAATGATGATTTGGTAATAAAAACGACTATTTCGGTAAAAAAATTATCCTATTCGGTAAAATACATGGTCCGTTCGGTAATATTAGAAAAATTTAGTGGGAAACTCTTTAAACAATATGTTTATCGTGACGACTAATCCTTCCTATAAAGCATTAAATATAGCTGCCATATATTTTTACATACAAAAAGCCTCTGATTTTCTACCATCAAAGGCTTTTTTGGTAATTTTTAACCTTTACTTGTCTTAATATTCCGTAACTCATAACCACAATCAGGGCAATTAAATATTACATTTTGATTAGATTGAGCAGTCAAAACAGATTGTAATTCTGATTGTGATTTGCAATTAGGACAGGTGACGATTGGTGATTCTGAGTTCATACTATTTAGTTCCTCCCAATTAAGATGGTGAACTAGTCTATTCCATTAAATGTTCAACTAAATTGGACAATGGAACGTCTTGTTCATTATTTGGTTGATCTAATGGATAAATTCTTGCTGTTTCATTTTTTTCATCAATATTTTGAATGTAGACAGGAATTTCATTATACGTTACATGAGACATTACAGGTGAAGCTGCTATTTGCTGAGCACGTTGTTTATTCAAATTAATCCCCCTTTATGATTAAGACAGTTTTAATGTTTACTTTTAGTATGATTTATATGAGTTGGTCATTCTTTTTTTCTTGTTTGATTTTAAAGGAAAATAACATCATTGAAAGAAATAGTATTAAGGGATTAGTTCAATGATTGAAAATGAGAGGAGAACTATAAATGGTACCACCAAAACATATTGTTTCAGCAGCAGCCATAGTACTAAACGAAAGAAATGAAATCCTACTTATCAAAGGCCCAAGAAGAGGTTGGGAAATGCCAGGAGGACAAGTAGAAGAAGGGGAATCCTTAAAAACTGCCGCAATTAGAGAAACGAAGGAAGAAAGTGGAATTGATATAGAAATCACTAAATTTTGTGGAGTCTTTCAAAATGTAAACAATTCAATTTGTAACACATTGTTTATAGGAACGCCTATTGGAGGAGAACTCACTACAACTCCTGAGAGCTTAGAAGTAGGTTTCTTTCCAATAAAAGATGCGTTAGAAATGGTCACTTGGAAAAATTTCAGAGAGAGAATTGAACTTTGTCTAAAAGAAGATTCTCATCCTTTTCTAATCGAGTTCTAAGGTTTAATGCAGGCAATGATTAAAATCAATAACAATTCAAACAAAGTCATTATTGTATTACATGAAATTTATGGAATAAACCAACATATTAAAGATTTTTCTGAAAAATTAGCTAAAGAGGGTTTTGATGTTATTTGTCCCAATTTATTAGAAAGGGATATGTCATTTTGTTATTCTGAGCAACAACTCGCTTATCAGTACTTTATGGAAAATGTAGGTTTTACTTCAGCAAATCGAAAAGTCAATGTATTACTTTCAGAGGTAAAGTCTTTTTATAAAAAAGTATTTATCATTGGTTTTAGTATTGGGGCAACAGTAGCTTGGAACTGTAGTGAGTCAGATGATATTGATGGTGTGATCGGATTTTATGGTTCAAGGATAAGGGATTATGTAAAAACCAATCCTAAATGTCCTGTATTGTTATTCTTTCCAAGTGAAGAAAAATCATTTGAATTGGATAAGCTGATTACTATGTTAAATAAAAAAGATATTATTACGTTTAAAATGGAAGGTAAGCACGGTTTTGGTGATCCTTATTCAGCAAAGTACCTTGAGGAGTCAGCCAAAATTACATATTTTGAAATAGTAAATTTCTTAAACATACATTAAGGAGGGGAAGAAATCATGTACGAGCTAAAAACAAAAGAAACCGATAATAGTGTTATTGAGTTTATTGAACATGTCGATAACCCAAAGAAAAAAGAAGATGCATATAAATTATTAGATCTTTTTACTGAAACAACTGGTTTTCAAGCAAAAATGTGGGGACCAAGTATCATTGGGTTCGGATCCTATCATTATAAATATGAGTCTGGACATGAAGGTGATGCACCGCTAGTAGGCTTTTCCCCTAGAAAAGCGAAAATAAGTTTGTATTTTGCTCCTGGTGACCAAAAACGTGAGGAATTACTTAATAACTTCGGTAAGCACACTACTGGAAAGGCATGTGTATACATAAATAAAATGGCCGATATTGATGTGGAAATTTTGAAAGAATTAATCACTCAATCGGTTAAATTTTTGCAAGAAACGTATCCTGATCAATAAAAATAAGATTAATCTGAAAAATTTTGTTTACTTCTAATTCTTTGATTGATACTATATTAAAAATCAATTCTTAAAATGGCGATGAAGAGAAGAGTAGGTAAATGTATTCTTTACAGAGAGCTCCGGTTGCTGAAAAGGAGTAAGATTGCTTTTATTGAACCAAGACTCTGAGCTATCACATTGGAACCTTTAATTAGGGGATAGTGTGACAGGTGCTCCTGTTATAGAGCTAGGGTATAAGTATTTTTAAAAATACCGTACCCGAAGAGGTTAATATGGCAACATATTAATAAACTGGGGTGGTACCGCGAATTCAAATCTCGCCCCCAAGGCTGAACATAGTCTTGGGGGTGGGATTTTTTTATTTCCTTAAAGAAATTTTATCATAAATGTTAACAACCATAACATTCATTGGAGGAGTAAAAATGTTTACAGATTCTTTTATCCATAAATTAATTGAAGAAGATTTGGACAATAAAACCTTTCATAGACCTATTAGTACACGATTCCCACCCGAGCCGAATGGCTATCTTCATATTGGTAGTGCATTTGCTATTTATGTGAATTATATGTTTGCAAAACAATATAACGGTAGATTTAATTTGCGTTTTGATGATACGAATCCATTAAAAGAGGATATTGAATACGTGGACGCGATAATCGAAGATATGAATTGGCTAGGACTTAGTCCAGGAGATCGAATTTTTTATGGATCAGATTATTCAAAAGACATTTTTGAGGCAGCCATTAAGCTGATTAAAAAAGGAAAAGCGTTTGTTTGTGAATTATCACCTGAAGAAATGACAGAATATCGAGGAACATTAACTGACCCTGGGAAAAATAGTCCTTATAGAAATCGAACCGTAGAAGAAAACTTAACACTTTTTCAAAAAATGAAAAATGGTGATTTTCCTACCTCTTCCATGGTTTTGCGGGCGAAAATTGCTATGGATTCACCAAATATCAACTTAAGGGATCCTGTTCTATACAGGATTATACATGCCCATCATTATCGAACAGGGAATGATTGGTGTATTTATCCGATGTATGATTTTGCTCATCCCATTCAAGATGCGATAGAAGGAATTACTCATTCCTTATGTTCCATAGAATTTAAAGACCATCGTCCTCTTTACGAATGGGTATTAGAGGAATTAGATTTTACCGAACCACCAAAGCAACGAGAATTCGGACGAGTGAACTTAAATGGAGTTGTTACTAGCAAGCGTTATTTAAGAGAATTAGTAGCTGGAAAACACGTGGATGGCTGGGATGACCCTCGATTGCCTACAATCAAAGGTTTAAGAAGAAGGGGATTTACCCCAGAAAGTATTAAAACGTTTATCAAAGAAATAGGTCTAGTAAAGCACCAAAGCACCATTGATTTCTCATTACTTGAAAGTACAATTAGGAACGACCTAAAACTAAAAGTAAAAAGTGTAATGGCTGTCTTAAATCCATTAAAAGTTACCATTACTAATTATGAAGAAGGAAAAACTGAGCTTCTATCAATCGAAAACAATAGTGAAAATAAGGATTTAGGAAATAGACAGGTTCCATTCTCTAGAGTTATTTATATTGAGAAAGATGACTTTATGGAAGAACCTACAAAAGGCTTTAAGCGATTGACATTAAATTCGGAAATACGATTAAAGGGTGCTTATTTTATAAAATGCAATCAAATTATTAAGGATGATGTAACCGGTGAAATAACTGAGCTTCTTTGCACCTATGATCCATTAACTAAAAGTGGTTCAGGATTTACGGAAAGAAAAGTTAAAGGTACGATTCATTGGGTCTCAGCCTCACATGGGATACCAGTAGAAGTAAACTTATTCGAGAAATTATTTGAAGATGAAGAAATTCTAAAGAACGAACATAAATCGTGGGAGGAAAAAATAAACCCATATTCAAAAATCACTCTTTCAAATTGTATTGTTGATCCAACGGTAAAAACCGCAATTCCAGAAGAGAAGTTTCAATTTTTTAGACATGGATATTTTTGTGTTGATAAACTTACAACTAACAAAAAAATAATCTTCAATAGAATAGTTTCATTGAAGGATACATGGAAAGGAAAAAGCTAAAAGAAAAAGTAAGAGAAGAAAAAAATTTAGTTTTTCTATCCAACCATGTTTCATTTAGACTAAAAGATTTGCTGGAGATTTCTCAGCAAATCTTTTTTTGTATCAAACTATTTTATTTAATATTCTCAGAGGAATTCTGACATTCAGTACAGAAACCGTATTCATACAAGAAAAGATGGTGAAAGCATTGAATAAGAATATAAGACTTAGCAAAATACAAATCATCGGGTCTGTCGGGAGTGGAAAGACAACCCTAGCAAAAAAACTCTCTACAAAATTAAAAATTCCTTATTATGAATTGGATAATGTGGTTTGGGAAAGGCTGCCCTCTGGAGACAGGAGAAGAAGTGAGGTAGAGAGAAATGAATATTTAAATCGAATTGTTGGGAGTGAAACTTGGATCATTGAGGGAGTTCATTATAAATGGGTACAACAAGGTTTCAGAGATGCAGATCTTATTATTTTTATAGATACAGACGTTAAAGTCCGGAAATATCGAATAATAAAACGATTTTTGAGACAAAAGCTAGGGATTGAACATTCAAATTATAAACCAACCTTCAGTATGTTTAAGAAATTGTTTGTTTGGAACTCGTATTTTGAAAATGTAAGTAAGCCTGACATATTAATAATTTTGGATCAATTTAACGAAAAGGTATTAGTATTTAACGATACAAAGGACATGAATAAGTATTTTTGTGAATATTTGGAACGGTGTTTATGATATCACAAGCAGTTATTATCAATGAAAACAAAATCCTAATGGTAAAACAATATGTGCAAAGAGGAGACATAGTATGGAATTTCCCTGGTGGAAATATAGAAGAATATGAAACCCCATTTGAAACTTGTATAAGAGAAGTAAAAGAGGAAACAGGTTACGATGTAGCTATTAAAGAATTGTTGTACACAAATAAAAAGAAATATATATTTTTAGGAGAAATTATTGGTGGAGAGCTTTACATCGATAAAAACAATGAAGCGAATAATGACATAATTGATGCGGCTTGGATTCCTCTAGATGAAGATGACAAATTTGATAATTATACAGCACCTGTACTAGAAAAAGTTATTGAAAAATTTTTTCGAGGTAAAGAAAGTTGAAACCAATTCAAGAATGGATAAAAGAAACCAAGACAGATTATTATAAAATAGGTGTATAGTTACTCAAATAAATATTAATTTTTTTTAGAATATAATTATATGAATTTCACATATAAATTGGATAAGCGCTTACATTAGTGTGCGCCAGGTCAATGGTTTGGTCATAATGCTATGAAAAGATAACCTCTTTTCATGTTCCCATTTGAACCGTGTAACCATGATTACTTTCGCTTGAATAGATTCTTTCTATTCATTTGGTAGTATTCATGCTTGCGCGGTTTTTTCCTTTTTTCATACATAAACTTGTCCATTTTTGAATAAAGGATTATAAATTACGTCTTTTATCTTTTTTACTATTCTAGAAGTTTTATATAAGATTTCTAGATTTTCTATAAAAACATTAAGAGGGGGAAGTAATTTGAAGAAGATCATTATTTTTGCTCTGACATTATGTTTAGTTTTCATGCTTGCAGCGTGTGGGACCACAAAGACAACTACGTCTCAAGGTGGTAAAGGAGAGAAAAAAGAAACAGGTTTATTAGGAGAAATACAAAAGGCAGGGGTCATTAATATTGGTATTGAAGGTGCTTATCCACCATTCAACTATTTCGATGAGAGTAATAAGTTGGTAGGCTTTGACGTCGATATTGCAGACGAAATAACGAAAAGAATGGGAGTCAAGCCGAATTATGTTCCTACACCTTGGGACACGATTATTGGCGGATTGTTGACAAAGAAGTACGATATTATCCTTTCGAGCATGTCCATTACGGAAGAAAGAAAACAGAAGGTAGATTTCACAGAGCCTTATTATCATACTGGTGCCCAACTATTTATCGCAGAAGATAACACTGCAATTAAAGATCCTGTAGCAGATATTAAAGGGGAGCTGATTGGGGTCTGTATCGGAACGACCTTTGAAAAGAAAGCAACCGAGCTTGGAGCAAAAGTTGTCACTTATAAAAATGATATGTTAACTTTCCAAGACCTTTCCAATAAACGTATCGTTGGAGTCATTACAGATAAAGCAGTAGGCGCCAGGATGATCAAAGAAAAAGGATATCCTTTCAAGCCTGTTGGTGACATGCTTATTCAGGATGCGGCAGGTATCACTTTAAATAAAAATGAAGAAGCATTAAAAGCGGAAATCAATAAACACTTAAAAGATATGATGGAAGATGGGACCTATGAAGAAATCAGTAAGAAATGGTTCGGTAATGATATTCGCTAAGGAGAGATTCGATGCTTAATTTCAGTTTAGTAGGCGATTTTATTCCGTTCATGATTAAGGCGGCAGTTGTTACTATGCAACTGTCGCTTGTATCTATAATCGTTGGACTAGTTTTCGGGTTGGTCATTGCTTTAATGAGAATCTCCAAAATAAAAATATTATCCTACATTGCACAATTCTATATTTGGATTATTCGCGGAACCCCCATGCTCGTCCAATTGTTTCTCGTATATTTTGGTTTACCGCAAATTGGAATAGAGCTATCACCTTTTGTCTCATCTGTCATTGCATTAGGGATGAATGCAGCTGCCTATATTGCTGAAATATATCGCGGAGGCATTATGTCGGTCCCAACCGGGCAAGTGGAGGCGGCAGAATCATTAGGGATGAGATATCCAGTTATCATGAAAAAAATTATCCTTCCACAGGCAATCAGAGTCAGTGTACCTTCACTTGGAAACCAAGCTGTCATGATGTTGAAGGATTCATCATTGGCTTCACTCGTAACGGTGTCAGAATTAATGATGGTTTCACAAAGATTCGCTGCCACGAATTATGCATTTATTGAATTCTATATCGTCGCAGCTGGATTCTATCTTGTGATGACCACCATCTTTACATTTGTCCTGAATAAGGTTGAACAGCGCATGTCCATAAGTGAACGCTAGGAGGAAATTGAAGTGAAAGCTAATCAGATCGAAGAGGTCGGTACAGTATCCCCAATCATTCTTGTTGAAAATCTTCATAAGAGCTTTGATCAATTAGAGGTTTTAAAGGGAATTGACCTTCAAGTACAAAAGGGTGAGGTGGTGGCTCTTATCGGTGCCAGTGGTTCTGGGAAGAGTACGTTACTTAGATGTTTAAATCGACTAGAAACAGTGACAAGCGGTAAGATTACAATCGATCATATTGTATTGGATAATTCCGTGAAGAATATTAGTAAAATTAGGCAAGAGGTCGGCATGGTTTTTCAACAATTTAATTTGTTTCCGCATATGACAGTCTTAGAGAATGTAACGGTGGGACCCATTCAGGTTTTAAAACAAACTAAGGCTGAAGCGGAGATTGAAGCTATTAAACTATTAGACAAAGTCGGCCTTAAAGACAAAAAAGATGTGTACCCTAAGAAGCTTTCAGGAGGTCAGCAGCAACGGGTGGCAATTGCTCGATCCCTTGCCATGAATCCTAAGATTATGCTTTTCGATGAGCCCACATCAGCACTTGACCCTGAGCTTGTGGGGGAAGTCTTACATGTAATGAAAAAATTAGCGACAGAAGGTATGACCATGGTGGTGGTAACACATGAAATGGGATTCGCGAAAGAAGTCGCAGATCGAGTGATTTTCATGCATAACGGTATCATTGAGGAACAAGGAAATCCGAAAGAGGTACTGACGAATCCAAAAAGTGAGAGATTGAATTCATTTTTACGTTTAGTGAAGTAAACGATTATGAAAAATGAATCCCATTTAATGAACCGTCTCAGTTTGTTAAGTTTGCAAGTTGATAAAGAGACAGAGCAGTCCGCTAATCAAGCTAAAGATACTTATACTGTTCTCAAAGAGTTTCTATCCGAAAATCAACAAGTAAAAACAAGTTCTCATATAACCATCATAGGTGGAGGCATTGTTGGACTGATGTCAGCATACTTTTTACAGAAATATGGCTTCCAAATCACTCTTCTAGAGAAGAAGTCGTTTGGAGCTGCAG
>NZ_QBBX01000002.1:119842-147936 GCF_003073175.1 Peribacillus acanthi
TTCTGGGAGGAATGGGGGAGGGGTACTTACATTAGGTAGGGAGCTTTCCGAAATCCCATTTGCCCGTCTGGCATCCGAAATTTGGAGTAATCTTGAAAAAGATGGGATTGATACTAAATATGTTGCGTCCGGCCATGTCATGGTCGCGAGAAATAGATATGAAAGAGAAAAACTCTTGGTTGCTAGAGAACTATATGTAACTGCCGGATTGAATGTGAAGGAGTTAACCCCTCAAACTATAACTAAATTTCTTCCTGATCTATATCCAGAAGTAAAAATGGGTTTGTTCAGCGAATGTGACGCCCAAAGCTATCCTTTTACGACAATAACCAGTCTAATAAAGTTCCTAAAAGAAAATAGTGCTACCTTAGTTAATTATTGTGAAGTATTGGGGTTTAACCTCACAAACGGCTCCATAGATTATGTCATCACTGACCAAGGAAATATTCAATCTGATGCTTATCTTATATGTGCTGGTCCATGGACGACTGAAATATGCAAAGCGTTACATGAACAAGTCCTAATAAAACCAAGGCGCTCGCAAATTCTAGTAACTGATTTTATGGGAACAAGAAGAATTCATCCGTTTGTTACTGGAAATTCATTATATTTACGTCAAACGCACGCAGGAAATGTAATCTTTGGTGGTGGAGGACCTTGGGAAACCACTGGATATGATGTTTCTAATACAAGTTTTGCTATTGAATTTTTGACAAGTAGATTATTGGAATTGTTTCCAAATTTCCGCAATAAACAATTAATTCGTGCTTTTGCAGGTACAGTCGAACTAACGGAGGACCATCTTCCTTACTTCGGTAGAATAAAAAGCGTGGATAATGCATTTGTATCTGCTGGGTATAACGGACATGGTTATGGTATGTCTGCCATCATGGGGAAAATCATGGCCCATAGCCTCAGTTATTACTTTGAAGGGATTAAAAATCCTATTCAAGAGTCAATTTTGTCTCAGTTTTCTGTAGAACGGTTCAATACAAACAAATGAAAGGGCTTATATTGTAGTTAACGCTGTGTACCTTTTCATAGTTGAAGGCAGGGTATGATTATGTATAATCGCTCTATTATGATTTGTCGTTGTGAAGAGATATTTCTTGATGAAATTGAACAAGTAATTTTAGAAGGGGCAACCACAACCCAAGAGCTTAAAATGGCAACTCGTGCTGGCATGGGAATATGCCAAGGACGGATATGTAGGTCATCTCTGGAAGCATTAGTACCACCTAAAATGAAAGATATACTGCATGCCCCTAGTCACCTTACCATTCATCTACCAGTTCGGCCGGTCTCCCTATCAAAGCTTGTGGGGAGGGAACTTAGATGAGAATACAGCATCCACTGTTAATGCCTCGCTCTGCAATTAAAATCTCATTTACTTTTAATGGTGTGTCCTATGAAGGGAGAGAAGGAGATTCGGTAGCAGTCGCGTTATGGGCGAATGGAATAAAAGCATTACGCAAAAGCGAAAAAAATGCTGAACCAAGAGGAATGTATTGTGGAATAGGACAATGTTATGAGTGCAGGATTTATCAATCAGAGTTAGGTCTAGTCAAAGCATGCACGACACTAATCAGAGAAGGTGAGCATTACTATTCCTGTTTATAGATAAAAAAGATTTTGTTTTGCTTTTAAAAAGGGGGAGGAGAATGAAGGTCGATGTGGTGATAGTAGGGGGAGGGCCTGCAGGGTTATCAGCTGCAATTGAGATAGGTAAGAGAGGTGGCAAGGTAGCTTTAGTCGACGACCACCCTAAGTTAGGTGGTAAATTGCTAGGTCAGCTGCATCAGGATGGAAGGAAAACCATATGGTGGAAAGGAAACGAAATAGCACAATCCCTTGAGCGGCAAGCACTTGATGCTAACGTAAAATTCCTAATTGGAAAACAGGTATGGGGTCTGGAACATGGATGGAAAGTACACGTATCAGATCTTGTATTGGGGGAAGAAGGATTGGTAATCGATTCAGATGCTGTATTGCTGGCAACTGGAGCGGTTGAAAAACCGATTCCCCTCCCTGGTTGGACCTTGCCAGGAGTTATTTCAATCGGTGCTGCACAAGTGATGACTAATGTCTATCAAGTCTTGCCTGGAAAAAATGTCCTTATTGTAGGAATCGATATGCTCTCATTATCAATTGCTCAATCAATGAAGATAGCAGGAGCAAAAATACAAGGTATATACATGCTGCCTTCATCTCCATTCTCCAATGGGGCTACACCCCTATCCCAACTAGAATCATTAAAGCATATGACAGATTATGCTCCTTCATGTTTTATCAGACTATCTGGTAAACTGTTACAGAAAAAAATGGGACAAAAGATTGCAGCTAAATTATATCCACGAACTGGTGTGAAAATGTGGGGGATTCCCATTCATTTAAGGAAAACTCTGCTTTCAATCAACGGTGATCAACAAGTTAATAGTGTAACCGTTACAACAATTGATATTGATGGAAATCCTACTGGAAGTCTTAGGAACATCGAAGTAGATGCAGTTTGTATATCAGGTGGTTTAAGTCCCTTGTATGAGCTGGCTGCAAATGCGGGCTGTAAATTTGTTAAGCTGGAAGGTTTGTCTGGCACTGTTCCATTACATAACCGTGAGTTGCAAACCACAATACCTAAGCTATTTGTTGCTGGAAATATCACAGGGATTGAAGGTGCAAAGGTAGCGATGGCACAGGGGAAATTGGCAGGACAATCGATATGCAAAACAATAGGTATAGGCAAAATCTATGAGTCTGATATCGAGGATAGTATCGCTTACGTGGATGAACTTAGAAAACTATCCGATATTCAGTTTCATCCTAATGTTGCAGACGCACGACAACAATTAGAAAAGCATTGGCAACAATGGAAACTAGTAAATTTATAGTTATACAAACAAAGATGCATGCATGAAAAGGATAACTTTTCATATAATGACATAAAGAATATTAATTAATATATTACTACTAAATATTTCGGAAATTAAAAAGTGGTACGGTTTTGTGGGGGGAATTCCTATTCATACACTAGATACTGTAATTGTCACTGGTTATGCAAAAGCTCCACAGGGAACTTCAATGTATGAGTTATACAAACACGCAGGGATAGTCCTAGAAGTCAATCATCAGACACATAGAATCGTAAAAGCTGATTTTACTTTTGTGACAGGTTTAACGAAAGACTTTTTTGAAAGAATTTTGATTGGTTATTGTCTAAATGAGGGACTGGATCCATTAATCCAGACCATTAAGCAACATTATTTTGCACCATCGCAACAGGCAATCATTGTCGCATTGCAATCGGCAGTACAAAGATATTGGGACTCAACAAATAATAAAATAAAGGATTAGTTTTAATAAAGTGAGAGATTTTCCTCTCTCATGGTCTTATTAAAGCTGAGTGGATTGGAAAGGCAACGAAATTCTTATGAATTCTGATGCTGATTATAATTCTGCTCAGCTTTTTTCTGTGTAAAAGGGGCATATCAATACAATAGTAAGAAATGGGTGAATGTTTCACATAAAGGTTTATTCTACAGCAATAGCAATCACATCATTTTCTCATTCTAAAAACATTGAGTGTGAATAAAAATAAAAATTTTTTACGTAAACATGGAGAATTCAGTGATAACGGAGGAAATCGGATGAAAAAGCTAATATCGCCTCAAGTAGCAGCTTCTTTGATAACAGATGGAAGCCGAATTATGGTAGGAGGGTTTGGATTAGTCGGCAGTCCTTTAACATTGATTCACTCTTTATTTTTGTCAGGAGTGAAAGATTTAGAGATTATAAGCAACAACCTTGGGGAGCCTGGCAGGGGCTTAGGTGTACTCGTTAGGAACAAAAGGGTGAAGAAAGGAATTGGTTCATATTTCACTTCAAATCCAGATGTTGTAAAAGCCTATCAAATGGGCGAATTGGATATCGAATTAATTCCACAGGGAACGTTATCTGAAGCCATTCGCGCAGGAGGAGCTGGACTTGGAGGGTTTTATACTCCTGTTGGAGTGGGAACATTAATTGCCTCTGGTAAGGAAGAAAAGGTTATAGAGAATAAGAGGTATATATTACAGCCATCTTTAAAAGCTGATTTTGCCCTTATTAAAGCACATAAAGCGGATACTCAAGGTAACCTCGTCTATACGAAATCAGCACGGAATTTTAATCCGAACATGGCTACTGCAGCAAAAATTGTCATAGCCGAAGTGGATGAAATTGTAGAGGTGGGAGAGCTGTCCCCAGAAGAAATAGTCACACCACACTTATTTGTAGACTATGTTGTAAAAAAGGAGGTTGAAATGCCATGAGCCATAAGGATTTTATTGCAAAAAAGGCAGCCCAGGCTCTAAATGATGGAGATATTGTAAACCTTGGGATTGGTATTCCAACCTTAGTGGCGGATTACTTGCCAGATGGAATTACTGTATTTCTGCATTCAGAAAACGGGATTTTGGGCGTAGGACCTTCACCTACACCAGAACAAGTTGATAAGAATTTAGTGAACGCTGGAAAACTGCCTGTAACGGTCGAAATAGGTTCGTCGTTTTTTGATAGTGCTTCTTCTTTTGCCATGATACGAGGTGGTCATGTAGACGTTTCTATACTTGGTGTTCTTCAAGTGGACGAAAAAGGAAGAGTGGCGAATTGGGCAGTACCTGGAAAAAGTGTTCTTGGAGTAGGGGGGGCAATGGATCTCTTAGAAGGGTCGAAAAAAGTGATTGTCACAACCCTTCATACAACAAAAGAAGGTGAGTCCAAAATTGTAAAAACATTACAATATCCAACTACCTCAGAAAGACCGGTAGATTTAATTATCACGGAACTTGCCGTGTTTGAAGTTGATGAAACAGGACTCACATTAATAGAAACAGCACCAGGCATATCCATCGACCAAGTACAAAAGAATACGGAAGCAAATTTCATCATCTCAGAAAAACTGAAATCAGATGTAGTCAAAGACAGGATGGTGAAGGATTGATGGTCGTTATTGTAAGTGCATTAAGGACAGCGATTGGAAAGTATGGAGGATCATTGTCGACTTTGCTACCAGAAGACTTATTATCCGTGGTCATGAATAATAATCTATCTTCAATCGGCTATGATTCTTCCATTATAGATGAAGTCATAATCGGCCAAACAAAACAAAGTGCTGAGACACCTAATATCGCTAGAGTCGCTGCCTTAAAAGCTGGTTTTTCCGAAGAAGTGATAGGGCATACCATTCAGAAACAATGTGGATCTGGATTACAGGCCGTAATTAATGGTGCTATGTCAATTATGACAGGTACATCGGATGTAGTTTTGGCTGGTGGTGTAGAAAGCATGTCTCAAGCTCCATATTATTTTGTAGGAAACCGACAAGGAATCAAACCTGGAAATCTGACATTACTAGATTCAAATATTCGAAGTCAACCATGCTCCCAACCCCAAAACATATACGGATCATTTACCATGGGAGAAACGGCAGAGTGGTTAGCAGAAAAATACGAAATCACGAGAGAAGAACAGGACCGATTCGCTCTAGATAGCCAACACAAAGCATGGAGGGCAATAGAAGCCGACCGTTTTACAGATGAAATTGTTCCAATCAGTTTGTCAATGGGGAAAAGTGAAATCGGATTATTTGCCGTTGATGAACATCCAAGAAGGACCTCCTTAGTGAAGTTAGCAAAACTTGATCCGGCTTTTAAAAGAGAAGGGTCAGTGACAGCAGGGAATTCGTCAGGACGAAATGATGGAGCTGCTGTCCTTATGTTAATGAGTGAAGAAAAAGCAATTAGTCTTGGATTGAATCCTTTAGCGTATATTAAATCGTGGGCAACTAGTGGAGTGTCTCCTAAAGAAATGGGAATCGGACCTGTTCCTGCTAGTAACAAGGCATTGGAAAAAGCAGGGTTAACGATTCATGATATGGATTTAATAGAGTTGAACGAAGCCTTTGCAGCTCAAGCATTAGCTTGCTTGAAACAATGGCCAGGAATCGACAGGAAAAAAGTAAATGTCAATGGTGGTGCTATTGCCTTAGGACACCCGTTAGGATGTTCAGGAGCAAGGATACTAGTGACACTCCTCCACGAGCTGCAAAAAACCAAATTATCGTACGGACTAGCAACATTGTGTGTAGCAGGAGGCCAAGGAATCTCAATGGTGGTGGAACGATGGAAAAAGAGTTAATAGAAGATTATGTATTTCATAGGGATTTTACTAAACAATACCCGATTATTACACACGGACAAGGAATCTACCTTTATGCAGAGGATGGCAAAAGATATATCGATGCATGCTCAGGGGCGGTAGCCGCTAATTTAGGCCATGGAGTAGAAGAAATCGCTAATGCAATGGCTCAACAAGCAAAGAAAGCCGCCTTTGTGCATACTATGAGGTTTGAAACCGATGTACTGTTCGAGCTTGCAGAAAAAATTGCTAAACTATCACCTTCTTCTATGAATAAAGTCTATTTTACAAGTGGAGGATCAGAAGCCAATGAAAGTGCCTTGAAGCTTGCAAGACAGTTTCACAAAGATGCTGGAAGGTCTGAGAAGCACATTGTCATTGGAAGATGGCAATCTTACCATGGCAATACATACGGATCCCTTTCAGCTGGAGGTGATATAAAGCGGAGACATATGTATACTCCGAACTTATTGAACTTCAGCCACATACATTCTCCTAATTGTAAAAGATGTCCTTACCAGCGCGAATTGGCTGAATGTGAGTCAAAGAAAAACTGGTCATGTGTGAGTAATCTTGAAATCCTAATCCTTGAGTTAGGACCTGAATCTATCTCTGCTTTCATTGCTGAACCAATAGTAGGTAGTCAGCTTGGTGCAGTCAGTCCTCCAAGCGCCTATTTTAAAGAAGTTAGAAAAATATGTGACAAGTACAACATCCTTTTAATAGTGGATGAAGTCATGACAGGCTTTGGTCGGACTGGAAAAGACTTTGGAATTCAACACTTTGGGATTACCCCTGACATCATTACTTTTGGTAAAGGAGTGTCAGCAGGGTATGCACCATTAGCAGGTATGATTGTACATGACCGAGTCATCGAAGGATTGATGCACAACAGTAAAGGAAAATTCGTGCATGGTTACACTTATAGTGGCCATCCCGTTTCCGTTGCTGCTGGGTTATCGGTATTAAAAATTTATGAAAGAGATTTGATCCTGACCAATGTGCAAGAAACTGGTCATTATTTAAAGCAAAAACTTCTAGATTTAAAAAAGATTTGCCCGATCATCTTTGATATTCGTGGAGAAGGTCTTCTTATGGGGATTGAATTAGCTATTGATGGCGAGAAAGGAACAGCCTTCCCAAGTAAAATCCAAGCTTCTGAGCGTATCAATACTATTGCTATGAATCTCGGTGCCGTTTTTTATCCTGGAAGTGGTTCTATCAATGGACATGAGGGAGACCATTTTTTAATTGCACCACCATTAAATGTCACAAAAGCAGAAATAGACGAAATCGTCGGAATCCTAGAAAAGTCGTTACAAATCTTTATTAAGGAAATAAAGGAGGCAAATTCGTATGAAACTGCAAAATAAAGCATCTGAAATCCAAGATAAGGCTAGAAAGCACTTATCACCAGTTATGACTCGGGTAACGGAATTGGTTATTGAAAAGGCGAAAGGAGCTAGATTTTGGACTGCAGATGGAGATGAATATATTGACTTTGTTTCTGGTGTGGCAGTTAATGCTGTCGGCCACGCTAATGACGTCATGGTCGATGCAATCAAGGATCAAGCTGAGTCTTTCATTCATTTTGGTTTGAATTATGGCTATTACGCATCAGCCGCTAATCTTGCAGAGAAACTAGCAAATATCACTCCTGGAAATCTTGATACAGTGTTTTTCTCTAATTCTGGAGGGGAAGCAATTGACGGTGCCATTAAACTTGCTCGGGCAGCCACTGGAAGACCAGGTATTATCGCTTTTGAAGGCTCCTTCCATGGTAGGACACTAGGGGCAACTGCGATTACTGCCTCCAGTTCCAAATATCGAAAATACTACGAACCTATCTTAGGAGAAGTGTATCATGCTCCATACCCTTATCCGACACAACTAAAAGGTGTAAAGGAAGATGAAGTAACATCTTATTGTTTACACCAACTACAAAAAATCTTTGATTTACGTATTGATCCTTCTCGAGTGGCAGCAGTGGTAATCGAGCCTGTCATGGGTGAAGGAGGTTATTTTCCTGCCCCAACTGAATTTTTACAAGAACTGAGAAAAATCACCGCACAACATGGGATTCTATTAATCTTTGATGAAGTTCAAACTGGTTTTGGTCGAACTGGAAAAATGTTTGCTGCAGAGCATTCGGGTGTCTGCCCAGACATTATGGTATTGGCAAAGGCTTTATCTGGAGGTATGCCTCTAGGGGCCATTGTAGCAAGTAGAGAAATTCACGAAAAATGGCCAGTTGGTGGTCATGGCTCTACATTTGGCGGAAACCCAATATCATGCGCAGCTGCCCTAGCAAACATTAAAGTCATAGAAGCTGACCAATTGGTTGACCGAAGTAGAGATTTAGGTGGAAAAATTGTAAATCGTTTAAGAGAATCTTTAAAAGGGTTGCCTGAAATCAAAGATATTCGTGGTTTAGGAATGATGATTGGAATTGAATTTCATGGAGATATTGCCGGCCATGCTGTCCCTGCCATTAAACAAAAATGTTTGGAAAATAAACTTTTGATTATGAACTGTGGTGTACAAGGTCAAACCATCCGTTTGATGCTCCCACTTAATATTAGTGAAGGTGATTTAGATCAAGGCTTAACCATATTAGAAAAAGCTGTAAAAGATACGCTATAGAGGAGGGTTAAAGTTGATTCATCAAGCTACGAAAAATGGTTTATATATTAACGGATCTTGGACGCAAGATGAGAATCAAGAATTCTTTGAGAGTACGAACCCTGCAACTGGCCAAGTGGAAGGATATTGTGCATTTGCCACTCCATTTCAAGTAAATCAAGGAGTAGAAAGTGCGAAAAATGCATTTAGAGCATGGAAAAACACACCCCTCCCTGAGAGAGCCATTTTCCTATGGAAAGCCGCACAGCTTTTCGAAGAGAAAAAAGAACATTTAGCGAAAACAATGACAAAGGAAATGGGTAAAGTCTTAGCTGAGTCCCTTGGTGAAGTAGGCGTTGTAATCGAAACCTGCAAGTACATGGCTGGAGAAGGACGAAGGCTATTTGGTGAAACGGTTTCTTCTGGTGCGACCAATCGGCATATTATGATGGTTCGTGAACCAGTTGGAGTAGTCGCTTGCATCACGCCATGGAATTTCCCAGTAGCTCTGGCAGGTTATAAAATCCTCGCGGCATTAATTAGCGGAAATACGGTCGTGTGGAAACCTGCATCTGAAGTAGCTTTATCCGCCCAAATTTTCACAGAAGTTTTTCATGAAGTTGGCCTTCCTAAAGGAGTATTGAATCTCATCACAGGTGCTGGAAGTAAAGTCGGCGCTCAACTGGCAGAGCATAGCGATGTTAAAGTCATCTCTTTTACAGGTTCTACTGAAGTAGGAATAAAATTATCTGAAACGGCAGCAAAAACTTTGAAGAGAGTCTCGTTGGAGCTTGGTGGGAAAAACGCTGCCATCGTCTTAAAGGATGCAGATTTAAACCTAGCAGCTGAAGCGATTGTTAAAGCTGCTTTCACGACCACAGGTCAAAGGTGCACAGCTGCAAGTCGTGTAATTGTTGAGGCATCAGTAAAAGATGAATTATTGAGCAAGGTGGTAGCCATTACCCAAAAATTGAAGGCAGGTAACGGACTGGAATCAGGAGTAGATATTGGTCCTCTAACAAATAAAAATCAGCTTGAAACAGTCGAGAAATATGTTTCTTTTGCCGTTCAAAATGGTGCAGTGATTGAATGTGGCGGAAAGAGAATTCCTAGTGAACAAGGATATTTCTATGAGCCGACTGTTTTAAGCAATGTGAAAAACAGTGATCGAGTAGCACAGGAAGAAATCTTCGGACCAGTTTTAGCATTTATTGAGGTTAATAGTTTCGAAGAAGCCATCGAACTTAATAATGATACGGTTTATGGACTTTCAACATCATTGTTTACTAGCAGTCTTCACTATGCCAATCGTGGAGCTAAAGAGATTGAAAGCGGGCTCGTTTATATTAATAATGGAACTTCTAATGCAGAGTTAGGAGTCGCTTTTGGAGGTACAAAGCATTCTGGAAATGGTCATCGTGAGGTTTCTCATCATGCTTTCGATGTTATGACGGAGTGGAAGTCGATTTATACCACATATTAATTATTTTTACTGCTTAACGGAGGCCAGGTTCCCGGGTGTGGGCGCCTTACTTTTTTCTCTACAGAAGGAGGGGCCATATGAAAAAGTATAGAATTGGGATCGCATTTTTCTATCATGAATCCCATAGCTTTGCTCCTTTAAAAACAGATATCCAGGCATTTTACAATGAGGGATATTTCAAAGGGAACGAAATATTTACTGCTTATAGTGACACAAAAACTGAAGTCGGTGGCTTTTTGGACGTGCTAAACAAAGTGGACGAAGTAGAAATAGTCCCTTTATTATGTGCAGCAGCCATCCCGTCTGGAACAGTAACGAAAGAGGCTTACCTTCAAATTGAATCGGAAATGTTGACGGAAATCGCGAAGGCAGAAAAACTTGACGGTTTACTGATTGCCCTACATGGTGCAATGGTAGTCGAGGATATTTTCGATCCTGAGGAAAAGTTATTAAGGGAAGTTAGAAGACTAGTAGGAAACAAAATTCCCATCGCAACCACATTAGATATGCATGCGAATTTAAGTGCAGAAATGATTAAACACACTCCATATCACTTTGGGTTCAAAACCTATCCTCATGTTGATATGTACGATCAAGGGGGCAATGCAGCAAAAATCCTGCTGGAGCATTTACTAGATGGAAAACGCTATGAAGCTGCATTCATTAAACTCCCGATGATGCCACCATCTATAAACATGAGGACAGAAGAAGGCCCTATGCAAGTAATGATTGAAATGGCAACCAATGTGGAGGGCAAGAACGGAATCAAAAATGTATCGATCTTTGGAGGGTTTCCTTATTCTGATATTCCAATGGTGGGGGCTAGTGTTCTCGTTATAGCTAATGATAAAAAAAGTGCAAACGATACAGCTAAGAAGCTTTCGCAGAGGTATTGGGAAATTAGACAGAATTTTATTATGAATCTACCAACAGTTCATGAAGGAATGCAGATGGCCGTATCATTGAAAGAAACTAAACCCATAGTATTAGCTGATATTTCAGATAATCCTTTAAGTTGTGGTAGTGGAGATACAACCACATTATTGAAAGAGTTCATAAGAATAAATTATCCGAAAAGTCTATTTGGAGGCTTGACCGATCCAGACTCTATTGAAACATGCAGAAAAGCTGGCGTAAGCGCGTTGGTCGAATTAAATCTTGGTGGCAAGACTTCCCCAGAGTTTGGAGAATCCGTGTCAGTGGAGGCTAAAATTATTTCACTTTCGGATGGAATTTTCTTCAACAGTGGCCCATTTAATCAGAATTTACGCGTAGATGTTAAAGGTGCAGCTCATATTAAAGTAGGAGAATTGGACATTTTGTTGATTGGGAGACCTATGTCTGCCAATGATCCAGAAATGTTCCGACATATTGGCATCGAACCATCATCTTATACTATTCTTGGAATGAAGGTGAAAAATCATTTCAGGGCAGCTTTTGATCCTCTAATCAGTAAAGTCATTTATGTCGATGCACCAGGAGTTGCATCGAACGATTTAAGAAATTTTCCTTATAAATATATACCAGATGAGATTTGGCCGTTAAGAGATATTTCGTATGATGTGGATAAGGAGGCTTTAAATGATGACTGTCATTGATAAACCTTTCTATATTGAAGTTCCAAGTAAATTGACACCTGATGAGCAAAAAATGATGATGGAGCTTGAACAGGATGCTTTTCCTGGTACAGGAGCAGTCGATGAGCAAACGCTCGTCCCGATAGCACGATATGGCAAACTAATCCTTTATCGTCAACAAGACGATGATCGTCCTGTTGCAGTTTGTGAATGTATGAGAGATTACAATAATCCAGAAAAAGCGTACATTTTCGGATATTACGTAAGGTCGGATCATAAAGGCAAAGGTGTCGGCAAGAAATTTTTACGTGAAGTCTACTCGATATTAAAAAATGATGGATTCTCATTAGTTTGCTTGACTGTAAGCGTGAAGAACATTCCGGCTGTGAAGTTATATGAAAGAGAAGGCTTTGAGATTAAAGAAACGAGGTACTCCGAATTCGGTGCTGGTGAAGATCGATATTATATGGAGAGATTATTATAGGAGTGGCGGGCACCTCATTACTTTGTAAAATTAAAGTCTTTAATGTCACATATAATATTAAATTTAAGTACATCACTTATATATAGTGGTGTATTTTTTTTTATTGACCTGTTTCATAGTTAGGGAAATGGCAATTTCCAATAGGTTTTGGTTCCATAATGACCACTATAAATAGATTAGTTTAGAATTTGACATTTGTACTAGTGAAATTATTGGTTATCAAACGTAATAGGGCAAGAAAATGGGGAGAGGTTTTATTTTTCGAAGACTTTAATCCAACTTCACCATTTATAGTTACCCATTATGATTCCTTTATAAAAGTAGATAGTTGGTATCATTCACCTGAAGAAGTTGTACCATCTATTTGGTTAAAAGGATATCAGGTTCTTTACGACCCAAACAACATTGTAAGTAAGGTAATAAAGGAGTCTTTATATGAAATTTATAAACGCTCACCGGACGAAGTGGAGTTTTGGAGAGGAAAACTACTTGCTTTCATAAACGAAACCACCGTGCTGTCATGAGGGATGAAATATATATATTATGTTTTATCTAATATAGATAGAGTACGTTGGTTAGTTGTTTCTGGTTGGTATATGGAAATGGAGCAACATTTAGATAGCCCATACGGTGTTTGGTCAAAAATTGAGGGTAAATGAAGTAAATTAGATCATCAGCACTTATGTCTTTTGAAAAGTTGGGATTGTAGTCGTAATACTAATCAAATTATGAAAACACTGATCAGTATGGTTCCAGAGATTCTTAGACTTAATAAATACCTGAGTAAGCTAGTAAAAATAGAGGAAAATGAAAGCCATATCAAAAAAATAATAGAATTGGCTTACTAATAATATACAATTTAAGGGTAAGGTGTACTTTAAAGTGACACACCTCATTTTGTCCAATTAACGGCGGTGATCCAGAGGGATGATCGCTTTTAATATTGAATAAAGAAAATATGCTTCTATTGTATAAATGGGGAGGTTAATTTAATAAGACTAATAGTGTATTTTCATTAAGACGCCCGTTTTTTTGATTATAGGATAAGCCCAGTGAAAATAATAGGAAATAATGGATACTAAAGTCATCTCTGCATAAGCCATTGACGTCGTGGGTAAAGGAAATAACACAGTCCAGAGCAAAAAAGGGTAGAGGGTAGTGAATAAAGAGCTATTTAAGTTATTGACAAATATACTGAGAGACATTGATCGGATTAAATCAGATCTTATACAAACGATAACAATACGTAATGATGGAATCGATTTGCAGGCAACAGAAGAATCATTAAAAGGTTAGAACGCATTGCTCAAATCAACCTTCCTTTTATTGGTAATACGACAAGATTCCTATTGTTTTTGCTTTTTATGATTTTTAAAGAAAAAGATGTTGACGCCGAAGATTAATTTATGATATTATGAAAAATTTGATAAAAAATATTATATGTGTTAAGATTAAGAAGGTTACAATATATGGAGGTGGATTATTTGTTTGAAATTGGCGATAACATTGTTTATCCAATGCACGGAGCAGGTATAATTAAAGCCATAGAAGAAAAGGAAATATCAGGGAAAAAACAACAGTATTATGTTATAAATATGTTTATCGGGAATATGCAAGTCATGATTCCTACGGTTAAAATAGTAAGTTCAAGTATACGCCCTGTTACTGACATCATTGAATTAAAAAACATCATAAACATTTTTCATCATGGAGAATCCGATAAATTACTGCCGTGGAAACAAAGGTTTAAAGTGAACACGGACAAAATAAAAACGGGTAAAATACAAGAATGTTCTGAAGTTGTACGTGATTTAATGCGTATGAGGAAAGAAAAAGCACTTAATTCAAGCGAAAAGAAAATGTTAGATAACGCACATGGATATTTGATTAGTGAACTGGGATTGATTAAAGGGATTACTGACAATCAAATAAAAAGTTTCTGTTAAGGTTAATTTAAGACAATGTATTACATCTCCCGAATATTCCCTTGATTTTTTGGAATATGTTTATTAATAAAAGTAAATCTTTTCAAAGACATTCCCTTCTCCAACTCACCTTTAGAGCATTACCTCTTTTGTTATTTCTACAATCTTTCCTTTTTTTAAAAAAATTTCTTTTACGAACTTTTGAAGTTTCATCAAATAACTCGATAAAATAGTAACTTGATTTTTGGCAATACTGATTCGCACTGGCACGGACAAGGAGCCGTAAGGATGAAGGAGAGGTAGGGCTTTCATTGTTTTAGGTATACAATATATTATTTAAGTCATTATTTCTAGAAGAAAAAACAGTCAATCTCACCTCTATCTTTAAGAATTTTTTACATCTACTGAGATAGTGAATAGTAATTGTTTATCTTCTTTACGTAAAAGAGAAAAACAAATTGGTAACACCATATGGTCAACTACAAAAATGGTTCCAGACCTGGAAACCATTTTTTATTTTATTTACATAACAATAGTAAAGATTACTTGTGATGGTTTTAAATCCTTTGATGAAGGGCAACGCGTACAATTTGATATTCTAAAAGGACAACGTGGTTCTCAAGCAGAAAACGTTTCTAAAATTTAATTGTCCTCCTACCCCTTTGTAAATATGAACTCTGATGGGACCAAGCATAATCACCGCTTTGTACTTGAAAGTTGATAAGTTCAACTCAGATGTCCTCTTGGTTTTCTCCCGATAAAACTTCGCATATTGTCAACTTGAATGTAATACTGAAGTCAACCTTTTAAGTTTTAAAACATTTTACAGTACCTGTATCCACTCCTTACTTACTGGTTGAGTAGAGTTTTTTATTGAGATGATTTAGAAACACATAAACAAACAGGCTCTATAAATAGAACCTGTTATCATTTTATTTAGATTAAGCTGCTTGAACGTTAGTAGCTTGAGCTCCACGAGCACCTTGCACAATGTCAAATGTTACTTTTTGACCTTCATCTAAAGATTTGTAACCTTCACTTTGGATAGCAGAGAAATGAACGAATACATCGTCTCCAATTTCACGTTCGATGAATCCAAAACCTTTTTCTGAATTAAACCATTTAACTGTACCTTTTTCCATTGCTGTTGCCTCCTAGTGTGTAACCACAAAATGTGTTACTATCCCTGCCCAAAGTGATCACCAAGATGAAAAGTCCACACTTATGCTATCCTTTACACCGAACAGGAATACCATAGGGCAAGTTGGTTTAAGACCGAGTGCCATCATGTGTACCACCGAAAATAATAAAGCAGCCGATTATTCGGATGCATACTTCATTATTCCATGTAAATAAATTGAGTATTCTCGCTGTATTAACTCTCTCAATTTAATTTTCCCTTCGCTTTCTAATTCTTTAACCAATTCTTCAATCATATTTCCATCATCTTTTGTAGCCTTAGGAATCTCTATTGAAAACATGTTCCTTCGACTGGCATTGTGTAGGTTTTTTAATAATCCAACTTTATTTAATACATTCAGCATAATTCATTCCTCCTTGAATCTTTCGAGTAGGTGTTAAAAAAGCGTTAATCAGACATACTGACTAACGCTTTGCGAAGTAAAAAAATATCTTGTTGGATGTTGTTCCGAACGTGGTTATCGCAACAGTAATTAAGTTCAATTAGTAAACGTCCAAGTTCTTTAATAAATAGTTAGCATTCAGATTCACTTACCATAGCTTTATTCTCACTTACATAGGTTAAAACACTATGTCTACATAGACTATCACAGTCTTCATATATATACAATCGAGTTATCTAACTAAAATATTAAAAAGCTGGGGAAATACAAAAGCAAATTTGACATAGTACGTGGAATGTGTAAAGTATCTCTTTTTCATTCTTAAACTAAAACGGGGGGTTAGTTGAACAACAAAAAACTTTGTTGTTGTTGTAAAGGACGTCATTTCGCCCATTTTACCTTTCACTTTTGAAAATTCACTCTTCGCTTTTTGAAAAATCCAAAATTTACTCATTAATTTATTCATATATCAACACTTAGAATCCGAATACACCGACCATTAAACCGTATTATGAGGATCGTTGGGCAGAGCTCCCAGATTCAAAATTGCCAATTGAAATTTCTTTGGATTTACTCGAGTCTCTACATAAAAGATGGGTTTATGTTCTTCGAAATATTAGCCCAACAGAATTAAAGAAGACATTCCAACATCCTGAATCTGGTGAAATTACTCTGGAACAAAACATAGGTCTATATGACTGGCATTGTCGCCATCATATTGCGCATATTTCATCCTTACGTAAAAAGTTAAATTGGTAATAGAGTAAAATTTTTTATATTATTGGATTACTTTATATCAGTTTGGGAAGATATAAAGTATGATTATTCTTATATTGAGAGGAGAATGAGACATGGCAAAGATTGAAGTTGGAGAAATTTTTACAATTAGTGATGAAACCGAACAAGAAAATGAAGTGGAAGTTTTGGCAGCAGTAGAAATTGACGGTACAGAATATGTTGCTGTCAGCTTTGTAGAGGATTTACAAGAAGAAACAGAGGATGACATTGATATCTTCTTTTTGAAAGTAGATACTGATGGAGACTTTAGTGCAATTGAAAGCGATGAAGAGTTTGATAAAGTATCTGCCGCATTTGATGAAATGATGGACGAGGAAGAAGAATAAGATTTCTGAGAGAGCAATGAAAGATTGCTCTCTTTTTTATGGCACAATCAAAACTAGAATGAGTGGAAAAGTTAATGGAATTTATACTTTTTACCATGTTTTACGAAAAAATATAGTGACTTCTTTACAATATGGCAATATACTATGATTAATATAATCGAACGCACAAACGATGTTGATGAAGTGTAAGTACGTATCAAAATTGGGGTTCAGAGAGTCGGTGGTTGCTGTGAACCGATCCTCAACTGGTACGGAATGGGCTTCTGAATCGCTTCGCTGAATCAAAAAGTAGGCGTTGCCGGGGTTCTCTCTCCGTTATCAACGAGAGGAGTATCGAAAGGTTTTTCATCTTTCCGTACTTAAGAGTGAGTCGCAATAGCGATTAATTAAGGTGGTACCACGAGAACCTCGTCCTTTATTTTAGGACGGGGTTTTTTGTCTTTTTTTAAAGATTTTTTTAAGGAGGTGATGGTCATGGATGATTGCTGGTGGTTGAACTTGGATAACGGAATACAAACCCATTACATTAGGAGGATTTTTTATGAAGAACCGTATTTTAACAGGAGATCGAGTGACAGGCAAACTTCACCTTGGCCATTACGTGGGGAGTTTAAAGAATCGGGTGGAGCTGCAGCATCAATATGAGACTTATCTTTTACTTGCGGATGTCCAGGCATTAACTACACATTTTGAAAATCCAGAGCTTATCAAGGAAAATTTGCGTCAAGTAGCATTGGATTATTTAGCTGCGGGAATTGACCCTGAAAAATCCACCATTTTTGTCCAGTCCTTGATTCCAGAGATTGCTGAATTGACAGCTTATTATTCGATGTTTGTCACTGTGAATTCTCTTAAGCATAATCCTACAATAAAAGCGGAAGCACGGGCACGAGGGAATAGTGAGATGAATTATGGCTTCCTTGGGTATCCCATTAGTCAAACCGCAGATATCACATTCTGCAAAGCTACTTTGGTTCCAGTGGGGGAAGACCAAATTCCTCATATTGAACAAACAAGGAAAATTGTTCGCCGTTTCAATCAACTGTATAAACCTATATTAGTGGAACCAACCGCATTAGTAGGTGAAGTTCCTCGACTGGTAGGGTTAGATGGAAATAATAAGATGAGCAAAAGCATGGGAAATGCACTCGTTTTAGATTCAACTAAAGATGAAGTCAATGAAAAAATTAAAAAAGCTAAAACTGATCCATCCCGGATTCATAAGAATGACCCGGGCAATCCAGAAATTTGTCCTATTTATGCATATCATCAAGCATTCAATAAAGAGCAATCTAACGAGATCTTTGAAGGATGTAAAAAAGGACAAATTGGATGTATGGAATGCAAACAAAAAATTGCAGGATCTATCAATGATTTACTAGAACCGATGAGGGACAAAAGAAACCAGTATCAAAACAATCCAAAAAGAGTAGATGAGATCCTAATGTCAGGAACAGAACGAGCACGACAAATAGCAAAAGAAACTATGCTAGAGGTACGTGAAGCTATGGGTTTGAATTACTTTTCGTAATCAACCCAAAACATTAGTATAAGTTGAAGCATAAGGGAAGAGTATGATTGATTTAAAATTTATAGGGTAATCTATCTCTATACGTTTTAGCAGTCCTCTTTCTTTATGCTTTTTTCATGAAATGATATTTACATAGGAGGTTTTGAAATGTTCAAAAAAGCTTTCGGCGTTTTGCAAAAAGTTGGGAAGGCATTGATGCTACCGGTTGCGCTTTTGCCAGCGGCAGGGATATTACTTGCGCTTGGTGCAGCACTTAAGAATCCTGCTCTATTGGAGTTAGCACCTTTCCTTGACAATAGCGGTGTTGCCATCGTCGCATCCGTAATGCAAAAAGCAGGTGATATTGTATTCGCAAATTTACCGGTACTTTTTGCGGTAGGGGTTGCGGTAGGACTGGCAGGCGGTGATGGAGTAGCAGGTTTGGCTGCCATCATTGGATACTTAATCATGAATGTAACGATGGGAACAGCTGCAGGGATTACAGCTGAAGACGTAAATGGCCTTAACTATGCTAATGTGCTAGGAATACCTACACTTCAAACTGGGGTGTTTGGAGGAATTATCGTTGGTATTATAGCTGCAATGTTATTTAACAGATTTTATGAAATAGAGTTACCGTCATATTTAGGCTTCTTTGCAGGTAAACGCTTCGTGCCTATTATTACAGCTGCTACAGCCGTTCTACTAGGTTTACTAATGTTAGTAATTTGGCCACCTATTCAAACAGGATTAAATGCATTCTCTCAAAACATGGTACATGCTAATTTAACACTATCTGCATTTATTTTCGGTTTGATTGAAAGATCACTAATACCATTTGGTTTGCATCATATTTTTTATTCCCCATTCTGGTTCGAGTTTGGTGAGTATGTAACAAAAGCCGGTGAAACGGTACGTGGTGATCAAAGAATTTTTATGGCTGAAATTGCTGATAATGTTCAAAATCTAACAGCAGGTACTTTTATGACTGGGAAATTCCCATTCATGATGTTCGGATTACCTGCAGCAGCCTTAGCGATTTACCATGAGGCTCGTCCTGAAAAGAAAGTAATTGTCGGAGGATTAATGGCTTCGGCAGCATTAACTTCATTCTTAACAGGAATCACAGAACCGCTTGAATTTTCATTTCTGTTTGTAGCCCCTGTATTATTTGCTATCCATGCGGTTTTCGCTGGATTATCCTTTATGATCATGCATATACTCGATGTTAAAATTGGTATGACTTTTTCAGGAGGTTTGATTGACTATATTCTTTTTGGCTTAATCAATCCCCAGACCAATGCATGGATTGTAATTCCAGTAGGCTTAGTTTTTGCGGTTATTTATTATTTTGGATTCCGTTTTGCAATACGCACATTTAACTTGAAAACTCCAGGACGTGAAGATGCAACTGAGGAAGAAGAGGTAGGCAAAAACCATAAGGGTGGAAACTTACCATACGAAATCCTTACAGCAATGGGTGGAGAAAAAAATATTACTCATTTAGATGCATGTATTACTCGACTTCGTGTATCCGTCAATGACGTGAATGAAGTCGATAAAAATCGTCTAAAAAAACTTGGTGCAGCTGGAGTGCTTGAAGTTGGTAATAACATTCAAGCTATATTTGGACCAAGATCTGAAACCATTAAAGGTCAAATGAAGGACATTA
Source organism: Peribacillus acanthi (assembly GCF_003073175.1). GTDB lineage: Bacteria > Bacillota > Bacilli > Bacillales > DSM-1321 > Bacillus_BN > Bacillus_BN acanthi. The sequence continues at coordinate 139,997 of NZ_QBBX01000002.1, forward strand.
TGAGTGGGAAAAAGCCTCGTGTAATAGAAAAACCATCTGAAGGTGGAGTCGAGCAACAAATAGAAGAAGTGAATCCAGAAGCACTACAAACGGAGCACCATGAAGAACTATTCTACTCACCGATAAAAGGGGAAATAAAATCCATCACAGAAGTTCCTGATGCAGTCTTTTCTGAAAAAATGATGGGTGATGGTTTTGCCATCGTCCCTTCTGAAGGAACCATCGTCTCACCTGTTGATGGACAAATTATCAATCTATTCCCTACAAAACACGCCATTGGAATCCTCTCAGATTCTGGACGCGAGATTTTAATCCACGTCGGGATTGATACCGTAAAACTTAAAGGAGAAGGATTCGAAGCATTTGTAAAGGAAAATGAACGGGTCGAAGTTGGGCAACCATTGTTAAAAGTGGATTTGGAATATATTAAGCATAACGCTCCATCCATCATGACACCTATTGTATTCACGAATCTTAAAGAAGGTGAAACGGTGGAACTTAGAAAATCTGGAAATGTAGATTTAAAGGAAGAACATATCATATCCATTAAAAAGTAATCAGAAATCAGCCTCTTTAAACGGGGCTGATTTCCTTTTGGATATATCAGTAAAGTATACGAAATGGGTTAAAATAACTGAAAATATAGCGAAAAAGTTGGTGAAATGGATTGAGTTTTCTTTCTAGGGATGAATTGAATGATTTGGTTTTAGAAGCCAAAAAATACACAAAGTATGGAAAATTAGCTGACTATATTCCAGCCTTGATAAAGGCTAATAAAGATAACTTAGCTATTGCGATTTACCACCCAGATGGAGAATGTATTTCAGCTGGAGACACGAGGGAAAAGATGACTCTACAAAGTATTTCGAAGGTTATTACCCTTGCTTATGCACTAATGGACTGTGGAGAGGATTTCGTTTTTAGCAAAGTAGGTTATGAACCTACAGGCGATCCATTCAATTCCATAATTAAATTGGAGATAAACAATCCTTCTAAGCCATTAAACCCTATGATCAACGCAGGAGCATTAGCAGTAGCACATATGATTTATGGCAATTCCGTTCAGGATCGTTTTAATAAAATCCTCTCATTTGTCAGGGAGTTAAGTGGAAATACAACGTAGAGTATTCAGAAGAAGTTGCTAAATCTGAATTAGAAACTTCATTTTTAAATCGTTCACTTTGTTATTACATGAAACAGCATGGTGTAATTGATGAAGAGGTTGAGAATTTAATGGATTTATATACAAAGATTTGTGCCATCGAAGTGGACTGTTTAGATTTAGCGAGAATCGGCATAGTATTTGCAATGAATGGCATTGATCCCGTAACAAAGAGAAGGATGATTCCTGATGATGTCGCTAGAATATGCAAAACTTTCATGGTGACATGCGGCATGTACAATTCATCAGGTGAATTTGCAATTAGGGTAGGTATCCCCGCAAAAAGTGGAGTATCAGGTGGCATTATGGGATCTATTCCTCATAGTTATGGATTAGGCATCTATGGCCCGGCCCTGGATGAAAAAGGAAATAGCGTTGCAGGATTAAAGCTACTAGAAATGCTTTCTGCTAAATATTCATTAAGCATGTTTTAAAATTAAGTGCAACCTAATCTATCATAAAAACTAATAAATAGTAAAAAACATGGCATCTACTAAACATCTTGCCATGTTATTTTTATCCCCAATTTGGAAAAATGAACCTATTTTAATTACTTTAAAGTATAATTTTATTTGGCTAATTATAATAGAATAACGAAAAGGAGATCTTATGCAGAAATATACTTACTCACCTCCAATGCTTAAGCCTTCTATAAAAATGATAGATGTTTATGATGAACAAGGTAATGTCGTATGCAAATTCAAAAGAACTTATAAAAACCTAATAACGAGGATAGGGAATTACTTATTTGATATTGATTGGTCTGCTCAGTTTGATGTTTATTCGAAAGATATAGATATAGTTTATCAGTGTAAGAAAATTTCTCCTTGGTTTGGGAAGCCAAAGTATATAGTGATTAATTGTAAGACTTATGAAGAATATCATGTTAGATATCAATCTTGGCAAAAAGTTGCCCCTGAATTTACAATAACTGGTAATGAGGGACCCTTTATTTTAAAGAAGGACCTCATGGATTGGGCAAGACTTTATCATAAAGGTAACGAAGTAGCAAGATGGAAAATGAAATCAACGGAGTGGTTCCAGACCCATTTAGAAATAGAAAAAGAATCCCCTATACAAGAACCAGAATTTTTCGTCTGCATGTTTCATTGTATTTTCATTGTTGGGGACTAAAGAAGTATGTAAGCTTATCACGTAAAAAAGAGCATTTTCTCTATGCTCTTTTTGCTTCCTCATAAAAGATATATTTTGGAACCGACTTTGGAAATAATGATATTTGAAAAAAGATGATATTTTCGCTTCATAACTGGATAAAGATTAACGTTTCTTAATTGACTAATACTAAATGCATCAATTCGTATAATATTATCTGTAAGATAGGCGGATATTTTTGCATCTTTTTTTCTTTTCCTATTTAAAACCTTAATCATACCCTCTTTCGTTTTTATTCCTATCCCATGCCCATAGAACAGACCTTCCTCTAATAAGATTGAATTTTCACCTTTCCACTCTGGAGTTTCGGGATTAAAATCAGGATTTTTAAAATATAAAATATCCCCAGGCAAATAGTCCCTCCCAACACTATCTTTTAAAACTAAATCTGAATCATACTGCCAATCGTATAATACGAGGTCGGAAAATTTACGATTGAAGGTTTTCGTATCGATGGTATCTAAGATTGCTTTATACAGAACGATTACGATTGCAGTTGCACACTCAAAAGCATATTTATCACTGTTAATAAAAATATCTTCGATTCCTTCTTGTGGTGTAACACCTTTTTTTAATTCAAATGCTCCTTTATCAGTTAACCTCCAATATTTTTCATTGCATTTTGATGTACTAAAGGTTGCAAATTTAGCGTCACTTTTATATAAATTAATAGCTTCCAGCACGGTATGAAGTCTTAGGGCCAAGTCCCATTCTAGTTCCCACAAATATTGAAATTCATATCTCTTGTTATATGTTGTCATCAAATGCAGGATATCATAGGCTTCAGGAGGGAATTTCTCAAGGGCGATCTGACTTACATCGGTTTCTTTACCACTAATTACAATCAGTCTTCATCAACCCCTTCTTAGCTATATGCATAGTAATTCATATGTTGGAAAATTAGGTATTAACACTTATTTAGTATTGGGAAAACCTCTGTAAAATGATTTTTCAAAACTTTTTAATACACTCGTTCGTTTAATATATGTAAAGCCACCAAGGATACGTATCAATAAAAGGCGTTCTTTAGAATGAAGGGGAATGCATTGGTAGAAAACATATTAACAGAACTTTGCATCGTTCGTATTTGTTTAAGTTATCGCAAATGAAACAATGTATTAACAACATACTTTTAATTATTCACGAACTAAATTTATTTATAAAACAATTAATATTCGTGTATAATGAAGGAAAAGGTGTAGGGAGGACTTTATGTTCCATTCTAAGAAACTATTATTACTTGGTTCAGGTGAATTAGGAAAAGAGGTATTAATAGAAGCTGCTCGCTTAGGTGTTGAAACGGTTGCAGTTGATCGCTATGAGCATGCACCAGCCATGCAAGTTGCTGGGCGTAGCTACGTGATTGACATGCTTGATCCGAAGCAGGTCAGAGAGGTGATTGAAAAAGAAAAACCTGATGTAATTGTGCCTGAAATTGAGGCAATAGCAACCGCAGAGCTTCTGAAGTTAGAAGAAGAAGGCTATCGCGTTATCCCTAATGCCCGTGCCGCGAAGTTAACTATGGATCGTGAGGGGATTCGACGTTTAGCATCTGAAGAATTAGGTCTTCCAACAGCAAAATATTTATTTGCAAATACATATGATGAATTTAAGAAATCAGTACTGGAAATAGGCTTCCCTTGTGTAGTTAAACCGCTGATGAGTTCATCTGGAAAAGGACAGAGTGTTTGTCTAACAGAAGAAGAGATAGAAAACTCTTGGACTATAGCTATGGAAGGTGGCAGAGTACAAAATGGTCGAGTCATTATAGAGGAATTTATTCAGTTTGACTCAGAAATCACTCTTCTTACAGTTCGTGCTGTTAATGGAACGATGTACTGTGCTCCAATCGGACATATTCAAAAGGATGGAGACTATATCGAATCGTGGCAGCCTCATCATATGACTGACCAACAAATCCAGGAAGCTGAAAGAATTGCAAAGATGATCACGGATGAGCTGGGTGGTTATGGCTTATTTGGTGTCGAACTTTTCCTATCAAAGGATAAGGTTTATTTCAGCGAAGTTTCTCCACGCCCACATGATACCGGATTGGTCACTTTGGTAACACAAAACTTATCTGAATTTGCCTTGCATGTACGTGCAATACTAGGGTATCCCATTCCAGAAATCCATTTATTGACACCAGGTGCAAGTCGTCCACTTAAAGCAGTTGAAGAATTATATGATTATAACGTTCATGGAGTGGAAAAAGCTTTAAATGTACCAAATACCCAAGTTCGAATCTTTGGTAAGCCTGTTACTAAAATAGGACGTAGGATGGCTGTAACATTGTCCACTTCGAATTCTATAGAACAAGCGAGAGAAAATGCCAAACAAGCACTCGATTACTTAATAATATCTAAGTAAAATTTAGGAACACCGTTCAGTGGCTTGAACGGTGTTCTACAAAACTTAAGAATAAACCATACATTTGTTAATGGCATATTCAAAGTCATTAATTAAATCCTCAACATTTTCAATTCCAACAGATAACCTCAACAGTTTATTTGAAATACCACGTTTTCTTCGAGTTTGCTCATCCATTGAAGCGTGCGACATTTTGACAGGATAAGAAAGTATAGATTCAACTGCCCCTAAACTAACTGCAAAAACAGGAATTTTTAAATGCTCAATAAAGGTTTTTATTAGTTCCTCGTTATATAGCTCAAAGGAAAGTACAGCACCTGAACCATTAGCTTGAGATTTTTGTAGTGAATAACCTTGGTGTGAAGGGAGGCCAGGATAATAAACTTTCGTAATGAATGGATGATTATTTAAGTAAGATGCCAGGGTTCCTGCTGATGCTGTGGATTGTTGCAATCTTACATATAAAGTCTTTAATCCTCTTAAAAGAAGCCAGCAATCTTGAACTCCTAAAACGGCACCAAAAGAATTTTGTAAAAAATAGAGTCTTTCGGCAAGTACCTGGTCTTTTACTACCGCTAATCCTGCTAATAGGTCACTATGTCCTGAAAGAAATTTAGTTGCGCTATGCAGAACTATATCCGCTCCGAGATCTAGAGGCTTCTGTAACAAAGGAGTAAGAAAGGTGTTATCGACTATCGTCAGAGCGTTTATTTCTTTTGCTACTTGACTTATTGTCTGAATGTCTATGATTTTTAATAAAGGATTGGAGGGTGTCTCGATGTAAAAAGCTTTTGTATTTGGCCGTATCGCTTTTTTCACTTCTTCGATATTAGTCATGTCAACAAAGGAGTGATAGATTCCAAGTCTATTTAACACTTCTGTAACCACCCTATATGTGCCCCCATATACATCTTCGGATATGATGATATGATCCCACTGGGAAAAAAGCAAAAAGGTACTTGAAATGGCAGCCATACCAGATGAAAAAGCAAAGCCCCTAAAGCCATTTTCAAGAAGAGCTATTTGGTCCTCCAGCACTTTCCGAGTCGGATTCCCTGAACGACTATAATCGTATTCACCAAAGTTCTCTAAATTATTTTGATGAAAAGTGGAGGATAGTTGAAGCGGAACATTTACTGCTCCCGTTGTAGGGTCTATCTTGTTGGAATGATGCAATAGTTTTGTTTGCTCTGTAAAACAGGAACTTTCATTCATTATAATACCTCCTATAGGACAGATTTTAGTGCTGACTCTAAATCGTTAATTATATCCGTTTCATTTTCAATCCCGACTGAAAATCGAAGGAGACGATTACATATTCCACGCTGTATCCGAACATCCTCTGGGATATCTGCATGTGTTTGAGTGGCAGGGTAAGTAATAAAGCTTTCAACACCACCCAGGCTTTCAGCAAAAGTAATAAGTCTTATAGTTTTCAAGAATTTAGGAATCCATGCTTCATTTTTCAATCGAAAAGAGATCATGCCTCCGCGACCAGGATATAGCACATCAGTAACTGCTGCGTGATTGTTCAAGAAGGAGACTACCTTTTTTGCGTTTTCTTCATGTTTTTGCATCCGCAGAGATAGTGTTTTCATCCCTCTAATTAAAAGCCAGGAGTCAAATGGGCTAAGGACTGCTCCAGAAGCATTATGATGGTAAGACAGTTGTTCACAAAGTAGGTCTCCTTTTGCAACAATTAGGCCGGCCAATACATCATTATGTCCACCAAGATATTTGGTAGCACTATGGATTACGATATCCGCTCCAAGTTCAATTGGTCTTTGAAGTAATGGAGTATAAAACGTATTGTCTACAATAAGGAGAAGTCCATGCTTTTTGGCAACCTTTGATATTTCTTGAATATCCGTGATTTCCATAAGCGGATTAGAGGGAGTTTCAAGAAAGATGGCCTTCGTTGATGGTGTAATTGCAGTTTCAATATTATTAGGGTTTGATGTATTCACATATCGACAGGTTAATCCCCATTTGCGATAGCCTTCCTCCAGTAATCGGTAGGTTCCACCATATAAGTCCCTTGACACGATCCATTCATCGCCAGATTGGAATAATGTCAAAAGGGTCGCTATTGCCGCCATACCAGAACTACAGGCAAATCCTTTTTCTCCACCTTCTAATTCAGCAATTGCTTTTTCTAATAAACCACGAGTTGGATTTCCGGTCCTAATGTAATCAAAGCCCGTAGATTCCCCAATCCCTTCGTGTCTGTACGCTGTCGAAAAATAGACAGGCGGATTTACTGAGCCAGTTAAGGTATCACTTTTATTACCGATTTGAACAAGTTTTGTTTCAAGTTCGAACATGGAACTCCCCCTTAATGAAAAATGAAAATAAAAAAAGCCCTCCATAAGAAGAAGGACTTTTACATGTAGAGCCGTTCTCCTTATCTTCCAAGTCCATATCGAACTTGATGGAATTAGCACCTTTTCAGCGTATAAGGCTGAAGGTTGCTGAGGTGTCATAGGGCCATTCCCTCTACCTCTCTGGATAAGAATTAAATTGATTAAATTGTTTTTTATACTGTATAACAGTTATTTGAAAATTACAACAACAAATTGTTGTATGATTACCAAATTAATGTTAGGGTCGAATTAACTTTGATATTTGCATAAAAACCATTCTAATTTTAGATAAATCAAAAGTACTAGGAGGCAACACAATGGCCCATATATTACTCACAGGCTTTGATCCTTTTGGTGGAGAAACCACGAATCCCTCACTTGAAGCGGTTATGAAGCTTAATGGAAAACAAATTAATCAACACTTAATAGTAGCTCGTAAACTGCCAACGGTTTTTCATGAATCTGTTCAAACTATAAAAATGTATTTGGATGAACTCGATCCTCATGTGGTAATTTGTGTCGGGCAAGCAGGAGGAAGACCTGATATCTCTATTGAAAGAGTGGCCATAAACGTTGATGATGCAAGAATTCCAGACAACAAAGGTCAACAACCCATAGATACTCCAATTTTTAAGGATGGTCCAGCAGCGTATTGGTCAACTCTACCCATTAAATCCATGGTAAAAAAGCTCCGAGAAAATGGGGTGCCAGCTTCAATTTCTCATACTGCAGGAACATTTGTTTGTAATCATATTTTTTATTCCTTGCTACATATTATTAAGAGTAGGGGAAGGGAAGCAAGAGGCGGTTTTATACATATACCTTTTTTACCAGAACAAGCAGCACATCATCCTGGCCAACCAAGTATGTCA
>NZ_QBBX01000002.1:147946-162864 GCF_003073175.1 Peribacillus acanthi
TTGATACAATCGTAAAAGGCCTTGAATTGGCCATTCATTCAGCTATTACACAGGAAAAGGATATTGTCGAGGTTGGAGGAGAAACTCATTAAACACAAAATAACAAATTTAACAATATTTAAATATTGGAAATTTTGTAATTATATTTGACTATGAATAAAAAGAACTATATATTTAGTATAATATGTAAATACATAGTTCAAATTAAATATGAGAAAAAGGCAAATTCATTGAAAAATGAAGACGCAAAGCTATAGGGGCTAAAGTCAAGAGACTATGCCAGCCAGTTACCGATATTAATTTTGTTTTTTATAGATTAATCGGTAATCGATTAGTCTTTTTTTAGGTTAAATCAAACCAAATTAGTTAAAAAGAACTATTCATTTGCTGAAGAGGTATTCTTTTTTAGGAGGTATAATTGTGGGATATACTAGCTCTGGAAATCAAATAATCTTAAATATGATCAACCACCTGTTAAAGGATATTCAGTCTGGGAACTCTTCATATAATTCGTTTAATAAATCTTATTTTAATGATATTGAAAATAAGGAAACTAAAGAGGTTGTTGAATCCATTTTCGAACAGCTACATTCTATTAATTCTCAAATGGAAAACATGAGTTGGCTGAATAAACACTATAAGATTCTACATGAATTCGGACAAATTTGCAGCAAGACATTAAATGAAAAAACACTATTAAAAAATGCCTTTGAAATGGTCTCTCAAGTATTGCCCACAGATTCCTTTTTCATTGCATTATACAACGAAGGAGACACTCGTATTCATTTAATTTTTCTGGCTGAAAATGGTGAGATTCATCCTGAAACCGATATTGAATTCGGAGATAATTTTACATCCAAGGTTATAAAATCAAGAAAAATTGTACATAAAAATCAAGCGAGTGAATTAAACGAATACGATGCTTACTTGGGTGTAAACAATACTAGTTCCTGTATTTTTGTTCCCATCATCATTGATGATCATATTAAAGGCGTCATCTCTGCTCAAAGCCTTAAAGCTTTTGCATATAGAAAAGAGCATGAAGAATTATTGCAAATCATTGGGTCTCAGGTGATTAATTCAATAGAAACCGCTAGATTATATGACAAAATCTATACCATGTCACAGACAGATGAGCTCACAGGATTAAAAAATCAACGAGCTTTCCATACTGAATTAGCTAAATATATTGAGGAAGAAAACCATGATATGATGCTTATCATGTTAGACTCTGACAATTTAAAGAAAGTAAATGATAATTATGGTCATGATGCTGGAGATTTATATCTGAAAGTGTTTGCCAGTGGAATTGAAAGCATTAGTAACGAATTTATCAAGGGATATCGATACGCAGGGGATGAATTCTTAATTATTATCAGAGAACAAGAGCAGTCCATTATCAATGTAATATATGAAAAATTAAAACAATTCTATATGGAAAACCCTGTGAAAATTAATAACAACCAAATCTTTGTCACTTTCAGTTCTGGTGTTGCGTTTTATCCACAACATGGTAATTCTGTAGATTCACTGAAAAAGGCTGCAGACCAAGCATTGTACGTGGCTAAAAAACAAGGTAAAAACCAACAAGTTATTGCGAAGACTGAATGTACGGATTGCGATTTCAGCATATAGTAGTAATAATCCCAAAAGGGCTCTAATGAAGCCCTTTTTTAGGATTCTTATAGTTACAAAGAATTCCTACTAAAAAAGAGCAGTCCAGATCAATCAATGTAGAGTAGAATAAGGATTTTAAGGAGTGAATAAAATGGCAAAGTCTAAAGCAAAGAAGCATAGACAAAAATGGGTGAGAGAAGGTAATCGTAATCTAGAAGCAAGCCGAAGCTCTTTTACCTTCTCTGATATGACAACAAGAAAGACTAAGACAAAAAAGGAAAAATTAAATCAAGAGAAACATAAAGAGCGGGTATACTCTGATCTGGGAGATAACCGCTCTTATTTATTTTCTTATTTATCTAGGAGAAATTATAAACTTTGAGTGTTTTATGCAAGTATTTTCCTGACCTATACCTATTGCTAGCCGATGCGCTTGACAGTTAATGCTGGTAAATAGTATTGATGTACGCCATCACTTCCGATAATTACCAGCCTTATTTGTTGACCAGCAATCAGTGCTACTTGTACAGTTCTACCTATTGCTGACACTTGATCATCAGAAATTAACTCTGCATTTGATTCAGGGATATCAATAAATACAGGACCTTTTTGTAATGTAAAGGTATTATTTGCTGTTCCCCCTGATTGATTTATTAATTGTATATCATAAGAAATCTCATAGATCCCAGCATTCGTAACAGTAATGGTATTTGTAACTGTATCAGGGACTGTTAATAGAAATGGACCTGCAATAGTAAAATCGACTACAAGCGGAATTGGAGAAGTTGCCTTAAAGGTACGATCTCCATATAGTGAACCAAACGCACTTTGTGATGATGGTGAACAATTGCAATTAACCTCCAATTTGAATCCACCCTCACATTTACAATGATGATTCTTTTTTTTATCGTTGCCCATATAGATATTACTTCCTTTCATACTTTTACTATAAGTTATGAAAGGATGAAATTTTATGCTTGTACTTTAAATTTTCAGAAAAATATAAATATAATATATCAACATTTTACTTTAACAGACAGAGCCCTTATTAAAAATCCATGTATTGAACTTTCCTCCAACATCACCTAACTCCCACCCAGTTTTACGAAAGAATTCATTAAATCCTGTATTAACAGGACACAAAGCATGTAGTGGAGCAATATTAAGTGTTATTAACATTTTTTCTAAGATTCCTTGGCCTCGAAAATCTTCCCTAATAGCAAATTGATAAAGTGAGATCGTATGCGTAGATTTCTTCGGATAGAAACGGACCGCACCTACCACGTCATTTCCTTTCAGAACAACTAACATTTGTTTTCTTCGAATGGAGGATCTAACCCCATCAGGGCAGAGAAATTCTTGATTATATAACCCAGAATTTGTTGAATTTAAATTTGAAGATAAAAATGAAACAATATCCTCTGAATATGACGGGTTGGCTATCCCTATGTACATATATGATTCACCTCGAATAAGAATGTATGTTCTTATTTTATCAACTCTTCCTAGAAAAAGGAAATGAAATAATAGTTTTATTTATTCTAAAAAGGGAATGTGAAAATTAAGGAGGGAATAATCTTGCCTTGGACAAAAAACGATTATCCAGATTCATTTAAAAATATGGATACACAGGTAAGGAATAAAGCGATTGAAATAGCAAATGCCCTGTTAAGGGATGGTTATGAAGAAGGAAGAGCTATCCCAATCGCAATGGAAAAGGCCCGTGAGTATGTTGGTGGTAGCAAACAGCAGGAAGTATATCATGTTGAAACTCATGAAAACGGCTGGCAGTTAAAAAAGGAAGATGGAAAGAGGGCAATTTACATTGAGGAAACGAAACAATCGTTGCTTGAAAAGGCAAAGTCGTATGTAAATGAACACAATGGTATTTTGAAAATCTATCAAAAAGATGGTAGCTTGTCAGACACACTGTATGAGTATGATTAATCAAAGAGTGCAACATGTGCACTCTTTTTTGTTTAGATCACTGTCGTAACATGTCGTTTTGCCTTTAAACCCTTGTATTTGGCCGATTAAACGGAAGTTTCCGCCGTTAAATAATTGGGACGATAAAATTACATTTTCAGCCGATAAACCAATGCCTTCCTTCTAATGATGGGTCATTTCTCAAAAACCGTAGTCAATGGCTCTCCTTTTTTTACTGGATAAAACTGATTACCACCAGTCTCTTCATCGAATTTCCTGAAAAGGTCCATTTCTTTAATCTCCGTAATTAACAGGTCTACCGTTAAAACAGGGTTCTCTCCCTTAACTAAATGTCCCCCAAAAACTATTCCTTCTTTATCACACATGGTTCCATGAACATGCAGTTCATACTGATTATCCCTCTGACAAACCACACCAGTCCCATTTAAAAATTCTATGGGTCCTTCAACAACTTTTAAATCCCCGTAGCCCACGCCTACTGAGCTATCAGGTTTGGGAATCAAATAAAAAAAACCGGTTCTTTGAAGGCTGCCAAAACAATTAGTAATAGACCCAAATTGAATATTGTTTTCCTTACAAATTTCCTCAATGCCTGTTAGCAAATCAGTGCCAGGCAATAGCCTTGCTGCAACGATTTTACCAGCTAAGCCAGTAGCATAATGAGCTCTAATATTTTTAGTCATAATTTCATCCCTTTTTCTATAAATTTGCAATATTAGCAGATTGGAACAAATTATATGACTAAAAAATAGATTAGTAAAATTTTTAATAAATGTTTGACATTTGGAAAAATATCCTGTAATTTTACGTTTATAAGTTTTTAACAACTTAATATTTTGATTTCTCTTATCAAGAGTAGCGGAGGGACTGGCCCGATGAAGCTCGGCAACCGTTCATGTATTTACATGAAAAGGTGCTAAATCCTGCAAAACATTTTTGTTTTGAAAGATAAGAGAGGACGAACACTCATTGTGTTTATTAAGCCTCTCTTTCATTTTTTGGAAGGGAGGTTTTTTGTTTTACATAGTTTGTTTTTAAAAATTTTACCAAACTAGAGAGGAAGATTTCGATGAAAAAATGGGCATTATTATTATCTTTACTTTTATTAATTGGTGTATTGACAGGTTGTGGTAGTGACGAAGCTTCTGGTGATGGAGGAAAACAACTAAATGACAAAAAGCTAATCATTGGTGTAACTGCTGGACCACATGAACAAATTGTTGAGAAGGTAAAGGAAGTAGCTGCTAAAGATGGTTTGGAGCTTGAATTGAAAGTATTCTCAGATTATATCGTTCCAAATACAGCATTGGCTGAAGGTGAATTAGATGTAAATAGTTATCAACATAAGCCTTTCTTAGATCAATTTAATAAGGATCACAAAACCAACCTAGTTACTGTTGGTAAAACAATTCTTAACCCGATGGGCGTTTATTCCAATGAATTCAAAAGCCTGGATGACCTTCCAAAGGGAGCTAAAGTAGGCTTGCCAAATGACCCAACAAACGGATCACGTGCACTTTTCGTTTTTGAAGAAGCTGGCTTAATCAAAATCAAAGAAGATAAGCGAGAAACAGCTTCAATCCATGACCTAGCTGAAAATCCTAAAGAAATCGAATTCATTGAATTGGATGCAGCGCAAATTCCAAAGCAATTGACTGAATTAGACGCAGCTGCTATCAACACAAACTTTGCCTTGGAAGCAGGATTAAGTCCAAAGAAGGATTCAATTGCTTTAGAATCTACTGATTCACCTTATGTCAATTTCCTAGTCGTTAGAGCAGAGAATGAGAAAAATCCAGTCCTTGAAAAATTAAGAAAAGCTTATCAGTCAGAACCAGTTAAAAAGTTTATCGAGGAAGAGTTTGGAGGTTCAGTCATTCCAAGCTGGGATAATTAACTTGAGCTGGTTGGGCCTCACTTAGTAAATTAAGTGGGGTCTGATCCCTATCCAAGAAGGGAAGTGAAACCATGATTGAATTGAAAAATGTTTCGAAACAATTTGGATCTAAGAAAGGAATTATTCAAGCAGTAACAGATGTGAACCTTCGTGTGAAAAAAGGAGAAATACACGGTGTTATTGGATATAGTGGTGCAGGTAAAAGTACATTGATTCGATGTGTTAATCTCCTAGAAAAGCCAACTCAAGGTAGCATTTTGATAAATGGAGAGGATGTAACCTCCTTATCAGCTGCTAAGCTTAGTGAGACGAGAAAAAAAATCGGAATGATATTCCAAGGATTCAATCTTCTAAAAACAGCGACAGTCTATGACAATATTGCCTTACCTTTAAAATTAATAGGCGTTGATAAAAGTGAAATACATAATCGAGTAGTTAAGTATTTAGAGATAGTTGGTCTTTCTGACAAAGAAAAAGCCTATCCAAGTCAATTATCTGGAGGACAAAAACAACGAGTTGCGATTGCTAGGGCACTAGCACAAGAGCCAGAGATTTTACTTAGCGATGAAGCAACGAGCGCACTTGATCCTGAAACAACGGATTCGATCTTAGATTTGTTATTAAAGATTAATAAAGAATTAGGAATTACCATCTTATTAATCACGCATGAAATGAATGTAATTCAAAAAATCTGTGACTACGTGTATGTAATGGAGAATGGATCAATCGTAGAACAAGGATCCGCCATTGAATTGTTTACTAAACCAAAACAAGAAACGACCAAAAAGTTTTTAAATACCATTTCACAACGAAAGCTTTCACTATCGTTAATTCAACAGCTAAGAATCAGCGGGACAGTCGTTAGGCTTACTTTTGTAGGGAAATCTACCGGGCAGCCATTATTAGCTACAGTAAGTAAGCAATTTCAGGTTAATCCCAATATATTAACTGCTAACATCATAGAGTTAAAGAATGGAATAGTTGGAAATCTTGTGATTCATCTGACAGGAGATCAAAAAGAAATTGAAGCATCAATACGTTTCTTGGAGAATCATGGAGTAACTGTTGAGGAAGTGGAGGGATAAAACATGTTGAATTCTGAAGGTTTTTTTGAACAATGGCTTCCCATTATTGGCGAATCATTAATTGAAACATTTCAAATGGTAGGTGTTTCCCTTCTGTTTTCGGTTCTGTTGGGAGTCCCACTTGGCATTTTTTTAGTTTTATCTAGACCAGGGCAATCACTTGAAAATAGGTGGTTATACCAAGGACTTAATTTAATTATCAATATTATTCGCTCTGTACCTTTTATCATCTTACTATTTTTTATTTTGCCTTTTACGAAGTTTTTAGTTGGAACGACAATTGGGGTTAAGGGAGTCATAGTGCCTCTTGTCATTTATACGGCCCCCTATATTTCAAGATTAATGGAATCGTCCTTATTAGAAGTGGATAAAGGTGTAATCGAAGCATATAAAGCAATGGGAATAACTACAAGAAAAATTATTTGGAATGTCATGCTTCGTGAAGCCAGACCCTCTATCATTCTAGGATTGACAATAGCAACAGTTAGCTTGATTGGAGCTACTGCCATGGCAGGACTTGTCGGTGCAGGGGGGCTTGGAGATTTAGCCTATCGTTTTGGACATTTACGTTATGAAGTAGATGTTATGTATGCAACAGTATTAATCCTCATCATCCTTGTGCAATGCATCCAAACACTAGGCAATAAGCTTGCTGCACAATTGAAGAAAGACTAACCAAAGGTAGGTGCCATCATGACAAATGAGCTATATTGGGAAAAGGATGGTGCGACTGCATCTATTATCATTAACCGTCCACATAAAAAGAACGCTTTTTCTTTAGACATGTTTAGAAAGCTTCCTATATTAATAGAAGAAATAGAAAATGATCCAACTATCAGAGTATTGATTATCAAAGGAGTAGATGAAACTTCCTTTGCTGCTGGTGCTGATATAAGTGAGTTTCTAGAACTACGATTTTCTGAGAAAAAAGCTAATGAATATAATATTATAACTCTACAGTCCATCGATAGACTTTATCGCTGTGATATCCCAACGATTGCCCAAATACAAGGTCTAGCAATTGGTGGTGGCCTTGAACTGGCTTTGGCTTGTGATTTCCGAATTGCTGCAGAAAATAGTTTACTTGGGATAACCGCTTCAAAGCTTGGAATTGTATATAACTTATCCAGTACAAAAAGACTTCTAGATGTAATTGGAGCTTCCAAAACAAAAGAGTTATTGTTTACAGGAAAATTACTAAGCGCATCTGAGGGTAAGGAAATTGGATTAGTTGATTATGTCTACCATTCTCCAGATATTCATAGTGAAACGCAAAAATTCGCACTGTCTATCGCAGAAAGATCTTCCGTTTCAACAACTGGAATCAAGAAGGTCGTGCAAGCAATTTTGGATGGGGAGCAGGAAGAAAATGAATACATCGCACAACTTATTTTGGATTCCTTTCATTCAGACGACTATAAAGAAGGTATTGCTGCTTTCCTAGAAAAAAGAAAACCAAAATTTGTGTAAAGAAAGGATTAACAATGGCTACTTCAATAGGAAAAGATGCATTAATTCAAAATATAAGCTCTGGTGAATACTTTCCGATTTCTTTTGAAGAATTAGAACAACAAGCAAGTCAAAAAATGACCCAAGTCGGATTTGGCTATGTGCGTTCTGGAGCAGGTGGGGAGCAAACATTAAGAAAAAACCAAGAGTCACTTGCAAAGCTTTCCATCATACCAAGGGTCCTTCGAGATGTTTCTAAATTGGATACTACTATTACATTATTTGGCCGTACATATCCTCAACCATTTTTACTGGCACCGGTTGGGATGCTGAAGCTAGCACATGAAGAAGGGGATCTTGCAGTAGCGAAAGCTGCCGCCTGTCATCAAGTACCTTTTGTTCAAAGTACAGTATCTAGCTACTCCATAGAGGAAATTACAGAAGCAACTCCTAATAGCCCGAAATGGTTTCAGTTGTACTGGTCAAATAATGAGGAAATTTCATTTAGTATGGTTAAACGCGCTGAAAGAGCAGGCTATGAAGCAATCATTTTAACCGTTGATACGGTGATGCTAGGCTGGCGAGAAGAGGATATGCGGAATCGGTTTTCTCCATTAAAGCTTGGTTTTGGTAAGGCAAATTATGAAACGGATCCAGTATTTTTAAATTCAATTCCAAACAGGGATGAAGAATCAATCATTCAAGGCATTTTACAAAATGTCCTACACCCTTCATTAAATTGGGAGCATGTCGCTAAACTAAAGGAAGTAACGAATTTACCCATCTTACTAAAAGGGATTTTACATCCTGAAGATGCATTACTCGCTATAGAAAATGGAGTAGATGGAATCATTGTCTCGAATCATGGTGGAAGACAGCTTGATGGTGTAATTTCAGCCATTGATGCACTCCCTCATATCGTACGATCCGTAAATGGGAGAGTTCCAGTTTTGTTTGATAGTGGTATCCGTAGAGGTTCAGATATTATTAAAGCATTAGCCCAAGGAGCTGAAGCAGTCTTTATCGGAAGACCCTTTGTATATGGTTTAGCAATCGGTGGTCAAGCAGGTGTTGAAAAAGTTATTTCAAATTATATACAAGACACTATCGTTTCACTATCTCTTGCTGGAGCTTCAAATGTAAAGGATTTAACTACAAGTAATATCGTTCATTCATAGTTTGCATCTGTAAAAAGGAGTTTAATAGTGATGATTCAAGCTCTAGAAGGAATGAAAATCATTGACCTCACTCAAATATTAGCCGGGCCTTACACTACGATGGTCTTAGGTGATATGGGGGCTGATGTCATTAAAATTGAAAGATTTCCCCATGGTGATGATACAAGAAGAATGGGGCCATATATAGATGAAGAAAGCTATATGTATATGATGGTCAACCGCAATAAAAGAGGGATGTGCCTTAACCTACAAGATGAGGCAGGTAAAGAGATTTTATTTGAATTAATTAGAACTGCTGATGTCTTTATCGAAAATTTTCGTCCAGGTGTTACAAAAAAACTAGGCATTGATTATGAAGCGTTAAAGGAATTGAATTCAAGCCTGATTTATTGTTCTATTTCTGGATACGGTCAAACTGGACCCTATCATCAAAAGGGTGGATTTGATATCATGGCCCAAGGCATGTCCGGTATCATGGATATGACTGGGGAGAGAGATGGTAAACCAGTTAAGGTAGGAATTGCCATCCATGACATCGCAGCAGCCCAAACTGCTATCCAATCTATATTAATGGCATATATCCATCGTCTCAAAAGTGGAATAGGTCAATATATTGACGTATCCTTAGTGGATTCAGCCTTAGCATGGACGGTATGGGAAGCTGCAGCTTATTTTGGCAAAGGGGAAGTGCCACAAAGGAACGGAACAGCACATAGGGTGTCTGCACCGTACCAAGGATTCCAAACGAAGGACGGGTCTATTTTAATTGGTGCCGCCAATCAAAAATTGTGGGAGAAATTTTGTATACACGTCCTTGAAAAGCCAGAATGGATTCATGACACTCGTTTTTTAACCAATAGTCTCCGAAATGAACATGTGACACAATTAGAAAAGGAAATAGAATCCATCTTAGTGACTAACCCTTCAAATTATTGGTTAGAATTATTGGAAAAATACGAGATCCCTTCAGGTCCTATTTATTCGTATGACCAAACGATGAAAGATCCTCATATTTTAGCGAGAGAGATGGTCCTATCCAGTGAACACCCCGTTGCAGGGACCATTCAAACACTTGGTTTTCCTGCAAAATTTTCTAAAACTCCAGGGAAGATAATCAAATCAGCGCCTATCCTTGGTCAACATAATGAAGAAATCTTGAATGAAGTAGGTTATTCAGGAAATGAAGTAGAACTGTTAAGACAACAGGGTATTATTAGTTAAAAGGTTTTAGAAAAAACAATTCTAGATATATAAGAGAAGACCCCTGATTCATAGGGGATTTTTTCATTGAAAAGGGGAATAATTATGGATTTGAACCTAAAAGGAAAAACCGCTCTTGTCATCGCATCAAGTCAAGGGCTCGGTAAAGCTGTTGCAAAACAGCTGGCTGAAGAAGGTGTGAATGTTATGATTACAAGTCGGGACGAGGAGAAACTTCAAAGAGTACAAAGTGAAATTCAGAATTTGGGAGTAGGAAATGTAGCCTATTATCGAGCCGATATTACGAAGTTGGAAGAGATTCAATCATTGGTTCAATATACTCAAGAAACCTTTGGGAAAATCGATATATTGATTAATAATGCAGGTGGGCCACCAGCAGGGAAATTCGAAGACATGACCGATGAAGATTGGCAAAAAGCATTCGAATTGAACCTCCTCAGCTACATCCGAATCATCCGTGAAGTCATCCCTTACCTAAAAAAGGAAGGTGGAAGGATTATTAATATTGCTTCCTCTTCCATTAAACAGCCGATTCCAGGACTCATCCTATCCAACACATTCCGATTAGGGATCGTCGGCCTAACGAAAACACTTTCTGTGGAGTTGGCACCATATAATATCCTCATTAACACGGTGGGACCAGGTAGAATAGAAACAGACAGGACAAAGCATCTTGATCAAATGAATGCAGATAAACAAGGAATTTCTCTAGAAGAAGCAGCTTCAAAAGCAAAACAAGCTATTCCATTAGGAAGATATGGTACTCCAGAAGAATTTGCTAAAATAGTGACTTTCCTTGTTTCTGATGCTAGTACTTATATTACCGGAAGCTCATTGTTAGTTGATGGTGGAATGGTTACATCTATATAAATGGAATTTCTGATTTTTAATGGAAAGGATAGGTAGACATGTCAATTGAAAGTGTTCGAGCATATTTAACAAGGTGGAATCGTGATAAGGATATTATGGAATTTGATCGGCTCAGTGCTACTGTTGAACAAGCAGCCGATATCATAGGTGTCATTCCTGCAAGAATTGCAAAAACACTATCTTTTAGAGGAGAAGGAGACTCTGCCATTTTGATTGTCGCTGCTGGCGATGCCAAGATTGATAATAAAAAGTTCCGCAACACTTTGGGATATAAGGCACGCATGCTTTCTCCTGATGAAGTACTAGAACAAACCGGACATGCCATTGGTGGTGTTTGCCCTTTTGGATTAAAGAATCCTTTAAATGTCTATTTAGATGTGTCGATGAAAAGATTTGAAACCCTATTTCCTGCGTGTGGCAGCAAAAATTCAGCAATTGAATTAAATTTAGAAGAAATTTATGAGTATTCAGAAGCCATAGGTTGGGTGGATGTTTGTAAGGATTGGCTTGAAGAACAGAATATTGAGAAAGAAATAGTCATAAATCAGCTTTAAAAAGAAAATATAAAATAGTATAAGTTATAAGGAATTAGCAAATGGCTCATACTATAATTATGAAAAAATTCATGAAAATTATCCCTTTATTAATAGTCGTGTCCCTTTGTTTAATGGCTGGCTTATTTGGAATTTATATTGACTTTGGCATTAAGTTCATTAAGTAAATTACCTCAATTGTAGTAACTATAAAATTATTATGTTAACTAAATTTAAATTACTCCATATTAATGGGTTAAACAACTCATCCTTTTTTTTGCAAAGTTAAGATTTTACCTGTATCTTTTAAAAGGTTGAGGGAGTGGAATTTCATGATGTTATTATTACTGAGTTTACTCTTAGGGGCTATCATATTTGATTTTATCCGGAAATACATATTACAAATCAAGGACCCTAGTATTGAGGAAGCTTGGGGGGAATTGGACAGGGAAGAATGGTATAGAACTCTTGTCCAAAATCAAACATTTAAATCTTTCATAGAACAAGAAAAGAAACATGGGTTATTAAGTGATCCTTATTATGTACGGAAAATTATCGCTCATGAAGGACATCGAGAAGGTTTTATTTACTATTTAAATGAAAAGACAAAATAAAAAGATGTGCTCTCATTAAATGTAGCACATCTTTTTCATTCAATTACATAAAGGCAAGGTTATTTCAACCACTGTACCTTCTTTAAGCTTGCTTTTGTAAGTAATACTTCCATTATGTTGTTTGATGATTTTATTGCAGATCATTAACCCAAGTCCTGTTCCTTTTTCTTTAAGTGTATAAAAAGGTTCTCCTAGACGAGGAAGAATTTCTTCAGGGATACCACAACCAGAATCTTGGATAGTAATAATGCATTCGTGTTCTTTGCCCTTTTGAAGATCTATTAAAATTTCTCCACCATTTTGCATCGACTCAATGGCATTCTTAAGTATGTTAAGAAAAACCTGTCTTAACTGGTTCTTCTCACAAATAATAGGAAATGAAGTATCTTCAAACATTCGTTTGAATTGTATTCCACTCATATGTGCCTGAGGTAGTAAGAGATCCAGTGTATTTTCAAGCAATGCCCGTAAGTCTTCTCGGTTTAGTTGAATCGCTTGAGGTTTACCTAACGATAGTAGTTCACTTGTGATGGTCTCTATGCGCTCAAGCTCACTTAAAAGTAAATCTGTAAACCAGATGGACCTATCCTCAGCTTTATAGAGCTGGACAAATCCTTTAATCGTTGTAAGAGGATTTCTAATCTCATGGGCCACACCAGCAGCTAACTCCCCGACAATCGATAATTTTTCCGATTGTAACAGGAATTCTTCTGATTTTTTTCTCTCAGAAATGTCCCTACTAATGATTACAACGTGTTCGATGATTTGATTTTCGCCAAATACAGACATACAGCGAGATTCAACATAAATCCAATGGTTTTCTTTGTGCTTAAAGCGGCATTCGATAGATTGTGAATCTTTACTGTCAAACAATTTTTGAATGGTATTTTCAAACATGTCCATATCGTCAGGGTGTAAAAGGTTACAAAATTTACTACCTTTTAATTCTGATTCTCGATATCCAAGTACAGCTTCATGAGAAGGAGAGAAATAGCTAAAGAATTTTCCCTTTTCGATGACCATTATGAGGTCAGATGTATTCTCTGCGATAAGTCTATATTTGAATTCACTTGCTGTTAGCTCATCTAAAGTGTGTTTCAGTTCATTTTTTGATGTTTCTAACATCTTAGAAGTATTCGATAGAATCTCATTCATTCTATATACCTTTTGATTAGACTCTATTAATAATGCACCAATAATAACTCCTAACATGACAAATAACAGATATTGGAAATGGAATAAGGGACTATCTCTAAAAATATTAAATGCGTATGGGATCGTAATAATATAAATAAAGATATAAGAACAAAATAATATTATGCATTTTTTTATAGAAGAAAACCGTTGGATATACAGATACAAAATGGAGAACACCAACATGATAACTCCCCAACCAACAATAGCAGGAATCCAGTTTCCAGCACTAAGCAATCTAATTAATAATGCAAAAGCACCTGTAACAAGTCCAGGTATTGGTCCAAGATAAGCAAACACTAGTATGACTGGAGCATAGCGGATGTCGTAGGTGTAGCCTTGTTTATCAAACGCCAATAAAACGAGAATAATTGACACAAGTCCTGCATAAATGCTGACCCAAAGTCGGAAATGCTTTAATGGTTGTTGATTGGTAAAAGAGCGAATCACTAATGGTGTGCTCACCAACAATGAAAAAATGGAAAGATTGATTATGTAATCTAATAGAATCAATGAACCACCACCTATATTTCAATAGTTTAATCATAAACCAGATTTATAACATTTTCCATAAAGAAATAGTTAGACTATTTAGAAAAAATATTGTTTCCCCTTTTGATTTTCACCATATCTCGCTTCATTGTGTCTTCCTTAATTGTCTTGTAAAATAACTGCATAAACCATGAAAAAAGAAAAAGGTGTAATAATGAAATCTTTTATTGTAGTCGGAGCGGGAATTCTTGGTGCATCTACTGCATACCACCTTGCCAAAACCGGCGCAAAAGTTACGGTAGTTGATCGAAATGATAGTGGCCAAGCAACTGATGCAGCTGCAGGAATCATTTGTCCATGGGTTTCTCAAAGAAGGAATAAAGCTTGGTATCACCTTGCAAAAGGAGGAGCCAAATATTATCCCTTATTAATAAAGGAATTGGAAGCTGAAGGAGAAATCGATACTGGATATCAACAGGTTGGAGCCCTCTGCCTGCATAACGATGAAGGTAAATTAGATAAATTGGAAGAAAGGGCATTATTACGGAGAGTAGATGCCCCAGAAATCGGTGAAATCACTCGTTTGACAGCTAGCGAAACCCAGGCATTATTTCCACCATTATCTGATTCGTACAGTGCTGTTCACATCAGCGGAGCTGGACGTGTTAATGGGAGAGCACTGAGAACCTCACTTATTAAAGTGGCTAAAGCTTATGGAGTAATTTTTATTGAGGGTGATGCAAAGCTACTCTTTTCAGATAATATGGTTAATGCTATAGAGGTAAATGGAAAAATATTAGAAGGCGATCTGGTGATTGTTA
>NZ_QBBX01000002.1:162874-254775 GCF_003073175.1 Peribacillus acanthi
TGCTGGTGCTTGGTCAAAAGAGTTATTAGAACCTCTTGGCGTTTCCTTTATGGTGACTCCACAGAAAGCTCAAATTATTCATCTAGAATTGGTTGGTTACTCAACAAATAAATGGCCAGTAGTCATGCCTCCTAATGATCAATACCTTCTTTCTTTTGATGAAGGTCGAGTAGTGATAGGAGCAACCCATGAAAATGATGTCGGTTTTGACAAAAGGGTGACAGCAGGGGGAGTCTTTGAAGTTCTTCAAAAAGCATTATCTATAGCCCCGGGTTTGGCAAGTGGCACTCTACTTGAAACAAGGGTTGGTTTCCGTCCCTTTACTCCTGGATTTCTTCCGGTGATAGGGGAATTGCCGAACATGAAGGGAATCTTGGTAGCCAATGGACTGGGAGCCTCAGGACTGACTTGTGGCCCATATGTAGGGGCAGAGTTAGCAAAAATCGCCCTCGGTCAACCAACAGACATTAATCTTGAGGATTATGATGTACATGCAGCCATCCAACCAAAATTATAGAAATTTGGAAGCAGAGAATAAACACTCTGCTTTTTTACATTTGATTGGAAACAAAGAATTTAACTTCTAATTTTAGAAATTAATCATAATTGCGACTAGACAATACTACAATTATTTCAAACTATTAACCATAATTAAAATAGAACGTAATCTTATCGAAAACCTTCTGTAATCAAACCTCCGTATAATGATAAAGGGTAACGTACATATTTTCCTAAAAATTATAATGAAATACTGGGAGGTCCTATGGAATCATATATAAAGAAATCGTTAGAAGAATGGAAAGAGGAAATTTCAGAGTTATTAAGCGAAATTGATGAAGAATACCAAAAAGTAAAACAAGAATTGAAGCTTTATACATATAAGTATGGCATC
The DNA here is from genome assembly GCF_003073175.1 of Peribacillus acanthi. Classification (GTDB taxonomy): domain Bacteria; phylum Bacillota; class Bacilli; order Bacillales; family DSM-1321; genus Bacillus_BN; species Bacillus_BN acanthi. Next base: position 163,767 of record NZ_QBBX01000002.1, read on the forward strand.
ACTAAACAAGTCATTCAATCTACACTCAATGATGAACTAATTGAGACGATACGAGAACAATATCATAAGCCATTTGAAGAAAGATACCATGAACTAATGGGTGAAATAAAAGATTTAGAAGAAAAAAGGAAAGTGTTCCAAATGTTTGTCACAAAAATTGATGAGGTTAGTCGAAAAGAAGATTCCAAACAACCTTACATTCCAAATGTGCTACAAACTAGTGGGTGATCATTTAGGGGGTTAATAGCCCGCTCCAAATGTACTTAATCACAATTAACAATTAATACACGAAAAAGAGCATCCATATTGATGCTCTTTTTCGTGTCAATTAGGGTTGTATGGTCTAGCTCTATTAAGTGATCATTTCAATTCCAACATATACTGAAATTGACGTAGCCTAACTTTAAATAAAGTGATTGGATCTTCAAATTCACGTGGATTTTTCCTCATTTGGTTAAGCTGTTGTTTATTTGTCTCGATTTCCTGTCTTGCTTCTTTCTCTGCTGCTATTAAAATATTAGCTGGTTCTCTGAATGATATTGAAATATCTCTTTCAATTGATTGTTCGAACAGTTCAAACTTCTGAAGGAACTTGTCAATTATTAACAGAGTAATATCTTGATAATCTTCTGTTTCAACAAATTTTTTATATTTGTTGTACATCAGTGTTTGATTTTGTGTTATGGCACTAAAAAGCTTTCCAGCACTTTTTAAAAGTACTTGCGAAGGAGTATGACGAAGTAGAATATTGACTTTTTCCAATTGGACACTTGTGGTAAGTCGATCTGCATCTCTTCTCCAGTCATCCAATATTTTTAAGTCACAATTTAGCTTCATTCGATTTTCTTTGTACAAATTATTAAATCCTTCTGCCATTTCATTTAAGAAATATTGACTTCCAGTAAAATCTTCATTAGATGCCTCAATCCATTCATGTAGTAAACGATATGTTTCTGGTAAGATAGTTGTTTGTAGATAAAACTGAACGCGATTGTTCATTTCATCATTCAATTCTAAATGGATTTTCCCAAAATCACTGTCTTCTTTAATAATAGAAGAGCAATCTCGAAGGAGACTTGGTATTTCCTTTTTCAGTTTTTGTCTAACTTCTTCTTTGATTGAGTAATAAGAAGAGGAAATCTTCTTTACATGGTCTTTTTCAAGATCTTTTACTTGGTGAATGGCTCCATTTAACTTTACAACCATTTCTTCATTCCACTGAATGGTATTTTCTAATTCGGTTTCAACCTCTAAACGTTTTCTCACCAAATTTTTAATACTAGTACTAATAACATCTAAAATCTTAAATGTTCGATTAGATTCTATTGTATCCATAGAGATAGAGGCATGAATAGTATCTCCTAATTGCTGAAGACCTTGGATTGAAGGCTGGAAGGACGAATATTTCATGACACTTGCAGAAGGGAAGTATTCTCTTACTGTTAATCCAGCATCTTCGTAGCTTCCACCGTAAACATGTTCTTGAAGACTATTTAGAACGAAATGAATAGGAAGATCTGGAGCATTCTCTTGAATCCTAATTAATAAATCATACTCGGCTTCTGTAAAAGGAGCATCAGCATCCAATATAAATAAAATACTGTCCGCTAAATGATATTCATCCAATCGATCATAATCATTGGAGTTATATAGCATTGATAGTTTATATTGATTTAAAAATGTATTAGGAAGATTTAGTTCCACATGGCTCCGAAAGTTTAAATCATCTAATGTCGATAACGATTTTAATCCTATATTATTTATTTCACAGATGGAGAACTCATCGTTATCTTTAATAGTCCACCCAAGTGAAATTGGGCTCTCTTTAATAATAGATTCACCCATAATCGAGTTAATAAAAGATGTCTTTGAATTATCTGAAGTGCCTGCTATCACTACACGTCGATTTTCAAAATCTAAAAGTTCGCGAACCTGCCAGTTGTGCTTGAAGTTTACTTTTAAATCATGAGCAGTCGCCCATGATGCAATGGAATCAAATAAATCTTGTGTGTCTTCAAGTATATCTAGGTGAAGACTTTGAGATTCATTAATAAGGTGGGTTACTGCATTTATTGACGAATCATCAATGCTTCCGGGGAATAATTCATCCCATGATAAAGCGGCTGAACTAGCCTTTAATGCCCGCGAAGAATCAGTAATATATAGCCAAGCCGTCAATAGATTTGGCATAACATTTGTTAGTTGTTTAATAAAATAATTTCCTTTGAGGAAATGTAAATAAGCTTCCTCAAACAAGGAAGAAAGATCAGGCATGGATTTCCCTCTTATATTTTCAAGGTTAAGAATCAGAGAATTAAATTCATTAATCCATGCTTTATAGTGTTCGTCGCTCTTATAACTGTTCCAGAGGGATACAGCCATTTTTTCAAATAACCCCTCATCAAGATGATATACAGTCGATAACCCTTCTTTGAAATAGGAAGGTGGCAACGATTCTGTATTTCCACTATCGATATAAGATTTTAATACCTCAAACCAGTAGAGGGATTGAGTTCGAATTCCTTCTTGTAAAGCTAAATCAACAGCACTCTTATTGTCTTCCTGCTCTTCAAAGAATGCACGTGCCACTGTAGTTACATTTGGATAATCTGGATTTGCTCCGATAGCTTTTTTAATAATCCCATCCGCAAGCTTCATTTTTCCTTGGTCTATGTATAACGAGAATAATTGCAATGCTACTTCAGAATTAACTGTACTCGATTCATCTGATACAGATTTGTATATTTCTTCAGCTGTTGTAAGTAGGCCTAGCTCCACATAAGCATCTGCCATATTCTTTAGTGCCCATGATGCCAGTTCATTGTCAATATTTTGCCATTTAAAGATAGCAGATTCGAAATCTTTATAATGGTAATAAACTTCACCTTGTGCAAATCGAATTGAGGAGAGCTCCGGAACCTCATTTTGATTTTCATCAAAATATTTCTCCCCTAGTATTTGTACAGGATGACGAGTATCATTTTCCTCTATTAAAGTTTTATGAAATCTTTTATTGATGAGTTGATTATCTAAAGTCATGTCGATCCCCCAATGTTTATTTTCACGTTGTTTAGAATAGGGCTCCAACAATTCTATGAATATCTAGCCGTTTCCATCCATGTATTTTAACAAAGTTCCATTATAATAAGGATTTCAGTTTACTTTCATTTTTGATACAAAATGATTACTTCCTGTAATATTAGTGGTATGGTTTTCCAATTATATAAGATTTGGTTATCTTATCCTTGTAATAAAATGTACCAATCCATTATAGAAGAAGGCTATTCAATAGATTAAACACTTAACAAACCATCTTTTTGAGGTATAATATTATCGAATGTAACATGCCATCTCTAATAGAATAGAGACTAGCCATTACAAAATGTATATATAATGTTGAAAGCGAGTGTTACTAATGGGCCGCAAATGGAACAATATTAAGGAAAAAAAAGCGTCAAAGGATGCTAATACAAGTCGAGTATATTCTAAGTTCGCGTTAGAGATTTACGTAGCTGCAAAGCAAGGGGAGCCGAACCCTGAATCCAATCAGGCTTTAAAGTTCGTGCTTGAGCGTGCGAAGACATATAATGTCCCAAGAATGATTATTGATCGTGCTATTGATAAAGCAAAAGGTGGATCCGATGAAAACTACGATGAGCTTCGTTATGAAGGATTTGGTCCAAACGGTTCCATGATTATTGTTGATGCACTGACAAACAACGTTAACCGTACTGCTTCGAATGTGCGTGCAGCATTTGGAAAAAATGGTGGGAACATGGGAGTTAGCGGATCTGTATCCTATATGTTTGATGCTACAGCGGTATTTGGCATTGAAGGGAAAACAGCAGATGAGGCTCTTGAAATCCTAATGGAAGCAGATTTAGATGTTCGTGATATTCTCGAAGAAGATGAAGCGGTCATTATTTATGCAGAGCCTGAACAGTTTCATGCTGTACAAGAGGCATTTAAAAATGCTGGAATTACGGAATTTACAGTTGCTGAACTGACTATGCTTGCACAAAATGAAATTGAACTATCTGTAGACGGACAAACTCAGTTTGAAAAACTAATAGATGCACTTGAAGATTTGGAAGATGTTCAACGTGTTTACCACAATGTGGATCTAGGAGAGTAATATTTGAAAACAGACCTGTTGTTGAATAGGTCTGTTTATTTAGCTCAAAAACTTTGGAAAGTGGTGCTGAAATGGCAATTGTCGATATTACAATTATTCCCATTGGGACAGAGACAACAAGTGTGAGTGATTATGTAGCTGAGATTCAAAAGGTATTAATGAAGTATAAAGAAGATAAAGGAATTGAGTTTCAACTTACACCAATGAGTACAATTATCGAAGGAGACCTTCCGGTGTTATTCGATACCGTCCAGGCTCTCCACGAAGCCGTATTTAATAAGGGAATCATGCGAATTGCAACAAATATCCGGATAGATGACAGAAGAGATAAAAAGTCTAATATGAAGAGCAAGCTTGAGAGTGTATATAATAAAATGTAAGTAAGTTTGGGCCGGATTCAATGAATCGGCCCTTTTTCATACGGAATGTTAGGATTCACTCTGATGTCTTTTAAAATCTATATCATCCATGAGCCAAGAGTTGTAATGTCTTTTAACATACATTTCTGCTTCTTCAAAAGAAGGAAATATCTCGTTAACCCAATCTTTTTTATGAAGAATTTTCCAACTATTTTCTTTCTGAGTATGAATACTTGTTATTTCTTTGTCATGATTGATGTAAAACGTTCCATGCGAATTTCCTTTTGTATTCTGGGTGTTATCTTGAGCATCTTGCTTCCGTGGCCAAACCTCAAAGGCTGGTGTAACAAAATGATCAAAACCTTCTTTTGTCAAAGTACCACCTGATGCTTTAGGATGCCCACCACCACCATATTGTTTTGCAAATAATGAAACATTTACTTCGTCGTGAATGGTTCGAAATCCAATACGTTTTGTACCAATATTAATTAGTACAATAAGATCTAAGTGAGGATTGTTTCTGTTTAATTCATTTCCAAGTTCAGATTGGTGATTTTCTGCATGAACAATTCCAATACGATATCTTCCTTTTGATTCTTTCGTAGAATAATCATGCCAAATTTCAACCATTTGCCGTTGTTTCCTACGAATGTAACCATTTCTACGGTCCTCTTCCATGGTCAAAATGGTTATTTCCACATCATTGAAGGTAAATTTAGGTTCAGTTTGAAGTCTTGCTTGTATTTTCTGTTCAAATTCCCCTGGTGGAAAAAGGTAAAATAAATCATTTAACCTTTTTGCATTGTTGTTTTCATTCTCAAACCATTCCCACGTATCATACTGCCTTACAAGTTCCACGTATTCCTTAAGCGCACCACTATCCTGTAATAAACCTTTTTCAACTAGATGTTCATAGAATAGGGAAGTGGCGGAAGTAAGTTTTCCATCATCAGCTTTGTCAATCACTTTTGCCCATTTATAACTATTTAAATGAAATGCGGTTGCATGATGATCAATTAAATGAACGGTATGTCCACTTTCAAAAAAGGATTGGATTTTCTTGGCTACATCGTCATTCACAGCAATGTCCGTTATGTATAAAGTTTGATTTTCATCTTTAACTTCATCTAAAAAATGTGAGACTCTTTGGTTAATGGTGTCATGCGAACAATATGTAGCTTTTACCGATTCCTCTCCAAATGCGATTCTGCCGAGCATTCCACATGATTGTCCATCTAAATCATTGTGAGAAAAAATGTGAATCATATTCAAGCCCTCCTAGTGCGATTCCAATGCTTAGTATTTGCTCTCACACTTAATTTAAGACACTTTTTATTTTTGAACATAAAAAAGTTCGTTCTGAACCAATACTATAATCGAACCAAAATTATTAGGAGGGATCGTCATGGGAAGAGGAAATAATCATACATCTTCTAGTAACAATAAAAACTCACTACCTCAAACACCGAAAAACCTAAAAATTGAGCCAAACCGTGTTACGGAAGAATTTGCAGAAGAATTGGCACATCATGGAGCAGCAAGAGAATCTTTAAATAAAAAATCAAAATAATAGTAACAACCTTATTACAATTGAACAGCTCAAAAAATAGACAGCTCTAGGCTGTCTATTTTTGTAGTCGTTATGATTTGTCAACGATTGGGAAGTTTATTGTAAAACATGTTCCTATACCCACTTCACTTTCCACTTTAATATCTCCGCGCATGGCTTTAACAATGCTGTAAACAACCATTGTACCCAATCCGGTTCCTTTGTCTTTTGTTGAGTAAAAAGGGGTTCCTAATCTGTCAATTTGTTCTTCATTCATTCCATTACCTGAATCTTTTATTTTCAATTCGGCTGTGCCATTGTTTTTCTTTAAACTAATTTCAATTATCCCGCCGGATTCCATGGATTCAATGCCATTTTTAATAATATTAACTATACATTGTTGGAGCTTCTGTTTCTCTCCTGCTACATAAATGTCATCCTCAATTTGGACCTTAAGTTGTACATTGTTCATGGTCGCGTATGGATTTACAATTTGAATAATAAAGTCTAAGTGTTTATTTAATTCTAAAATTTCAATATTTTCTAGAGTAGGCTTTGCAAAAGTCAAATAATCAGAAATGATATGTTCAGCTCGGTCTAATTCAGCAATAGCGAAATCGATATAAAGCTTCTTCTCATCGGATGTTAACTCAGGATTTCTCATTAATTGAACAAAACCTTTTGTAACTGTAAGAGGATTTCTAATTTCATGGGCTATACTTGCACCCATATCACTAACCGTTTTTAATTTTTCTAACTTTCTAATTTCCCTGGCGACTGCAGCATTTAGTTTGGATTTTTCAATAAAATTAACAAATAAGATAATTGCAATAGATTGCGCTATAAAAAAAGGGATGATAAATGATAAGTATCTTTGATTGACGATTTCAGAGGAAAGCAAGAATACGATTAACATCAAAAATACCAATCCGAGTAAGGAAGACAAAGTTGCAAGGTATATTCTTTTTTTCATACTAACTGTTTTAATAAATGACGGAATAATGAACCATAAAGAAATTAGCAGAAGAGTAGATACGGTAAATGCACCATACAATCCTTGACCATCTAAATAAAAACGAAAACCTACTAAAATGAAAAATAAAATAACTGCAACTCTCCTACCACCGTACAATGCACCAATAATAAAGGGAACTTGACGCATATCAAAAATATTTCCTTCCGATAATTCGAGTGGGAAGGACATTGAGAGAAGTATCGAAAATCCAGATATTATGATTATTAATATCTCATTAATAATGGGACTCATCTTTCTTTCGATAATCTTGGTATAAAGGTAGAAAAAAGTAAAGACGAAAAAAGTGTTCAATAAAAAGGTTTGAAAATCTTTAATTAAGATACTCATTTTATAATTCCGCCTGACTAAATAAACTTTAATTAAATATAAACTAGATTAAACGCATCATCTAATTATAGTCTAGAGATGGTAATCCATACACCTATAAAGTTCCAGTATATAGAATAAAGAAAAATGTCACAGAATAAATAATCAATAGAAATTACCATCTAACCATGCTAAAATCCTGGTATATTATTCAAGTGATTTAAACCATTCTCTTCTCTTTAACAGACATATACAATTAAGAGTTTAGAATAAAGACTTTCTAGATATTATTTGACAAATTCATGCAAACCATTACATATTTTAATATTGGCAAAAGACGAGGGGGAGTTAGGAAAATGGATGAGGTAGATAAAAAGATCCTTATTGAATTGCAACTAAACGGTAGAAAAACGATGACCGAATTGGGTAAAGTTGTAGGCTTGACTGCACCAGCTGCCACAGAACGTGTCAAAAAATTAGAAGATCGTGGAATCATCAAGCATTATACAATTACAGTCGATCCTCATAAACTTGATAAAATTATTACAGCTTTTATTTTATTTGATACTGAAAGATGCAAACAGTTTGTTGAATTTTGCAAGGGATATCCGGATGTTGTTGAATGTCATAGACTGGCAGGTAAATACAGCTATTTAGTCAAACTGGTTACTTCTTCCGTCCATTCCCTAGAAAGCTTTATTGACTCTACGATGCAATATGGCAAGTCATCTACTTTGTTGGTACTGTCTTCACCGATTGAATCTTCAGTCATAACATAAAATTTCCTTTGTTTTTTTTTACAAGTAAATGTAAAAAAATAACTTTATTTTATAAGTAAATAGGGAAAACTACCTTAGTTTTGTCATTAAGAATTCCTTAAAGATGATATACAATTTAATCATCCAAAGGGGGAATAATAATGATAAAAACATTACCGAAAAATGCAGCCTTAATTATAATTGATGTTCAAAAATTCTTTAATGAGCCAAGATGGGGAAACCGAAATAATCCACAAGCCGAAGAAAACATCGCATCTTTATTGGAAAAATGGAGAGCTTCTGATCGACCAATCTTCCATATCCAGCACGTTGAAGGATCTTATAAACCGGCACATGATTTTAAAGATTTAGTGAAGCCTCTACCAGAAGAGCCTGTAATCAGGAAAGTGGTCAATAGTTCATTTATTGGAACCAATTTAGAAAGTAGTTTAAGAGAACGTCACATTGATACTGTAGTAATCGTTGGATTAACAACCAACCATTGTGTGGAAACGACAACGAGAATGGCGGGTAATTTAGGATTTAATACGTATTTGGTTACGGACGCAACAGCTACGTTTGATCGTAAAGGTCCAGACGGTATTGTATATAGTGCGGAGACTATCCATAATATGACGATGGTCAATTTGAATGAAGAGTTTGCTACGGTTGTTACTACGGAACAAGTTCTTTTAAACTCGTAAATAAAGTAAAGTTGATAAAGTAAATATTAAAAAGGCAGCTTCGGAGCTGCCTTTTTTCGTGCGCTTAGGCTTGGTTCTAACCAAGTTTTATACTTTTATTTACTAATAAATTGTTGTGTCCAGTAGTGGCCATATGATCCACCCTTAGCATAACCTACTCCGATATACGTGAAATTCTTGCTAAGAATGTTTGCTTTATGTCCTGGGCTGTTCATCCATGCTGTCATGACTGCTTGTGCTGTTGTTTGACCTGCAGCGATATTTTCTCCAGCATAGCTATAGCTAATTCCGAAAGACTTCATCATTTGAAATGGAGTACCGTAAGTTGGGCTATTGTGATCAAAATAGTTTTTATCTCTCATATCCTCAGATTTGTATTTTGCTACTCTAGCAAGCTCCCAATCTGATTTTAATGCAGGAAGGCCTACTTTCGCTCTTTCCTGGTTAACTAGGTTTACCACTTGTTGCTCTACCGTTTGAGTCGTACTCATTGGAATATTAATAGTTTGACCAACATAGATCATATTGATGTTGCTAATTTGCGGGTTCGCTTTAATCAATTCTGTAACACCCACTTGGTTCTTAGAAGCAATTTTCCATAATGTATCTCCGCTTACTACTTTATATGTACCCGCTCCTAATACATAAGTGGGGAATAGTAGTGAAAAAGCTAAAACTGATGATAATACTACTTTCTTCATTTTGTCCTCCATTTAATTAAAGTTATTAATCTTGCACTATTTATTTTGCAATAAAATAGACTGTGAGTACATGACCAATATAAGGAAGGTATTGAATGAATTATCAGTTAAGTTACATAAATCTAGAAAAATATATTTTCCAACGGTTTTTTTGGAAGAGCTATATGCTTAAAATAGTATTCTGTTACGTTACTATAGTATATTAAATGAAAAAGCCATGAGGTGGAGCAATGTCAAAAACAGAAAAGGAAAAGATGTTAAGTGGGGAGATGTATAATGCAGCTGACCCACAATTAGTGAATGACCGTGAAAATGCGCGTCGTTTAACAAGAGTTTACAATCAAACACTCGAATCAGAAACTGACATACGAACGAAACTATTAAAAGAATTATTCGGATCTACAGGGAAAAGCTTGTCTGTAGAACCTACATTTCGGTGTGACTATGGATACAACTTACATGTTGGAGAAAATTTCTACGCGAATTTTGATTGTGTCATCTTAGATGTTTGTGAAGTACGGATTGGGGATCATTGCTTTATGGCTCCAGGAGTCCATATCTATACCGCGACACATCCTCTACATCCAGTCGAACGGCGATCTGGAATAGAATTTGGAAAACCCGTAAGTATTGGCCATAATGTTTGGATTGGTGGAAGAGCGGTCATTAATCCTGGAGTTAATATAGGTAACAATGTAGTGATTGCCTCAGGATCAGTCGTGACGAAAGATATTCAGGATAATGTAGTAGTAGGTGGAAATCCAGCACGAATCATAAAGAAAATTGAATGGGAGTAAAAAAGCCGTTGATTCTGCACTAGAATCAACGGCTTTTTTGCTTAAAGGGATTAAATGACAATTTTAAAATGTCCACCTTGATCAAGGTTAGTGATTGAAAGTTTAAGTGAAGTATTATATTTGTTTGCAAGTCCTTTTATAATCCCGTGATTAAAAGATGCTGGGTAATGAGGAGTATGACAAAAAAGTTGCAGTTCACTTCTAATAGCCGTTTCTAGCAAATACTCTCCAATATAAATATTAGATTTATGGTTTAAATAATAAATATAATTCAAGTTAAGCAAGGAATCATAGAAAGTATCAATATCATCAGGATAGATGCATTTTTCTGGAACAAACTCCCCCATATACTCTACTGCATCCCATCCGTACTTATTGGATATGGAGTTAAGTAGTAAATAGACTAAATCTAGTTTGTACCACGTATCATTTTTCACAATACTCTTTTCAAGTATATACGACAGGTCAAATTTTTCCTTTGCAGATACTGCCAGTATATTTTGAATCGCATTTGCATGAACACGTGAGTTTGAATAGTCCATATTGACATTCTTATTTGTCATTCTAGATTGAAAATTGAGCAATCTGTTAAGTTGTTCGCTCAATTGTATTGTATGCTGGGCACTTAAATCATTTAAATCGGTTATTTCATATAACTGTGAACGAATCCTTTCAATTGCCTCATTTATCATTGATAATCTTCCTTTTATCCTAGTAATTTGCTTGAATGAAATGGTAATAATGACAATTTTATCATGGACTTACATACAGCGGCCATTTTAGTTTATCTTTCTATATAAATAAAATTGCAATTAAAAGGAGATAGTATTTGATAAAAATGTAAATTGGGAAGGATAGAGACAGCTATGATTTATATTTATAATGACTTCGGTGGTACCCATACATCTGCGATAGCTGCGGCATACCATTTAAATCTCATAAAAGCTTCTAACAAAACCCTGACAAAAGAAGAGATATTAAGCATACCATTTTTTAATAAATTATCTAAAAAAGATGCAGGAAAAATTATTTTTCATGGGAAAGACGAAGAAAATCATCCAGTTTATACAATTGGAATTCGATATTCAAGGCTTATAGTACCTTCCCTTTTCAATTTCAGTTTGATTTTAGCAGAAAGGTCTCAACTTGAAGAAAAAATCATTTTCTCAAGTACATCTCCAACTGTTCCACTAGCAATGACTTTAGGGGGATTCCTATCAAGAGAATTAGGATTGGATTTTTTGGGGGTACCATTACTCGTAAAGGGAGCGCAGCAGTGTTATAGCCATATATTTCAGTTAGTGGATCAAACTAAACAAATTGCAAAAGAAAAGACGAAGGAACAAATTATCGTTATTGAAAATAAGAAGTTTCAGGCATGATTTTAAACCCGATAAAAAAGACCCAATAAAGACATTAATACTATTTCAGTATATAGATATTATGCATCAATCACATACAATAATCACTTATATAACCCCTACAAAAGTATGTATTTTACTCAATTTCCCACTAAAAACCGCATTGTATTAATTACGGTTTATTTTTTTTGTTTATGGATATAGCTTTCTCTGGTAAAATTTTATAATCAAGGTATAACAAAATGATATACCAGTAGTAAACTCGAGTTAATACTAGTAGCTGAAAAATATAGGAGATTGTAAAAGATGAAGAAAAGTAATAAATTTCTATTATTATATGTATTGATCAGCTGTGTTTTCATCTTAGCTTCAGAAGCTATCATTCATAGATACATCTCACCTAACTTCATCCGTATAGGTGAATTCGGAATTGGATTTATCTTGATTATGGTAACCGCCACTCTTTTTTATCTAATAATGAAAAGGATGGAACAGATGGTACAGCTCAAGAAAGATGAGCAACGACTATCTTCACTAATTAACTCTATGGTTGATTTTGTTTGTTTTAAAGACGGAGAAGGTAGATGGATTGAAACTAATACATATGGCTTAAAATTATTCCAATTAGAACATGTGGATTATAAAGGAAAAACGGATGCTGATTTAGCAAAGTATACTGAGTTCTATCACGATGCACTTCTTTACTGCGTTGGATCCGATGAAGAGGCGTGGAACAACGGAACTGTGACCCGTTGCGAAGAAACCATTCCTTTACCAGGTGGGGGAACCAAAACATTTGATACAATCAAGCAGCCTTTATTCAATCAGGATGGAAGCCGAAAAGGTTTAATCGTAATTGGTAGGGACATAACGGACAAAAAAGTTGCCGAGGAACGACTTTTGCGCACTGAGAAACTTTCAGTAATAGGTGAATTAGCCGCTAGTGTGGGTCATGAAATAAGGAATCCTTTAACTTCATTAAAAGGGTTTACGCAATTAATGAAATCCCAAGACAATAATAATGAATTCTACTACGATATCATGCTCAATGAGTTAGACAGGATTAATGATATTGTCGGTGAACTTCTAATATTAGCTAAACCGCAAGTTCTACAATTTAGCAATAAAAATATTGCTAAAACCCTTCAAGATGTTGTCTCTCTTTTAGAAGTAGAAGCAAATATGATGAATATCAGAATGACTTATGAAAATATAGGTGAATGCTTTATAGATTGTGAGGAAAACCAATTAAAGCAATTATTCATTAATATTATTAGGAACGGAATGGAAGCAGCAGGCGAGAAGGGGATTGTGAAAGTTAGGTTACAGAAACATGAAAATGCTAAAGTGGCAATTACCATAGAAGATAATGGCCCTGGTATTCCAGATGATTTCATGGCAAGGTTAGGAGAACCATTCTACAGTTCAAAAGAAAAAGGCACAGGTCTTGGTCTAACTGCAAGTTTTAAAATTGTAGAACAGCATTACGGGGAAATGATATTTGAAAGTGAACCAAATAATGGTACGAGGGTTACAATTGAATTACCTATTATGATTCAAAAGAATGCTTCATGAAAAAGAGCTCTTGTCATACATTTGACTTGAGCTCTTTTTCATGAATGATATCGTGATAAATAAAACTAAAACGTAGATAATTTAATATTTAAAGAATCGATTAAATCTTTTAATGCAGGTCTTTTATTTCCCTCTCTACCCACTACTGATGTGGCAGTTACTAATGAATTTAATATCGCCTCTTCGGTTGCCTCACCCATGGCTCTAAATGCTGTATCAATATCTTCTTCATGAATCATGGAGATTGATAGACAAGTAGAAGTTTTTTCATGAGGAATCCTAGTTGCTGTCGAAAAACCTATAACAATCTCGCCGCTTCCATGTGTAATGATGGATCCTGTACGGGACAATCCACTGATTGCACGCTTTATGATCCGGTTCAGCTGTCTTTCAGAAACGGGGAGGTCAGTAGCAACAATAATGATAATGGAACCTTGATCTTTTTCTTCATCTTTCTTTGTAAGCTCTTCCTGCAATTTTTCCCCTACAGGCTTTCCTTTTACTGTTAAATCACTCAATCTACCGAAATTAGATAACACCAAAACACCTAATGTATAAACACCATGATCCATTTCCATTATCCGAGAAGAAGTACCTATACCACCTTTTAATGAGTAAGCAATCATCCCCGTTCCTGCTCCAACTGTTCCTTCACTACATTCAGTGGATGCTTCAGATATTGCTTGAAATACATGCTCCTTCGTAATAAATCTTGCACGTACATCATTAAGAAACATATCATTACATTCACAAATGATAGGATTCACCGTTCCAGTTGTCCTGCCAATTTCAGGATTGTGGTATAACATATGTTCAATTAATGCATCCGCTGCTGTCCCTACACTTAATGTATTGGTCAATATAATCGGTGTCTCTAAACAACCTAACTCGTTTATCTGAATTGTCCCCACTGTTTTGCCGAATCCATTTATGACATGACTTGAGGCGATTAATTTTTCTTTAAAAATATTATCTTGATGAGGCAGGATAGCTGTTACACCCGTTTGCATCTCATTTTTACTCAGTGTAACATGCCCAACTGTTACCCCTTCAACATCTGTTATCGAGTTTAATTTTCCAGTTTTTAAATAACCGATTTTTACTCCATAATCTCTAATCCTTTTTTGTTTCAATCTTTTTTCCCACCATTCATTCTTTTTTTCATTTTTCCAAATTCAATCTTTTTTAGCAATGGCTATTTTTAATTTGAAAGAATAAAAGACCGCTATTCGATGGAGAGCCACACATTGAATTTCAATTTTTCAAGTTGACCATCATGGTCAATGGTAATATAATCTAATTGACCACACAGGTCAACGTAATATTCCATAAATGGAGGACTGCAACTTGTTGTTCAAATCTTTAAACATAGATCCAGAAAAGGAAAATCGGATTGTAAATGCCGCGACTAAGATTTTTGCGGAAAATGGCTATCAAAAAGCTTCCACAAATGACATTGTAAAAGTAGCAGAAATCTCAAAAGGCTTGTTATTTCATTATTTCAAAAGTAAGAAGGATTTGTATTTATCTTTGTTTCATCATTTAACCGATTTGCTTGCACAGGAAATATATAATGTGTTCGATTGGAAAGAACGAGATATTTTTATGACAATACGTCAAGTTACATTAATTAAATTTGAATTATTTAAGAAATACCCAGAAATGATTAATTTCCTAATCAGTGTAAATAATGAAGAATCTTTAGTGGTAAAAGAAGATATTAATCAACTAAAAGAAAAATTAACTGGAATCAGCTTTAACAATTTATTTTCTGATATTGATTTATCCAAATTTAAAGAAGGTATAGATGTTGCTAAAGCTATAGAGGTTATTTTTTGGACGTTTGAAGGAGTCGCAACGAGACAACAAGCAAAAACAAAAACCATGTCGGTAGATCAAATTGCTGCGAATGAAGTCTTATCAGAAATTGATTCCTATATAGAATTACTGAAAAATTCGTTTTATAAATAGGGAGGATTGCACTCATGAATGTCATTGAAATTAATAATCTGACAAAAACTTATGGTAAATCAAGAGGGATTAATAATATTAGTTTTAATGTGGAAGAAGGAGAAATATTTGGCTTCATCGGCCCTAATGGTGCAGGAAAATCAACGACCATAAGAACCTTGTTGTCGCTGATTTATCCAACAAGCGGCCATGCAAAAATCTTTGGAAAAGACTGTATTGAACACGCATCCGAAATTGCAAAGGATATTGGCTATTTGCCCTCTGAAGTATTTTATTACGACAATATGAAGGTGATTGATTTACTAAAATACTCCGCTAGTTTTTATAAAAAAGATTGCAGTAAAAGAATCAGAGAATTAGCCGAAATATTAGATTTGGACCTTACAAAGAAAATTGATGATCTTTCTCTTGGTAACAAAAAGAAAGTAGGAATTGTTCAAGGCTTGCTCCATGAACCAAAACTAATTATTTTGGATGAACCGACGAGTGGGTTAGACCCCTTAAACCAGCAAAAATTCTTCGAGTTGCTTGAGAATGAAAATAAAAAAGGAGCCACGATTCTGTTTTCGTCTCATATATTAAGTGAAGTACAGCGTTTATGCGATAGAGTCGCCATTATTAAAGAAGGAAAAATTGTACAAGTAGAAAAAATTAGTACATTAAAAGAAAATACCCATAAGAAATTTAAAATTGAGTGTAAGGACGAAATTGATAAAGAGTTCTTCGATATCGCTGGAGTAAACAATCTTGAATTACAAGGTAAAACAATTAGTTTTGTGTACAGAGGGGATATTAACTCGGTAATGAAGAAAATAGCTGAGGTCAATATTAGCAATCTATGGATAGAAGAGCCGGACCTTGAAGAGATTTTTATGCATTATTATGAAAAGGAGGCTTAACATGCTATGAATATATTTTTGCATGAGATAAAAGCCTACCAAAAATCCACATTCGTTTGGACAGCTTCATTAGTCTTAATATTAATTCTTTTCATGTCGATGTTCCCTTCTATCACAAAGGAAATTGTAGGGTTTAAAAAGTTATTAGAAGGATTCCCAGAAGGGGTTAGAAAATCTCTAGGAATACAAATTGAAAGTATTGGATCTCTCATTGGTTTTTATTCCTATGCCTTTACGTATATAACCTTATGCGGTGCAATACAAGGGATGAATTTGGGAGTTTCCATTATCTCTAAGGAAACCCGTGAAAAAACAGCAGATTTTTTGTTTACTAAACCTGTTCGCCGTTCATACATTCTTTATAATAAATTCCTAGCAGCTGTAATATCTATTCTGATTACGAATGTTTTTTATCTAATTGCCGCTAACATTATTGCTAATATAGTAAAAATAGAGAATTATAACACTACAATCTTTCTGTTAATCTCATTTACTTTATTATTTATTCAGCTGATTTTTCTTTCTATTGGAATTTTAATAGCTTTGGTTTTCCCAAAAGTAAAATCAGTCATTACTATTTCGCTAGGTATTGTATTTATGTTCTTTATTATTGGGATGATTGCATCCAGCGACGGTAAGGATATTGGAAGGTACTTTTCTCCTTTTAAGTATTTCGACTCTTCCTATATTGTACAAAATTCTAGCTATGAAACCTCTTTCTTAGTAACAGGGATAGCTGTCATTATTGTTTCTGTAGTAACTAGTTTTATCATTTATCTCAAAAGGGATATCCAAACTGTATAAAACACAGCTAGTAAAAGGAGCTTGTTGCAAATGAACGTTTATATAAGAGAAATGAAGGCATATAGGAAATCACTAATTCTATGGTGTATTGGAATGCTTGCTATGATTGGTTCAGGGATGGCTAAATATGCGGGTTTCAAATCCTCAGGTCAATCTATGAATGAATTAATGTCACAAATGCCTCAATCACTGCAAGCTTTAATGGGGATAGGGAGTTTAGATATATCTACAGCCAGTGGATATTACGGGTTACTTTTTTTGTATCTACTATTGATGGCAACCCTCCAAGCTGTAATGATTGGAGCAACTATTATTTCGAAAGAAGAGAGAGAGAAAACGGTTGAATTTTTATTTGTGAAACCCATTTCACGAAAAAAGATTATCTTATCGAAAGTATTGGCAGCCCTAACGAATGTTAGTATTTTAACTTTGTTCACTTGGATTGTCTGTATTTTATTTGTAGGGTTGTATAGTGAAGGGGAGGAGGTACAGGCTAATATAGGGATTACGATACTAGGAATGTATATACTTCAGTTACTTTTTTTATCAATAGGTAGTGCTATTGCAGCCATTTCTCAAAATCCTAAAAAAGCATCTTCCTTATCGACGGCTATACTCTTAGTCATGTTTATTTTATCGGTAGCCATAGACTTAAACGAAAGCATGAAGCGATTAAAATTTCTAACCCCATTTAAATACTTTGAAGCAAAAAATGTCATGTATGGTGGAGGTTTGGATTTAATTTTCATTCTGATTTCCTTTATTTTAGTTGGATTGCTAATGATCGTTACCTTTACGTTCTTTGAAAAGAGAGATTTAAAGGTATAGCCAAAATTTAAAAACCAAAACCACCATAATTTTCATTTTTGGTAGTTTTGGTTTTTTTGTTATTCCTTATTTTCGGTAATATCTTTAATCGATTGATGCAGGATTTCAATCATTTCTGCTAATTCTGATTCTGTAGAAGCTAAAGGTGGCATAAACACAATTACGTTACCTAGAGGTCGTGTCAATAACCCTAATTCTTTAGCCCTTTTCGAAACTTTTACACCTATTCGATCATTCCAATGATAAGGTTCTTTTGTTCCTTTGGCGGATACCAGTTCAATTCCAATCATCATACCACTTTGTCGTATGTCCCCAACATGCAGTAATTCATGAAATTTCATCATTTTTTCCTGAATGAAAAGTGAAATCTTATCTACATGCTCTAAAAGTTGATTTTTTTCAAATAATTCTAGATTTGCCATTGCAACCGCACACCCAAGTGGATTCCCAGTATAACTATGACCATGGAAAAAAGTTTTTTGTTCCTCATATGTACCTAAAAAAGCTTCATAAATTCTATTTGTCGTTAATGTTGCAGCTACGGGGAGGTAGCCACCCGTTAAGCCTTTTCCACATGTAAGAATATCCGGTGTAACATTTTCTAGGTCACATGCAAACATTTTCCCCGTTCGCCCAAAACCAGTCGCCACTTCATCTGCAATGAACAAAACATCATATTGTATACACAGCTTATGTAGCGCTTTGAGATAGCCTTCAGGCATGACAATGATCCCACTAGCACCTTGGACTATTGGTTCAATAATTAACGCGGCAATTTCATGGGCTTTTTCCTGAAAGAGATTTTCAACCTCAGCTAAATATGCTTGTTTTATATCTTCAGCTGTACCTTCATATTTCGGCCGATACATATTAGGGTAAGGTAATTTTAAACTTGGAAACAATAAACTACTATAAGCCTGGTGATATATGTCAATCGCACCTACTGAAACAGCTCCGATCGTATCTCCATGATAGGCTTCCTTCATCGTCACAAATAAGTTTTTTTCTCTTCTCCCTATATTTCTCCAGTATTGAAAGGCCATTTTAATAGCAATCTCTACTGCTGTAGCACCTGAATCAGAATAAAATACCTTTTCTAAACCATCTGGAGAGATTTCAACTAGCTTTTCTGCCAAGAGAATGGCTGGAACATTCGCCATCCCAAGTAAAGTTGTATGTGCCACTTGATCTAATTGATGAATAATGGCTTCATTCAATTCTCGGATATTATGACCATGAACATTTAACCAAATGGAAGATACTCCATCATAATATTCATTGCCTTGCATATCAAAAAGTTTACGGTCTTTTCCGTGTGAAATGATCAAGGGATCTTCATTTATGTAATCCTGCATTTGAGTGAAAGGATGCCACACATACTTCTTATTTTTTTCTGCTAATTCGTTGTACATAACCATACCCCTTCTCTTAAAACTAAATGTTAACCTATTATATAATTTAGTTGACATATTTTTTATTAGCATGGTAGTTTATTTTTAATAGTTTGTCAATTAACAATTTAATTGGGGGATACCATGCAGAACAAAACTTTTTCATTAACAGTCGTGTCTTTATTTGCATCACTTACAAGTATTGGTGCTTTTATCAAGATTCCTTTACCGGTAGTGCCATTTACACTTCAAATCTTATTTGTATTTTTAGCTGGTAGTCTTTTAGGGAGCAAGAAAGGGATGTTGAGTCAACTTCTCTACGTAGGGATTGGCATAATAGGAGTACCTGTATTTGCATCAGGAGGGGGACCAGAATATATTTTTAGACCTACATTCGGGTACTTAATAGGATTTATCGTTGCTGCTTACGTAATCGGTTTCATTTTGGAAAGAACAAATGGAGATGTTTTCAAAAATTTGCTGTTTGCTAATTTTATTGGATTACTCATTGTTTATGTTGTTGGTGTCTCCTATCTATATTTAGCCTTAAATACGTGGGTGGGAACCCCAACATCTTTTCAAGCCGTGATGATGATGGGATTTGCATATAGCATTGTCCAAGATTTATTCTTAGTGTTTTTCGCTAGCGTATTAGCGAAACGATTATATGCATTTTTTGCCAAAGTACGGATTGAACATCGAAAGGTGGCTGCCTAATATGGGAATCGGCTACTTCATGACGGGTACAGATACTAATATTGGGAAAACCATTGCAACAACATATTTAGTAGACTTTCTACAAAAACAAGGTTTTGACGCCATTCCTTACAAACCAATTCAAAGTGGGACAATTAGGAAGAATAATAGATTGATAGGGGAAGATGTAGACTTTTACAAAGAACACCTACAACTTCAAGAAGACTATTCTTATTACAATACATATACCCTTCACACTCCTGTATCTCCACATTTAGCTTGCAAACTAGAAAATCAACACATGGATGAAGAGCTAATTCTAAGCAGATACAAGGAATTAGAAAAGCTACATGATGTCGTCATCGTTGAAGGGGCAGGAGGGGTAGCCGTCCCATTGATGGAAAATTTTAATACGATTAGCCTAATTAAGCTATTGAACATTCCCGTTATTATTGTTACCACTTTAAAATTGGGGACAATTAATCATACTCTTCTTACGGCAGAGTATTTAAAGAACCATCATATTAACATTAAAGGATTAATCATCAATAGAGTTCCATCCACTTTAAATGAGATGGAAGAGGATAATATGTTCATGATAAAAAAACTAACATGTCTTGATATATTAGGTTGGATCCCAGAGATGGAAGAAAATATAATAGCGTAAAGGTGGTTATACCATGAATTGGTCAGAATTAGCATACGAAGTCATTCAAGGGAAAGAAATAACAAATGAAGAAGCATTGAGCATTTTAACCAGTGATGATGATGAGTTACTCTTACTTTTACAAGGTGCATTTATTATACGTAAGCATTATTATGGGAAAAAAGTAAAACTCAATATGATTATCAATGCAAAGAGCGGCTATTGCCCAGAGGATTGCGGTTATTGTTCCCAATCTTCTATTTCAAGTGCACCCATCGACAAATATCCATTTTTATCAAAAGAAGAAATTCTTGAAGGTGCTAAACGTGCCTTTGATTTAAAAGCAGGAACTTATTGTATCGTGGCCAGTGGTCGTGGACCAACCAATCGTGATGTAAACACGGTAAGCGAAGCAGTGAAGGAGATCAAGGAACAGTATGGATTAAAGGTTTGTGCATGCCTAGGTCTAATCAAAGATAACCAAGCAAATCAATTACACGAAGCTGGTGTCGACCGCTACAATCATAATTTAAATACATCTCAGGAGCATCATGAGTACATAACTACCACACACACTTATCAAGATCGTGTAGATACAGTGGAAAAAATCAAGAAAGCAGGAATATCACCATGCTCAGGCGCGATCATTGGAATGAAGGAAACTCTTCAAGACGTAATCTCATTAGCTCGTTCTTTACGCGAATTAGATGCCGATTCTATCCCAATTAACTTCCTTCATGCCATAAAAGGGACCAAATTGGAAGATGCTAACGAGTTGAATCCACGATATTGTTTAAAAGTTTTAGCCTTATTCCGCTTCATGAACCCTACAAAAGAAATTCGTATTTCAGGTGGCCGTGAAGTAAATCTTCGTAGTCTACAACCTTTAGGGCTATTCGCTGCTAATAGTATCTTCATTGGAGATTATTTAACGACAGAGGGACAGGAAACCAATAAGGATCATGCGATGTTAGAGGATTTGGGGTTTGAAATTGAATTGGTTCAAAAACAAGAGGAGAGAATGTTAGAAGGCTCTCTATGAGTCTCTTCCAAATTCATTACATATAGTCCGTATTACTAATTATTATAAACTACCGTATTCCCACGAAACCTTGTTAACTCAAGGTTTCATTTTTTTTCCTACTATGTAGAACAAAGATTGAAATCTATATATAAAATTGTTATTACATTTCTAATTATTAGGGGAGATTAAATTCCCCCTTCATCTGTTTCAATTCAAACTACATACATTAGTCTTAAAGAGCTTATAAGCCTATTTTAGTATATATTATCCTTTTGGTTTACTAGGATTAACTTTCAAGGAGCATTTTAGATAAAATAAACACAAAAATCCGTGACTATTGACCTCTATACATTGGTAAAGCTTACGAATTCACAAGGGAAAATGTCTAATTTTGACTCAAAAACATTACTTTTTCCGTGTTCTATCAAAAAACTCCTACCTCAACAACCCCAATTTACTTCTATCCCTTTTCCCACTTATTATTACTCTTATAGTTTGATTAATTCTAACATTACGAAAATTCAACAATGGTAGAGGGAATCAAAATTATAGGTTAATAGATATTGATACAGCATTAACCCAAAACGAAACCAATAAAACTAGTGGAGAGGAAGAAATACGCACATGAAACACATCAAAAAGAAAATCATCAAACAAGCAACAGCCCTTACATTAGGGGTAGGTTTAGTTTCTAGCAGTTTGGTAGCTCCATTTGTTAATTCACCATCAAGAGTCCGTGCTGTCACGACTTTAAATTCTGAGTCTATTCTGGGGTAGCGTCAGGAAAATGCGGATTTACAACGATAAGGAAACTTTTACCCATAAAAAAAGCCGATTTCAAGGAATCGACTGTTGAACTAAAGCACTCCGTTAGTTTAGTAAACTTTTTGATAGATATAGAGTGAACAGCCTCCGTACCATGTTATGCCTTGGGCCAACCGCTCCATATATCAATCTTGTTTCCAGATGGGTCATAAGCATAAAAATTCTGCCCACATTCGGCGTTATCCTCAATATCGGTTACATGAGTACCTGACAGTTTCAGTCTGCTGTAAAGTTCATTAAAATTCTCAACTTCGATTGTCATGATGCACTGCTCAGACCCACCAATTTCTGTATAATTCACATTGATTGGCTCTTTCGACTTGATTAAAAAAATTGTTTGCTCAAAACCTATGCTCAACTGTGCCTGATTCTCATGAACTGGTCTCAATAGTTTCAAACCAAGTTGTTCAACATACCATATTGCAGATTCTTCAGTGTTTATTGCAGGTAGATACACACACTGGATCTTTTTCACCCCAGTCAACATTTGTTTTTGCAAATTCATTCCCCCTCTCAATTGAATAATTTGGAAAACTGTTCCATTTATAATAATACCATAATACCTTCTGTTAAAAGGAATTATTCTGCTTCGTTAGTTTAAGTAGAAACCTTCACAATCTCAATAGAGTAAAGACTATTGAGACATATCCAAAATACCTCTAAATTAGGATTTACAATGTCTCATAAGACTTGTATCAAATTGCTTAACGTTGTAAATTCGCATTTTCCTGACGCTACCCCATTCTTGCAAATTTGAGCTCAGAGCAAAGACAAGCCTTAAATCAGTTTTCAACAGATAATCAGTCGGGTTTTTATCTAGATTCAACGGTTAATTTAGATAGTGTCAACACAGTATCGGTTATTATTTCATTTAAAAATAAGCCACAAAAAATTGCAAAATTAGAGGCTGTTGTAAAAGGTAAAAGCTTATCTGACGAACAAGCAAAAAGCAATGCAGAAGCAGACCATGAAACATTTAAAAAAGATTTAGATACAATTTTTAAAGATAAATCTGATGGATCATACAAAATAAAACGCGAATATAAGCACGCATTCAACGGAGTCGCGTTGGAAGTACCAGCCAATAAGCTTAATGAATTAATGAAATCAGACGCAGTTTTAGCAATATATAGTGATGTAACCGTACAAGCAGAACCTTCCATTGAAAACTCTACAAAAACTGAAGGACAAGGGATGGCAGACGAGCGAGCTTTCCTGAAGGTAGATCAATTACACCAACGAGGTTACACAGGTAAAGGTGTTAAGGTTGCTATACTGGATACAGGTATTGATTACAACCACCCAGACTTGAAGGATGCCTATGAGGGAGGCTACGATTTCGTAAATAATGAAAATGATCCGATGGAAACGACATACGAAGACTGGATTAAAGCAGGAAAACCAGGCAATGCAGCCGCTTATGTTACTGATCATGGAACTCACGTGTCTGGTACGATTGCTGGTCAAGGTACAAATAAGAGCGAATACGCAACAAAGGGCATCGCTCCTGATGCGCAAATTTATGCATACCGTGTTCTTGGCCCTGGGGGGAGCGGAGCTACAGAAGGTATAATTGCGGCAATTGATCATGCAGTGGCTGAAGGCATGGACGTTATGAATCTATCTTTAGGGGCTAATTATAATGACCCTATGTATCCAACTAGTATCGCCATTAACAACGCAGTGCTAAGCGGAGTGACCGCAATTGTAGCCGCTGGGAACGCTGGGAACAAAATGTACACACTAGGTTCACCGGGTACCGCAGCTTTGGCACTTACAGTAGGGGCGAGCAGTGTTCCGATTACGACTGTTGCTGCGAAGGGATCGCTAGGGGATATATCCGCAGATTTGCGATTCATGGCAAGGGGATATACAGATGACATAACTGAGTTAAAGGGACAAGTGAATACAATTGTAGATGTTGGTATTGGAGACCCTGCCGGCTATTCCGGTAAAAACGTAAATGGAAAAATCGTTCTCATCAGTCGTGGAACTTACACTTTAGATTCAAAAATTGCTTACGCAAAGTCAAAAGGGGCAGCCATTGTCCTAATGTACAATGATAATAGAGAAGAAGGCTATATTCCAGCTTATTTCGGAGAAGGAGTTAACTTCATTCCAACATTCAATTTGACTCATGAAGATGGATTAGCTTTGAAGCAAAAAATACAAGCAGGTTCCAATAGCTTTACCTTTACTGAAATGAGTGAAGCAAAAACAGAGGGAGATACAATGGCAGATTTCAGTTCCCGTGGGCCTTCCCGTGTAACCTATGAGATTAAACCTGAAATTACCGCTCCAGGTGTAAGCGTATTATCAACTGTTCCTAGCTTTATTAACAGTCCAAATGATACGACTAATTATTCAATTGCCTATAAACGTATGTCTGGAACATCCATGGCAACTCCATTTACATCGGGTGTTGCTGCATTATTATTACAAGCAAAACCAGAACTAGAACCTGAAGAAGTAAAAGCTATTTTAATGAATACTGCAGATCCGTTAACTAAACCATATAGTGTCTTTGAACAAGGTGCAGGGCGCGTGGATCCTTTTGAGGCCATTCATTCTTCAATTGAAATAAAAGTGAAAGATAAAACCACGACAATCTCAACTGGTAAAGAAAAGCAGATAAAGGAAGAGACAGGTGCACTTAGCTTCGGCAAGGTCGTTTCTAATGAAAAGGATTTTAAAGATTCCCGTAATGTAACGATTGAAAATAATGGAGTAAAAGAAAAAACTTTTGATGTAAAGGTTACCTTCCAATCGGATGTTAGAGAATCAAAAGATGCGGAGAAAAATGGTGTAGAATTAAAGACAGATGTGTCTATTAAAGTACCAGCCAATAGTCAGATTACTAGAAATGTTTCACTATCGATTCCAAAAACAGCGGAAATAGGGGTCTATGAAGGGTTTATCGTTTATACAAACCATGAGGATCCTTCTGAAACGTATCAAGTTCCATTTGGTGTACGCGTGGTGAATGAAGGTATTGAAACATTTAATGTTGTTAAGCCTTTATATTCAACTGATACAGCTTGGCCAGCTAATTCCTATCCATTCCTTGGATTTGAATTCACATTAAAATCACATATGAAAACATTAGATGTCATATTACATGATCCAAAGACAGGTAAAGACCTTGGATTAGTAGGGTCCTTTGATCCAATCCTAATAAATAATGAGCAATCCTATTTTATCGCAAGAGGATTTAGTAATGTTTACTATCCATTTACGAATGATTCAGATAATCCAATCAGCTATATTCCTGAAATTGTTCAAACAGGGCATTACCAGTTGAAGCTAGTAGGAACAAATGAAGAAGGTAAAGCCTTTACTGCTGCTTCAGATGTCATCTATGAGCTTGCTGCACCTACGATGACATCTACTTTCGATGCCTTAGAACAAAAAGTAATCGAATATAATGATAGTCAATTTAATGAAAAAGGCGAATTTTTATATGACTTTAACATTAATCTTCATGATCCTGAAGTCGAACAAGCGAATCGTTTTGGTAGCGATTTAGATCAATCTAGTAATTCCGTCGTTTCCTTCTATAACAGTCCATTTCCAGCAAATCCAATAAAGACAGATAAAGACGGAAATTATACAGATCAAATATTAGTGAGGAAGCAGGCTGCACCATTAGATGTAGCATTTTATGGTTTTGATGCAGCTGGAAACTTCACTGCAGATGCTTCTCATATGTTAAAAGTTGTGTTTGTTGATCATAAATTACCATATTACTATTTGAAGGCAAATAAGAAAACCGTAACAACAGGCGAATCTGTAAACTATAGCGTTCGCTCTAATAATGTAAAAAATTTAAAAACGACAAAAATTACGTTACCTGTTGACCCAACTCTAGTAGCAATCGAAAATGTAGCGGTTAATGAGGCAGTGAAACAATATGGTGACGCCCATGTTTCTGTCACGTCTACACCTTCAGGATCAAGAAGTAACTATAGTCTTACTTTTACGTATTTAGGCAATAAAGCATTACCAGAAGATTTGGAGCTATTCAATTTCGATTTAAAGGCTTTGAATAAGTACACAAGAAGTGTGCCATTTAGTTGGTATTCAATGAGCGCATCAACAATCGATCAATCAGATGTTGAGACGAAAAATGTTTACACTTATATGGAAACCTATACAACCAAATCCACTTACTCAAAATTAGATGGTGCTTTAAAGCTAGAGGGAACGATAAATCCTTCTACTGGTGAAATGAACTACGCTATAGAACAAAGAAACATCGGTGCAAAAGTAACGGTCACATCTGATGATGGCAATACCATTATTGAAGCTCCTATTACTACTAAAAATGGTTCATATAGCGCAGAAGGAATAAAGGCTGAAAAAACGCCATATATAGTAAAAGTAGATGTTCCTGGACACTTTACGATAAACAAACAACTAGTATTATCAAATGAAATTCGAGGAGAAACTGTTGGAAAGAGACAAAACTATCATTTGCCAATAGCTGCTGCAGGAGATTCGAATAAAGATGATGTCATTGACGTATTAGATGCATTAGAAGTACAGAAGTATTGGGGTTCAGATCATGCACCTACTGACTTTAACTTCGATAAAGTGGTGGATGAAAAAGACATGAATTACATTACCAAAAACTACGGATTACAAAATCCAACTGTAGCAGATGCACCAAAAGCTAAAGATTCCTATAAAGGGACTACATTGGACAATATTTTGACGAAATTAGGATTAAAGTAAAAAAATAAAAACTGCCTGTCTCGTTCGTTTTTGAGACAGGCAGTTTTTATTCATTGACATGTAGACACGGATATAAGAAACAACCTTAAGTAGTGATTAGATGGTTGGAGGGTTAGTACGAATGCGTCAGAAGTGTAGATAGATTTCTTGATGTTTTGGCTTATGTTACGCATTTGCTTCCAGAATGAATGTATACACTTTTGCTTCAACGTACAAGGGACTTAAAGGGGAAACACCGGATAATAAAATAATTTTATTCTAGTTTACATAATATATATTATAGGAAGTTGAACAAACACACAGAAGTTAGGTCTCAATTAAAAAGATTACTTAAGTTAATGAGACGAAAAAGAAATTTACTCATTTTAATTGAGTTCCTATAATAAACATATGAATTGTGAATTTTACGATAATCTTTTGGTCTTTACTGTTAACACGTTTTGATGATCTCCGAAAGTAATCGATTTTAAGTTCATTCTTTTGGTCTTTCTACAAGCCTTAGATGATTTTTACTGTATTTGGAACTCTAACATATTCTCTCAAAAACACCTTACGTACCCATTAAAGTGATTTGGACATCTCGTATGCTTTTTTCAGGATTATAAGCGGTCCACCGATTTAGAGGTTTTAATTCCTACTCTTGTTCCACGTTTTATCCAGCAACACTTTTCTTTAGTTAGGTATTCAGATGATGATCTATTCTCTCCTACTCACAATTCATATAGAGAATAAATGTAAAAGCGACACTATTTCAAGTGTCGCTTTTTTCTTGCTATTAATTTGTTAATTGTTTGTTCAACGTTTATACAATTATAATGCAGAGGTGTACAATACCTTTCTGCATTGTAATTTTAATCCAACTTTATCTTCACAACATCATCCAAATATTTGGTTGTATTATACCCGTAAATCTCCAACCTCTTAGGAACCACTTTTTCTCCACCATTGTTACTGTGTAACCTTATGTTTTGAACTGTAAATAAATATCGGGGTTGCTCAATTTCTTCATATACAAAAGGGCTTTTATTTATATCATATTTAATCCCTTTTTTATCCACAAGCACTCCTTCATTATTCATCTCCATGGAAATAGATTCACTTTCATCCTCACTTACAATACGGAATTGAAGCGTATCATATGGTCGGTTCTCAATTTCATGATTGCTGATAACAACCTGGGTAGGCTTACCAACTTCCACCTTGTCGATGGAGATTGTAGTGCCTGCATATTTAAAGGAATGAGGATATTTCTTTGAAGCATCTAGATCGATAGTATTTTGGTCTTCATACGATAAATGAACAGATTTGAATTGAAGGTTGATTTCTTTTGGTTTTTCTCCAAAAAGAGGGTCAAAGTGTGTATGAGAAGTAATCCAATCCATGCTTTGATGTAAATAAGAGCTGCCATACATATCAGCTTTCACTTTTTTATTGTTCACTTCTAAATTGTCAAAATTAAGAGCTTCTATCCGCTTCTCCGACTTATTATTATTAATACCATATTGCAATATTGTCACTGTTGGAGCAATGATTAGTTTATCAAATCGAACTGGAATCCCTTCGACTTCAGTTTCTTCATCCAATACGTATTCTTTGGAAGGATGTTTTGTTACTGAGATCTCGAAGTTCCACTCTCCTGTTTTATATTCTATTTTCTCGTAAGCTACTAAACTATTTTGTTCAAAGGAATCACGAAATAACTTCTGAAGCTTACTTATTTTGAGTTTAATTGTCTCGGTATCTTTTTCGAGTGGCATTAAACTAAGCTTCCCTTGAAACACATTCTTTGCCTCTTTATTTACATCCGATTCAAGGTCAGGTGGATAATGCCTTGGATATGCTACGCGGCTCAGTATTTCATGTTCGTTCTCTACTATTACGCCGTCATGATAATTCATTACAAATTGATTATCTTCTTCTGTATCTTCTATTTCATAGAAAACTAGCGTCTGAATATCATCAGCAATGACGCTCTTGATCGTAATTTTTACCCCATCGCTTTCTGCTTTGAGATTCAGCCTTTCACCCAGGTCCTGTTGAAGAAAGACGCGCAATTCCTGATCTTCTTCTGTCCAAGTATAATATAGGTTAGTAAATACCCCCGTAAAAAAACCTATTCCCATTATGAACGCGAATACACCTGCCAAAACAAGTGCTTTTCTATTACGTTTTTTATTCTTCAGTTGACTGTGCTTTTCCAATTCTTCCAGCTTATTTTTGACCTTCTCCATGAACCCAGAAGGAATATGCAACTCTTCGATCCGCTCAGTAAGATTTAACATAGTTAACATAACAGTCTGAAAGGTAGCCAGATCCTCCTGACAATCTTGACAATGATAAATATGTACTTCTAAATCAATTTTTTTCGAGCGATCCATAGCTCCTTCTAAGTAATCGATGTAATCATTATGATATTCTTTACAGCCCTTAAAATTTGATTCATACCCCATTTCTTTTCTAAGTGACTGGATTCCAGAAAACAAACTCTCTTTAATCCTTTCTACTGAAACCTGAAGAAGATACGCCACTTCCTCGTGTGAGAGCTTATTTACATATGTAAGGACCACCGCTTCTTTCGCGTCCCTATTCAATTGATCAAGTGCCTTAAATAAATCCTGACGAGGTTCAGTTTCCTCCATAGATTTTAAACTACTATCAACTTTAAGCTCCCGGCAGAAATCTATGAAAATCGATGTAACCCACGATTCGAAAGATGTCTCACTTTTAAATCGTGGCAATTCCTTGTGAACTTTTAAAATAGATCGGTAAAATAGCTCTTCCATTTGCTGCTGATTTTTAAGAAAGGACCAACCAAGTGTATAAAACGTTTGTTTATGAAGATTGAACCAATTGAAGATGTATTCAACGTCTTTTTCGCTTATTCCAGTGATTGAAATAGGATCTATTTTTGCTGATAACATATATGTCCCCCTATTATCTTTCTCTTTATACTAATTGATTTAAGGAGAGTAGCTATTTGAAAGATTATAACAGCTTCTCGAAGTCATTTTGCCCTTTTCAAATTATTTCAGGTATGTAAGCAAACATAATCAATACTTATTTCGATATATATTGTTATATCCCTCCAAATAATGATTCTTGAACCAATATACAAATAAGGAAATTGTCTTATTTGTTAGAAGATTGCGCTTGCCTAGGAAATGAAAAATTCAATATGAAAAAGGCGGGAGTTTTCCCCCGCCTTTTTCATATTACGTTAAATAAGAATTTTTTTAAAAAAAGAGTCACATTAACTCGTTTCAGTTTTAATGGTTAGTTTGGATAAGAAATAAATCTATCCTGAAATTTTGGTAGTATTATTTTTGAGTTACATCGAAAATTATTTCTTTCTCTTGCAAATACATACCTATTAAACCGCTTTTGTTACCTCATCTGAATCCTTTTGAAATAACAATTTACTTACTGTTAAAATCCTACTTCCATTAATTGCAAGATATATCGCAATCGCTAAAAACGCTAAATCCAATTCATATCCTGCCATTTGTCCATTTCCTAAAAATCCAATCGAAAGCTTTACTTTTAAAGTTGCTCCAATCATTAATAATGCAAATAAAGCAGCAACTAATCTTGTTGCAAATCCAATTATTAATGCGACGCCACCAATCATTTCAATTAATGCAACTCCATATGCCATAAATCCAGGTAACCCTATACTTTCAAACCATCCAGCAATATTTTCGATGCCGCCTTGAAACTTAACAAAACCATGAATGAAAAATAATATACCTAATGTTACACGTAATATAAGCGCACCTAATTCATTTTTAAACATTTCTTACAATACCTCCAAAATGATGTGTGAAAATTTTTTCTCTTTCAGTATTTTCAGTTGTATCTATTGAAAGCAAAGTAAACCTTCCTTTTTATAAAATTAATCTATCTCTCTTACCATAATAGGAATTAACACTCTTTCAATTTGTTCTCTATGAGGCTCATACTGTTCTGGTAGCATTAAGTGTTCCCCCATAGTCTCTTGTGTTTCATCATGCGCAAATCCAGGAGGGTCCGTTGCAATTTCAAATAGTATTCCTCCATGTTCCCTAAAGTAAATTGCATTAAAATAATTTCGATCCTGAACTGGAGTGACACCATATCCATTTTCTGCAACATATTGTTGCCAATCTAATTGGTCTTGGTTGTCAATTGCTCGCCATGCAATGTGATGTACAGTTCCAACACCCACTTGTCCACGACCAATTGTAGTTAATTTTAGGTCGATTATATTTCCAATGTCTGCTGTTGAACGAAAACGGATAAAGTCCCCTTCTCTACCAATTAGTTCAAGCCCCATTACCTGTTCTAATAATTCTGCTGTTTTATTAGGCTGAGTGGATAAAAGAGTTGCACCTCCGAATCCTTTAATTGCAACATCAGGAGTTACCCCTCCAAAAGTCCAAGTATTAACTTCCCCATCTTCTCGTTCAACTATTTCCAAGTGAAGTCCGTGTGGATCATCAAATTTTAGATACTCCTCACCAAAGCGTTCCAATTTAGTAAAAGGAATATTAAACTTTTCTAGTCTTTGTTCCCAAAATTCCATAGCACCTTTAGGTACAACATATGATGTCACGCCTACCTGCCCGTCTCCAATTTTCCCTTGATACGCATTAGTCCATGGAAAGAAAGTAATGATAGTTCCTGGCTTTCCACCTTCATCACCAAAATATAAATGATAAGTACCTGGATCATCAAAATTTACTGTTTGTTTCACCAAACGTAAACCCAAAACTCCGGCATAAAAATCTACATTCTCCTGAGGATGTCCTACAATTGCGGTGATATGGTGAATACCCATAGTTTTTTTACTCATTTTTTCACACTCCAATTTGTTTACACTTATATTTATCAAGTGATTTCATTTAGAAAACCCAACTTACTTATTTTTAAGCTTTCGATACCAACTTGGTTTTTACCTTACTTTGTACTTCTTTTACCTCTAATGTTAATTGTTTGCTGAAGGGTAAAGCAAAATAGTCATAGTTTAACCAATTCAAATATTTCATTTATATAATCTGTTTTATAGTATGAACAAGTAGAAAGATGACTAACAGATTGCTTTCCTTTATCAGCTTTATATAATCAGTAATGATCAAACTTATTATTTAATCCAAGAATTTTTACTTCGAGATATTTTAGAATAAAAAAGTGTCTATAGCGTATCGACCAGGCCCAATTAAAACTGTACCAATTGCAACTGCAAGCAATGTTAGGTTATATTCATAACCATTTGAAGTTGCCCATAAACCATTGGGAGCATGCACTTTAACGATAGCCATTATCATAGTTACTGCAATCAAAATACCTGCTAATGGAGTTAATAGTCCTAATGCAAATAAAATTCCTCCAATAAATTCAGCTAATCCAGCAAAAAGTGCCATCATTAGACCAGGTTTCATACCTATAGAGTCAAACCAACCTCCAGTCCCTTTTAAACCATAACCCCCAAACCAACCAAACAATTTTTGAGCTCCGTGACCAATGAATAAAACACCTATTACCAATCTAATAATTAATAAGCCAAGATCCATCATTTTTATATCCTCCTAAAAGTTTTTTATCTCGAATTCGAGATATTTATTTAAAATATCTTATTTTCTTACTCTTTCCCATACTTTCTTCAATAGGTTTACTAAAGTATCTGCCTCATTGCCATTTAATGAGTCAAAAGTATAATTTATGAAATCCTTATGTTTCGGCATAATTTTATTCATTAATTCTATCCCATCATCCGTTAATGTCACATGTATAACTCGGCGGTCTTCAGGGCATGGGTTTCGTTTTAATAATTTTTTTTGCTCTAACTTATCTATAACATAAGTCGTTGATCCACTCGAAATTAGTATGCTATTACCTATTTGCTGGATTGTTTGTTTTCCTTCAAGAAATAATACCTCTAAAACCGAAAATTCTGTATTACTTATGTTGTATAGGGCGATATCTTCCCTGATACGTTCTTGTAAAGCTCTTGAAGTTTGCATTAAAAACAAAAATGGTTGGTTTGTACATTTGCTGATCATTTAAGCACCTCCTTGAAAATTATCTCGAATTAAAATATCTTTAATGCGAGATAATCATAAAACTTTAATACTCTTGTGTCAATAACCTTTTAAATTAATTTTTTCATTTTCATCAATAATTGTGATCCTAACGCCTAACCAGTTAATAACATAAAAAAACCTGCAGTCAGCATTCTGCAGGTTTTTACTTCTTTTTTTCTATTATTTATTTATAACGTCTAATTCATTACCATTCTTAGGTAATAACTTAATAAAGATAATTCCACTAAATATTAATGCCATTCCGAATGTAAATGTTTTAATATCTGCTGTTCCTGCTATAATTACCCAAATTGAATATACAGTTGCTAAGAGTCCTATTATCCCATCTGTTATCCTTGATCGGTCCCAATTCCCATAAGTATCACCTGTTATCACAAGTTTTAATTGGAATAGAGTTGATATTACATACGGGAACAAATAGGATAATGTTGCAATGTAGATTACAAAATCAAATGCTGCTGAGATTGAATTAGATATTGTAGAAAAAATGAATAATTGACCTAAAGCATTTGTAATAACCAATGATAATACTGGTATACCTTTTTTATTTTCTCTAGCGAATGCTGGGATAAACATCCCTTGTCTTGCTGCAGCTACAGGTATTTCTGCACTTAACATAACCCAACCCAGTGTCGATCCAAACAAACTGATTAAACCAATTGCAGCAAGAATTTTACCACCTATAGGTCCTAAAACCATTTCGATCGCATCAATTAACGGTTTTTCAGATTGTTGCAATGATGCTTGATCCATCATTCCCATAACCAACGTACTAATCCCGATATAAAGACCTAGTGCTAATAATAATCCTAGAACTGTAGCCCTTTTAACATCTTTCTGACGTTTTGCTCTTGATGAGAAAACAACTGCTGACTCTACCCCGACAAATGCCCATAATGTTGCTACTGCAGAAGCATTTATTTGTCCTAATAAACCTATAGTATTACCCTCTTCATCCATTCTTACATCGACAAAAGGCATAAGATTAGAAGCTTCAAAGGCCATTAATCCAATAACGATAAATAGCATGAATCCAATAACTTTGGCAGAAGTAGCCATAAAATTAAGCTTCCCTGCATTTTCTAGTCCCCGTAAGATAATAAAATGTGTTCCCCATAATAAAATCGTACAAACTACAAAAGTTAATGCATTTCCTACTTTTAATGTGAAACCATTAACAGTAAATAACTCTGCCCCACTTGTCATGACTGGGAAAAATGTTGATAGATACCCAGCAAATGTAGTAATGATGGCTATGTTACCTGCTAAATTCCCTATCCAATACCCCCATGAAGTCATAAACCCCGAAAGTCTTGAAGCTAAAGAATTTGTAAATAGCTCTTTCGCATAGATTTGCGGACCTCCTGTTAACTCTGGTTTACGTTGACCAAGGTTGCCAAATACTATTGCTGTTAATAGAACCCCCAGTCCAGTGAAGCACCATGCTAATATTGATCCTGCTGGGCTAGCTACCTCAGATAATGTACGTGGTAGCATAAATATTCCAGAACCGACCATATTTCCGACAACAAGTGATGTCAAAATCCAAAATCCTAATTTATTTGAGTGACTCATGTTGTTAAACCCCTTTCTAATCATATAGCTTAATATAAGAGGCAGAAGCAGAAAAAATAAAAACACACCCTTAGTATGGTGTGTTTGCACGATTATTACACCAACTTAACGGATAGCTCATCATGGATGCCCATGACAGTCCTGCACCTGTTCGGATACAGTCCCAGCTTTCAGTAGTCAGAAACCTACTGCGCTTCGGCGGATCATCCTTTCAATTAAGGTCATCGAGATTGTCTGTCTCTACCTTAATTTACTTTTATGAACCGCGACCTCTACCTCATCTTAAGCTGATGAGGATTATTATATTAAAAACATACTATAGAATAATAATAGTCTAGTTATTATTTGTCAATAATATATTGAAGTAATTATCGATTTTCTGTACTATTTTACTTACATGGTTATAATAAGAAAGGATGTTTATATGATTAATGTAACTTCGCATACTGTCGAATTAATTAATGATGATTTTGGCATTTTGTCTGGAGACCGCTTCGAGTTTTTTCTTAATTTAGACATTCCAGAAGATGACGAATTGTTTTCTGAAAAAGGTGTTCATGTTAAAGTCATTTATCTAGTGGAAGAAAATGAACAAAAAATCGTGAAGTACGATTTATTTGAAACAGAATCAGGGGATTATTTAGACTTCGAACTTGAGGATGAAGAGCTTGCTGTCCTTGAGGCATATTGCAAAGAACATCTTCCTGAGGATGAATAGTCATTACATACAGGGGCAAAGAAGGATATAGTCTTCTTTGCTTTTTTATTTAACAGGATAATTTCTTCTATGTGATATGAACAGGTCATATATATTGTCATGAACAGTATTATTTAGGAGTGATAATATGTATCGACAACCTATTGCCTCACCCGCTCCCACTACATCAGCAACAATAACCGTTGAAGGTACTGGTTCCATTCAAGCCCAGCCTGACCGCGTTAATGTCACAATAGGAGTTGTCACAAACGGATCGAATGTAACCGAGATTCAAGCTAAAAACGCCGCAGTCATGAATCAAGTTCTGGCTTCCATCAAACAGTTAGGCATCCCTGACTCAGCCATCCAGACCATACAATATCAAATTGATACACAATATGATTACTCAAAAACCCCTCCTACCTTTATCGGTTACAAAGTCACAAATGCTGTCAACGTAACTATAAATGAAATGGGTAAAACGGGACTGATTATTGATACGGCTGTTAAAAATGGAGCGAACTTTATCGGATCCATAAATTTTACTGTCACAGCCCCTACTGCCTATTATCAATCCGCTCTTACATTAGCCGTACAAGATGCTAAACAAAAGGCTATTACACTTGCAAGAGCGTCTGGATTTAACAAGGAACCTGCTATCGTCGACATACAAGAAGTATTTGAACAAGGCCCTAGACCTTATATGGTTGCCTCTGCCAAATTCGATTCAGCAACACCGATCCAGCCAGGTGAATTAAGCATTCAAGCGAAAGTCATTGTGAAATTTTTGCTACATTTGTAGAATAAACGATTATATTAAAGGGTGGATGACCACCCTTATTTCTATTTCCATTCAACTTGATGAACCTTTATCATTGGCCATGTTTCATGCCATTTCTTTTTATTCATTCGATGTTCGTATGTACCATAAGCATCCTTATTAATAATGAATATTTCTGTAGGTCGAACCTCCATTTTTAGAAGATTTTCAATCCCCCATGGTGCCAGTAGTTCCAATTCATTCAGCTCGTTCATACGTACTCCTATGGCCGTTACGGTTTCAGGGAATTTAGAAATAGCATCTTCGGTGGAGTCATATGGAGGATTTTGATTTACTGTATGCATTCTAGCTTGATTTTTCACTGACCAAGGTATTGAAGGTAGGATGGAAAGGAGTCTTTTTTCCAACATTTTTTCTGTTTCTTCCTTCAAATCTTCAGGATCAAAGTATACGACATCTACATCTTCCACCGGAGTCCTCTGTGAATACCCATGTAGCTTGTCCCATATTTTTGAACGGATTACTCCTGCACATACCCAACAATCAGGTAAATTTAAGGACTTTACTTGAAATAAAATCTCCATTAACCACTCATCTTTATGAATTAATTTTAGAATATCCTCTTTTGTTTCTATCAAACAAATCCCCCCTTTATCGAATTATACAGAAAATTCCTAGAGACAGAAAAAAAACCAGTCCATTTCAAATGTGTTGGACTGGTTGATTTCCAATATTAATACCATTACTCTTCGTTTTTCCAATGATCACTAATAAACTGATCGCGACCTGACTTTTCACGGTCTTCTTTATAGTGCTTTGGATTTTTCTTATGGTAATCCTGATGATAATCTTCCGCTGGATAAAAGACCTGGGCTGGCAAAATTTCCGTTACAATTGGCTTTGAAAAACGACCACTAAGTTCCAATTCCTTCTTAGATTGAAGAGCTAGTTCGTGTTGTTTTTCATTGTGATAATATATGACCGGTCTATATTGTGTACCACGATCATGGAACTGGCCTTCAGCATCCGTCGGGTCAATTTGCGGCCAATAAAGCTCTAACAATTTTTCGTAAGGGAATATTTCAGGATCAAAGGTGATTTGTACCACTTCAACATGCCCGGTTTTCCCTGTTTTTACTTCTTCATAGGTTGGATTTTCGGTAGTACCACCTGTATAACCAGAAACAATTCCTCCAATACCAGGTAGTTCTTCGAATGGTGTTACCATGCACCAAAAACACCCACCAGCAAAAGTTGCTTTTTCCATTATCATCGATCCCTTTCTCTAAAAGCATTTTTTATATAAAAATAATAATCTATTTTTTCAAATTAGACCACTGTGCTAGCATGTGAATGGTAGCATCATCCATCGGTGGGTTGTGCAGTCCAGCCCTAACGTTTCTATAATACGTAGATAATGGGTTCGTTCTTTGAAGACTTTGAGCTCCCACAATTCTCATCGCTTTATCAACAATTCTAATTGCCGAGTTGGTTACCGAATGCTTAGCTGCTGCCAAGTGAGGAGTCAGCTGATGCCGTAAATCGATTTCATTTTGCCAGTTACCCGCTACAGAATATAGGAAATGTCTGGATTGCATGAGTTCAAGCTCCATTTCACCAATTAATCGTTGGACGTTTGGCAAGGTAGCTATCGGAGCTTTAATACTATTTGGTGTATACTCATTAGCAAACTTAATTGCAAAATTCCGAGCTGCAGAAGCAATTCCTAAATAGCAAGCTGGGATATGTAACAGCCAGCCCTCCCCTTTTTTATCCATCCCTTTAGGTTCTTCTACCAAATATTTATCTTCTACTATTACTTCTTCCAAAAGTAAGTCCTCACTACTAGTTCCTTGCATGCTTATGACATCCCAAGTTTTTTCTATAGTTACACCTGGTTGGCTCCTGTTAATCAAAAACCATCCCATTCTATTTTCTTCTGTAATCCATGCATTGACGAGGAATAAATCGAGCATAGGTGCCATTGACGTGAATGTTTTTCTTCCTGAAATAACCCAACTGTCATGAACCTTGCGAGCTTGTGTAGAAGGAACTCCACCTCTTGTAGGGCTACCTGTAGCTGGTTCCGTGGCAGCGCGGTTGATTAAGGCTCCCTTTTTGATTTGTTGGAATGTTTCATGTAATATAGCCGCTTCCCAATTGCGGTTCTCTTGAAGCTGTAACACAATCCCGGAATGCCATCCAATGGAAAGAGCAGTGGGACCACAAGCTTCTGCAATTTTTTCCTGACATAGAAGGAAATCATACAGTCCTAATCCCTTTCCTCCTTCATGAACTGGTAGTGTCCAAGTGCTATAACCAATTCGAACCAAATCCTCTATATTTTCAAAGGGAAAATCTCTACTGTCTTCTAATTCCTGAGATCGATCAGCAATTTTCAGCAGGACAGGCTCTAATTTTTTTAGTAGCTCTGCTTGCTTGTCAGTTTTAATAAACATATTTTGAACCTCCTACTCACTTTACGTACCTTTCATTTAAAGGAAAAATAACTATGAAATCAAGGAAACCGTTTTATTTTTTGTAAAATTGACGAATTAGTTTTAAGCACCTATACTTTTAGAAGCAAATTACTGAAAATAGGTGAATGTATGGACTTTCAAATAAACTACTTATCCTTTTACCTCATTCAATCTACAGGTAAGGATGACGGATCGGATAAGACGTATAAGCATTTCCAGACGCTTGATCAAACCATGTACGAATCCAGCTCACTTAAGGAATTCCTTGACGGTGAATTTACTAAAATTACAAAACGTAAAGTGGAAAGACATCCAAAATCAGAGGCTGCCCCAACCAAAATTGGAAGATTTATCGTAGAGGAAGGGTACGCACTCGACTCCAATCCTAATTTCAATATGTTTCAAAAAGTAAGGGTGGCCGGATCTAAGGAAGATTTTCAAACAGCAGCTGAAAAAATTGTAAAAGCATATATCGATACTAGTTCAGTCCGTGGTGGCGCTTTAATTATTGCGAATGCAAAGCTGACTAAATTTTATGATGATCCTTTCCTTTTTGTGTTGAAGTGTGATTTTGAGCCTAAAGTAGCGACTATTTCAGATGAAAAGTCACTAATTAAAAACGTAGAAATGGCGATTACGACAAAAAGTATGAAGTCAATTCAATATCCTTATATGCCCGAAGAGGGAATGCTCGAGGAAAGTGAATTAAAGCTCCATCAGTCTTCTCAATCACGCTACTTCGAAGAATTCCTTAAATTCGTTGAATATGGGGAATCGATGCCTGAAATCGTAAAGTCCCATGTCATCTCTATGGTTCGTGACCAATTTGAATCCATACAGCCAGATGACTTCGATCAGCAACAGCTAGAAGAAGCGATGGAAATCTGGGCTACAAGTGATAAGCGCGAGATTCAAGAGCACTTCAGTACTGACGAGGTTTTAGAGGCATCTTCAGTGTTAATTGAGCATGATCCTGAAATCGAATTGAAGATGAAACTAGACCATATTTCTGTTAAAGGTATGCTTTCAGATTTTGGTGATAAAATCCATTTAGCAAAATCCAACGGTAAGTTTATTCTTGTAATTGAAGCTGAAAGTGTGTTGTTTGATAAAGGATATTCTCCGATTGAATTTCATAAACCAGACGATTTAAACACGGTTATTGAACGTATTAATAATAAATTATAAAGATTTTGGTGACCGATTCGTGACCTATAAAAACTATATTTCGCCCTAAAACTACTAGGTTCTTAGTAATACAACCACCACTCTTAACTGACTGGTGGTTCTTTTTAGACGCTCAATATTCCTAATAATTTGTAAATGTATATAAAACCCATAAGTAAAATGGTAGAATAATCCTATAATAATAATTAGGATGGTTCATAATGTCAAAGTTATTTTCTTTTGGTGATTTAATAAAGGCTTATAAAAGTGGATATTCTGATGGTAGTGGTTCAATTGGTTCTGGTATTGGTGGCGCATTATCTTTTCTATTTGTAATTGCTTTTTTAACCTTTATTAATGTAATTATTAAGTTTTTAGCTGTACATAATTTAGTTGAAAAAAGTGATTGGATAGCATTAGCTAAATTACTACTACTTCCTGTTAAAGCTGCTAACTATCTTGCTATTCAATTCCTTGGCTTTACGCCTACACTCACATCAGTTTTTGATCAAACTGTAGGTATTGTTTTTATTTATGGCTTATTATATTTTGCAATACTATTAATCTTAAAATATCTTGTTTATTTTTTATTTGAATCTGATTATACAATCCACAAATTTATACATCGCAAAGTAGTTGGCATTGATCCTTTAGATTATAATAAATGGACTAAAAAGAGAAAAAAGGATTATCTATTACCATTTGCTCAAATAGGAGTTATTGGTTACAAGTTATGGAGAGTGGTATTTAATACCCTTTTATACTATATGATAACTATTGGAATGATTGGTGCTCTTATTGGCTTTCTGTGTTTAATTTTGTCTGGTATGATTTATTTAAAATGAGAATAAGAAAAATATAATAAATACTACTACAAAGAAACCACCGAAAACTAATTTCAGTGGTTTTTGTTTTGTGCTAATCTTCGATTTTATTAATATTGAAAAAGGATTCGACATTAGTTGCTATTAACTGGTAAAATATTTTTTATGTAAAAAGTACCAGTATTGGGAGGAACAACTATGAATTACAAATTATCCAAGCTAACAATTTTTTTAACACTATTAATCTTACTATCTGCTTGTTCAAATCAAAAAGAAGTTAATAAGGAAGAAGTTGTTAAAGAACCAGTAGAAGTTAAAGAAAAACAAGTAACTAAAGAAATTGATACTGATGAAGAAAAAGATATTATTTCTGCAGGAGAAGCAAAGTCTTTAGTTAAAAACATTACAGGACTCGACCTAATTTTAAGTCAAGAAACCCCTAAAGTAGTGGATGGAATATCATATTATGTCTTTGATCCTTTATCTGAATTTGAGAAGAGTGAAGGTATCTCTTATGCACTTCAAATTGACACAAAGAATCTTGTTGTCGGATCTTCAAACGGTATAATTAGTTGGGAAGAATACTCCAAAACATTGGGTAATTCAACAACTATTAATGGAATGGTGATTTTTGAAGATGATTTATTAGGTGTATGGTCAAACGACGGCGGTTATACTGTTTTTAAATTAATGAAAGAATCCCATCTTTATACTAATAGAAGCTTTATGGATAGTTATATTGGAACGTTTGATATAACTACTGCTGATTGGTTTATAGAAGGAAACAAACTGGTTTTAACTTCAGAAATTGGAAGTGTTGTTTTCAAAATTGAAAAGGAATTAAATAGCATTCAATTAATTGATGAGTATGGAGAAACTTGGGTAAAATCAGAAGAATAACGTTTGAAAAGAACTTCTCACCCATTGAGTTTGTGAAGCCTCATTCGTTAGACCAAATTATTGAAATCTTAAAACAAAAACATGAAAATTAATAAAAGTTGTTGAATAGATAAAACCACCAATTATGAAACTGGTGGTTTTGTTTTATTTTTATTTTGAAGGATCAAAACTGATAACCGTTTTGATAGTTTTTTCTTATTCCTAATAATTTCATTGTTTTTCTGCTTTAACACAGTAAATTTTGATAACAATTGCATCTCATTCACCTCTATCGGATACCTAAGTCTCATTCAAAATGATGTAATCCTTATTATAGAACATTCGTTCTTATTTGTACAAAAAAAAACATAATAAAAATAATTTATCATGTTTCTTATGTGAAAATAATACATATGCCTTGTCCTCTTTACGATGAGCTGCATATTATACATTACTCCTTATATGAAGCCCGCTCATGTTGAACAAACATGGACGGGCATTTTTTTAATTATCTAATATTTGTAGGAGTAGGTGTCGTTTTTTCCATAAACAAGAACACTGTGTCCTCTCTTGCTAATTTTTCTATTTTATAACCTTTATATCCAATTTTCTCATAGAATGAGATATTTTTTTTACTTTCACTGCCAGTGAACAATTCATATCTGACATTCTCAAATAAACTTTCAATCTCTTTCATTAATTCCTTTGCTATTCCTCTGTTTTGATATTCAGGAAGTACCATTAACTTACCAATATAACATGTCCCCTCTTTTTCATAGGCTCTCACAGAACCTACAAGAATATCATTATATAAATATTTTAGAATTATATGAGTAGCAAATGCTTTTTCTACATCATTTTCAGTTTGCATCAATGGTTCTATTTCATAGTTGCCACATATCTCCGCTTCGCTTATATAAGCTAATTTCTGAACCGATAGTATGGCAGAAGCATCTTCAATTGTGGCTCTCATTATTTTTTTCATAGTATACCTCCATTTTTTTGATGACTAGCTATTCCTGGAAAATCCTCATTATAGGATTATATTCGTTACTGAATGGGAATAGTCATTTATACATCTATTAGAATAGCTATTTGGGAGTTGAAGCCTTTGAAGAAAAAATGGATCCCATTTGGGAGAAAATTAATGAAAGAAATGAAGGAAGACCGTGCAACAGGATTGGCGGCGGAGCAATCCTACTATTACATGCTTTCCTTATTTCCATTAATGATTTTGTTATTATCGATTGTCCCATATTTGGACATTGATCCTCAAAAAGTGATGAATGTATTGAATTCGTTAATGCCCCGTGAATCGTCTGAG
This sequence comes from Peribacillus acanthi, assembly GCF_003073175.1. Classification (GTDB taxonomy): domain Bacteria; phylum Bacillota; class Bacilli; order Bacillales; family DSM-1321; genus Bacillus_BN; species Bacillus_BN acanthi. The sequence continues at coordinate 206,673 of NZ_QBBX01000002.1, forward strand.
CTGTTTGAAGAAAATGTCGTGAAATTAGTTAGTGAGAGAAATGGCGGACTATTAACGGTAGGTATATTGGGAACAATTTGGTCTGCATCTAATGGGATGAATGCTTTTATCCATTCGATGAATGTTGCATTTGATGTTGAAGAAACTAGAAATTTCATTGTTGCTCGATTAATTTCAATTGGGTTAACGATTGGTTTGATTGTAGCATTTATTGTAGCCCTTGTTTTACCAGTTTTCGGAGATGTTATTCTTAATACAATCGAGAAATTTGTATTAATACCAGATGAAACTGAAATTTTATTCCGGATTTTACGTTGGTTGGTTGCATTTTCCATCATTGTCGTTGTTTTAGCCCTGTTGTACAAGCTCGCACCAAATAAGCATTATCCCTTTAAACAAGTGATTCCTGGAGCGGTCGTAGCCACACTACTGTGGCAATTGATATCTCTTGGGTTTTCATTTTATGTAAGTAATTTTGGCAATTACAGTTCAACATATGGTGGACTCGGTGGGGTAATTATCTTAATGTTGTGGCTTTATCTTACTGGACTCTCACTTGTAATAGGTGGGGAGATAAATGCCCTGGTCCATCGTGACTTCTCTAGCAAATATGAAAGAAGAATGGAACAAATAAGGAATGATCAATCCATTTCTATGTAAATTAAACATACGAAGTTTAGAGTAACGAACAACATAAATAAGAGCATGTTTCGAAACACTGAAACATGCTCTTATTTATGTGAATTCACATCAAGTAATCTCTGATTTAGAGATATTATTTTCATTAATAATCGATGTGACAATATGTAGTATATCCCATTCTCCGCTTGGCAATTTTATTATTGGGTATTTTTTTGGAAATAGCTTATTACAGATTTCTTCAGCGGTATCCTCTTCATTATGTAAACTCAATACATTTTGTTCGATCGTTAATAAATAATCTCGTTTACGTTCAAGTGCTGCATGTCCGTCTTTTACCAATCCTGCATGGCTGCAAAAGACATCTTGAAAATCATAGGTTAGTACTCTTTCTAATGATTGAATGATAGAAGGAAGATGAATATCTAGAAAAAAATTACAAAAAAATCGTGAGGCGTTCATTGCCTCACGATTTTTTCATTCTCCACTCTGCTTGGACTTACTTTTAGATTTATTTCCTATCTTAGAACGATATTCATTTCCTTTGTTATTATCTCCACTTACAAACTCACTACCAAATTCTTGATTGTATTGTGCTTGTGGTGAATTTTGATTTTGACTTCCTTTGCTACCATTGCGACTCGTCATCATATTCCCTCCTTTACTAAAAAACATCCTTCTTAGTATTGCTATTACCATGGATTTTACTCATTATCCCCTTTAATGGAAGAGAAGGAAAAGATAAAGCTGCCATAATTGTTACAGTCATGCTCTTAATTTTTGTGTATTAGCTCGTTAAATGGTTATGTTTATATACTTCTATTCAGTTAATTCGCCTCTTCGTTGAAAAAGAAGATATAGTAAATATTTAAGTGCTGGGTAATAAAAGGAGGTCATTCGGAAGATGGTGTTGAAATTTCCGTGCAGGATACAGCTGAATTTACATTTAGCCAGATAAAAAGAATCGATTTTATTCAATCTCGCGTGGGGATCGCCTACTAATACTATTTCTATAAAACTTATGTAATCATTAGGGAATATAAACATTAAAAAGATGTAAAAATTAAAAACAAGAAAAAGCTGTCTCAATGACAGCTTCTACGACTAATTAGAACGATGGTTCACTTTTTAAGAACTGTTTTGAAATTATCCGCTTTGATTATCTAAAAGCTGTACCCTTTAAACAGATAATCCCCCTTAGCAAATGAAAAGAGCTGTGAAAAATGTCAGCTCTTCTCTAAATTCTTACGTATGAATATTACTATTTAAATATAAAGTAAAGTACGATTGCACCAATTACAAGAATTCCTCCAATTGTGGGGCTTCCATAAAAGGTTCTATTCCATCCATCATCGGTTTCATTTTACTTTTTTCTCGCTGATCATTGTCAATTCCCAAGATTCCACCCCATTTTCATTAATTGTTTTAAAACAATATCCCCTTTCATTCAATCTCATTATTTATTTGCTTAAAACAATATTTGATTGAATCAATGACAACTCTTGGATCCGTAATTTGAGGAAAATGCCCACTAGGATATTATTCAACGATATTGCCAAGAATGTACAGTTCACGGGATTCTATTTATTTTCGTTACGGAATTTCATAAAAATCTGGATGGTTAAAAGTAAACTAATTAAAGTAGCGAACAGCAACTCTATTCTTTGATCATTAGAAAAATCAAAGGGATAACCAACAATTAACCAAAGCATACAACTTAATGCATTTGAACCTAACAATATTCCCCAAATAACTTCCTTGATTTTTCTATATACTCTGTTTCCTGTTAAATATTTTATATAGAGGAAGCCTAAGATCCCTGCTCCACATATGATCATTAATGATTTAATTAGAGGTGATGCAAACGTAATTGGTTCTTCCCAAGGCATATCAATAAGCACAATGTTAGCAAAATAGACCATATTGAACAGAAAAACAAAGATAAGAACATAAAAGAATAAAACCAGCTCAACTACATAGATCAAAGGGAGCATAATCTTTTTCAACCGGAATTTTTCTCCTCCTTTGCAAATAACATCAAACATTTTGATTGTAAGTAATACAAAGAATGTTTGTTGATTGAAGTTATTGATAAAAAAGCTCTAAAACATAGAAAAAGCTATCGTTCTCTTTTAGAGGATAGCATTTCTAATATAAACTATATTCTAATTTTCAGTTATTTACACAAGATCATTTCTTACAAACTCAGAGATGAAGAGATTTACTTATATGAAATTCATCAAATTGAATAGATATAACCAAGCAATAAATTCACATTAGTTTATTTGTAGACTTATCTAAAATGATTAGTTCCTTTTAAGGTAGCCTCTCGTTCAATTATATGGTTTTCATTCAATATTGATGTGACAATATGGAGTGAATCCCATTCCCCGCTAGAGAATTTAATAATTGGGTATTGTTTAGGAAACAACTTATTACGGATTACTTCAGCTGAATCCCCTTCTTTTTGTAAAGTTAATACACTATGTTTAATAGATAATAAATACTCTAGTTTCCGTTGAAGAGCTGCTCTACCATCATTTACGTATCCCACATGGCTGCAAAATACCTCTTTAAAATCATAGGTTAATACTCGCTCTAATGATTGAATAATTGTAGGAATACTTTCTTCTTTCAAAGCGACTTTGGTGCGTTCGCTTATAAATAAATCCCCTGTGAATAATTGACCCGTTTCCCGATTTAAAAAGGCTTTATGATCATTAGCATGCCCAGGAGTATCAATTGCTTCCCAAGTGGCACCTCTTGAAGTAAACGTATCAGGCATAGCTTTAGCCTGAAAAGGCTTTCTCCTTCCCCAAAAAACCTGCCTATATAATGGATAGTCTGCCCGTTGTGTACAATAATCCATTGTTTTTTCATTTAAATAAATCGGTAGTTTCTTTGTTTTTTCAATATAAGCTGCACAACCCGAATGGTCTTCATGAAAATGAGTAATCATTACTTGATCAAAATCGGCTTGATCAATAAATGCTTCAAAATATTTATGTAAAGACTGAGCTCCAGTATCAATTAATACACCATCAACTAAATAGCTGTGAACATTTAACGTAACATTGTGGAGTTTAACAACCCCATTCAAGTAGGAAACGCCATTTTTCTCTCCTAAATATGATTTTTTCTTTAAAAACACACCTTTCAACCCCTTATTAATTATCCAAAATTTCTAGATTCCTTAAAAACTAATGTAGAAGTTTCTTGAATTTAGTTATGAATATTTAGAATATTCTCAATGTATCATATTTTTCTAGTAATAACTACTTTACTTTTCTCCTATAATGAAAATAGCCACCAAGTTTGGTAGCTATCAAATACTTTTTATTTTAGATACTAAGAGTGATGGTAAGAATTCATTTATGTTACTATATACTTCATCTGGTTGAACCTTAAACTCCATTGTCTGGTAGTTTGGTAACCATTGTACTCCTATCGTATAAACATTTGCTCGCTTACCAGCTAGTATATCAGCATCGCTGTCTCCTAAGAAAACAGCCTCCTTGTTTGACACGCTTAGCTGTTCTAAAGCTTTGTTTATTCCTTCTGGATGAGGTTTTGGAAATTCTACATCATCACCAGTTACTATTACATCAAAAACATTTTTTAGTCCAAGACAATCTAAAGATATGTCGAGACTTCTTCGTGCTTTTCCAGTCACGATTCCAAGCTTATATCCATCGGTTTTTAACTGATGAATTAACGAATTTATTTCCTCGTTATTCTGAACGATAGTTCTGTGATGATCGTTATATTTTTCATAATATAACTCTATAGCTTTTTCATAATCAGAATTCCTAAGGTTCTCTCGAATAATGCCAGTCTCAGATGGACCGAACATGGCAATAATCTCTTCTGTTGTAACCTCTCTATTATCAAATTCCTTGAAAACCCCTTTAAATGCAATGAAACAAACTGGCAAAGTATCAGCAAGTGTCCCATCAAAGTCAAAAATAACTGCTTTAATAACAAACACACCCTTTTCTTATTCTACTACTCTATACCTTTTCTTCAATGTGTAAGATTTTTCCTCTATTATACGATTAGTTTAATAGTCTTTTCCCCCTCCAAATAAAAAACCAACAAGATAATCTTGTTGGTTCAATATCTATCACATCTAATTAATAGGCTGTCCAACCTGAGTCGCCAGTAATAACCGTTCCATTTACAAAGCTTGATTCATCAGATGCAAGGAATAGAGCGATGTTAGCAATTTCTTCTGGTTTACCTACTCTTGGGTTTACTCCTAATCCAGGTTGAATACCTCCCATTCCAATTGATTGTTACCTGTCATGGAAGACCCGATATTGGTTTCTACTCCACCTGGAGCAATCGCATTACAACGAACGCCGTTATTTGCGTACATGAATCCTGTATTCTTAGTAAAACCAACAACTGCATGTTTAGAAGCAGTATAAGCTGCACCTGCTCTAGCTCCTTGAAGTCCACCAGCTGAAGCGATGTTAATGACAACTCCATTTAAATATAGTACTAATTATATGGCAGAACATTTATTAGAAATTTTAAAGCATAATAAGACAGCTTCAGTTGTTAAAACTAAGCAAAAATAAAAACCAGCTGATTATGTTAGCGTACTTTATTTTTACAAACTTACAGATAAAAAAATTGTTTATTGGGTAGTTTTATCCATAAAAAAACTTCCCGTTATCAACGACACCGGCCTACCAAAATGATAGAGTATGAGTTAGATAAGTTAATTAGGTGGTGGATTCATCATGAAGCATCTTCTTCCTCATATAAAGGACATATTGCAATATGATTTTATAATGCTATCCGATATTAATCATGAAAAAGATTATGGAGCATCCTATGTATTTAACAAGAACCAAGGTAAAGTCTATATGATTAATAGAAACGAGTTTCATCATAATGATCTTAAGGACTATCCTTGGAAAAGTGTATTTGCATTTCATGAGAATGTTTCAATATTTGACATTATCCAAGAAATTCAAACAACAGATGTTGTAGTTATCTTAGATGAGGAAGGTACAATCCTGGGCTATATTGACTCCACGACTTTGCTTACAAAGATATTTGAATCCTATCAATATTTACATGCTTATTTTCAAACGATGATTAATACTATGGATGCTTCTGTCTCAGTTGTAGATGAGGCTGGAAAAACAGTGGTATGGACCCCAGGAGCAGAAAGGATTTTTTCTATCCCAGCGAAAAATATTATCGGCAAGAAAATGGAGCAGTTTTTTCCAAAAGAAATGTTATTAAATAAAGTCACGATGGAAACTGGAGAATCGTTTCGTCATAAGCAGCATAAGCCTCGAGAAGACCTATTTGTCATGATTAATAGTAGTCCAATTATTATCGGGGATCGGATTGTCGGTGCGGTAGCTGCAGAGACGGACATAACGAGTCAAGTTTTGATGAACCAGGAACTTATGAATGCTTCAACTAAAATCCTCCAGCTTCAAAAAGAGGTTTCAAGACTACAATCTTCACAGGATGCATTTCAGCATATAAGGGGATCAAGTCAATTAATCCATGAGACTGTTTCTTTATCCAAGAAAATGGCGGAAACAAGTGCGAACATTTTACTACTTGGAGAAACAGGAGTTGGAAAGGAAGTCTTTGCGAAAGCTATTCATTTTTACCAAGGCCATGACTCTCCTTTTGTAGCCGTCAATTGTGGTGCGATTCCACCTTCCCTGTTTGAGAGTGAATTTTTCGGTTATGAAAAAGGGGCATTTTCTGGTGCAGATGTTAAAGGAAAACCCGGGAAAATTGAGTTGGCAAATGGAGGAACACTTTTTCTAGACGAGATTGCTGATTTGCCGTTGGATATGCAAGTAAAGCTACTCCGTGTTCTCCAAGATAAAACCTACTATCGTGTAGGCGGAACTGAAGAACGAAAAGCCAACTGTCGCATCATCGCAGCAACGAATAAGGATTTAGAGGCTATGGTGGAAGCTAATACATTCCGGGAAGACTTATTCTATCGACTTAACATATTATCCATTACGATTCCTCCTTTAAGAGAAAGAAAAGAAGACATTATGGAGCTACTCCATCTGTTTATCTATGAGTTTTCATTACTCTATAATCGACATCTTGAAGTCGTCGATCCACAGGTCACTTCAGCACTATTAAAATATGATTGGCCAGGAAACGTTAGAGAACTACGTAATGTTATTGAACGGTTAGTGTTATTGTCAGGAGACGGAATTCTATCAGTCGCAGCATTACCACAAAAACTGCTACAAACTACTTCTTCTTCCCTTTATCTAGACGAATCATTACAGGAAGACCTTAATGAATTTGAGAAAAATAAAATACTAGAAGCCATTCAAATGGAGAATGGAAACAAGCAAGCAGCAGCTAAAAAACTAGGAATATCTCGAGCTACTTTATACAATAAATTAAAAAAATTAAACATCAATCTATGATGAAAACCAGTGCCAAGAGATAAGGCACTGGTTTTTCTGTCTAATAAATTTGACACTACATACATTCATCTGTCAATAAACATAGACACTAAACCTCGTCTTGCTTTAAAACACTTGTACTTAAGGTTGGCACAAAACTTGCAATATTCCTGTATGTCTAGATTCATTTTTTTAATAAAGGAGAAAGTTACATGAATGAACGAAAATGGCTTTGAAATTTTAACCAAGTTTCCGAAGAACATGTTGATTGTAAAAGGAGAGGAAAAATAATGAACCGAATCGAAAAAATTCAAAGACAGCTTTTAGTAAACAATGTTGATGCAATCTTAATTACAAAAAGTGAAAACCGTCGATATATAACTGGTTTTACAGGATCTGCAGGCATGGTGTTGGTTTCACATAATGGAGCTACATTCATTACAGACTTTCGCTATGGCGAGCAAGCACAAGATGAAGTAAAAGTTGCAAAAATAGTAATTCATGATGGGAATATTGAACAAGCGGTTGCTGCTGAAATCGACCGACAAGGCATTCAAAGAATCGCTGTAGAGGCAAATTCCATGACACTAAAAACCTTTTCAACTCTACAAAAATATACAAATGCACAATTAGTTCAATTGGAAAATATCATTGAAAAGGTTCGTGAAATTAAAGATCATTTAGAGTTAGAGACTATGAGAACGGCAGCACAAATTGCTGATAAAACGTTTGAATATATTTTAAATATCATTAAACCTGGGGTCTCTGAAATTGAGATTCGGGATGAACTTGAATTCTATATGCGAAGACAAGGTGCCTCCTCTTCCTCGTTTAATATTATTGTTGCTTCTGGGAAAAGAGCTGCTTTACCACATGGAGTAGCCTCTGGAAAAATTGTTGAGTACGGTGACATGGTAACGTTAGATTTTGGTTCATTATATAAGGGATATTGTTCAGATATAACTAGAACCATAGCTGTTGGAAGTTGTTCAGATGAGTTTCATAGTATTTATCATGTCGTTTTAGAAGCGTTAAAACGTGGCACTGAAGGGATTCGATCAGGGGAAAAAACGAACACTATTGACGATTTAACGAGAGACTATATTACAGAAAAAGGCTATGGACATCGATTTGGACATTCAACTGGGCATGGCTTAGGTCTAGAAGTACACGAACCACTACGTCTTTCTAACATTAGTGAAGAAATCCTCCAAACCGGAATGGTGGTAACAATAGAGCCTGGGATTTATGTCCCTGGCTGGGGTGGCTGTAGAATTGAAGATGATGTAATTGTAACAGAGAATGGCTATGAAATTATTACCCATTCGACAAAGGAATTACTGATTCTATAAGGAACATGAAAATAAATAGAAAGGACATCATAGCGATTGGGGTATGATGTCCTTGAATGGTGGTTTTTATAATGAACGATATCATTATTATTATCATGACCGGTTTTATGATACTTGGAGCAATTGATTATCTACTGGACAACCGATTGGGGATAGGTCAAAAATTCAAGGAAGCCTTCCAATCAATGGGAGCATTAGCTCTTTCAATGATCGGTATGATTTCATTAGCCCCTGTGTTGGCTAAAATATTATCACCGGTAGTCTCCCCTGTATATCAATTTCTTGGAGCGGATCCTGCGATGTTTTCCTCCACCTTTTTAGCATTGGATATGGGGGGGTACTCTCTTGCAAATGAGATGGCACAAACCAATGATGCAGCTCTTTTTTCATGGATATTCTTAGGAACGATGATGGGACCAACTATTGTTTTCACTATTCCAGTAGCTTTAAGTATTATCAAAAAAGATGATCATCCCTTCTTTGCTAAAGGGATACTAATTGGACTTATGACTATTCCATTTGGCTGTTTAGCTGGAGGATATGTAGCAGGGTTCGACTTTATCTGGATGATTAAAAATTTATTACCGTCGATTCTTATTTCTGTATTAATCGCGATTGGTATGATTTTCGCACAAACCATAATGATACGAGGATTTACTTGGTTTGGAAAAGGAATTGAAGTTGTAATCATCATCGGTCTTGTCTCCATTATCATTGAAACTTTAACGGGTGTTGTGATGATACCAGGGATGATGTCGCTTGAAGAAGGATTCGTGACAGTTGGGAAGATCACCATTATGCTTGCTGGCGCATTTCCGTTCGTATTCGTGTTAGTAAAAGTATTACAAAAGCCTTTTGTCCTAATAGGAAAAAAGCTAGGAATGAACCAACAATCTCTTGGTGGATTTATCGCATCTTTCGCACACCACATTCCAATGTTCGCAACCTTACATGAAATGGACAATAGAGGTAAAGTCGTAAACACTGCATTTGCTGTTAGCGGAGCATTTGTCTTCGGAAGTCATCTAGGCTTTGTAGCAGGTTTGGAAAAAAGTTTTGTTCTACCACTCATTGTAGGTAAACTGACAGCTGGATTATTGGCAGCTATTATAGCGATTTATGCAACACAACAAATCAGAATTAAACAATGAAAGGGCTATGGTTTAAATATAGCCCTTTTTCAAATCTACCTCCTCCAATAATATACTTTTCAAACATGTCTTTTCATCCAATGATCTCTTGTCAATACCATATTGAGGGAGTCAATCCATTCTCCCTCAAATTCTAAGTCATTTTTATCTACACTATCTAAAACAAAACCAATCTTTTCATAGACTTTCTTTGCTCTTGGATTGAAGTCATAAACACCCAAAGTGAGCTGTTTCAGATTCGTATTTTTAAAGACATAATCGATAATGAGTTGAGTTGATTCTGTTCCTAATCCACGGTTTCTTCCCCTCGGACCAATGAGTATCCTAAAATTCATACTTTCATTTTTCTCATCATATAGATTGACTACTGCTTCTCCCACCAAGATGTTTAAGGATTTGTCAACAATAGCTAAATCTAATCGTTCTTTTTGTTCGTTTCTAGTATCGTACCAATGGATAACAGCATCTCTATCAAAATCAGTTGTACTTCCTGTAAGTTTGATAACTTCATGATCCAATAAACATTCTTTTATATAAGGAAGGTCTTCGGCTTTAAAAGGCCTTAATACTACCTTTTCACCCACAATTTGTGGTTTATAACTCAAATCTATCATTTGTCTCACTTCCGTATTTTAATTTTTTTTAGGTCATGTTTCGTCACTGTACTTCGATAGTATATAATAGATTTATCTAAACTTTAAGAATTTTTAATCACATTGTTTTTAGGAGGAGTACTATGTCTCAAAAGAGTGTTTGGTTTCCTAATGAGCAAGAATTGAAGAATACTAGATTATATAGTTGGATGCAAGAACTTGGATTTGACGATTATGAATCCTTTCATACTAAAACAGTCGATCAGGTAGGCTGGTTTTGGGACCAAGCCGTACAAAAGCTTGGGATTGAATGGGAAACAGCCTATACATCTCCTCTTGAGCTAACTGGAGGATGGAAGTATCCAAAATGGTTTGTGGACGGAAAAATGAATATCGTACATAATGCGGTAGAAAAATGGGCAACAAATGCTTCCACTCAAAATCAATCCGCTCTTATTTGGGAAAGTGACGAGGGGGATGTTATTTCTTATTCCTTTAAAAATTTGAATGAAAGAATCACTGCTTTTTCCACTGGTTTAGAGAAAATGGGGTTAAAGCGTGGTGATGTAGTATCCATCTATATGCCAATGATTCCTGAGACAGTCATTAGTATGCTTGCGATCGCTAAACTTGGCGCTATTTTCTCTCCAGCTTTTTCAGGATATGCTGCGGATGCTGTAGCTACTAGGGTTAATGCTGCACAAGCAAGATACTTAATTACGGCAGATGGTTATAGTCGTCGTGGAAAAATAGTTTCTATGAAAGAGGAAGCTGATAAGGCAGTATCTAAATGTAGCTCGATTGAAAAAGTAATCGTAGTAAAAAGAACAGGTCAAGACATTCCTTGGGATGATGATCGTGATATTCAATGGGATACTTTAATTTGTAATGAAAACCCTTCCAAAACCGTTTCGACAAATGGAACAGACCCATTTATGTTAATTTATACATCTGGAACAACAGGAAAGCCAAAAGGCGCTGTTCACACACATGCTGGATTCCCGATTAAGTCAGCATTTGATGCTGGAATATGTATGGATGTAAAACAAGGCGATACCCTTTTCTGGTATACAGATATGGGGTGGATGATGGGACCATTTCTTGTATTTGGAGGATTGGTTAACGGAGCATCCATCCTGCTATTTGAAGGAACACCCGATTATCCAAATGTCGACAGAATTTGGGAAGTAACAAGTAAACATAAAGTTACGCATCTTGGGATCTCTCCTACTTTGATTCGTTCAACGATGAAGCATGGTACAGATTGGATTAATAATCACGATTTGTCCTCTCTTCGACTCATTGGCTCAACCGGTGAACCTTGGAATCCAGAGCCATGGATGTGGTTATTTGAAAATATCGGTAAAAAGCGAATTCCAATTTTCAACTATTCTGGAGGAACTGAAATTTCAGGAGGAATACTTGGAAATGTGTTAGTTAAGCCAATTTCTCCAATCACCTTTAATGCCGCCTTACCAGGAATGGACATTGCGGTGTATGATCAAGAAGGTAATTCAGTAATCGACGAGGTAGGCGAACTAGTAATCCTTAAGCCTTGGGTTGGCATGACCAATGGATTCTGGAAGGAAAATGAGCGCTATGAAACAGCCTATTGGGACCGTTGGCCAGAAACATGGGTACATGGAGATTGGGTAATCAAAGATCAAGATGGATATTGGACGATTACGGGACGGTCGGATGACATTTTAAATGTGGCAGGAAAGCGCTTGGGACCTGCAGAAATGGAGTCTATCTTAATCCAGCATCCACTAGTTGTAGAATCTGCAGCGATCGGCGTGCCAGATGAAATCAAAGGCGAAGCAGCTGTTTGCTTTGCTGTCCTAAAGGATAAAAATACAGACCTATCACTTGTTCAAAAAGAATTGATGGATCTTGTATCCGCCAACTTAGGTAAGGCTCTTAAACCTAAAGCGATATTATTTGTGAATGAGCTTCCTAAAACGCGTAATGGAAAAGTTATGCGAAGAGTCATTAGAGCAGCTTATCTTGATGAATCGGTTGGTGATGTTTCTTCATTAGAAAATTCTCAAATTCTTGAGGACATTAGAGCTTTAAAGACTATATAAATATCAAGGTCCTTGGAGGATAATTTGTGTTAAAGAAGACGGTCGTTTTACTGTATCCAAATTTCAGTGAATATGAACTAACTGTTGCACTATCTATACTTATGCAAGGACAGAAGCCTACTATAATTGTAGGAGTTGATAAGGTGCCGATCAAAGGGGAATCCGGGTTAACGGTCCTGCCAGATACGGCGGTAAAAGACGTTAATCTTTCAGAGATTGATAGTCTATTACTGACCGGCTGCATGGACATATTTCCTATCGCGGAAGATAGCAGATATATTACATTTATCGAAAAGGTTGCAGATTCTGCAGAAGTCATTGCAAGTATTTCTAGCTCCCCACTGCTATTAGCAAAAGCAGGAGTTCTAAAAGGGAAAAAATATACAGTAGGACTTCCACCTGAAGCAATAAATAATATAGGAGTATTTGAACCCGCCAATTATTCACAAGATCTTGTAGTCCAAGACGGCCATATCATTACGGCACGCGGAAGAGGATTTATTACGTTCGGAAAATTATTAGGACGAGCTTTGAATCTAAAATTTGATGATCATTGGTATTTGGAGAATATCTAAATCTTTTAAAAACATGCAAAAGGAAGATCCGCAAATGGGATCTTCCTCTATTTATTTTATAACTTCTATTTCTAAACGGTGTGTGGTTTCTAGTTTTGTGGTCTCTATATCATGTACTTGGATTGGTGTTTTGAATAGTGGTCCATCATACACATAGGTATGGTATTCTCCACCCTCTCCCATAGGACAGATTAGTAGCTTTTGAATATCATGATAAAAATCTTCATTAACATCTCTCCCTAACCACGAAAGATCCATTTTTTCATCTGATACTCGGATGACTTTTGCTTTGTAGCCAGATTTCACAAAACGATCCAATGCAGAAAGTGACATACTTTGTTCCATCCATAAAGGATAAATAGCTTCAATTTCAGCTTGTTTAGCGACCTTTTCGCCCCATTCCCGATGCTCTGACAGATACAAATCACCGAATGCAATGGCTTCGAAACCGTATTTCTCTTTTGCTACTTTTACTTCATTAATAAAATCGTCCGTATATGTAGAAAACGTACACTGAATCCAGTGAATTGGTATACCTAAGGCTTCACTTTGCGCTTCGATTGCTTCTTTTTTCTCTCCATGACCAAAAGTCCGGTTGATATCAGTAGGTAGTGTAGTAAAGAAACATACGATATCATATCCAGCTTCCTTCAAGGTATGAAGCGACATACAAGCATCTTTTCCCCCACTCCAAGACAATGCGATTTTCTTCCCCATACTGTACCTCTTTCTATTTCAGGAATAAGACCATGTGCTGCTCATCTAAGTATCGGCCATCCAGTTTTAGAGCTCTTTTCTCTTCACCAAAAACTTCAAATCCAATTGATTGATATAATCGTTTAGCTGATTTATTAGTAGAGACCACAGTTAAATTGATTTGTTCAACATCAGTCCATTCTTTGGCCTTATTAATTGCCTCAGAAATCAGTTTGTTGCCTAGACCTGTTCCCCTATATTCTGGTAAAACATACATAGCAAATATATTGGCTCGATGCTTTAGTTTCAATTTTGTTTCTTTTACAAGCGTCACGACACCTACTAATATATCACATTCAAATGCACCAAATGTTAATGAGTAGTCAGATTGCAGTCTACTTCTAAAGAAATCAAGCGGGCGCTCCTTTTCTTCCTCATAGCTGGAGCCAAAAGCTTCAGGAGCATTTTGTAAAGATTCTAACCTTATCACACGGTATTGTTCCGCATCGTACTCCGTTAATTGTCTTATAGCCATAATTACTAATGAACTCCCTTATGATTTTTTCCTTACTTCACCCTATCAATGAATTCAATACCCCTAAGGAAAAGGGAAAACAGCCGATTGTTGAAATCGGCTGCTTGTTTATTCTATTAAACTGGGTTTACCGCATGTTTACGGTGCGTGAAAATTTGTTGTTTACTGCTGTATGCCTCTAATCTCTGTAGTAATTCTTTTCGAAGATCGTTCGGTTGCACAATGCCATCCACAATCATTTCAGACGCTAGTCGGTAAATATCAATATCTTGCTTATACTCTTCACGTTTCAGTTGAATGAAATCATTTCTCTCTTCTACTGGAAGCTCTTTAATTTTATTTGCGTATACCGCATTGACTGCAGCCTCGGGACCCATAACTGCAATGGAAGCTGTAGGTAGTGCTAAACAGCAATCTGGTTCGAATGCAGGGCCCGCCATCGCATAAAGTCCAGCTCCATAAGCTTTTCTAACCACGACCGAAATTTTTGGAACTGTTGCCTCACTCATGGCAGAAATCATTTTTGCACCGTGACGAATGATTCCTGCTTGCTCTACCTTCGTACCAATCATAAATCCTGGAATGTCAGCTAGGAACAATAAAGGAATATTGAAGGCATCACAAAGTGAAATGAATTTTGCTGCTTTATCTGCTGAATCATGGAATAGGACTCCACCCTTGACTCGTGGTTGGTTAGCGATAATACCGATTGGCTTTCCTTCCATTCTTGCAAGACCTGTGATCAATTCAGGAGCGAATAGTTTCTTAATTTCACAAAAACTATCTTCATCTATAATTCTTTCAATTAAATCCTGCATATTGAAAGGAGCATTCTGATTTTGTGGAATGATTTCTTCTAAAGATTTCTCAAATGATTTGATGTCTCTGGATGGAGCTACTGGCGCTCTTTCCCCATAATTCGCTGGAAAGTAGGCAAGGTATTTACGCGCAAAAGAAATAGCTTCTTCCTCAGACTTCACAAGCACGTCCCCACAACCAGAAACGGAACAGTGCATTTTTGCTCCACCCATTTCTTCTTCCGTTACCTTTTCTCCAATAACCATTTCAGCCATACGTGGGGAACCAAGATACATGGAAGCATTTCCATCCACCATCACAACGATGTCACAAAATGCAGGAATATAAGCTCCACCAGCTGCAGATGGACCGAACAATAGACAAACTTGAGGGACACGTCCAGAAAGCTTCACTTGATTATAAAAGATTCTCCCTGCACCACGACGTCCTGGGAACATTTCGATTTGGTCGGTGATTCGAGCTCCAGCTGAGTCTACTAAATAAAGCATCGGTACATTTAATTTTTCCGCTGTTTCTTGGATACGGATGATTTTTTCTACCGTTCTGGATCCCCAAGATCCGGCTTTAACAGTTGAGTCATTCGCCATCACACATACAGTCTGCCCGTTTATTTTCCCAATTCCAGTGACTACTCCATCTGCTGGAAGGCCATCGCTCATGCAATTGGCAAAAAACGCATCCTCTACTTGAACACCCTCATCAAATAATAATTCCAAGCGTTCACGAACAAATAATTTTCCTTTTTCAGCATTTTTATCGTGGTATTTACTTGCCCCACCTTGTTTGATTTTTTCAACTCTTTGAAGAAGCTGTTCTTGTATGGTCATAGCTTGAATCTCCTTCCCATTATTCGCCTTTATAAACAGGCTGTCGTTTTTCTTTAAATGCTTGAAGTCCTTCTAGTCGATCTTTAGTTGGGATAGTCACTCCATAGCATAATTCTTCAATTTTCATACCAGTACTTATATCTGTTTGCATCCCTTGATTGATTGCTTTTTTAGCTTGCTGTAAAGCAATCGGAGCATTCTTGGCAATTTCTTTAGCTAAATTCATAGTTTCAGAAGAAAGATTCCTATCTGGAACAGCAACGTTTACTAGTCCTATGTCTTGGGCTTCAATTGCAGAAATTCTACGAGCCGTATATATGAGCTCCTTCGCCTTTGGAATTCCAATAAGACGTGGTAATCTTTGAGTCCCACCAGCACCTGGAATGATACCAAGAGACGTCTCCGTCAGTCCCATTTTTGCTCCTTGTGCTGCAATGCGGATATCACACGCAAGGGCAAGTTCCAATCCACCACCAAATGCCGCGCCATTAATAGAAGCGATTACCGGATGAGGTAACTTTTCGATAGAAGTGATACATTCCCCAATAAGAGCCACTGTCTGTTTGACTTCCGTGACATTCATGGTCGCCCTCTCTCTTAAATCAGCTCCTGCACAAAAGGCTTTCTCACCTGCACCTGTTATGACGATGCAGCGAATGGCTGTTTCAAAGGAAAGCCCATGCAGCAGCTCTTTAAGCTCCGATAATAATTGGCGCGATAGTGCGTTTGCTGCTTCTGGACGATTTAAAGTTATCGTTACGATTCCATGTTCATCAGTTACATGATTAATACAACTTGTCATGTGTGAAACCTCCTGTGTTGCTTTGACAACAAATTACTTACAAGTCGAGCTATGTACATGCATCGTATGGCTATTAAGTGGTTTAAGCAATTTAGATTGGATTGTCATAGCACTCTCAATTAGTTTTGATTCATCAACCCCTGTCTCATAGCCCATTTCGTGTAGCATATGGACAAGATCGTCAGTGGCAACATTTCCTGAAGCGCCTGGTGCATACGGACAGCCACCTAATCCACCAAGTGAAGAATCAAAGATGGTGATTCCCATCTCTATGGACTTTACAATATTCGCTAAAGCCATCCCTCTTGTATCGTGAAAATGGAGTGCAAGACGACCAGCATCATAACGTTTCAACAAAACGGACAACACTTCTTCTACCTGTCTTGGATTGGCTACACCGATGGTATCTCCAAGAGAAATCTCATGAATTCCCTGATCAAAAAGCGTGTCGCAAACTGATATGACAGATTCCAGATTCACTTTTCCTTCGTACGGACAGCCAAATACCGTAGACACATATCCACGAGCGGTTTTACCATTTTCTAAAATTCCATTGACTACTTCATTTATCACAGGAAATGTATCTTGAATGGATTTATTAATATTTTTTAAATTGTGGCTCTCACTAGCTGACATAAATACAGATAGTTCATCAAGGTTAGTAGTTAACGCAGTCTCAAGTCCTTTCATATTGGGCACGAGAGCGGCATACGTTACCTGTTCTTCTTTATGAAAACCTTTTGCAACTTGAAGTGCATCCGCAAGTTGTGGTATCCATTTTGGATGGACGAAGGAGGTAACTTCAATATAGGAAAGACCAGTTTTGGACAAAGAATCAATCCATGAAATTTTATCTTCTGTTTCAATCATGACTTTTTCATTTTGAAGACCGTCACGAGGACCAACTTCTTTAATGATGATTTTCTTAGACTTCCCCATGTTTGTACCTCCTTGTCGTAAAAATTATTCTATAATAGCTAAAACATCGCCTTCGTTAACAAAATCGCCTTCATTTACTTTTAGCTCTGCAACTGTTCCAGAACCTTCTGCAGCAATGGGAATTTCCATTTTCATAGATTCCAAGATAATTAGATCTTGACCATCTACTACACTATCACCCACAGCCACTACGATTTTCCAAACACTACCTGCCATGCTTGCTTTAATTTCTGTCATTTTGTTTTGCCTCCTAAGTTGTACTTGTTTTTGTTTTATTATAGTATTTGCTAACAAATGCCGTAGTCGTGTCTGCTCCCTTGAATGCATCATGGGAGATGACTTCTTTTAACATTGGAATATTGGTCTTAATTCCTTCTACTACGTAATTTGATAATGCTTCTTCCATTAATTCGATAGCTTCATCTCTTGTAGCACCGTGAACAATCATTTTAGCAATCATTGGGTCGTAAAATGGGCTTACCGTTGAAGAACCATGGACTGCCAATTCATGTCGAGCTTTTTCAGGAACTGTTAGGGAAGTGATTTTTCCTGGAGATGGGTAAAAAGTTACCGGATCTTCAGCATAAATTCTTACTTCAATAGCATGCCCATTAAGATTGATCTGCTCTTGAGTAAACTCTAGTTTTTCACCATTAGCCACCTTGATTTGTTGTTCAACTAAATCAAGACCAGTGATTTCTTCCGTTACGGGATGTTCGACTTGAAGACGAGTATTCATCTCAAGGAAATAGTAATTTTTCTGTTCATCCACTAAGAACTCAATCGTTCCAGCGTTTTCGTACCCAATTGCTTTTGATGCCTTTACTGCTGCTTCTCCCATTTTCTTTCGAGTTTCTGAATCTAGGAATGCAGATGGTGCCTCTTCAACAACTTTTTGATTACGCCTTTGGATCGAACATTCACGTTCCCAAAGGTACAATGTATTACCATACGAATCTGCTAAAATTTGAATCTCAATATGACGAGGATTTTCAATAAGCTTTTCAATAAACATCGCTCCGTCACCAAAGAACATTTCAGCACGCTTTTTATTGCCGTCGAATGCCTTACGTAGCTCATCTTCATTGAAGACCGCTTGCATCCCAATGCCGCCTCCACCTGAAGAAGCCTTTAGCATGACAGGATAACCCATTTTTTCAGCATGTAATGCCGCTTCATCCGCATCAGCAATTGCAGTTGAAATACCTGGTACTAATGGAAGGCCAGCTGCCTCCATTGTTTTTCTTGCTTCGATTTTTTTCCCCATCATGTTTACAACGTCAGGTGAAGGTCCGATAAAAATGATGCCTTCGTCCTTACATTTTGTAGCAAACGTAGTATTCTCACTTAAAAAACCATATCCAGGATGGACTGCATCACAATTAGCTTCCTTGGCTACAGCGAGAATCTTATCACTCTGTAAATAACTATCTTGTGCACGAGGTCCACCTATGCAATAGGCTTCATCTGCTTCTTTTACAAAAGGAGCATCCGCATCTGCTTCAGAGTAGACTGCAACAGAAATGATACCTAATTTTTTACAAGTACGAATGACACGTGAAGCGATTTCGCCACGATTGGCAACTAATAATTTCTGAATCATGCTGTACATTCCTCCTCAATTTGCATTTATTAATTCCATAGACTGTTCGCGAAGCTTGAATTTTTGAATTTTCCCACTAGCTGTCATAGGATAATCGCTTGTAAATTCGATATAACGCGGGATTTTATGTCGAGAGATTTTCCCATCACAAAACTCTTTCATTTCTTCAACCGTCGCCGTTTGTCCTTCTTTAAGAATGATCCACGCCATAACTTCCTCGCCATATTTAGAATCAGGCACACCAACTACTTGAACATCGAGCACTTTAGGATGTTGATATAAGAATTCTTCAATTTCTCTTGGATAGATGTTTTCCCCACCACGAATAATCATATCTTTCAATCGACCAGTTATTTTACAATATCCGTTTTCATCCATGACAGCTAAGTCACCAGTATGTAACCATCCTTCTTCGTCAATCGCTTCACGTGTAGCATCCGGATTATTATAATAACCTTTCATGACATGATAGCCACGAGTACATAACTCACCCTGTGTCCCAAAAGGAACTTCCTGGTTTGTGCCTGGCTCAACGATTTTCACTTCAACGTTTGGAAGAGCCTTTCCTACAGAGGCTACTCTGAGCTCAATCGGATCGTCTGTTCTCGTCTGCGTGATAACAGGTGAAGCCTCAGTCTGACCATATGCGATGGTGATTTCTTTAGCTCCCATCTTTTCAACGACAGCCTTCATGACTTCAATTGGGCAATTTGAACCCGCCATAATACCTGTCCGTAGGTGTGACAAATCGTATTCCTGGAATTCCTCAAGGTTCAATTCAGCTATGAACATCGTTGGTACCCCATGTAGTCCAGTACATTTTTCATCCTGTACTGTTTTAAGGACTGTACGAGGATTAAACTCTTGTACAGGCACCATCGTTGCTCCTACAGAAACACAAGCCATCGTTCCGAGAACACACCCAAAGCAATGGAAAAATGGTACCGGGATACAAAGTCGATCTTCGTCTGTCAATTTCATACAGCTAGCAATGTTGTACCCATTATTCACGATGTTACTATGTGTAAGCATAACTCCCTTTGGAAATCCAGTTGTTCCAGAGGTGTACTGCATATTGATGACATCATCAGGATGAAGAGTTTCCATTCTGAAATCCAATTCTTCCTCTGAAACTCCATTACCTAAGGTCATTACATCTTCCCAACTGAAAGTACCTGGATAACTATTTTCTCCAAGGACAATTACGTTTTTCAGTTTAGGAAGTTTACTGCTCATTAATTTACCAGGCTCTGAATCCTTTAGCTCTGGAATGATATCGTATAACGTATCGATATATGAATGTTCTTTGAAGGATTCCATTAATATCAATGTGGAGGAGTCCGATTGTTGTAGCAGATATTGAAGTTCTGCTGATCGATAGTTGGTATTTACCGTTACAAGGACTGCACCCATTTTTCCTGTTGAAAACTGGGAGATGAGCCATTCTGGAGTATTCGTTGCCCATATAGCAACATGGTCGCCTTTTTCAATTCCTAAAGACATAAAACCACGGGCAGCCTTTCTACACACATTGTCAAACTCTTTATATGTATAACGCAAATTGCGATCTGCATAGACAACTGCTTCATGATTAGGCTGTCTGTCAGCTACATCCTCAAGTAATTTACCTACCGTGATATTCAACAAATTGGACATGATTGCTCCTCCTTTATTCTTGTAAAAACGAAAGGGATAAGGGATACACCCTATACCCCTTTCGATTAATGAAACATTTTAAAATGTAATCGATTAATCTAGGATGGGAGTTTATTCATGTTGACTTTTTTAACTTAACAGCCAAGTTGTCTTGCGATTACTAATCTTTGAACCTCTGAAGTTCCTTCTCCAATTTCTAGTAACTTAGCATCACGTAAGAATCTCTCAACCTCGTATTCTCTCATGTATCCATAGCCACCATGAATTTGGATTGCTTGATTACAAGCGCGGAATGCCATTTCAGAAGCGAAAAGTTTCGCATAAGCGGATTCCTTCGTAAAGTTCTTTCCTTGATCCTTCAACCAAGCTGCTTTGTAAACCATTGTTCTTGCTAAGTCAATCTCCATTGCCATGTCTGCCAATTTGAATTGGATGGCTTGGAAGTTAGAAATAGATTTGCCGAACTGTACTCTTTCTTTAGAGTAAGCAAGCGCTCGCTCAAAGGCTGCTTGTGCCAAACCTACCGCTAGGGCAGCAATTGAGATTCTTCCACCGTCTAATGTATAAAGGAATTGCTTGAACCCTTTTTCTGGGTCTCCTAAAATATTCTCCTTCGGTACTCTAACATCCTGCAAAATAATTTCAGAAGTATTGGAAGCACGAACTCCCATTTTGTCGTAGTTGCTAGTAATTTTTAATCCAGGCGTGTTTGTAGGCACAAGGAATGCAGAAATAATATTTTTGCCTCTTTCGTCTTTCCCTGTTACAGCTGTAACTGTGATTGTCTCCGCATAACCTGCATTGGTAATCCAGCATTTTTCGCCATTGATTACATACTCATCACCGTCTAACACTGCTCTTGTACGCGTTCCACCTGCATCAGATCCAGCATTAGGTTCAGTCAAACCGAATGATGCCAATGCTTTACCGCTAGCTAGAGGAACTAGGAATTTTTGTTTTTGTTCTTCTGTACCAAAGTAATAAATCGGCGATGCTCCAAGGGAAACAGCTGCAGCATAGCTTAGACCAGTTCCGCCACAAGCCTTACCAATCTCTTCTACTGCAATTGCATATGAAATCGTATCTCCACCAGAACCACCGTATTGTTCTGGGAACGGAATTCCTAACAAACCAAGTTCTCCCATTTGTTTAAAAACTTCTTCTGGGAAACGAGAATCTCTGTCAAGATCAATTGCTATAGGTTTAATTTCTTTTTCAGCGAAATCCGCTACCATTTCTTTAATCATTTGTTGTTCTTTAGTTAATTCAAAAATCATTTTATATCCCCCTTAGTTTTTGCAAGACCGACTAGTTGGTCTGTCCTGCACATAATTGTTTGTAAGCGCTTTATATAGAATGGGTATTGGAATTAACCAAACGGTATTTCTGGTAGTCTGGACAATCTCTTGCCTGTTCGGTCCATAATGACTGTAGAACAATGTCAGAAAAGATATTGGCAATTTCTTCAATCGATTTTCCACCATCTACCCTATACCATTTGTAGGTCCAGTTCACCATTCCTAGAATGGACATTCCTGTAATCTCAATTGGAAGTTCTTTTCGAAATTCCCCTTTTTCTCTACCTTCTTCGATAACCTTGAAAAGTAAATCCCTATACTGATCACGCTTTTTTTTAATCACTTGAATATATTGCGGTTTAAGATACATACTCTCTTGATAAAAAACAGAAATATGAGGTTTATAGAGGTGAAACACTTTTACAAATGATTGTATGATACTCTGAAGTTTTTCTGTGGGGCTTTGACTGGTTGCTAGTGCTTCTTGAGCTTTATTTAATACATATGAAATAAAGTAATCATGAATGACATAAAGGAGTTCATCTTTCGATTGGAAATGATGATAAAATCCCCCTTTAGAGGTTCCACTTTCTTGAACAATTTGATGGACAGAGACTCCATGATATCCATGCTGTTCAAAAAGACGCAGTGCTGTATCAATGATTTTATCCTTAAGTTCCGTAGCAATATTCCTCCAATCAATTAAATAAAATTAAAAAGTTAAATAACCATGATTTGATTTTAACAGACAATTTAAAATTGTCAATTTATATATGGAATCGCTTTCAAAAATATAGCTCCCAGAAAAGTCTTCAGTAGAGCTTTACTGGGAGCATTTGTAATTAACTCTTTTTTACTAAATATTGCCGGGGTGTACCTGCATATACTGTTTTTTGAAATTCTGGATATATCGATTGATAGTGAACATAAATCGGGAAATCTAAGAACCATGGAAAGAAATGAAAAAACGTTTCATCAGCATGGAAGATTGCGGAAAAAGCCAGTGGAAGTTCGCGTTCAAATATCAAGAATCGAACTTTTGCATTATTGTAATCGAATTCTCCACCACTTATATACACCTTTGCTTGTAATGAATATTCACCGTGATTAGGTCTCCACTCAGCCAACACTTCGTCCCTCAAATGAGGGTTGATTTTCCCCCAATCATAGTCACACCCGATACTTACAAATAATTCACCAGTCGTATCTGAATGTGTCATTGTGTACTTCCTTCCATCAACTGGAGAATAAGGGGTTGCTGGAGGTATAAATGTAGTATTCAACTTTTCTGGATTAAATGTAGACATGGCAAGTGACTCCTTTCTTTTGAAAGTTTCCCTTGCCCTATCATATGATGTTTGCCTAATTTTGGTTAATCAAACCATCATTTATGTCTTTTTAGTTCCCTGAATTTTACTTTTTCAAGTACCCATTTGCCATTTGTGTAAAACCAAAGCGATTCTATGTCTCCAATCCCGTCTGCATGATAGGCTCCGCTAATTCTTTGTATCCCTTTTAATCCTAATCCTGATAGTGTCCCAGTAATTTTCATATTAGAATATGGATCGACCATAAGCTCTGAAAGTTCACTAAGTTTCCCATCGTTATATAGTCCAAGTCGATCATAATCTTCTTTTCTGTTAGACAAATCAATGTTGTATTCTTTTTTATTTGAAAGTTTGATAATCGCCTTATATCCATCTATAAAGTATGCTTCCACTTGTACTGGTGGTGGCACAGTTAAATCTACAAATTCCCTGTCTTTATAGGCGTACAAGTCATTCTGCACAATCCCTCCGCTGCCACCGGTCTGTATAGAAACAAATACATCCTTACACCCATCATGATTTATGTCAGCGAATTGCACAGTAGGCTCATATCCACTTCCTACAAGTACTGTTTTCTCTCCACCTTCGCTATATTGGACTTTTAAGAAGATTTCTTTTAAGTAGCTTGCAGTTTCATCATATGGAATACCGATTAGAGAAACAGTATCTTTTTTCCCATCACATGTTACATTTTCTTTTTTTATCACTAATGTTTTAGGTTCCACTTGCCCTGCTTTGATTTCAGGAACTGGATGTGCGAAAAAGAAACCAAATGAAATTATAGGAATTATAATGTTAATTATTTTCATTTCCTGGCCCTTTCAAATTGAAATAGAGATGGAATTAATGTTTCCATTTTTACTGGATTTATCCTTTCAATTCACTTAAAATCCCTACATTTGTAAAAAAAGCGAATTGGAGTTGGGACTAAAATGTGACTTGAGTTAGAATAAAACCAGTAAAGGACAAAACCAGGAAGATATATATTAATACATTAATAGTTTTTGAATTTTTGTATATCCTTAACTGTTCATAAAAGAAACCGCAATAATCCTATTTTTTATTACATCTTATGAATTGAATAAAAATCCATCCCGTCAAATTCCTTAAAATCATCTGGTGGTGAAACAATAGAATATTGTCTTTTCATTCCTATTTTCTCTAATACCTTTACTGACGAAATGTTTTGAGGGAAAACGGTTGTTACAATTTCATTTAAATTTAGCGTATCAAAACCAAAGTCTATCAGTGATAGTGCTGCCTCTGTTGCAAGCCCTCTACCCCTAAAATCCTTTCGGATGCCATAATAGAGTTCTATCTTCGAAGTATCCAAGTCAAATGGCCCTAATCCACAATAACCAATTAAACAATTCTCATCCTTGTGTACAATTCCAAGATTAAGTTTTAAGATGTTTTCCAATGTATTCTTTTCATTACAATCAATGGACCATTTTACTATTCCTTCTACTTGTTTAATGGATGGTGGGCTTTCGGGTATAAAATCATAAAAACTAGGTTCTTTCACTACTTCATATATATCATCAACATCTGTTATTTGGTATGGTCTAATGGTTAGCCTATTAGTTTTAATGAGTAAATTTTTAAAATCAAATTTAGTTAACAATTAATTTTTTCATCCTTTCTAAATTTCATGGCTATTTTTAATTTTTCATTGCCTAACAAAATCTTTTTAGCTCTAGAAAAAGATCCATAACGTCTATCTACATCTAAAAGGAAATCGCTTAAAATAGATAAATTTTTAAACATTATATTATATAAAAAGATAATGGAAATTTTTGTAACACCTTATTTGAGTATAACACCATTTGGTCAGCTTCTATTGAATTAATGAAAATATATTTGATCGATATGAGAAAATACAAAATGATAAAGCTCTCATTTTTCAAAAAAAAACGAGTTTATTGAGTTGGTTCGCAATTTTAGGCAAATAAAAACGCATGGACATTATTGCGATCCCATGCGTTTTTGATTTATACATCTTTTGTTATTTTTCTTGCATTTTTGAGTGTGAATTTTCACCAAAGTATTGAACTAACTTACTCTTAATAGATTTATGATTCAGTTTGTTCTGTTTTTTTATGAACTTTGGACACTTGTGTAATTGGACCTGAGTCACTTTCGTCAAAAATGAAGGAACCATTGGAATATCGGTCACTAAATTTCAGTTCAACCATTGGTATTTCTAGGATTTGTCCTTTTTCAGTCATGACGGTAATGACATCAGTTTGATTTACTATTTCTATTCCAGAAATTCTATGTGGATTGTTTTTTAATTCACGAAGCATCAAGACACCACGTTTTGCACGTGTTGTTTTCTCAAATTCTGAAAGTTTTACTCTCTTGATTGCTCCTCGCTGAGTAGTAACTACGATGGATTGATTTTGTTCATCAATAATTTTTCCACTAACTACAAAATCGTCATCTTTTAGGTTCATCCCTTTGACACCTGCTGCACGAGCTCCAATAGGGCTAATTTCTTCTTCTTTAAACCAAAGTCCGTAACCTAATCTACTAGCTAGGAAGATTTCCTTATTTCCATCCGTAACATGAACGTCGATAAGTTCATCCTCATCTTTTAAATTAATCGCGACAAGTGGTTTAGAATATCGTTGCGCCTTATATAAGGACAATTCTGATTTCTTCACCATTCCATTCTTCGTAATAAACAATAAGAATTGAGGCTGTTCGAAGTCTTGGATAGGAATCGCTTTCACAATATTTTCATCTCTGTCAATTGGGATGATATTGGCAATGTGCTGACCTATATCTTTCCAACGAATGTCAGGAAGCTGGTGAACTGGGCAATATAAATAATTCCCTTTGTTCGTAAAGAGGAGGATAACATCCTTCGTATTCATTTCATATTGGAAACGGATCGTATCTGTATCCTTCATTCCATAGTCTTGGCCACCAGATGCGGCAAATGATCTTAGGCTTGTCCGTTTAATATAGCCTTCTTTTGTCACAGTGACCAATACGTCCTCACTTGCCACCATAACATCCAAATTGATTTTGATTTCTTCAATTTCCTCTTCAATTTTAGAAAGCCGAACATCATTGAACTGTTTTTTTACGCCTTTTAATTCACTTTTAATTACTGAAAGGAGCTTTTTCTCACTTTCGAGAATGGATAGTAGCTCAGCAATTTTGTTTTTCAGTTCTTCCGCTTCTTCTTGGAGAGCTGTAATATCTGTATTAGTTAAACGGTATAACTGTAAAGATACAATAGCTTCCGCTTGAGGTTCCGTAAAACTGAACTTAGCCATTAAGTTATTTTTCGCGTCGCGCTTGTCATTGGATGCTCTGATTGCGGCAATAACTTCATCTAAGATGGATAATGCTTTCATTAACCCTTCAACAATGTGTTCACGATCGCGAGCTTTCTGTAACTCATATTTAGATCGGTTTGTAACGACTTCCTTCCGATGATCAATATATGCATCCAATAGTTCTCGAAGTCCCATGAGTGTTGGACGTTTTTTATGGATTGCCACCATATTGAAGTTATAAGTAACTTGAAGATCGGTATTTTTATAAAGAAAATAAAGAACGCCATCTGCATCCGCTTCTTTTTTCAAATCGACTACGATTCTAAGTCCGGTGCGATCCGTTTCATCGCGTATTTCAGAAATGCCTTCCACTTTTCTGTCTAACCGTAGTTCATCCATCTTCTTCACAAGGTTAGCCTTGTTCACTTCGAAGGGAATTTCAGTGATTACAATCTGTTGTTTACCGCCGCGAACATCTTCGATTGCAGCTTTTCCACGGATAATAATTTTTCCCTTACCCGTTTCATATGCTTTTTTAATTCCTTCTATCCCTTGAATGATTCCTCCAGTCGGGAAGTCTGGACCTTTTATGACGGTCATTAATTCATCAACCGTACTCTTTGGATGATCCATTCGCATGATAGCAGCATCGATGACCTCCCCAAGCTGGTGAGGAGGAATTTCTGTTGCATAACCTGCCGATATACCTGTTGAACCATTTACTAATAGATTCGGATACATCGCAGGCAAGACCACTGGTTCACTGGATGTATCGTCAAAGTTTGGAATAAAATCCACTGTTCTTTTTTCGATATCACGTAAAAGCTCACCTGAAATGGAGGACAGGCGAGCTTCTGTATAACGCATTGCGGCTGGTGGATCTCCGTCGATACTACCATTGTTACCATGCATTTCTACTAACAGCTTACGTAGCTTCCAATCCTGACTCATACGTACCATCGCGTCATAAACAGAAGAGTCTCCATGAGGATGGTAATTACCAATTACATTACCAACTGTCTTGGCCGACTTCCTGAACCCTTTTTCATGTGTATTCCCTTCAACATGCATTGCATAAAGGATACGACGTTGTACTGGTTTCAATCCATCTCGTGCATCTGGCAGTGCACGGTCTTGGATAATATATTTACTATATCGACCAAATCGGTCGCCTAACACTTCCTCCAAGGGGAGATCTCGGAATTTTTCCATTGATGACATGTTATTAGACCTCCTCCGTGATGATCATATTCTGGTTATCTAATATATTTGAATCTTCTTCCATGCCAAAGGCAACATGTGACTCAATCCATTTTCTACGAGGCTCAACTTTATCGCCCATTAAAGTGGATACACGTCTTTCTGCACGTGCTGCGTCATCAATTCTTACCCTGATTAACGTTCTAGTTTCTGGGTTCATTGTAGTATCCCAAAGCTGATCTGCATTCATTTCTCCAAGTCCTTTATACCTTTGGATAATATAGCCTTTACCCACTTTTTTGATGGTACCTTGAAGTTCATCATCATTCCAAGCATACTCAATGACTTCTTTTTTCCCTGTTCCTTTACTAACTTTGTAAAGAGGAGGTAGCGCGATAAAAATCTTTCCTTCTTCAATCAATGGTCTCATATATCGATAAAAGAATGTTAATAACAGAACTTGAATATGCGCACCATCCGTATCGGCATCAGTCATTATTACAATTTTGTCATAATTGATATCCTCAACGTTAAAATCAGGACCGACTCCACCACCAATAGCATGAATAATGGTGTTGATTTCCTCATTTTTAAAGATATCAGAAAGTTTGGCTTTCTCCGTATTTATAACTTTACCTCTCAATGGTAATACAGCCTGGAACTTACGATCTCGCCCTTGTTTAGCCGAGCCACCTGCAGAATCACCCTCGACAAGATACAATTCATTTTTTTGTGGGTTTCTGGATTGCGCAGGTGTTAATTTACCAGATAGAATGGAATCCGATTTTTTTCTCTTCTTTCCACTTCTTGCATCTTCCCGTGCTTTTCTCGCCGCTTCACGTGCTTGAAACGCCTTTATTGATTTTTTTATTAGCAAGGAAGCTGTTTCTGGATTTTCTTGAAGAAAATACGCTAAATGTTCAGATACAATTGAATCTACACTGGAGCGTGCTTCACTAGTTCCAAGTTTACTTTTTGTCTGACCTTCAAATTGAAGCAACTCTTCAGGAATTCTTACGGAAATGATGGCAGCCAATCCCTCACGGATATCGGTACCTTCGAGATTTTTATCCTTTTCCTTTAGCAATCCTGTTTTACGTGCATACTCATTGAACACACGTGTCATAGCTGTCTTAGAGCCAATTTCATGTGTTCCTCCATCTTTTGTTCTAACATTATTTACAAAGCTTAAGACGTTATCTGAGTAGCCATCGTTAAATTGGAATGCAAAATCTAGCTCAATTCCGTTTTGCTCACCTTCAAAGCTAACTACAGGATGAAGAGTTTCTTTGTCCTCATTTAAGTATTGAACAAAAGCTTCAATCCCATTTTCATAATGGAAAATTTCATGCTGTCCATCACGCTCATCAATTAACTCAATTTTCATCCCTTTCATTAAGAAAGCAGATTCTCTCAAGCGTTCGGATAAGGTCTCAAAGTTAAATGTGGTAGTTGAGAAGATCGTTGCATCCGGTTTGAAATGGATAGTCGTCCCCGTCGATTTGCTTGTCCCAACTTTTTCAAGAGTAGTTACGGGTTTACCGCCATTCTCGAAGCGTTGTTTATATAAATTCCCGTCTCTTTTAATGGTAACATCAAGCCATACAGAAAGTGCATTCACTACCGAAGCACCTACACCATGCAAACCACCGCTCGTTTTATACCCACCCTGTCCAAACTTCCCTCCGGCATGCAGGACAGTCAAAATAACCTCTGGGGTTGGTTTGCCGAGCTTATGCATTCCAGTAGGCATACCTCTTCCCTTATCGACTACACTAATACTATTGTCTTTATGTATTTTTACGATAATCGTGTCGCCATGTCCAGCTAGCGCTTCATCGATAGAATTATCTACAATCTCATAAACAAGGTGATGGAGACCTCTTGCATCCGTACTACCGATATACATCCCAGGTCGTTTACGTACTGCCTCTAATCCTTCCAACACCTGAATGGCATCGTCGTTATATTCAATGGTTTTTGTATTCCTAGCCACTGACATTCCCCTTTCTTACTAAACATCCCTACTCGTCTTAGTTTTTTATTTCTTCCTAAGACTCTGAGCCATACTTCATTGTAAATACTATTTATCAAAAGTTATATTTTCATTATACCACACAAAGAACAAGTGTTCGTGTTTTCAATTGACCAAAAGATCGGATTCACAAAATCCTTGTTTTCAATGGTAAAGTCTATGACTTATTGTATCGTTAAAAATTTTTTTCGCAAATAATCTTTTTATTCGTTTTAGTAAATTTTATTGAAAATATAGTCATTTTTTGGAGCTGTCTCCCATTTTCCCAATCCAATCAACATAGTACATAAATTAACAAATGCCCCATTAATTGCAAAATTCCACCTAAAAAAACAAGGATAAACTATTGAAGCTCATCCTTGTTCACTTTCCTTATTTAGTTAAAGCATGCTCCACTTTAATGCAACGGTCCATGATGACTGTATAGCCTTTATTCTTAAGGAATTGAAAAGCTTCTTCATTTTCCACCCCTAATTGTGCCCAGAATACGTCTGCATCAATTTCGGCAAATTCTTTTGCCAGCTCTGGGAGGGCTTCAGATCTTCTAAAAATATTAACAATATCAATATGTCCTTCAATGTCTTTTAAAGAAGCTACCGCTTTTTCTCCCAATGCTTCCTTAATCGTTGGATTAACAGGAATGATTTCGTACCCATTATCCTGCATGGCTTTCGAAACCATGTATGAAGTTCTATCAGGATTATCTGACAAGCCAACTACAGCAATGCGTTTAGAAGCTTTTAAGATTTTCCCCATTTCTTCTCTAGTCGGATTATTTATCATAACAATCATCCTTTCCTTTTTTTAGCCATTATACCCACTCAATAAATTGCAAAGCTATTAGGACCTAATTGATTAGGCATTTTTTAATCAAAAAGCTTTTTGCTACTAATTCTAGTGTTGTTGATCTTCTAATGTTGTACGGTCAAAATAATTCACTAGCTGTTGTCCAACTATGATAACAATGGTACCCACAATTAATCCATTTGAAAAAATGGCTGTGACGATTGGAGGTAAACTTGAAAATGATTGGGCAGGAACAAACATTGAACCTACTCCGCTTAAAAGAGAAATCCCAATAGCCAATTTTATGTTAGGGTTGTCGTTCCTTTGAATATCCTGCAAAGCTAATCCAATCATTCCCGCAAAAACAACAAAACAAACAGAATATCCAACAGGTGTCGGTAAACTGGATAGGAAATTCATCAAAGTTGGGAACAATGAAACGAGGATCACCAAACCACATCCTAAAACAAAAGGCCATCTCCCAGCTGTTTTGGTCGTTTGAATGAATCCTCCTGCCCCCGATAAAGGAACAGGCCCCATAGTGCTAAATAAACCAGCCAATATTTGACTGACACCTCCCATTGTCCCGGCTTTGTTCTCACGATTCCTAAAGACTGGTGCACCAAGCCCTTGTACTACCTGTTCGACAATCCTAATACTTGCAATCATATTAGTAATTAGTAAAAGGGTCACAAATATAGATGCCACAATTAATCCACCATCAAAAATCGGGGTTCCAAAGACTAAGACTTTCGGTAAACTTATAATTTTGTCAGAATGTAACGGTATACTAAAAGTTAACCCAAACACTTTAAAAAGTAACCATCCAAAGGCCAGGGATAAAAGTATGGCGTATTGTTTTAACAGAGGTATTTTACTTTTAGAAAGTAAAATGGTAAAAACGACAATAAGAAAACATAGCAAGGTCACTTTTACATCAATGGAGTCTTGCCTATATCCTATCCCTAGCATTCCGAGTACGAAACTTTTACTTAGTTGAAACACAAGCAAAAGTAGATATACTCCTGTGACAGCAGGTGTGAATAACTTACTTAGAGGATTTATTAGTCCAAATACACTTAATAAAATAAAAATAATACCACTAACAACTAGTGCGCCTTGGAGAGCTTGCAAGGTTTCAATTTCACTCGAAAATAACGTCCCTGATAAACCAGCATAAACTGAGAAAATCCCCCACCATATTCCTGCTGGTCCATCATTGATTGGCAACCTATGGCCGAAAAAAGCTTGCAAGATTCCCGCTATTCCCATAACAAACATATTCCTTTGAACGAAAGAGGCTGTATCTGCAGCATCTAATCCATAAAGCCCTGCAACTGCAATCGGTGCCACAATTGCACTGGCAAACATAAAGGCCATCCATTGCAAAGAAGAAAATGTAGTTTTCATTATTTACACCTATCTTTTCTCGAATTCTGCCTCATTGTATGTCATATGGAAAAGTTTCTCAAACAATAACCTCTAAAAAGCCATTAATAAAAAATTCTTAAGGTTTTCTCTCAAAAGTCGTGGTAAAATAATAGCACTGATAATTCAAGTAAAGATATTAGAAAGGGCTTATCAAATGACGGTTTTAGTTCTTATTCTTTCTTATTTAATTGGCTCCATCCCATCAGGGTTAATAATTGGTAAGTTGTTCTATTCGACGGATATAAGAGAGCACGGAAGCGGGAACCTTGGCGGAACAAATACCTTTAGGACTCTTGGAGTTAAAGCAGGATTGATTGTATCCATAATGGATGTGTTAAAAGGGACTTTAGCTACTCTTCTACCTATATTTTTAGGAGTCGATTTCCACCCACTTTTAGTAGGTGTATTTGCTATTGTCGGCCATATGTACCCTATCTTTGCAGGATTCCGTGGAGGTAAAGCTGTAGCAACTTCAGGTGGTGTGTTGTTAGGATATGCCCCTTTGTTATTCCTACTGTTGTTTCCCGTATTTTTCATTACATTATACATAACAAGGTATGTTTCACTATCTTCTATCATAACTGCCATCATCGCGTTATTAGGAGCAATTATAAGTGGAGATATACCATTAATTATAGTTGTTGCCCTGATGGCCACTTTTATTGTGTATAGACATCGAGCAAACCTAAAGAGAATTAAAGAAGGCACAGAACCTAAAATAAAGTGGATGCAACGTAAAGAAAATCGCTAAATAACACTTCTTTATAAGACCTCGACCAGTTTTAAGTCGGGGTCTATTTCTTTATAAAATGGACAATTGTAGCGCTTGCTTATATAAGGAGAAAAAAACACACACGAAAAAGGCATCGTATTGCCCCCGTTTTCGTGTGTGTTTATAAATATTATAAAGATGAAGCTGTGTCATTCAATGTTTCTGCTTGTTTAGTAACCCTTGATGTCGCTGTTCCAATTTCGTCAATCACAGCTATCAAGCCTTTTATTTGTTCTTCAACCTCACCTACACCGACAACACTTTCTTCCATGGATGTAACAATTTCATTGAAAGACGACTGTGTTAAATCGGATTCTTCTTCACCAATTTGCACAACTGATTGTACTTGATGGATTGATTTGATAACCTCTTCCATATAAATATTCGAAGTATTTACAATGGAATAAATTTCAGTGATAGATTTCTTTGTTTGATCAGCAAGCTTTCTAACTTCATCAGCTACGACAGCAAATCCTCGTCCATGCTCTCCTGCTCTTGCCGCTTCGATAGCAGAATTCAATGAAAGTAAGTTAGTCTGATCGGCAATTCCTTGTACTAAACCGACAAATTCCGTAATTTGCTTAAGTGAATCATTCAAAGCACTAATATTCTTTTCTACGTTATTTGTATTTTGCGAAATTGAATGAATCTTATCGGTAAGCTTTCGCATTCTCTGTTGCCCTTCTTCTGCAAGACTTTGAGAATGTCTTGATTTTTCATTATTATTGAACACTAATTGATTGACTTGTCTACTATTAGAAACAATCATCTTAACTGAAGCATCAGTTTGTTCACTTAGCGCAACTAACTCTTCTGAAATAGATAATATCGTTTGCTTTACCTCTTGTTTCACTTCTTCATTTTGACGCTCTCTAATATTGATGTTTTCTTTCTCATAAGCCTCCAACACAAGTTGTTGCTCAAAGTTAAGGATTTTTGTCATGGCGAGAATCAGAGCTTGTTGTTCTTCCTTCGAGTCACTATTTCCATATACTAAAGAAATCAGTGTGTTTTGTAGATTTTGGAAAGCGCTTAAATACCATTTCGGCTGGAGTCCAATTCGATAATGTGATTTAGCGACATTCATTCTTTTAGTCAAGAACTCATTATCTATTCTTCCATTAAACAGTTCAATGATATGTTGATTCAAAGTAGAAGTAAGTCGATCGACAGTCGTATTGGACTGTATGATGTTACTTAGCTCAGGAACACCAAGTATTGACTGGTAAAATGAATCAACTAAGATTTGGATATTTTCAGAAACCACTTCTTGAAAAACATGGATTAATCGCAAATCATTTTCCTGTAAATCAATCGTTTTTAGTTGTAATAGGACTTCAGGATCAGAAATTGAAATGGTTACAGGTAATTGTTCTGCCTTTTGAATCCATTTAGCTACTGTAGGTCTTTGTTTTGTAAATATCCCCATGTCTATACCCCATTTTTCTATGTCTATATTTCTTTAGTTTTGCCTTCAGACAATATTTCGACAGTCCTATATTATTATCTGAATGTATGATTATTTTCCTAGTAAAGCTAAGTTGTGTCAATACACTATGTACTAGTTTTCAAAAAGTTTATAAATTTCTTAACATATTTCCGGACCTAACTGAAAAAGACTCCTATAAATCGATATAGAAGTCTTCTTTACTAAATTTGTAATAGTATAAATTTCTTGTTTCCAAATGGATCAGTGACGTAGTCTAACTTGGTATCTTTGAAATGAGTTTTGCTTCTCTCTCCAATTAGAATGTTTATGTCATCTACTTGAATAATGTGATCATTTTTTAAAGGCTCCTCCTCCAGAGAAAGCGATAACTTTGGTCCTCCTCAGCCGATTCCCATTTCCAATCGAATGAATAGTTGTTCACCCTCATTACGTTCCTGCATCAATATTTCATTGAGCTTTTGATAAGCAGAATATGTAATTTTCATGATACTCCTCCTTAAATAAAGGTCTCAATAAGTATGAGTTTTTTTCGAATTGACTCTGTTAAACTTGCCTGTTGATTTGCGTTCCAGACGCTTGCTTTTTCGGTGAGCGTTAGCCAAGCATCCTCGTCGCTTGCGCTCCTGCGTGGACTCGCCTGTAACGCAAATCCCCCAGGAGTCAAGCGTCTCCTACTTCAATCAACAAACTGCTAAAAATCAACAATGGACTTTAACACAGCCTTCGAATAAATGGGTTGATTTTAACTACTTGGGTAGGATGTTTTTTTCCTTTAGTCAAGCGAACTCTGCTCCCATCAACTCATAGAAAAACGTCTTTTAATAAAGCCGTAATTTATATATCCCTCTTTTTGCATTAAATAAAACGTAGAATGATTTGGTATAAGGATTCAAATTGGCTTTTTTGATTATGCAATTCCGTCATCCCTATTTTGGTGATGTAATAATATTTTCTTCTTGGGCCGTCAAATGAATCTTTCCAGTAACTTTTTATGAATCCTTTTTCCTCCAGTTTTTTCAAAGCAGGATATAGACTTCCCTCCTTCATTTTAAATATTCCATCGCTTTTCTCTTCCATTTCAGATGTTATCTCATATCCATATCGATCACGTTCTTTTAATAATGCCAACAATATTAATTCAGAGAACCCTTTTATCTGTTCAGATCGACTCATCAACACACCACCTATATCTATATGCGATATAGCTACACAGCATACACTCCTTAACTATATCTGATTAAGATATAGTTATAATTCTGTATAATTCTCCCTAAACCCTTTATTATCAGAATTTTTTTAATCTAAATGTATTTGTATTCTTTCATTCGTTTTTTGAATCAATTTGATTTATAATAACGATACAATTAATAAAGGCGGGAAATATATGAAATTAATAATTTCAGATGAAGCTGCAAACTGGTATATAGAGGAATTGGGCTTAAAAGGAAATGAATCCATTAGATTTTATGTACGTTATGGAGGATACAGCCCCATCCAAGCAGGCTTTTCATTGGGAATTTCAGATGACAAACCTCTGTCTCCCATTGCCACTACAGAAGTAAAGAAAATCTTATTCTTTATTGAAGATAAAGACGCTTGGTACTTTGAAGGACATGACTTAGAAGTTGGTTTTAATCCAAAGTTGAAAGAACCGATATTCAGTTATAAATAATAGATCAGAAAAACATTAAAAACCTCCAGCAGATATGCTGGAGGTTTTTGTTAACAAACGCTCAGATGTGG
This sequence comes from Peribacillus acanthi, assembly GCF_003073175.1. Taxonomy (GTDB): domain Bacteria; phylum Bacillota; class Bacilli; order Bacillales; family DSM-1321; genus Bacillus_BN; species Bacillus_BN acanthi. The sequence continues at coordinate 242,693 of NZ_QBBX01000002.1, forward strand.
CAACTAATCCTTTTTACGTTTGAGACCCAGTAATTCTTCTTCGATGCCTTCAGCTTCAAGGATTTTCAGTTCAATATCTCCGAAAAGATCAAAGTGCGAATATCCTTCTCTTCGAATATCAATCCAGTCTTTTTTCAAGCCGTATTGCTTTCCCCAAGATGCTAGTTTTTCAAGGTCCTTACACCCTACCTTCGTTACCGTTTTACAACCAGGAAATCGATCATCAATCCAGTAATGAGTAAGAAATGCAATTTCACCATCATCTATTTTTCGTTTCCACTTTTGCAGTTTACTTCGATTTATTCCGAATGCCATATTACTTTACTGTTTCCTCTGGAGTCTTTTGTCTTTGATTGTTCAAATAAACCTCATGCCAATCAGGATATATTTTTCTCAGTGAGATTGGACGGAAATTCTCCCTCTTTACACATACATGTTCAGATTTTCCAATGAACGAAAGCTCACCTTGCTCATTATAAACCTCATAACCATATACTGTTCTAAACCCATCATACTGTTCAATCCAAGTGTGCACAGTGGCTTTTTCACCGTATCGCATCGGCTTTTTATATGTAGCTTGAATATTCAAGACTGGAGAGATAATCCCATCTTTCTCCATATCCGCATAGTTGAAGCCTAAATCTTTCACAATTTGTGTTCTACCCAACTCCATCCAAACGAGATAATTAGCATGGTATACTACGCCCATCTGATCAGTTTCAGCATATCGCACTTCAATTTCTTTCTTAGATATTAACATTTTTCCATTCCCCTTTCTCCATCTTCCTTAACGCTGCTTGGACATCCTCTTTTATTAGGAATGAGGCTTTTTCTTTAGTAAGGTTTTCGCTTGAACTCATTAAACGTAATGATTGTTGCTGTATACTTTCATCCATGATATTTGCAGCCAATCTGCCATTCCCACTCCATTTATGTTGGTGAAGGAATTCTTGGACGAATTCCAATGCATCATTCTCAATCCTATAATCGAATTGTTCTAAATAACTTTTCATGATTTCCAATAACTCTTCGATTGAATAGTCCTGGAAATGGATGAATTTCTTAAATCTTGAACGAAGGCCTGGATTACTTTCTAGTAATTTATTCATTTCATGCGGATATCCTGCTAAAACGACAACAAGATTTTCATGATGCTTTGTCATTTCATCTACCAGAGTATCAATCACTTCCTTAGAAAAATCCCCAGTTTGCTGACTTAATAAGGAATATGCTTCATCGATAAATAAAACTCCGCCTAACGCATCCCGTATTTTCTTCTTAGTTTTTATCGCAGTTTGACCAACGTAACCTGCTACAAAATCTGCTCTGCTTGTTACGATTAGATGACCTCTTTTAAGTAATCCACACTCTTTCAGTAATTTAGAATAATGGGTTGCTACTGTTGTTTTTCCGGTACCAGGGTTACCTGTAAAGACGGAATGCAGTTGCAGCGGAATCGTTGGTAAACCATTATCTCTTCTAAATTGCTGAAGCTTTACAAATGATATCAGTGACCGTATTTCCTCTTTGACGTTATTTAACCCAATCATTTCCTCGAGTTTATCTAAGGTGCTTTCATCTTTATCCTTGGAATTTACTACGAAATCCTCTGCTTCTAAAAGGGCATAATCTGTAATAGCAGTATTTTCAGATTTTGAAACGGAGGCCCCTTTTTTAAGAATTGCCTCCATAACTAAGTCTTTGACTGCTCTAGCATTCCCAAATGTTTCGTCCACCATGGATTGTTCGATTCTATAACCAAGTTCTCGTTTAGCTGATGGTGATAAATAATAATCATATCTAGATGCGATTAATTCACTTATTTCAAGTAATTCCTCCACAGAATAATCTGGAAGATGAAAATGATTGGATTGCGGAAATCTACTACGTAATCCGGGATTAGCTTGTAAAAACCTTCTCATTTCTTCTGGGTATCCTGCGAGGATAACAGCAAACTTCCCTGCATATTTTTTATTTGTCATTAATGAAACAAGGGTATCTATGGCATTTTGCCCATAATCGTTTCCAGTTCCACCCTCTCTTTTTAGAGAGTAGGCTTCATCAATAAATAGAACTCCACCTAGCGATTTTTCAACAGCTGCAAGAATGTTTTCCTCTGTTTGACCTACGAAAGATCCTACAAGTTGACTACGATCCATTTCAATTACTTCTTCACGTTCTAAAATACCAAGCTGATGATACACTTTTGCAAATAACCTCGCTAGAGTAGTTTTACCAGTTCCAGGATTCCCGGTTATGACCATATTTAAGCTTTGATCGTTTATTGTGGTGAATCCTAATTCACTTCTCTTTTTTTGATATTGAAGATAATGATAATATTCATTAACACTTTCTTTCACTTCTTTTAAACCAACCATCTGTTTCAATTCCTGTAAAGGGTCACTTTTCGTAAACTGTTTTTCGTCACCTTCAATAACAAAAATATCAGACCATTGCCTTTTAATCACCATAAGTAATTCAACTTGTTCTTTCATCTTTTCATAATGCTCTGCCGTATAAAAAACCCCTGTTAAAGAATCTAAATATTCTCTACTTGCAATTAGTAATTGCTCTAAAGCAACTTTGGCTTCCTGTAATAATTTCAACATTTCTCCATAAGACTCTTGAATGCTTTGCTGTGAAGAATTTCGAATGGTGAAATCTAATCCTTCCTCCAATTCATCCCACACATCATTTATATTTGAAAGAAAAGTTACGCACACTTTAATATAAGTTTCTGCAACTGTCCTCTTTGCAGGTCTATTATCAGTTTCTCTTATGGACGGAAATTGTAAATCATCAAAAAAATGAATCTTCTCTACCAATAAATTTGTAATTTTCAATTCCTTTGCTAGAGGATTTTTTGGATCTAACTGCAATGACATCTTTAACCATGTTTTAAATAGCTGGTCTTCTTTATTATTCTTTTTTCTATCAATTGCTAGCATAGCAAACAACATGCTTCTTAGCTGATCTTCTTCAATTTGAGAAAATGGGAGTTTTTCAAATTGAAGGAACTTTAGCATTTCAAATATTTCTGGATAGTGTAATTGTTCATTGTTCTCTATTCGTTTTCGCCAAAGGGTTACCTTTTTATGTAATTCATCAATCTTCATCATTTCACTTCACTTTTTACATTCTCGTTATAATATCTTACCATAATAACGATACCGTTCGCCTCAACAACAACTTAAAGGCTGATTGGAATCCAATCAGCCAGTTTTAATATTACTCTTGATATCCATTTTGTCGTGCTTCTGATTCATCTTGAATTTCGCTTCTGAAGCTTTCAAGACTTTCTCTTCTTCTTTCATTTTTCGCTTCAATTTGTTCTCTTTGCACACCGTCACTGAATGCCAAGGATTCCTCAGCTTTTTCAATATTCTCTATCGTATTCTGCACCATATCCTGTAACTTTTCCACATTATCATTGCGATTATCTTTATTAGGTTGATTCCACGCCATAGTTTTTTCCTCCTCGAGCTGGATGAAGTAAAGCACCACAAATAGTAGTGACGATATATAGTTTGTTCTACTGCCAAGAGTTTATGATTGCAATTATAACCAATAAATCATAATTTTGTTATGTAAACTAAATATTTATTTTTGATTAAGAAGAAAAAGATTGTAAGCAATCTTGAAATACTTCGAGTTTGTCTACAGGCAGAAATAAAGAAGGCCTATTAGCCTTCTTTACTTAGTAAAATTTATTCACCTTTAGTTTGAATCAGTTGAGGGTGTTGTCCTGAATTATCTTCCATTTTCTTTCCGTTATTCACATGTGACGCAGTAGATTGTGTCCCACGGTGATAAGGTCTAAAGTGTTTAGAGTCTCTTTTTGGATTTCCCATCATAATCCCCCCTTATAGACTTAGTGTGAACGATAAGAGGGGAATCATGAATGTTATTTATGACCAAATTACTCCGCTTTTTGAAGGTGACGCTGCTCTAAGCGATCTTCAATCTTTTCCATTGCTTTTTCGTCATTTAGCAGCTCACGTTTATTTTCCATTACTAATTCTTCAAATGAACGCTTTCGTTTTCTTTTCATGATTTCACCTACTCACTAATGTATTATTAGTCAGTATGGTCAAATTAACTAAAAATTATGATTATAAAATACAAAATTATTCTAGGTTTCCCATGAGCTCTTTCATATCTTTTAAGGACATGGCACCGATGAATTTTTCTTGGATAACGCCTTCTGAATCGATGAAGTAGGTAGTTGGAATGGTAAGAATTTTATACATTTTATTAACCTCTCCACCTTCATCTAACGCAATGGGAAAAGTGACACCCATTGAATCAATAAAACCTTCAACATCGTTTTGAGGGTCAATATTTACAGCCAAAATAACTTCATCCTTGCTTAATTGTTGTTGAAATTCCTCCATCTCAGGCATTTCAGCTTTACAAGGAGGACACCATGTTGCCCAAAAATTAAGCATGACCTTTTTGCCTTTCAAATCAGAAAGCGCTACTTTTTGACCATCCAATGTTTGAAGTTCAAAATCTGGTGCATCTTTGCCTATTTTTAAACCAGGAGCATTGTCTTCCTTTTTTTGTTCCATTGCTTGAACCATTGCGACGGTTACTAGCAATACGAGTGCTACTGAAGCAATAATTTTTTTCATCATTATATTACCACCTTTCGGATTATTGGCTTAAAGTATTAAGCAATGTTAATACAAGTAAATAGCCCAGTACCATTATTATCAATCCAATAATTTGATTTTTTATGAATAGCTTGTCTCTTAATTTTCTACCTCTCCATATTAAATAACATAGTGCAATTAATAATCCGATTTGAAACCCTGAAGTTCCACCCGTTAAGAATAATATCGATATAGGATGATTTAATAAGAGGCTCGGTCGAAAAAAAATAATACTAAATTTATATGTAAAAAAACAGAGCAAGATTGCATTTATACTTTCATCAAACCATTTTTTCATACTCGCTTCTGCATTTAGAAAAGCCAGCACAATATAAGCCAGTAAATAACCGGATAAAATGGCTATCCAACTAAAATGAACGTAAAATGATCCTAAATAAAAACCTTCCATCTACTCTACCTCCATATATTATTTTACTATATTCTCATCCAAATGAAAATTGATACGATGTGGGGTATCTGCAAAAATTAAAAAAACAGACCGAGTTTAATCTCGATCTGCTGATTTCATATTATTTCTTAAGTTTATCACGAAGTACCATTGGAAGAATTCCACCATGACGGTAGTAATCGATTTCCACTTCACTATCAAAACGAACAAGAACTTCAAATTGTTTCTTTGTTCCATCTTCTGCAGTAGCAGTAACTGTAAGGATGTCACGAGGTTTAACTGTCTCATCAACAGCAACTTCGATTGTTTCTTTACCAGTCAATCCTAGAACATCTGCATTTTCGCCTTGTTTGAATTGAAGAGGAAGAACGCCCATCAATACTAGGTTAGAACGGTGGATACGCTCAAAGCTTTCAGCAATTACAGTCTTGATACCTAATAGGTTCGTACCTTTTGCTGCCCAGTCACGGGAGCTACCCATTCCATAATCTTTACCAGCTAATACAACTAGACCTGTTCCATCTTGCTTATATTTCATACAAGCATCATAAATGGACATAACATCACCAGTCGGCCAGTAAGTTGTGAGTCCACCTTCAGTTCCAGGAGCGACTTGGTTACGAATACGAATGTTTGCAAACGTACCTCGCATCATTACCTCGTGGTTACCACGACGAGATCCATAAGAGTTAAATTCACGTGGTTCTACGCCATTAGCACGCAAGTAAATACCAGCAGGTGTATCTTTTCCAATTGCACCAGCAGGAGAAATGTGGTCAGTAGTTACGGAATCACCAAACTTAGCCACAACGCGTAGGCCATTAAGTGGCTTAACTTCGCCTGCATCCTTAGAAAGATTTTCGAAGAATGGAGGGTTTTGGATATAAGTAGACGTATTATCCCAAGTATATAACGGCTCGTTGCTTGTTTGGATTTCATTCCAACGCTCGTTATCATCAAATACACGTTGGTATTCTTTACGGAATAGTTCAGGTGTTACTGTGCTCTTCACCACTTCATTGATTTCTTCTGTTGTCGGCCAAATGTCTTTCAAGAAGATGTCATTGCCATCTTTATCTTGACCGATTGCATCTGTAGAGAAGTCAATATTCACTGTACCAGCTAAAGCATATGCAACAACCAACGGTGGAGATGCAAGGTAGTTAGCTTTTACAAGTGGATGAATACGACCTTCGAAGTTACGGTTACCAGATAGTACTGAAGTTACTAAAAGGTCAGATTCAGCAACAGCTTTCTCGATTTCATCAGCTAATGGACCGGAGTTACCGATACATGTTGTACATCCGTAACCAACAGTATTGAAACCAAGTTCATCAAGGAATGGTTGTAAACCTGAATCACGAAGGTATCCTGTTACAACTTTAGAACCAGGTGCTAAAGAAGTTTTCACGTATGCAGGAACTTGAAGACCTTTTTCTAATGCTTTTTTCGCAACAAGACCAGCTCCAACCAATACGTATGGGTTAGAAGTGTTTGTACAGCTTGTGATTGCAGCAATGGCAACTGCACCAGTCTTCATTTTCGTCTCAGTGCTATTAGCAAACTTAACAGTGATTTCTTTATTGATATCAGTAGCATCTAAGCCGAAACCTTGGTTTCCAACAGGAGCACTTAATGCCTCTTTGAATGCTTTTTGCATCATGGATAGAGGGATTAAATCTTGTGGACGTTTTGGACCAGACAGATTTGCTTCGATTTCTGATAAATTAATTTCTACAATATCTGTATAAGTTGGTTCTTCAGCATCAGGAGTGAAGAACATTCCGTTTGCTTTAGAGTATTCTTCCACAACCTTGATTAATTGCTCGTCACGACCAGTTAAACGCATATATGATAATGCTTCGCTGTCAACTGGGAAGAATCCGCAAGTAGCTCCATACTCAGGTGCCATGTTAGCAATTGTTGCGCGGTCAGCAAGTGGTAAAACTGATACCCCAGGACCAAAGAACTCAACGAATTTACCAACAACACCTTTTTTACGAAGAACTTGTGTTACTTTTAACGCTAAGTCAGTTGCAGTTGTTCCATTTGGAAGCTCTCCAACTAATTTAACTCCGATTACTTCAGGAACTGGGAAATACGATGGTTGACCTAACATACCAGCTTCTGCTTCGATACCACCTACACCCCAACCAAGAACACCGATACCGTTGATCATTGTTGTATGTGAATCAGTACCTACTAATGAATCTGGATAAGCTTCAAATTCACCATTTTCCGTTTCGACAGTTTGAACTACGTTCGCTAAGTACTCAAGGTTAACTTGGTGAACGATACCTGTTGCTGGTGGAACAGCACGGTAATTGTCGAAGGATTTTTGAGCCCAGCTTAAGAATTGGTAACGCTCAGCATTACGTTCAAATTCTAAGTCCATATTTACATTTAGTGAATCCATAGTTCCTGCTTTATCTACCTGTACAGAGTGGTCAATGACAAGATCCACAGTGATTTCTGGATTGATTAAGTCTGGATTCCCGCCAAGGTCCGCCATTGCTTTTCTCATGGATGCAAGGTCTACAACCGCTGGAACACCAGTGAAGTCTTGTAAGATTACACGTGATGGTTTAAATGGAACATCCACGTCTGCTTGCTCACTTGTTCCCCATTTAGCCAGATTTTCAATATGTTCTTGCTTGATTACGAAGCCATCAGCTTGACGTAATACTGATTCAAGTAACACTTTAATGGAGTAAGGTAATTTGGATACGTTTCCGATCCCTGCTTCTTCTAGAGCACTTAATCGATAATAGTTGTAGCGCTTACCATTCACTTCAAAGGAAGAACGCGCTTGGAAAAAGTCTTTCTTAGTCATGAAATGCTTCCCCTTCTTTCTGTTTCAAGTCATACTAAAGCTAGGTTGACCATTCATCGGTCAATCCCCTACTTAAATATAAATGAAAATACCGTATATGTCGAAAAGTTTGAATTTTTGTCACATATCCTCACTTTTCTTACAATTCAATCTTAATATAGAAATATACATAAGTAAATATCAATAAAGTTATTGTTTTTAATAAGTATTTCTTATAACAAAAAAACCATCTATTCTGTAACTCCTAATTGATAAAGGTTTTCAATAAGAATATCAATTCTCCTAAATTTGATTCACCTTCACTAGTTGTTATATTAAGATAATAAAACTATTTATAATCTCTGCATTTTCTTCACATCCTAGTACTGGAGGTGAGTAACATGCCGAAAAGAAAAGGTAATTTAATCCCAGGTGGAAATGGAGCAAGTGCCCAAGGTCAAAATAAAGCATATGGCGAGGAGTTTGCCGTATCCAATGAACCGTTAAGTGAAGCAGAAAGACAGAACAATAAAAAACGCAAGAAAAACCAATAATTTATGAAATGAATTAGGCCGCCCCATTAATGGGGTGGCCATTTTATTCGATGCTATTCACTTCATTAACTAAACTTTGCAAATCTCGTTGATATTGCTCGAGTTGGATTCTTTGATGTTCTGACGCAACCTCTAACGCATTTTCGATTTGTTGATACGCCTCATTTACTTCTTGCTTAAGATGCGCAAGCTGTTGGCCATATGTAGCGCCTTTTTCTACTAGTTCGTGATATACATCAAATGCTTCCTCTCTACCTTGTTGAGCGGCTTGAAATGCCTGTTGTTTATCCTTATGATATGGCATTTTGGATTCATCTCCTTTTTGTACTAATCTTTTTTAGCGTCTGCAAAGTTAGAGAATGCTATACATGAATAAATGAACGAGAGCTAAGCAAAATAAAAAAAGATCTCGCCTTTTAGGCTGGTTCTATTTTGAGCTATTAATGTACATGATCATAGGAGGAATGAAGATGAACAAGAATGATGGGAAAGACATGAGAAAAAATGCACCTAAAGGTGATCAACCGGGACAACCCGCCCCAATGAGTGGTTCCCATAAAGCAAAAAATCAAAAACATTCCCGCCAAAAACATAATAGCAGTCACGATATGTAGAATAGCAAAATATAAAAGCCAAATCGTAAGAACACGATTTGGCTTCTTCAATTTTACGCAGGTTCTCCACGCTTTCTCATCCGATTAAAATATAGGAAAATGGGTAGTGGAATAATAATGAATCCTAAGCTCTTGATTAACTGATTTTTAGCATTGTTTTTTTGTCTGGCCTTTTCGTCTTCAACCATCATTTCATATTCTGCTTTTAACTCCGCTTCACTTAAGGATTCTCCTTTACCCGCTTCTTTTTCATATTGCTTATTGGTCTTAAATTCCTGGTACGTTTGGTAATAACCTGGCGGGCTCACTAAATCTGCCGTTGCCATGAATATCGAGATGCCACCACCTATTACCATCATCAATGTTGCAAATAATACTAAATAGGTATATAAATGCCTAAACATGTATTCTTCCCCTCTTTCCTTGTTTTTCACAGCCACAGCAATTACAAATACAATCACAATTACTGGCAGAATCGTTGTTAATAATCCAAATGCAAACAAATCCTCACCTCCACACTCCCTTTGTAATTAATGACGCTTCTATTATGAAAAGGGTTTCGCATTATTCAATCTTTTTTATAAATAGGCATACTAATTTACTTTCTTATCAGATTGACTAATGCATCACGAATGATTGAATAGTCATCTTCTATAAGAGTACGAACATCGAAAACGATATGGTCGTTCTTAATTCGTGTAACTATAGGAACTATCCAAGTTCTTAATTCTTTATGAACGGCTTCAACATCCATGTCTTTGACTTTAATCGTGACGACGATTGTTGGCAATGTAATATCTGGCAGAGAACCCCCACCAATTTTACTGTAGTCTGGCGCAACTCTAACTTCAAGGGCTTCAATACCATCTAATAATGAATGCAATGCAATGGATTTTTCTTTTAGGGACATTTCATCGGTGACGATATCCCTTAAAACGGGATTTTGATTTGTTACATTTTGCTCGTGGGCATACTCTGTTAAAGTGGCTTCTAATGCTGCAAGAGTCATTTTATCAACTCTTAATACCCTAGCAAGCTGGTGCTTTTTCAATAAATCTATCCATTTCTTTTTACCAGCAATGATACCTGCTTGAGGCCCTCCTAAAAGTTTATCTCCACTGAAGGAAATAAGATCGGCACCACATTCAACCTTTTGCATAACTAAAGGTTCGTCACCAATGCCATGCTGTTTAAAATTATAAAGAACTCCACTACCAAGGTCCTCATAGAAGATGATATCTGGTTTTTTTTGTCGCAATGCCATTAATTCTTCCATCGAAACACTTTTAGTAAAACCAATTGTTTTAAAATTAGAAGTGTGCACTTTCATAATCATACTAGTCTCATCATTTATTGCATTCTCATAATCAAACAGATGGGTCTTATTAGTAGTACCGACTTCCCTAAGCTTTGCCCCACTTTCTTCCATGATTGAAGAAATTCTAAATGATCCACCAATCTCCACAAGCTCCCCTCTAGACACAATTACTTCTTTATTTTTAGATAAGGCTTTTAAGATAAAGTATACAGCAGCTGCGTTGTTATTTACCACGATAGCAGATTCAGCACCCGTAATTTCAGTAATCCAATGTTCAATATGAGAATGTCTGGACCCCCGATTTCCGGTTTCTTGATCATATTCTAAATTGGAATAATGACTGGCAACTTCAACCACTCGTTCTATCGCTGACTGACTTAAAGGAGCTCTACCTAAGTTTGTATGAAGAACGGTTCCTGTTCCATTTATTACCCTCTTTAATCTTTTACTATATAAGGTTTTTAATCGTTGTTCGAGAGAACTGAAAAACTGATCTATAAAATCAAGGTTGTCCGACCAACCAGCATTCGTTTCTGCCTCTAAAATCCCTTTTCTTATATCCATTAATTCTTTTCTAACTAGTTCTGTTATTTTATGTGTATCAAGGTTGAATTTTTTTTGTAGAAAAGTAAATCTGTCATGTTTTTGCAATTCATGAACGGCAGGAATATTCCGTAATATATGATTCAAATTTATGACCTCCGTACTATTTTTCGATAAATCATTATATCATTTTCACGCTTGGTTTAGTAAAACATACTATATTACATAGCATTCAATGGGGGTAGTTGTATGAATGATAATCTTTACAATAAAAAAGAGGATGTGCTTTACCTTTCTGAATCATGGCAGGATGATTTGTTCCTTGACCCCTATGCAAATGAGCTTGATGAGTGTCAATTTCGAATCGATTTATTCGAAACGACAGAGGAATATATAGTGGAGGCTCTTCTTGATGGAATTAACCACCAGGATATCCAAGTGAACGTTAATGGAAGGAAGCTAATCATTAATGTTTTCTGCACAAGTTCATGCGGAAAAAACGTATTAAAAAGCCGTTCCGTTCATTTTCCCTTTCCCCTTCAAGAGAACCAGATTAATCCAAAACTAACTGGCGACATTTTAGAAATAACCGTAGCCAAAAAAGAAAAAGGATAATTTTACATTCCAAAATAAAAACAGACTGACACTAAGAGTTATACTTTCTCATAGTGTCAGTCTGTTTTATTTTAGTTGCTCGATTTTATTAATTAGTTCCTCATGGTCAGGGAATACACCAGATTCTTTCTTGGAATGTAATAGTTCCCCGTTTACTGTTACTTCAAATATGCCACCAGATGCAGGAATCAATTCCATTTTAGAAATGGTTCCTCTAAAATGCTCAAAAAGGTCTTCCGCGAGACTCGCGGCTTTTGGCGCGAAGTTTCACATCATACAAAATTCAACTTTTACCTCAAAACTCATGATTTTTCCTCCTTTTTAACTTGGAATTAATTGTGAGTGTAGTATAAACTAGTATAAATCGCAAGTAATTAATTCTAGTATTTCCTTTTTTAGGGAGGTGGTTTACATGACAGAACAAGAGAAGGTTAAATTAACATCTTTGTCCTCAAAGGCTGGCTGAGGCTGTAAAATTGGTCCTCAGGACTTGACGCAAGTTTTGCGTCTTTTACCAAAGCAACCACATATACCAGAATTGTTAGTAGGAAATGAAACTTCCG
>NZ_QBBX01000002.1:254785-299603 GCF_003073175.1 Peribacillus acanthi
GATGCAGGAGTGTATCAACTGACAAATGACATCGCCATCATTCAGACCGTCGATTATTTCACACCAATTGTGGATGATCCTTATATGTTCGGTCAAATAGCTGCAGCAAATGCGCTTAGTGACGTTTTTGCCATGGGTGGAGCTCCTAAAACCGCCCTTAATATTGTAGGATACCCTATCAAAAAATTAGGATACGAAATGTTGGCGGAAATTCTTCGTGGTGCATCAGATAAAGTGCAAGAAGCAGGAGCAATTACGGTTGGAGGACATAGTATTGATGACCAAGAACCGAAATTTGGATTAGCGGTAACAGGCATAGTCCATCCAGATAAAGTTTGGAAAAACATTGGCGCTAAACCTGGTGATGCTTTAGTTTTAACCAAGCCAATTGGCGTTGGAATTATGACTACCGGGATTAAAAGAGGTGTTGTAACTAAAGAACAAGAACGCATAGTGACCGAAACTATGACATGTTTAAATCAAAAAGCAGCTGCTGTCCTAATGGATTTTTCACCAAATGCTGTTACAGACGTTACAGGCTTCGGATTGCTCGGTCACCTTTCAGAGATGATGGAAGGAAGTGAGACTACTGCAATCATACCTTATCATCAAGTACCACTTTTAGATGGAACTGAAAAACTTGCCAAAGACGGAGTCGTACCTGGAGGCTCTAAATCTAACCTTAACTGGCTACAGAGTCGGATTCGGTTTCCCGAAAATATGCCGCTGTTTAAACAGCTCATATTAAGTGATGCTATCACTTCAGGTGGACTTTTAATTAGTCTTAATGAAAAAGATGCAATTGACTATGTAAACACACTGCACGCGACAGGTGATGCTGCTGCAACTATTATTGGTAGAGTTGAATCAAAGATGGAATTTGTAATAAAAGTAGAAGAATAAAAAATCCGATGGGCTCAACATTTTGCCCTATCGGATTTTTTCATATTTATAATCCTTTACAGAAATAAAGGCAATTAAGTCTTTGTATGCAAGTACTCTTTCGTTATATGGGAGAAGTACTCTATAGTTTTGAATTCAATCCTGATTATATCAAGATAGCTCGAAGTCATTCCAGTATCGCAGGTTATCTTCCCTTTTTGTCAGCTTCAGTTGATCCATTTTTTCCAAGAATGGAATCATATATTTACGAGATAGACCAAGGATGTCTTTTGCTTCTCCTACAGTAAAACCATTGTCTTTCTCATCCTTTAGCTTTACGACAGCTTGTTTAAAGATTTCAGAGGTCCAAAAGAACTTTTCATCAAGTTCTACCAACTTTTTCTGTTCTATTAAAAAGTATGTTAGTTCTTTATGTAGATTTTCAGGTAAGCCAGCATCGTCTAGATAATTTTGAAGTGATTTTACTTCAAAACCGTCTTCTTTTATCCTTTCAAGCATACCTATCACTCTTTTTTCCCAATTTCGTGGGACATGAGGATAAAAATCACTCGTTGCAAAGTACTGTCCGTTTCTTTTCCAAGTCTTTTTTCTCACTTCATTCTCCAATACGAACTGGATAACACCCACAGGATAATGTGACGAAAACTCCTGAATCAATTCTGCTTTATTTATCCCTTCCTTCATTGGATAGTTTTGTTGGAAATCGACTAACTTGTCTTGAATATTTTCAGTGATTTCGTGCACAATGGACCAATGTGTAAAAAGGTTCTTGCTAAATTCAATAAACTGCTCATCTTTCTTCAGTTCATTTAATTCAGTTTCTGATAAAGATGTATGAAGCAACCATTCCTGCATGCTAAGTGCTTTATTTTGTAAAAGCGCATCAATTGCCCTGTCCAGAGGGGTCCCAAGCTTTTTCTTTTCGAGTGCCTCCAAAGTTTTGTTGCCAAACCTGTATTTTTGGCCATTCGGATCAATTACCCATCCTCCACCAATCGTTTCAGAAGGACTCGGTCTTCGTAGAATAAATCTGTCTCCTCGTTTAGTAACGATATCTTCATCTAATCTTAGTTGGCAGACTACTTCTGTGGTTTCATTTTTAATTTCATTCCGATCAAAGAATACGATTCTCCCCATCACTTCTGAAGTACCAATGTGGCATTTAATTGGCATACGTTGCTTTACTAAGAAGTCCAGCTCATTTACCCAATTGACCGCTACATCTATAGTACGAGTAACGAAAAAATGATTAGAGGAAACTATAACATCTCCTCTATTCACATCACTTTTTGAAAGTCCAGATACATTAATTGCTGCGCGTTGCCCTGCATAAGCCCTTTTTGATGGTTTATTATGAACTTGAATTTGCCTTGCCCTTGTTTCAATCTTCTTAGGTAGGACTGTTAGCTCCTCACCTTCTGAAACCACTCCTTCATAGACTGTTCCCCTTACAATGGTACCTTGACCTTTAATAGTAAAAACTTGGTCGATAGGGAGCCTGAACTCCCCACTCGTTACACGTGGAGGGAGTTGTTCAAGAGTATTTACAATTAATTGCTTTAATTCATCTACACCAATTTGTGATATGCTATCGACCAAAATGATTGGTGAATCTCTAAATATACTCTCTTGTAGCTCTAAAGTAATTTCATCCTTCACTAACTCTATAAAATCCTGTTCGACTCTGTCTATTTTAGTGATAGCAACGATACCACCCTTAACACCTAAAAAGTTTAATATTTCGAGATGCTCTTTAGTTTGCGGCATGACCCCCTCATCTGCAGCAACCACTAAAATGACAAGATCAATGCCTGCAACTCCAGCAATCATTTGTCTAATAAAACGGTCATGTCCTGGTACATCAATTAATGAAATTTGCATCTCTTCATTTTCTAATAACGGTGCAAATCCAAGTTCAATGGATATTTGTCTTTCTTTCTCTTCTTTTAATCGATCAGTATCTATATTGGTTAAAGCTTTGGTTAACGTAGTTTTCCCATGGTCGATGTGACCTGCCATACCAATTGTATAATGTTTTTTCATCATGTTCACACACCTATTATAGGCTAACCTTCATTTTCTCAAGACTTGGAGCTATTGCTCTGTTGAATCTATTCCGGGTTAAATCCGTTCGTATTTTAGTTCGAAAAGGCAAACTGAGTGGTACTTCCTGTCTGTGTTGAAATGACTTCTAACCTTGCATCAATTCTTTCTTTCAATTCTGGGACATGAGAAATGATTCCGACCAAACGCCCCGAACTTTGAATATCCATTAAAGCTTCTATCGCTTGTTCTAATGATTCCGGATCAAGTGTACCGAACCCTTCATCAATAAACATTGTTTCAAGACTAACTCCCCCAGAATATTGCTGCACTACTGCGGCAAGGCCGAGAGCTAAGGCAAGTGATGCTTTAAAGCTTTCACCCCCTGACAATGTCTTAACATGGCGCTCTGTTCCTGTATATTGGTCATATACAGTCAATTCAAGACCACTTTGAACATTACGACGTGTCGGATCTACTTTACGATAAAGCTGGAAGCGACCACTAGTCATTTTTATTAAACGCAGGTTTGCTTCCACTAAAATATCGTCCAGAAAAGAAGCTAGCACGTACCTCTCAAATGTAATTCTGTAAGGATTTTGTCCTTTAGTGATTTCATATAAATGCCCAATGGTTTTGTATTCTTCTTCAATAACCTTAAGTTTTTCGGTAAGCTCTTGCATATTACACAGGATTTCTTCGTTAGCATTATGCACTGTTCTTCGTTCTGTAAGTGCTTTACGATCAGTATTAAGCTGCTCTATTGATTGCTGTAGCTTTTGATTCATTAGCTCCAAATCAGGCTTTTCAACATTAGTCAATTTTAATTGCAATTCCTGGACAAGACCATTGACCTTATGCAAGGAAGTTTCAAAGCTTTCTATAATAGCCTCATTACTAGCTATCTCTTCATCTGTCATTTTTGCCTCATTGTACTCTTTATATGACTGGAAACCAAGTTTGTCCATGTCATCAGTAAAGGCTTTACGAGCAATAGTTAAATCATTGTTTAGCTCTGCAACCCTTACACTTAAGCTTTTGACTTTTTCGTTTCCCGTTAAATAAGCCTGCTTTGCTTCCTGATAAAGTGCCCTTTTATTCTCCAACGCTTCTTCTAATGCCAATTTATTTTTTTCCGCTTCCTTAATCTCCTTTTCAAAAGCGTGAACATCCCTTACCTCTGTTGGAATCGTCTCTAGCAGTCCGTTTAATTGTGTCTGTTTCTCTGTATATAACAAAGAAACCTTTCTTTCTTCTAGGGTTCCTGCTTCTAATTGAGATTTTAATTCCACAGATTTTTTAGTTAGGTCCTCTAATTGTTCTTTTATGAGAAGGCATTCCCTCTTCTGTTCATTAATAGGGTACACTTCTTTCGACCAAAATTCTGATTGCTTCAAAGCTTCTTCATGCTCTTCCGTCAGGTTATCCAAGTTAATATCTTCATATTGCTGTAGTTCTAGTTCTCTCTCTTTTAAGATTTCTCGTTTAGTAGCGTGTATGGAACTAGCCTGAATTACTTTTCGTTCCGCATCAGTTTTTTCCGTTTCACTTTTCACAAGCTGTTGTTTTGCCTCTTTTAAATCGCTCTCACTAGGTAAATCATGTTGACTTAGCGCAGGATTAGGATGATGAATTGAACCACAAACTACACAAGGCTGCTCATCCTTTAAAGATGAAGCTAAAACAGCGGCGATGGAGGAATTCCATTGATTCTCAAGATGCTCTACGGTCAGTTTCAAATCTTGAAAGGCGGTTAATCTAGTATTGAAAATAGACTCCAATAGTGCCCTTTCTTTTTCGGCTTCGTCTACTTCCTTTGAGGATTGAATCCACTTTTCAATTTTTTTTGATAAAACGGTAAATTTCTCGGTGTTTTTTTCTGCATTAATAAGTGTTCGTTCAATATCTTCGAACTGAAGTAGCTTTGTTTTACATTGGTTCTCTTCTTGGATCAGATCATGTATTTGCTTTTCAAGTGCTTTGTTTTGAGCTATTTTCTGACTTTGTTGTTTATTCAATTCGTCTACTGATTGTCTAAGTTGAGATAGTGAAAAGACTTGCTCTCTTAACTGTTCTAGCTTGATATACTTGCTAGTGGCTTCATCTCTAAGCGGTTTTTTCGCTTCTTCGTTTTTAAAGTCCGATTCTGATTTATTAAGTGAAGCCAATAACTTTTCTTGAATTACTTTTTGATTCGCTAACTCTTCTTCAGTTCGTTTATTTTGTTTTCCAATTTTCAAATAGTTCTCTTCAAGTATCGCTAAGTGTCCTGCCTTTTGAGCTGCTTTGATTCGGTTTTTCAACAGAAGAATTTCTTCTTTTCTTGCATTCAATTTAGATTGCTCCGAAAGAAGTTTTTCCAATTCATTCATTTTATTCAGGATTTCTTCGGCTTCAAATAACTGTTTCTTCAATGCATCTGTTCGAATTTCTGAATCCGTTATCTTGTCGTTTAAGCTACCAATAAACCGTTCTGAGCGCTCTAACTCCTCTATAAGACAGGCTGCAACCCTTTGTATATTACGAATATCTTGGTCCAGTTCATGGGCCAAATCCTCTGAGAAATCGGCTTTGATACGATCCATTTGCATATGAATGGATTCTTGTAGGTATTCTGCATCTTTTTTTAAAAGACTTGATTTTTCCTTTAATTTATCCTCTACTAATTTATAAAACTTCGTATGGAAAAGCTTTTGAAGGATTCCTTCTTTATCCTTGCTTTCAGAAACTAAAAGTTTTCGAAATTCACCTTGTGGAATCATTAATATTTGACGAAATTGGTTAGCATCCAGTCCAATGATTTCTTTAATTTTTTCATCCACTTCCCGAACGTTACTACCTAATAGGACTCTATTTCCTTCCTCATCCAATTCATGTAATTCAGCCTTAGCTGTAATGGTCGTGACTCCCTCACCTGTTTTTTTCTTACGATCTTGTTGAGGTGAACGTTGTATTTCATAGACTTTGCCTCTAAGCTGGAATTGGAGGAACACTTCTGTTATTAAATCCTCATTTGCAAAATGACTTCTCATTTCCTGTCCAGAACGATCCTCGCCACTTGCTTTCCCATAAATGGCAAAACTAATCCCATCAAAAATAGTAGTTTTACCAGCCCCAGTTTTACCTGAAATGACAAACATAGTTCGATTACCCAGTTCTGTAAAGTCTATTGATTCCGTACCAGCATAAGGTCCAAAGCCCTTCATTATAAGATTTAATGGTCTCATCGATTTTCCACCTCACCTTTTACATCTTGCAAAATTCCACTCATGACCGCTTTCTTTTCTGCAGAAAAAGTCCGTTCTGTCATTTCCGAATAGAAATTTTCGAATAAATCTAATGGTGACTTGGTTTGGAGGTTTTCAGAGGAGAAAGATGTTTTCCTTTTTAAATCTACTGCATCCCATTTTCTTTCCAAGTGTAGAACATTGGGATACACTTGTCGTAGCTTATGGATAGGATCTAAGATCGTTCCTTCATCATGGAGAATAACCTTCAGATAATCATCGATTTTTTGCTGTTGGTAGTAGGATGGGTCTAAAAGTTCCTCCATAAACCCTTCCAATATTCGCATATCCTTTTCTGGTGATAACTCACGGTACCTTAAAGAGAATTGACCATCTGTTTGCATTTCTACAATGGAGATCGATTTCCTTTGTTTAGCTTCTGAGAAGGAATATTTCAATAGAGATCCAGAATAATAGATGGTAGGATGTTTAATTGCGTCTGGACTATGAAGATGACCTAATGCCGTATAATTAAAGGCGTCAAACAAATCGGACGTTACACATCCAGAACCGCCTACAGAAAGGATTCGTTCAGACTCTGTTTCTTTTCCACCTAAAACGAACGCATGACCGACACATACATTAGGCATGGAAGTATCCATATTTTTTTCAATTTCTTGAACAATGGCCTTCATAGCATCTTGATGTGAATGAATACCTTCTTTACCTAAGGCATATCGAACCAATCCTGGCTCGCTATAAGGAAGCATATAAAAATTAACACCATTTATCTCAACTGGGGCAAGTGGAAGGCTAAGCTTTCCTTCCATAAAAAAATTACTTTGTCGATACCAAGAATTACCGAATGCAAGTCTTTCTGCACTATCATGATTACCTGATATTGCAACAATAGGAACCTTCATATCTATATTTAATGTAAATAGCATTTCATTTAATAGCTCTACCGCTTCTGTTGGAGGGACAGAACGATCATACAAATCGCCTGCAATTACTATCGCATCTGGCTTTTCTTCCTCTACTACCTTGACAAACTCAAGTAAAACACTGCGTTGCGATTCAGTCATATGAATCCCATGTACGATTTTTCCAAGATGCCAATCGGCTGTATGGATAAATTTCATTTTTTAACCCCTCCAATTACTCTATAAATATAATCTATTATACCAGATGAACCCTCAAAGACTTCATTATTGAAACATTCGTTCTCATAAAAACTGGATTGGAAAACTCGACTTCTAGTCCTAAAGACTCAGAGCTTGCCTAGTTGCACTTACACTTTATTCCTGGGATTGGTCACTACGTCAACTTCCTTCTTTGCAAAATAAAAAGGATGATACATAGATCGTTTTGACCCAATGTATCATCCTATCATATATTCTTAAAATAAGTACTCATACGGTTTCATATCTATGTTCTTTTCTACAAGTTTCTTCTTTAAAAATTTATGATCCCGTTTAGGTGTTGCCATAATATAACCCCTGATAACAAGGTCTTCATTTATACAATTCGCTTTTTCGTTTAACGCAAGCTCCCCTATTTTTCCAGCTATTTTATGCCTTGCAACATCACGGAATAATTCTGGGACCGGGCTCACTAAATCTTCCAGCAACTCTTTCTCTTCCTGTTTCCAAAGCTTCCTTGTTTGGTTGACGTAATGCTCTTCCCAATCCATATCTGACTTTCCATCTTGTTTAGGTAGTTTTTTTAAAAATTTCCGGAACATAAAAAAACCGCCTACAAAAAATGAAAAAGCTAAGAAAACGACCCAAAATAAGATGAACCATAAAAACCAGCCTTCTAACAACTCTTTCACCTCAACTTGCTAATTACATTTGTCCATTCAATTATAAGCAATAAATCAGGATTTCGGCAAGAAGTGACTTAATACTATTACACTTGAACGCTCAATCATTGTCATAAGACACAAATTAATTTATAATAGGAATCGTCTTCATCTGGGGTCGGAAGGGTAGCTGGTGCGCTCCTCAGTCTTCAAAACCGAACACCGACCATACGTTTTAAAACGCGTGTTGGTTTCCCATCACAACAAATATAAAAACATCCAACTCACCCTTCAACATAAACGTATTTCGCATCATTTTCATGTAATATGTGCGTAACTGATTGTGCAAATACGTTGTGTACCACATCGAAAACATACCCTTTTCCAACGTATATCTTGTCTTGCCAATAACAAGTAAATGAGGCGTTTATATGGCAGGAAATCAAATCAACCAAAACACAAGAAAGCTAAAACGTAATAGCACGCTAAAACAAAGTGAAAAGCGTACAGCAGTTAGTAACATAATTGGAAAGCTAACACTTAAAGAAATGCACCTTAACTTTATGCGTTTCAAACGCGCAGAAGGACTTGCACCACGTACAATAGATGGTTATGAAGAAACGTTTGGTTATCTACTTGACTATTTAGGACGTAACTTAACTAAAAAGGAAATGACTACTGATTTATTTGTTGCATACAAGGACTTCATGATAAACGATAAGGGCTATTCACCACATACAGTTAATGTTCGAATCAGAACCCTGCACACATTCTTAAAGTTTTGCTTCGAAGAAGGTTACATACTAGAACCTATTCACATCAAAATTAAACCAATTAAAGCACCTATTGATAATGTAGATGCACTTGAACCACACGAAATAAAGACCCTACTAGCCGTGTTAGACGATGATTGGTTTACACAATACCGTGACAAGGTAATTATTCTTACAATGTTAGATACAATGGCACGTATAGGCGAACTATTTGCAGTGAAAAGAACAAACGTGGATTTAAAGCATGGAAGTATTTATTTAGAAGGCGATACGGTTAAAACACGACAAGGACGTACTTTACCTTTAAGCTACCGCACAACAAAACTACTTGGGGAATACATAGAAGAAACGTCAGATTTTAATTCTGAATATTTATTTGTTACTTATGATGGGCGACAACTAAACGAAAGTACATTTAGAATTAAGCTACGTGAATATGCAGAAAAAGCAGGAATTAAAAAACAAGTGTCACCACACGTGTTCAGACATACAGGTGCGCTACTATACCTATTGAACGCTGGCGATCCGTTCAGTTTACAGAAAATACTTGGACACAAAGATATAAGTATGACACGTAGATACGTACAAATGACACAAACCAACGTCAAAGACCAACACGAATTATATTCACCTTTAAATGCGATATTTAACAAGAACAGCAGGAAGTAAATAACACAGAACTGCACGTACATCAGCACATCAGAAAAAAACATGTAAACAGGTATTAGCATGTAGGGATGCGTGAATTTACGTTCTATGCACGTGCTAATACCTTTTATTTCCCTGATTCAAAAACGCATATCTAACACTTAGAACACGCACTAAAACTTGTAACACACGTAAAGCACACCTCAGGGAAAGGTTTCTTTAAAAGGTGGGGCATGCACTGTGTAGGGTGGGTGTACTTGCAAGTACTTCTGCAATTTAGGGTACCTTTTTCTTGTAGGGGGGGTGTGATGCGTGTGAATGAATTATTATTATTTATGCCACGTACACCGCAGTTCCTTAGCTGTACCTTTTTGCTCCTCAGGGGGGTTAGGGGTTTATGATTTGGGTAAATGATTGCCTTGAATATTCCGCATCAATAGAAAAACAGACAGAAGAACGCCACCACACATAGCACGTACAGTAACACATCCCTAGCTTGCGTTGCTTTGCTTTAATATATGACATACAACCATACACAACACGTACAAGCATTTATATAGAACGTACTGCACACATCAACACATCAATTGTTCCAAGCAACACAAGTATAGGGTAGCCTTCGGCTAGTCGCTAACGCTCCGAAGATAAAACCTTTAAAACTTCCGAATCAAAGGAATGAATAACACCAATTACACGCTAATCTAAACGCCATACTGTACATGTTAACACGTTATATTTATTCTGATTTTAAAGTATTATATTAGTTATTCCTTCGTTCAAGCGAAGCGTAGAACAATCAAGGGCGTTAGCCCGCAGATTCCCATAACACCTACTGTACGTAAAGCACGTTTATTACACGTTCTGCTGTACTTTAATAATGCACGTTGTTTTTACCTTTTCCTTTGATGTGAAGGTACTTATAAGATATAAGAAGGGATGAACACCCCGAAAAGCGCCTTCACACTTACTGCCACAAGGGATACAGCGTTTTTTAGAAGGTATGCGAAATTGCACCTATTAAGCCAAAAAAGTATGCAAAATTGCATGTGTTATTTTTCCCATCAACAAAAAAAGATATGCAAAAACGTGTGTATTGTAAACCAACGCACCATGATTTGTGAAAAAAAGTGCTTGACATGGAACCTTTGCGGGCATGATTACTAGCGATTGGGCGATACCTTCTAATAAACAAGGCATCGCATGACAAACAAGTCTATCACGCCCGCCTTTCCAAATAAAGCACTTTTTTGCGATATGTTAAGCACGTACAGTAAAGCGTCTATCAGCACGCACAATAAAAGCATCAACATAAAAAAAAAGGATAAGTACACGCTTTACGTACCCAACACACTTTCACATCAGATAAAACATTATGGTCTATTGATTTGAAATAGCGTTAAAAATTCGTTGCTTAACAAATCCAGTGCCTTGTCTTCCGCTAATCTTCGTACAAGTAGCGGATTAATAATAACGTTACTTTCCTTACCTATTGATACGATACCGAACGCATACATTCCACGTCCATCAGGTGCAGTAAACGTGATTTTACGTAGCTTGGATGACACCCTTTGTGGGTGTTCGTAATTCAAAACACCTGCAACATCATCTAAGTTCATCGGTAGCACCTTGTCTACGTTATATTCATATGGATTATGCACGATAAGGTTTTTACTATAATTGATGTATGGTAATAATGCGTATATCGTTCCCAAGTCCTTTGCCTTCACGCCTGCATCACGTAACGCCTTTAAACCTGTATCCATAAGTTTTACGTTCTTCTGCACATCAGATGAATGCCCCTTGCCTTTCCAATGATACGTTGGATTCATGCAATACACACCTTTATCATTAACATTAAGAACAGCTGCAATACGTAATGCTTTAATTACCTTTTTAGCTTGAAGTGGCTTCACGTTTAGTACCGTTTCGAAATCCTTAACCTTTGTAAATGATCGTTTTAATGTGCCTAACGTACCGTCATACTGTAACGCTGTTTGCAGGTAAAGCACATAGCCTAACGTAGTATCATCTAACTTACTTCTAAGCTGTTTAATCATATCCATATTACCATTCGTGAACTTATCGCCACCTGTACGTGTGCTGTACTTTTCTTTTAACTGTTGTTCCCTGATGCGTTTCCATTCTTTATCTTGCCTTGATGTACGAAAAGATGACACATCAGAAGAAACTATTTCGTCTGTATCTGTATTAATTACTGCTAGATTCGTCAATTTAACCAATTCCCTTCACCGTTAAATGGCGCGTTGGGATGGTTTAGTTTGGTTTATTTTAAACGCACTTGATTATTTATCAATTCTATTGAAGCAAAAATGTGAAGAATGGTATAATAAACGTATCAACATATTTTTGCCACCTTTCACAACGCTAGGCTACTGCACATAGTCTAGTGTTTTTTGTTTTGCTTGTACCTGGTTTGCACATACCATTTCTACCATTCCTTGTACTGTGTATTTGTAGGCTTGCGCACCCACTTCACTAGCAGTAGAAAGAAGCTTTCTTTTTATCATATCGTTAAACACCGCATTAGCGTGTAACAGCTTTTCTTCCGTGTAAAACACGCCACCTGCTTCACTGATAAGCCAATCATAGGGGACTTGTACAATGTTGCTGTCGTTGTATTCCCATACATTGAACGTATCAAGGTTACGCTTCACAGCGCCCTGAAACACCTTCATACCGCATAACACTGCACCTACGCCTTGCAGGAAGAACACAATGTAATTATTCATTGTACATTCATCCAACGCCCAACCTACTTTTCCATTCTGATGTGATAATTCAAAAGTTACATTTGGTGAACGTGTAGCTGATACGTACTTACATTCAAACGCATATGTACGCTTTTTAAAGCTATCATAACACAATACATCAACACTAGCGTGTTCCAATATAGCAGATATCCTACTTTCGTTGTACGCAAGGTGTAACACTTCATCAGCCTGACGTTCTTGGCACATCAAATGAAAGAAACCGTTACGTTGCTTTTCCATTGATTCGCTTATCTTTTGTGTTTTCTTGAAACTAACCTTTTGTTTTGACACGTGCCGTCACCACACAAAGCACAACCCACATACACGCACTAAAATACCCACCAATCAAATATTCCAACATATCTTTCCACCCCTTAACTAATGTGTGGATGCGTTGGTTTAGTTTAGATTGGTTTGTTTCGCATCAAATAATAAAAACGATATTTCTTATTCCTGATACGCCAAGTAATCCAGATAATCAGGTGTAGTAGTCACACGTTCTTTGTACGCATCCAACGCTTTCAACAGCACTTCAGCACGTGTAACCTTCCCCATTTCAATACGACTTTGAAAGAAGTCTACAATAGTATCAATATCCTTCATGTAATCAGGTGTTACTTTCACGCCAATAGTAATCTTTACATTTTCCATTGATTCGACAACCCTTCTTTGTGTGGTGTAGGTGATCGTTATAACTGATAACCTATATATCTATTATATAATGACCCCAAATACCCGTCTAATTTGTTCAGCCAAGTGTAAAACCGCATCAATACACGCTTTCCACACGTGAACGCACACGGAACATACCACATCAGAAAGAACTAAAAGCACAAAAAAAGAATGTAACGGAACGTTACACCCTTAACCCACACTTATTAAATGTTATTTCATAGCCCTAAACAAAAGCTATCAAGCACCTTATCTTTTTCTTCCTGATTAATACCTATATATGTCAACGTAATAGAAGGTTTGCTATGGTTTAGTATATCTTGAAGCAACGCTATGTCCTTAGTTTGCTTGTACAGCCAATACCCAAACGTTTTACGCATTGTATGTGTGCCAACTGATTCGACACCTGCAAAATCTGCCGCCTTCTGTAACTGTCTATACGCTTGTATTTTTGTTATTGGCTTATCACCTTTGCGTGAAGGGAATAAGTACTTTGATGTGTTTGATTCAGCGTATTTCAGAACTTCCGCATAGATTGAATGCAAGTTTATTTCACGTTGTTTCTTTGTTTTACCTTCCTTAACGGTAATTTTCTTTTGCTTTTTGTTACGTAATGCTAGTATCTGATGTGTTTCCAACGATAGTAAATCACTAACACGTAATCCAGTGTTTATGCCCATCAGAAACATTATGTAATCCCTTTGACTACAATGCCTGTCTAACGCCCATAACATATCTTTGATTTGTTCCTGACTTCTAATTGGTTGAACATCAATTTCATGTGTTTTGGTTTCCACGTGTACCATCCTTTGTTTTAGATTGATTTGGTTTAACGTAATAAACACGCTGTTTTGAATGTATACTTTTTTCTGATAAGTTAATTTTATCACTAAAAGCGAATCAACACAATGAAATCAACGAAATGAAAGTAAACTTTTGGCTATTAGTTTACATTAGACAAAATGATTAGTTGAAATGTTCTTCACACATAAAAAGCCCTTATTTGATTATTTGTTAAGTGTTTAACAAACAAAACGAATAAGGACTTTAATAATCAATTCTATTTAGTTATTAAGATGAACGCGTAGCCTGCAAGTAATATTCCGCCATTTCTTCGGCTGTAATGTTATATTTTGCTTCTATTACAGTGTGTAATTTATTTATGTAATCTAACGATTCAATGTATTTATCTTCGGTAATTCTTCCTGACTTTTTCAACATTATTAATTCGGCTAATTGTGACCTAAGTTTTAGTTCCCAATTTACAATTTCATCAAATTCTTCAACTGTATGTTTCTGCGTTACTTTTTCAAATAATCCAAGTAGTTCCCTTTGTTCACGTGCTCGATTGTAATTCTTGAATAATTTAAAAATAATTCCGATAACTATTAAAGCTACAATTAATTTCAAAATATCACCACCTATAAAATTAGTTAATTATTCCATATTTCCAATTATGATACATTATGAAAAAAAAAGGCAACAACTTTTTCCAATTTAATAGGAAAATGTATTTATCAATACCTATTATATTTTTATTCGCATATCACGAAAAGAAAGCCGAACCAAATTTTTATGCAATTTGGTTGTTAACCTGATACGATCATTTGTGCTTCTTACTTTTTGAACATACACTTACTATGTAGGTATTCTTTTCGTTCTACACAAATCCAATTGGCGAATCAAGGATAATTACTTGGAACAAATAGACCTTAATGTACTCAAGTTATGCTTAATTTACGTACTTGCAATGTATTAAACTTTCAAATTAAAAGAAGTGTTTTTTATTACCCCTTTTGATGTGCAGTGAAATATGCTTTGATTAGAATAGTGATGGTTTAAACAGAAAGGGAATTTTAAATAAAAGGCGTATCATGACGCACCTTGTAACAGTACCTTTTTTGACCTACTACCCCTTCATGAAACTAAATTATTATTGGAATCAAGAACAATAAAGACACATTTTACCGTAAATACGTCACACACCCCCAGCATCACTAACTTACTTTGATGTTTATGGCATCTTGTGTCTACACACACGCAATATCACACAACAGAACTAACAAACTTACGTTCTTACACGTTAGAATATCAATATCCTGTACACATGAAAATGGACAATAATCCTTGTTATATCCACATTTTCCCACATTTAATAAATGAACAATCCCACATCAATTTCAAGGATAAACACACCTATACCAACACCACATGTACATAATGACCTATTCAGAACCTTATGTTGAATTGATTTCAACTTAATAGTTTATATAGTCTTATTGAAGGCTAAAAAAAGCATCTAAAAGCATTCAGAACTTAATACTTTAAATAATCGTTGATTAGAAATTTTCATGAAATCCTAGTTAGTTACTTCTTGTATTAAGCGCCAATACCAACTACAATAATACGTGCAGGACAAGCTAAAATATGTAGGGGTAAATGCCTAAAATACGTTTAGATGTTTTGTTACGATGGGGTCGGAAGGGTAGCTGGTGCGCTCCTCAGTCTTCAAAACTGCTTGAGAGGCGCGTGTCGTCTCTGGTGGGTTCGATTCCCACACGGTCCCGCCATCTTTATTAATCATATACATACACTTCTCTCTATTCTCCTATAACCCCATCAATACTCTTCCACATTATTTTAGAGGTTCCTTCTTCCAATCTTGTCAAAAAACCTATCTAATAAACCATATAATAATTCATTACACGATGTAGGGTGATTTTATGAATAACGAAAAGCAAAATCAACTCGATAAATGCTACTGTTTAGAAATCTTTAGGAAGCAGTATGGAGATCATGTCCAAGGAGTATGTTTGAAAATGAATTGTAAAAGGTACAGATCAGAAAAAAGTAAGGAAGATAATATAAACTTAAGAAAAAAATAAAACACCCTAGATTGGGTGCTTTAAACAACTGTAAGATCATTATTCAATTGATTATGTAATTTCTTATATTGAACAAACATCGCAATTCTCCAAGGTAATATCATTCCGAATGCTAATATCCAGAACATCCCTCCAAGCTGCCCAACGTCAATCGTAGAACTTAAAATTAATTTAGCAACAATCCGAACTACTAATAATCCAATGAGAATAAACGCAAATGCTTTGGATCTCTTTAAAAAGATTTGTTGGTCTTTAACTTCAAACTTAGATGTCTTTATTAGTAAAACGGAAAATAACATACCTACTGAAAATGCTTCCAGTATCTCCATTGGTGTAACTCTAAAATAAGGAAAAATGAACATTAACGCACCGGTGCTCATAAATATAGGTGGTAAAATGATTTTCTTTGCATTAACAGGATGCTTGGAAGCCTTCATACGAATGACAATTACAAGAAACCCCATAAAAATAGCTATTGCAGTTGAAAGATAAAACAATCAGCTCAGTCCTTTAATCTATTGATAAATTGCAATCTTCATTATATCTTATGCCAGCCTCTTAGAAAAGTAAACATCATAGTCATATTACAATTTACTAAACAAAACTTACTTGGTAAACATTCAGGATCTCAAGCTCAAAATCTTACGAACATTTTTTAATCGTATGTTTCTACACACCTTAACTACCTTGAGAAATAGCAATAAACAGACAAAAACCGCTTTTTCAAGCGGTTAGCGTAAGACACGATTAATTGCTTCAGAAACTCTTAACTCGTCGAATGGTTTAACGATAAAATCCTTAGCGCCAGCCTCAATAGCCTCTACTACCATTTTTTGTTGACCCATAGCAGAACACATAATGATTTTTGCCTCAGGAAACTCTTTTTTGATTTCACGTACCGCATCAATTCCGCTCATTTCTGGCATTGTAATATCCATTGTCACGATATCTGGCTTTTGATCCCTATATAATAGAATTGCCTCTTTTCCGTTCTCAGCTTCCCCAACCACTTCATGTTGGGCCTTCTCTAATATATGGGAAAGAGTCATCCTCATAAATTTCGCATCATCTACAACTAAAATTCTTGCCATAAATCATTCCTCCCCGCATTGAGACAATGGTTCAATGTCTATGCGAAATAAACAGTTGAATTTTCTATAAATACATCTAGTAATATATCTTAATTAGCGAACACTTTCAAACTTATTTTTCCGACAAAATAAGAGAATGCATTACAAACCAATAGACGGCTGTATTTCATTATCATGTTAAAAACCTGTGAAGCCTCCAAATAAATTCGTCGTGTAAGATATGAACATTGTCATCCAATCAAAATAAAGGACCACACCCATTAATATCATGACAACGCCTCCGACTTTGACTATTTTATGACTGTTTTTTCTAATCCACTTCATCTTTCCAATAAAGAAACTTAATAGTAGAAATGGAATGGCAAAGCCTAAAGTATATGAAATCATATAAACCATCGCAGAACCTGGATTGGTAGCAGCTAAGGCAATCACACTCATCAAAATTGGCCCTGTACACGGAGTCCATCCTGCAGCAAAGGCAAGTCCGATAATAGCAGATCCAACGTAGCCACCTGGTCTATTTTTCAATTCAAATCGACGATCTTTCATTAAAAATCCTGGTTTCAACCACCCTACAATGATAAATCCAAAAAACACTATAATTATAGCACCAATTTGACGTATTAAATCTTTATAAATTTGAAAAAAGTCACCTATAAAGGATGTTCCAAATCCAATCGCAATAAAAATCACTGAAAATCCAAGTAAAAAGAATATCGTATGTAAAAGACTTCTTTTTTGAAGCATAGCGTTCTCTGACTTTAGTTCACCAACACTCATTCCTGTAATATAGGATAAAAAGGCTGGATACAACGGCAAGCAGCAAGGAGAAATAAAGCTTAAAAACCCAGCTCCAAAGGCAATAAAAATATTCACATCACTCATGAATTACATCTCCTAATCAAATCAATCTATTGTTATTCTAACAAAATGGGTAAAAAAAAGATAATAATCGATTTGTGAATATTTTATGTCAGCTGTTATTTAATAGTAAAAAAGCCAATCTAAAATGGTATTATTATAGAGAATTTATAGTAGAAGACTCCTAGTAGAAACTTTGTGAGGATTACTATAATTATAATAGCATATTAAAAAATTCCCAGATAAATTACATACAAAAGATTGTATTTTTTCCCATAAGGGATTATACTAATAAAAAAATTACATTATCTGTTAATGATTGAAAGGATTCTGAACGTGAACAAAAACGAATTGCTGCAAACCATTGAAAGAAAGCGTGGAGAATTAAATCAAAGCGTATCAAAATATGGGCTTGCCTCTTCTACCACATTAAGAATAAGCCAAGAACTTGATCATCTGTTAAACCTCTACAATGACTATTATAATCGAATAATACAAGAAAAAGCGCTAATTTCCCGATAGAAAATTATTTTTCGACAATAATTCTTCTATTCAATAAAGATTCATCTCATTGAATACAAAGAGACCTATCACTATAAAGGATAGGTCTCTCTTTTTGTTTATAAACCATTGAACTCTAGACTTAACCGACTACTTCTTCCATCTTTTCAACTAAACCGTTTTGCAATAAGTACATTTTATAATAAAGCCCTTTATTGTTTAATAGCTCGTGATGTGTTCCTCTTTCAACTATTTGTCCGTGATGGAGCACTAATATTTGATCTGCATCTTGTATGGTAGAAAGTCGGTGAGCAATAGCAATCGTCGTTCTACCTTTCTTCATTTTTTCTAAGGCTACTTGAATCGCTTCTTCAGTTTCTGTATCGATGTTCGCAGTCGCTTCATCCAATATTAAAATCTTAGGATTAGTTGCAATTGTCCTTGCGAAAGCGATAAGTTGCCTTTGACCACTTGAAAAGGTTGAACCCCTTTCTACAACGGGATGTGAATATCCGTCTGACAATTTCCCGATGAAATCATGAGCTTGCACAAATTTTGCCGCCTCTTCTATTTCTTCTTGAGTGATGGAATCATCATATAAACGAATATTATCCGAAATATTCCCATAAAAAAGAAATGGATCTTGAAGGACAAGCCCTATTTTACTTCTCAATTCTTCATTCCTATATTCTCTAATCGATTTACCATCCAATAAAATTTCACCATGTTCGTAATCATAAAACCTCATTAATAAGTTTATGATAGAACTCTTTCCACTCCCTGTGTGGCCTACTAAGGCTATCATTTCCCCAGGCTTTGCTGAAAAAGAGATATCTTTTAAAACATTATGCTTCCCATCATAGGAGAAACTGATATTTCGGAATTCTACGCTACCACTCTCAATAGACACTGGCTGATTTTCTTGAACTGGGACAAGAGTTTGATCATCTAATACTTGAAATACCCTTGAGGCTGCAATGATGGATTGCTGATACATAGACAACCTCATCATCACCTGATTGATTGGTTCAAAGAATCTATCTATATAGTTGATAAATGCATACAGTACGCCAATTTCTATCGGACTGTTCAATGATGAAATTCCAAAGTAGCTTAGAATTAGGATTAAGGCCAAGAAATAAACGAGATCGATGGCAGGTCTAAGAAGTAAACCATCTAATTTGATATTTCTCATACCTGCTAAATAATGCTTCTCGTTAATAGAATCGAATTCTTTCCTTAATCTCTCTTCTTGCCTGAATACCTGAATAATTGACATTCCTTGTAAAGATTCATTCATTTTAGCATTTAACTGGCTCAGCAATTCCCTAATATCGCGGTAAAACTTAGAACTATATTTACGATACATGGAAATGATCCAATAGATAATAGGCAGTATGAGCAAGCAGAATAATGCTAATTTAGGATTAAGAATAAACATGGCGATGAATATTCCGGTTATTAAAAAGAAACTTTGAACAAAGGTTCCCAAAACACTGACAAACATGTCTTTAATGGCTTCTGTATCGTTTGTAATTCTTGAAACTATACTACCATCCGGTGTCGAATCAAAATACTTTAAACCTAGACTATGTATTTTGGTAAAGACGTCCACTCTTAATTGTTGTATGATTAAAAGGGCAATTTTTTGAAAGATATATAATTGGTTATAACTGATAAATACATTTAGGACTTGTATCGTCAAGAACGCACCTGCCAAACCGACAATGGGACCCCAAACAAGATTTTTCGGTGTTAAATAATCATCAATAAAGACCTTGATTAAAAAGGGACCTGAAATATCTCCAATGGTAGTTAGTAATAACAAGGAAAAGGCTGTGAATATTAACTTTTTATGAGGTTTCGTATAGGAAAGAAGCCTTTTTAGCACAGCACGCTGATGTTTTTTTTCATTTACTTGCTCGTTCATTTCCATCGTTTAACCTCCATGCTCTACTAGCAGCTCTAGCTGTTGTTGAGTATACATATCTTTGTACCATCCCTCGTTAGCCATTAACTGATCATGAGTTCCTCTTTGAATAATCCTTCCTTGATCCAAGACTAGTATAAGGTTTGCATGCTTAATTGCACTTAATCTATGAGAAGTTATCATCGTGGTCTTCCCATCACGCTCCCTTTTTAGATGGTCTAGAATGATTCGCTCAGTTTTCGCATCAACAGCAGACAACGAATCATCTAATAGCAACACTTCTGGATCCATTAACAAAGCCCGAGCGATAGAAATCCTTTGTTTTTGCCCACCTGATAAACTGACACCTCTTTCACCAACTAAAGTTTGATAGCCTTCAGAAAAATGAATAATATCATCATGTATATGTGCAAGCATGGCTGCATTTTCGATTCTACTTGTATCGATGTCTGCTTTGGAAAACGCAATATTGTCTTTTATCGAAGCAGAAAATAAGAAATGGTCTTGTGGAACATATCCAATAGAACGCCTTAGTGCATCTAATGTATATGCTTGAATTTCATGTTTCCCATACTGAATCGTCCCTGAGAATCCTTCAAATTCTCTGATTAGGAGTTTCATAAGAGTAGTCTTCCCTGCCCCCGTTCTTCCGACAATACCTAAAGTTTCACCTTGTTGTATGGTAAAGTGGATATCCTTTAGTACCGGTTCATCTTCACCTGGATACCTAAATTCTTGAAGTTGATAGTGGATGTGACCCGTTGGAGAGTTTATTACAGGTTCCTCTTTATCTATAATTTCAGGTTTTATTGAAAGGAGGTCCATCACTCGATCGTAGGATGCGCGACCTCTTTCTACAATATTGAATAACCAACCAAATGCAAGCATTGGCCAAATTAGTAATCCTAAATATGTTGAGAATGATACAAGTTCACCTATCGATAATTGATTATTCAAGACCAATCTAGAGCCAAATGCAATGGAAAGGAAAAAAGATATTCCAACTATGATAGAAATCGTGGGATCAAATAAAGAATCAACCTTAGCAACAGCAATATTTTTTTCAACAACTTCTTTAGATTTTTTCGTAAATGACCCAATATCTTCTTTCTCTTGCCCGAAAGTTTTAATAACTCGGATTCCACTTATACTTTCTTGGGTTTTATCATTTAAGTTTGAAAACGCTTCTTGTGCCTTATGAAATCTTTTATGGAGTAAAGTTCCATAGTAATTCGTTAGTAATGCCATAAATGGCATAGGTATTAAACAAATCAATGTTAGTTTCCAATCAATGAAAAGCATTGCCATTATAACAAAGCCACCCGTTGCAAGAGAATCAACCAGGGTAAGTACTCCAGAACCGGCTGTTGCCTGAATCGCTTGAAGGTCATTCGTGGCGTGCGCCATTAAGTCTCCTATCCTTCTTTTTTGATAAAAGGATTGGGGCATTTCTGTAAAATGATGAAACAATTTTGATCTTAACTGCCTTGCAAGTTTAACAGCAGATCCAAAGATCATGATTCGCCAATAATACCGTAATACATACATAACACACCCAGTAACTACAAGAATGGACATATATATATAAATGTCCTTTAAACTTAATTCACCTCTACTAATTGCATCTACAGTCTTCCCTATGATTTTAGGAGGGACAAGAGTAAGTAGAGCTACAAATAACAATAATAAAGTACCGCTTATGTAAGACTTCTTTTCTTGAATAAAAAACCATTTTAAATCTATAAATAACTTCAAGATGACACCCCACTTCATTTCCAATATGTGTATTAAGTGTATCAAAAAACCACAAATACGAACAGATGTTTTTAGAATTTTTTGAAATCTCGCAATACAAATAAAAAGCACTTCCGCATGGGAAGTGCTTGTCCGCCATTATTTTGTTTGTTTGTTCATGGCGCTCATCATTTGATTGATTTTCTTTTGGGATGGTTTCATACCCATTTGCATCATCATCATTTTTAGCATTTGTTCGTTGATTGGTGGGTTCTTTTTTAAATAGCTCATCATGTATTGACGTGCAATGAAAAATCCGATCGCAACACCAGCAACTAATGCAAGTATTCCAACTAGCCAGATCATCCTTATTCCTCCTTCATGTTGTCTACTCATCAGTGTACTTGACCAAAGGATATTATACAATATTCATTGGTCTTTTTACACAAATTTTCTTTCCTTTATAGGCTTTAACCACCCAAATCTTTCATTATGCAAGTCAATTGCAAGGAATGAATCTTCACATTGTCTAATGCATTCAAAGAAAATGGTCTCTGCCTCTAAGGTCCCATTTGCAAATAGCGTCATCATATGTTGGTTTACTGTGAGTTCTGCAGTACTTTTTCCATTATGCATATTTAAATAGTATATCCCTTTATCTTCATGAAAATGTTTATTTCGTCTTAACTTTTGTTCTATCATTTGTTGTAAACGGAAAATGGGAATCGGCTTTGTGATGAATTGGATTTGTCTTTTTAATAAATGAGAGAGGTCGCCATTGGAATTCTCGTATTCATGAAATAATTGATGAAACATTCGTTCTTTGCCAAAATAATGAGCAGCAAATTCATCTTCAATCAAATAAATTTGATAACGTCTCAAATTGATTCCCCCTATCAAGCCTCTTTTCCCTATTATATATTCCATATTTAGAGAGATATGCTGAAAGATGTAGAGGATATTCGATTTTTTTGTCGAAAAAAATATTTTTACTCATCACTATTCAATTAAATAGATTCCCAACGAGAGAATAAGTTATATATATTCTGATTTACCAGAAACTCACTCCCCTACTACCATTAAATAATTTCTTAAAATACAAAAAGAGATATCCGCACGGATACCTCTTTTGTTTGTTTATTTTTGAAGAATCGCTTTCATTCTTGCAACAACATTTGCAACTGAGAAACCATATTCCTCCATGATTTTATTACCTGGAGCAGAAGCACCGAATTGGTCGATTCCTAATACTTCACCCTCATCTCCAACATATTTATGCCAACCAAAAGAAGAAGCCATTTCAATCCCTAATCTCTTTTTAACATTAGGAGGGATAACAGAATCTTTATAGCTTTGTGGTTGTTGTTCAAATCTGTCAAACGAAGGCATACTTACAACTGAAACATTTATACCTTCTGCTGCAAG
Organism: Peribacillus acanthi; assembly: GCF_003073175.1. Lineage (GTDB taxonomy): Bacteria > Bacillota > Bacilli > Bacillales > DSM-1321 > Bacillus_BN > Bacillus_BN acanthi. The sequence goes on from NZ_QBBX01000002.1 coordinate 278,054, forward strand.
GGCTTGTTGAGCTTCGATCGCTAAATTTACTTCTGAACCAGAAGCAAGTAAAAGACCATCTGCAGTTTCTTTTCCCGAAACAGAGATTACATATGCACCTTTTGAAACACCTTCATATGCATTTTCCTTCGTACCTTTAATCGTAGGAAGGTTTTGGCGTGTCAAAACTAAAACAGTCGGTCGATCTGTACTCTCGATTGCAAGCTTCCATGCAGCTGCAGTTTCATTACCATCTGCAGGACGAACAACAGATAATCCTGGCATTGAGCGAAGGGATGGCAATTGTTCAATTGGTTCATGAGTCGGACCATCTTCACCTACTGCGATACTATCATGTGTAAACACATACGTAACCGGAAGTTGCATCAATGCTGATAAACGTATAGCTGGACGTAAATAGTCAGAGAATACGAAGAATGTCCCTCCGTATACATTTAAGCCCCCATGAAGTGCCATTCCATTTAATGCAGCACCCATTGCAAATTCACGAACTCCAAACCATATGTTACGGCCTTCATAATGTTGTGGAAGGAAGTCTTTCGCACCTTTAATCATGGTATTGTTCGACCCTGCTAAATCAGCTGATCCACCAAAGAATGTTGGAAGGTTCTTAGCGATTGCATTTAATACCTCACCACTTGATGCACGGCTTGCTAAGCTCTTTCCTTCTTCATAAACTGGTATTTCAGAATCCCATCCCTCTGGCAACTTTCCTTCAATAGCAGCTTGAAGCTGATTACCAAGCTCAGGATACGCTTCTTTGTATTTTTCAAAAAGTGTATTCCATTCTTCTTCCTTAGATTTTCCTGCTTCAACGCATGCCTTCTTAAAGTGCTCATACACTTCATTTGGCACATGGAAATCCTCTTCGAAAGTCCACTTGTAATACTCTTTTGTTAGTTTTAATTCATCTGCGCCAAGTGGAGCACCGTGTACTGCTGATTTTCCAGATTTGGTAGGAGCTCCATACCCAATCACTGTTTTGACTTCAATTAAAGTTGGATGGTTTAAATCGGATTTTGCTTGGCTTAATGCATTTGAAAGCTCCTCGATATCATTACCATCATTCACACGAATGTATTGCCAACCATATGCTTTAAAACGACCTTCCACACTTTCACTGAACGATTGATTTAGATCACCATCAAGAGAAATATCATTCGAATCATATAATACAACTAAGCGACCAAGTTTAAGATGTGCAGCTAGTGATGCAGCTTCTGCTGATACGCCTTCCATTAAATCGCCATCACCACAAATACTATATGTAAAGTGATCAACCACTTCGAAACCTTCTTTATTATATGTGCCCGCTAAATGTCTTTCAGCCATAGCCATTCCAACGGCCATGGCAACACCTTGTCCAAGTGGACCTGTAGTGGCTTCTACACCTGGAGTATGTTTATACTCAGGATGACCTGGTGTTTTACTGCCCCATTGTCTGAATGATTTAATCTCATCCATTGATAAATCATAGCCAGATAAATGTAACAAGCTATATAAAAGCATCGATCCATGACCTGCTGAAAGAACAAAGCGATCTCTATTGAACCAAGTTGGATTATTAGGGTTATGGTTCATAAACTTTGTCCATAGGGTATATGCCATAGGCGCTGCACCCATAGGCATACCTGGATGACCAGAATTAGCCTTTTCAATTGCATCAATGGATAATGTTCTAATAGAATTTATGGATAATACATCCAATTTGTCTGTCATTTCATACATCCTTTCATTAATGAAAATTACTTTGATTTAATATTATAGATACTAAGGAAAGTTGACAACTTAAAACCCTTATGAGACATCAAATTATAAACTATTTTCATAATATGGACAAACACAAACATATTTTTAGTATGTATAAAAAAAAGAATGCAATTCATAGCATCCTTTTAATGTAACTTATTTTTGTTTTTAATTGCCTTTAGTTTTTCTGGTGTAACATCGTTACCGTTTGGGTCTATTACAGTCAAATGCTCGATTGTATCTGACATAGATTTTCTAAAAGTGGTTAAGTATTCACTACGAAGTTTTGTTTGCTCTTTAGCTTCTTCTATAGTTAAGCCAACGGACTTTGATTTTTTTGATAACTCATTTATTCTTGCTAATTTTTCTTTTGACAGCATGTTAACGCTCCTTATCAGAGATAGTTCAATACTGTCATGTTATATAAAAATGAAATAGTTTACAAGATAAAAGCATTATTTCTCATTGGTAGTTTGTTCAAATTCTACATACCTTCTATGGACAGTAGCTTTGGACACATCATATCCGAACCCTCTTAAAGTGGCTGCAATTTCATGAAAAGTAAGTCCATTTTTCCTCAAACGCACTATTTCTTCAGTGGGGACAACAATCTTTTCTCTTCCGCCGTAGGCCCCTTGGTTCTTTATATTTTTTTCAGGGCGGTAACCTTGTTCAACTGCTCTTTTCATTCCTCTCTTTATTTTTAAGTTATGGAGCTTTCTTTGATATTCTTCAACAATTCCTACTATTTGAAGGACCATACTATCCGATTCAGAAAGCTCGAATTCACCTTTGTGGGAAATTGTATAGATTTTTACACCGTTTTTCAGCAAAAAGTGAAGAAGTGCTACCTTTGCATTTCCTCTTCCAAGTCTTGTTTCATCTTGTATTAATAAGGCGTCAACACTTTGGTCCTTAATTAAATCTAATACCTCAAGGATTCCTTCCCTATCTATTTCAAACCCACTCGCTTTTTCTTTAATTGATTGAATGACATTCATCCCTCGAGCCTTTGCCAATTCCACAAGCTCCAATTCCTGTCGAACTAATGAGGTTTCTTGTGTTTCCTTCTCAGTACTCACTCGGCAATAAATGACAGCTTTCATATCTTTCATCCCTTTTTATTTACTCGCATATTGATTTTCATACATCGATGACTTTATCGGTAACACAATGGATTGTCCAGGCTTTATTTCATTGATGTTGATTTCATTATGTTTTTCAATCCATGAGATTATGTCTTGCTTTGATAAATCTTCCGTTTCATATTGATTTGCTAAATCCCAAATGGTATCACCTTTAGCAACCGTTACTGATAGAAACTCTTCATTTGGTGATTTTGCTAAATGAAATAGAGTAACAATTGATAAAACAAAAGAAACACCTAATAATATTAATGTGAAAGAATAGCGATCTAATAAAGATTTTAACATTTTATGTCATCTCCTAATTCGCGAATATATGTTCTGTTTTATAAATTCATTGTAATAAGAACATTTGTTTGTGTCAACAGAAATTCAAACATATGTTTGTATCTTTTTTATAGACATGCTATAATTTTCTTAAGATTAAGAGATGGGGTGCGACTATGAACAAATTGTCGAAACGTCAGGAGGACATTCTTGGATTCATTAAGGATGAAGTTAGAAAAAAAGGCTATCCACCTTCCGTTCGAGAAATTGGAGAAGCAGTTGGCCTGGCTTCCAGCTCTACTGTTCACGGTCATCTTGCCAGATTGGAAAGCAAAGGCCTGATTAGAAGAGATCCAACAAAACCAAGAGCGATTGAAATTTTAGAATTGGAAGAAGAGCTATCTATTCCTCGACCAAACGTCATTAATGTCCCTCTCATTGGGAAGGTAACTGCCGGTCAACCCATTACAGCCATTGAAAATGTCGAAGAATACTTTCCTTTGCCAGAACACTTGGCTGCTGGTCATGATGAGCAAGTATTCATGCTTGAAATTATGGGTGATAGTATGATTGAAGCAGGCATTCATGATGGAGATTATGTCATCGTTAAACAACAGAAAACCGCTAATAATGGGGATATCGTTGTTGCCATGACAGAAGAAGACGAAGCAACAGTAAAGCGTTTCTTCAAAGAGAAGGACTATTTTAGACTACAACCTGAAAACTCAAGTCTAGAACCTATCATTCTTCAAAATGTATCGATTTTAGGTAAGGTTATAGGATTATATAGAGAAATCCATTAAAAAAGCGCCCTAGGCGCTTTTTTTGTATTTTCGGACAAACATTCTCGATTTATTTAAATCTCCTGACTAAAATATCTTTAACACAAAATTATACATAATAAATCTTAACCAGTACTATGCCTAAGCACCCAGCAATTTCCTAGTTGCAGTTATGCGCTTTATTCCTAAAATTAGCCACTATATTGAATATCCTCATTTCTGTCCAATTTTTTAAAAAAGTAAAAAAATAACCCTCAACACTAAAAGTGTCGAGGGTTCCCCATGATTAGTACATGCTCATATATTGCTCGCGTTCCCATGGATGAACTTGAGTACGGAACATATCCCATTCAATTTCTTTCGCTTCAATGAAGTGCTCTAATAAGTGCTCTCCAAGTGCGCTCTTGATTACTTCGTCTGACTTAAGGTTTTCAAGTGCCGCATAAAGAGTAGCTGGTAAATCAACGATTCCCTCTTCTACACGCTCTTCTTTAGTCATAACGTAGATGTTGCGGTCAACTGGTTTTGGTGGAGTCAAGTTGTTTTTGATTCCGTCTAAACCAGCTTTTAATAATACAGCCATTGCCAAGTATGGATTTGCTGCAGGGTCTACACTACGAACCTCAACACGCGTGCTTAAACCACGAGATGCAGGGATACGGATTAGTGGACTTCTGTTGCGAGCTGACCAAGCTACGTAACAAGGAGCTTCATAACCAGGAACAAGACGCTTATAAGAATTTACAGTAGGATTTGTTACTGCTGTAAAGTTTGGAGCGTGCTTGATGATACCCGCGATGAATTGACGAGCAGTATCACTAAGTTCTAATTGTCCTTGAGTATCATAGAATACATTTTCTTTACCTTTGAATAAAGAAACGTTACAGTGCATTCCAGATCCATTTACCCCGAATAATGGTTTTGGCATGAATGTTGCGTGTAAGCCGTGTTTACGAGCAATTGTCTTAACAACAAGCTTAAATGTTTGAATGTGGTCACAAGCTGTAATAGCATCAGCATATTTAAAGTCAATTTCATGTTGACCTGGTGCCACTTCGTGGTGAGATGCTTCGATTTCAAAGCCCATTTCTTCAAGCTCCAATACGATATCACGACGGCAATTTTCCCCTAAGTCCGTTGGAGCAAGGTCAAAATATCCACCTTTATCGTTCAGCTCAAGAGTAGGCTCGCCTTTTTCATCAAGTTTGAATAAGAAGAATTCTGGCTCAGGCCCTAGGTTGAAATCTGTAAATCCAAGCTCTTCCATCTCTTTTAGAACTCTCTTAAGGTTTGCACGCGGATCTCCCTCGAATGGAGTTCCTTCTGGAGTGTAGATATCACAGATTAAACGAGCAACTTTTCCTTTTTCTGCAGTCCAAGGGAATACTACCCAAGTGTCTAAATCAGGATATAACAACATATCTGATTCTTCGATACGTACAAATCCTTCAATAGAAGAACCGTCAAACATCATTTTGTTATCTAATGCTTTTTCTAATTGGCTAACAGGGATTTCAACGTTTTTAATTGTTCCTAGAATATCAGTGAACTGTAAACGGATGTACTTAACATTCTCTTCCTTAGCTAAACGTGTAATGTCTTCTCGAGTATACTTACCCATACAAAAATTCCTCCCTGTTAATCATTGATTATTATTTTTTTTAATGAAAGAAGCGTGACATATCACCTTGACGCAAAGATGGACGATTTTTATTATTATGAATTAGTTCTGACCGAAGTAGCTTGCGCAATTCTGAGTCAGTTAATTCGGGTTTGCCTTTATCTTTTTGCATCTCAGGTGCTAATGCACTTAATGTAGCTTCTTGTTTAACAGTAAATATTTTTTTGATGCCGGCAAGGTTCACACCTTGTTCAATCAATTCCTTAATCTCTAGCAATATATCAATATCATTTAGAGAATAAAGTCTTCGATTACCGTCTGTTCTAGCTGGAGTGATTAATTGATGCTCTTCATAATAGCGAATTTGCCTTGCTGTCAATTCTGTTAGCTGCATGACAATCCCCATTGGAAAGAGTGGCATGGATCTTCGAATATTACTGCCGCTCATCAGCACATCCTCCTTTAACTCTATAGACACATTATATGCAATGTCAGAAATAATGTCAAACTAATGTTATATTTTCTAACATGATTTTTTAACTTCTATTTTCAAACCTTTTTTCGCATAGATTGTTGGTTTAATACGATGTAATAGGTTTGTTCTTGTTTTCAGAGAGACATTGGCTTCCCACTTCAGTCAATAATGGTGCATTAACGTAGCTTATAAAAAAGAAACCTCAAAATGAGGCTTCTTTTTATGCTTACAACTTCAATAATCCTTTATCCATTAAATGGCTAATAGCTGTTAGAACTGCTATTTTCACATGTGAGTATGTTAATCCACCTTGCACATAGGCTACATAGGGTGGCCTAATCGGTCCATCTGCCGTCAATTCCATACTCGCTCCCTGAATAAATGTTCCTGCCGCCATAATGACATCATCTTCGTACCCAGGCATATAAGCAGGATATGGCGTAACATGTGAATTAATCGGTGATGCAAACTGGATAGCTTGGCAAAATGCAACCATAAGGTCCTTGTCGTTGAATTCAACGGATTGAATTAAATCTGTTCGATAGGCATTCCATTTAGGGTGCGTGTTCATTCCTACCCTTTCAAGCAATGCTGATGTAAACATAGCACCTTTTAATGCTTGACCAACTATGTGCGGTGCTAAGAAAAATCCTTGATACATTTCTTGAAGACTATAGAGAGATGCCCCAGCTTCACTGCCTATTCCTGGAGATGTCAATCTATAAGAACACGATTCCACCCATTTCTTTTTCCCTACTATGTATCCACCCGTTTTAGCTAGTCCACCACCAGGGTTTTTGATAAGCGATCCTGCCATTAAATCAGCGCCAACATGGCATGGTTCTTGTTCCTCAACAAACTCTCCATAACAATTGTCGACAAATACTATTACATCAGATTTAATCTCTTTTACAAAATCAATCATTTCTTTAATTTCCGATATCGTAAAAGATGGTCTGTTAGCATAACCTTTTGACCGTTGAATCCCAATCATTTTTGTCTTTGGAGAGATTGCATCGCTTACAGCATTAAAATCCACTTTTCCTTCATTCGTCAAAGGAACCGCTTTATAGTCAATATTGAACTCCTTCAAAGAGCCGTTACCCGTGCCTCTAATACCAACAATTTCTTCTAAGGTGTCATACGGCTTTCCTGTTATGTAGATCAATTCATCTCCTGGTCGTAACACACCAAATAAGGAAATGGAAATGGCATGTGTACCTGAAATAATTTGAGGCCTCACCAAACCTGCCTCTCCTCCAAATACTTCTCCATAAATACTTTCTAAAGTATCTCGACCATTGTCATCATATCCATATCCTGTAGTAGGAATGAAGTGTGAATCACTCACTCGATGTTTTCTATAGCTTTCCAATACCCGATATTGGTTCGTCTCAATCATTTGATCTGTTTTTTTATGAAATGGGGCAATTTTCGACTCAATTTCTTCCGTTAATTGTTTTAGCAAGTCTCCGTTAGATAATTTTTGAAACATGTTGATTCTCCTTTATATTAAATCTCATGGATGTGTAAAACTTAGCTTTACTTTCAATATCAATTGAAATCATACCATTCTTCTGAATTTCTGAACAGAATGTTAAGATGCTTCCTTATTAATGGTTATGTGTTTAGCAATAAATTAAAAGAAAAATATTTTAAAAAAATCATCACTTTTAACCTCTAGCATGATACAATATCCTATTGTGTAAACCTTTACAAACATCATTGTAGAGCATTAATGGAAGGTGTTTTAACTATGACTGAATTTAGCTGGGAACTTATGACAATTATTGGAACTATCGCGTTTGCAGTCAGTGGTGCAATTGTTGCGATGGAAGAGGAATACGATATTTTAGGTGTGTATTTTCTAGGACTCGTTACAGCTTTTGGTGGTGGAGCGATACGAAATCTATTAATTGGAGTTCCTGTCTCAGCCCTATGGGGGCAAAGTATGTTCTTTACCATTGCGATTCTTTCTATAACAGCCGTTTTTCTTTTTCCAAATAACCTTTTGAAGCATTGGAATAAATGGGGGAACTTCTTTGATGCAATCGGATTGTCTGCATTTGCAATCCAAGGTGCCCTATATGCTGCGGAAATGAATCATCCCATTAGTGCTGTGATTTTTGCAGCTCTTCTTACAGGAAGCGGTGGTGGAATTGTACGTGATTTACTTGCTAGAAGAAAACCACTCGTTTTTAAAGATGAAATTTATGCCGTTTGGGCAATACTCTGTGGATTATTTGTCGGGTGGGGATTTACGGATACTCAATTAGAGATGTATAGCCTATTTATCATCATTACACTTTTAAGAATCCTATCGTATACTTATAAATGGCGGTTGCCAAATAGACCATTAAGAAAACTTGAAAACTAAAGTCAACACAAAAGGAGACGAATTATTCGCCTCCTTTTATTATTTAAAAATATTTCCTTGATTTGTAAAGGTTAAAATAGCTTGAGGATCAAAACCCAGGACCCAGTTTCCGTTTATATTGATTTGAGGGACACCTAATTGTCCAGTTTCCTCGACCAATTTTTGGGCAGCATCCTGATTCTGTTGGACATTAATCTCTTGAAATTTTAAACCTTGTGAATTTAAAAAGTTTTTCGCTTGTATACAATAGGGGCAAGTGTTTGTTGTATATATTGTTATGTTATTCATAAAAAATTCCTCCTTATCATGGCAAAGTTGTTTCATCTTCATCAAATAATATATCTTGGCTTCTTATAGTAATAAGATCATGTCGATCATACACATCATGCAATAATAGCCGCATTGCTTGAGCACGAATTGACTTTTCAATCAAATTACGAATATATCGTCCATTCGAAAAACTAATAGGACTCCAGGTTGTTTTTAAATAGGCTAAATGTTCCCTTACCTTTCTTTCTCCATCTGTACTGAAACCATATTCCCTTTCTTTTAACATCCGTTGTGCAATCTCCATTAGTTGCGGAATGGAATAGTCCGGAAAATCAACAACAATCGGAAATCGGGAATGCAATCCAGGATTGAGGGTTAAGAAATGATCCATCTCTCTTGAATAGCCTGCTAGAATTAGAATAAATTCATGCTGACGGTCTTCCATGTGCTTTACTAATGTGTCGATTGCTTCTTTTCCAAAGTCCTTTTCTCCCCCTCTCCCCAATGAGTAGGCCTCATCAATGAAAAGTATTCCGCCAATCGCCTTTTTAATTAGATCTCTTGTTTTTTGTGCGGTATGACCAATGTATTCTCCTACTAGGTCAGCCCTTTCAGCTTCAATCAAATGACCTTTAGACAGCACATTCATTTTTAAAAAGAGTTTGCCAATTAATCTTGCTACTGTGGTTTTACCCGTTCCAGGATTACCTTTAAACATCATATGCAAAGCTTGCTTACCAGCTTTCAATCCTTGTTCTTCCCTTTTTTTGTTTACATAAATCCACGCATATATTTGTTTAATGGTCTGTTTCATTTCTTCCATCCCCACCAACTGCTCGAGTTCTGCTTCAATTTCTTTCAATGCAAGATGGTGGGACGGTATCTCCCTTTCATATATTTCCTTAAGAGGGGGATCCTTTTTTATATTTTTCCGCTTTTGTCCACTCAGGACTATGTTTATTTTTCCACTTCCATTGCTATTCATGTGAAATGGTTGCTCCAAAGATGTCACCTCTTTGCTTTTAGGAACTCTAAGAAAAAATAGATTCTCTATATTTCTATTTCAATCGATACAAAAAATAGGATATTGCGACCTTTTGTAACACTATCCGACACAAAACGTTGTTGTTCTAAGACTTTTGTCAGTTATTGCGCTTTCCCAAGAAATATTTCCTTCAAACTATGTATATTCAATTTTCCTGCATTACAGTCGTTATTTTTAAAGACCTATTAAAAAAATAAAAAACAGGCCGGTAAATCCGACCTGTTAAATTCCTTATTCTTTTCCTTCAAAATCGATTTGAACATTTTTTTGTGGCGCGAATGTTGAAATCGCATGTTTAAATACTAGTTGTTGCTTACCTTCACTCTCAAAAAGAACTGTGAAGTTATCGAAGCCTTTGATTTGGCCTCTAATTTGGAAACCATTTAATAAGAAGACCGTTACATATGTATTATCTTTTCTTAGCTGGTTCAAAACTTGGTCTTGGATATTTACAGATTGTTTCATTTTTCTTCCTCCTCTATATCTCTAAGGTTATTACCTGCATAATCGGATCTTTAATAGCAAATCCGAAAGCATCTTATGATTTACCCAACCTTTTGAATGTGAAACATTCTACTCGGTGATATGTTATGTATTCGATTTCAAGTGTAGCTTTCCCTCTATAAAATATGAGATTTCACTAACTTTTTTTTCGAAGTCTTGGACATTTGACATATCGAACCAATTTACGTTCATCTTATTTCTAAACCATGTAAGCTGTCGCTTTGCATATCTTCTTGAATTTTGCTTTAACTTCTCAACTGCCACATCTAATGTACACTTACCATCCAAGTATTCATAAATTTCTTTGTATCCAATAGCTTGGATAGATTGTACGTCCCGAATTCCTTGGTTGTAAAGTTCCATTACTTCATTAATTAGCCCTTGTTCAATCATTAAATCTACTCGTTTATTGATTCTCTCGTATAACAAGTCTCGATTCATATCTAAACCTATTAAGATAAAATCATATCTTGATTGCATTGTCTGGGCTTTCAATGTATCCGTCATCGTAACACCCGTTAAGTGGAAAATTTCCAAGGCACGGATGACTCTTCGTGTATTGTTTGGATGGATTCTTGAAGCACTTTCTGGGTCAATTTCGCTAAGCCTGTTATGAACATATTCCTCACCCATATTTTGAGCTAATTGCTCCCATTCTTGTCTGAATTCTTGATCTGAAACTGCTTCTGAAAATTCATATTGATACAAGAGTGATTGGATGTATAAGCCTGTTCCACCCGCTATGATTGGGATGTTTCCCCTTTGAGCGATAGTACGAATTACATTCGATGCAAGCTCTTGAAATTCAGCTGCATTAAATGACTCTTTGGGATCCTTAATATCAATCAGATGATGTGGTACTCCATCCATTTCTTCAGTAGTGATTTTTGCAGTTCCGATATCTAAACCACGGTAAATTTGCATGGAATCACCACTTATAACCTCACCATTAAAACGTTGTGCTAGTTCCACACTCAACTTCGTCTTCCCTACTGCAGTTGGTCCAATTATGACAATTAATTTTTGTTTTTCCACCATTTCTTTCACTGCCTTACCTGCTACATTTAATCAGTTCTGTTTGAAACATTGTTCTAAATCATTACGAAATCACACACCATTTTTAATACTACCATAATTTTCACAAATACAGGAGAACATCTAACCATTATTGGTTATTAACCCCTATTTTATACTCTTACCTAGCATGATAATAAATTCAAATAAAGGCTTTTTATCTCAAACCTTTACATTGAGATAAAAAGCCTCTACATATGTTTACATCACTCGTTTAAACATCTTTTCCATTTCGTACGTTGTAAAATGTACGATGATAGGTCTACCGTGTGGACATGTAAATGGATCACTACAAGCTCTTAAATCATCCAATAGCACTTGTATTTCTTGTTTCGTTAAATAATGATTCGCTTTAATCGAAGCTTTACAACTCATCAGAATTGCTGCCTCTTCTCGAAGTTTTTTCACATCTACTTTTTTCATTTGAAGAAGTTGTTGAATCATTTCTTCGATTATTTCTTGTTCGATTCCGTTAGGGAACCATTGTGGATGTGATCGGACTAGATAAGCATTGTTCCCGAACTCCTCTAAAAACACACCAACTTTTTCCAACTCATGAGTATATTCATTAATTTTAATGACTTCATCGCTTGAATAATATAATGTCATTGGGACGAGTAATTCCTGGAGATTATTTTCCACTTTACCGACTTTTTCTTTAAAATATTCGTACTTCAAGCGTTCTTGGGCAGCATGCTGATCTATGATATATAGGCCATTTTCATTCTGTGCCATAATATACGTCCCATGCATCTGACCGATATAATATAAAGGTGGAATCCTTGAACATGTCTTTGTGTCTTCCACTTGAGAATTAATTACTTCACCATCTTGTGATATAGACTGTTCAACTAATTCATCCATTTCAGTACATTCTTCAAATACAGTAGTTTCAAAACGTTTTTCCACTTTTGGTACGTATTCTTTTTGAATGGCTGAATCCATCACTACGGCTGATACAGGCTCCACCCTTGATAAATCAAAACTAGGTTGTTCCGAAACAGGGTTGATTACCTTCTCAATCACAGTCCTTTGAGAAGGAATAAGGGATTGCTTGGAAAATGCTTCTTTTATTATAGATGTGACAAGACCATTCAATTCAGTTTCTTTACTTAGTCTAACTTCCATTTTAGAAGGATGGACATTGACATCTACTAATATAGGGTCCATTGAAATACTTATTAATCCAATAGGGAATCTTCCAATTGGAAGTAGCGTATGATACCCTTCTAAAACTGCTTTAGTTAGAGCAAAGTTTTTAATAAATCTTCCATTAATCATAATTGATAGGTAATTTCTTGTTGCGCGTGTAACTTCTGGGAGTGAAATATACCCTTCAACAGTAAAATCAAGGCTAGTTCCTTCGATTCTAACCATTTTCTTTGCCACGGCCATCCCGTATATTGCAGACATCACTTGCCTTACGTCTCCATTACCATTTGTGTGGAGCAATACTTTATCGTGATGAATAAGTTTGAATGAGATTTCGGGATGTGACAAAGCCAATCTATTCATAGTATCACTAATATTCCCAAGCTCGGTATGAACTGTTTTTACATATTTGAGCCTTGCTGGAGTATTATAAAACAAATCGGAAACCGTTATATCTGTTCCCTTCCTCGCCGTTGTCTTTCCATGATGAAGCACTTTTCCACCTTCTATTTGAAGATGTACACCTGCTGAGCTTCCAGTACTTGTTTTAATATCAATACAGGATACCGACGCTATACTTGGCAAGGCTTCGCCACGAAAACCCAGGGTTCGAATTCGGAAGAGGTCATTTTCGTCCTTGATTTTACTTGTAGCATGGCGATCGAATGCCTTTAAGACATCATCATCCTCGATACCCTCCCCATTGTCTACTATCCTGATGCTTTGCAGTCCCGCTTCTTGGATAAAAACCTCTATAATCGTACTTTTAGCATCAATGCAATTTTCTACAAGTTCTTTTACAACGGATGCTGGGCGTTCTACAACCTCTCCAGCTGCAATTTTATTAGATAATGAATCATCGAGTTGAATGATTTTCCCCAAATTTTCACCCCCTGCTTTCAGGTCATCTAGATTTAAGTTCCTTTTGAATTTTATATAGTGTATTCATCGCATCCATTGGTGTCATTTCTACAATATTGAGCTTTATTAATTCTTGAAGGATTTTCTTTTCATGCTTCGTTTCATTTCCTTGTATCTTTTCTTGGTCAAAGAAAGATAATTGAGATTGATCTTCCTTCGTGATTGAATTGCTTTCTATTGCAGGAATGTTAGGTTTCTCTTTACCTTCTGATTGCTCTAGTTGGATTAAAATTTCCTTTGCTCTAATAATCAATGAATCTGGTAGTTCCGCGAGTTGAGCTACATGAATTCCATAACTTTGATCCGCCGGACCGTCTTTTATCTTATGAAGAAAAACCACGGTACCGTTTTGTTCCACTGCACTAACGTGAATGTTATGAACTCTTTCCAATTTAATTTCTAAATCCGTCAACTCATGGTAATGAGTTGAGAATAAAGTTTTTGCTCCAATATTTTGATGGATGTATTCAATGATGGCTTGTGCAAGTGCCATACCATCATATGTTGAGGTTCCTCTTCCAATTTCATCAAAAAGAATTAAACTATCCTTCGTTGCATGAATAATTGCATTTTTTGCTTCCAACATTTCAACCATGAACGTGCTTTGTCCAGCAATCAAATCATCAGCTGCTCCTATCCGCGTAAAAATTTGATCAAACACTGGAAGAACCGCTCTAGTTGCAGGTACAAAACAACCTGACTGAGCCAAAATCGCAGTTAAAGCTACTTGTCTCATAAATGTACTTTTTCCAGACATATTAGGACCTGTAATCAGAAGTATGTCGCGTTCACTGTCCATATAACAATCGTTAGGTACATACTCTTGTGATTTCATGACTTTTTCCACAACAGGGTGTCTGCCCTCTTCAATAAAAATGGTCCGGTCATCTGTAAAAGTTGGTTTAACATACTTCCTCGTCTCACTAATAGTTGCAAAACATTGTAGTACGTCAATTTCACTAATTGTACGTGCTAACCTTTGAAGTCTAGGGATATAGCCTTTAACCTCTTCTCTTATAGTTAAAAATAATTGATATTCTAAATCCACTATTTTCTCTTCCGCTTGAAGGATTAACGTTTCCTTTTCCTTCAGTTCAGGTGTGATAAATCTTTCGGCATTGCTCAAGGTTTGCTTTCTTTCATAGCGACCTTCCTCAAGATTACCTAAATTCGCTCTAGTAATCTCAATATAATAACCAAAAATACGGTTATATCCTATTTTCAATGATTTAATCCCAGTACGTTCACGTTCCTGCTGTTCCAGTGCAGCTATCCAGGTTTTTCCGTTTCGACTAGCATCACGGTATTGATCGAGCTCCTTATTGAAGCCATCTCTAATAATGCTTCCGTCCTTTATAGATAATGGAGGATTGTCCACAATAGCATTTTCTAATAAGTCTGTAAGCTCTACACATGGATCAATCACTTCTACCAATTCTGAAACATTAGGATTATCATACAGCCTTAAATTCTCAATTAAATAAGGGACTTGTAATAAAGATTTTTTCAATTGCATCAAATCTCTGGCATTCACATTTCCGAATGCGACTCTTCCTGCAAGCCTTTCTAAGTCATAAACATTTTGTAATGCTTCTCTTAAATCTTGACGCTCAAAGTAATGTGCTATCAAGCTTTCAACGATGGATTGTCGTCTCTCAATTTCACGGAGATTAACAAGTGGCTTGTCCATCCAACTTTTTAGCATTCTCCCTCCCATGGCTGTTTTTGTTTCATCTAATAACCACAGTAATGAGCCTTTCCTGCCTTTTGTACGTATTGTTTCTGTTATTTCTAGGTTTCTTTTCGAATGATAATCTATTTTTAAGAATTGATTAGATTCATAAGTTGTAGCCTCTTGTAGGTGATCTAAGCTCCTATTTTGTGTTTTAAAGAGGTAATTTAGAAGCCTACTCATTGTCCTAATTAGTGAGTCATCGTGTATCTTAGATAAAATAGGAGAAAAACGATCCATCACATTATCGTTATTCTCTATACTTATGACCATTGAGAACCTCTCTTTTAATTCAGTAATAAATGAATCTGGAAGGTTGTCACCGACTACCACTTCCTTAGCACCGATCGACGCCAATTCATTGACTACTTCATTAAAACCACCAGTGAGAGCTGTTACTTTATTCTCGCCAGTCGATAAATCATTATAGGCTAATCCGATTGAACCATTATCAAAAAGTGAAATGGAGGCGATAAAATTGTTTTCTTTATCCTCAATTCCTTTTCCTTGCATGATAGTCCCTGGTGTTATTAATTGGACGACTTCTCGCTTTACGACCCCTTTAGTTTGCTTAGGATCTTCCACTTGTTCACAGATCGCAACCTTATATCCACGTTCAATTAATGTCTCTATATAGCCTGCAGCTGAATGGTAAGGTACCCCGCACATCGGGATACGGTCGACACCACCACCATCACGGCTTGTTAATGTTATTTCTAATTCTTGTGAAGCTTTAAGTGCATCATCAAAGAACATTTCATAAAAATCACCTAATCGAAAAAATAAAAAGGCATCTTGATAGTCTGCCTTAATCGTTAAATATTGCTGTATCATAGGCGTATAAGTTGCCATAAATTCAAACCTTTCAATACAAAATTCATATCCTGTCCATTATAACATAGTACCGATTTTCTAAACAGGTAAGCAAATATTCCAGTAAATAATAGAATAGAAAAAAACTAGGAAGAATAATTCCTAGTCTTTAATGGCACTTTTATTCATCTTCACATTCCACAATAAAATCAGGATTAATATCTTCAAATTCTTCGTCATCTAAATCGTTGAACCAATTATCGTCATCACAGCATCCATCTGGATTTACTGCTACACAGACTTTCGTTTCACCGATTACTTCTACGAAAAATTCTCTTTCTACCTGTACTTCAATCTTGCTGCCACATGTTGAAATACATGCTTCAATGCAGTTTGGCTGTTGTACTACCTTCGCAATGATTTCTTGGTCATCAAATGCTTCTGGATCTCTATACTTCAGCTTTATTTCGTCTTTATAGTGGATTCTTTGAGATTTTACGGCTGTTTTAGTATTTTTATTGTAAGAATACCAAACGTTCACTTCATAACTGCCGCATACTTCAACTTTTTTACCGACCTTTTTTGCTGTGTAAGAGTGGTTTATAATCCAACAACCAAGAATGCTGGAAGGATGATGATCCGTGGAAATGATATCAGTGGACTTTGTAAATTTACGTCCTTTTGCTACCACAGCCCGGGTGATTATTTCTCTATAATATGACATGTGAGCGAACCCTCCTCATTCAGTTTCAATTCATCTTATGCGGTACAAATAACTAGTGTGATAAGAATTTGTGCACTTAAAAGGAATAGAAAAGTATTTATGTAAACATTTTATGCATATAGCCTGGGCATAGTGCTTAAAAATCAAAAGTACTCTTTACATTCCGTTGAAAAATATTAATCGATGAATGAATGTAGAGAGTTTCAAGGCTGTAACCCGATTTATACAAGATCCGATCCGAAAGTAAAATAAAAAAAACCTTACCCAAGGGCAAGGTTTTTTATGAATATTAAGAACAGCTGCTTCCACCAGCGTTAACTTTGGAACCCGTTTCTCCACGAAGAACGTCTCCTCCAGTGGATTCAATGATTAAATCAGTTACTTTGTTAGACACAGCAGATGCTACCATTTGAAGAATATCGTTAACATCAATTTGCGTTTGCTTAAATTCTTGGACAATCGGAATATTGTTTAATTCTTCTTCAAGAGCTTCAATTTTTTGTTGCACTTGTCCATAAGCCTTCTCTTTACCATAGTGTTCAAAATTGATGGCTTGTTTTTGAAGACTCTTCATACTTGCGATCATTTCCCGAATTTTTTGATTTTGATTGATTTGTGCTTCTGCACGTTTAAAGAAATCTACTTCTTCCGTCTCAGCAATCATTGCTGCAAGTTCTTCCGCTTTTTTTAATAAATCATCTTTTGTATATTTTGCCATGTTAGTTCACCTCTACAGTTTCTTCAACCAATTCTCCGTTTAATGACCAAGTTTTTGCGTTTGTAATCTTTACCTTCACTAATTTACCAATCGCTGTTTTAGGTCCGACAAAGTTTACCAGCTTACTTTTTCTTGTATATCCTGCAAGGACATCCGGGTTATTTTTACTTTCCCCTTCAACCAATACTTCAACGATTTGTCCTTCATGCTCCTTCATTTTTAGGGCAGATAATTCATTAACAACTGCATTAAGACGCTGAAGGCGCTCTTTTTTTACTTCCATTGGTACATTGTCTATCATGTTTGCTGCTGGTGTACCTTCACGTGGTGAGTAAATAAATGTAAAAGCAGCATCAAAGCCTACTTCACGATATAAAGATATCGTCTCTTCGAATTGTTCTTCCGTTTCATTCGGGAAACCTACAATGATATCTGTAGTCAAAGCAACATTCGGAATTGCTGCTTTTATCTTTTGTACGAGCTCTAAGTATCGTTCACGACTGTATTTACGTGCCATGATTTTTAATGTTTCACTGCTACCAGACTGTACTGGCAAGTGAATATGTTCGACTAAATTTCCACCTTTTGCAAGGACCTCAATTAAATGATCGTCAAAATCTCTAGGATGGCTTGTAGTGAATCGAATTCTAGGAATATCAATTTTTCTAATTTCATCCATTAAATCACCAAGACCGTATTTCATGTCAGAGAAGTCTTTTCCATAAGCATTCACGTTTTGACCTAATAACGTTATTTCTTGGTATCCTTGAGCTGCCAACTGCCTAACCTCTTGAATTATTTCTTCAGGTCGACGACTTCTTTCCTTGCCTCGGGTATAAGGGACAATGCAATACGTACAGAATTTATCACAACCATACATAATGTTTACCCAACCCTTAATATTACCTCGTCTAACTTTAGGAAGGTTCTCAATGACATCTCCCTCTTTTGACCATACTTCTACGACCATCTCTTTAGAGAGGTAGGCTTCATTTAAGATATTGGGCAAACGATGAATATTGTGTGTTCCAAAAATCATGTCTACAAATGGATGTTTCGTCAAAATCCGATTTACAACCGATTCCTCTTGAGACATACATCCACATACACCTAATAGCAAATCAGGTCTGTTTTTCTTTAAGGTTTTTAGATGTCCAAGTTCACCGAACACTTTGTTTTCTGCATTTTCTCGAATGGCACATGTATTAAGTAAAATAACATTAGCATCTTCAACACTTTCTGCCACTTCATACCCAAGGGCCATAAAAATTCCAGCCATTACTTCCGTATCATGTTCATTCATTTGACAGCCATAGGTGCGGATAAAAAACTTTCTTCCATTCCCCATGCCCTGGAACTCTACTGGAATTGCAAAATCATTTTCGTATTTTACTTCTTCTTTTCCACGTTTTTTTGCATCTTGTAAAGAAGGTGCAACGTAGACTTTTTCAAAGTATTTACTGAAATCTTTTTCAGATTTTTGATTTGATGAATTTATAGTTTGAGCCTGTTGGCTTTCTAAACGTTGCTTTTCGTTCATTCATATACCCCTTCCTGCAACGGACATTACGAATTCAAGATTTATCTGTTACTCTATTTAACTTCTGTGAATAAAATACGTACACATTACAATAGTATAAAGCTTTTAGTAACAAGAAACAATAGAACCGCCTCTATGATAGTAATTGTTAGAAATTGTTCACACATCGTTTTTTTCATAATTTAGTTTAACACACATTCTATTAATAATTAGGTTTTTACCTCGCACGCTTGTCCCGCAGTTACATATGATGTTGTGTAGTTAAATAAGAACAAAAAGGAGTGAATGAAATGGGATGCTGCCGTAACAATGGAAACGGGAACAACGTATTAGGAGTTTCTGATAGATGCTGGAGAAACAGTGATAATGGCGATGTATTAGGCGTTACTGACAGAGACAGAAACAGAGATGTTGTCCTTGATGCTAGAATTTCAATCAACAGAAACGATTTCTGCCGCGCTGTTAATCGTTGCGTACGTGAGGATTTAGTCGCTGGTGCTCGTGATGACAGAAGAGATGACAGAAGAGACGACAGAAGAGATGACAGACGCCGCAGATGCTGCTGGAGCTGGATCTAATCGTCGAAAGTTCTGAAAGATAAACCGATAGCTGTAGAATAGATATACTCTATAAATACAGCAAGAAACCCGTCAAACTTAGTCTGACGGGTTTTGGTTTTACATAAACTCAGCAACTAATTTATCAAAGCTTTCTTGTGAAAGATCCAAGTTTGCTTCTGTTAAAGGTTGATCGCTGTATCCATGAATTAGTTCTTGATAGGATTTTTGGTCTTGATTTTGATAGATGATACCAGTGACAAGGCTATTGTACTTCATTAGTGTTTGCATAGCTTGTTCGCGGTTTGAAGAATCATATCCTTCTACATCACTTAGTTTTGTAAGGTTTTCCTTAAACCAGTCATACGTATTAACCTTGTTGTATGTAACACATGGGCTATATACATTGATTAATGAGAAGCCTTTATGATTTAATCCAGCTTCAATGATGGCTGTTAAATCCTTCAAATCTGTTGAAAAGCTTTGTGCCACGAATGTAGCTCCTGCAGAAAGAGCCAATTCCATTGGAGAAATAGCTTGTTCTACAGAACCTTGAGGAGTCGATTTAGTTTTAAAACCAGCAGCAGAACGAGGGGATGTTTGTCCCTTAGTTAAACCATAGATTTGATTATCCATTACAATGTAAGTGACATCAATATTTCTGCGAATCGCATGGATGGTATGACCCATACCGATTGCGAAACCATCACCATCTCCACCAGATGCAATGACCGTCAAGTCACGATTAGCCATTTTCACACCTTGTGCGATTGGAAGTGAGCGTCCGTGAATTCCATGGAAACCATATGACTTAATGTAACCAGAAATACGTCCGGAGCAACCAATCCCTGAAATAACCGCTAAGTTTTCAGGCGTTAAACCTACATTAGCAGCTGCTCTTTGAATGGCTGCTTGTACTGAAAAGTCTCCGCATCCAGGACACCAATTTGGTTTTACATTATTGCGAAAATCTTTAAACGTAGCCATCTTAGAACAACTCCTTGCATTGTGAATGAATTTCATGCGGCAAGAACGGGTTTCCGTCATATTTTAAGAGGCTCTTAATTTTATTGACATGACCAACATTCATTTTCATGATATTGGCTAACTGCCCTGTCGCATTATTTTCAACCACTACCACTTTTTTAGCAGACGTCACTAATGGTAGGATTTCATTTGTAGGGAAAGGATGAATCAATCGTATATGAGCATGATTCACTTTTAGACCATCATTCTCTAATCGAGTCATTGCTTCTTCAATAGCACCACGAGTGGAGTTAAAGCCCACGATTAATAGGTCAGCTTCTTCATGCTTTGCATCTTTATGCACTGGAGTATTGAAACGGATGTTTTCAATTTTCCTCATACGCTTATCCATTTGTGCAATACGATTAGCAGCGCTCTCAGACGGTTTTCCTGACTCATCATGTTCAACACCTGTCACGTGGTGGATTCCACCCTTCATGCCAGGGATTACACGTGGAGATACTCCATCTTCTGTTACTTCATAGCGTTTGAAATACTCATCAGTTTCAGGTAAATCACCTTTTACAAGCTTCCCTCTTCTGATTTCAACTCTTGAATTATCAAGTGGATTTACAGTTTGTTTTCCTAAAGACAGCTGTAGATCTGATAAGACAATTACTGGGCATTGATATTCTTCAGCTAGGTTAAACGCTTCAGTCGTATCATAGAAAGCCTCTTCTACAGTGCTTGGTGCCATAACTATCTTAGGTATTTCACCGTGTGTTCCATAAATCATAGCCATCAAGTCAGATTGCTCTTGCTTTGTTGGTAAACCAGTAGAAGGACCACCACGTTGAGTATCTACGATTACGATTGGCGTTTCAGTAATACCAGCTAAGCCTATAGCTTCCATTTTCAATGAAAGACCTGGCCCAGCAGAAGCAGTCAGAGAACGAACACCCGCATAGTTTGCACCGATAGCCATAGTAACTGCTGCGATTTCATCCTCAGTTTGGATTACTGTTCCACCAACTGGAGGGAGCTTTTTAATAAGATATTCCATAATTTCTGATGCAGGAGTAATTGGGTATGCAGCCATAAAACGGCATCCAGCTGCT
>NZ_QBBX01000002.1:299613-311828 GCF_003073175.1 Peribacillus acanthi
AAGCACCTAGAGCGATTGCATCATTTCCTATCATAAATAGGCGTTTGTTGCCATCACCCTTTTCAAGCTGCATGGCACCAAAGTTATCGCCTAGTTTCTCACTCATATAGTCAAAGCCTGCTTGAATCGCATCAAGGTTCTTTTGAACGACTTGATCGCCCTTGCGGCCAAAAATCTCTACAACCACTTCTTTAAAGATACTAATATCAAGATTCAATACGGCACTTGAAGCACCGATTGCCACCATGTTCTTCATAAGCGAAGTTCCAAGCTCTGTTGCAATTTCTGTAAATGGAACAGCATAAAGTGTTGCATTCGTATCTTCAGGTCGTTCTGGGTTAAACTTTGCATCAGCAATGATAACCCCTTTATCATGCAATTCTTTATAGTTTACATCTATAGTCTCTTGGTCAAAAGCAACAAGAATATCTAAATCGTCAGAAACTGAACGCGTTTGCGTAGTGCTGACACGAATTTTGTTGTTTGTATGACCACCTTTGATACGAGATGAGAAGTGACGGTATCCATACAAGTAGTAGCCTAATCGATTAAGTGCAATACAGAAAATTTCCCCTGTACTTTCGATCCCTTCCCCTTGTTGTCCGCCAACTTTCCACGAAAGTTGATTGATCATCTTTTACACCCCTTTATGTACGTTCAAAATGGCAAACTTATACACTTTTATTGTAGCACTTCTCCATATAATTAACTAGATTGCCAGTCGGTTATGTAAGATATCTCTTTCGTTGCTGTTCCAGCCTTAGATGAAGGTGTACTAAACGATTCAATTCTAGACTTATCAATAAAAAAAAGCAACCCTTTCACATTATTTGTTACCAAAAATATGCATAATATTTTTACAATTTTCATAAACTAGTAAATTGACATAGTATCCTTTTTCTTATATGTGTCTTATAGGGAATCTCTTTGTGAAATTATTAAATAGAAATTTATCAACTTGATTGGTTGTGTAGTGTTTATATAATTCTTCCATTAACCTTGCATATCCTTGATACCTCTCCAGTCCCATTACCACTTTATCAATTCCATCGAAATCTGAACCGAAACCTAAATGATTTTCTCCACCTAGAGAACAAACGTGGTCAATGTGCTTTATTACATCCGTAATAGATGCAACTCCATTAGAAACAAGGAATTCAGGGACAAAAGTAATTCCCATTACTGAATCTTTCTTTATTAGATGGGTAATTTGTTCATCGTTTAAGTTACGAGGATTGGAACAGATAGAATGACAGTTAGAATGTGAAGCAATGGTTCGGAGATCATATTCCATTACATCCCAGAATCCGCGCACTGAAAGGTGTGACACATCACACCATGTGTTGGTTTCCTCTAATAAGGATACAACTTTATGTCCAAATGCCGTCAAGCCTCCGCCCCTTGGCTCTAGAATACCATCAGCTATTGCATTGGAATGATTCCAAGTTAACCCTACTGAAGATACTCCTAATCTAAGCAATGTTTTTAATTTCAGTAAATCTTCCCCAATACAATCGCACCCCTCAAGGGTAAGGACTGCTCCTATTTCATTTTCTTCTAGTAGATCTATATCTCTTTTACTTTTAACCAATTTCATGTTTGGTGTCTTTACAATATTTTCATAGAAATGTTCAATCATCGTCAAAGCTGCATGAAATCTCATTGATGGATGAATTCTTTCCGGAATATATATGGCAAAACATTGAACTTTCGATCCTGTACTTATTAATTGATTATTTGTAAGGTGTAAATCTTCACTATTATGGAATGATAGATTTGGATTAAGGAACATTTTCATTAAGACATCACAGTGCGCATCAAAAATTTTCGGTTTTGAATTCATGTCGTCCCACCTTTTTGAACTAGATTCTCTTTTTTTATAATAGCACGAATCACCTGTAGGAAATAACAAAAGCGGGAAACGTCTTCCAAGAGTTGACCGTCAGCTAAACACCGACACGACCTGTGGCGAACACTGACGCGACCACATCCTGTCGTAGTCAGACAAGCATAAGACAAGCTGGCTAGAAGGTTCGTTTTTACCTTAGGCTTATGACCTAGAGGCCGACTAAGGTAGGCACGTCCTATTCATCATTTCTAGACATGGACAATTTGTATTTCATAAAGTTATTCATACTTCTAGATTATATTTCCTGGTGTACATTAAAAATACCTGTTCGCAGCAGCAAACAGGTCAAGAGTATTACTATTAGTTTTCGTGAATTAATCCTTATCTAGGTTCCACAATTAATTTAATGGCTGTTCTTTCTTCGTTATCAATTTTAATATCTGTAAATGCAGGGACACATATCAAATCTACTCCACTAGGTGCGACAAATCCTCTTGCTATTGCTACTGCCTTTACAGCTTGATTTAACGCGCCGGCACCTATCGCTTGAATTTCCGCGGCACCTCGTTCTCGTAAAACACCCGCTAGCGCGCCTGCTACAGAATTGGGATTAGATTTTGCTGAAACCTTTAATATTTCCATTCCTAGCTCCTCCTTGCATAATTCCCTTTTCGAAAAAGGTATAAGATAATTCTAAAAATATATTTCTTACCATTGCTACTATATTCGTAGAATCTTATACTTATTCCAGCTTGGTCCCCTACGAACGGAAAAATTCAGAAAAAATACCAATAACAGTCACTGTACCCAACTGAAGTGTATAATTAGCTAATTAATCCATTAAAAAACTGCCACCAAGATATGGTGACAGCAACGACTTTAGAAGATTAACGGTTGATCTTCATTTATTAGAATACGATCTATTTTTTTGGTTTTACCAGTTTTATCATCAATTTCAAGTATCACTCCACTTAAAACTGTTCTACCTTCTTTAGGTACTTCAAAACGTGCTGGTAATGATGATAAGAATTTTTTTATGATGGGTTCTTTTCCCATTCCTAAAATCCCATCATAAGGACCCGTCATTCCAACATCCGTTATATAAGCAGTACCATTTGGTAGGATTCGATTATCAGCAGTTTGTACATGTGTATGAGTTCCAACTACAGCTGACACTCTTCCGTCCAAATACCATCCAAGAGCTTGTTTTTCGCTCGTAGCCTCCGCATGAAAATCTACAAAAATGATATTAGTTCGACGCTTGGCGATTTCGATTAATTCATCTGCCTTCTTAAATGGACAATCAAGTGGCGGCATAAAGGTTCTACCTTGTAAGTTAATGATGGCTACTTCAATTGCATTCCATTTTACAAATTTCAACCCCTCACCGGGTGCTCCTTCAGGAAAGTTCGCTGGTCTAACAAGATATTTTTCACTATCAATAAAGTCGTATATATCCTTGTGGTCCCATGCATGGTTACCTAGAGTGACAGCATTCGCTCCCCACTCCAGGAATTGGCGGTAGATTTTTTCTGTAATTCCTCTTCCTGCTGCGGAATTCTCGCCATTGATTACAATCGTATGTGGTTTATATTTTTCCTTTAATTTAGGTAAGTACTCTTTAACCATGTCTCTACCTGGAGAACCAACAACATCTCCAATAAATAATAACTTCATTCTGAAAACCCTTTCTGTTTACCCTTTTCTCCCATCCATTGTACCTTTTTTTAGGAATATAGTACAAATGACCGGCTTTCATCCTTCTCAAGAAACTTTTCGCTCGTTAGACATACAAAAAGGAGCGGTATTCTCACCGCTCCTTCCATGTTAAATCTTACAGATTTCTATTTTGCATATTCAACTGCTCGTGTTTCTCGAATAACCGTTACCTTAATATGTCCAGGATAATCGAGTTCTTCTTCGATTCGTTTACGAATATCACGAGCTAAACGATGTGCTTCCAAGTCATCAATCTGTTCTGGTCTAACCATGATGCGAACTTCTCTTCCAGCTTGGATAGCGAAGGATTTCTCAACTCCATCATAGGATTCTGAAATCTCCTCCAACTTTTCAAGTCTTCTGATATAGTTCTCAAGTGTTTCACTTCTTGCACCTGGTCTAGCAGCAGATAGTGCATCGGCAGCAGCAACAAGAACTGCGATGACAGAAGTTGGTTCAAAGTCCCCATGATGGGAAGCAATACTGTTTATTACAACAGGGTGCTCTTTGTACTTTGTAGCCAATTCTACACCAATTTCTACGTGGCTTCCTTCTACCTCATGGTCAATTGCTTTACCAATGTCATGTAAAAGACCAGCACGACGTGCAAGTGTTTCATCCTCACCAAGCTCAGCTGCAAGTAATCCAGAAAGTTGAGCTACTTCCATAGAGTGTTTAAGCACATTTTGTCCGTAACTTGTTCTGAATTTTAAGCGACCAAGAATCTTGATTAAGTCTGGGTGCAGACCATGAACTCCCACTTCGAAAGTAGTCTGTTCACCGATTTCACGAATATGTTCATCCACTTCCCTGCGTGCCTTATCGACCATTTCCTCGATACGGGCAGGATGGATCCGACCGTCTTGCACAAGCTTTTCAAGCGCTAAGCGGGCTGTTTCACGTCTAATTGGATCAAACCCTGATAATATGACTGCTTCAGGTGTATCATCAATAATTAAGTCAATACCTGTAAGCGTTTCAAGAGTACGAATGT
Source organism: Peribacillus acanthi (assembly GCF_003073175.1). Taxonomy (GTDB): domain Bacteria; phylum Bacillota; class Bacilli; order Bacillales; family DSM-1321; genus Bacillus_BN; species Bacillus_BN acanthi. Next base: position 304,176 of record NZ_QBBX01000002.1, read on the forward strand.
TACGTCCCTCACGACCGATGATACGGCCCTTCATTTCATCATTTGGAAGATTCACGACAGATACCGTAGTTTCTGCAACATGATCAGCTGCACAACGCTGGATAGCAAGTGAAAGGACTTCTTTCGCCTTTTTATCTGCTTCTTCCTTAGCTCGGTTTTCATTTTCCTTAATCATGATAGCGATATCATGTGTAAGTTCCTTTTCAACACGATCTAGGATGATGGCTTTCGCTTCATCTCGAGTTAAACTTGAAATGCGCTCTAGCTCAGTTTGCTGCAAACGAATCATCTCGTCCACTTTGCTTTCCATCTCTTCAATATGCTGTTGTCTTTGGTTTAGAGAGTCTTCCTTTTTCTCTAGTTGATTTTCTCGCTTATCAAGCGAATCATCTTTTCGATCTAGGTTCTCTTCTTTTTGCAATAATCGATTTTCTTGTTTTGTTAATTCATTTCTACGTTCCTTAATATCACGTTCTGCATCGGAACGAAGTTTATGAATTTCATCTTTTGCTTCCAATAGGGCTTCCTTTTTCAAGGCTTCCGCTTCACGTTTTGCATCATCAATGATACGTTCAGCTTCACTTTTTGCCCCAGCTATTTTATTCTCAGAAATGCTCTTTCGAACAAAATAGCCAACAGCTGCACCGACGAATAGGCCAAGCAAAATGGAGATGATATCTGTAATTTCCATACTTTCACCTCCCCTTGCTATGAACTTGTAACTAATGTTTGTCAGTTGGCATGTAAATTGTTTCTTTCATACAATAAACAAGCACTTTGGATTTTCACAATTTTTAATTCAAAAAAGAAAAAATGTAAAATATACATATTAATTGTAATTCCGTGAAATTTTATTGTCAAGGGTTTGTCCCTACACGGTTCGCCAAAACATAAGAATTATTGCAATTTATTAAATAATCTATATTTGAATACCGCAAATTGTCTAGTTGCATAGAGAAGGTTGAGACGTAGAGGACGTTTATATTTCAATCCTAAGGCCACTACCTCGACTATTAGCTTTGTTAGTTTTATTAAGTACAAAATGAGACTTGGCATTCACTAGCCAAGTCTCAGACGTGAAAATTAATCTATTAATTGAAATTCATCTTGTTCGTTTTCATCCTCTGGAGCAATATGTTCTCCATCTAGATTATAATGGTCACGAATCTTTTTCATGACTTCAAGACGTAGTGAAGGGTTCTCTTTTAAGAAGAGCTTTGCATTTTCTCTTCCTTGGCCAAGTCGCTCATCATTATAAGAATACCAAGAACCACTCTTTTGAATGATGTCCAGGTCTGAACCCATATCGATGATTTCTCCTTCGCGAGAAATTCCTTCACCATACATGATGTCTACTTCTGCAGCACGGAATGGTGGAGCAACCTTGTTCTTCACAACTTTAATTTTAGTTTTATTTCCTACAACGTCATTACCTTGTTTCAATTGCTCAGCACGACGCACTTCTAAACGTACGGAAGAATAGAACTTCAAGGCACGTCCACCTGGAGTAGTCTCAGGGTTTCCGAACATGACACCGACTTTTTCACGAATTTGGTTAATGAAGATGGCAATAGTTTTTGATTTATTAATTGCACCTGATAATTTACGAAGAGCTTGTGACATTAAGCGAGCTTGAAGACCCACATGAGAATCTCCCATTTCCCCTTCAATCTCGGCCTTAGGAACTAATGCTGCTACAGAGTCGATGACAATAATATCGACTGCCCCACTTCTTACAAGTGCTTCAGCGATTTCTAATGCCTGTTCACCTGTATCTGGTTGTGATAACAATAATTCATCAATGTTGACACCTAGTTTTTGAGCGTATACTGGATCCAATGCATGCTCGGCATCGATAAATGCAGCTTGTCCACCACGTTCTTGTACTTCAGCAATCGCATGTAATGCTACCGTCGTTTTACCAGAACTCTCTGGTCCGTAAACTTCGATAATTCTTCCTCTTGGATATCCACCTACTCCTAAGGCAACATCCAATGCCAATGAACCACTGGAATACGTTGAAATCTTTCTGTCTGTTTGTTCTCCTAGCTTCATGATGGAACCTTTACCGAATTGCTTTTCTATTTGCTTTAACGCCATTTCAAGTGCTGCTTGACGATCGCTCACTAGAGTTCCTCCTTTATATATATAACCGGCATGTACCGATCAGAAATCTACAAATATTTTAATAGGTTCTTGAGTTTGTCTCATCTCAATTCCTATCTCTACTATAAACCCTTTTCTTGCGTTTGCCAAGCAAAAAATCGAACATTCATTCGATTTTTTTGAAGGAGTAATTATCATAAAATCCAATTTTCCCATAGGTAAAAATTAGATTTTCATTATAATAACTTCATAGAAAATAGAAATTTTAACTTTCAAAATTTTTTCTGTTCTTCATGATTTTGATTTTCGCTAGATAACTAAGCTATTAACCATCCGCCTGGAAAAGCTCAGCTGGACTTTAAATTGACCACTACGTCAACTTACCTCTTGCTACCCATAAATTCTTTCTGAAACTAAAAAAGAGTAGACCATAATATTTTGGCCTACTCTTGTAAATTATTTAATAGTATATGACAGCCATGCTTAACTGTACGAATTCTTATAGAATTTCTACTCCCAGCAAGATTAACAGAATATGCAACAGTAGGCTTTCCTTTCCTTGCTACTCCTATCCATACAGTTCCCACTGGTTTTCCCTCTACTTCATCTGGTCCTGCGACACCCGTAAAACTCATACCAATATCCGAACTAAGTTTTAACCTAACATTTTCAGCCATTTCCTTAGCGCACTGCTCACTCACTGCTCCGAATTCTACAATGGTATGTTCCTTAACATCAAGAAGCTTTATTTTAGCCTCATTTGAGTATGAAACAATTCCACCCATGAACAAAGCACTTGATCCTTGTAAAGAAGTTATTTCTTCTTGAAACATCCCACCTGTTAAGCTTTCAACACAAGACAGTGTCATGCCAGCAGATGACAATCTATTAAAGACTTCATTGATTAAAGAAGTAGTTCCATAGCCGTAATGGAATTCTCCAACTCTTGTTAAAATCTCTTTTTCTACTCCTTCAATTAAAACCATTGCGTCATCGTAATTAGAATGTTTAGCAGTTATGCGCAAAGTAACTTCTCCATCTGAAGCTAAAGGAGCAACAGTAGGATTTTGGTAATCTAAAAGGTCTTCCACCTTGGTTTCAAGTGCTGCTTCTCCAATTCCAAAGAAACGGAGAACCTTAGAATAGATGCGTTCCTTGCTATTTGTTTTTTTATAAAGAGCATCAGCACCGTAGGAAATAAACATTGGTTCCATTTCCTTTGGTGGACCAGGTAACAACATATATGTAATTCCTGACCGTGTCAAAATCATGCCAGGAGCCATTCCATGATCGTTAGGAAGGACAACAGAACCTTCTAAAACCAATGCTTGTTTTTTATTATTTTCCGTCATTTCTCTTCCAGTTTTCTCAAAGTACTGCGTTATGGATAATAAAGCATGCTCATCCATGATTAGCTTTCTATCTAGGTGCCTTGCAATGGTTTCTTTTGTTAAATCATCTTTTGTCGGACCTAAGCCGCCAGTAAAGATAATTAAATTGGACCTTTCTTCAGCAACTTCTATAGCCTTTTCTAGTCGAATAGGATTGTCTCCTACGACGGTGTGATAATATACATTAATTCCGATTTCGGCAAGTTGCTGTGATAAAAATCTTGCATTAGTATTTACGATTTGCCCTAAAAGTAATTCCGAACCGACAGCAATAATCTCAGCATTCATGCCAATCTCTCCATTCATTACTTAGAATGTTTAAAAACTTCTTTGTTTTTAATGAAATAATCCCAACCAGACCAAATGGTAAAGAACATTGCAACCCAAAGTGAAATTGTAGCAAATGGGAAAGAAATTAACTCAAATGGAAGATTATGCAACAACAATGCTGAAATGGCAATAATTTGTGCCCATGTTTTAATTTTTCCAAGCATATTTGCTGCTACAACTTCACCGGTACCAGCTAAAATCAACCTTAGTCCTGTCACGGCAAATTCACGGCTAATAATGATAATGACAATCCAAGAAGCGGCCAATTGAAGTTCCACTAGCACGATTAAGGCGGCTGAGACAAGTAACTTATCTGCAAGAGGATCAAGAAATTTCCCAAGGTTCGTTACTTGATTCAACTTTCTTGCATAATAACCATCAATCCAATCTGTTGTAGAAGCAATGATAAAAATCGCTGCACCTACAAGGTGACTAATGGGTATCGTCACTCCACCTATTGTTATAGATCCCCAAGAAAAAGGAAACAACATAACAAAAAGGAAAAGCGGAATGAGAAAAATCCTTGAAATTGTAATTTTATTAGGTAAATTCAAAATAAAAACCTCCAACAACAAAAAATAAAGTAAAGAGCAGATTACAAAAAGAAGTGTCGCCCGCCACAACGAACGACACCGAATGATTAGAGGCACTACTCGGCCTTCGTGAACTGTACGGTTATATCCTGTCTTACTTGTTCTGTAGGAGGGATAACATATTCTAGTTTTTGTTCATTAATGTAAATTTCTGTATCAATAGAATTACCAATTACCATTTCGGCTGCGACTTCATTAGTCATATCAACTTCTTTACTTTCATTGGCTTTTAGAGTTCCTTGGAAAAATGAGAAGCCTTTACCATTCTTAATATTGACCCAAGTATTGCCCTTTGAAACCAATTTTACTTTGAAAACATTCGTATTTTTTAATTCAAAAATAGAATCTCTACCTTTACTAGATACCATTGTGATTTCTTGTTTAGGTTGTTCTACAACCTCTTCTTGTTTTTCTTCTTCAGTAGTAGTGTTTTCTTCAGCCTTCTCTTTTTCTTCCTCTTCTTTTTTTGTAAGAGGTGAATTTTTCTTTTCTTGATATTTAACAGTTTCAGATTGATTTTCTTCAGTATTTTCTTTTGTATTGTTTTCTACGCTTTTTGAAATTAGTACCCAAGCTAAAACAGCTGCTCCCACTAGAAAAACAACAGCAAGTGCTTTTGGAAGTATATCCATTGCTTTTGACGTCCTTGGAGATAACGTATTTCTTGTCTTAACTCTTGATAGTTGGGTTGGTAATTCATCATTATGTACAGAAGGAATATCCGATTTGTATTGCTCAAAGATTTCTTCTGGCTCTAAACCAATCGCTTCAGCATATTGCTTAATGAATGCTCTAACATAGAATTTTCCAGGCATCATTCCATAGTTGCCTTCTTCAATTCCCACTAAATAGCGCTTCTGGATTTTCGTCATACTTTGCAAATCGTCTAAGCTTAACCCTTTTGCTTCGCGTTCTTCCCTTAGTCGATTACCTAATTCAGTCAATTGTAACACCTACCATATTTTTAAAAATCAAAGGATCCAAAATCAGAACCACTCAACATATCGTTCTGTTCGACCACTTCATATGTTATTTCTTCATCAGGGTTATTTCTCAGTTCAATAATATAGTCAAAATCATCCAAAGTGTATTCAGAGTTTTGAACAAACACATCTGGATGTTCTATTACTTTTACAGCGTTTAGCCTCATAATTTCCCTAACTAACTGCCAATGTTTTTCATTTGCTCTACGGGTAGAAACGATACCATCCAAAATAAACAAGTTGTTATTATTATACTCGTCCTCTATCAATTGACTTCTTATCGTTTGTTTTAAAAGTGTAGAGGAAACGAATAGCCATCTTTTATTGGCACAAACACTAGCAGCAACAATGGATTCTGTTTTCCCTACTCTTGGCATACCCCGTATTCCAATCAACTTATGTGTATCTTGTTTGAAAAGTTCAGCCATAAAGTCGACAAGCAAACCTAATTCGTCTCGAACAAATCGGAACGTCTTTTTATCATCTGCGTCTCGCTGAATATAACGTCCATGACGGACAGCTAGACGATCACGCAGCTTTGGCTCTCTTAGTTTTGTTACTTTTATCGTATCCATCGTAGAAAGAATTGATTCAAGTCTCTCAATATTCTTACAGTCATTTGCTAAAAGAAGAAGACCACGCCTGCCTTCATCGACACCATTAATCGTTACAATGTTTATGGAAAGCATTCCGAGTAAAGAAGAAATGTCACCTAATAGTCCAGGGCGATTTTTTTGAATTTCATATTCTAGATACCATTCTTTACGATCCATGTGTTATACTCCCTCGTCACCTTTGAGGCGATGCCTTATTGTACAGTTGCATCTCTTATAATATATGATTTTCCCATAACTTGAAAGGAAAAACCTACAAAAATCGATTTTGAGTTATCACTCTGAAACCTTGAACCGAAACAAGACGTGATAAGAGGAACGAAATATTAATACTAGAGATAAATTTAATGAAATTTTCCTTATAAGTCCTATTGCTAACAATTGACGTAGTCATCCTTTTTCAATAAAAAAAGAGTGGAGAGCAAATTCTCCACCCAACTATGGTTAGCGAGTACCGTTATTACTTACAAGCTTAACCATCATATTAGCAATACTATGTTTCTCTTCTTCAGAAGCAACTGACCATAGGTCGGCTAAAACTTTTTCTTGATCATTTTTAGGCTGAACTTGTTTTGCCAAATAATCACCAATTTCATATGCTAGCTCTGAAACAGTTTGATGTGTTACTCCTTGTGATTCAGCGTTATGAAGTCGGTCTCCTAAAAAGTTTTTCCATTGATCCCAGTTTTCTAAAACTGACATGATTTTCACCCTTTCTTTTGGTACTACATCATGTAGTTTGTCTTGGGATTCTAAAGAATATTCATGTTTATGTATACCAACCGCCATTTACAGATAATATTTGACCTGTAATATAGGATGACTTTTCTGATAATAAAAAAAGGATGGCTTCTGCGATTTCATTAGGTAAACCCAATCTTCCCATTGGGATTTCATCTTTTAGTGACTCTAATTCATCCATGGAAAATTGATTTAACATTTCTGTTTGAACGGCACCAGGCGAAACTGCATTTACCCTAATTCCGGATAACGCGAGTTCTTTTGCAAGGGCTTTGACAAAGCTTTGTTGACCGCCTTTTAGCATGGAATATAAAACTTCACAAGCTGCCCCAGTTTGTCCCCAAATGGAAGTTACGGCAATAATATTACCGCTATCATTTCTTTTTATTTTTGGGAGTAATTTTTTAACAATGGTATATGGACTCGCAACGTGGAGTTGTATCATTTCCATGATTTCTTGTTCTCCAACATCTTCAATTAATCCATAGTGACTCTTTCCACTATTTAAGACAATGCCATTTAATGAAAAAATTTGCTTGGCAAGGATTTCAGGACCTTGTGGTGAAGAAAGATCTGCTCTTACAGGAATATACTCCCCACCAAAGTGTTCAAGTTCTCTTATAAGATTACTTATTGCAACTTGATTGGTATTGTAATGAAGATATAAATTAAACCCATTGGAAGCAAGTAAAGTCGAAATGGCTCTCCCAATTCCCCCGCTTGCACCCGTAATAAGAATGAATTGTTTCACGTTTTGAACCCCTTCTATATTAACATACCACCATTGTACAGGATTTTTATAACTAGAAAAAGAGGCTGACTCAAAAGGTCGTTGAATGACGATCATTTGAGTCAGTTTTTTGTGTTTCTACGGGATTTTATGTTTGAGGGGAAG
>NZ_QBBX01000020.1:0-28130 GCF_003073175.1 Peribacillus acanthi
TTGACTTGCTCATAAAATGTCTTATTTAAAAGACTTAAATTTAAACGTTGACGTATTGTTTTGTTTAGTTTTCAAAGAGCAATAACTCATTGTCACTCACAAGCGACTTTTATATATTAACAACTTCTTCCGTTACTGTCAACACGTTTTTTTAAAAGTTTATCACTTCTTTTTAAACGTTTTTGTTATCAGCGACGCTAATAAATATACCAGCCATCCATTACCTAAGTCAATAGTTTTTCTAGAAAAATTATTTAGGCAATTTATTATTCTTCTTAGAATAATTTTTTGTTCTCATATACTTCATGCATTCCTTTGGAGGAGCTACTCTTGTAAACAGATTAAATAGAATCTTATACCTTTCTTCCATAGCTCTTTTTACAATATGATCAATTCTGTGATCTTGTAAATCAAATAATATTTCATCCATTTCTCTCTTCAACAAATATTCCATTTCTTTTTGTTCCTTTTCATTAATTAGAAATCCTATCATATATGCACCTCGAAATTTTTTTACTATTTTTTCCACATAATTAGTTTTTATGAAACATTTATTTTCTAATCAGCATATCCGATGTTTTCTTGCATACATTTGTGACAAGAAACTTTGGACGAGGTGGTTTTATATGAATTTTTTTTACATAATACAAGCAAAAAAACTTAAACAAATTCTCTTAATTGCTACACTTGCATTTATTACTGCTTGGGTTTTTTATCTTCAAGATACTATCAACGCTACAGTCTTTTCTACTACTAACGGGCCAAAAGCGGTATATAAAGGGGAAAAAGATCTTGCTCTCACATTTAATATTGGCTGGGGTGATGAAAAGGCGGAACCAATACTTGATCAATTAAAAAAAGAAAATGTGAAAGCCGCTACTTTTTTTCTATCTGGTTCGTGGGCTGAACGTCATCCGCACATTGTTGAACGCATTGTGAAAGATGGCTATGAAATAGGTATGCTTGGGTATAACTATAAAGATTACTCTGTAATTGAGGACAAAGAAATTGTACGTGACATTTCGAAAGCTCAAGAAGCATTCAAAAAGCTCAACATAAAAAATATCGAGTTGTTACGTGCTCCCACTGGACACTTTGATAAGAGATTACTTGAAATAGGTGCAAGGTTTGGATATACAATTGTTCATTGGAGTGTTGACTCAAAAGATTGGACAAATCCAGGGGTAGAGACTATTGTTGCAAATATTGAGAAAGCTAAAAAAGGGGATATTGTACTTCTTCATGCTTCTGATTCAGCTAAACAAACAGTCGTAGCTTTACCTTCAATCCTACAAGCCGTTAATGCCAAAAATTTAAAGCTAGTTACCGTTTCAGAAATGATAGCAAATGCCTCAGTTAAAAGCGAAGAAATTAAATAAAAATAAAAGGACTTTTCAAATACAGAAAAGTCCTTTTTAATATATTATTTTCTTTTTTTCGCTGCTAATTCTTTTTGTGACTTTTCATTGAGACGGGCTAGGATTAACAGTTGATAAGCATTACATACAAGAAGTGGGACAAGCATGAAGAATAACCACCCCTCATCATTTGCACGCAATACTGGAACCCATTCAATCACAGTGACCACAATCATGAAAAATAACGATGGGATGAACGCGTGATGATTGGTCTGCTTCATTTTGATATAAGCTACCACTAAAGCAACTACCAACACCAATACAGCCATACCTATATAAGGAATGATACTATCCCCCTTGCCAAAGGCTATATAACGAAGATATACAAGGTCAAATAAAACAAAGGCAATCAATACTATTTGAACCCAATTCCATAAGCGCTCTGTTTTAAAAATCCCTAGTCCGAAACGGTGAATGGTTAAGTATGCAAAAAAACCCATTTGACTGATAACACTAAAGATTAAACCTACGCCAAGGAACCAAAAGAACGTGGTTAAAACTTCACCAGCCGAAAATGGAGAAAATAAGTGTTTAAACTCTTCCCAGCGAGCAATAAATCCAACAATTCCTGCAGTTAATCCACCTATAAATAATGTGGAAAAAAATAAACGAACTAAATTCCTACTAGTCAAAGTAAAAGCCTCCAATAATCATTATCACATCTATAGATTGTACCAACCAAATTTTTAAAAATCTACATTTATCACGAACGAATAAATTCCCTGCCTACATTTCATATTATATAGTAGAGATAAGTGCGAAAGGAGCATCATGAAATGACAAAAAGCACTTCAAAAATAATGATTCTCTCCATTCTAGTCTTCCTTTTAACAGGTTGTAATCAGAAAGAAACTGGTGGAGAAAAAATGGATTATGAAGAAACAAAGAAAATGGTTGTCGATATATTAAAAACAGATGATGGAAAAAAAGCCATTCAAGAGGTTATGTCTGATGAAAAGATGAAGAGCCAATTAATCATGGATCAAGCGGTCGTTAGTGATACCATTGAAAAAACCGTTATTTCGGATAAGGGAAAGGAATTCTGGAAGAAATCCTTTGAAGACCCTAAATTTGCTTCCAGTTATGCCAAAAGCATGGAGGAAGAACATAAAAAATTGTTAAAAGAATTGATGAAGGATCCTGCATATCGAGCAACATTGAACGAAATCCTAATGGATGAAGAAATGCAAAAGGAAATTACAGGTATCATAAAGAGTAACAAAATACGTGAAGAGATGAAAAAAACTATGATTGAAACTTTTTCAAGTCCTTTACTTCAAGCCAAGATTCAAGGCATTTTACTTAAGGCAGCAACTGAACAGGCTGAAGGAAAAGAAGGCGGAGGACAACAAAAAGAAGGAGAGTCTGGTGGAGGTTCTGAAGGCGGTGAAGGTGGGGGAGACCAAGGTTCCGAAGGTGGTCAATAAAAGGCTAGCCACACTATAATCAGAAAACCCTCAAGATTGGATCTTGAGGGTTTTTACTTTAATTAAGAATATTTACTACTTTTTGTGCAATTTCTTTATAGATTTTCCCTAATTTATGGTCTTCAGCATAAATGGAAGGAGCAAAATCTTCCTCGTTCCAATCCGGTTGTTGTAATGGAAGCTGCCCTAGTAACTCTGTTCTAAGTTCTTCAGCAAGCTTTTCACCGCCGCCTTTACCAAATACATATTCTTTTTCTCCAGTTACTTCACTTTCGAAATAGGACATATTTTCGATAACACCAATTACTTCGTGCTCTGTACGTAAAGCCATAGCACCTGCTCTAGCAGCGACAAATGCCGCAGTAGGATGTGGTGTAGTAACGATGATTTCTTTACAAGATGGAAGCATTGAATGGACGTCTAGTGCTACGTCTCCCGTCCCTGGTGGCAAGTCCAATAATAGATAATCTAACTCTCCCCACTCTACTTCTTGGAAAAAGCTATTCAACATTTTCCCAAGCATTGGTCCACGCCATATGATAGGGGCGTTATCTTCAACAAAAAAGCCCATAGAAATAACTTTGACTCCAAAACGTTCTACCGGTATGATTCTTTCTCCTCGAACGACAGGTCTTTTCGTGATCCCCATCATGTCCGGCACACTAAATCCATAAATGTCTGCATCTATAAGGCCGACTTTTTTTCCGATTCTTGCTAATGAAGTTGCAAGGTTAACTGATATTGTAGATTTTCCGACTCCACCTTTTCCGCTTGCAATAGCAAGAAAAGTCGTTTTATTTTCAGGTGATAGTAATCCCATATCTTTTGTAGGTTCAGCAATTCGATGTTTAGATAATTCTTCTTCACCCAATGAATTAAAACGGATTCCGACAGATTCAGCTCCTAATTCCTTTAACAGTTCAACAATCTTGCCTTGAAGTTGCAATTGTTCTGCTGTACCCGTTTTGGCAATCGCAATTTTTACGCTAACATACTTTTTTTCAGGTTTGATTTTTATTTCCTCAATACCATTTGTTTCAAGCAAACTTTTATTTAGAAATGGATCATTCAATCCACTTAACACTTCTTTTATCCCATGTTCAGTTAACATGCCTGCACCACCTTTATGTATTCGTTTCCATTTCTCAGTATACCATATTTCCTTTAAACTTAGAGTGTCGTAAGCCTTACAATTATCAACAATTCCAATTTTTCAAACAGATAGTCTTTCTCATATCCCTTATTCATTCTAGAGTATCGTTTGTTGCATCCTTCCATCGTATAAATAAAATACCTTGCTTAAAGGCAAGGTATCCCTCAATCATTATCTATAGGTAAAGTGAAAACTGTCGATCCCTTATCTTCTGTATGGACATATTTCTCCTCTGTGAAGTATCTCATTACACCTTTATAAATAGATGCAGCAATTTGATTTTGGTACACTTTATTCGTTAAATTTTTTCGTTCAACTGCATTCGATAAAAAACCCACTTCAACTAATACACCAGGTTTTTTCGCATACTTCATCAAGTACACATTTCCTATCGGTCGTGCCTCTCTAGTGGTATTGCCGAGATTTTCTCTCAATTCCCTTTGAATGAATTTGGCTACTCTTTCATTTTCTTCATACCGAAGGCTGTAGAAAGTCTGTGCCCCGCTCCATCTTGAGGAAGGAAATGAATTTAGGTGAAGGCTAATAAATAAATCTGCTTCCGATTCATTGATTAACTCAACTCTTTTTCTTAAATCCTTACTTTTTCTATTCCGAATCCCCTGCGTGTCTCCTGCCAAATCAGTATCTGTTTCCCTTGTCATAATAACTAAAGCTCCTTGCTGTTGAAGATAATCCCTTAGTTTCTCCGTTACAGAAAGAGCAATTTCTTTTTCAACTACACCTGCCGCGTCTGCACCGCCGTCAGGACCCCCATGTCCTGCATCCAAAATGATAACTTTTCCTGTTAGGGGCAAATTCCATGAATCCCAAGAATCATCATCCATAAACTGAAAGGTGACAATCAGAAACAACACGATGATTCCAATGGCGATTGAAGTAAATTTAAATTTCCTTACCATCTCTAAAACCCCTTCCATACCCTATACAATACAAAAGTATGGGACAGGCGTAGGTTTTAGAACCTTTAAAAAATTGATGTGTTAATGTAGCCGAAGCTTAAAACGTTTTTTACCTTTTTCAAAACCGTCATGCCACCAGCTCTCCACATACTGATCGCACTGATAATATAGGGACTCATTATACAAGTCTTGGTCACCTAACTTACCCCAGTACAAGATAAAATTGAATAAGGTGTCGATGAGATGTTTCTTTTCTAATTCACATCTCCTACTCACATCTTCTAACGATTCACCGTAATAACCAAACTTACTGTAATTTGCACCAAGTAAGAAGGCTTCTATGGCAACATCAAAGCAACCTTCCTCAAGAACTTGGGAAAAGGATATTCCCAACCTGTTATTTCCTAGCAAATAAGTCTGCACCCGTTCTTTTAATTGCTTAGGAGAAAGTTCTCTTAATACCTTTCGCTCATATTTTATTTGCTTCTCCTTTCGCCTCTCTTTCAATCCTGTAACCACATTCATCATATATTTACACCTCATTAAAGGATATCAGTAAAATGACTGACTGAATTGACCAATCTTCATTTGTTATTCATGTCTGATTGTCAGTAGTTTTTGATTAGGTGCGGTCCATAATTCTTTAAAAGGACAAATTCGAGACTGGCAAATATTAATTGGATTAGATAGGTACAGCAAGGAAATAGTAAAAACCCCAATTCCACTGAACCAGGGTTTTTGAAGATTTGAATTGATTTCCCTTATAATTTTTCTGCGTTCTTAAACCTTTCCTGCTTTTCCAAGGGTTCCTTTCATAACGTGTGAAAGGAAAAATGGTTATATTCATTAATTTTCGAAAAAACTCTCAATCAGATTGTTGAGAGTCATTTTTTGTTTTCTCCAAAGTTTATGACCACCATTTATGCCACATACGGTCATTAGATCCACGGACAAAGCAGTCGATGCGATTTGGGCCCCATGATACAGCTCCTGGTGAAGATCTTACACCATTGCGTGGAGCACCTAAATCCTCCCATTCACTCCATCTTGAGCCGTCCCACCACTTATGCCACATGCGATTGTTATCTCCGCGTACAAATACATCTAAACGATTTTGCGCCCATGAAGAGACTGCTGGTGCATTCTCGAAACTTACACGCGGGGCCCCAAGGTCCTCCCATTCGCTCCATCTTGAACCGTTCCACCATTTATGCCATAAACGGTCGTTTCTTCCTCTAACAAAACAATCAATCCGATTCGGGCCCCATGAAACCGCTCCTGGAGAATCCCTTAAACCTCCTCGTGGTGCTCCAAGATCTTCCCATTCACTCCATCTTGAGCCATCCCACCACTTATGCCACATGCGATTGTCGTCACCCTGGACGAAACAGTCTAGACGATTTGCCTGCCATGAAGAGACTGCTGGCGCACCTTTAAAACCTCCCCGTGGAGCTCCAAGATCTTCCCACTCACTCCATCTTGAGCCATTCCACCATTTATGCCACATACGGTCCCTTTCTCCTCTAACAAAACAATCGATTCGATTCGGTCCCCATGAAACAGCCGCCGGTGAATCCCTTAAACCTCCACGTGGTGCTCCAAGGTCTTCCCATTCACTCCATCTTGAGCCATTCCACCATTTATGCCACATATGATTGTTTTCTCCACGAACAAAACAATCTAACCTATTCTGTTGCCATGAAGCTACAGCTGGTGCTCCTTTAAATCCTCCACGTGGTGCACCTAAGTCTTCCCATTCTTTCCAGCTGGCACGCCAACCATCATCTTGATAAAAACCATCCAATGGTTGATATTGTGGATAAAAGTTTTGGGGGATAGGATAGACGGGAAGTTCAGAATAGTTTTGACGATAAGGATAGCTGTTCGGATAAGAAAGGTAATAGTACGGGTTAGAATAATAATAAGCGGCATTTCTTTCATCAAAATAATTCAAATATTCATTCTGGTTATAGTCATAATGGACACCATTTTTTTCGTTTATATTTCTAAAATACATACCTATACCTCCTAATGATGTTTCAAAGTCATCTTATGTGTAAATCATCATTAGGAGTAAGTCCAACAGCGGTTCATATTCACAAGAAGCTAATTTTGCTCGGAAACGGACAAATCTTACAACATAGCAACTTTATAAACATAAAAAAGACCCCCAACCAAATGGTTGAGAGTCTTTGAAAACGTAAAGATTAACGTTTTGAGAACTGAGGAGCACGACGAGCACCTTTAAGACCGTATTTCTTACGCTCTTTCATACGTGCGTCACGAGTTAATAAGCCAGCAGCTTTTAAAGCTCCACGGTATTCTGGATCAACTTGTAATAATGCGCGAGCGATACCATGACGGATAGCGCCAGCTTGGCCAGTGAATCCACCGCCGTTAACATTTACAAGGATATCGTAGCTTCCAGTTGTTTCAGTAGCAACAAGTGGTTGCTTAACTACAAGGATTAAAGCTTCGAATGGGATATATTCATTGATTTCACGACCGTTGATAACGATACGACCGTCGCCTGGTACTAAACGTACACGAGCAACAGAGCTCTTACGACGACCAGTGCCATAATATTGAACTTGTGCCAAAGTAGTTACCTCCTTAAAAATTATCCGCGTAATTCATATACTTCTGGTTGTTGAGCTTGTTGCTTGTGCTCAGGACCAGCGTATACGTGTAATTTTTTGAACATTTGACGACCTAAAGAATTCTTTGGAAGCATACCTTTGATAGCAAGCTCCAACATTTTCGTTGGGTAGTTAGTTCTCATTTCAAGAGCAGTTCTTTGCTTAAGACCACCAGGGAAATTAGTATGACGGTAGTAAATCTTGTCAGATAATTTCTTACCTGTTAAGTGGATTTCTGAAGCATTAATAATGATTACATGATCACCAGTGTCAACGTGTGGTGTGAAAGTTGGTTTGTTTTTACCACGTAAGATGGATGCTACTTCGCTAGCAAGACGACCTAAAGTTTGTCCTTTAGCGTCAATAACGTACCACTTACGATCGATTTCATTTGCTTTCGCCATGAATGTCGTACGCATTGTTTTACCTCCTAGAAAAATCAGTTCGATATATTTATTTTCAATCACAATAAACTTCCGGGGCTTATCGTGGGATTAAAATACATACCATATTATATTATAGCCTAGTCCGCATATTGTCAAGAGGATGTTACACCTGGATTAGTTGTCATATGAATTTTTTTTCAAAAATGATTATTTTACATGCTTTAATAAAAGACTTCCCATAAAAATAAACCTTGTGGGGGCGCAGTTTTACCTGCTTTATTACGATCTTTTGCTTGTAAGATGCTTAATAAATCATCTGGATCCCTTGCCCCAGCGCCAACCTCCAACAAGGTACCTGTTAAGATACGTACCATATTATATAGAAACCCATTTCCCTGGTAGCTTAGAATCAATTCCGATTCAGATTGAGTACAATCTATGTTCATAATCGTACGAATTTTGTCCTCCACATCTGTTTTGGCAGAACAAAAACTTGTAAAATCATGAGTCCCTAACAGAAGCGATGAAGCTCGGACTATTTTACTCACATCTAGAGGATATGGATAATGAAAAGCATAGTTACGATTAAATGGATTTCTTTCTTTACTTAAATTGATAAAATACCGGTATTCTTTTCCTTTAGCGTCATATCTTGAATGAAAATGATTATCCACCAGTTCAACATCTACGACTGAAATATCCTCAGGCAGCATTGAATTCAACGCTTTCTTCCAATTGGCAGGTGGAATCATTAGTTTCGTATCAAAATGAACCACTTGTCCTTTGGCATGTACTCCGGCATCTGTTCTACCAGAAGCTGCGATTCTAACTGCTAAACCTTTGTGAATGTGAGTAAGAGCTTTCTCGAACTCGCTTTGCACAGTTCTTTTATCAACTTGTACTTGATAGCCAGAAAACAAGGTTCCATCATAAGAAATGGTACATTTTACTCTTTGCATACATTCCACCATCAGTTTCTCATTAAAATTAATAAAGCTGCTAAAATCAGCATTGAAATTAGCAGAATGGAGTCATTTCTGCCCCATTGTAGGAGACGGTATTTCGTTCTTCCTTCTCCACCTCTGTAGCCTCTTGCTTCCATTGCAATCGCCAACTCTTCTGCCCGTTTAAACGAATTGACAAACAGAGGTACAAGCAATGGGACGATTGACTGAACCCTTTCTTTTATAGGTCCGCTCGTAAAATCCACTCCGCGCGCTGCTTGAGCCTTCATAATTTTATCCGTCTCTTGCATCAGGGTAGGAATAAAACGCAAGGATATTGACATCATTAAAGCCAGCTCATGTACGGGTAGCTTCCATTTCTTTAACGGATTCAATAGTTGTTCCATCCCATCTGTTATGGAGATAGGGGTAGTAGTTAACGTTAACAACGAGGTAACTAAAATAAGAAATGTAAATCTCATTGATATAAAAATACCTTGGCGTATTCCACCTGCATATATCTCTAACCAACCAAATTTGTACAGTAACTCTCCTTCTTTTGTAAAGAACACATGAAGCAGGAAAGTGAATAAGATCAACCATAGTATTGGTTTTAATCCATTAATTAAAAAACGAAGTGGAATTTTTGATAATAAAAGAATGATTATAGTAAATATACCTAGAATTCCATATGTCACTGCATTATTGGCAAGAAATACAATACAAACAAAGAAAAAAACTAATAATAGCTTCGATCTAGGATCCAGCCGATGAATCACGGATTCTGATGGGACGTATCGACCAAATATCATTTTATCCATCATAATGATCGCCCCCCCCTTTGCATAACTTGTCCTATCTCTTTTGCTAAAGATTGGACAGATAGACAAGGTTGATCAAATCGAATACCCATTTCTTTCTGGAGAGTTAGCTGAAAACGAACTGTTTCTGGGACATCCAAACCTAGTTCCATTAACTGTTCAGGCTGTGAGAAAATATCATTTGGAGTGCCCTTTTTTATTATGGTTCCCTGATGCATGATAACAATTTCATCAGCATACTTCGCAGCATCTTCCATACTATGCGTGACAAGAATTGTAGTGATTCCATACTGTTTATGAAGATTTGCAAACATATCCATGATTTCTTGACGTCCTCTAGGATCAAGTCCGGCAGTAGGTTCATCTAGGACTAGAACCTCTGGCTCCATTGCTAATACTCCAGCAATGGCTACTCTTCTCATTTGTCCACCTGATAAATCAAAAGGTGATTTTTCTAGTATGGTTTCTTCTAATCCGACTTGCTTCAAAGCTTTACGTGCAAGCTTCTTAGCATCTTCCTCCGATACACCAAAATTCATAGGTCCAAAGGAAATATCTTTTTCCACCGTTTCATCAAACAATTGATGTTCAGGAAATTGAAACACAATTCCCACTTTCTTTCTAATAGGTTTTAAATGCTTTTCCTTTTTACCTGCCTCAATAGTACGATCACCAATCATCACACTGCCTTTAGTAGGTTTTAAAAGCCCATTTAAATGTTGAAGCAAAGTGGATTTTCCTGAACCGGTATGACCGATTACTGCAAGGTATGAACCTTTTGATATAGTCAAATTAACATCATATAGAGCTAATCGTTCAAATGGTGTATTTGCCTGGTAGCGGTGTTCTAAATTTTTTAGTTCAACTTGCATAGCTCTCTCACCAACTCTTCTTTCGATAAATATCGGTTTGTTTTCAATAAACCTTGTTCTAAAAGGAGTTTTGAAAGCTTAATTGAAAATGGGATATCTAGTCCAAGAGACACCAATTCATCATCCATCTGAAAAATATCAGCTGGAGTGCCTTCTCGATACTTCCTTCCCTGATTCATGACTATAATCCGATCAGCTTTGGCTGCTTCCTCTAAGTCGTGTGTAATCGAAATGACTGTCAACGATTTATTCTTCATTAGCTCTCTAACTGTTTCAAGCACTTCTTCTCTACCTCTAGGGTCTAACATAGATGTAGACTCGTCCAAAATAATAATACTCGGTTGGAGAGCTAAAACACCAGCAATGGCTACCCGTTGCTTTTGACCACCTGAAAGATGGTGCGGCTCTTGATTAAGAAATTGAGTCATTTTTACTTTTGAAAGTGATTCCAATACTCTTTGTGTCATTTCTTCTTGTGGAATACCTACGTTTTCTAAACCAAAAGCCACATCATCCTGAACCGTCGTACCTACAAACTGATTATCAGGATTTTGAAAAACCATACCAACTTCTTTACGAATATCCCACACCGTATCTGAAGACAATACCATTCCATTTACACGTATCAGACCTTTTTCAGGAAATTGAAGACCATTGAGAAGTTTAGCCATCGTAGATTTTCCTGAACCATTATGGCCAACAATAGCCAGCCATTCACCTTCATAGACAGAAAGACTGACATCGTTCAGTGCATACCCAGTTTGTCCTTCGTACTTAAAATAGACCTCTTCAACAGTGACAAGTTCTTTCTTCATAAGATCCTCCCCTAAACTCAACTTATCTAAATCTAAGCTCTTCTAAATTTCTGACTATATAAAAAAACGCTGCACCCCTCCTAAAGAAACATACATTCCTTAGTTGAATAGCAGCTTCATTCAGATTCCTCTGAATATCGTATAACTCTTTCCGCATGAAAGAGATAGGAGGGGTACAAGAGCTAGACGCGAAGCATATAACAATATGCAGCCATCGTATCACTCAATGCGTATTTCTTATTATGCAAATCATAGATGCTTTTATAGAAATAAGTATTCTATCATGTAAAATACCTATTAAAAAAGGGCAAAGACAAGTTAGCTATAAACTGTCCCCGCCCTTTTAATGAGTTATATTAAACTAACTCAATAACCACCATTGGAGCTCCGTCTCCACGACGAGGACCCATTTTCATGATGCGAGTGTATCCACCTTGACGCTCTTGGTAGCGAGTTGCAATATCACCGAATAACTTCTGAACTGCATCTGTACCATTTTCAGCATCAGCCACTTCATGACGTACGTAAGCAGAAGCTTGACGACGTGCATGTAAGTCACCGCGTTTACCAAGAGTGATCATTTTTTCCACAACAGAACGAAGTTCTTTCGCACGAGTTTCTGTTGTTTCGATACGCTCATGGATAATTAGGTCAGTAGTCAAATCACGAAGTAATGCTTTACGTTGTGCGCTTGTGCGTCCTAACTTTCTGTAACCCATTGAGAGATTCCCTCCTTTGTTGAAGTCATTATCTATTTAAGTCAACTTAGTCGTCTTTACGAAGACCTAAGCCTAGCTCTTCAAGTTTCGCTTTCACTTCTTCAAGTGATTTACGTCCCAAGTTACGAACCTTCATCATATCTTCTTCCGTTTTATGAGCAAGCTCTTGAACGGTATTGATTCCAGCACGTTTTAAGCAATTATAAGAACGAACAGAAAGATCTAGTTCCTCAATAGTCATTTCAAGAACTTTTTCTTTTTGATCTTCTTCTTTTTCAACCATGATTTCAGCATGTTGAGCTTCATCAGTTAAACCGACAAAAATGTTCAAATGCTCTGTTAAAATCTTGGATCCAAGTGCTATCGCTTCTTTAGGACCAGTACTTCCGTCAGTCCATACATCAAGCGTTAGCTTGTCATAGTTTGTCATTTGGCCTACACGTGTATTTTCTACTTGGTAGGAAACACGTGAAACTGGAGTATAGATAGAGTCGATAGGAATTACACCAATCGGTTGATC
Organism: Peribacillus acanthi; assembly: GCF_003073175.1. GTDB lineage: Bacteria > Bacillota > Bacilli > Bacillales > DSM-1321 > Bacillus_BN > Bacillus_BN acanthi. The sequence goes on from NZ_QBBX01000020.1 coordinate 12,635, forward strand.
CTCTCTCTTGTTTTGGTCTGCTGGAGTATAACCGCGTCCACGACGAGCAGTTAAACGCATACGCAAATGACCGTTTTTGCCAATAGTGGCAATGTGTAAATCAGGATTTAAGATTTCCACATCACTGTCATGTGTAATATCAGCAGCCGTAACGACTCCTTCACCCTGCACATCAATTTCTAGCGTCTTTTCTTCATCGGAATAAATCTTAAGAGCTAGCTTTTTCACATTCAGAATAATAGAAGTAACATCTTCTACGACGCCTTCAATTGTTGAGAACTCATGCAGTACTCCATCTATCTGAATAGATGTGACAGCGGCACCTGGGAGTGAGGATAATAGGATACGACGCAAGGAGTTACCTAGAGTTGTACCATACCCACGCTCAAGTGGCTCGACGACGAACTTACCGAACTTGGCGTCATCGTTGATTTCAACCGTTTCGATTTTTGGTTTTTCTATTTCAATCATTCAATAAACCCTCCTTCAAAACGTCAAAACCTCGGCTAGTGATCAACTATACACTAAACTAACCGAAATTCCCCATGTTTACTTTCCCAATTGTGCGCAACAACTGAATTAATCATTCTGTAATAACGCATAGGTTCTATCATATCCCATTATTGACAGGGATACAAATTCTATACAGAAAAATTAAACACGGCGACGTTTTGGTGGACGGCATCCGTTATGTGGAACTGGAGTTACGTCTTTAATAGCTGTAACTTCTAATCCAGCAGCTTGAAGTGCACGGATAGCAGCTTCACGTCCAGAACCAGGTCCTTTTACTGTTACTTCAAGAGTTTTCATTCCATGTTCAATCGAAGCTTTAGCTGCAGTTTCAGCTGCCATTTGAGCTGCGAATGGAGTAGATTTACGAGATCCTTTGAAACCAAGAGCACCAGCACTTGACCAAGAAAGAGCGTTCCCGTGAGAATCAGTAATCGTAACAATAGTGTTATTGAAAGTAGAACGGATATGTGCAATACCAGTTTCAATATTCTTTTTCACACGACGCTTACGAGTATTTGTTTTACGAGCCATGAATAAGTCCCTCCTTTACAGATTATTTTTTCTTGTTAGCTACAGTACGACGAGGGCCTTTGCGCGTACGAGCATTATTTTTAGTGTTTTGACCACGAACAGGAAGACCACGACGATGACGAAGACCACGGTAGCATCCGATTTCCATTAAACGTTTGATGTTTAAAGAGATCTCACGACGAAGATCACCTTCAACTTTCAACTTATCAATGCTTTCACGGATTTTGTTTAATTCATCTTCAGTCAAATCGCGCACACGAGTATCTTCAGAGATACCAACTTCTGCTAAGATTTTTTGAGCAGTGATTTTTCCAATACCATAGATATATGTTAAAGAAATAACAATACGCTTGTCACGTGGAACATCCACACCAGCAATACGTGCCATCTAGAGTGCACCTCCTTCAGTATTAACCTTGTTTTTGTTTATGCTTAGGGTTTTCACAAATAACCATTACTTTACCTTTTCTACGAATAACTTTACATTTTTCGCAGATTGGCTTAACTGATGGTCTCACTTTCATTGATACCTAACCTCCTTATACAGATCGGAGTGTAACCAGATTTATTTAAATCGGTAAGTGATTCTGCCGCGAGTTAGATCATACGGTGAAAGCTCGACTGTGACTTTATCACCAGGTAGAATACGAATAAAGTGCATGCGGATTTTACCTGACACATGAGCTAGAACAGTATGACCATTTTCTAATTCTACCTTAAACATTGCATTTGGCAAAGTCTCTTGGACTGTACCTTCAATTTCAATTACATCATCTTTAGCCATGATTTACGTCTCCCTTCTTTAAAAGACAAATTGTCTCTTTGCTACCTTCCAATCTCAACCTATTCGAACATAATAGAGAATTAGATTTTGGTCAATATTTCATAACCAGTCTCAGTAATTGCAATAGTATGTTCAAAGTGAGCACACATTTTTCCGTCAACAGTTACAACAGTCCAATCATCCTCTAAGGTCTTAACGTATCGGCTACCTGCGTTCACCATTGGTTCAACAGCAAGTACCATACCAGGTTTTAAACGAGGACCTTTATTAGGAGGACCGTAGTGAGGAATCTGAGGATCCTCATGTAAGTCTTGACCGATTCCGTGTCCAACATACTCTCGAACGATCGAGAACTTGTTTTCCTCCACATAGGTTTGAATGGCATGGGAGATGTTTGAAAGACGCACGCCTGGCATAGCTTCTTTCAACCCTCTATATAAGGACTCTTCAGTTATATCTAAGAGTCTTTGCGATTCTTCATCAATTGTTCCAACAGCATAAGTCCAAGCTGAATCACCATGATAGCCATTATACTTTGCACCGATATCGATGCTAATTATATCACCTTCATTAAGGACTCTATCACCTGGAATACCGTGTACCAATTCATTATTAACTGAAGCGCAAATGCTGCCGCGAAAACCATTATACCCTTTAAAAGAAGGAATTGCATCATGTTTACGAATAAAGCTTTCGGCAATTGCATCCAGCTCTAATGTCGTGATACCAGGAACTATATGTTTCTTTAACTCTTGGTGAGTTAAAGCGACTATTCTTCCTGCTTCACGCATGATTTCGATTTCGCGCGGGGTTTTACAAATGATCATTTGCGCAATCCCCCAAGCAGTTCTTCGATATCTGCGAATACTATATCAATATCTTGTTGACCGTTGATTTTGCGTAGATAGCCTTTTTCCTCATAGAAGGATAAAAGTGGCTGCGTTTGCTTCATGTTAACGTCAAGTCGGTTTTGAACCGTCTCTTCATTATCATCGGCACGCTGGTAAAGTTCTCCACCACAGCGATCACAAACCCCATCCTTTGCAGGAGGATTAAATACAAGATGATAAGTAGCGCCACAATCTTTACAAATACGACGACCTGTTAGTCTTTCCATCAAGATTGATTGATCAACATCGACATGAATGACGAAGTCAATTGGTCTTTCTAATCCAGAAAGCATGTTTTCCAGAGCCTCTGCTTGAGCAACAGTCCTAGGGAAACCGTCTAATAAGAAACCGTTATTGCAATCTGGTTTAGCAAGTCTTTCACGAACAATACCAATAGTAACCTCATCGGGTACTAAAGCGCCTTGATCCATAAAAGATTTTGCCTGCAAACCAAGTTCCGTACCATCTTTAATGGCTGCTCGGAACATATCTCCAGTTGAGATATGAGGGATATTGTATTTTTCAACAATCTTTTCAGCTTGAGTACCTTTACCTGCACCCGGTAGCCCCATTAGAACTAAATTCATTTTCTTTCCCCCTCAAACTCTATAATGGGTTAAGGGAACAGTTTGTTCCCAAAACCTATTATTTAATAAATCCTTTATAATGACGCTTAACTAGTTGAGCTTCCAACTGCTTCATAGTTTCAAGAGCAACCCCAATGACAATCAGTAAGCTAGTGCCACCGATTTGTGCAGATTGTGGTAATCCTGCGAACTTAATGAAGAATACTGGAAGTACAGCTATTAATGCAAGGAAAAGTGAACCAACGAACGTCAAGCGGTATAATACTCGAGTAAGATACTCTTCAGTATTCTTCCCTGGACGTATTCCTGGAACATATCCCCCTTGCTTTTTCAAGTTTTCAGCAACTTGCTCAGGATTAACCTGAATAAATGCATAGAAATATGAGAAAGCAACAATTAAGGCAATGTAAAGGATCATACCAACAGGCTTGGTGTAGTCAAACGTATTCGTTATCCAACGAGTAACATCATTTGGACCAAAGAACCCAGCAATTGTTGGAGGTGTAACAATAAATGATATCGCAAAAATAACAGGAATTACTCCTGCTGCATTCACTTTTAAAGGAAGGTGAGTAGATTGACCACCCGTCGTAGAACGACCAGTTGCAGCACGTTTTGCGTACTGAATCGGTATTTTACGTAGTGCTTGTTGGATGAATATAACTCCAACTAAAATCGCAAGAACTGCAAGGATGATAAGAACAACCGTTACAATTCGTAAGAATAACTGATCTCCAGCATTTTCAAACTGTTGCGCGTAGATTTGGTTAGCCGTTGTTGGGATACCAGCTACGATACCAGCGAAAATGATGACCGAAATACCATTCCCAACACCCTTAGATGTAATTTGTTCACCAAGCCACATCAAGAATGCTGTTCCTGCAGTTAAAACTGTTGCGATTAACAAATACGTACTGATACCTGGTTTTTCAATTAACATACCACCAGCCATGTTATTAAAGCCGTAGGACATTCCAAGAGCCTGGATAAATCCTAGCACAATTGTCCCATAGCGGGTAAACTGAGCTAATTTACGGCGACCAACTTCACCTTGCTTGGACCATTCAGTGAACTTTGGAACAACATCCATTTGTAACAACTGAATGATAATCGATGCAGTAATGTACGGCATGATCCCCATAGCAAGTATTGAGAAGTTTTGTAAAGCACCTCCGCCAAATGTATTCAGCACTCCGAATACACTTACCGCATCTTGGGCTTTTAGGAAGTCTGCATTCACATGTGGAACCGGAATAAAGGTTCCAATGCGAAATACAATTAACATTAAAAGGGTGAATAATATCTTGTTACGGATGTCACCCACGCGCATAAAATTGGAGATCGTGCGAAACATTAAATCACCTCAGTTTGACCGCCAGCAGCTTCGATAGCTTCTTTTGCAGCAGAGGAGAATTTGTGAGCTTTAACAGTAAGCTTTTTCTCAACCTTACCTTTAGCAAGAATTTTAATTCCTGCTTTTTCTTTCTTCACAACACCTGTTTCGATCAATAAAGCTGGAGTTACTTCAGTACCATCTTCGAAAAGATTTAATGTATCTAAATTAACAACAGCATAGTCTTTACGGTTAATGTTCGTGAAACCGCGTTTTGGAAGACGTTGGAATAAAGGAGTTTGACCACCCTCGAATCCAGGACGTACACCGCCACCTGAACGTGCGTTTTGACCTTTATGACCTTTACCAGCTGTTTTACCATTACCAGACCCAATACCGCGACCTTTACGTTTGCGTTCTTGACGGGATCCTTCTGCAGGTTTTAATTCATGAAGTTTCATTTTGGCACCTCCTTGTTAAGAGAAAAATATAATTATTGTTCTTTGACAGTAACAAGGTGAGAAACCTTATTAATCATACCGCGAATCGCAGGGTTATCATTATGAACAACTGTTTGATGCATTTTACGTAAACCAAGCGTATTTACTGTCACGCGTTGATCTTCAGGACGACCAATCAAGCTGCGAGTGAGGGTAATTTCTAATTTGTTTGCCATTGATTTTCCCTCCTTATCCTAACAGTTCTTCTACTGATTTACCACGTAATTTTGCTACGTCCTCAGCACGTTTTAATTGCTTTAACCCGTCCAAAGTAGCACGAACCATGTTGATTGGTGTGTTTGTGCCAAGAGATTTAGAAAGGATATCGCTAACACCAGCTAATTCAAGAACCGCACGAACCGGTCCACCAGCGATAACTCCAGTTCCCTCAGAAGCAGGCTTCAATAGGATCTCTCCAGCACCAAATTGACCAAGAACCTGGTGTGGGATTGTTGTATTTACCATAGGTACAGTAATTAAGTTTTTCTTCGCATCTTCGATTGCTTTACGGATAGCATCTGGAACTTCTTGTGCTTTACCAGTTCCGAAACCTACATGACCGTTTTTATCTCCAACTACTACTAGTGCAGAGAAACGGAAACGACGTCCACCTTTTACAACCTTCGCTACGCGATTAACCGTAACTACACGTTCTTCAAGTTCTAATTTATTAGGATCGATACGACGCATCTTTATATGTCCCTCCTTTTTCCATTAAAATTCTAAGCCGTTTTCACGAGCAGCTTCTGCCAAAGCTTTCACACGACCATGGTAGAGGTAACCGCCGCGGTCGAAAACCACAGAAGTATAACCTTTTTCAGATGCGCTTTTTGCGATTGCTTCGCCAACTTTTTTAGCTGCTTCGATGTTGCTAGTACCTTCCAATCCTAGATTCTTATCTAGAGTTGAAGCACTTGCAATTGTTTTGCCGTTCACATCATCAATAAGTTGAGCATAAATGTGTTGGTTTGAACGGAACACATTTAAACGAGGACGAGATTCAGTTCCAGAAAGTTTAGCACGAACACGTGCATGTCTTTTCTTACGAACAGAGTTTTTATCCTGCTTCGTAATCATTTGGGTCACTCCTTTCGTTTACCTAAGCGGCTTACTTACCTGTTTTACCTTCTTTACGACGAACGAATTCGCCTTCGTAACGGATTCCTTTACCTTTATAAGGCTCTGGAGGACGAACACCGCGGATGTTAGCAGCTAAAGCTCCTACGCGCTCCTTGTTCGCACCTTTTACGATGATTTTAGTGTTAGTTGGAACTTCAACTTCAAGTCCAGCCTCTGGCTCGATCTCAACAGGGTGAGAATAACCAACGTTCAAGACAAGTTTAGTTCCTTGTTTTTGGGCACGGTAACCGACACCGATTAGTTCAAGACCTCTTTCGAAGCCTTTAGAAACGCCCTCAACCATGTTAGAAAGAACAGCACGAGTCGTACCATGTAAAGCACGGTGGTTCTTTTCTTCAGAAGGACGAGAGATTGTGATCACGTTCTCTTCTTGGCTGATTGTAATATCTTTATTAAAAGAGCGAGTTAATTCGCCTTTAGGTCCTTTTACAGTGACTGTGTTGTCGTCTGCAATTGTAACTGTAACTCCAGTTGGAATTTCAATTGGTTTTTTACCTACGCGAGACATCTAGTGCACCTCCATTCGTGAAAAAAATTATTACCAAACGTACGCTAATACTTCTCCACCAGCTTGTTTAGCACGAGCTTCTTTATCAGTTAAAACTCCTTGAGAAGTAGAAACGATTGCGATACCTAAACCGTTAAGAACGCGTGGAACTTCTCCAGCTTTAGCATAAACACGTAAACCAGGCTTACTGATACGCTTTAATCCAGTGATTACACGCTCGTTATTTGCACCGTACTTAAGGAAAATACGGATGATACCTTGTTTGTTATCTTCGATTAACTCAACGTCGCGAACGAAACCTTCACGCTTTAAGATCTCAGCAATCTCTGTCTTAATCTTAGAAGCAGGAATTTCAAGCTTCTCGTGACGTACCATGTTCGCATTACGGATGCGAGTAAGCATATCTGCAATTGGATCTGTCATGACCATTTTATTTTACCTCCTTCCCAAACTCGGGTTTTACCAGCTAGCTTTTTTCACGCCAGGAATTTGTCCTTTATATGCAAGTTCACGGAAACAAATACGGCAAAGCTTAAACTTACGGTATACAGAATGTGGACGTCCACAACGCTCACAACGTGTATATTCTTGTACTTTAAACTTCGGTCCGCGCTTTTGTTTCACGACCATTGATTTTTTTGCCACGTTTACGCCTCCCTCTTTTATCGATTACTTCTGGAACGGCATTCCGAATTGAGTAAGTAATTCACGAGCTTCTTCATCAGTATTAGCAGTCGTTACGATAACGATGTCCATACCACGAACTTTGCTCACTTTATCGTAGTCAATTTCAGGGAAGATTAATTGTTCTTTTACACCTAATGTATAGTTTCCACGGCCGTCAAATGCTTTCTTGGAAACACCACGGAAGTCACGTACACGTGGTAAAGAAACAGCAACTAACTTGTCTAGGAATTCGTACATGCGCTCGCCGCGAAGAGTTACTTTCGCACCGATCGGCATACCTTCACGTAGACGGAAGCCAGCGATTGATTTTTTTGCTCTTGTAATCATTGGTTTTTGACCAGTGATAAGAGTTAATTCTTCCACAGCATTGTCTAAAGCTTTTGCGTTAGCAACAGCATCACCAACACCCATGTTGATTACGATTTTCTCAATCTTTGGAGTTTGCATGATGGATTGGTATCCAAATTTGCTCATAAGAGCAGGAGTAATTTCTTTTACATACTTTTCCTTTAGGCGGTTCATGTATAGTACCTCCCTTCGTTAATGACTTATTTATCTAAGGATTCACCCGATTTTACAGAAACACGTACTTTTTTACCATCAACCGTTTTGTAGCCAACACGCGTTGGAGTTCCAGTTTTAGGATCAATCGGCATTACGTTAGAAGCGTGAACAGCTGCCTCTTTGCTAATGATTCCTCCTTGAGGATTAGCTTGAGATGGCTTTGAATGCTTCTTAACGATATTCACACCTTCAACCAATACACGGTTTTTCTTTGGGTATGCTTCAAGGATTACACCTTGTTTGCCTTTATCCTTACCAGAGATGACTACAACTTTGTCACCTTTTTTTACATGCATTAGAGTCGCACCTCCTTGAAAGGCCTTTTACAAGTTTTATGCATTACAATACTTCTGGAGCTAGAGAAACGATCTTCATGAAATTGTTGTCACGAAGTTCACGAGCAACAGGTCCGAAGATACGAGTACCACGTGGGCCCTTGTCGTCACGGATAATTACACAAGCATTTTCGTCAAATTTGATGTAAGAACCGTCAGGACGACGTACACCAGATTTAGTTCGAACAACAACAGCTTTTACTACGTCACCTTTTTTAACAACGCCACCAGGTGTTGCTTGTTTTACTGTACATACGATGATATCACCGATGTTTGCTGTCTTACGACCAGAACCACCAAGAACTTTGATAGTTAAAACTTCACGAGCACCTGAATTGTCAGCGACTTTTAAACGTGATTCTTGTTGAATCATGTACGAAACCTCCCTTCGGAATTAACGTAATCCGAACAGTTATATTAGATAATAACAGCTTTTTCTACTACCTCTACAAGACGGAAGCGTTTTGTCGCAGAAAGTGGACGAGTTTCCATGATTTTCACGATATCGCCAATTTTCGCTTCGCTTTGCTCATCATGAGCCTTAAACTTCTTAGAGTACTTAACGCGCTTACCGTATAACTTATGCGTTTTATAAGTTTCTACAAGTACCGTAATAGTTTTATCCATTTTATCGGATACTACGCGGCCAGTGTAGACTTTGCGTTGGTTGCGTTCGCTCATTCAGCAAACCTCCCCTCTATTATCGATTGTTAGCACTGATCTCTCTTTCACGAATAACAGTCTTCATTCGAGCGATCGATTTACGTACTTCACGGATACGTGCAGTATTTTCAAGTTGTCCAGTTGCTAACTGGAAACGAAGATTGAATAATTCTTCTTTTAATGATTTAGCTTTTTGTTCAATTTCGGCAGTGGTTAGGTCTTTAATTTCATTAGCTTTCATTTGATTCACCACCAATTTCTTCTCGTTTTACAAACTTACACTTAACTGGAAGTTTGTGTGACGCAAGACGTAATGCTTCGCGAGCGATCTCTTCAGATACACCTGCAATTTCAAACATTACTTTTCCAGGTTTAACAACTGCTACCCATCCTTCTGGAGCCCCTTTACCGGATCCCATACGTACTTCTAGAGGTTTAGCAGTGTAAGGCTTGCTTGGGAAAATTTTAATCCAAACTTTACCGCCACGTTTCATGTAACGTGTCATAGCGATACGAGCAGACTCAATTTGACGGTTAGTGATCCAAGAAGCTTCTAGTGATTGTAAACCAAACTCACCAAAATGAACTTCAGTACCACCTTTCGCACGGCCTCTCATTTTACCGCGGTGTTCACGACGATATTTTACGCGTTTAGGCAATAACATATTATTTTCCTCCTTCCTCGGATTTCTTCTTAGTAGGAAGGACTTCTCCACGGTAGATCCAAACTTTCACGCCTAACTTACCGTAAGTTGTATCAGCTTCAGCCGTAGCATAGTCGATGTCAGCGCGAAGTGTGTGTAGTGGAACTGTACCTTCGCTATAATGTTCAGAACGAGCGATATCTGCTCCGCCAAGACGACCAGAAACCATTGTTTTGATACCTTGTGCACCAGCACGCATAGTACGTTGGATAGCTTGCTTTTGAGCACGACGGAAAGAAACACGGTTTTCTAATTGACGAGCAACGTTTTCTGCAACAAGTTTAGCGTCAAGATCAGCTTTCTTAATTTCAATGATGTTGATATGAACGCGTTTACCAGTTAATTGGTTTAGCGCTTTACGAAGTGCTTCAACTTCAGTACCACCTTTACCGATAACCATACCTGGTTTAGCAGTGTGTACAGAAACGTTGATGCGATTTGCAGCACGTTCGATTTCAACTTTAGATACAGAAGCATCGCTTAAACGTTTCGCGATATATTCACGAACTTTAAGATCTTCGTGTAAAAGAACTGCGTAGTCCTTATCTGCGTACCACTTTGACTCCCAATCACGGATGACACCAATACGCAAACCGACCGGATTCACCTTTTGACCCACAGATTACCCCTCCTTCTTCTCTGATAATACGATTGTAATATGACTTGTACGTTTATTAATTGCGCTTGCACGACCCATAGCACGTGGACGGAAACGCTTCAAAGTTGGTCCTTCGTTAACATACGCTTCAGTAACTACTAGATTGTTAATATCCATTTCGTAGTTATGCTCTGCGTTAGCCATAGCAGATTTCAATACCTTTTCTACTACTGGAGAAGCAGATTTCGGAGTATGACGAAGGATAGCAACCGCTTCACCTACTTGCTTGCCTCGAATTAGATCTACAACTAAACGAACTTTACGAGGAGCAATACGAACTGTGTTAGCAACAGCTTTAGCTTGCATGAGATGCCCTCCTCTCATTAACGTCTTGTTTTCTTGTCGTCACTAGCGTGACCTTTATATGTGCGTGTTGGTGCGAATTCACCAAGCTTGTGGCCTACCATATCCTCTGTAATATATACAGGAACGTGTTTACGTCCATCATATACAGCGATAGTATGACCGATAAATTGTGGGAAGATTGTAGAACGACGAGACCAAGTTTTAACTACTTGTTTCTTCTCAGTTTCATTTAAATTCTCAACCTTTTTCATTAAATGATCATCAACAAATGGACCTTTTTTTAGGCTGCGACCCATGAGTGTACCTCCCTTCGTGATTGTTCTACGGTTCGGTTGTTGAACCGTAGCTCAACCCTGTTATTTTTTACGACGACGTACGATGAATTTATCGGACTTGTTTTTCTTTTTACGAGTTTTAGCACCAAGAGTTGGTTTGCCCCATGGTGACATTGGAGATTTACGTCCGATTGGCGAGCGTCCTTCTCCACCACCGTGTGGGTGATCAACTGGGTTCATTACAGAACCACGAACAGTTGGGCGCTTACCTAACCAACGAGAACGACCAGCTTTACCGATGTTAATAAGTTCGTGTTGTTCGTTACCAACTTGACCAATAGATGCACGGCAAGTAGCAAGAATCATACGTACTTCACCAGAAGATAGACGAACTAGAACGTAACGTCCTTCTTTACCAAGTAATTGTGCAGATGTACCAGCAGAACGAACTAACTGGCCACCTTTACCAGGTTTTAATTCGATATTGTGGATAACAGTACCCACAGGAATGTTAGCTAATGGAAGTGCATTACCTACTTTAATGTCAGCCTCAGGACCAGACATAATCTCCATTCCAACTTGTAGGTTTTTAGGAGCTAGGATATAACGCTTTTCACCATCAACATAGTTAATTAGTGCAATGTTTGCCGAACGATTCGGATCGTATTCGACAGTGGCAACGCGTCCAGGTATACCATCTTTATCGCGCTTAAAGTCGATAATACGGTATTGACGCTTATGGCCGCCACCTTGATGACGAACAGTTAACTTACCTTGGTTGTTACGGCCGCCTTTTCTTTTTAAAGGAGCAAGTAATGACTTTTCCGGTTTGTCAGTAGTGATTTCAGCGAAATCGGAAACAGTCATATTACGTCGACCATTTGTGGTAGGTTTGTACTTTTTAATCGCCATGTGTAATTCCCTCCTTCTCTAGTAGATTACGCTTCAAAAAATTCGATTTCTTTGCTTTCAGTTGTTAAAGTAACAATCGCTTTACGACGCTTGTTAGTATAACCAGCATGACGACCCATACGCTTATACTTACCTTTGTAGTTCATGATGTTTACTTTTTCAACTTTAACGCCGAAGATTTCTTGCACAGCGTCCTTAACTTGTGTTTTGTTAGCTCTTACATCAACTTCAAACGTATATTTTCTTTCACCCATAAGGTCAGAAGAACGTTCAGTGATTACGGGGCGCTTAATGATATCGCGAGCATCCATTATGCAAGCACCTCCTCTACTTTTTCAACAGCAGCTTTAGTCATGATTAGTTTGTTGTGACCAACAAGATCTAATACACTTAAGCCTGCTGCGTCTACTACAGTAACCCCAGGAAGGTTACGAGCAGATAAAGCAACTTTCTCATCAAGAGTATCAGTAACGATTAGTGCTTTCGTATCTACTGATAAACCATTAAGTACAGCTTTGAATTCTTTTGTTTTTGGAGCTTCGAAAGTTAAACCTTCAAGTACCAATAGGCTTTCTTCGATTACCTTAGCTGATAATGCAGATTTAAGAGCTAAACGACGCATTTTCTTAGGTAATTTATAGCTGTATGATCTTGGAGTTGGTCCGAATACAGTACCACCACCACGCCATTGTGGAGAACGGATAGATCCTTGACGAGCACGTCCAGTACCTTTTTGACGCCATGGTTTACGTCCACCGCCTGCTACTTCAGAACGACCTTTTACTTTATGAGTTCCTTGACGTAAGGAAGCTCTTTGCATAATGATTGCTTCGAATAAAACGTGCTGATTAGGTTCGATACCAAAAATAGATTCGTTAAGTTCGATTTCGCCTTTATTAGAACCTTTTTGGTCAAATAATGTAACTTTTGGCATTTTCTAATGCTCCTCCTTTCCTATTAAATTATTTCGCTTTTACCGCACTTTTAACTTGAACTAAGGATTTTCTCGCACCAGGTACGTTTCCTTTAATTAAAAGTAGGTTGCGTTCAGCGTCAACTTTTACAACAGTAAGGTTTTGAACAGTTACTTGTTCTCCGCCCATACGACCTGGTAAAAGTTTGTTTTTAAATACGCGGTTAGGCGCTACAGGTCCCATTGAACCAGGGCGACGGTGATAGCGAGAACCATGAGACATTGGTCCGCGAGATTGGCCGTGGCGCTTGATTGAACCTTGGAATCCTTTACCTTTTGATACACCTGTTACATCAACAGTTTCGCCTTCAGCAAAAATGTTAACTTTGACTTCTTGACCTACCTCGTACTCGCCAAGGTTTACTCCGCGAAGTTCGCGAATGAAGCGCTTAGGTGCAGTGTTTGCTTTAGCAACGTGTCCTTTAGCAGGCTTGTTAGAAAGCTTTTCACGCTTATCGTCAAAACCTAATTGGATCGCTTCGTAACCATCCACATCAACAGTTTTAACTTGAAGTACTACGTTAGCAGCTGCTTCAACTACAGTTACAGGGATTAGTTCGCCGTTTTCAGCAAATACTTGCGTCATACCGATTTTTCTTCCTAAGATTCCTTTGGTCATGAGTCACACCTCCTGATTTGTTTTAATTTATAAATTATAATTTAATTTCGATATCTACGCCTGATGGCAGATCTAAACGCATTAATGAATCAACTGTTTGTGGAGTTGGGTTCACGATGTCGATTAGACGTTTGTGTGTACGCATCTCGAATTGCTCACGAGAATCTTTGTACTTATGAACCGCACGTAGGATTGTGTATACTGATCTTTCAGTTGGTAACGGAATCGGACCAGAAACAGCAGCACCTGAACGTTTTGCAGTTTCAACAATTTTCTCAGCAGATTGATCAAGAATTCTGTGATCATATGCTTTTAAACGGATACGAATTTTTTGTTTTGCCATTATTTTCCCTCCTTTTCGCCTATTTTTAAAATAGACAGTTCTCCGTGAAAATTTCCCACACACCGCCATGGCAAAGCGGCCGGGTGTGTCAGCAACCTCTCACTTCATCGCGGTCAAAGACCAACATTGTCTATTATACATAAAACATAAAGTAATAGCAAGTTAAAGTTTGAACAAACGTTAAATAACTTGAAAATAAATACTATCTTTATGTCGCACACTTTTTCTATTATACATAGCAAATGTATATAATTCAAGTGATTGTTTAATAATAGAATTTCCCAATTATAACATGTTTCTTCTATTATATATGTGCATTCACGATCCACTTTAAAACTAGTACAAATTTAATTGACTATATTTGAAAACTTGAGACACGTCATCCTTTTTAGCGCCAGTGTGTGTGCAGTTGCACATGTAATTCATTTCTACGCTTGGTTTCTACTTGGATCACCATCTCACTGGAAATACATGCTCTCATTTAGTAAAACAAAAAAAGATGTAGAGAGCGTCCTCTCTACATCTTTTTATTAAAATAATTATTCTTGGATAGATGCTACAACGCCAGCGCCTACAGTACGTCCACCCTCACGGATAGAGAATTTAGTACCTTCTTCGATAGCAACTGGAGCGATTAGTTCAACAGTCATTTCGATGTTGTCACCAGGCATAACCATTTCTACACCTTCTGGAAGATTACAGATACCTGTAATGTCAGAAGTACGGAAATAGAATTGTGGGCGGTAGTTAGTGAAGAATGGAGTATGACGTCCACCTTCTTCTTTAGAAAGAACGTAAACTTCCGCTTTGAATTTAGTGTGTTGTTTGATTGAACCTGGCTTAGCTAATACTTGGCCACGCTCGATATCTTCACGTGATACACCACGAAGAAGAGCACCAATGTTATCTCCAGCTTCAGCGAAGTCAAGAAGTTTACGGAACATTTCTACACCAGTTACAGTAGTAGATTTTGCTTCTTCAGTGAAACCAACGATTTCAACAACTTCACCAACTTTAATTTGTCCACGCTCAACACGACCAGTAGCAACTGTTCCACGACCTGTGATTGAGAATACATCCTCAACTGGCATCATGAAAGGCTTAGCGTTGTCACGCTCTGGAGTTGGGATATACTCGTCAACAGCATTCATAAGCTCGATAACTTTAGCTTCCCATTCAGCTTCACCTTCAAGAGCTTTAAGAGCAGAACCTTTGATTACTGGAATGTCATCACCAGGGAAGTCATACTCAGATAGTAGGTCACGGATTTCCATTTCTACTAATTCTAATAACTCTTCGTCGTCAACCATGTCACATTTGTTCATGAATACAACTAGGTAAGGAACACCTACTTGACGAGAAAGAAGAATGTGCTCACGAGTTTGTGGCATTGGACCATCAGCAGCAGATACTACTAGGATTCCGCCGTCCATTTGAGCAGCACCAGTGATCATGTTTTTAACATAGTCAGCATGTCCTGGGCAGTCAACGTGCGCATAGTGACGAGCATCAGTTTCGTACTCAACGTGTGCAGTAGAGATTGTGATTCCACGCTCTCTTTCTTCTGGAGCACCGTCGATTTGATCGTATGCACGTGCTTCTGCTTTACCTTCTTTTGCAAGAACAGAAGTGATTGCAGCAGTTAAAGTAGTTTTACCATGGTCAACGTGA
>NZ_QBBX01000020.1:28140-61147 GCF_003073175.1 Peribacillus acanthi
ATTGTTCCGATGTTAACGTGTGGCTTAGAGCGATCGAATTTAGCTTTACCCATTTGGAATTCCTCCTTGATTTTTAAAAGTAAGTATTTTTTAAATCGTATATGTTGCTATGAAAGCAGAGACCTGCTTTCATAGCTTACATAAGTAGTTATACTTTAATAAGAGGTGAAAATCAATTATTCACCTTTATTTTTTTTGATAATTTCCTCAGAAATGCTCTTTGGAACTTCTTCGTAGTGATCGAAGTGCATAGAGAATACTCCACGACCTTGTGTATTAGAACGTAGGGATGTTGCATATCCAAACATTTCTGAAAGTGGAACCATCGCTTTAACAACTTGTGCGTTACCACGAGCTTCCATACCTTCTACACGTCCACGACGAGAAGTGATACCACCCATAATGTCTCCCATGTATTCTTCAGGGATTACAACTTCAACCTTCATGATAGGCTCAAGAATTACAGGCTTACATTTTGTTGCAGCGTTTTTAAGTGCCATAGAAGCGGCAATTTTAAACGCCATTTCACTAGAGTCAACATCATGGTAAGAACCATCGAATAATTTCGCTTTGATGTCAACTAGAGGGAATCCAGCTAATACACCGCGATCAAGTGAATCTTCTAGACCAGCTTGAACTGCAGGGATGTATTCACGAGGAACAACCCCACCAACGATAGCATTTTCGAACTCGAATCCTTTTCCTTCTTCGTTAGGAGAGAACTCAATCCAAACGTGACCGAATTGACCGCGTCCACCAGATTGACGAGCGAACTTACCTTCAACTTGCGCGCTTCCGCGGAAAGTTTCACGGTATGCTACCTGAGGTGCACCAACGTTAGCTTCTACTTTGAATTCACGTCTCATACGATCAACAATGATGTCAAGGTGAAGCTCACCCATACCAGCGATGATAGTTTGTCCAGTTTCTTGGTCTGTGTGAGCACGGAAAGTAGGATCTTCCTCTTGAAGCTTTTGAAGAGCAGTAGACATTTTGTCTTGGTCTGCTTTTGACTTCGGCTCAACAGATAATTGGATAACTGGCTCAGGGAATTGCATAGACTCTAGGATTACTAGGTTCTTTTCATCACATAGAGTATCACCTGTTGTAGTATCTTTAAGACCTACAGCAGCTGCGATGTCCCCTGCGTATACCATTGAAATCTCTTCACGAGAGTTAGCATGCATTTGTAGGATACGTCCTACACGCTCACGCTTACCTTTAGTAGAGTTTTGTACATAAGAACCTGAGCTCAAAGTACCTGAGTATACACGGAAGAATGTTAACTTACCAACATAAGGGTCAGTCATAACTTTGAATGCTAATGCAGAGAATGGAGCATCGTCACTTGAAGGACGAGTTACTTCTTCATCTGAATCAGGAAGAGTACCTTTGATTGCAGGTACATCTACTGGAGATGGAAGGTACTCGATTACTGCATCAAGCATTAATTGTACACCTTTATTTTTGAAAGCAGATCCACAGATTACTGGATAGAATTCAACGTTTACAGTACCTTTACGAATCGCAGCTTTTAGCTCATCGTTAGAGATTTCTTCTCCACCAAGGTATCTTTCCATTAAATCTTCATCAAGCTCAGCAACCGCTTCAACTAACTTCTCGCGCCACTCTTGTGCTTGTTCCATGTATTCTTCTGGGATTTCACGCACTTCAATATCAGTTCCAAGGTCATTACCGTAGAAAGTTGCGTTCATTTCTACAAGGTCAATAATTGCTGAGAATTGATCTTCAGCACCGATTGGAAGTTGGATTGGGTGTGCGTTAGCTTGTAGACGCTCGTGCAAAGTCTTTACAGAGTAAAGGAAGTCTGCTCCGATTTTGTCCATTTTGTTTACGAATACAACACGTGGTACACCATATGTTGTAGCTTGACGCCATACAGTTTCAGTTTGAGGCTCAACACCAGATTGAGCATCAAGTACTGCTACTGCACCGTCAAGTACACGCAGGGAACGCTCAACTTCAACCGTGAAGTCTACGTGTCCTGGTGTATCGATGATGTTAACGCGGTGGTTTTTCCATTGTGCAGTTGTTGCTGCAGAAGTGATCGTAATACCACGCTCTTGTTCTTGTTCCATCCAGTCCATTTGGGAAGCACCTTCATGTGTTTCACCAATTTTATGGATACGACCTGTGTAATAAAGTACACGCTCAGTTGTTGTTGTTTTACCAGCATCGATATGAGCCATGATACCAATATTACGTGTTTTTTCTAAGGAGAACTCTCTTGCCATTGGGTCTTTCTCCTTCCTTATATGAGTATTAGTTTATTGTTTGGATTAAAATAGATCCTACCAGCGGTAGTGAGCAAATGCTTTATTAGCTTCTGCCATTTTGTGAGTATCTTCACGCTTTTTAACAGATGCTCCAGCACCGTTAGCAGCATCAAGAATCTCGTTAGCTAAACGTTCAACCATCGTTTTTTCTCCACGAAGGCGAGAGTAGTTTACTAACCAGCGAAGACCAAGAGTTGTACGACGGTCAGGACGCACCTCAACTGGTACTTGGTAGTTTGCTCCACCTACACGGCGTGCTCTTACCTCTAATACTGGCATGATGTTTTTTAGAGCTGCATCAAATACTTCCATAGGCTCTTTGCCTGAACGCTCTTGAATAAGTTCGAAAGCGGAGTAGATGATTTGCTGGGATGTACCTCTTTTACCGTCAATCATCATTTTGTTGATTAAACGAGTAACTAATTTAGAATTATAAAGCGGATCTGGTAATACGTCTCTTTTTGCAACAGGTCCTTTACGAGGCATGTTTTTTCCTCCTTTCAACGAATCTATAATTTTTAATTTGTATTAAATTATTTCTTTGGAGCTTTAGGACGCTTAGTACCGTATTTAGAACGACCTTGCATACGGTTGTTAACACCAGCTGTATCCAACGCACCACGTACGATATGATAACGTACCCCTGGTAAGTCTTTTACACGTCCTCCACGGATTAACACTACGCTGTGCTCTTGTAGGTTATGACCGATACCAGGGATGTAAGCTGTTACCTCGATACCATTTGTCAAACGAACACGCGCATATTTACGTAACGCTGAGTTTGGTTTCTTTGGAGTCATTGTACCAACACGAGTACAAACACCGCGTTTTTGTGGAGATGATACGTTAGTTTGAGATTTTTTGAAGCTGTTATAGCCTTTGTTAAGAGCAGGAGACTTAGATTTTACTTCTTTAGACTCACGACCCTTACGCACTAATTGGTTAATAGTAGGCATTATATTTCCTCCTTTCGCTAATTGGTTCTAGTCCCACACATCCAGGTGGTTCAAAAATGAGCAAAAACAAAGTTTTTGCAGTTTTCCGCAAAAACAGTTTTACTTTTTAATTGCAACAGCTGCAGCTTTTACGTCGATCTTGCACGCTTTACCAAGCTTTTGCATTGAGTCAACATATGTTATGGTCACATTCTGTTCAGTTGCTAATTTCACTAGGTCCACTTTCAACTTAATGTCAGCGTCCTCAGCTAAAATTATTTCTGAGACTTCCTGATTCCTTAATGCGTTAGCTGTTTGTTTTGATCCTATAACAATTTCTTTCGCCTGTATGACTTTTTCATACGACATATGTCAATCCTCCAAAGTTACAGGATATCATAGGAACACCTTTGCAATAATAACACCTTTTCTACTCCCATGTCAACTATACCAAAATATTTTTTTGAGTATTTGTTTAAAATGTAAGATTCAAGGTTTGATAATCATAAATACAAGGCCGGCGAAATCACCAGCCTTGCAACAATAATTATTCTACAGTGATTGCATCTTCATTAGATTCTTCTGCGAATACTGGAGTTGCTTTTCGGTAACGCTGCATTCCAGTACCAGCTGGTACTAGCTTACCAATGATAACATTTTCCTTAAGGCCAAGTAGCTCATCGCGTTTGCCTTTGATTGCCGCATCTGTAAGAACTCTAGTAGTTTCTTGGAAGGATGCAGCAGACAAGAAGGAGTCTGTTTCAAGAGAAGCTTTCGTAATCCCAAGAAGGATTGGTCTTCCTGTAGCAGGAATTTTACCTTCAAGAAGAGCGTTTGTATTTGCATCTGTAAATTGGTGGATATCCAGTAATGTTCCAGGTAATACATCCGTCTCACCTGCGTCAAGAACACGAATCTTACGTAGCATTTGACGTACCATTACTTCAACGTGCTTATCACCAATTTCTACCCCTTGCATACGGTAAACACGTTGCACTTCACGTAACAAGTATTCTTGTACAGCAAGAGTGTCTTTGATTTTTAATAGTTCTTTTGGATCGATAGAACCTTCAGTCATTTCTTGACCACGAGCGATCTTAGAGTCGACAGTCACTTTTAGACGAGCTGTGTACGGAACTGTATATGTTCTAGATTCAACCTCACCTTGAACGACAATCTCCTGTTGCTTGTCTTTTCCTTCATTAATCGCAACGATTGTGCCATCAATTTCAGATATAACTGCTTGCCCTTTTGGATTTCTTGCTTCGAAGATTTCTTGGATACGAGGTAAACCTTGAGTAATATCGTCTCCAGCAACCCCACCTGTATGGAACGTACGCATTGTTAACTGCGTTCCTGGTTCACCGATGGACTGTGCAGCGATAATACCAACAGCTTCACCAACTTCAACCTCTTGACCAGTAGCAAGGTTTCGACCATAACATTTCTTACATACACCATGACGAGTGTTACATGTAAATGCTGAACGAATCCAAACAGACTGTATTCCAAGGTCTTCAATTTGTATAGCCAAATCTTCTGTAATCAAACCATTCTCAGGAACAATCACTTCTTGTGTTTCTGGATGTTTGATTGATTTTCTAGCATATCTTCCAATTAAGCGCTCTTCTAGACGTTCAATGATTTCCGTTCCATCTCTCAAGGCTTCTACACGTAAACCACGATCTGTTCCGCAGTCGTCATCACGGACAATTACGTCCTGTGCAACGTCTACGAGACGGCGTGTAAGGTATCCAGAGTCAGCTGTTTTAAGGGCTGTATCAGCAAGACCTTTACGCGCTCCGTGAGTAGATATGAAGTATTCTAATACAGTTAGACCTTCACGGAAGCTTGATTTGATTGGTAGTTCAATAATTCGGCCAGCCGGGTTGGCCATTAGACCACGCATACCAGCTAACTGTGTAAAGTTAGATGCGTTACCACGGGCACCAGAATCACTCATCATAAAGATTGGGTTACGGTTATCCAAGGACTTCATCAGTTTTGCCTGAATATCATCCTTCGCAATACTCCAGATTGAAATTACACGATCATAACGCTCATCTTCAGTAATTAGTCCACGTCTGAATTGCTTCATAACGTTGTCTACCTTCGTTTGCGCTTCCTCGATAATTACATTCTTTTCTTTTAATACTACGATATCTGCCACACCAACTGTAATACCAGCTTTTGTGGAGTATCTGAATCCAAGGTCCTTCATGCGATCCAGCATTTTAGACGTTTCTGTGATTTTGAAACGCTTGAATACTTCAGCAATAATATTTCCAAGGATTTTCTTTTTAAACGGCTCAATGATTGGTTGTGCCTCAATAGTTTCTTTTACGTTTTGACCCTTTTCAATGAAGAATCTCTCAGGAGTTTTCACTTCTAAGTTTTCTTTTGTAGGCTCATTGATGTATGGGAACGTTTCAGGAAGGATTTCATTGAAAATCAACTTCCCTACTGTTGTCATCAATAGCATTTGTTTTTGCTCTTCAGTGAATGTTTGGTTGTTTAATGATGAAGCATGTACAGCTACACGCGTATGCAAGTGCACATAACCATTTTGGTATGCCACTAGTGCTTCGTTTGTATCTTTAAACACCATACCCTCGCCGACAGCTCCAGCTCTTTCCAAGGTTAAGTAGTAGTTTCCTAATACCATGTCCTGGGATGGAGTAACAACAGGTTTACCATCTTTAGGGTTCAAGATATTTTGTGCCGCTAACATTAGAAGACGAGCTTCTGCTTGAGCTTCGGATGATAACGGAACGTGTACAGCCATTTGGTCACCGTCAAAGTCCGCATTGTATGCTGTACATACAAGTGGATGAAGACGGATTGCACGACCTTCTACTAATGTAGGTTCAAACGCTTGGATACCTAGTCTGTGAAGAGTTGGGGCACGGTTCAATAGAACCGGATGCTCCTTAATGACAGATTCTAGTACGTCCCAAACGTCAGGAGAAAGTCTTTCAATCTTTCTCTTGGCAGACTTGATATTGTGAGCAAGACCTTTGCCTACAAGTTCTTTCATAACGAAAGGTTTGAACAATTCTAAAGCCATTTCTTTAGGAAGACCACATTGGTACATTTTTAAGTTTGGACCTACTACGATAACGGAACGACCAGAATAGTCAACACGTTTACCAAGTAAGTTTTGACGGAAACGACCTTGTTTCCCTTTCAGCATATGAGATAAAGATTTCAAAGGTCTGTTACCTGGTCCTGTAACTGGACGGCCACGACGACCATTGTCAATCAATGCATCAACTGCTTCTTGAAGCATACGCTTCTCATTTTGAACAATAATACTTGGAGCGCCTAAATCCAATAAACGCTTCAAACGATTATTACGGTTGATTACTCGACGATATAAGTCATTTAGGTCGGATGTTGCGAAACGTCCTCCATCTAATTGAACCATCGGCCGTAATTCTGGTGGGATTACCGGTAGAACCTCTAAAATCATCCAAGAAGGTTCATTTCCAGAGTTACGGAAAGCTTCTAACACTTCTAAACGCTTAATTGCTCTTGTACGACGTTGTCCTTGAGCAGTCTTAAGCTCTTCTTTTAGACCCTCAACTTCTTTTTCAGTGTCGATATCTGAAAGAAGCTTACGAATTGCTTCAGCACCCATTGCTGCTTGAAACTTATTGCCATACTTTTCACGATAAGCGCGGTATTCTTTTTCAGATAGAAGTTGTTTCTTTTCTAATGCTGTATCACCTGATTCAGTAACCACATATGAAGCGAAATAGATAACTTCTTCTAGAGCCCTAGGGGACATGTCAAGGACAAGTCCCATACGGCTAGGAATACCTTTGAAATACCAAATATGGGATACAGGAGCAGCTAGCTCGATGTGACCCATGCGCTCACGACGCACCTTTGCACGAGTAACTTCTACTCCGCATCGATCGCAGACAACACCTTTATAACGAACACGTTTGTATTTTCCACAATGACATTCCCAATCTTTTTGCGGACCAAAGATACGTTCGCAGAAAAGACCGTCTTTTTCCGGTTTCAACGTACGATAGTTGATTGTTTCCGGTTTTTTTACTTCACCAAATGACCAAGAACGAATCTTGTCAGGTGAAGCTAGACCAATTTTCATATACTCAAAATTATTAACGTCTAGCAAGGGGCCTACCTCCCTTATGATCTCCAGGTTTTACCCTTATTGCCTATAGTGAATGATTATTTAACTTCTGTTTCCTCAAGAGGTACAGAATCTGTCTTTAATTCTGGCTCTAATGATAAAGCATCTGCTTGGTGAATATCTTCATCATCTTCTGTATCACGCATTTCGATTTCTTTATCATCGCTAGATAGGATTTTAACATCCATACCTAAGCTTTGAAGTTCTTTTATCAATACTTTGAATGATTCTGGTACACCTGGTTCTGGTACATTCTCACCTTTAACAATTGCTTCGTATGTCTTCACACGACCAACAACATCATCGGATTTGA
Source organism: Peribacillus acanthi (assembly GCF_003073175.1). Taxonomy (GTDB): domain Bacteria; phylum Bacillota; class Bacilli; order Bacillales; family DSM-1321; genus Bacillus_BN; species Bacillus_BN acanthi. The sequence continues at coordinate 35,851 of NZ_QBBX01000020.1, forward strand.
CAGTAAGAATTTCTTGTAGGGTGTAAGCAGCACCATAAGCTTCAAGTGCCCAAACCTCCATCTCACCGAAACGTTGTCCACCGAATTGAGCTTTACCTCCAAGTGGCTGTTGTGTAACAAGTGAGTATGGACCAGTTGAACGAGCATGTAACTTGTCGTCAACCATGTGAGCAAGTTTAATCATGTACATGACACCGACGGATACACGGTTATCAAACGGTTCACCAGAACGACCATCATATAACACAGTCTTCGCATCACGAGCCATTCCTGCTTCTTCAATAGTAGACCATACATCTTCCTCACGAGCGCCATCAAATACTGGTGAAGCAACGTGAATACCCAATGCACGAGCCGCCATTCCTAGATGCAACTCTAATACCTGACCGATGTTCATACGTGAAGGTACGCCCAACGGATTTAACATGATGTCAACAGGTGTTCCATCTGGTAGATATGGCATGTCTTCTTCAGGAAGGATACGGGAGATTACCCCTTTATTACCATGGCGACCGGCCATTTTATCCCCTTCAGAAATTTTACGTTTTTGAACGATGTAGACGCGTACCAATTGGTTTACACCTGGTGGTAACTCATCTCCATCTTCACGATTGAAGACTTTCACGTCAAGGACAATCCCGCCTCCACCGTGAGGTACACGAAGTGATGTATCACGAACTTCACGAGCTTTTTCACCGAAAATAGCATGTAGAAGTCGTTCTTCTGCAGTAAGTTCCGTCACACCCTTAGGAGTAACTTTACCCACTAACAAATCTCCGTCTTTTACTTCAGCTCCGACGCGGACAATTCCACGCTCATCTAGATTACGAAGTGCATCTTCCCCTACGTTAGGTATATCACGAGTGATTTCCTCAGGTCCAAGCTTCGTATCACGAGATTCGGATTCATATTCCTCAATATGAATAGAAGTATAAACATCATCTTTCACAAGTCGCTCACTCATGATGATGGCATCCTCATAGTTATAGCCATCCCAAGTCATGAACGCGACAAGTACGTTACGACCTAAAGCCAATTCACCCTTCTCCATGGAAGGACCATCAGCAAGGATTTCTCCTCTAACTACACGGTCACCGACACTTACGATTGGGCGTTGATTATAACAAGTTCCTTGGTTGGAACGAATAAATTTCAACATGCGATATTTATCAAGATCGCCTTTTACTTCTTGTCCGTCCACATCTTTCACACGACGAACCCAAACTTCTCTAGATTCAACATGTTCTACAATACCTTCATGCTTACAAATCACTGCAGCACCGGAGTCTTTAGCAGAAACATATTCCATACCAGTACCAACAATCGGCGCTTCCGGCTGCATCAAAGGAACAGCCTGACGTTGCATGTTCGCTCCCATTAGGGCACGGTTGGAGTCATCATTTTCTAAGAACGGGATACAAGCTGTCGCAGCCGATACCACCTGCTTAGGAGATACGTCCATGTAGTCCACACGATCATTTTTAACAACCGTATTTTCTCCACGGAAACGAGCAACTACTTCATCATCAAGGAATGAACCGTCATCATCTAAACGAACATTCGCTTGAGCCACTACATATAGATCTTCTTCGTCAGCAGTTAAGTAATCGATTTTACCTGTTACTTTACCTGTTTCAGGATCTACACGTCTGTAAGGTGTCTCGATGAATCCAAAACGGTTCACTTTTGCGAAACTGGATAGTGAGTTGATCAAACCGATGTTTGGACCCTCAGGAGTTTCGATTGGACACATACGACCATAGTGAGAATAATGAACGTCACGCACTTCAAAGCCTGCTCGCTCACGCGTTAAACCACCAGGTCCTAAAGCGGACAAACGACGCTTATGAGTAAGCTCAGCAAGCGGATTTGTTTGATCCATGAACTGGGATAACTGTGAGCTTCCAAAGAACTCTTTAATAGAAGCAATAACAGGACGAATATTAATTAATTGTTGTGGTGTAATCGTGTTCGTGTCTTGGATGGACATTCTTTCACGTACAACACGCTCCATACGGGATAGACCGATACGGAATTGATTTTGTAACAACTCACCTACAGAACGAAGGCGACGGTTACCTAAGTGGTCAATATCATCTGTATCTCCAACAGAGTGAAGTAGGTTGAAGAAGTAACTAATGGAAGCTACGATGTCAGCAGGTGTAATGTTCTTAATCTGCTCAACGACATTTGCATTACCAATAATATTAATTTCCTTCTCACCATCTACATCTCCGGGAGCAAATGTTTTAATAGATTGAACACGAACGTCTTCATCTACTACTCCACCCACAAGAGTTACATCTTTAGAACCAATGCCTGCCTCTAAGTGAGGAATAATACGATCAAGAGTACGACGATCTAGAAGTGTTCCTTTTTCTACGATGATTTCACCTGTTTCAGGATCAACTAGTGTTTCTGCAATACGTTGATTGAATAGGCGGTTTTTAATATGAAGTTTTTTATTGATTTTGTAGCGACCAACATTCGCTAAATCATAGCGCTTTGGATCGAAGAAGCGTGACACAAGCAAGCTTTTTGCATTTTCTACAGTTGGTGGTTCACCAGGACGTAGTCGCTCATAAATTTCAAGCAATGCTTTTTCAGTGCTTTCTGTGTTATCTTTTTCTAGCGTATTTCTGATATATTCATTGTCACCGATTAAGTCGATGATTTCTTGATCAGAGCCAAATCCTAATGCACGTAAAAGGACCGTTACTGGAAGTTTCCTTGTACGATCAATTCTCACATACACTACATCTTTAGCATCTGTCTCATATTCAAGCCATGCACCACGGTTTGGAATCACCGTTGCCGTGAAGCCTCTCTTACCATTTTTATCAATTTTCTTGCTGAAATACACACTTGGAGAACGAACTAACTGAGAAACGATAACGCGTTCTGCTCCGTTAATAATAAATGTGCCTGTTTCCGTCATTAAAGGAAAGTCGCCCATGAATACATCTTGGTCTTTTACTTCCCCTGTTTCTTTATTTACAAGACGGACCTTCACACGAAGCGGTGCAGAATATGTAACATCTCGCTCTTTCGACTCTTCAACGGAGTATTTTGGATCTCCGAGGCTATAATCGATAAATTCAAGCGAAAGATTACCCGTGAAATCCTCGATAGGTGAAATATCCTGAAACATTTCACGTAATCCTTCATCCAAGAACCATTGATAGGAAGAAGTTTGGATTTCAATAAGGTTTGGTAACTCTAAAACCTCGCTAATTCGTGCATAACTTCTGCGTTGGCGGTGTCGTCCATACTGAACAAGTTGACCTGTCAACAGATTCACCCCTCAAATCAAGCATTATAAGGATCTATCATCTAAAAGAACTGAAAATTCCCTTAGACAAAAAGAAAATGGTTTTTATTTCAAAACCATATTTCACATAAAACGCACTATTATTTATATATTTTTCCCAATTCAACCAAATCTTATACTATTAATTTTAAAAATAGCAAAAAATAGGCATAGCAAAGGAAAGTATATATATGCATTTTATAATACTAACATAGCAAAAAAATCAAGTCAATTTTTTTTAGAGAAAACAATAAAATATCCTTTTTTCTTTTCTGCAATCTCTACGTTACCAAAAACCTCTTCCATTTTCGCCATAGCTGATGGAGCTCCTTGCTTCTTCTGAATCACAATCCAGAGCTCCCCACCTTCAACTAGATGGTCATAACTTTCAGACAAGATTGTGTGGACTACATTTTTCCCAGCCCTTATCGGCGGATTGGAAAGAATAGCAACATACTTACTTCCTTCTATTTTTTCATACACATTACTTTCGTGAATGTTCACATTACCGATACCGTTAGCTTGTGCATTATGTTTCGCCAACTCAATCGCCCGGTCATTTACATCTACCATTTCAACATGACGGTTAGGATACAATTTCCCAAGTGTTAATCCAATTGGCCCATATCCACATCCGACATCTAGTATGTCACCATCTAGATCCTCAGGTATAACAAATGTTTCTATTAATAAACGCGATCCAAAGTCCACCTCACTTTTAGAGAATACCCCGTTATCAGTTTTAAACTTAAGCGAGTGGCCTCTAAGGGTGAAATCCCAATACTTCGGTCGACTTTCTATGTTAGGGTTTTTGGAGTAATAATGTTCTGTCAATGGATACTCCTCCTTTTGAAAGGATCATATGAAGAGAAATCTTTTCGAAGAAAGATGGAAGAATTAATATTGATTAAAAAAGCTCGCTGAATTCAGCGAGCTTTTAATTATGCGATATTACTTAACTTCAACGTTTGCTCCAACTTCTTCAAGTTTAGCTTTGATTTCTTCAGCTTCTTCTTTAGAAACGCCTTCTTTAAGTGCTTTTGGAGTGTTGTCAACAAGTTCTTTCGCTTCTTTAAGGCCAAGACCTGTAAGTTCACGAACAACTTTGATAACTTTAATTTTTTGGTCTCCAGCAGAAGCCAATACTACGTTGAATTCTGTTTGCTCAGCAGCAGCTTCACCAGCACCAGCGCCACCCATCATAGCTACAGGAGCAGCAGCAGTTACACCAAACTCTTCTTCGATTGCTTTTACAAGGTCATTTAATTCTAAAACAGTCATATTTTTAACTGCTTCAATGATTTGTTCTTTAGTCATTGTATAGTTCCTCCTTAGTTTTAGGAAATTAATTTTTGTTTCGTACAATTAGATGCTAAGGGATAATTAAGCACCTTGCTCTTCTTTTTGCTCAGATACCGCCTTCGTAACAAGTGCGAAGTTGCGGATTGGAGCTTGAAGAACGCTAAGCAACATAGAAAGTAAGCCTTCGCGGGATGGAAGTTCTGCAAGAGCTTTAACATCTTCAGCAGAAGCAACGTTTCCTTCGATTACACCAGCTTTAATTTCTAATGCAGTGTGTTTCTTTGCGAAATCGTTAAGGATTTTCGCAGGAGCAACTACGTCGTCAGCAGAGAACGCAATCGCATTCGGACCAGTAAGTGCATCATTTAATCCACTTAGTTCAGCAGCTTCTGTAGCACGACGAGTCAAAGTGTTTTTGTAAACTTTGAATTCTACGCCAGCTTCACGAAGCTGTTTACGAAGTTCAGTGACTTCAGCAACTTTCAATCCACGATAGTCAACAACAACTGCCGTTTTACTAGTTTTGAACTTTTCAGCGATCTCAGTAACAATCACTTGTTTAGTTTCAATAGCGCTGCTCATATTTACACCTCCTGTAGATTTGCTTGAAACACATTTATACCGCACATTAGAAAGCCCCCATATCGAACAACTAGACATGAGGGCAGTAAATTCCAAAACATAGTTTAAAACTATATATATCGAAATTACCTCGGTAGGATATTAAGCGCTTGGCACCTACTGTCTACGGTACAAATGGTATTCATATTTATAACAACAAAACACATTATAACGAATATGTTTTAGGTTGTCAACAATTTGTTAATTATTTTACAGCTGTGAAAGTAGAAGCGTCAACTTTCACACCAGGGCCCATTGTAGTAGTTACAGTGATATTCTTCATGTAAGTACCTTTTGCAGCCGCAGGCTTAACTTTTAATAATGTATCGAAAATAGTTGTGAAGTTCTCAACTAGTTTGTTGTCTTCGAAAGAAACTTTACCGATTGGAACATGGATGTTTCCAGTTTTGTCAACACGGTATTCAACTTTACCAGCCTTGATTTCGTTCACAGCTTTAGTAACATCAAATGTAACTGTACCAGTTTTAGGGTTTGGCATTAAACCTTTTGGTCCTAATACACGACCAAGTTTACCAACTTCACCCATCATGTCTGGAGTTGCAACGATTACATCGAATTCGAACCAACCTTGTTGGATCTTAGTGATGTAGTCAGAATCACCAACATAGTCTGCACCAGCAGCTTCTGCTTCTTTAGCTTTTTCACCCTTAGCAAATACTAATACGCGTTGAGTTTTACCAGTTCCATTTGGAAGTACAACTGCTCCACGGATTTGTTGATCAGCTTTCTTAGGGTCTACGCCTAAACGGAATGCAACTTCAACAGTAGCATCGAACTTAGCAAAGTTTGCTTTTTTAGCAAGCTCAACAGCTTCAGTTACTGGGTAAGTTTTTTGAGAATCTACAAGCTTTGTAGCTTCAAGATATTTTTTACCTTTTTTAGCCATGAAAATTTCCTCCTAATATGTGGTTTTAGCGGAATAACCTCCCACGAATAAAGGTTGCGAGTAATCATTTCAACATCGCAACCCCCGTAGCAAACATCAATCAATTACATGGATTAATCTTCGATGATGATACCCATGCTTCGTGCAGTACCTTCAACCATACGCATAGCAGACTCAACGTTTGCAGCGTTTAGATCAGGCATTTTAGTTTCAGCAATCTCACGTACCTTGTCACGCTTGACTGTTGCAACTTTTTTACGATTTGGTTCACCAGAACCAGACTCGATACCAGCAGCTTTCTTAAGAAGAACAGCAGCAGGTGGAGTTTTCGTAATGAATGTAAATGAACGGTCTTCGAATACCGTGATTTCAACAGGGATAATCAGACCAGCTTGTTCTGCTGTACGAGCGTTGAACTCTTTACAGAAGCCCATGATGTTAACACCAGCTTGACCTAGAGCAGGACCAACCGGTGGAGCTGGATTAGCTTTACCTGCAGGAATTTGAAGTTTTACAAGCTTAATAACTTTTTTAGCCACGAGACACACCTCCTTATAGTCCGTGATGTGGTAATAGGGGCATTACCCCTCCCACTCTTCACATTCTTTATATAAAAAAATAAAGAACTTAACAATTTGTCCGCGTCTCTAGACAGAGACATACTGACCTATGAAATATTAACACTTTTTTAAATGCATTTCAAGTTTTTTTGGATTATAATTTTTCCACTTGTCCAAAGTCCAGTTCAACTTTTGTGTCACGACCGAACATATCAACCATAACTTTAAGCTTCGCCTTGTCTTTATCCATTTCTTCAATAGTTCCTGTAAAGTTCGCAAATGGCCCTTGGTTCACCTTGACAGTTTCCCCTAGTTCGAAGTTAACTTCAATTCTTCTTTCTTCCATTCCCATGCGCTTAAGGATCATTTGAACCTCTTCTGGAAGAAGTGGCGTAGGCTTTGAGCCAGAACCTGCAGAACCAACGAAACCTGTTACTCCTGGAGTATTTCGAACTACATACCATGAATCATCAGTCATAATGATTTCAACAAGCACGTAACCTGGGAATACTTTCTTCTTCACTACTTTTTTCTTACCATTTTTGATATCAGTTTCTTCTTCCTCTGGAACTACCACACGGAAGATTTTATCTTGCATCGCCATTGATTCTACACGTTTTTCTAGATTTGCTTTTACTTTATTCTCATATCCAGAGTAAGTGTGAACGACATACCAGTTTTTTTCCATGAATTATAGGACGTAATGTCCTTCCCTCCCTGCCTTGTATTCTATCATTAGGCTGTGTAATCTAGTTCGTTAACCTTATTGATATTGATGCAATTCTTATAAGTTTTTTAAACAAATTAAAAAACCCGTATAACGGGCTTTTTCGAGTTACATATTATTCTATCACTATTATGACTTTTTTTCGAATACCTTATTCACATTAATTGAATAATATTATTATGGAATCAAACGAATAAGTTCAGAAATGCCCAAATCAACAACAGCAAAGAACAATGCCATGATGACAACAGTAGCGAGTACAGTGATTGTATACTTAGTAAGCTCTTGACGCTTAGGCCAGCTCACTTTCTTCATTTCACGTACGACGCCGCCGAAAAACTCAGTAATGCGTTGCATGTTCGTAACCTCCAACCCTCAATGAATGCATCTATTAGTCCAAAATCTATTAAATCTCTATTTGGTTTCTTTATGAAGTGTATGAGCATTGCATGTTTTGCAATGTTTCTTTATTTCGAAACGTTCCGATTTGGATGAGCTAGTGCTCTCTGTCGTATAGTTTCTTGATCCACATTCAGCACAAGCTAGAATGACTTTTGAACGCATGTGTCAACACCTGCTTAATGTTTCTTTTAGTCCATAAAACTGTAACATGGCTGTCTTTTAATGTCAATCGCTCTTTTAAGGTCACATCAGTAGGAGCAATCGAAAAGAAAGACCCACTCGAACACCATTGGCAAAGTCAGGAGATAATCAAACCGACCCATTGTCCAACCATTCGAATAAGTCTTTATGATATTAGTGTTCTATTATAAAGAGATTTCACGCACCTCTAAATAGCGCTCTAATTTCCGCTTCACCCGTTGCAAGGCGTTATCAATAGATTTAACATGACGATTCAGTTCTTCCGAAATCTCTTGATACGATTGTCCATCAAGGTACAAAGCCAGTACCTTCCGTTCAAGGTCACTCAACAGCTCAGCCATTTTCAACTCAATGTCATCAAACTCTTCTTGATTGATGATTAATTCTTCTGGATCCATCACCTTTGCACCTGAAATAACATCCAGCAGGGTTCGGTCGGACTCTTCATCATAAATTGGTTTATCAAGCGAAACATAAGAATTCAAAGGTATATGTTTCTGACGTGTAGCGGTTTTGATTGCAGTAATAATTTGTCTAGTAATACAAAGCTCAGCAAAAGCTTTAAATGAGGTAAGCTTGTCCTCTTTAAAATCTCTGATTGCTTTATATAAGCCAATCATGCCTTCTTGAACGATATCCTCTTTATCAGCACCTATAAGAAAATAGGTTCGTGCTTTAGCTCGAACGAAATTCCTATACTTATGTATCAAGTAGTCTAAAGCTTCACTTTCACCGTTGTGTACTAGTTCCACAAGCACATCATCTTCGAGCTGTGAATACCTATCACTAACTTTGCTTCCTACCTCTGCAATCATACCTATCCCCCTCGCCCGAAAACAATAGTTAGAATTATTATACATTAGCGAATTTTTCGAAGTCAACCACTCAAAGTTTCCCGCGGCGCCATTTTTCGAAAATTTCCGCAACTTCATCGGTAAGGGGGATCTTAGATACCGGTTTTTGAATCGTTTCTATTTTGACCTTTTTTTCGATTTCTTTATGGATATGCTGACACTCAATTAATAGTTCTCTCGCCGACTTGCGCAGGGCCCCTTGTCCAAAAATAGCCCATTGTTCAGTAAAATCAGAAGTGGCTACATGCACTTGGGTCTTAATGTTATTTAACTCAATCGCAAGCTTTTCGATTCGTTCATCTGCTGTCTCATTTTCTTTTGTGAAAATGACTTCGACCTTGTAATTCTTGTACTTCCTTTCAAGACCTTGGACAAAATGGGCATCAAAGATTATCAGAACTCTATATCCCGTGAATGCTTGATACTCCGCCATTATCTCAACTAACTTATCCCTTGCGGCCGCAAGGTCTTTGTTACGCAAATCCCGTAGCTCAGGCCAAGCTCCTATCATATTGTAACCATCGACTAATAGAACGTTATTCATAACTATTTCCCTAATGGGTTTCTTTTACGATAGACCTCATACATAAGTAATCCAGCCGCTACAGAAGCGTTTAAAGAAGTTACTTTCCCAACCATTGGCATATGAATCAAGAAGTCACACTTTTCTTTCAGAATGCGACTCATACCTTTTCCTTCGCTCCCAATGACGATTCCAATAGGCATGTTTCCATCTAAGTTTCTGTAATCATCGCTACCTTTAGCATCCGTTCCCACTATCCAAAGTCCACGGTCTTTCAGTTCATCAACCGTTCTGGATAGATTGGTTACTCTAGCTACAGGAATATATTCAATTGCCCCTGTTGAAGCCTTTGCAACGGTAGAAGTCAAACCAACCGCTCTCCGTTTTGGAATAATAATGCCATGGGCACCTGTGGCATCGGCTGTTCTCATAATAGAACCAAGATTATGAGGATCCTCTAGCTCATCCAGTATTAAAAAGAATGGGGCTTCATTTCGTTTAGCTGCTAAAGCGAACAAATCGTCAAGCTCCGCATACTGATAGGCTGCCACTTGGGCAATGACCCCTTGGTGATTTCCTTCCACCATTTGATCAATTTTCTTTTTTGGCACGAATTGAAGGAATACCTTTCTTTCGTTAGCAATCGCGATGATCTGTTGCATCGATCCTTTTTGAGAACCTTCTGCAATCATGATTTTATTTATATCCCGCTCTGACTTTAAAGCCTCTAAAACAGGATTTCTTCCCATGATGATTTCCTGGGTCATTTTTGTACTCCTCCTTTCTCATTTTCTATATATTGAATTGCCGTATGAATGATTTCTTCCATCCTTACCGTGAGACTAGATAAAAATAGGTAACCTAACAATGCTTCAAAGGCTGTACTATATCGGTATGTTTGAACATCCGTATTTTTGGGGACAGAGCCTGATTTGGCATTGCGTCCTCTTTTAACTACTGCTATCTCCTCTTCAGACAATAAGTTTTCTTCCATCATATGATGGATGACCTTACTCTGGGCTTTCGCCGAAACAAATCTTGTTGCTTCCCTATGTAGGAAGTTAGGTTTAACTCCACCCTTTTGTACAAGGAAATGCCGTATATATGTTTCATACACAGCATCTCCCATATACGCAAGAGCTAAGCTATTAAGCAAAAGCGGGTTAATCTTGTTTTCGAATTGCATGTTTACCCTCTTTTCCATCTAGTACCTTGCGCCGTATCTTCCAAAATGATATTCATCTCTTTCAACTGATCACGAATTTCATCTGAGCGGCTGAAGTTACGGTCTTTTCTTGCTTGGTTTCTTTCTTGAATCAATCGGTCAACTTCTTCGTCCAGTAAAACGGCTTCCTCTTTTAACGTTAAACCCAACACACTAAATAACGTTTCAAATTCGTTAATGAAAGCTTGAATGACCTCTTGATGCGTATTTTTCTCTAGCAAGTAATAATTTGCTTGTTTAGATAAATCGAACAAGACCGAAATCGCATTTGCCGTATTGAAATCATCGTCCATTTCCTCGATGAACTTCTGGTGCAATTGCTCGATTTTCTCTAACCACTCATCATTTGTAGTGGTTAAGTCCGTTGAAGATTCTAAACGATGCTTTAAGTTTTGGTAGGATGATTTTAAACGCTCCAGTCCTGTTTTTGTGTTCTCCAATAATTCTTCACTATAATTAATAGGATGTCTATATTGTACGGATAGCATAAAAAATCTTAATAGTTGTGGGTCATACTTTTTTATAATGTCATGAACCAATACAAAATTCCCTAGAGATTTTGACATTTTTTCGTTATCGATATTAATGTATCCATTATGCATCCAATACTTAGAAAAGACTTTTCCAGAAAGAGCTTCTGATTGAGCAATTTCATTTTCATGATGAGGGAAGGCTAAGTCTTGCCCACCTGCGTGTATGTCGATGCTATCACCTAAATATTTCTTCGCCATCGCAGAGCATTCAATATGCCAACCCGGGCGCCCTTTACCCCACGGACTTTCCCAATAAATCTCGCCTTCTTTTGCCGCTTTCCAAAGAGCAAAATCAAGAGCATCTTGCTTCTTCTCACCGACTTCAATGCGGGCACCCGCTCTTAATTCATCGATGGATTGGTGCGAGAGCTTCCCATATCCTTTAAATTGGCGAGTCTTGTAATATACATCCCCTTCTGACTCGTAGGCAAACCCTTTTTCGATTAAGGCTTCGATAAATTCAATGATGATATCCATGCTTTCCATAACCCTTGGGTGAACATCTGCACGATTGCAACCTAGTGCTGTTACATCCTCAAAGTAGGCATCTATAAATCGTTGCGCCACCGTCGGCACATCTGAACCTAATTCGTTTGCCACACGAATTAACTTATCATCGACATCTGTGAAATTAGATACGTACTGAACGTCATACCCTCGATATTCTAAATAACGTCTAACCGTATCAAAAACAATTGGTGGTCTTGCATTTCCGATATGGATAAAGTTATATACCGTCGGTCCGCACACATACATTTTTACCTTGCCTTTTTCCATCGGTTGAAATACTTCTTTTTGGCGAGTCAATGTATTATATATTTTTATGCTCATATTCCTTCTCCTTTCGATTACGAAGCAAATGTAAATCTTGTTTTAGTTGTTGAATTTCAGATTCTAATGCTTTAAAACGATCACCAGTTGGATCTGGTAAATCGCAATGATTTAAATCTCTTTCTACTCTAACACCATCCTTGATCACAACTTTTCCAGGAATGCCTACAACAGTAGAATTAGCTGGTACTTCCTTCAATACAACTGAACCTGCTCCGATTTTTGAGTTTTCCCCAACGGTAATAGATCCAAGTACCTTAGCTCCTGTAGCAATAAGAACATTATCTTTAATCGTTGGATGCCGTTTCCCTTTTTCTTTACCAGTGCCACCAAGAGTGACTCCCTGAAAAACAGTTACATTATCTCCAATCTCACATGTTTCCCCAATTACGACGCCCATCCCGTGGTCAATGAAAAAACGACGGCCTATTTTTGCTCCTGGATGAATTTCAATCCCTGTAAAGAAACGGCTAATTTGAGATATCACTCTAGCTAGGAAAAACCATTTTCGTTTGAAAAACCAGTGAGCGATACGATGAGCCCAAATCGAATGCAAACCTGAATAAGTAAGAATGACTTCTATATAACTTCTGGCTGCTGGATCCTGATCAAACACAACCTCTATATCTTCCTTGAATGTTTTAAACAAGTTCTATCCCTCCCCACTGTAAACGCCTTTTCTTAGAAAACTTGGCTAGCACCACGCATTAGCCGTGACGAAAGCTAAATTGCACTTATACTTTATTCCCATAATTGGCAATATGTTGACTTACTTCCTTGCTGCCAATTTCTTTAAAGTATAAACAAAAAACGCCCCTGTCAAAATGACAGAGACGTATAGTACGCGGTTCCACTCTGTTTGAATCCATAAATGACCCAATAAAGGTCTATGCATTCCAACTTAAGCTCGATAACGGATAGCTCCGCCTTTTCCTAGCGGCTAATGGCCGTTCAGAAAAGGAACTCCGGGGTGCATTTCAAAACATGAGCGGCTTAGACCACTTTCAGCCGGTGATGGTCCTCTCTTAAAAGCATCATCTTTTTACTTCTCCCCATCTACGTAAACCTATATAGATACTTACTACTATATTATATTCTTTTTGATTTGTTAATGTAAAATACGTGAAACGCGATTTTTTATCTTTTCTTTTCCTAGTAGGGCAATTGCCTGAGGTAAATCGGGTCCATGTGTTTGCCCTGTTGTCGCAACACGGATTGGCATGAACAGCTTTTTGCCTTTTTGACCAGTTGATTTTTGGACAGCCTTCATCGCATTTTTGATGCCTTCCGCTTCAAAGCTTTCCAGTGCTTCTACTTCTTGTAGGAATGCAGTTAACACTTCATGAACTTGCTCCTCTTTTAATACTTCCATTCCTTCTTCTTCAAATTCTACTTCATCCTTAAAGAATAGATCTGACAATGGAACAATCTCTGCTCCATAACTCATTTTTTCTTGGAACAAAGCAGACAGATCCTTCACCCATTGTAACTCTTTCTCAGAAAGATTTTCAGAAACCTTTCCAGCTTTTACAAGCTGCGGAAGAGTCAAACCTACCAACTGTTCAACATCCAATTGCTTTAGGTATTGGTTGTTCATCCAAGTTAACTTTTGCTTATCAAACAATGCTGGTGATTTAGATAAGCGCTTAGCATCGAAAATTTGAATAAATTGTTCTTTAGTGAAGATTTCTTCTTCGCCACCTGGTGCCCATCCTAGTAATCCGATGAAGTTGAATAATGCTTCAGGAAGGTATCCCAATTCCTCATATTGCTCAATAAACTGAATAATGGACTCATCACGTTTACTTAATTTTTTTCGGCTTTCGTTCACTATCAATGTCATGTGACCAAAGATAGGTGGCTCCCAACCAAGCGCCTCATAAATCATCAATTGCTTTGGAGTATTAGAAATATGATCATCCCCACGAAGCACATGGGAAATTTTCATCAAGTAGTCATCCACTGTCACTGCGAAGTTATAAGTAGGTGTACCGTCTTTTTTGACAATGACATGGTCTCCAATTCCATCAGATTCAAATGAAACTTCACCTTTTACCATATCTTCAAAAGAATATACTTTCCCATCTGGTACAGCAAAACGGATGCTAGGCTCGCGTCCTTCTGCTTCTAGTCTAGAACGGTCTTCATCTGTTAAATGACGGCATTTTCCAGAGTACATCGGCATGCCACCATCTACCGATTGAGCTTCACGTTCTGCTTCTAGTTCTTCTTCAGTACAATAACATTTGTAGGCAGAACCTTTTTCTAAAAGTTCTTTATAATATTGCTCATAGATATCATTTCGTTCAGATTGACGATAAGGACCGTATTCACCTAATTTATCGACGCTCTCATCCCAGTCGATTCCTAACCATTTAAGATATTTCAACTGGCTTTCTTCGCCGCCTGCAATATTTCTCTTTTTATCTGTATCTTCAATTCGAATGATGAATTTGCCACCAAGATTACGGGCAAACAAGTAATTAAATAGTGCGGTACGGGCATTACCGATATGCAAATGTCCAGTTGGACTTGGTGCGTATCGAACACGGATGTCACTGCTCATCTATTTACGCCTCCTAAGCGAATATTAACTATTTTATGTATACTTACACATTTAATCATTTTACCATTACACCTATATAGAATAAAGATGTGGGATACTAAGTTTTTCGCATCTAAATGTAATTAAGAACGTTTTGAAATCAGTACCGTTGCCTGTGTAGCAATTCCTTCTCCTCTTCCCGTGAAACCAAGCTGTTCCGTTGTTGTGGCCTTCACATTGACTTGGTCCATAGATGCTTCTAACAATTTAGCAATTCTTTCTCTCATTTGGTCAATATACGGTCGCATTTTTGGTTTTTGGGCAATAATCGTGCAATCAATATTTCCTAGTTCATATCCTTGTTTTTTTACGAGTTCCCAAACATGAGTCAATAACTTTGCCGAATCTGCATCTTTAAAATTCGGATCTGTGTCGGGAAAATGCTTTCCAATATCACCGGCAGCAATCGCTCCTAGGCAAGCATCTGCAATGGTATGCAATAACACATCGGCATCTGAATGGCCCATTAATCCTTTTTCATGAGGAATTGTGATACCCCCAATGATTAGTGGTCTTCCTTCCACTAGCTGATGCACATCAAAACCCTGTCCAATACGAAACATCATCGTTCTCCTTTTTCACGTAATTTAATTATTGCTTCTGCAAAAAAAACATCTTCAGGCGTCGTGATTTTCAGATTCGTGTAGTCACCCTCGACCATCTGAACACGCTCCCCTAACCTCTCTACTAGACTAGCATCATCTGTTCCAAGATATCCTTCTTTAGCCGCTTCCTCATGTGCCCTTTTCAAAATAGGAACACGAAAAGCTTGTGGCGTATGCACCGCCCACAAGCTTGAACGTTCAACTGTATCCATGACGACATAATCCCTAACCTTTTTTATCGTATCTTTTACAGGCACTCCTGGGATTGCACTTCCCTGTTTAGAGGCAACCTCAGTCAGCGTTGAAACCAAAGAATGGGTGATGAATGGTCGAGCTCCATCATGAACGAGTACAATATCCGTTTCTTCCACTTCCCTCAATCCATTCGATACACTATGTTGCCTTTCTTCCCCGCCTGCCACAAATTTCGTTGTTTTCTTAATAGAAAAAGACTGAAGAAGAGCATGAAATATCTCTTCTTCTGCGGGATTAATCGATAAAATGATTCTCTTACAATGGGGATCAGTATCAAACACTTCTAAAGTATGAACAATGAGCGGCTTGCCATTCAGTTCAAGGAAAAGCTTATTCATTCCAGCCTTCATCCGTTTTCCTTGCCCAGCTGCAGGTATCACCACTTCATATTCCATCACTTTTTCTCCTATTCTTATAACGCTTTTTCTAGCAATTTAGGTTTGGCAAAAATCATTCTTCCAGCCGATGTTTGTAGGACACTCGTAACAAGAACATCGATTTGTTTGCCGATGAAATCACGTCCATCCTCAACCACAATCATCGTTCCATCATCTAAATACGCTACACCTTGATTTTGTTCTTTACCGTCTTTGATGACAAGAACTTGCATTTCTTCGCCTGGGATTACTACCGGTTTGACTGCATTGGCCAGGTCATTAATATTTAACACAGGTACACTCTGGAATTCACATACTTTATTTAAGTTGAAATCATTGGTTACAACGATTCCTCCCATTACCTTAGCTAATTTCACCAATTTAGAATCTACCTCTTGAATGTCATCAAAGTTTCCTTCATAAAATTCCACTTTAACAGTGAGGTCTTTTTGAATACGGTTCAAAATATCAAGTCCACGTCGGCCTCTTGTTCTCTTTAGAGCATCAGAAGAATCTGCAATATGCTGAAGTTCCTCGAGGACAAATTGAGGAATCACAATTGTACCTTCAATAAATCCAGTCTGACAAATATCAGCAATCCTACCATCAATGATCACGCTTGTATCCAATATTTTATAAGAGGTTTTTACAAGCTCTTTACCTTCATCCTCGGCTTCGAATCCTTTTTTCTTATTACTTTTCGAAAAAAGGTGTAGTAATTCATCGCGTTTTTTGAATCCTACTTGAAAGCCTAAATAACCAAACAGAAGAGTTAATAAGATTGGAGCGACCGTGTTAACGATGGGAACTTGTATTGCATTAAGAGCATAACCGATTAAAAATGCAACGAAAAGTCCTACAAGCAATCCAACACTTCCAAAGATAATGTCAGTAATGGGAGCCTTAACGAGCAGCTCCTCAATCCATTTCATAAAATTCACCACATAATCAATTGACCAAAAAGTTAAAAGATAAAATATGATTGCACCTAAAATGGCCGTTACATAAGGATTGTTAATAAATGTAAGATCATCAGCGTTGATTAGAATCAATAATTCAGGTAACAGGAAAATACCTAATGTTCCCCCTACGATTAAAAAGCATGCTTGAATAATCCGTTTTAACATCCTTTCACCTCCTTTTTTTACTCAGTATAAACAAATTCTAGAAATTGAAACCTATTCCTACTATTTTTGAAGCAATTAATCAAAATGACATCAAATTGTTGTCCAAAAATAACTTTTCAAGAGCCTTATATGCTAAGGCTAGCATTCTGTTAATAGAGGTGTCAACGAATGTCCATTACTAGTCAAAAAACGACAAAATCCCCCTTATTTCAACTGATTCCTTAATTGACGCAGGCCTTCTTTTATTTTTTTGGCTCTTACTTCCCCAATTCCCTCCACATCATCCAGTTCATCTACTGACGCTTTCATTATGGTTGAGAAATTCTTGAATTGATCGACTAGATTTTCGATGATCAGATGAGGTAGACGAGGAATTTTATGTAGCATGCGATACCCTTTTGGAATGATGGACTCATCTAGATGGACATAACCTGTATATCCCATGACCTTGAGTAAAGTTGTGTCCTCAATGAACTCTTGTTGCGCTAGTTCCTGTAACTTGTTTTTAATTTCCTTTACCTGTCCTTGGGCATAATCCCGGATAATCAGCTCCTCTTCTTTCTCCAGCGAGGAAATCAATTCACTCATTTGAAGCCGTATTAGCCTTCCTTCCGTACCAAGTTCAGTTAAATATGAAAGGAGCTCACTTTTAATACGTAAAAACATGACAAAACGTTGCATAACTTGGAGTAAATCTGAAAATGTCACAATTTCTTCAAATTCTAAATCACTTAAACCTTCAATACTTTCCTGTAGAACAGCTTTATATTTTTCTAACGTCTCAATAGCCTGGTTCGCTTTAGTTAGAATGACACCAATATCCTTTAAAGCATAACGGAAATTTCCTTGATACAGAGTAATGACATTACGTCGTTGAGAAATGGCAATCACCAAACTTTTTGTTTCTTTCGCGACCCTCTCGGCAGTACGATGGCGCATTCCAGTCTCCGTCGAAGGAATTGCAGAATCCGGGGCTAATTGAGCATTTGCCAGGATGATTTTTTCGCCCGTTTCATTTAATATTATGGCCCCATCCATTTTTGCTAATTCATATAAGAAACTAGGCGTGCATGGGCACCCAATTTTAAATCCACCATCCACGATGGCTTTAACTTTTTCATTATAACCCACTACTATAAGACCACCTGTATTCGCTCGAAGGACATTGTCAATTCCATCCCTCAAAGGTGTTCCAGGAGAAACAAGCTGTAAAATGTCAGATTTAGCTTTATCTGTTCTTCTATCAGTCATATTATCCTCCTAATGTAAACATTAATGCCTCAGCAACTGTGGATACTCCAACAAGCTCCACACCTTTTGGCACAGTCCAACCTCCAAGATTATTAGCAGGAAGAATCACCCGTTCAAACCCTAGCTTGGCAGCTTCCTGTACCCTTTGTTCGATTCGAGAAACACGCCTTACTTCTCCAGTTAGACCCACTTCCCCAATAATACAATCGGTAGTCCTTGTAGGTTTATCTCGAAAACTAGATGCAATACTTACGGCAATAGCCAAATCAATTGCAGGTTCATCTAGCTTAACTCCACCAGCTACTTTTAAATATGCGTCTTGATTTTGAAGCAAAAGCCCTACCCTTTTCTCCAATACTGCCATTAGGAGAGGAACTCGATTATGGTCAATTCCAGTCGCCATCCTTCTAGGATTCCCAAAACTGGTTGGAGAAATTAACGCTTGAATTTCTACTAGGACTGGTCTCGTCCCTTCCATAGAGGCTACGACGGTTGAACCAGAAGCGCCTTTAGAACGTTCCTCCAGGAATATTTCTGAAGGATTTTCCACCTCTTCTAACCCATTTTCCTTCATTTCAAATATACCCATTTCATTCGTAGAACCAAAGCGATTCTTTACAGCTCTTAAAATACGATATGTATGGTGTCTTTCTCCTTCAAAATAAAGGACGGTATCAACCATATGTTCTAACAGTCTTGGTCCAGCAATTGCTCCTTCCTTCGTAACATGTCCAACGATAAAGATTGCAATACCTCTAGTTTTCGCAATCCTCATTAAAGTAGCTGTACATTCCCTTACTTGGGACACACTGCCTGGTGCTGAGGTTACCTCTGGTTGGAATACGGTCTGAATGGAATCGATAATGACTAGCCTAGGCTCAACATCTGTAATGGCTTGTTCAATGAAATCCATATCAGTCTCTGAATAGACATATAAATGATCAGAAACAGTCCCTAGTCGGTCTGCTCGGAGCTTGGTTTGTTTAACAGATTCTTCCCCAGAAATATAGAGCACTCTATGTTGTTTTTGTGCCATTTGGGCAGATACTTGTAACAGCAAGGTTGATTTTCCAATACCCGGATCTCCACCGATTAAAACGAGGGATCCATTTACAATCCCTCCACCTAGTGCTCTGTTTAATTCCTTTAAATCCGTATGCATCCTAGGTTCTTGGGAAGTTTCAATGGCTGTAATCGGTGTTGCTTTTTGTTTAACACCTAGTTTCCCTGTTTCACTGTGAGCAAAGGCCCCCCTCCTAGCAGGTTTTATTACCTCCGTTTCTTCCACCATCTTATTCCAATCTCCACAGCCTGGACATTTTCCCATCCACTTAGGTGACTCATAACCACAGGATTGACAAATAAACTTCGTCTTTTTCTTTACCATGTCTTTCTCCTTGTATGTAAATTCATTTTCTTATCTGTAAAAATTATAGATGGATTTTGTCTTCTCCTTCAATAAAGGAACATGTTCAAATAAAATTCTTAAATAATAAGCAAAACTCGGCTGTATTTACAGCCGAGTGGAATACACTTTTATTGCTAAATTAAGAAGTGGTAGCTTCCTCTGCAGGCTTCACCTTGAATTCTCCATCTTGCACATCAATGATGACCTTCTTGCCTTTTTCTACGTTACCTTTCAATAATTCCTCTGATAACTGGTCCTCGATATGCTTTTGAATGGCACGGCGCAATGGTCTAGCACCATATTCAGGATCATACCCTTCTTCAGCGATTTTGTCTTTCGCTGCATCAGAAAGCTCAATAAAAATTTCCTGTTCTTTCAGACGTTTGATTAGCTGATCTGCCATCAACGTTACGATTTCTTTTAGATGTTTCTTCTCTAAGGCATGGAAGACTGTGATCTCATCGATACGGTTTAGGAACTCTGGTCGGAATGCTTTTTTCAGCTCTTCCAGCACTTTCCCTTTCATATCTTTATAATCTTGGCCTTCATCCTGAATGTTGAAACCTACATACTTATTACGCTTCAACGCAGATGCACCTACGTTTGAAGTCATAATTAAAATGGTATTTCTGAAGTCGACTGTACGACCTTTAGAATCCGTCAGTCTACCATCTTCCAATACTTGTAAAAGAATATTGAACACATCTGGATGTGCCTTTTCAATTTCATCTAGTAATACAACAGAATATGGTTTACGACGAACCTTTTCAGTTAATTGTCCACCTTCTTCATATCCTACATAACCCGGAGGAGAACCGACAAGTCTTGACGTTGAATGTTTCTCCATGTATTCGGACATATCAATACGGATCATGGCGTCCTCGTCACCAAAAATAGATTCAGCCAAGGCACGCGCTAATTCTGTTTTACCAACACCTGTTGGCCCTAAGAAGATGAATGAACCGATAGGACGTTTCGGATCCTTTAACCCTGCTCTTGCACGACGTACAGCCTTCGCTACCGCTTTGACTGCTTCATCTTGACCAATAACGCGATCATGCAATAGTTCCTCCATATTCAATAGCTTCTCAGATTCAGTTTGTGCCAGCTTAGTAACGGGTACACCCGTCCAGTTGGACACAACAGTAGCAATATCATCCACAGTCACTTCACTGTTTTCTTGACCTTGTTTTTCTTTCCAAGTCTTCTTCGTTTCTTCTAATTGCTCGCGTAAACGTTGCTCAGAATCACGAAGTGACGCAGCTTTTTCAAATTCTTGGCTTTGGACTGCCGCATCCTTTTCCTTACGTACTTCCTCTAGCTTCACCTCAAGCTCTTTTAAATTCGGAGGTGTTGTATAAGAACGTAAACGCACCTTTGAACCAGCCTCATCAATTAAGTCAATCGCCTTATCTGGTAAGAAACGATCAGATATATAACGATCAGATAATTTTACAGCTGCTTCAATAGATGCATCAGTGATTGATACACGGTGGTGGGCCTCATAGCGATCACGAAGTCCCTGAAGAATTTGAATAGACTCTTCAACAGAAGGTTCGTCAACTTGAATAGGTTGGAAACGACGCTCTAGTGCCGCATCTTTCTCGATATATTTACGATATTCATCCAACGTTGTAGCACCGATACATTGCAATTCACCACGAGCCAACGAAGGTTTCAAAATGTTAGATGCATCAATAGCACCTTCTGCGCCACCAGCGCCTATTAATGTATGAAGCTCATCGATAAATAGGATGATGTTACCCGCTTGGCGTATTTCATCCATTACCTTTTTCAAGCGATCCTCAAATTCACCACGATATTTAGTACCCGCAACTACTGTTCCCATATCTAAAGTCATTACACGCTTATCACGTAAAGTCTCAGGTACTTCATTATTTATAATTTGTTGAGCTAGACCCTCAGCTATTGCTGTTTTACCAACACCTGGCTCTCCAATTAATACTGGATTGTTCTTAGTACGTCTGCTTAATACTTCAATTACACGTTGAATTTCCTTGCTTCTTCCGATAACTGGGTCAAGACTTCCCTCTCGAGCAATCGCCGTCAAATCACGTGCTAAACTATCTAGTGTAGGAGTACTTGCCGCAGAGGAGGCGTTTCCTTGATGCCCACCGGACTCATTGCTTCCAAGTAATTGTAGAACCTGTTGACGGGCTTTATTTAAACTTACCCCTAGGTTATTCAGCACACGTGCTGCAACCCCCTCACCTTCACGGATTAAGCCTAGTAAAATATGTTCTGTCCCTACATAAGAATGACCTAACTTTCTTGCTTCATCCATGGACAGTTCTATCACTTTTTTCGCTCTCGGTGTGTAGTGAATGGTTTGCGCAGTGTCCTGTCCTCTACCAATCAGATTTTCTACTTCTTTTTGAATCTTCTCAGCACCTAACCCTAAAGCATATAAAGCCTTGGCAGCGATGCCATCGCCTTCCCTAACAAGACCGAGTAAAATATGTTCAGTACCAATATTATTGTGACCCAAACGGATTGCCTCTTCCTGTGCTAATGCTAAAACCTTCTGGGCTCTTTCAGTAAAACGACCAAACATCATATTTATTCCTCCTTACTCTTGTTTGTTCTTCTCTAATATCAATCTTTCGCGTATAAATGTCGCACGCCGCACGTCGCGTTCATGGGGCCTTAAAGCTCCACCAGCATACTGCTGAAGGAAGCCCGGCTGCGTTAAAATCATCAATTCATTAAGAATCGTATTGGAGATGTCCTTTATATACCCCAAGTCAATACCAAGTCTAACATCAGATAAACAATTGGCTGCTTCTTTAGATTCAATGACTCTTGCTTGTGAAAGAGTTCCTAAAGAGCGAAACACTCTGTCTTCTAATTGTATGTTTGATGTTTTGACTAATGCTTCTCTAGCCAATCTTTCTCGCTCAATAATTTGTTCAACTACGCTTTTTAGATCTTCCACAATGTCTTCTTCGGATTTGCCAAGTGTCATTTGGTTAGAAATTTGGAAGAGGTTACCTTGCGCCTCACTTCCTTCTCCGTATATACCTCTGACAACTAGGCCTAATTGATTAATAGCTGGGATAATTCGATTCATTTGTTGCGTTAGCACTAACCCAGGTAAATGCATCATTACTGATGCTCTTAACCCCGTCCCAACATTTGTAGGACAACTTGTCAGATACCCTCTTTTTTCATCAAAAGCGTAGTCTACAAGCTGTTCAATCCAATCATCTACTTCATTAGCTAATTCTAGAGCTTCGTTTAGCTGCAAACCAGATAACAAACACTGAATGCGGATATGGTCTTCTTCGTTAACCATCAAACTAATTTTTTCATCTTCTGAGAGAAAACATGCACCCTCTCTAGAATGATCTGCTAAATGAGGACTAATCAAGTGTTTCTCAACCAAAACTCTTTTTTCTAATGGTTGGATATTATTCATCCTCACTAACTCCAATGGTCCAAATCCTGGAGCATTTTCGCGCATATTTTCTTCTAAAAGAGAGACAATCTTTACAGCTTCTTCATGACTATAAATAGTAGGGAATGAAAAATCCTTTAAATTCCTTGCAAGTCGAATTCTAGAACTTAACACGATATCTGAATTTGGACCATCACCATTCATCCAAGAGCTAACTGCCTTTTCAATGAAATGTTCTAAACTCATTGTGATCGCCCCCTTTCCAGAGTTCGTTGTATCTCTCTCTCAAGGGATCGAATCTCGTCTCGCAACTCAGCAGCTTTCTCGAATTCTTCTTGATGTATTAAATCCTTAAGTTGTTTCTTCCAAGTCGCCAGCTTCTTTCTTAAAGAAATATCATCTCCTGTTCTTTTTGGTATTTTCCCTGCATGGACAACATTTCCTCCATGAAGACGCTTAAGAATAGGATCCAATTGTTTCTCAAAACTCTTATAACAATACGAACAACCGAAACGACCGATTTTTGTGAATTGGGCATAACTCATATGACACCCTTCACAAGTAACCTCATTGCTAGAAGGGAATGTGCTCGATTTCTGAAAAGCAGGTTCGACATTTAATATCCCTGCTAATAAATCATGTATGGAGAAACTGGATCCCCCATTAAAAAAGAAAGTATCCCCTTTACCCTGTGCACATTGTTCACACAAGTGAACTTCCGTTTTTTCACCGTTCACAATTTTAGTGAAATGAAGGGTTGCAGGTCTGTCTTTGCATTCCTGACAAATCATCGCAATCACCCCAATGGAGAATTATTTATATTTTAGTGTCTCAAGCATCGCCTTTAGCATCCTCGCCCTTAGTTCATCCCTTATTGGCAAGTCGATATACAATACGGAGCGATCCATCACACTTAACATCATTTTCGCTTCGCGTCTATTAATTATATTTTCGGCGACTAGCCGATTGATAATATCCTCTGCACTGGATTGGGCAATTCGAGTCGAGGTAAGTGTCATCAGCTGATCAATTAAATGGGCATGGTCATACACCTTTACCTTCATGATTCGGATATATCCACCACCACCTCGTTTACTTTCCACAGCATACCCTCTCTCTGTAGTGAAACGAGTGTTTATTACATAATTGATCTGAGAAGGAACACATTGAAACTTATCAGCAATCTCACTTCGCTTAATTTCAACAATTTCCTTACCGCTCATATCTAATACCTTCTTCAAATAACTCTCAATAATATCAGATATGTTCTTCACTTCGCCCTCCTCCAATCATTAGTCCTTGATTTTTCATATAGTCAAAGATGTATTTGTCTGACTTTGACTATATTTGACTATTATTATAGGGGAATTAATTTCATTTTGCAATAAAGTCGAATTAACAAATTTATTATGTAATATTTGGTAAAAAAGTGATGAATCTATCTATATTTCTACCCTATTCCAACCAATTAGAAACGTGATAAAGAAAAAATAATTTGGTGATTTTAATGAGTGTAAGATTTTGATTTATCAAGCGAGGAAATTTTGTTTGAAGGAAGAAATAGCTAAACAATCGCTAACTAATACCTTTTGTTCCTACAATATTCAATATTGAAGTGCATAGCTCCTTCTTTTTAAGGTTAAGAAGTTAGAGCAAATTTATTAAAAATATAGTGAAATTAGAATGGTTAAGTACATGTCTTATATAAGGAGCGATTGTGAAATGTATTATGGCTTTTCGATTGGAAATAAAGAAGATGTGTATGGGTTCCTAACTTTTTGGTTGATAAAGGCGACCATGTGAACGGTATTTATCTAAAGTAACTTAATAGTGAAAGGTAAATTGTCTAATGCGCAGGGTATTTTGGGCAAAAGTGAACGATATAGGATCACTAGTGAATGAATAAAGAAGAAAGTAAACGATATATTGCATGTGAATTTGCATTTCTAATCTGTTTTAATTGATTCACTCTTTATGAATCGTTATGCTAACAACGGTCTAACTCTACATTCCTCTGACCCTCTAACCTCATGTACATTCACTTACTCTTTTTATGTACGCTCCCTCTCCGTGTTTTGGTTTCTCTTATCTTTTGGTCAATAAAGAAGACTTATTTACCTCTTGTTTAACCCAAAAGACAAAAAAAAGACCAGCCTCATCAGCTGATCTTCTTTTTTGCCTGGCAACGTCCTACTCTCACAGGGGGAAACCCCCAACTACCATCGGCGCTGAAGAGCTTAACTTCCGTGTTCGGA
>NZ_QBBX01000021.1:0-42172 GCF_003073175.1 Peribacillus acanthi
GTTGATTTTTTACATTTTGCACTCCAAAAGAGAACCCGTTAAACAAAAATGGTGGAGGTCTCTATTTGAATAGATCATTCTCTTTTATAAAATTTCCTTAAACATCTTAGCTTGTTGATCCAATTGGATTGCAGCACTGCCAATCTCTTTAAATGCCACAACAGCCTGTTCATTAAGAACTTGATTACTGGAAATACCGGTTTGAGAACGCATAGTTACTTCGTTTATTTTATTGATTTCTCCTGTAATCCCCTCAATATGTGAATTGACCTCTTGGATGGAATCTTGAACACGTGTTGCCAGTTTTCTAACTTCTCCAGCTACAACATTAAAGCCTCGGCCATGTTCTCCAGCACGCGCTGCCTCAATCGCAGCATTCAAAGCCAATAAATTCGTTTGAGCCGCAATTTCTCGAATGGTCTTCACAATATTTCCGATTGATTGTGCTTGGGATTTAAGAGAATCAAGAATTTCCAAATTTTCTTTGTATTGAGAAACCAACTCTCCAGTTGCTTGAGCTACTTCTTCACTCCTCTTAATTCCCATATTCGCTCTTGCACTCAAATCCTCTGACATTTGTTGCAAACGAGATGCGACTTGTACTGTATTATTTTCCCTCTCTGTAATATCAGTTGCTATTTTGACAACCCCCACTATATTCTCATTTTTATCATAAATAGGAGTATATGTGGCTTCTAACCAGAGTAGCTTGCCTTGCTTAGTCACACGCTGGATTTTTTCTTGAAAACTCTTGCCAGTACGTAAATTTCTCCACAATTCCTGATACTCGTAACTGTCTGCAAAATCATCCGTACAAAATTGTTTATGTAACATACCAGGCATTTCTTGCACTCTATATCCCATAGTCTTTGCAAAGTTTTCATTCACCCAAAGCACTTTTCCTTGTGGATCAAATTCAATCATCGCAAGTGACCTTTCAATTGCCGCTAGCACAGAACCATCTTCAAACACTTGCGAACTTTTCATTACCCCAGTTTCAATCATGATTTTCATGTTCTTCCCCTTTAATTTCATCATTATTAGATAACTTGGCTAGCGTCAGGCTAAAAAAGGGTCTCTATGTCGACTTATTTCTTCGCTACCAAGTAATACGTAAAGTATAAAAATACACAAATATATTTTTAATATTTGTAAAAATATTGTATAACTATTGTACTAGTGATAAAACTATTTTACAAATATTAAGTCTTTTCATTAGGGGAAGAATATTGTTTCCCTTCTTTAAAGAAAGGAATTTTTCTGAAAATGAAAGTGTTTTATTTCGACTTTAAGTTCTTGCGAGTCACACCTACCACTCCAGACAGTTTTCTTTAGCCAAACTCTTGCTAACAAAAAAACCGTTACTAAAGAAAATAGAACGCTTTATGATAATCATCCCTATATTTATAAGTCTAAAGTCATGAACACACTGTTTAGATCCTCTTTGTAGTCTGAAAATGGTGGACAATAGTGAAATCCAAAGCTTTCATATAATTTTCTAGCCGGCTCAAATGCTTCCATAGATCCTGTTTCAAGACTGAGGCTGGTATACCCCCTTCTTTTAGATTCTTTGATAATATGCTGGAGCATTTTTCTAGCCACACCTTTTCTTTGGTGTGAGGATGAAGTGCGCATGGATTTTACTTCTCCATGTTGTTCATTCAGTTCCTTTAATGCTCCACATCCAAGTAACTCCTCATTCTCCCACGCACTCCAAAAAGTGATATCAGGTTTCTTTAAACCCTCTAGATTGAGTGCGTGAATACTTTCTGGTGGAGAATTTTGTGCCATTCCCTGAAGATGTTCCCCAATCAATTGAAGCACTTTTTCTCCTGTTAAATTGTCTATTTTTATCTCCAACATGCTCTCCCCCAACTATCGCTTTCATGAAAACTTCACTAACGTAAAATAGCAGAAATTCCTTTTAATCCTTTGTCTATATCTTCCTTTGTTACATCGTAATGTGTTACAAACCGGACTAATCCATTGCCAAACCCATTTGCTAATATCCCTTGGTCCTTCAATCGCACGCTAAATTCATCGGCAGATAATCCCGTTTTGCTGACATCCACCACGACTATGTTGGTGTCAATTTGATTGGCTACTGAGAGCTTGGAAATAGACCCTATCCCTTCAGCCAACTGACGGGCATGTTCATGGTCAAGATAAAGCCTTTCGGGCATTTGGGTTAGAGCAATTATGCCGGGTGCTGCGATAATTCCTGCCTGACGTAGGCCACCCCCAACTCGCTTCCTCCATTTGCGCGCTTTCTTAATAAATTCACTACTTCCTGCCAATAAGGAGCCCACTGGTGCGCCAAGGCCCTTAGATAAACAAATTTGAACCGTATCACATTGGCGAGTTAATTCACTAACTGGAAGACCAAGTGCAGTGGCTGCATTAAAAAGACGTGCTCCATCAATATGTACAGGTACACCATACTTTTTTCCAATAGAATAAATTTCACTCATGGTTGATACAGGAATAACTGCACCTCCTGCCCTGTTATGTGTATTTTCCATAAGGATCAAACCCGTTTCTGGATAGTGTTGATCTTCAGGTCTAATAGCGGCTTCCACTGCATGTGCAGACATTGCTCCCCTTACACCACGAATGGTTCTAGTTTGAACTCCAGCAAGTGCTGATGCGGCTCCGGACTCGTAATAAAAAATATGAGACTCCTCTTCTAGTAGTACTTCATTACCAGGTCTACAATGAACCAAAATAGCGATTTGATTTCCTTGTGTCCCGCTTGTCACAAATAAAGCATCTTCCTTGCCTAAAATTTCGGCAGCTGCTTCTTCCAGCCTTTTGACAGATGGATCTTCTCCATACACATCATCCCCAACCTCAGCTGAATATGCAGCTTTTCTCATTTCTTCGGTTGGTTTTGTGACCGTATCACTTCTAAAATCTATCATGGTAGTTTATCTTCCTTTCTTGAGTTAAAATCTTATTTTTTATTTTACCTCACTGCCATTTCTAATTATAGAAAAATGAGGAAGCTATTAAAATAAATGGTTTCTCCTTTTGATCTTCCATACCATCCTCGTGAGAACTTCAGCCCATAAAAAAATACCCATCGATTTCACAATGAGTATCAAACAATCAATCCATATTCTTTTTATTTTTCCCCTTAATGAAAACATACGTTACATACGCGATGTAAAGTGGTGTCGCAATATAAATCAGGTATGGAAATTGTCCATATGTCCCTCGGTAAATCAAATATAATAGACTGCCTAAAAACAGCGTCACAATTGTTCCATATTTTGGAAGTGGAATTTCCTTTAAGCTTGGTATTCTGATTCGGCTTACCATTAAAAAGGATAATCCCGTAAACACAACGGTTGTTACAATATTAGGAATCCGATCGCCAAATAAAGTAAGGAGTGCTAATATCCCTCCGGCTGCCGTAATGGGAACTCCAATAAAATAGTTCATGTTCGATTTATTCGTACTGATATTAAACCTTGCTAATCGATAAGCTCCAAACAGTGGGAACAAACCAGCTACGATTAATCCCAATAATCCAAATTGGAAGAAATATGTATAGTACACTAAAAACGAAGGCGCGACACCAAATGTAACGATATCAGCTAGTGAATCTAATTCTTTTCCCAATTCACTGTCTGCTTTTAACATTCGGGCTAATCGACCGTCCATGCTATCCAGCATCATTCCAATTAATATCAAAATGGCAGCATTTTTATACTGCCCACTAGCCGCAAAGCCAATTGACAAGAAACCACAGAATAGATTTCCTAAAGTAAACATATTGGGAATGCTTTTCGTAAAACGCACTTGCTGTCACCACTCTCTATCCTTATATCATTGACAAAATCCTATCTTGGACTTATTTACTTTTATTATAACATTTAAACCATTTATTTGTAGTCCATACTAAATAATACAAATCTTAACCTTCTACTGGAGTGAAAAAATTGAAAACAAATAGAGTATGGATTCATCTACTACTGTTTATTGTAGTATTAATAGTCTTAATATGGTCACTCATTCAACCAAACGGATATTTAATTTGGTCTGCTGAAGCCATCCCTGCACTCGTAATGCTAGCCATTGCCATCTTTTCATATAAAAGCTTCCGACTAACCACCCTGTCTTACCTTATTATTGCAATCCTTTCAATAACTATGTTCATCGGGGCCCATTATACATATTCAAAAGTCCCTCTTTTCAATTGGATCAAAGATTATTTTGAACTAGAAAGGAACCATTATGATCGGTTTGGGCATTTTATTAAAGGATTATCTGCCATCATCATTCGGGAAATTGTCATCAGAGCAACCCCCATTTTAAGAGGAAAATGGTTAATCACATTCATTTTAAGTATATCTCTATCCATTAGTGCCATATACGAAATCATTGAATGGCTGGCTGCAGTAATTTCAAAAGGTAGCAAGGTTTCCCACCAATTCTTAGGTTCTCAAGGAGACAAATGGGATGCACAGTGGGATATGACTTTAACCTTCGTTGGATCAATTATAGCACTCATAGTTTTAACTAAAATTCACGATAAGCTGTTAAAAAAAGAGAATTTCTAAAACAAAATCCTCGGAAGTTATTCGAGGATTTTCTTTTTCAACCCTTCCTATCCTATCTACGCATGAAAATGGAAAGAGTTTCAATTATTTACTTTATAACAATCGATATATTCACTTGCTTTTATTAAAAATAATTCCTTATACTCCTGAATTGAATTTCGTTTCACATAATCTCTTACTAAATTATATGCAAAAGCATAGCCCGCAAGATATGGAATGCCATTCGCTGGATCGCCAAAACGTAAGGCGAATCCATTTTCATCGGCAAAATGAAGTTGATTTTTTGCTCTGTTCCAATAGTTGGACTCTATTTCTTTTGTGAATTCATCCTTCCACCATCGTTTATCTTCGTATAGAGAAAGACTAAAGTATTCTGCAGTCCCCTCCATCTTATACCAATCTTGTAATGTAAAAGTATCAAGTGTGAGTTGGTAAATAGGATTCTGCGGACTGGCATGATGCGCTTCGTGGGCAATCATATATTGTAAAAAGACAGCATCTGGTTTAGGTGGGACAGCTAGAATAATCGTATTAGGGCCATTGGTAAATCCGTTCGTCCAGATGGCGCGGTCTAGGTTTCTAAACCATGGAAAGGCAATCGCCGGTACGACCATAATATTTAGAGGTCCAAGCTCCAAGTGTTCTTTTACCTTCAAAATCGCTTCTTCAATCAAGTCATGTACCCATTTTTCATCCCATTCATAGGATTGAAGTTCTTCTTCTTTCATTTCTTGGAATTTTAACAATCCAAACCTTTGAGCAATATGCCTCCAGTCTTGCATCCATGAATCTTTCCCCACTAACGGGCTTAATTGTTTTTTCAAATATGTATCGTAATCACTTTTATTGTCTAGAATTGCTTGAGGGGTAATTTGGTTGATTATCATGTATGTATCTCCCTTACATTTTTATAGAATTATATCATGCATATTGGGGAATTTTAGTAATAATCGTGAAAGAAGGAGTCGTTAATTTTGAACCTAGCAAGCAATATGGAATTTGAAATGAAAAGTAGTTTCTTGCCAAACCTAAGTAATTCGAACACCCTAAAGATACTTGACGTATCTCAAGGTAGTGTCATCATCAAAATGAACAATTCTAACTATAGAGGCGTATTTCCAATCGACAACTTTCAATATTGGATTAAAAAAGGACAATTGATTAATATTCCACATTAAACTTTACCGATGAACTAGCTAATAAATTGGCGCTATACCACTAAGGGATAGCG
Source organism: Peribacillus acanthi (assembly GCF_003073175.1). GTDB lineage: Bacteria > Bacillota > Bacilli > Bacillales > DSM-1321 > Bacillus_BN > Bacillus_BN acanthi. Next base: position 5,797 of record NZ_QBBX01000021.1, read on the forward strand.
CCTTTTAAACTATTATGAAAAACCTAAGTTAAGATTCTAATCAAACAGAATTAAACAAAAATCAAAATAAAATACCGATCTTATAGCAATTTTGTAGTCTCTATAGGTAAAGTAATAGAAATGGTAGTCCCTTCATTCATCGTACTTGAAATATCCATCTTCCCACCGTGTGAATCAATAATCTTTAAGGTTGTCATCATTCCAAGACCAGTCCCCTTTTCTTTCGTTGTATAAAAAGGCGATCCTATTTTCTCTAAAAGTTCCTGCGGAATTCCACAACCTTGATCAATTACTTGGATAAAGATGTCATTAGCACCTTTTTGCAAACAAGAGACTGAAATCACACCACCATCTGGCATAGCTTCAATGGAATTTTTGAGAAGATTGATGAAAACCTGTTTCAACTGACTGGCATTGCATAAAATATCTGGAAGTTCAGCTAGGTTCAACTTAAATTCGACGTTATTGATTAATGCTTGAGAACTCAGTAATATAGCTACGTCTGTAATAATTCTATTAATACTTTGGTATTTGTATTGTTCAGCTTGTGGTTTGGCTAAGATTAATAGCTCACTTGTAATAGACTCAATTCTCGTAATTTCATCCGCCATAATACTTAAATATTGACTGTTTATTTCTTCAGTCGATCGTATCAGCTGTAAGAACCCTTTAATAGAAGTCAATGGATTTCTGATTTCATGGGCTATCGATGCAGCCAATTGGCCAACAACAGTTAGCTTTTCGGACTCCAATAGCAAACTATTGGTATAGTTTTCTTTCGTAATATCTTTCACAATAGCAAATACACCAACGATTCGATTATTTACGATAATTGGCATATTCGTTGCCTTTAAATCAATGACTCGACCATTTTTATGAATCGCTTTCGTTTCATAGTTTTGAGTTTCTCCATTTGCAGCCTTCGAAAAGAAATTCATTGTGTTTTCAATTTCATTTTTAGGTATTAAAGGTACGTATGACATCGATAAAAACTCATCTTCACTGTATCCTAAAAGTTCTTCCATTGAAGGATTAACACTCATGTAATTACCTTCTAAATCTAATGAACATACACCATATGGATTGTTCTCGAATAGGGATTCATAGTGTTGTTCACGCTGATTGGCTATTTCCCTCTTTTCTGTTATGTCCTGAAAATAGACTGAAAGTCCATTGGGAGATGGATAGGCCCTAACATCAAACCATGTTTTTAATGGTGGATAATAGGCATCGAAGTTAACGGGAATCTGCTCATTGACTGCTTTTTGATAAAATGAATAAAAAGGCAAGTTTACAGCTTCAGGAAACTCCTCCCAAATATTTTTCCCAATTAATTGGGCACTATTACGACACAATAACTTAATGGCTTGTTGATTCACATAGGTAAAATTCCATTCATGATCCAGCGCAAAAACCGCATCTGTAATCCTATCCAAAATTTCAAAACCATTTATTTTTGGTATATTCATGTTTACCTCTTAACTGGTATTCATCTCCACCATTTTTTTGTATCCTATTATTTCTTCATCAAAGGTGTGAATTCCTACCTTCTATTGTAAAAATCATGTAAATTCAGATAACATTATTGTTTTGACCAAATTGATTTTCCACTATTTGATTTATTTGAAAGTCAGGGTAGACTTCTTTAATTCGATTGATATATGTCTGCATATAAAAATGACTCCTTATGATTTCGTAATTCAATCAATTGCGAAGGAATTATTTGGAAAATGGTAGTCGTTAATCCACATAAATCATTTTTGTCTGGAGAAACTATATTTGGAGGTGAATGTAGTGAGTAAAAATGCTGGAAGAGGTCAAAAAGCTCCAAGTGTAAATCCACAAGGAGTGGGCAAAGACGTGGAATTTGCAGTGGAACCGAAGAGCAAGCTTGAGAACATCGCGAAAAAAAAGAATACAAAATAGAAAAGAATAGAAGCTGGAATCGAATAAATTCCAGCTTCTTTATTTAAGTCAAGGTTTCACAGACTTTTTACCGAATTAAGCAGATTTATTACCAAATCAAGTTATTTTATTACCAAAACAAGCGCATTTTTTACCGAAACTGCCCAGGATTTTACCAAATGCTTAATACTATCAACACATAACGCGGCACAAAATGAGCGTGCCGCGTTATGTGTTATATTACTTCAAATTGTTAAGCTTCAATCGAAAGATACAAAATTGCAATTAAGTCATAATAATTCAGTCTATTACCCATTACCATCCACCAAACCGGCCATTAATCTACCCTTCTACTTCCTTCCCTTCTTCGCGCCAATATTGCCGTAATCCTTAATGGTGAGATTCACATGATAATCAACTGGAATCGTACTGAACTTCTGATCCCAATCTTTTTTCACTTTTTCCCAAAGCTTCGGATGTTCAATTCTTAACTGATTTCCAAACCCAGCAACCTCGACTTTGTATTCATCCTGCATTTTCTTGGTCACATTTTCCACTAACCGCTTTACTTCTTGTTCCGCAACCTTTTCCATTTTCTTTACGTTTTTATTTTTAAATGCAGGCTTTAAATAAGGATTCCAATATTCTGCTATTCTCCCTTCAGCCTCAATCGTGACATCAAACGAAATCTTTTCATCTTCCACTTTTGGCTTGATTTTACTTTTCATATTTTCAATCTGTACATAGGTAGGTTTGTCAGTTTCTTTTTCATAAGCCTTTACTGCTCCACCTTTTCCCTCACCTGTAATCCAAGTGATTCCTTCTAAATCTTCTTTATTGAAAGAACCAATCATTAAATTGTCCTTTCCATTGATTATGGCAGCTCCTGAAAATTCCACTTCCCCTTTTGTGGACTGAATTTCTTGGAGCAAAAAGCTCGATCCTGAGTTCATCTTTCCCCATACACTTGTCAAGGTGGTCTGACTTAACATTCTTGTCGTCAACTGTTGCGTGGCAATCTCAACAATTTTCAAGGCTGGAATTATATTGTTTTCATTCGATTCTAACGTTTGATCTGCGCGTCCTTTTGCTACAAGGATCATCGTACTTCCCCTGATATCTATGTCACGATAATATAAATCGGTCAATTGCCTTAAATTTACTTCTCGTGCTAAGGCCTCGCCAATGACCACTGTTTTTTGATGAGAACCAAATATTTTCCCTTCTTTTTTCAAGGTTGTTTCCCAACCAATCGGCTCAAGCGCATCTCCGATTTCTGACACATTAACATATGGTTTTTGAGGAGTGATTCCTTCATTTCCTTTTCCAATTGCTTGTGGAACTACATATTGCAGCGTTGACTTGAGTCTTCCATCCTTGGCTTTATCCAATGACGAACCAGCAATGAAATTCAAGTCCTCAATCGGGGTACTGCTCCAACACCCTGCCAACACCAGTAAAAGCATGAATAACAATAAACTTAAAAAAACAGGCTTAGATGCTTTATCCATTTTTCTTCCTCCTTAACATGGAGACGAACAACAGAAGTAATGGGGTCAAACTAAAAAATAAGAATGAAAATTTACCTACCCAATCCCCCATCGTAAACAGCTGATTAATATTAGTGGGAATCATCGCAAAGAAAAAAATAAGAGGTAGCACAATAAAACTAATGGTTTGAAAATTTTTTCCAAATAACTGAGAAACCCCTAATACTGCGACAAAGTAGGAAACTGTGAATGTAGAAAATAGCTGCATAACCCAAATCACTAATAATAGGGAATCAAACCTTTCAAAAAAGAAACCTGTAATCTCAAAGCTCCTAATGAAAGTTAGTACTGGCCATGTTTGAGTCAAAACACCCCCGACTGATAGAGCCCCAACCACCATTATTAAAGTGACTGCATAAAAAATGATTGGAATCCCAATTGCAATGAGCGTAGCTTTTGTCGCCTGTTTTTGTTTTTGCATAAAAAAGTAAATAATCAAAATGACTTCAAATCCTGCAAATGAAAGAGAGGTACTCGATAGACCTTTAATTACTGGCTTTACCCCTAGTCCCATGACTGGACGAATATTATCCACTTCAAAAATACTGATTCCCAAAAACATTACCAACATAAAAAACAGTACAGTGACAGGAAAAATGATTTCAAACATACGTGCAATCGAATTGACTCCCCCTACTATAAGATAAAGACCGATCCATAAAAATGGCATAATAATCGCCCAGGTCGGGGTTCCCTGTAACAAAAACAAACGGGTTGTCTCTGCCATCGCACGAACTTCAAAGGCGGATAACGTAATATAGTAAAGAATAACAATGAAACCGAGAATGAACCCTAACCACTTGCCAAGAATTACTTGACTGTATTGGTACAAAGATTGTTTAGGAAACCTCTTACAGAGTTTGACCATGATTAAGCCAATCATCATGGTAATGAATCCGCTAATCATAACGGAAATCCACCCATCAGGAGTCTGGGTTTTTTCAGTAACAGTTCGAGGTAACGTTAAGATGCCCGCACCAAGGATAAAATTACTGATAATCATGACTGTCTGAACAGTTGAAATTCGATCTTTCGGTTTGGCTTGCATCTTATGTCACTTCCTTTCAAAGCCATTACTTTTCTCTTATAGAGTCTTTCGGATGCAAAAATCCGGGTCGTTTCTTCAACATGGAAATCGGTAACCTAATTATTAAATCCTTCCAATCTTTTGGACTATATGGAACTGCTGGACTGACATATGGAACTCCAAAACTTTTCAACTTCACTAAATGACTGCATAGCAAAAGGACAAACAACACTACACCGTACAATCCAAAAACACTAGCAAACAACATTCCTATGAAACGTAGCATTCTAAGGGCAATTCCGACATTATACTGAGGTAAAGTGAAAGAAGAGATTGCCGTAACCGCCACAACAATGACCATGATGGGGCTTACGATGCCCGCTTGAACGGCAGCCTCCCCAATAACCAATCCACCAACAATTCCTAAGGACTGACCGATGGGTTTGGGCAATCGAAGTCCAGCTTCCCGCAACACTTCGATCGCGATTTCCATAAAGAGTGCCTCAATGAGTGGCGGAAATGGAACCCCTTCCCTTGTGGCAGCAATAGAAAACGTGAGCTTTGTTGGAATCAGCCCTTGGTGGAATGATATAAATGCAATATACAGCGATGGAGCAAACAACGACACAAAGGAAGAAAAATAACGCAAAACCCTAATGAGTGACCCAGCTATCCACCGTTCATAATAGTCTTCGGGAGATTGTAAAAGCATATGAAATGTGACTGGAACAATCAAGGCAAAAGGCGATCCATCAATGAGGATTGCCACTCTTCCCTCCATCAATGCGCTCATCACCCTGTCAGGTCTTTCCGTATTTTGCACTTGTGGAAAGGGACTCAAAAAATTATCTTCAATTAGTTGTTCGATGTATCCGGATCCTGGGATATCATCAATCTTGATTTTTTCAATTCTAGTCTTAACCTCCTGTAACAGTTCCTCATTCACAATTTCCGTCATGTAAGCAAGTACAACTTCCTTTTTGGAACGTTCACCTATTTCATAACTGATGAGGGATAAGTTTTGATCTTTTCCATGTCTTCTTAGAAGAGCAGTATTATCACTTAAATTTTCAATAAAGCCTACCCTCGGCCCACGTACCAATGCTTCAGATGCTGGCTCATCAATACTTCTTGTCTTAGTGATGGCTTCACCTAAGAGGAAGGCTCCGTTTACCCCTTCCACCAATAATCCTACTGAACCAAAAAGGATTCCAGACGTTAACTTCTTTAATTCAACAATTTCTTTTATCTCACAAATAGAGATTCCTTTAGTCAGGATATAATTCCTTAAATCTTCATGTGGAGTAGCTCTAATTATGTCACTGATGATATGACTGTTGACTACTTCAGTATCAGATAGTCCATCTATGAAAATGATCGCCACCCTTACATTTTCATCCCCCAGACAGATTTCACGAAAATTAACATCAGAATTATGGCCAATTTCTTCTTTTATTAAAGTCAAATCCTTGATGAAATCCCCAGTCAATGTAATAGGTGGCATTGTTGGAGATTCATTTGTTGTTGCTTCTTGTGTAGGTCTACTTCTTAATCTCCACCACTTCACTTTCATCACTCTCTCTCAATTGAATGAACCCAATTAAATAGCTTGCTTAACCCAAATGGAACCAAAAAAACCACTGCTGTCTGTATGAAAACAATATAATCTGGTATCATAGAAATTATTTTTTTGAACATATCCAACCTCATTCAATTCTTGGAATTCTCGTCTAGGATAAATCTTATTATTTGTTTAAAGTGGCAAAAATAACCGTAAAAAAAACGACAGTGAGTGTACTGTCGCTTTCGTTCAACTACTATTTTTGAAGATTTTTTCGATCTGCCGATTCTGGTGGCTTCTCCATCCATCCTCTCTTCACCATAAGCTCTAATCCCTGTGCTCCATACTTCATAATCTCAGCAATGAATCGTGAATAATGGACAGATAAATCCTTTCTCAATGACACGGACATAGCATAACTAATCGAAGTTAATCCTAATTGATTAGACGAGTTAATGAAGAACATGATTAACCTTTCAGAAAATGGGGATATCGTTGAATCGGTAACTTCTAATGGAACAGGACAGGTAGCAAACTCACCGCTATCCTTTAACACTTCATTATATGTATCAATTTGCTTTTCACTTAGTTTCTTTCCTTTTTTCAAGAATTCCTTGATTTCAGGATCTTTGGTGACCTGTAATAACCCATTCAACAGAACTAAACCTATACTATTTCTCTCTATAGAAAAAAATAATTCACTTAACTCTAAACAGTTTAAAGGACGATCTTGCCCGAACCAATGATCCAATAAAGAAGAATTATACTGGATGTATTCAACACTTTTCGGATAGTCCATGCTTGCAGGACGATCATAAATCCCTTTCTCAAGCATGAGCTTCAACGATTTCCTATACAGCTCAGTTGAGTGAGACAAACATTTGTTATAAAACATAACTACATCCTCTCGAGCTACTTTTCCTAACATCATAGAAAAATAATTCATAATCACCTGACCGGCCCGGTATACAAAGCTTAAAGCGAATAATTCTGTATACAGTGGAGGAGCTGTCAAATTTACATCTTCATCTGAAAATCCATGTGGTATTGGGAATTTTTCCTCATTAAACATATTCTCTATAGCTTTAATGGCATCATTGTTCATGGATAAGGCTTCTTCTATTAATGACTTAATATGATCATCTGTCAGATAATGAAGAAAATGTTTATAAAAACAGTTTGTCGCGGAAGTTTGAATATATGTCGTCCAAAGGGCCGCAATTTCAGCAGAAGTATATCGAATTTCGTGATTTGCCATTGATCCTTCTCCTTATATTTTTTATTATGGTTATGCTAATTGGACAGGTTTATTCAAATGGACTATTAGAATTCTCATCTGAAAAATTAGACAAGTACAAGAAAAAACAGTTCTGAATCATTCTCAGAACTGTCCCTTACTACGTCGTAATAATTTTACTTAAGTCTCTGCCAATTAAATTGGCTGTTACAGGAATCTTCCCAATCTCCCTTGCCCACACTGAAATTTGCCCAATATGATGGATTTCATGTGCGATTACATGTCGCATCACTTCTCCCCAGGAGAACGTTTCAATACTTCCGTTAGGGTGTAATTCCTGAACGATACGATTTTCCATATCGTTGTTCCAGGAAAAAACAAAAGCCTCTACCTCCTGCTTGAAAATTTCATCAAGCTTCCGTACCTTTTCTAAACTTTTATATTTTTGAAAGTCTTCTTGAAAGTCAGGTTTCCCTTCCAACAATCGAATCCAGCTCCATTCGACATCAATAATATGGAACATAGTTTGTAGAATTCCTCCTACACCACCTGTACGATTTTGAAGCAGCTCCTCCAACGGCACATCCTCGCACCATTTATACCAGTCTTCTCTAACTTTCCAGTTGTAACGAAACATCGTTTGCATTTCTATCACCTCTTATTTAGGAAAATTTTCGTCACTTATATACCGATCATTTAATATTTGTAGATGATGTAACTCATGGCCGACAATAATGGCGGCTAGCGCACGTACTGTTACCTCGTAATTATTGGCTACTCCACGTCGAATCCATGATTTTTCATCCAAGCCCTTTAATAGATGAAGTGTAGACTTTCTAACAATGGTATAACTTTCAAGGAGATTGCCTATTGTCTGTTGGTCAAAATTCGCATTTTTTACATATTCATTCTCATCATATCCTGGTAGAGCCACTGTCTCACCACGAGCGATGGATAATAGCCTAAAACTCATAATTCTTTCGGTATCAATGATATGCCCAAGCACTTCTTTTATACTCCATTTCGATGAACCATAGCGAAATAGTGCTTGCTCGGTTGATAAATCCTTTAATAAATGGATGGTCTTATTATGTAATTCAAATAATATGGATAGTAAAGTCCCATCAGGAACCAATTTCACATAGTCGGTATAATATTCTGCATATTCATTTGCACCTGGTCTTTGATCGAACATTTCGGGTACCTCTTTTCTAAATAATAAAATCTCCAACAATACTTCTATAGAAATATGACATTATCCTTCTATAAATTAGGTTTTGAGTGTGCATCCTGATGGAAGTCTCACATTATTACCGAATGAGCGCTGGATATTTCCTAATGGTCGGAGGATATTACCGAACTCGGCAACTATTTTATCGAACCAACTACACATTTTACCGATACAAAAGAATACGGGATTGTCTGTTGAGTAAATTTATGGAGTAGTGAAAATATGTATGGATTTATCACGATACTGTGCTATACTGATAAAGCCTTTAAACTACTTTACTATACTGTTTCATACGTCCCTGCTCTTTCGCCTGAGCAGGGATTTTTATATTACGGGTATACTTCAATAAAAATGAAGTCCAAAACCCTGTAAATAAATTTTGGACTTTTGTATTCAAATAGCATTCCTTTTAACCCTCCTATCTGTAAAAGGCATCAATAGTTTCGACAATCTTGAATACTAATTGCTTATCAAGGCCTCTATTAGAACACCCTTAAAATAGATAAAATTCAAAAGCCTGTTACTAGTAAAATACCTAGTAACAGGCTTCCATAGACGATTGTATAAGCTTACTAAGAAGTATTAGGAAATACGTTTATACAATTTGATACAGTAATTTGCTGAATCTCCAGCATCTAACTGAATATTGAACTGAGTTGGATTGTTTACAGATATTGAAACTTGTTGATCCGGTTGAAGAGCAAATGGAACAGCTCCATTAGAACCGTATTCAATTTGACCTGCTCCTGTATTAGAAACTGTTAAAGTAGCTTGAATATAATCACTAGTTGGAGTCGGGGCTTGCCACACTACGTTCCCTGGCAAAACTCCACTTACACTACCACAAAGCTCCTCTACAAAATATTTTGGTTCAGGGCAGCAAAACTTATTTGGAGGCAAATAGGTTGCATCTGATGAATAACCACACATACTAAATCTCCTTCTTTCCTATTAAGATTTGACTTACCATATATAAAATGCAGCTTGTCCGAAATTTGACACGTTACAAATGTTGAATTTTGATAGATTTTAAAAAATAGACTTACTTAATAGTACTCAAAAAGGGAGAATTAGATTGGTATGAAAGTTAGGATAATTTATTTACATTCAAAAGTTTAATATAAATCGATACAACAAGTATGTTGTCTAGTTTTCAATAGTATAATATTTTATGAAAACAAAAAAACAGACCCCATTACAGGATCTGTTTATCTATGTGTTGGTTAGATTAAGCTTTACGAACGTTAGTAGCTTGAGGTCCACGTTGACCTTGCTCAACTTCGAAAGTCACGTCTTGACCTTCTTCTAAAGTTCTGAAACCTTCAGATTGGATAGCTGAGAAATGTACGAATACGTCGTCTCCAGCTTCGCGCTCGATGAATCCAAAACCTTTTTCTGCATTAAACCATTTTACTTTACCTTGTTCCATGTTTGTTGCCTCCTAGTGCTTTTAACACATGTATTACTATCCTTGCCCAAAATGATCATTAAGTTGTTTCACTTATATAACATCGAACAAAAATAATTCTTCTTTAGCTTAACAGGTATTGAGCAATAAAGCAAAGTTTATTTCAACATTTACAAAAATAAATTAGCAATTACTATCAAAAAAAGAAAGAGAATTCGTTCTACAATAGGGTTTATCAAGCATTTTAAAGAAGAAAAATTTTAATGAAATAAATTATCCCATACGGTTTTTAAAGGTCTATAACTTCAATCCCATTAGTAAAGTATTGTAATAAATCCCACCAATAAACGTATCATCGATTGATAAACCTTCTTCTACAAAACCTAATTGCTTATATAACTTAATGGCACTTAAATTATCCTCACGTGTCACTAAGCTGATTTTTTTGGTCACTCCATTTTGTCGTGCCCAATCAATCAAATCCTTCATCAAAATTTTGCCTAAACCATATCCGCATAAGTGTTCTGCCACCACGATTCCTAATGTTCCCACATGCTTTGTTCTAGGCTTCTGACTGGAATTAATCGAAGCGATACTTACGATTTCACCATCCATTTTAGCGACTAAGATTAGTGAATTCTCCTCTTTACATGTGGTATCCAAGTATTCTTCATATTCGTTTAGATCTCTGACAAACTCATTCTCTCCAAAAGAAAGGAAATCTGTTTCCCCACCAACTCTGTTATAAAACTCTATCATCTCTTGTGCATCAATTTTTGTAGCCTCTTGAATACTGGCCTCTTTCCCATTTTTCAATTCTACCTTTTTCATAGCTGTCTTTCTCCTTGTTTTTTCATTAAAGTTCTCTTCATCAACACCGTAATGAATAAGATAAAACCTACCACTAAAGAGCCACCCATCATCATCTGTGTACCTGTTAATGATAACACGTTTGCCAATGGGATTGAGTATGCTACTATCGTTGACGTGAAGAGTTTAGATAGCGATGCAATCCAAATGAATTTTCTGAACGAAACCCCACTAATTCCCGCTCCAACCGTAATGATTTCATCCGGTAATATAGGAATGATGAACATCAAGACTAGAATGATTGTTTCATTTTTCCTCACATACTCCTTATATCTTTGCATATGCGTTTCTTTTACAAACCTGGAAACGAGCTTCACTCCGCCGAATCTAGCGATAGCATACATCGTCAATATACCCGAGAGACTTCCTAAAAAGCCTAGATATAAAGCTGTAAAAGGTCCTAAAACCGCACTTCCAGCCGCTACTGTCACCGCTTCAGGAATGGGCAGTATAATAGGTTGTGCAAAGCAAATCATAAAATATATCCATTTTGCCATCGAGATATGATCTCTTAATATACTTTCAAATCCACTCTCATCGGTTAACACCAAAATCTTAGTAGAGTAGAAAATCAGAAGTAAAATTACAATAAAAAGGAAATAAAAATTGGAGGTCAATTTAATAACGCTGAATAATTCCCTTTGCTTTTTGAAGTAAAAAAATGCAGCTAAGCAAAGAATACCAACTGAAATCACCACTCCAAACGCTCTATAAAAGGGCAATAAAGTCGGTAAAAGTGCCAGTAATACAAAGCATGTAACGACGGTAATCATTATTTGCCATATCAAATCCCATGTTCTGTTATCATCATTATTCAACCGTTTTTCCACCTTTATATAAGAATGATCTTAGTTCTCATTGTAAGATGCACAATCAATTATTCCTATAATCCTAAGGTGTAATTGAAGATAAGACTTTAGGCGTAAAAACAAATAGAGGCTACTCATGGTAGCCCCTATCGTTACACACTATCATAAAATTAGTAAAGAGAATTTACGACCTCTAACAACTCCTCTTTTGTAAGAGTCTCAGTTGTTAAATTGTTACTAGTAATTTTATCTTCTACTTTTTCAGTCCATACACGATTCATTCTCTTGATACAAGTTGAGGTGTACTCTTTAAAATTGCTTGCTCAACTTGTTTCAAAACAAATAGTTTTACTCATTTCTATTCGTCTTTTCGTCAATCTCCCTTAATACTGCCCTCACTGGACTTCCATCCGCTTCCACAAGTGCTAGAGGCAAGGCAATCAGCTCATAATCTCCCTCTTCCACCTCTTCTAGAACGCATCCTTCTAATATATGTACACCATGTTTTGATAATGCATGATGTGCAGGCAGCTCCTTGCTATCGAGTGGATCAACTGAAGGTAAATCTAAACCTAAAAGTTTCACACCATGTTTAGCAAGGTATTCCGCCAGTTCAGATTCAACATGAGGAATGAATTGCGGAAACTCTGCTCTGTTCTCCCAAGCACCTGTTTTGATTAACAGCCTTTCCACACCTTGCAAATCTATATTACTTAAATCCTTAATTCCGATACTTTGGCAATTCAATAAATGCACGACCTTTGCTTTACCAATATACAGGCTTACGTTCAAATCGACGACTCTTTTCCCATCATTATCAAAATGGAAGGGAGCATCGATATGAGTTCCAGTATGAATACTCATCGTTATTTTTCCTACATTAACCGAGCCACTTTGCTCCTTGCTCCAACTTACGCTGTAATTAAACGGAGTATCACCTGGCCAAGTGGCAACATTACTATCCAAAGGTTGGGATATATCAATCCAAGGTTTCATTGCTAATCCTCCTTCTAATTAAAGCTTTGTACGTACAGTCCATAATTCAGGGAAAAATTGATGATCGAGCACTCTCTTCAAATAGGCGACACCAGAAGATCCCCCAGTCCCCATTTTGTTCCCTATAATTCTTTCAACCGTACTCATGTGGTTATATCTCCAAAATTGCTGCTGGCTACCGATATCCACCAGCTTCTCAGCCAGTTCATATAAATCCCAATATTGATCGACATTTCGATAGACAGTCAGCCAAGCATCTTCCACACTTTGATTGGGTTGATACGTCTGAGACCAATCTCGGTTTAATGCTTCTTCATCAATAGGCAACCCTCTGACAGCTAAGGCTTTGATTGCCACATCGTAAATACTTCTTTCATTTAGCGCTCTATTCAATTGCTCATAAAGGTCCGGGTCATGACGATACACTGACAATACATGCTGACTTTTTTGACCGAAAGCAAATTCAATCATTCGGTTCTGGTAGGATTGGAATCCAGATGAATGCCCTAACTTATGTCTGAACTGCATATAATCTGCTGGTGTTAGTGTCGATAACACATTCCAAGATTGGATCAACTGTTGTTGGATTTTAGAAACTCGAGATAACATTTTAAAAGAAGGCTCTAAATCATTACGCTCGATACATTCAATGGCTGCATTCACTTCATGTAAGACTAGCTTCATCCACAGCTCGCTTGTCTGATGGATAATGATAAACAGCATTTCATCATGGTTGTCTGAAAGCAACTTTTGACTGGATAAAATCTGATCGAGCTGAAGGTATCCCCCGTAGGACATCTCTTTTTGAAAATCAGTATGAATGTTCGTTTCCATCGGATTACTATTATTTTTCGTTTCCATAGATACAGCCTCCCTTTATGCTACAACTTCTCTTTCATTGCTGAATTTTTCGTATTGTTTCTCAACCATAATTTTCTTTAGGATTTGAACAGAGTTCCATACATCCTTAAAAGATGTATACAATGCTACTGGAGCTAATCGGATAATATTCGGAGCACGGAAATCAGGAACGATATCATTTTCCTTCAACGCTTTACAAATCCGTGCTGCTTCTTCATGCTCTAGGCTCACATGGCCCCCACGCCTTTTGTCATCACGAGGATTACCAATTGTAAAGCCCAATCCTCCGAGCTCTTGTTCAATGGAATCCATTAAAAAACCAGTAAGTTGGAGCGATTTTTCACGAATATTCTCAATTCCAGCTTCGGCGAACATCTCAAATGAACCAATTAACGGTGCCAAACTTAATACATGTGGCGTTCCGATTTGGTAAGCACCTGCTGTGTCAGCTACTGTCATCGTATGTATCATATCGAATTGCTTATCTTTTCTGGAGCCAAACCATCCTGCAAGTCCTGGGGTTGTGCCAAAGTGTTTACGGTTCACATATAACCCACCAACTGAACCTGGACCTCCGTTCAAATGCTTATAATTGCACCAGAAAGCAAAGTCCACATCCCATTGTGAGAAATGATGAGGAATAGCTCCAACGGAATGGCAAGCATCAAATCCAATTAGAATGCCTCTGTTATGAGCTTCCTTCGTCAGCCTTTCCATATCTAAAATTTGCCCACTTCTATATAACACTGAAGGCAAGACAATCAGTGCAATTTCATCAGTCATTGCCGCCACAATATCTTCCTCTTCTAACAGGCGTCCATCTCTACTTTTCACTTGAATCAGATGAGTATCAGGATTGTAGCCACGTAACCTTAACTGGCTTTGCAAAGCATAAATGTCTGAAGGAAACGTCAATTCATCAGCTAGAATCTTTGTACGCTTACCTTCCGGCTGATAAAATGTCGCAACAAGTTGATGTAAATTCACTGTTGTGGAACCGCTTACAATCACTTCTTCTGGTGATGACCCTACCAATGGAGCACACATCTGACCCAATTTTTCAGATAAATCAAACCAGGGATGTGCTCCACCCATCCATCCATCGATGCCGAGTGTTTTCCAATCCTCTAAAGATTGTAATAAGGATTTTTCAGACCTTTTTGAAAGTAGACCTAAAGAATTTCCATCTAAATAAATAGAATCCTGTTTCAAATAAAATTCATTTCTATATTTTGCAAGCTTATCAGTTTCATCTAATTTTTGTGCAAACTCAAGTGATGGTTCAAAATACATTTTCGAAATCCCTCCAAAAATCATTTACAAGTATGCTAGACAAATCGTATCAAAATTATCGAAATATTAAAACACTAAATATCATACTATGAATTATTAGGTACATAGGGAGGTTCACTCGATGAAAAAATGGAAAGAAACTAGATTGAAGGGAAAGTGGCGTTTTGCAATCTGGTATGGCTTGGTCATTTCACTTTTATTGGCATTTGATTACTGTTTAATAAAGCTAATACTAAATTTCAAAACTAGTTTGAACGACTTTCTGAAGGCTTGGTCTCTATTAATGCCCTTTTCTTTCTTAATTGGAATATTTGGATGGAAAGTGATGGAGATTGAGTGGCAAAAAAATGCAAGATAAATTGTTATTACCGAACATTGCGGATTTATTACCGAACTTGCCTACTATTTTACCGAATAATCTATGGATATTACCGAACACAACTCCTTTTTTACCAAACCAACAGAATTTGTCATTAAAAAATCCCCTTAATATAGAAGCGCCTCACTTGGAACTTCTACAAAGGGGATTTATATCATTGAAGTTGAACTACGTTTTTCTTACAACTAATAAACTCATTCGGTCAGCCACTTGATCTCGAAAGAATTATTTATACATTTAATCCCACTTGTTCAATTTGCGTCTTGAATATCGGATTTCCCTATTAGACCTAAAAACTATGAAACTAATACCATCCATAAAATCATTGTAAATACTATAGTAACTAGACCTTGTAATAAAGTCGCCATTGTTTGTGCTTTGTAGGCATCGGTTACTTTCATTCCGCTGAACTGAGTAACAACCCAGAAGAAACTGTCATTCACATGGCTAACTGTCATTGCTCCTGCTCCAATTGCCATGACAACTAATGCTAACGGAACAGCCCCATCAATTCCCATAGGAGCAAGCATTGGAGCAATCAGCGAAGAAGTAATAACTAGCGCAGCTGTCGATGAACCTTGTGCGGTTTTCAAGGCTGCTGCAATCAAGAAAGGAATTAATAGGAATAAAGCGCCACTGAACATATCACCAAGTGACCAGCTTTGAATCGCTTCTGCTATACCTGTATTCTTAATAACTCCACCAAATGCCCCACCAGCACCTGTGATTAATAGAATAGGGGCAGATTCCAACAATCCCTTCGAAATCCATTCTGTTAATGTTTCTTCATTATACTTAGGCAATAATGCCATGGCTGCAATCACTCCAGCCAATAATGCCACAAGTGGAGAACCTAAGAACACAAGGAATTCTGCAAGTCCACCTTCCATCTTCTGAAACGTCACAATTGATCCAATTCCTATTAAAACAATTGGGAGAATGATTGGTAAAAAAGATTTGAACGTAGAAGGCATTTTTCCAAATGATTTAACAATCTCATCATAGTTTAATTCTTCCCCATCTTCTTCCACTTCAATTTTGCTAGCTACTCTAGTTGCCCAGAAGTAACCTACTACAGTTGCAGGAACCGCAACAATTAAACCAAGAAGGATGATAGTACCTAAGAAATCACTTGCACCGATATTCCCAGCTGCTGCAATCGGACCTGGTGTGGGAGGCACAAGAGTATGCGTAGCATATAACCCCGTCGCTAATGCAACTGACATTGAAGCAATGGCCACTTTTGCACGCTTAGCCAACGCTTTTCTCAAGCTAGATAAAATAACAAAGCCAGAATCACAAAATACCGGTATAGAAACAATGTAACCAATTAAACTCATTGCCAGCTGTGGACGTTTTGGTCCTACTACTCGGAGGACTACTTCAGCCATGCGAAGAGCAGCCCCTGACTTTTCGAGGATGGTCCCAATAATGGTCCCAAAGACAATGACTAATCCGATCCCACCCATCAGCCCTCCAAATCCAGTGTTAACGCTTTCAATAATTTTCGCTAAAGGCATTCCCGAAGTAAATCCTACAAAGAATGTCCCAAGCATCAATGATAAGAATGGATGCAACTTGAGTTTTGTCGTTGCAACTACTACTAACAATACCCCAATGATTAATGACACAAATAACATCGATATCCCCCCTGATTACTGATTATGAATAGACGATAAATAAGTTCGTAACACCTGCTCTGCAGTACTTTCTAGCAACTCTTCCCCTCGTTCCATGGCTTCTTCTAAAGTCATAGGAGTGTTTATTATACTGTGCACACTATGAATACCATGGTCGTACAGAACTTCAATCCCTTTTCCAATTGAACCTGCAAGCGCAAATACTGGAATACCTATTTTCTTAGCTGCCTCTGCAACACCCATAGGAGTTTTCCCTGAGGCTGTTTGAGAGTCAATTTGTCCTTCTCCTGTAAATACGCAGCTTGAATCTCTTAATTTTTCTTTTAGTTGGGAGTACGAAATAACAATATCGATGCCCCGTTTTGTTTCTGAAGGAAAAAATGCTTGGAAAGCTCCACCGATTCCTCCTGCTGCTCCAGCTCCTGGCTTGTCATGTAAACAAATCCCCGTATGAATTTCCACCAAGTCTGACCAATGGTGTAGATTACGATCAAGCTGCTCGACCATTTTTTTACTAGCACCTTTTTGCGGTCCGAAAACATATGAAGCACCGAATTCTCCCACTAGGGGATTTTGCACATCTGAAGCAATCAAAAATTTAGACTCCTTAATCCGTTTGTCAAATCCGATGTCATCAATGGTTGAAATGTTTGAAAGCTCACCACCTCCAAAACCAATCGATTCTCCTTCCGCATTACATAATCTCATGCCTAACGCTTGAAGCATTCCTGCTCCGCCATCATTGGTAGCGCTTCCACCAATTGCTAAAATAAATGAGCGAAACCCATCGTCCAGCGCTTTTTTAATTAATTCACCTGTTCCATATGTGGTAGCAAGCATTGGGTTTAACTGTTCCTTCTCCACGAGACATAAACCAGATGCGCTTGCCATCTCGATGACACATGTTTCCCCATCGCCAAGTACACCGTACTGAGCAGTCACCTTGTTCAATAAAGGACCGATTACGTCTACTTCCACTTTTCGCCCATTCGTAGCAGACACTAAAATCTCTAACGTTCCTTCCCCACCATCAGCCACAGGAACCAAAATGGTCTCACAGCTTGGCATCGCCTTCTTGACCCCTCGTTCGATCGATTTTGCTGCTTCTAATGCCGTCATACTTCCTTTAAATGAGTCAGGCGCAATAACGATTTTCATGCTGCGTCCCACCTTACCTTGTACTTGTTACACTATAATTATAATATTCAGACAAAACACCATCATCGGCTATTCCAAACAAAAAAAATAAAAAAAGTTATCAAAATTTTGTGTATAATAAATAAAAACCTAAGGGGTTCTAAAATGCTAACTACTGAAATCGCAAAAGAAATTGTAGAGCAAACGATGATTCGGCTGAATCGGAATATAAATATCATGGACAATAAAGGCATCATTATAGCATCAGGAGACACCAAAAGAATCCATCAAATTCATGCTGGAGCCATTGAGGTTCTTCGTTCTGGAAAACCTTTAATCATCCAAAATAGAGACTTAAAGCACTGGAAAGGGTCACTACCTGGAATCAATCTCCCCATATCATTTCAAGGTTGTATTATTGGAGTAATTGGGATTACGGGTAATCCCAAGGAAATCATGGAATTTGGTGAATTGGTCAAAATGATTACAGAAATGATGATACATCAATCATTCCTATCTACTCAATTGGAGTGGAAACAACGATTAAGAGAAGTTATTTTCGAAGAATTTCTGAAGGAATTTCCTGACCAAGAGTCCATCAAGCAAAGACTCCAACTTATCGGATTAGACCTTCAACCTCCGTATCAAGTAGCACTTATTGATATCGGATTAAATAAATTGAAAAAAACGGAGATAATACAACTATTTGAAAATGTCTTTGCAGAAAAACCAGTGCTAATAGGCTTTATTAAAGCAAATCAATTGTTTATCTTAACCTCAATGTTGCCAGAAGCTACTTTAAAACAAAGGCTGCAGCCAGTGGTAAATCTTCGTAATATTGTCTCTCGAATTGGGATAGGATCATCAGTACAAGAGCAATCACAAATTCGACATTCTTATCTTGAGTCATTAAGTGCTCTGACACTAGGAAAAATAGATCAAATACTAACCACCTACACTGAAGTAGAAACAAAAGCTTTATTAAATCAATTGGACCCACGTGCAAAAACTCAATTCCAGAATAGAATTTTAGGGAATTTATCAGACAAGCTGATTGACACATTAGAGCATTTTTTCAAAAGCAACCTCCATATCGGCGAATGTGCCAAAAACACGTTTATCCACCGAAACTCACTGATCTATCGTATCAAAAAAATTAAGGAATTAACGGGGTATGACCCTCAAATTCTACAGGATGCAATAACATTACAATTTGCGATTTGGATTTTTGATTTAAATAAAAAAGAATCACATAAATAGGTAAGGCTTAATTTAAATATATCACCCAACTGTAATCCAACTGCTCAAACTAATAAGAACCACCAGCCCAAATCTTCCCAGTACGTTGTAGCAATGACTGTAACTACAAAATAAAATATTAATTTGACCAACCAATAAAAAAATTTCATATTTCATCTATTCATTTTTTATAACATCACCTTTATTGAATAAATCCTAACAATTTACAAAAAGTAAACCAATAGGAGGTGTTGACATGAGTAATAACAAAATCAAAAAGAACCCTTCTACGATTGGATTACAGTCCGCTCAAGTAGAAGGTCAAGGGACAACTACACAAGAAACGGGAAGTTATGAATCGGATTCTTCTAGAAAGAAACAAAAAAAATCCTAGAAAAATGAACAAGCAGGGACTCTAATAGTCTCTGCTTGTTAATTAGCTTCATCTTCATATTGCATGATTTCTTCGATCGTCTTGCCTTCTTCAAAATACGAGTACCCGTGTGTCATAAAGAATTCACCGCAGCCCTTATTGGTTACTGCGAAAGTTGAAAAATGTACCTCTTTCACTCCATCTGATGTTGACCCGGATGGTCCCAAAGAAATACAGCGATCAGAAATTATTTCCCTCTTGCCATTTGTGTCCACATAAACATATTGATCATTAATTAGACCTTCTCCAGGAGGAATTGAAGTTAGAGCCATTCCATTTTCCTCTACCTCGATGACATGAAAACCATCTATCTCCCTTGGTTCCGGTGCATTTTCTACATTATAAGAAACATGAATATTCCCCACATAACCCTGGGGAATTTCATAATATTGATTAGTATTTTGCTGAAATGGACGTACCTCCAGGAGGATGCCATCAACTAAAGTAAAGATTGCGATCAATACAATCAATAATGCACCATTGGAGTAGGCCGATTTTTTCTTAGGTAACCTGCGACCATTTTTCAAACCTTCATCTAGTAAAAAGAAGATTAACGAACATATAGCAGAAAATATACCCAATTCTTCAACAAAGACGATGGTAATTGAACCAAAGAACAAATGAATAAAGGCAGCCGCGATAAAACGACTTTTCCTTAGTTTCCTCGTCAAGAAATCCGATACTAACGAAACCGGAATCCCATATAAGAAATTCCCAATCCCGGCATAAAACAGAGCAATTATAAATATGCCAAAAAATTCATCACCACGATTGATTAAATCGAGAAGAAAGAAAAAGAAGCCTAACAGAAACGTGCAAATTAAGGCAGCCATCACTTTATTTCCGAATCGAAAGTCTCCCATCTCCCTAATCTCTCCTCTTTTCTTAAGTATCTTAATAAATATACCCTATCCTGTACCAAGAATCCTTTAATCAAATGTAAGTTTTGATATCCTTCATCCATGTTCTAATACTCTTCACTTTAATCGGTTATCCTTCACTTTAGATTAAATGTCCTGCGCTCCCTATTCCAGCTTCGAGCACCAACGATTTATGTGAACCCGATTTCCCACTTCAATTCCCTTTTATCGTTCACTTTCCCCCAGATACTCTTCATTTTCGAGCTTTTTACCTTTCACTTTTGAAAATTTACTATTCACTTTTTAAGGAATCATACAATTTTCCCTTCACTTCAATTCGTTTACTCACGTTCATGACCCGTTATCATTCACTTAAACTCATTTACTATTCACTTTTCACCGTTACCCTTCACGCTAACATTTGATGTCCTGCACTTCCCATTCCAGCTTCGAACACCAACGTTTTATGTGACCCCGTTTTCCCACTTTAAATCCCTTTTACCGTTCATTTCCCCCCGGATACTCTTCACTTTCGAGCTTTTTTCCTTTCACTTTTGAAAATTTACTCTTCACTTTTTAAGAATCCATACAATTATTACTTCACTTCAATTAGTTTACTCACGTTTCTGACCCGTTTTCCTTCACTTCAACTCATTTACAATTTACTTTTCACCGTTACCCTTCAATCTAACATTTGATGTCCTACACTCCACATTCCATCTTCGAGCACCAACGTTTTATGTGAACTCGTTTCCCCACTTCAAATCCCTTTTATCGGTCATTTCCCCCGGATATCCTCACAACTATCAGTATCAAACCCAATAAAAAAAGCGTAAATTCAAATTTGAATTCACGCTTACTTAATTACTGTATTCGATTCAAAAACTGTTTCGTACGTTCCTCTTTCGGATTGTTGAACAGATCATGAGGCTTTCCTCGTTCGACAATGACTCCTCCATCCATGAAAATCACTTCATCTGCTGCTTCCTGAGCAAAGCGCATTTCATGAGTAACCACAATCATCGTCATTCCTTCATTAGCTAGGTCCTTCATTACCTTCAGAACTTCACCTACCAATTCAGGATCAAGAGCCGAGGTCGGTTCATCAAATAACATGACATTCGGTTCCATCGCAAGTGCTCTGGCAATACCTACGCGTTGTTGTTGACCTCCAGATAACTGGAACGGATAAAAATCAAACTTATCGCCAAGTCCCACTTTTCGAAGAAGATTCTCTGCTTTAGAACGAGCTTGCTCTTTGCTCTCTCTTTTAACCGTAATAGGTCCTTCCATTACATTTTCCAATGCCGTCATATGTGGAAACAAATTATAACTTTGGAATACCATTCCCGTTAAACGTCGAAAAGGTGGTATTAGCTTCTTCGGAACGGCTCCGTTAAAATCTAAAGTGTTACCTTCAATTGTAAGCCTACCCTTAGTTGGCGTTTCTAATATATTCAAGCATCGTAGGAAAGTCGTTTTTCCAGACCCTGATGGACCAATTAAAACCACCACTTTCCCTTTTTCTACTTCAAGGTCAATTCCTTTTAAAACTTCAAGTTCACCGAATTGCTTATATAGTCCTTTTACAGAAATCATCTTATTTCCTCCTTTCTTTACCTAGACACGTATCGATCTAATCTTGTTTCGAGTCTTCCTTGGAATATGGAAAGGATAAAACAAATGATCCAGTAAATAATCGCTGCTTCTGAATAGAGAAGTAAAAATTCATAGTTCGTCGCTGCAATCTCCTGTGCTTTACGAAACATTTCTGTCACCAAGATTAAGGATGCTAACGAAGTGTCCTTAATTAAGCTAATGAAAGTATTCGACAATGGCGGAATGGATACTCTTGAAGCCTGAGGCAGAATGACTCGTTTTAAAGTCTGTGGGTACGACATTCCGATAGAATAGGCCGCTTCCCATTGCCCTTTGGGGACAGATAAAATAGCTGCACGGATGATTTCAGACGAATAGGCCCCAACATTTAAGGAAAATCCGATAACCGCTGCAGGAAATGGGTCAATCACAATCCCAATCGTAGGTAAGCCATAAAAGATGATAAATAATTGCACAAGTAAAGGAGTACCTCGAATAGCAGAAACATAAAAACGAGCAATCCACTGAAACGGTTTAACGGTCGATATACGCGCAAGTGCGGTTAAGATGGCAATAAGTAAACCACAAATAAAGGTCACTAACGTTAAAGGTATCGTATACAAAAGAGCCCCCTTCAGCAAAGGCTGAAGGGAACTTTGTGCGATTTCCGTTAGTCTGGCTAATCGGTCCGGATCAGAGAAAATACTATTCAAGTACATTTTCACCAAACCATTTTACGGAAATTTTTTCATATGTGCCATCTTGGATCATTTCATCTAAAGCTTTATTTACTTCTTCAACAAGTGTTTCACTGCCCTTACGGAACATTAAACCACTTTGTGAAGCATCATCAGCTTCGTCTACTACTTTAACTGGTGCATCTGGTTTTTGTTTTTTGAAATCTAAGAATGATAATTTATCGTTGATTGTGACTTCAACACGCTTGGAGTTAATCAATTCAATAGCTTGATTAAAGCCCTCTACTCCAACAATCTCAGCACCTAATTTTCTAGCCTGATCCGCATAGTTACTAGTCATGGATTGAGCCGATTTAAGTCCTTTAATATCTTCAAATGCTTTAACTTCTGTATTGCTTTCATGTGCGATAAGTACTGATGCAGAAGTAATATACGGTTTTGAGAAATCATACTTCTCTTGGCGATCTGGGCGAATACCTACTTGGTTAGCAATCATATCAAATCGTTTTGCATCTAACCCAGCGAACATTCCATCCCACTGAGTTTCTAAGAACTTAGCTTCAACACCTAATCGTTTAGCTACTTCGCGAGCAACTTCCACGTCAAATCCAGTTAATTCACCTTTTTCATCATGGAAAGTGAACGGAGGATATGTACCCTCTGTACCAATTAATAGTGTGCCTTCTTCTTTTACTTTAGATAGAAGATCTCCATCTGCAGTAGTTTTCTCATCATTCTTGTTCTCTGCTTTATCTTCAGTTTTTCCACAACCTGCTACGACCAGCATTAAGCTAAGTAATAGCGCAAAAAAGATTGTAAACTTTTTCATATTTATACCCCCTAAAATCCTATGAGTTTTGTCGGCTTTAGTCATCATATTATAGAGTTGTTGTGTTGTCAAAACAAAAGTTTGCAAAATCTAATATTTCTACTATTTGCTTTTTTCCACCAACTAATGCAAGGATAAACCTAGGAATACAAAAGAAAAATCCCCACTAATTTGAAGATTATTTTTTTCTTATCTAGTTGGAGAATTTGATTATGGATTTAATCAGCCTGTATATTACCTTTACAATGTACAACCACAAAAAAAGTAGTGCTTTCCATTAGGATTGCACTACTCTCAACGTTATTAGTTAACTTCTTTATCTAGATTAGGCTTTAACATACCGATGCTTTCGAATGCAGCACCAATTTTATCTACACCAGCTTGGAATGTTGCGTTAGCAGCATCAAGAACAGGAGCATCTTTTTTCAACTCTTCAGCTTTAGCTGTATAAGAGTCAGCGATTTCTTTAATACCTGCTTCTAAATCAGCTTTTTGTGCTTCTAATTCAGCTGGAACCGTGATTCCTTGAAGCTCTGCCGCTACTGCCGCTGCAGCTTCACTAGCTTTTGTTTTCATTTCAGGAGTTGGAGCTTCTTCAGCTAAGTAAGCATTTAAATCCGCATCTTTAGCATTGATTTTTGCTGGGATATCAGCATAGAACTTGTATAATACACTTTTAAGGTTTACTTCTTCTTTTGGTGCTTCTTCTTTAGTTGTTTCTTCTGTTGTAGTCTCTTCTTTCTTTTCTGCACAAGCAGCTAAAGCTAGAGATAAAGTTAATGCTGATAATAATAACCAGAACTTCTTCATTGTAAATCCCCCATTTATTCATTTTATATATGTATTAGATCATTACCGTGATATAAAATGGTTTCCCCTAAAATATACCCCTCAATACGGTAACCATCTGAAACACCATTAAGAAGTTGTTTCACACTTTACTAAGCTATGACATAATCATGACAAAAATTACAATTGGTAACAATTACATATTTTACTTATAATTTACAATCTCGTCAATAGTAATGTTTGAAAATTACAACTAAAATAAAACAAGACTGAACAGTCTGCAAAGTATATTGTAGTAACTTTCTTGTTAAAAAACAAGTATTAATATAAGAAATCTTTCCTAAAATCATAAAATTCGCGCGGTAGTTTGGTTGAATTTTGCAAATAGTTAGATTAAATATTTTATTCAGAAAAATGTGAAATATAGGAAATTTTAGTTATCCCTTTCATTTATCCCTCACAATATTGGATGGAAATGTGAAATTTTAAAGAGTGATTTTTTAAGAATCAACAAATAATGAAAAGGATGTTTATTTATAAAAGGAGACGATACATATGAAAAAACAAGGTATTAAACTAATCATTTTTCTAATGACGATTGTTTTAATCTTTTCACCGGTGTCTGCTTCTGCAAGTAATCAAAAGAATTGTCTGTCCAAAGCTGCTGTTCAATTAAAAGGTGATATGAGAAAACTATGGATTGATCATGGGATATGGACAAAAAGCTATATGAAAAGCGCACTGTCAGGATTGGAAGATCAAGAATTTGTTCTTAAGAGACTTTTGAAAAACCAAGAGGATATTGGGAATGCAATCAAACCAATCTACGGTGAGGAAGCTGGAAAAAAACTCACTGATTTGTTGACGGAGCATATTGTAATTGCGGGTAAAATCGTGGATGCTGCCAAAAAAGGCGATCAAGCCACTTTACAGCAACAAAATAAAGAATGGTATCGTAACGCGGATGACATTGCTAAGTTCCTAAGTAGTGCTAATCCAAACTGGAAGCAAAATGAATTAAAAGATTTACTCTATGTTCATTTGCAAATGGTCACTGACGAACTTGTAGCTCGTTTGAAAAAGGATTGGCAAGCAAATATTGACGCCTTTGATCACGGTGAAGAACATCTCATCAAATTGGCGGATACTCTTTCTGATGGGATTATTAAGCAGTTTCCTGAGAAGTTTTAATTAAAAAAATAAGAGGCTTGTCTATAATAAATGGGCAAGCCTCCCTTAATTCAATCTATACTAGCAGACTACACGCTTGTACAATAAAATGCAGAATTTTCCTTGTGAGTTTGCACTGGTTGTAAAAATATTGAATCTTATTGGATTATTTACAGAGATTTTTCTAGTATTTCCAGGTGTGACAGTGATGTCAGGTGTAAAAGATCCATCTGCACTTGTTACGGCAAATGTAATATTATCATTCCCACAATTAAAAACTTCAAATGTTCCTTGAAAGTAATCACTATCTAAAGGCTGTTGTACTTGCCAATAGCTTGTTCCAGGTGGTTGTAGCCCTTTAATATTTCCGCAGTTTTCCTCTTGGAAAATTTGTGGATTTGGGCAGCAGAATCCACCATTGTTATGGTTTATATGATTTCCACACATTTTATTTCCCTCCTTAAACAGAGTATATTTACCTACCCTATATTAGATGCAATTTGTCCAATGACTGACACATACAACTGCGGATATTTTAATATAAGGAATATAACAACCCTCAAACTATTGTTTGAGGGTTGTTAAGGAAACAATATTATATGAGAGGCTTGTCTGAATCCTTCTCAAGCCTCAAAAAATCGATCTACTCTAAACTGGTGTAGATTGATTGAATTAATTATTTTAGCAGAATACACGCTTATACAAAGTAATACAGTATTTTCCTCTTGATCTATTTACAGGTACTGTATCAGTAGCCACAAGAGGAGTAACTCTTATAATGAAATTCTGTGGATTATTTACAGAAACCTTTCTAGTATTTCCAGGTGTAACAGTTATAGCTCCCGTAGTTCCCCCACCCGCAGATGTTACTTCAAAAACAATGTTCTGATTTCCACAGTTAAAGACTTCAAATGTTCCTTGAAAGTAATCATTTTCATTTGTTGGTCCTCTCCAAAAAGTATCATCTACTGGACCTTGAATACTTCCACAAATTTCCTCTTGGAAAATCTTAGGATCTGGACAACAGAATCCATTAACACTATTTCCGTGATTTCCACACATATTTATTCTCTCCCATTTTTTTATTTTATTATTTTTTCTTATTTAAACTAACAAAGTACACGCTTGTACAATGTAATACAGAATTTCCCACTTGTTCCAGCTGAAAGTATACGCACTCTAAAATTAGCAGGATCATTAACTGATACGGTAATTGAATTCCCTGGAGTTACAGTGATTGTCACAGGCGCGCCCGTTGCATCCACTAGGCCACCCACTCGAAATTCAATATTTCCCTCGGGACCACAGTTAAATACTTCGAAAGTCCCCTGGAAATAATCGCCGTCGGCAGGTCCATTCCACACAGTTGAGAACCCATCTCGTGTAACTTCTCCTGCTACAGGACGTGGACCTTTTAAGTTCCCACAGTTCTTTTCTACAAAAATCTGCGGATCTGGACAGCAGAATCCACCATTGTTATGGTTTTTACTTCCACACATATTTAATCTCTCCTTGTAATGTTTTGTTTTTGTCTTACCGTACATTAGATGCAACTTGTCCTCATGCTGACACCCTTACAATTGCGGAATTTTCCAATCATATTAAGTTCCTAAAAAAATCACCCCATACTATTGATTGGAGTGATTAGAGCAAATCTATTTAATTAATGCCATTCCCAATAATCGTCATAGGCAGTTCGGTTCTTCTCAGGTCTTCTGCATTTGTCGATTTTACAGTGATTTTTTTTCTCACACTTCTTTTTCTTGCACCACATTACAATTAAGACCAGGATTACAATAATCAATAGGATTAATAACAGCTTCTCGCAATCATCATCTTTATGCTTGTCTTTTTTCTTTAGACACACATCCAAACAATATTTACCGTCTACTCTTCCATTGCAAAAGCTCACGACTTTCACTGATTTTACATTATCTACAGTAGCTGAAACTGTATTACCAGGAGGAACATTTAACTCTACTGGCATTCCTTCATTTCGAATCACGATTACTCTTAATGTTTCAGAACTATGAGTACAGTTGAATACCGTAATGGAAATGAACGCTTCTTTATCTGTTTTTTCTTTCCATATCTCTAATTCGGACACTTGGTCACTTAACAATATATTCCCGCATATGTTATTGCAAATCTTATCTTTATCATCGTGTTTATCTTTATCGTGGTCTTTAAAACCAAATAAAAGGTTTTGCATAATGATTCCTCATTTCTGTTTATTGGACAACTTACTCTATAGAATATTGTATTTTTTACAAAAGTTTCCAAAATTCCACGTTTGTCATTAGCAAAACCTATGTCAATTAAAGGTTAGTCTTCCATAACCATTCTCTTGTCGTATCCATTAGCTCCCGGTATCCCATTATTGAAGAAAAAGTATGATTAGCTCCCATTATTACTTGTTTGTCACAATTACCAGTCGGTCTTGACCGAAAGGCATAATAATAGTGAAAGCAATATTGAACTGATATTTCCTCATCAGCTGTTCCATGCACAACTAATACGTCTCCGGTAAAGTCCCTTGCAACCTTTAAAGGATGATAGTTAGCTAATGATAGTAAAAATTCTTTCTTTAACGAAAAACCAAAGTAATCTAGCGCCAACAACTCTTGAATTTTTATATTATCCTTTCCCCCCACAATCGAAAGGATATCTTTATATGGATTTGCAACGGGTGACCATAAAATCAATTTTTTCACTCTATTGTCTTTAACAGCTGTGATCATAGCTACAGCTCCTCCTAAACTATGACCGATAAGTACAAGATGATTAGGATCTCCTCCATTTATCTTTAAGGCATAATCTATTACACGAATCGTTTGACTTATAAAATCCTGAAAACAACTATCTCCATAATCTCCTTCACTCTCTCCACAACCAGAATAATCAAACCTGATGACAATTGCTGCATCTGATGATAATTCTTCAGATGCTTTTACAAATAACCGATTAACCCCAACCTTACTTCCAATGAATCCATGGCAAATAATGATTAACGGGTAAAGCTTATTGTCTGTTTGATAATATTTAGGAAAATGAATGGTTGCCGATAGATTAATCTCTTTCCATTTAATTAGAATGTGTTTGTTCAAAAAAACACTCCTCACATAAAATCTATTGGGATAGTCGGTTTTATATATAAAAAAATCCTCTTCCAGATAAGGAAGAGGATTTGTATGTCCAATCAGCTTATCTTTCAGACTACGTCTGCTGGATTTAGCACCTTTCTATTTAAAAATAGAGGTTGCTGAAGCTTCAACGGGCCAGTCCCTAAGCTTCTCTAGATAAGAATATTTAATTTACAAAGATATTTATTTACTATAAAGCCTACTTCAAAAATATGTCAAGACTATTAGAATAAATCTAAATCATTCAAAGCTTGCTTTAAGTTACCTTTAATCAATATATTTTTAAATTCTACTCCGATGTTAACCACAGTTTGCGCGATTTCCGGACGAAGACCTGTTAAGGTAGTTTCTACACCAAGTAATCTTAACGAAGCAATGACTTTGAACAGTTGGTCAGCTACCATAGTATCGACGATCGCCACTCCAGAGAGATCCATTAGTAGATGGGATAATTGTAAACGCTCTGCTTCCTTCAATGTTTGCTCCATGAGTAATTGCGCGCGTTCTGTATCTATGTTCCCTATCAATGGTAGTATTGCGACCCCTTTTGTTAACTGGACAACAGGAACCGATAATTCAACGAATGCAGACTTTGCCGCTTCCAATGTTTTTTGATAGGAATGTATATACGTTAAGCTGAAGGAATAAGCAGCCTGATCTAAAAGAGGATCCAAGATTTCTCCTAAATCAAAAACATCCTTTGCCGTCATGTTAATGTCAATCATTTCATTCTTTAGTGTTCTCCAAAGATGAATACGATAATACTGGGTATCCTTCAGAGCTGCATCTAATGGGGCACCCATTTTAAAAATTATTTCTCCAGTATTTTTTCCCCATTTATCAATGTTCGCAAAAGCAGTTTCCCTGTCCAGACCATGGAAAAGGGTTTCACCAAATAAACTTATGAACCCTGCCCGAATATTGATGATATTTTCTTCTACAGCTCGTGGAATCAACGCTCTCTGCTCAGCAGGTAATTCTGACAAGCGATCTTCATGCACATTTTTTGCAATATCAAATTTCTTTGCAAGTAATTTTTCACCCAAAACTCGAAACTGATTACCCATTTTCTTCCTCCGGTTACATTATTAAATTCAATATACCATACTTTTATTTAGGAAGAAGATATTTAGCTCTTATTTAAGATAATGCTGGAAGTAGCTTTTTCTTATATAACAATGCAACTAGATTCAAAATAGTTGCAGGAATCTTTTTAGGGAAATATTTTTGCTTATAGAATTTATGAAAAGCTGCTTTAAGGTCTTTCCATTGTGTACAGTTTTTCGTTTGTCTAAATCTTGCTACATCAATTAATTTAATCTCTCCACTTGATGTAATGATGATGTTTCGTAAATGTACATCAGAAGGATTTAGTCCTTTTTCTCTTGCTAAACCTAAGGCACAATCTACTTCTCTGAGGCTATCAGTTGAAATAGGAATTCCTTTTTCCAAACAACTAAAGAATGTATACCCTTCAATGAAATCTATAACTAAATAATTTTTCCCTGCTCCATACAATGGAGAATAGTAAGGAATCCCGCTTAATATTCGGTAGACTTCAGCTTCTTCTCTAGCAACCTTTTCAAACTCTGGGAAAAACACTTTTAAAACTTTATCAGTTGTTCCAATTCTAAACACAAAGGCACTTCTACCCTCACCAATCAAAGTCAAATTAGGATCCTTATCATTCAGTATAAAACTTGACCCCTTCTTTGTTATTACTACACTTTTAGCCAATTCACTG
Organism: Peribacillus acanthi; assembly: GCF_003073175.1. Lineage (GTDB taxonomy): Bacteria > Bacillota > Bacilli > Bacillales > DSM-1321 > Bacillus_BN > Bacillus_BN acanthi. The sequence continues at coordinate 36,205 of NZ_QBBX01000021.1, forward strand.
AATGATTTCATAATAAGTCTCCTTTCTACTTTGAATTTACATATTTAGCATCTATACGTTTTTCAATGACTTCCAGTTTCTCTTTATCTTTTAAAAGTTCAGCTTTATTTTTATTAATTAATTCATTAATGGTCAATTTTGCTTTTCTCATGGATGAATTCTCCTTACTAAAAATATTCTAGTAAAACAAAAAACCTTCACCAGTTTTGGTAAAGGTTAATAAAACACAAGCCCGTACCAAACGGTAAAGGTCTTGCTAACAACAGTCCGTTGCCATTAAAGCCGGGAGAAACAATCTCCGAAATGACGACTTTAATGTAAAAGCTACTCCCCTTTAGGAGAACTATTTTACTATGACACCATCATATTATAATTATATGAATATGTCAAAAATTACGGGAATCTTCGTAGACAGTTGTTCTGTTTTTTCCATTTAATTTCGATTTGTAGAGCGCAGAATCGGCCTTATCAATGATACTTGTGATGGTATCTGATTCTTTATAGGTGCTGATTCCAAGAGAAATCTTAATAGAGATGCTTTTTGGACCAACGCTTTGTTCCATTGTCTTCCTCAGTTCTTCGGCTATATTCACAGCTACATCAATATTTTTATCCTTCACGACAATACCAAATTCTTCACCACCATACCTAAACGGTAAATCATGATCTCCTACAATCTCATTCATTTTAGATGCTAAAAAAATCAAAATTTCATCTCCAACCAAATGGCCGAATGAATCATTTACATTCTTGAAATTATCCACATCAAGTAAGATTAGAGAGAAAGGTTGTCTCTCTAGCATCATTTCCTCAACTACTCTTTCAAAAGTCCTCCGATTCGACAACCCGGTTAATCCATCGACACGACTTTCATTATGCAGGACATTTAGATGGTTCGTAATATGCAGGTAAAGTTGTCTCACCTCATAAATACTAGAATTCATAGTAGAACTGTTTGGACACTGATTTCTTCTTTTTACAATGGCTTCTTCTGAGTATTTTGCTAGTCTATTAAGGGGCCTTGCAATCTGTAAAGTAATCCACCAAGACAATACAATAATCATGATAAATAAAGGCAAAGCTTTTAGTATGATTTGGTCAACTAATTCATTTAAAGGTTTGTTTAGGACATTAACCGGTGTTTGCGAAACGATTCCCCACCCAGTGGTTGGCTCGACTGTATACCCTACGAAGAAATCGATTCCTCTTGAGTTCCTAACCTGTTGAAATCCACTTTCACCTAACGTTACTTTTTTCACAACTGGATTGAATAATACTTCTTCATTAATCCTTTTTTTATCCGGGTGAAAAATGATTTTCCCCGCTTTGTCTACCACATACACGTAAGAACCATCTCCAAAGAAATGTTCATTTAGCATTTTGCTCAAAACATTCTCTTCTTCGAGGTAAATGGTCCCACCAACATATCCTTTGTAAGTCCCTTGTGCATCAAATATCGGGTAAGACACCAGGACAATCAATCTACCCGTTGTTGCTATATAGGGTTCCGAAATGAATGGCTTTTTTAATTTAATAGCCCTTTTTGCTACATCTGAATTGATTTTTAATCCAGGTTCAAAACCAAGGTTTTTAGGGCTAAAACTTTGAAGAATTCTATCTTCATTTACTATTAGAATTGAATTAAAATAGTGACTATTTGCTTTTAACATAAGATCTATATCATATTGACTCACCTTATGATTTTTGGCATAGTCAGATATCGATGCTAATTCCGTTTCCATAGATTTTAATAAAGCGTTTGTTTCAGAAGAAAGCTTCTTTGCATACTGTAAATTATTTTTTTCATAGTTAATTGTTAGTGTCTGTTTTATAGAGTTGTATGCAGAATAACCTGTAACTAATGCAGTCAATAGAACTGATACAACTACAAGCACACTGATAATAAAACGAAGTGTGAAGCCTTTTTTATAATTCATCTTTGACAACCCTAACTATATATAATAAGAAACATTTTCCAAAATTAGATTATACATGGTTTGTTAATAGGATAAAATACCTATTTTATTCATTTCATTCTAGTAACCCTAATAGTACGCGGTATCTCGTCAAAAATAAATTTGTAAAATTTTCTTGAAGCCTTTTATTTTGAGAGTCGAAATAATCTTGTTACAATCATAGTTGTTTCATTATTTATATAGAAAGTAGATGAATTTATGTCTGAATATATAGAAGGAAATACTCAATTTTCTGTTCTCGACCTTGCTCCTATTGTTGTCGGTGGAACTCCTGCGGAATCATTCCGGAACACACTAAATCTTGCCCAGCACGTTGAAAATTGGGGCTATAACCGATATTGGCTTGCTGAACATCACAATATGCCGTTCATTGCCAGTTCCGCTACCTCAGTTGTAATTGGACATGTAGCTGCAGGAACTTCGACCATCCGAGTCGGTTCTGGAGGAATCATGTTACCTAATCACTCTCCACTTGTGATTGCAGAACAATTCGGGACATTAGAATCCCTCTTCCCTGGTCGAATCGACTTGGGACTTGGACGTGCACCTGGTACCGATCAACGGACTGCTTTCGCCTTAAGAAGAGGTAGTCGCAGTGATGGGCATGATTTCCCAGAGCAACTAGAAGAACTGCGCGGATATTTCGATCCATCACTTGGAACGAATAAAACCGGAGTTCGAGCATTCCCTGGTGAAGGACTAGACATTCCCATCTGGCTTCTCGGTTCCAGTGGCTTTAGTGCGCAGCTTGCTGGCCAACTAGGCTTACCATTCTCTTTTGCTAGTCATTTTTCTCCTAACAGTACGATGCAAGCTATAGATTTATACCGAAGAACCTTCAAGCCGTCCAAGGTATTGGAAAAACCATATGTAATGCTTGGTGTAAACGTCATAGCTGCAGAAACTGATGAAGAAGCAAACCTGCTAGCCACATCTTTACAGCAGCAATTCCTAAACCTAATTCGAAATCACGAAGCTCCGTTACAACCACCAGTGGAAAACATGGAAGAACTGTGGAGCGATTTTGAAAAAGAAGCTTTAAAAAATCAACTAGGAGCTTCGATTATCGGAAGTCCAGAAACTGTAAAACAAAAGCTTCTGTCCTTTATCGCAGAAACCGAAGCAGATGAAATCATGATTATCTCCCAAATATTCGATCACCAGAAACGCCTTCGTTCTTATGAAATAGTATCTGAAATGATGATGATGAAAAAATAAATTAGAGTCTCCTATTTTGGGAGGCTTTTACTTTTGAAAATAGGATATTCGAGTACAAGTTAAGGATAAATAGATTTTGGAGTTGCTGAAAATGCCCTCTTATTAAACGTAGAGAATAACTAAAGTAACGAAATGAAAGTAACCTAACAGGTAAGTAATAGTTTTATGGTTTAAAGGTTGGAAGAGACTTATCTGCTATAACCATTAGAGGAAAGTGAAGGTTCTCCTTCCAAATTTTTGTCCATAGTCAATCTCTTGAAATGAGATTAATATATTTTTGTAATATAATTTCATACATTAAAGGAGCAACGAAAGTGACAAGACTTTTATTTAGAATTTTCTCCATGCTAGTTTTAATTGCTGCTTTTGCAATCCCCTCGCTTTCTTTTGCCCAAGCGGATGTTGTTTCTTTTAATCTTTCATCTAATACGGTTGCATACCAAGGTAATAGTGTACCTGGATTTGTAACGATAGATTTGAAAACAAGCGTCCCTACTCGAGGCCATTTAATGGCAATCGCTAGTAATGGACGTCAAGGAAAAATCATCCTTTCAAGTACGGATTTCAAAACCAATCACAAGGTGAATTGGGTTCCATGGGATGAAGTAAAGAAAGAACCACTGCCTCCTGGTGAATACCAAATAAAAGCGTATTTACAAGACCAGAGCTTAGATCAAATGGTGGGGTATCCTTTAGGTAAATTGACGGTAGTATCTGAATCAAATCCAAAAGCTGTCATAGACGAAGTGACTGTTACTCCAGATGTTTTTTCACCAAAGTACGGTGCTGAGAATAATGCACAAATTAAGTTCAATTTGAACCGTCCTGCCGAAGTACAGTTAATCATCCAAAAGAACGGCGATGAGATTTATGCTGGACCAAAAGTTAAGCTTGCTGCTGGAAGCCAAACGGTGAACTGGAACGGTACAAACAAAACTGGTGGAATTGTAGCGGATGGAACGTATGATATTGTTTTTAAGTATATTGAAACAGCCTTCAGTTATCCTGCTACAACTCAATCATGGATTAAGCCAGCATCCATCACTGTAAAAGATGGCGACTATTACATCCCTGTATCTCGTCTTAAAGAGATTGTGACAAGCGCATCCTTTAAGTCAGCCACAATCACACCATCCCAAAGTGTAACTGGTGATTTCACTCTTGCTGAAGCAGCCAAAGTGACAGTATACATTGCAAACGCTGCAGGTGCTCACGTAAAAATTGTCATGTCGGATCAAACACTTCCAGCTGGCGTTCATACCTTCCTGTGGGATGGAACAGACATGATGGGTGGCAAAGTCCCTAACGGCATCTATACGATTAAAATGGGCATATCTGAAGGTGCTAACTTCGGTTACATTACTTTTCCAAATGCAAATGTTCGTGTTGAGGGTAGTACTACCCTCGAGCCAATGCAGCCTGTGAAAAATGTTCGAGTAATTAGCGAAAAAGCGACGATGTCCATCGATCCTATGGGTCAAGGATACACCGCCGTTAAAGGTGATCTTTTCCCTCTAATGTCCGAAACGATTGAAAATGGGAAGTACACAGTCCTAGTAAAAGAAGGCATTACTGGAACAATTAACGTAACTGATGTTGAACTTGTTACCGAAACTCCTACTGTACCTAATACGACTGAATATACAGTTGTTCCTGGAGATACATTATGGAAAATTGCTTCTAAATTCAATACAACAGTCTCAGAGATTGCTACGCTAAATCAATTGGATCCAAGTAGGCCTCTGTTAATTGGGCAAAAATTAAAGGTACGAGCAGTTGAGCCTACAAAACCAACTCAAACGATTCATATCGTTCAATCTGGGGACGTTCTTTGGAAAATAGCACAGAAATACAATGTGACGACTCAAGCCATCATGGATGCTAATAAAATTGACCCAAGTAATCTACAAGTTGGCCAACAATTAGTCATTCCAACGGCTGCACCAACTCCTCCGCCAACACAACCAACAACTTATACAGTTGTATCTGGGGATACGCTTTGGAAGATTGCTCAAAAATTTGGTACAACAATTGATGCGATTGCTACGTTAAATCAACTAGATTCAGCTAAACCATTACTTGTTGGACAAACGATTAAGATTCCAGAAAAAGCTCCAGTAGTGGAATCTGTGTTCCACACGGTTCAAAGTGGAGACACTCTTTGGAAAATTGCTCTAAAATATAGCACGACTGTGGATTCCATTGTTAAAGCAAACAATCTTGATCCAAATAAATATCTTGTTGTTGGTCAAAAGCTTACCATTGTGAAGTAATATAAAAACCTCGTACGGATTGTTCCCTACGAGGTTTTACATCTATTTTTGGGTTAATTTCGGTTTTTTGCCAGGAAATCGATACTATTTTAGAGACATTTAATTTTATATGGTTACTTTCGACTTTATATTATTAATTTACGATGTAAATTCAATTTCGACGACTCTACTGAGCAGTATATCCACCATCCATGACAACCGCTTGTCCAGTGACACCTTTTGCTTTATCGCTAGCTAAAAATAAGGCGTAGTCTGCAATTTCATCGACGGATAATAGTCGTTTTTGTGGGACGAGTGGGTATATGACTTCCTCCAATACTTTATCAAGGGCAACGTTGCGTGTTTTAGCTAGATCCTCTAGTTGTCCTCGAACAAGCGGTGTGTCGACATATCCTGGGCAAATCGCATTGACTGTGATTCCATGTACGGCTCCTTCAAGGGCTGCTACTTTAGTCAAACCAATGACGCCGTGCTTTGCACTATTGTAAGCTGCTTTGCCGG
>NZ_QBBX01000021.1:42182-42663 GCF_003073175.1 Peribacillus acanthi
AAAACCAATCAAACCGTTGATGGAAGCCATGTTGATAATTCGCCCAAACTGATTTTGTTTCATCATTGGAAATACATGCTTCGTAGCCATGAATGGAGCTGTTAGCATGATTTTCACTAATAGCTCAAACTTTTCGGTTGGGAATTCTTCAATAGGTGACACAAATTGCATCCCTGCATTGTTGATCAGAATGTCTACGGAGCCGAACTTTTCCTTTGTGGTATCCAATGCACTTTTCACTTCTTCTTCATTCGTTACATCACATTTCACACCAATTACATCGTATCCTTTGTCACGTAACTGTTGTGCAGCCGTTTCTACACCTTCAGCGTTTAAATCCGATATAGCCACCTTCGCTCCATTTTCAGCAAATCTCTCTCCAATTTCATATCCAATTCCACGAGCTGCCCCAGTAATAAAAACTACTTTATTTTTAACCATAATATATTCCTCCCTATCTAATTAAGTCCCATACTTGCTA
>NZ_QBBX01000021.1:42673-57623 GCF_003073175.1 Peribacillus acanthi
AACAATTCCAATCACGACTGCAACAATTGGAATTAATACTCCAACGAACAAAATATCGCGATAAGAATCTTTGTGTGTTAATCCTGTTACTGCAAACAATGTAAGGAGCGCCCCATTATGCGGTAGAATGGAGGCTCCAGATGACACGGATGCAATTCGATGAAAAGCCTCAGTACTCATTCCAGTTTCAAGTGCTAATTGGTAATACTGCGCACCTAAAGCCTCTAATGCAATACCCATGCCCCCGGAAGCCGAACCGGTGATGCTAGCCAATACTTGAACCGCAATTGCCTCTGAGATAAGGGGATTACCCTTTATCCCTAATACAAGTGCAGTCAATTTTGCAAACCCAGGGGCTGCTGTAACGACAGCACCAAACCCTACAGCAGCACTCGTATTAATGACCGCCATTACTGATCCAGCAGCACCTCCATTGATGGATGGAATGAATTGTTTGTATTTCTTGATATTAAACAGCATGATAGCTATAATTCCCACAAGTAAGGACGTCAAGATATTCCATTTTAAAACGTTTAACGTAACAACCACTATAACAAGCGGTAAAAAAGACAATATCCAGTTTGGCAATTCTTCACGCTTTACTTCCTTCACCTCTTTTTCCGGAGGTGTATAGGTTTCACCCGCTTTTGTCAGTCGTTTTTCGCGCCAGCTTAAATAAAAATATCCACCTACCGCCATCACTAATCCTGTTACTATTCCAATAATCGGAGCGGCAGTCGGAGTGGTCTTAAAATAATCCATTGGAATCAAATTCTGGATTTGTGGAGTACCAGGTAAGGCTGTCATCGTGAATGTAAAGGCTCCGAGAGCGAAAGTACCGGGTAACAATTTTCTGGATATGCCTGCTTCACGAAATAGGGCAATCGCTAAGGGATAAATCGCAAAAACCACTACAAACAGGCTTACCCCACCATAAGTAAGAACTGCTGCCGCAATTAACACACCCAAAATGGCGCGTTTCTTTCCAATCAGCTTTGTTATTAAGAATGCCACAGATTGAGCGGCTCCAGTATCCTCCATTAATTTTCCGAATATAGCCCCGAATAAAAACACGGGAAACCACTTTTTCGTAAACTCTACAAAACCTGTCATGTACGTTTCAAGATAGGTTGGCAGTAAATCAAGACCGCTAGTCAATGCAACAACTGCAGCTGTCAACGGAGCGATCCAAATAATCGACCAACCAAGGTATGCCAGTCCCATCAGTAAAATAAGACCAAGAAAAATACTAAGCATCATACGCCTCCATTCCTAAAAATATGTAACACTGATTACTTTTCCAATTTTTTTCATACATTATTCGGAAAGGTATCAACCTTATTGCTAGTTTGGAAATAGTAAAAAGGCGACCCATTAACATTGGGTCGCCTTCTATATTACGAAGAAATACTATTGGGCACTCTTCTCTCTTCAATTGAAGTTATTAATCCTTTAAATACCATCAATGACCTTCCAAACACAGGACTAAGCAAGAAGGTATACAGTAAACTCATTATAAACACTGGGCCACCTAATAAATACCCTACAATGAGTACTAAACTCTCTACGAGAATTCGTGCATGGCTGACGGATAGTTTTGTTTTATCCGCTATGTATAACATAAATCCATCCCGGGGACCAGCACCAAGCCCTGCTGCCACATACATCCCGCCACCTGTTCCTGCGATTCCAATTCCTAGAATTAAAATTAAATAATCTACCCAAGTATGAGTCGCACTCGGAAGAAGACCGGTCCACAGGAAAAAGTCGATAAATAGGCCGATTAGTATTGTGTTAAGAAAAGTTCCTACACCAATATATTTTCTATTTACCACTAATGAAAATGCCAACAAAATTAAGCCACTTATTATACTCCATGTTCCAATTGACAGTCCAAATAACTCGAATAAAGCTACATTCAACACATCCCAGGGGTGCAAGCCAAGATGCTTTACTTTTATGGCAATCGCTATCCCTAAACCACATAGCAACAATCCTGTCATCAATAAAAAGAACCGAAACCATTTCAACCGTCTTCCCCCCTTCCCTCGATATGAAAAAATAAATGACGAAGGTCACTATTTTCCAAAGTTTAGCTATCTTATTATTCATCATAGTTAGTGAATAGCCTAATGTAAATTATTTATTTATTTTCATAAAAACCTATATCCGACCTTCAAAAATTATGTTAAGATTCATTTCGGAATATAGGATATTTTTACCATAAAAGGAGAGATTTTCATGTCATTGTTTACCAAGTGGTCTTTTAAAAACAAGGCTGCTGTTACGTTAATGACAATCTTAGTTTTGATTGTAGGGATTGTTAGTTATTTCAGGCTTCCAATGGAGTTTTTACCAACTGCAGATAATCCTCAAGTTACCATCGTTGCGTTGGGTCAAGGAACAGATTCCAAAACGATGGAAAGTGTTGTAACCACCCCCATTGAAAGGGCTGTTACAGGCGTAAAAGGAAAAAGAAACGTATTCTCTACAACTGGAGACGGCTTTTCCAAAGTAGACCTGTTCTTTGAACCGGGTTCTGATATGAAGGAGGCAAAACAAGAAGTACAAGAGGCGCTCAATAATCTACAGCTACCTCCGAACATTATGAAGCCTTCTGTTACCCAACTAAACACGTCCATGATTCCAATTTCCTTCGTTTCCATAACGTTCGATGATGGAATGACGCAAGAAAACATGGATTTTGTAAAAGAAGAAATAGAGCCGATGTTCAAGGATTTAAAGGGAGTTGCTAATGTACAGACGTTAGGGATTTCTAATGCTGTCGTCTCTGTAAAGGTTGACGAAGAAAAATTAGCACAAAACCAAATCTCTCTTCAAGCTGTAATGGGTGTTCTACAAGGTCAAAACAGTTCTGTTGCCGTTGGAGAAAAAGTCATCGACGGAAAAACGAGCAACATTAAAGTTGTTGGCGATTTGAACAGCATAGAAAAACTTAAGGGCATCAATGTTGCTCCTAATGTCACACTTGGTGATATTGCTACTATTAAAGAAACAAAGAACGAAAATATTATTAGCCGTTTTAATGGAAAAGATAGCATTGATATCAGTGTTACGAAAGACAGTCAATCAAATGCTGTATCATTAAACAAAGAGGTTGAAAAGCTAGTAAAAGAAATTAATAAGAAATACAAAAACCAAGAATCTACTTTGTACCTATCCTCTGCCCAAATGGTTGAGACATCAGTACATACAATGGTTAAGGAAGTGCTTCTTGGCGCGTTATTTGCAACGATTGTAATAATGGTTTTCCTTCGCAACTTCCGTTCTACTTTTATTACTATCGTATCTATTCCATTATCGTTATGCTTTACACTATTCCTTCTTTCATGGTCAGGCGTAACATTGAACATCTTGACATTAGGTGGAGTAGCCGTAGCGGTCGGTCGTTTAGTAGATGATAGTATCGTAGTCATCGAGAATATTTTCCGCAAAATGCAAACAGAGAAGTTTTCAGTTCAGCTAGTAATTGATGCGACTAAAGAGGTTGGAGTGGCAATTACAGCATCTACCTTGACAACAGTAGCTGTATTCTTGCCAATGAGCTTGTTAAATGGTGGCTTACAAGAGTTCCTACTTCCTTTCGCCTTGACGGTCACATATTCTTTATTGGCTTCATTAATTGTAGCATTAACAGTTGTTCCATTAATGAGTGCTGGATTATTAAAGAAAACAAAACTTGCAGAGCATAAGCCTTCATTGCGTTTTGTGAAGTTTGTGACATGGTCATTGAACCATAAATGGGTCATCCTTGTCGTAGCTTTCCTTTTATTCGTAGGATCTATTGGCACATACTTCGCTATTCCAAAAGGGGCAGTAGACAATTCTTCGGCTGATTATGTATCAGCCACTTTAACCTATCCGAATGAAACACCGATTGCAGAGGTAAAAGAAAAAGCAATTGAATTAGAAAAAACAATTCGTGAAATCGATGAAGTTAAATATGTGTTCCTAGTAATGGGTTCTTCTGAAGAGGCTGCTCAAAGTGGTTGGGTCACCTCACCAACCCAAGCCAATATTAGCATTTTATTAACTGACACGAAGCATACGGATGAAGTGTTAAAACAAATAGAAAAACAAAAGGATAAGTATCCTGGAGGCGAGTTAGAAGCTTCTGCCGCATCGTTCATGATGGGTGGAGCGAAAACGAATATTACCATTGATGTCGTCGGAGACGATGTAAAGGATTTAGAAGAATCTGCTAATGGCATTAAAGAAATAGTTTCAAAGATTAATGGTGTAGAAGAAGTTACAACGAACCAAGAAGAAAAGAAAATGGTTCACTCATTAATTGTGGATCCTACAAAAGGAAATACTGAACAAATCGCTGGTCAATTAGGTGTATTATTAAACCGTACACCGATCGGTACTATCACTTTAGATGACAAACAAACGACTGTATTCCTTGAACCAGTCCTGGATACAAAAACACCAGAAGAGCTAAAGAACATTTCAATTATGGCTGGAGCAGCAATGGTACCAGTTTCTGCGGTTGCCACTTTACAAAGTGAAGAAAGCTCCACAAACCGTTTCCACAAAGACGGAGATACGTATTTACAAGTAACTGCTTCAGTCGATCCTGCCAAACTGTCTGAAATTGCAGCAAAAGTGAATGTAGAGCTAATGGGCGATAAAAAAGACAATAAAGGCATGAAGCTTCCTGAAGGTGTCGAAATTTTTGTTGGTGGAGCTAGTGCACAGCAAGCAGATGACTTTACTGATTTATTCTTAATCATGCTTGTGTCTATCGGTATCGTATTCTTAATCATGGTTATGACGTTCAAATCATTCAAAGCGCCAATCGCTATCCTATTCTCGCTACCACTTGCAGCAATCGGTGCAATCCTAGGAATTTTGATTAGTAGAATATCAGTTGATATCACGGCACTTCTCGGTGCATTAATGCTAATCGGTATCGTCGTAACGAATGCAATCGTGTTATTAGATCGCGTTAAACAAAACGAACAAAACATGATCATTCGTGAAGCAATCATTGAAGCTGCGGCAACAAGAATGCGACCAATCATTATGACAGCAGTAGCGACTATCTGTGCCATGCTTCCGCTTCTTTTCAAAAAAGCAGAAACAGGCAGCCTAGTTTCACAAAGTTTAGCTATCGTCGTAATTGGCGGTTTAGCCGTTGCAACACTATTGACTCTTATCGTTATCCCATGCATTTATGAATTGCTGTACTTTAGAAAATCTAAGAAACAACGTACAAAAAATGCCATGACTGTACAAAAAGATCTTGTGGGTTAAGACAGAAAACCACCTTCTAGCGTTTAGACTAGAGGGTGGTTTTTTTGTTCTATCACCAATACAAAAAAGAAGTAGCCCGCAAAGCGCAACTACTTCCCTTCTTCCGATCTATACCGTACACGAATTCTTTTTCATCAAATCACCAATCTCACTTGCAGGAAGTGGTTTGCTAAAGAAATATCCTTGTCCCATCATGCAAGAATTCTGTAAAAGGAAATTCACTTGTGTTTCTTGCTCGATTCCTTCAGCTATAACTGTGAAATTCATATTTTGTCCCATATCAATAATGGCTTTTACAATAGAGCCTTGATGATTGTCGTCTAAAATATCATCAATAAAGGATTTATCGATTTTGATATTATCAATTGGAAGATGTTTCAAATAACTTAGCGAGGAATAACCCGTCCCAAAATCATCAATAGACAGCTTTACTCCAATTTGTTTCAGTTGATTCAAGATGAGTGTTGAGCGTTCAATATTTTGCATGATACTCTCGGTGATTTCAAGCTCTAGATATTTAGGTTCAAGATCCGTATTCACTAAGGCCAGTTTGACGTATTCGACAAAATCGTCATCTTGAAGCTGTCTAACAGATATATTCACAGCGACAGGAATAGGTTCCATACCTTGCTGTTGCCATGCTTTATTTTGCAATATCGCATTTTTTAAAATCCATTTTCCTAAAGGCACAATTAACCCTGTTTCCTCGGCTAGTGGAATAAATTCACCTGGAGAAACCATTCCTAATTCAGGATGATTCCATCTTACTAAAGCTTCAACCCCCACAATACGACCCGATACTAGATTCACTTGTGGCTGATAATGGAGCACTAATTGATCCTGCTCCAAAGCCTTCCGTAATTTATTTTCTAACTCCATTTTACGCAAAGTTGGTCCATCATGATTGGAGGTGTAAAATTGAAAATTATTCTTCCCACGTTCTTTTGCCATGTACATCGCAGTGTCAGCATGTTTAATCAACGTATCGATGTCTTCCCCATTCTCTGGATACATACTTATTCCAATACTCGGAGTCACGTAGAATTCTTCTTCCTCTAAAATTAATGGAGCTGAGAACTCTGCAAGGAATCGATCGCAAACATCCGATACGGCTTCTTTATCGATATTTTCTAATAGAATAATGAACTCGTCGCCACCTTGACGGAAAACATCACCAACATTTTTAGCAGCTAAACGTAATCGCAAAGCCACTTGTTTTAATAATAAATCTCCCGTTGTATGCCCTTTTGTGTCATTGATTACCTTAAAACGATCTAAGTCTAAAAATACGACTGCAAACGGTTCAGGATGACTGTTAGCCAAAATTTCATTCAAGTGGTTTCTGAATTTATTACGGTTCGGCAAGCCTGTTAAAGAATCGAAATAAGCCATATGTTGTATCGTTTTTTCTGCTTTTTTGCGCTCAGTGATATCCCTACCAATTACTTGCATGGCATGCCTTCCACCATACAAGATAGGCATTGCAGAAAACTCTACATCAATAGTGGAACCATCTACTTTGATTGCTTGCCGTTCCATCCTAATCTTTTCAAAATAATTCGAGTCCTTCGTTCTGAATAAACTCTGAATCTCATTTATGGTTTCCATGGTTACATATTTTCCAATGTGTTGCCCAATAATATTACCGGTTCCCGTTTCTCCTACTAATTTACTTCCAGCCTCATTGATATATTCTATGATTTCTTTACGAATGACTGCAATAATATCTGGTGACATTTCTACTAAACTACGGTATCGATCTTCACTTTCTCTTTGTTCGGTAATATCAAAAAGGACACTCGTAAAGTCCACAAATTCGCCTGCTTCGTTTAATGTAGGAAACCCACGGTCTTGAATCCATCGTACCTTCCCATCCGGTCGTATAATCCGATATATACTCGTTACTGGTTCCCCATGTAAAAATTGCTTTTCACGATCAGCAATGACTGGCAAGTCTGCTGGAAGGATAACTTTTTTCCAAAGATTTAAATCTTTATAGAAGTCTTCTGAAGAGTATCCGTATAGTTTTTCAATTCCCGGTGTTATCAATAAGACATTGGACTTCAAGTCATGTGACCATATTGCAACATCCAAAGTATCGAAAATATTATTTAATTTTTGATTACTCTTCTCCAGCTCTTCAGTAGTAGTAGAGAACCTTTTAAGTAAAAAAAATAGTATTGTAATTGTTCCTACATTCAATACTAGATGGATGAGTTGAAAGTACCATCCTTCTCCATGAATGACTCCTTGCAGTCCTTGATCTAACACTTCGAATAGAAGAACTATTGCACTTAGGAGCAATACCTTTTTCTGCTTCATGATAAAGAACTTTGATTCCATTGATGCACTCCTAATAACCTAATGTTTTATTTAAATTTTCCACTATTATGTACATAAAAACAATATGGAATTGTAAATAATATGCAAATAATAGAAATGTTTTGTTCTAACTCTCTGCCAAATACTTAAAATACGTTAGGTGAATGTTCATGGATCAACTAAAAAATCAATCATTAAATAAGGCACCGTTGCACTTCGACGACGTATTTAACCAATTAAGAAAGTCTCATGATTTTTCAAGTTTTCCTGTTCAATTGGATAATGAGCTACTTACGATTTCTTATTTCGACTCTTTAATAGATACGGAAATATTGCACAGAGATGTACTTCCCTTTTTAAGTAATAAATTTACTTCTGTTGAACAAATTGTTCACGATCTTCCCATCGAGAAGGTAGTTGTAACAACAAGGGCAAGTCAACTCCAAACCCACCTACTTTCAGGGTATATTGCGATATCTTTTGCAAGCATACAGGATGAAGCTGTGCTAGTTAAATCTGGGGTAATTAGAACTAGACAAGTTTCATTACCAGAAGTAGAGTTCAGTGTAGTAGGACCAAAGGAGTCTCTGTTAGAATCTCTTGATACTAATTTGAATTTAATCAGAAAAAGACTTCCCATTCCAGAATTACTGGTGCAAGAATTGATTGTGGGTAAATTATCTAAGACGAGGGTGGCAGTGCTCCATATTGACGGAATAGCAAATACAGAAAATGTGAATACCGTTTTGCAAAGAATTTCTGATATCCAGATTGACCAGGTATTAGATAGTTCTTATATTAAGCAATTGATTGCGGATAACAACAATACACCCTTTCCTCAGGTCATTGACACAGAGAGACCCGACCGTTTAGCTGCAGTTCTAGGGGAAGGAAAAGTTGTGATTTTAGTGGATGGAGCACCTCATGGTCTTATTGCACCTACTACTATATTCGAATATTTCTCAGCATTTGAGGACTATTTTTTGAACTGGACTGTGGCATCGTTTTTCCGAATCGTCCGATTTTTCGCCGTACTATTTTCCATCATGGTGACACCTATATATGTGGCTGTTTTAACGTATCACTATGAATTGATTCCTAAAGATCTCATTAGCACCCTAGTTACATCTAGAAGCGCAATTCCACTTCCGCCTATACTGGAAGCATTGATATTGGAATTGGCGATAGAATTACTCCGTGAGGCTGGAGCAAGACTACCGACTAAAGTCGGCCAGACGATCGGTATCGTAGGCGGGATCGTAATCGGGACTGCATCCGTTGAGGCTGGTCTTACGAGTAATGTTTTATTGATTATCGTGGCCCTGGCTGCCCTTGCATCCTTTACTACACCCGTTTATCGCATGGGTAATACAATCCGTTTAATCCGATTTCCCTTTCTATTACTGGCACATTATATCGGATTATTAGGGGTAGCGATTTGCTTCTGTTTCCTACTTGTCCATTTAATCAGGCTAACTTCATTAGGAAGACCTTTTTTGGAACCCATTTATCCTCCAAGGCTTTACGATTGGCGTGACGCGTTAGTTCGCTTGCCGTTTGCTTTACAAAGCAAACGCCCTATAGCTCTTCAAACAGAAGATACTGTTCGCTTACATGCAGATAAACACGATTCCACTAGTTCAAAAGGAAAGGAGAACGATCTCCAAAATGGTAAAAAAGAGTGATCAAATATCTCCTTTTCTTGTCGCCTATCTTATTCATAGTGTTCAAGTTGGTGTTGGAATCTTAGGATTTCAAAGAATCATCATCCAATCTGCCGGAAACGATTCCTGGATTGCTGTAATTATTGGTGGTCTTTTCTTTTCCCTCGCTATCTGGTTAATGTATAAATTGCTCAATCAAGAAAAAAAAGATCTAGTTGGAATCCACCAAAGTCTATTTGGTAAATGGATAGGCGGTTTTCTCACTATGATTTGGGTTTTATATTGGCTAGTCATCAGCATTTCCATTTTCAGGGCTTATATTGAAGTCGTTCAAGCGTGGATGTTCCCGCTCATAAATGTAAAAACATTCAGTGTGATATTAGCGATATTAGTTTATTACACCATTTCAGGAGGCTTTAAAACCGTTGTTGGAATATGCTTTCTTGGAGTAGTAATCCCACTTTATCTAGTTTTTACATTTATTTTCCCATTAGAATACGCACAGTTTAGGAACATATTGCCGATTTGGAACCATTCAGTCAAAGATATCGCAGTGGGATCAAAAGACATGACCTACAGCTATCTTGGTATTTCGACGCTCTTGATGTATTATCCCTACATTAAACATGCGGACCAATCCCAAAAATGGGCGCAAATTGGAAATCTCGCTACCATGGTTCTATATTTATTTGTCATGATTATGAGCATTATCTTTTTCAGTGAAGCACAGGTCAGTAAGTATATTTGGGCAACATTAACCGCCTGGAAAATAGTAGAAATGCCTTTTGTAGAACGGTTCGAATATATCGGCATCACTTCCTGGGCATTGATTATATTGCCAAATATCTGTTTAACACTTTGGTGCGCCTCAAAGGCAACCTCTTTAACTTTAAACATTAAGCCCAAACATATCTCTAGGGCCATGCTTTTGATTATGGTCCTTGCTGCGGTTTTCCTAAATGGACGAGATATGATTAATACGTTTATCGATACAAGCTCTAAAGTTGGCTACTATCTACTATTCGTATATTTACCAATCTTAGTTTGTATCTCCACCGTCATGCTGAAGATAAGGAGTAAAAAAACCAATGACAAAGCAAAGAAAAGTGCTGATTCTTCTTAGTACAACGGGTCTCTTCTTATCAGGCTGTATGAACATTCAGCCTAAAATCCTGGATGATGTGAACTTAGCTACAGCCGTTGGTTATGATTATGTCGATGATAAAACGTTTAAAGCTACGGCGGTGACTCCTAGGTATTTACCCGATAAGAAGATTGTCAATGAAACTTTTACATCTGTTTCAACTTTAAGCAAGGAAATAAGGGGGAACATTAATCAACAGACAGAAAAACCGATGGTCAGCGGCAAAATTGAAGTGGTTTTATATAGTGAAAAAATAGCGAAAAAAGACATTACGAAAATCATCGATAATTTACAACGCGATCCAAGCATTGGGTCGAATGTGAATTTAGCTGTGGTTGAAGGAAAAGCAGAAAAAGCATTGGTACAACAATTCGGTAACATGGATAAAGGAATTTTCATTTCAAATTTAATTGTCCAAAACATCGAAAATGGTTTTTTGCCTAAGACCAACCTTCATCTCTTTTTATATGCCTATTATTCAGAAGGGATGGATCCATTTTTACCTCTCATTAAACCAGTGGGAAATAGAGTGTCAATTGAAGGGATGGCATTCTTTGATAAAGGCAAGTACGTATACCATACGAAGCCTGAGCAAAATTTCGCATTTACCATGCTTGCATCTCGTAATTCAAGAAGTGAAGCATTTAAGGTGAAAGTAGGAAAAGAAGAATATGCTTCTCTGTATAACATATCTGCTAAAAGAACCTTTGACATTCATAAACCAATGAGTACAGAAGAAATTATCATCAATCTAAAGGTTGATGCAATCCTAAGGGAATTTTCGAGCGGCACTGAAGGAAAACCTGTCATAAAAGAAATCGAGAAAGCCATGATAAAGGAAATTGAAAAACAATCTAATAAGCTTATTAAGAAATTTCAGTCGCTGGGCATTGATCCAATAGGCATTGGGAACCAGGTAAGAACCCGTACGCGAGATTGGGACAAAAAAGAATGGGATAAGATTTACCCTACCATTAAAATTAAAACCAAAGTAAAAGTTAATGTGCTAGAAACGGGAGTCATTGAGTAACCCAGTTTAAAAGCATGAATAAATCACTTCGTTTGGTAAATAATAGGAAATGGATATAAGCAATTTAGAATGCGCGGCAAACAGGAGGGGAAAGTAACATAAATGGAGAAACTATTATGGAGCGTTGCCCTTCCAGGGTTTGGCCAATTTTTAAATGGAAGATATGTAAAAGGGATTACCTTAATCATTTTAGAATTTATCGTCAATGTCCAAGCAAATCTCAATGATATCATCATCCTTAGTTTTAATGGAAAAATAGAAGAGTCCATCCTACATACCAACTATCAATGGCTTATGTTTTACCCCTGCCTTTACATGTACGCCATTTGGGACGCCTTCAGGGATTCAGGTGAAGCCAAAAGCAAGGGCTTATTCCTTCCATTTGTATGTGGTGCCTATTTTGCAACAGTTGGAATCATCTATTCGAAAAGCTTGACCTTATTTGGATTATTAATCGGTCCAGTCTGGTTGCCGATTCTATTCATGATTATAGGGAATGTGGTAGGTGCAATCTTAAAAAACATCTTCTATAAACAAACTAAAACAATATAATAAAGGCCATGTTCCAAGTAGCATACACACTTACTTGAAACATGGCCTTTGAACATTAATAAATATCCTTTTGAGTAAAGTTCCAAAATGCTATGCCTAGGCATACAATCGTCCATATTCCCAGTACCGTCAATGAAAACGGCAAGGACATCCCTTCGATAGGCGGAGCTTGTCCCTCTAAATAATTAATGATGTCAAAATTGACGTTTACTAAATACTTGGAACTAGTCCAACTAGAACCTATGGATGATAATAATGTTCCTGCAATCAGAACTGCCATCATCGTTCCAATTCCAGTCGCTGTGTTTTTCACAAGAACTGATATCATGAGGCTAATCGTTCCAACAACAGCTGTCACCACCCAAGCAAGTCCAACAGACATCAGTAAGTATTGCCACATTGGCAGCGTATGAACGAATTCCGTCGAAAATACTCCTGAAGGTGAGGCTTGGAACCCTGTCAATATCGGTGCAGTCCAGCCATCATACCCAAGAACAATACCAGATATTGCATAACAGACGATGACCGTTACCGCCATCAACATGGATGTATACAGTAAAATCGTCAGCCATTTCGCCATAAGGATTTTCCATCGTTTTACAGGTCGGGATAATAACGTTTTGATAGTCCCATCATTGTATTCGCCACTTACAATGTCAGCCATGATAATAATAATGAATAATGGCAAAACAAGTGTAACACCCTGTGAAAAGAAGATTCGGATGAACGTTGGTGCACCTGGATAGTTCGGATTGATATCATTGTCTAAATAATATTGTTTTTGCTTTAAATCAAACTCAAGGAATTGCCTGAATTCATCCTGTATTCCACTTGACGCCAACCGATTTTGACGATCAACGATTTCCTGTTGAAGCTCTACACGCCAATCCAACGTACCTTGTTTCTTTATTTTTTCTTGAATCTCTCGATACTGCGCGTATGTAAACATAGAAACTAGAATGATTAAAATAATTGTTACGACCGCAAAACGTTTTTTGGAAGCAATTTTTATTACTTCATTACGGACAAGGCCTACCATATTAGGATTAGACAATGTGATCTCCTCCTGTCAAACTAATGAATAGGTCTTCCAATGTCTGAACTTTTCTTTCAATCGTCCACACTTCAATGCCTGCTTCCATCAAGGCTTTATTCAGTGTAGAGGTCTTGCTTTCGTCCATTAGAGTGTGTACAGTATGGTCATCATATAATTCTGCAGCTTGTACAAATGGTGACTCTTTGAAAAATGCAAGAGCAGTAAATGCATCACTGACTCTCCAATCCACACCTGAAGATAAAGAACCTACGAGATCTTGGACCGTACCTACTTGGACAATTTTCCCATGGCTCATTATGGCCACCCGATCAGCCAGTAATTCGATTTCACTTAAAATATGGCTGGAAACGAGTACGGATAAGCCAGTTTCATCAACCAATTTCCTTATAAATGTTCGTAGGTCACGAAT
The DNA here is from genome assembly GCF_003073175.1 of Peribacillus acanthi. Lineage (GTDB taxonomy): Bacteria > Bacillota > Bacilli > Bacillales > DSM-1321 > Bacillus_BN > Bacillus_BN acanthi. Next base: position 56,132 of record NZ_QBBX01000021.1, read on the forward strand.
CCCCATTGGGTCAAGCCCATTCGTTGGTTCGTCCAAAATCAGGACATCTGGACGTCCTAACAGTGCTTGGGCAATTCCTAGTCGCTGTCGCATGCCTAACGAATAAGTCCTTACTTGATCATCAATCCGAGCTGTTAGGTCAACCAAATCAATCACTTCTTGAATCCGTGCTTCATCTACATTCGGAAGCATACGTGCAAAGGTCTGTAGGTTTTCTCGACCGCTTAAGTACTTATAAAGCTCTGGATTTTCGACGATTGAACCGAGTCGTTGCATCGCCTGGACAAATTGTTTTTTTACATCAAAATCACATATTTCAATTTTACCTGACGTTGGCTTGATTAAACCAACAAGCATCCGAATCGTGGTAGTCTTACCAGCCCCGTTCGGTCCCAGGAATCCAAAAACTTCACCCGGAAAGATTTCAAAGGATATATTATGAATGATTGTCTTTTTTCCAATCACTTTTGTTACATTTTCTAATTTTACTGTCGGTTTTACACTCATAAAATCACCCCTATTCTATTCTAACTAAATTCTTGCACATTGACTCTTTTAAATACTCAATTAAATAAAATATTTGTTACAATAACTTAGAAGGAGAGGTCAAACGATGAAAAAATGGATGTGGCCCTTATTTTTATCAGTATCGATTGCACTGACAGCCCTTTTTGGCTATGGCTTTATAAGTGCCTATATGGATGTAACGAACCCACCGCGAACGAAAGTATTAACAAAAACTGAAGAAGCACCGATAACACCAGGTGATACATATATAGCACTTGGGGATTCTTTAACTAGAGGTGTAGGCTCTTCAAAAGGAGAAGGCTTTGTTGCGTTGGTAGGTAATACCCTTAAAGAAAACAATACGGTTGAACGTTTCCAAAACCTTGGGATAAGAGGTGCCAGGATTGAAGACTTGCTAGCACAGCTGGAACAAAAAGAAGTAAAACGAACTCTTAAAGAGGCCAAAATTATCTCAATCACTATCGGAGGTAATAACCTATTCAACCGTGGAGAGGTTTTGAATAATTATTCGGAAGAAATGGCGCTCGGCATACTAAAAACGGAAATTCCGAATTTAGAAAAGGCTTATAAGATTATTAGAGAAATCAACCCAGATGCGGTGATACTCTACACTGGGCTATATAATCCATTCAAACAATCACCAAATGGGGATTCATTCGATAGCATTATCCAGAAATGGAATGAGTCGACTCGTACTTTGGGCTTAAAATACAACGTACAGATCGTGGATACATTCAATTTAGTCAAAGATGCAAAACGCGATCTTTCTAGCGATCAGTTCCACCCAAATGACTCCACGTATAAACAAATGGCAGATAGCGTAGCACTTGTCATCGAAAAAAATATTATTAAGTAAAAAATATGTAAGAAGCATTCCTCTCTATGAACTGCCCCCTGTAAAGTAGACATTGAAAATAATAAAAATGATTTAAGCGGCTTTAGCTCTATATTCCATAGGGCTAAG
>NZ_QBBX01000022.1:0-6117 GCF_003073175.1 Peribacillus acanthi
AGTGTTTGACTTGCTCATAAAATGTCTTATTTAAAAGACTTAAATTTAAACGTTGACGTATTGTTTTGTTTAGTTTTCAAAGAACAATTAGAACAGCTTTTTTAATAGTACCACCGACTCACATTGGAGTCAATATGTTTTTTCAAAAGTTTTTGTTCTTAACAACAGATATAAATATATCACCATATCGAAATAGGTGCAATAGCTTTTTTGAAAGTTTTTCTGAAATAATATATGTTATAAAATTCCGACAAAAAAACCTTTGTTAAATCTAGGTTCTATTACATTTAGTGTCCCGGAGAAAGACTTTTCTTTCATATAAAAAAGCCTGGAGGATAATAATCTTCCAGGCTTTGACTCTATCTATTAACGATGGCGCATTAATGGGAATAATAATACATCACGAATGGAAGGTGCACTCGTTAATAACATTACTAAGCGATCGATACCAATTCCAAGACCGCCTGTTGGAGGCATACCATATTCCAACGCTTCGATGAAATCGTCATCCATTTCATGGGCTTCATCATTACCTTGTTCTTTTTCTTTCATTTGAGCTTCAAAACGTTGTCGTTGATCAATTGGATCATTTAACTCTGTAAATGCATTCGCGTGTTCACGACCAACGATGAATAGTTCAAAACGATCGGTGAATCGGGGATCTTCCTCATTTTTCTTAGCTAGTGGAGAAATTTCCACTGGGTGTCCGTAGATGAAAGTAGGTTGAATGAGCTTATCTTCAATCTTTTGCTCGAAGAATTCATTTACGATATGACCAAATTCCATATGCTCAGTAATTTCAACACCATGCTCTTTTGCAAGTGCTTGTGCTTCTTCCTTGGTCATATGCTTCCAGAAGTCAACGCCAACATATTCTTTAATAGCATCAACCATATGAAGTCTCTTCCATTCCGGTTTCAATTCTACTTGGTATTCGCCATATTGGACAGTCGTCGTACCAAGTACTTCTTCTGCAATATGAGCAATAAGGTTTTCAGTTAGTTTCATGATGTCACGGTAATCCGCATACGCTTCATACAATTCAATCATTGTAAATTCTGGGTTATGCCTTGTGGACACACCTTCATTACGGAATACTCGACCAATTTCATAAACTTTTTCAAGTCCACCTACAATTAGACGTTTTAAGTGTAGTTCGATTGCAATACGCATGAATAATGGCATATCCAATGCGTTATGATGCGTTGTAAATGGTCTTGCAGAAGCTCCACCAGCAATGGCATGCATCATTGGAGTCTCAACTTCTAAATAACCGTGGTTATCAAGGTATCTACGCATAGATTGGATGATTAAGCTTCTAGTAATGAAGGTTTTTTTACTTTCTTCATTTGTAATAAGGTCTACATAACGTTTACGGTATCGTTCTTCCACATCTTTAAGACCATGGAATTTGTCCGGTAAAGGACGAAGGGCTTTCGTCAAGAAAGTGAAGTCAGAAGCTTTAATAGAAAGTTCTCCAACTTGAGTTTTGAAAACTGTACCTGTAACCCCGATAATGTCTCCTAAATCAGCTGAATCGAAATCTGCATAGTTTTCTTCACCAATTGCATCTTGTCGTACATAAATTTGGATTTGACCAGTAAGATCTTGAATATGTGCAAAGCCAGCTTTTCCTTTTCCACGTTTAGTCATGATACGACCAGCAATGGTAACAGAAACTTTCTTTTCTTCAAGCTCTTCTTTTGACAAATCTCCATATGCTTCTAGAAGTTCTTTAGCATGATGTGAACGATCGAATCTCTTTCCGAATGGATCTTTACCTGCATCCATCATTGATTGCATTTTGTCGCGTCTAACTTGTAATTGGTCATTTAATTCTTCATGACTCATTAAAGCTCACTCCCATTTTTCTTTTATATATGTAATCACATTAAACATCACAATAATTGACACTTATCCATTTTACACAAGCTAATAAGATAAAACATCCATTTATACGAAAAACATCGTTATAGGTAACAAACAAATTATTCCTATGAAAATTTTCTCCTGCCTAGGACCCTCTCGTTATTAGCCTCGATGAATAAAACAAGGTGAAATAATATAAAAACTGCCAGATTACCTGGCAGTTTATTTACAGCGTATTATAGAAAAATTCGAAATCAAAGTCAACCAACGACTTGAGTTTCTTCTTTAACTTCATTTTCTTCTACTAGTGAGTAAAGTAAATTAACTAGTTCATCCCTAGTATTACATTCATTAATACCATTACGTACTATCGCATTTCCGCGTACACCTTTTAAGTACCACGCAGCGTGTTTACGCATTTCACGAACCGCAACATATTCATTCTTTAAATCAATCAGGCGATCCAAGTGTAGGACTGCAACATCCATTTTTTCACGTACTGTTGGCTCGTCCATTAATTCTCCTGTTTCAAGATATTTTACAGTACGGTAAATCATCCATGGGTTTCCAAGAGCTGCACGACCAATCATGACGCCATCTACTCCGGTTTCATCAAGCATTCGTTTCGCATCCTGAGGAGTTTGAACATCACCATTCCCAATGATCGGGATGTTAACTGATTGTTTGACTTCACGAATGATATCCCAATTTGCTTTACCTTCATACATTTGTACACGTGTTCTTCCATGAAGTGACACAGCTTTACCACCCGCACGTTCTACTGCTCTTGCGTTCTCAACAGCGAAAATGTGCTCTTCGTCCCAGCCCATACGCATTTTCACAGTGACTGGCTTGTCAACAGCGTCCACTACAGCCGACACCATTTCATAAATTTTATTAGGATCCAGCAACCATTTTGCACCTGCATCACATTTAGTAATCTTCGGGACAGGACAGCCCATATTGATGTCAATAATGTCCGCATTCGTATTGCGATCAACAAAACGTGCAGCTTCCACTAAAGTTTCTTTTTCGCCACCAAAGATTTGTAAGCTAAGAGGTTTTTCTCTTTCATCAATATAAAGCATATTCATAGTCTTTTCATTTTTAAAGATAATCCCTTTGTCGCTTACCATTTCCGCACAAACTAACCCTGCACCGAATTCCTTTACAGTCAGACGAAATGCTGAGTTACAAACACCGGCCATTGGGGCAAGGACTACAGGATTTTTCATGGTGATATCTCCAATTTTCAGCACAGCATTACCTCCTCTTTTTATAAAAATATCTATTTAACAGTAAATATGTCTTTTAATCTTCTTTCGGATTCAGCTCTCCTAGAGGTACATCGAGCATTTCCGCTACTTCTGTCAAAAATTTATCAGAAGGCATTCGGTTTCCTCTTTCAACTTCTCCTAATAAAGAAACAGAAACTCCAAGTTCTTTCGCAAATCCTTCTTGCGTAAATCCTTTCAGTTTTCGAAAGGCACGAATGCGTCTTCCCCATTTTTCTGCTTCCATTTTTGAACTCCTTCTTTCTCTGGCATGTTCTCTAACAATGAAGTTAGCGGGATATCCATCGTCGGAAGCTTGATGTTCGGTTCAGTTTCCAATAAAGGAATGAGGACAAATGCTCGCTCATGCATCCGAGGATGGGGAATAGAAAGATTATCCGCTTCAATATTCTCTTGATTATACAACAAAATGTCAAGGTCTATGGTTCGAGGACCCCACCTTATTTCCCTTTTTCTACCAAGATTCTGTTCAATAGATTGACATCTTAATAGCAACTCTTCGGGCGAATATCTGGTTTCGATTTTCACGACAATATTCAAGAAATTTCCTTGATCCGTATATCCGACTGGCTCGGTTTCGTATATGGAAGAAATCTTTAATACATCAATTGATGGATCTTCACCCAGTAATTGAACAGCATCCCTAAGATATTGGTATCGTTCTCCTATATTAGTACCTAACGACAAAAAAGCGTATGACTTCATTCGCCTCTACTCCTCGTAATTTCAATAGCTACAGATTTATAGTGTCCTGGAATAGGGGGATCCGGCTTAATTACTTTAACTGTACAGCTATGCACTTTTGAAAAACGCTCAAGAACCAATTCTGCAATTTTCTCTGCAACAGATTCTATCAGCTTATATGGTTCACCTTCAACTATTTCCTTACAGGTAAAATATAGTTCACCATAATTTATGGAGTCATTCAAGTTATCACTTTTTCCAGCCTTGGATAAATCAGCATTCACTGTCAAATCGACTTTGAATCGTTGCCCAAGCTTTGTTTCCTCAGGGAACACCCCATGGTAACCATAAAAATCCATTTCATTTAAATAGATTTTATCCAAGAGAAACACCCTTCCCAACCAGTACATCCATCACTTTGGCCATTCGTGCTATTTCTTTCACATCATGAACTCGCATGATCTGGCATCCTTTTTGGATACCGTAACATACAGTCGCCCCTGTGCCTTCCATTCGCTCTTGTGGAGGTAAATCCAAAATTTGTCCAATCATGGATTTACGGCTTGTTCCTAGTAAAACAGGGTAACCTAGTGATACTAATTTATCTAAGCCTCTCATCATATCTATATTTCGGTCAAAGTCTTTTGCAAATCCAATGCCTGGGTCTAATATAATGTTACAGTCTTTCACACCTGCTGATTTTACCAACTCAATACTTTGGTATAGGTCATAAAATGCATCTCGCAAGAAAACATCATAGTCCTTCCCTTCACGATTGTGCATCAAGATAATCGGGACATCTAATTCCGCTGCCACTTTAGCCATATCTGGGTCCGCTTTTGCTCCCCACACGTCATTGATGATATGCGCTCCAGCTTCCACAGCACGTAAAGCGACTTCTGCTTTATAAGTGTCAATAGAGATTGGTACAGGGACTTCTTTTGAGATGGCTTCAATAACAGGAATGACTCGGTTCAGCTCCTCTTCTACCGCAACCTTTTGCGCACCAGGACGTGTAGATTCTCCCCCTATGTCAATAATATCCGCTCCGTCTTCTACTAATTTCTTAGCTCGAGCTACCGCGACATTCACGTCATTGAACTTTCCTCCATCGGAGAAAGAATCAGGTGTAGTATTCAAAATCCCCATGATTAGTGTTTTTTTCTGATAATCCAGTTGGTACGGACCACATTGGATAGATGTCGATTGTTCTCTCACTATAAAACTCCCCTTTACTCAGTGCGATCAAATGGGTATTCATTCATTGTAAGAAGCTGCTCTCTTAGTTCGATATACTTCTTAAACAATAATGCCGTGATATCTCCTTGAACTCCCATGAAATTCTTAACTTCTTTTAAGCAGTCAAGTGCAACAATTTCTTGAATGGAGTTGGTTATAAACATTTCATCCGCTTCCAGGAGAGCTTCCACCATGAATTCTCCCTCTTTCACAAGGATGCCTTGTTGATTGGCAAGATGAATCACAAACTTCCTGGTAATCCCATTTAATATTCCCGTCTTAACGTCAGGGGTATATAAAACACCCTTTTTTACCCAAAATATATTAGAGACAATTCCTTCTGCCAAATATCCTTTTTCGTTTAAGAAAATTCCTTCGGCTTCATTCTCTGTCCCAATCTCTCGCTTAGCGATAATATTATTCAAATAATGATGAGATTTAAGACGGTACGTAGACTCTGGCGTATTTCTTCTTTGCCTCAATAAGATGGCCGTTTTGCTGCTCAATTGATCGGAAGCTGTAGGTAATGGATTCATAAAAATCATGATATTAGGATTGGTATAAGGGGAAGTCTGCAAGCCAATCGGACCATCGCCCGCTGACACATTCAACCGTACTCGAGCATTTTCCAATCTATTCTTAACCATTAATTCCTTCAATATCTCTGACAATTCCACTATTGATAGGGTGATATGGATATTTAACTCCCGTAAAGCATCTTGCATACGGTTTATATGATCTTCTAATAAAAATGGATGCCCCTTGTATAGACGAAATGTTTCAAACACTCCTAGCCCATACAAAAAACCATGATCAAACGGTGAAATAGACGCTTCATTCTCAGGAATAATCCTCCCATTTAAATACATCCACTTATTCATGAATTGATTGTTCCGACTTCGTATAGAATCCGACAAAATTACTCAGTAGCTGTTTTCCATTTTGAGTCATGATTGATTCAGGGTGAAATTGGACTCCTTCTACCGGTAACTCCTTATGACGTATGGCCATAATTTCTCCCTCCTCTGTC
>NZ_QBBX01000022.1:6127-37295 GCF_003073175.1 Peribacillus acanthi
AGCTGAGATTTCAAAGCAATCAGGAAGGGTTTCTTTTTTCACGATTAACGAGTGGTAACGAGTAGCAATAAATGGGTTTGGCATTCCTTTGAACGTCGTTTTCCCATCATGGTAAACCGGCGAGGTTTTTCCGTGCATAAGTCGTTCTGCAACTATGACATCGCCTCCAAATGCTTGTCCGATAGATTGGTGTCCTAAACATACACCGAAGACTGGGATTTTCCCTGCAAAGTAGCTTATGGCTTCTAGACTAATTCCCGCTTCATTCGGACTGCACGGTCCAGGAGATACCATAATGATAGTTGGCTGCATTAGCTCTATTTCCTCAATAGTGATTTGATCGTTTCTCTTTACTACTAATTCTTCTCCCAGTTCTCCTAGGTATTGAACTAGGTTATACGTGAACGAATCGTAATTATCTATCATGAGTATCATCACTATTACCTGCCTTTTTATACTTAGAATCTGCTTGTTCCTTCGCTCTCCATAACGCGGCTGCTTTTTTCAACGATTCAAGATATTCATACTTTGGGTTTGAGTCTATAACGACACCTGCACCCGCTTGAACATGTCCCATTCCGTCCTTAGCAAGCATAGTTCGGATGACGATATTCAGTTCCATTTCACCAGAATATCCAATCCAACCGATTGAACCTGTATAGATTCCTCTCCTAACCGGTTCTAATTCTTCGATGATTTCCATCGTTCTTATTTTAGGGGCACCTGTTATAGTTCCTCCTGGAAACACAGCTTTGATCACGTCATATTCGTTTTGTCCTTCTGCAAGTTCTCCTCTTACATTAGAGACAATATGCATGACATGGGAATATTTTTCTATCACCATAAACTCATCGACTTCAACCGTACCGAAGCGACATACTCGGCCTAAATCATTTCTCTCCAAATCAACAAGCATGACATGTTCCGCTCGCTCTTTTTCATTATCGATCAATTCTTTAGCCAAACTTTCATCCTCTTCTGCATTCGCTCCTCTAGACCTCGTTCCGGCAATCGGTCTAGTGCTTACATCCAGCCCCTTCTTTTTAATAAGAAGCTCCGGAGATCCGCTCACAATCTGAAAGTCTGGAGTTTCAAGGTATGACATATAAGGAGAAGGATTCAATTTTCTCAGTTCTCCATATATCTCGATAGGTGCAGCTAATAAAGGTTTAGACTGTCTGACTGATAAATTCACTTGAAAAATATCACCTTTAGAAATATAGTCTCGAACCCTTTCAACTGCATTCATAAATTCACTTTCCGTCATCGAAACCGATAGTTTTTCGCTGTCAATACGCTCTTCATTTAACACTAATTCTAGAGTAGCAAGACTGGTCCATTCTTCTGAAACTTCGGCTTCCATTCGATTCAAAATTTCTTCAGCAAGGTCCATATTATTTTCATCACCTGTATACATTAGCCAAAGGGTTTTATTTTCATGTTCATAGGCAAGTAACTCATCAAAAACCATAAAATAAATATCGGGCGTCAATAAATCATCCTTAGCAAGGCTTGGTAAACTCTCAATGTATCGGGCGTAGTCATAGCTAATGAACCCCATTGCCCCACCTTGGAAATCTGGTAGTAAATCGTCTTGTATCACATTCCTAGATGCCATCCACTCCTTCATTAATTCTAGTGGATCACCGTTCTGACGAGTACTTTGTTCTTTCTCCGTTATTACTAATTCATCATTCTTACCTTCAAGAACTGCCACTGGGGAAAATCCAGCAAATGAATACTTCCCTCCCCTACCACTTTCAAGTAGGATGTGATGGGTTTTTTTCATAGATAAAGCAAGATATATATCAAAAAAATCTCTTTCGTTCATGGAAATGGCTCGACTAAACACTTTTCTTTTCATCAATGTCAGCACCCCTAAAACAACTTTGTCTTTGTCTGTTAAAAGGAATTTCTCCTCTTTAGTATCATGTCATATATTCTCACCATTCGACAACTACAAATGCATAAAGGAAAGATTGTGCATATAAGATTCATTGGCGATTGATTTGCTTAGCGACAATGAAAGAGCGTTTATGCCAATTTCCTTTCTCTTTTTTCTTATAACACAAAAAGGCATCCACCGTTTTGATGGATGCCCTTTCTTAAATTTATTCTTGTTCGAATTGATATAATGGTGTGCTTAAATAACGCTCCCCGTTACTCGGAATAACAGCTAGTACTTTCTTGCCTTTGCCAAGCTTTTTTGCAACTTGCAGAGCAGCTGAAATCGCAGCACCTGATGAAATCCCACCTAAGATTCCTTCTTCTCTTGCAGCACGACGGGCATATTCAAATGCTTCTTCATTTTTCACTTGGATTATTTCATCATAAACGCCAGTATTCAGAATATCCGGTACAAATCCTGCTCCAATTCCTTGAATTTTATGTGGTCCTGGTTTACCTCCGGACAACACTGGTGAATCCGCAGGCTCAACGGCCACAATTTGAATGGATGGGTAAGCTTCTCGTAATACTTCTCCAGCTCCTGTTATCGTTCCACCTGTTCCAATACCAGATACGAAAGCGTCCAGTTGATCTCCCATTTGTTCCACAATTTCTTTACCAGTCGTATTACGGTGGATTTCAGGATTGGCTACATTCTTAAACTGTTGCGGCATAAAATAACCATTTTCCTTAGCAAGCTCTTCTGCCTTACGAATCGCTCCTCCCATACCTTCAGGACCAGGAGTCAACACTAAATCGGCTCCATATGCGCGTAATAGATTTCGACGCTCTAAACTCATCGTTTCCGGCATAACAAGAATGGCCTGATAACCCTTAGCTGCTGCAATCATGGCTAAGCCAATACCAGTATTCCCACTTGTAGGTTCAATGATAGTATCGCCTGTCTTTAATACGCCAGATTTCTCTGCAGCCTCGATCATTGCTAAAGCAATACGATCTTTCACACTACTTCCAGGATTCATATATTCAAGTTTTAAGTAAACATCTGCGCTGTCAGAATCAACTAATCGGTTTAATTTTACAATAGGTGTTTGACCTACTAGTTCCGCTACCGAATTTGCAATACGTGCCATAGTATCCTCTCCCCTAATACCAAGTAATTTTATTGGTTTTAATTCAATTTACTGCTTACTAATTAAATTGTCAATAATTTCAACTTGTCCTTCGAAAAAATAGGTCATCGCCTATAAACTACTGTTAGTATATTCAAATCATCTTGAATCAGTCACAGCGAAGAACAAAAGTGGAGGAGCTTTGATCACCTCCACAAAGCAAGCCGGTAATGAGGTTAATATCCATTCCTGACAATTTATCTATAACTTTCGAGGCCGACTAAGGTCGCTACGTCAGTGTATCCGAGCTAGACATATAAGTTTCGTATAGGGAGTTTTCGACCGGTTTATTACCTAAAAAAAGAAAAAGCAGCCTTTACTGGGAGGGCTACTTTTTCTTGGATGTCATTTACCATAATACCAATCGACTTTTTGTTCATCCCAAAAATAATCAGGAGATGCAGGCTGTTCTATTTGATCCATAGCAACCTGTCTGCGGATTTGGTCCTTCACCTCATCATACGAGTATTTCTTCGACTTGATTCTCTCATGTAGATAAATAATGCTGTAACCATTATCAACCTTAATGATAGGGCTCCATTTACCTTTTTCTAGCTTGCCTGCTTGGTGAAAGTACTCTTTGGGATATTTTTCATTTGAATCTGAAAGGAAACCGATATCTCCACCTTGATTGGATGTAAAATCATCAACTGATTTTTCCATGGCAAGCAGTGAAAATGTCGCTCCATTTTTTAGCTCGTCCACTACCTTTTCAGCTTCATCCTTTTTTTTCACTACGATATGTGAGAGGTGAAAGGTCTCAGGAACTTCAAATGTTTTTTTATTCTCTTCATAGTACTTTTTTATGGTCTTCTCGGGAATATCGACGTCTTTTGTTAATAGTTTTTCTAGGAGGATGCTCGTTTTTAGCTGCATTCTCCATTTTTCTTCATTTTCTAATTGTTGTTGGTCAAACGATCCATACATCGTCTTCAGTAGGATTAATTCTCTATCTAGCTCTTGGTCGGATACTTTTACATCATATTTCTTAGCGGTTTCTAGAATGACTTTTTCATCTATCATTTCTTTGAGAACTTCTTTTCCATAACGTTGTTCGAGTTCATTCATCCAATCTTGCTGAGAAATCGTTTGCTTTCCTATGGTCGCTACCACATCTTGTTGATCCTCAGTATGAAATACTTTATCTGAAGCGAAGGGTTTTGTAGCAAAGAGCAAGATAGTCATCACATTCAAAAGGATAAGGCCGATGACGACAGACCATAGTTGTTTGTTTGTCAAAGCTTATCCCTCCAAGTTACTTCGCATCTTTTTTCAGCTCTTCCAATTCTTCTTTTGAAAAATGATATTTTTCATTACAGAAATGACATTGAGCTTCCGCCGAACCTTCATCATTGATGATTTCTTGAATTTCTTGTGTTCCAAGGCTGACTAATGCATTAGAGATTCTATCTCTAGAACACTGGCATTGAAATCTGATCGGCATTTTTTCAAGGGTTTGAACATTTCCTTTTCCGAGCAACTCTTCCAATATCTCTTCAGGGGATAATCCCTTTTGAATCAGTTTAGAAATGGGCGGAATGGTCTTTAAACGTTCTTCAATTTTTGTAATTGTCGCATCTTCTGTCCCAGGCAGTAATTGAAGGATAAATCCACCTGCAGCTAGAATGGTGTTATCTGGATTCACTAATACACCGACTCCAACTGAAGAAGGAACTTGCTCAGAAGTTACAAGATAGTACGTAAAGTCTTCGCCAATTTCACCAGAGACGAGAGGAATTTGACCAGTAAAGAAGTCTCTTAAGCCTATGTCTTTAACGATAGTTAACATCCCATCCGTACCAACGGCTCTTCTAACATCTAACTTTCCGTGTTGATTCAAGTCAAAATGAGTTTGAGGATTGGATACATATCCTCGAACTTCACCTTTGGCATTACTATCTACAAGGATAGCACCAATTGGGCCTCCTCCTTCAATTTTAATGGTCAGTTTATCCTCGCCTTTTAACATGGCACCTAACAATACCCCAGCGGTCATTGTTCTCCCTAGTGCCGCTGACGCTGTCGGCCAAGTCCCATGCCTTTTTTGGGCTTCACCTACGGTATCTGTAGAAGTAACAGCATAAGCACGAACCTGACCGTTATAGCCAAGTGCTTTTATTAAATAGTCATTCATTAAATAAACCCCTAACTGTAAGTTATTTCTTGCTCGACTCCATATTGCGTTGATAAATCAGTTTTAGTCCCTTCAAGGTTAAGAATGGGTCAACAACATCAATAACCTCTGATTCTTTAGAGATTAATGTTGCCAAACCTCCTGTAGCAATGACGGTTGGCTCTTTCTTACTTTGCGCTTTCATCCTCGCTACAATTCCTTCAACTTGACCTACATATCCAAAGAGAATTCCTGATTGCATCGCTGCTACAGTGTTTTTCCCAACCACCTCTTCAGGTCGCGCTATTTCAATACGAGGTAATTTAGCAGCCTTCGAATAAAGAGCTTCGGTCGAAATACCGATTCCTGGAGCGATTGCACCACCCATATAATGCTTCTCTTCGTTAATGTAACAATAAGTAGTCGCTGTACCGAAATCGACGATAATTAAAGGATATCCGTACTCATGAATTCCCGCTACAGCATTCACAATGCGGTCAGCCCCAACTTCCCTTGGGTTCTCCAACTTAATGTTCAATCCATTTTTTATCCCCGGACCTACGATGAGTGGTTTAATTCCAAAATATTTTATGCACATACGTTCTAGAGCAAACATGATTGGAGGTACTACAGAGGAAATAATAATACCATCAAATTCCTTAAAGGATAGTCCTACATGCTCAAGAAGAGATTTTACAATCATGCCAAATTCATCTTCGGTCTTATTTCTACTAGTCTCTATGCGCCAATGATGTTTTAGATGATCTCCTTCATATACGCCCAACACCGTATTTGTATTTCCAACGTCCAGTACAAAAATCATTATATTCACCACTTTACCTAAATTCTTTTTCATCTATTCTTACAAATGTTTTCATATAGATTCAATTTACAAATTAATTTGGAACTACACTTCTTTACCAACCACATCATAACATAATTAAGGTTTTTCACGAAGAAAAAAACGACCTCATAAGAGATCGTTTTCAGCAAGTTTATACTTTTTTGTCTTCATCATTGGGTAAGATAGGATCTTTAGGATGTCCCTCTTGTATTGGTGGCGTCACAAGGTCTTCCCTTTTCTCCGTAATATCCGAAGTTCGTTGTTCCACTACTGATGGTTCAACAGCTTCCTTATCTTCCTTCTTCTTGATGTTGACCTTAACATCATCAAGTTCACCATTTAGAGGTTTATAAGAACGCTCTGGTAGCTTCCCATGATCTGCTAAGTGCTTGATTTGTTCTGCATCCAATGTTTCCACTTCAAGTAATGTGTTCGCAATAATATCTAACTTATCACGGTGTTCAGTTAGAATCGTTCTTGCTCTCTCATAACTTTCTTTGATAATACGTTGAATTTCTAAATCGATTTCATACGCAATTGCATCTGAATAGTTTTGATCGTTGTTGAAATCTCTACCTAAGAAAACTTGACCGCCTTGAGACTGTCCAAATTGAAGCGGTCCTAGTTTATCACTCATCCCAAATTCAGTAACCATTCGTCGAGCGATTCCCGTTGCACGTTGGAAATCATTATGTGCCCCAGTACTTACTTCACCGAACACAATTTCCTCCGCCACACGGCCACCTAGTAGACCTACGATTTTGTCTAACAATTCCGGCTTGGTCATGAAGAAACGATCTTCTTTCGGAAGCATAACCGCATAACCACCTGCTTGACCACGAGGAACAATAGTAACTTTATGAACAGTTTCTGCTTCATCCAGTACAAGTCCAATGACTGTATGACCCGCTTCGTGGAATGCAACAATTTTACGTTCCTTTTCTGAGATCACACGGTTCTTCTTCGCCGGTCCTGCAATAACTCGATCTGTAGCTTCGTCTATATCTGACATATCGATTTTCTTTTTATTACGACGAGCCGCCACTAGGGCTGCTTCATTCAATAAATTCTCAAGGTCTGCACCCGAAAATCCTGGCGTACGCATTGCAATAGCTTTCAAATCCACCTCTTCTGCAAAAGGTTTGTTTCTCGCATGTACTTTAAGTACCGCTTCACGACCTTTCACATCAGGGCGGCCAACTGTAACTTGACGGTCAAATCGTCCTGGACGAAGAAGGGCTGGGTCTAGAATATCAGGTCGGTTTGTAGCTGCGATGATAATGATTCCTTCATTTGCACCAAAACCGTCCATTTCAACTAATAACTGATTCAATGTTTGTTCACGCTCGTCGTGTCCACCGCCTAATCCAGCACCGCGCTGACGACCGACTGCATCAATTTCATCAATAAAGATAATACATGGCGCATTCTTTTTAGCATTTTCAAACAAGTCACGTACACGTGAAGCTCCCACCCCAACAAACATTTCTACGAAGTCTGAACCTGAGATAGAGAAGAAAGGAACTCCTGCTTCTCCTGCTACCGCACGTGCAAGCAAGGTTTTACCTGTACCTGGAGGACCTACTAATAGGACTCCTTTCGGTATACGGGCCCCTACCTCCGAGAACTTGCGAGGGTCTTTTAAGAATTCAACAACTTCTACAAGTTCCTGTTTCTCTTCATCTGCACCTGCAACGTCTTTGAATCGAGCTTTTTTCTTTTCATCATTATAGAGTTTCGCCTTGCTCTTTCCGAAATTCATCACTCTGCTTCCGCCACCTTGAGCTTGGTTAAGCAAGAAGAAGAACAAGATGAAGATAATGATGAATGGAATAATAGAAGTAAAGAAAGTCATCCAACCATTTGTTTCATCAGCAGGTTGTACCTTTACCTTCGTATTTGCACCAGATTGAGTAGTAGCACTATCAATTCGCCCTAATGCTGTATCACTAATTGTTACGTAAGTTATGAAATACTTCCCTTCTTCATACCCTTTTAATTGCCCTTTTATTTCATAGACATTTCGTTCAGGTTTTAAAGAGTATTCCGTAACGTCACCTTTTTCTAAGTAACGGAAAAACTGGTCCTGCGTAATATTTTCAGTAGGTTCATTATTATTCGTAAAGATGCTCACGATCCCAATAATGACCAAAAATATTAGTAAATAAAAAATCGTATTACGGAAGATCCGATTCATTCCTTACCTCCTCCCACAATGAATAAACTATATTAAATAGTATCATAGCAAAACATGGTAATACAATAATTTAACATCCCTACAAAAATGTAGACAAAATAGGGAGGTTTTATTCCTTATTCGAATAAATTTCTGGCTTTAATACTCCGATGTAAGGAAGATTGCGGTACCTTTCTGCATAATCTAGTCCATAACCCACAACAAATTCATCAGGTACGATAAAACCAACATAATCTGCTTGAATGTCTGCCTTTCTTCCAGATGGCTTATCCAAAAGTGTTACAATTTTAATGGACTTCGCTTTGCGGTAACGGAAAAGGTCAACTAAGTAACTTAATGTAAGCCCACTATCGATAATATCTTCGATAATTAGAATGTCGCGACCTTCTACTGAAGTGTTTAGGTCTTTGATGATTTTTACTTCTCCGGAAGAAACCGTAGAGTTTCCATAACTAGAAACATCCATGAAATCCATTTCCAAATGGGTGTCGACTCGTTTCAATAAATCTGCCATAAATGGCATAGCGCCTTTTAGGACCCCAATCGCTAAAGGAAAACGATCATTATATTCATCTGTTAACCTTGTTCCTAGCTCCAGGATTTTAGCTTGAAGCTCTTCTTCACTAATCAATACTTTTTCAATTTCATTCTGTAACGTCATGTTTATAATTGCCCCCTAGAAGACCTACTCTTTAAGATATTTTAAACAAATGAAAGACTTTGACTTCTCCACGTTTAGATCTACCGGTGATTTTTTCAGTCCCGGTAGCCATAGAATGCTTCCATCCTCATCTTCGACGACTGGCCACACTTCCCTATCTACTAAAGGAATTTTCGCATCAATAAATATATCCTTTAGCTTTTTGGAGCCATTTAAACCCTTCACCTTCATACGATCGCCATTCTTCTTTGTTCTCACCGTTAATGGTCGAGAAGCGAAATCAACTGGCAGTCTAAATATGTAATTACTACTCTGGATAAAGTTTTCTTCTTCTATATATTGTGCTGTAATTTTGTATCCATTCGGAAGAATTGTGTATCCTGGGATTTGTAATAATACGGAATAAGGCTGAGCTACGGTATCACCATAGGAGAAGGTGCAAACATCATATGATTTTTTTGCAATGACTCCTTCTGGTAGATGGAATTCTCCAGATGGATGGGTATTGCGGAACATTCCCAACAAATGTTCAATATGTATGGCGGATAAGGCTTTAGGTCTTTCAATGTAAAGATAGTTTAATATTAGTTGAATAGCTCTCCTTTGTAAAGGTTTAGGCACCGCGAGCAAAGGCTGTAGAACAATGACTACCTGTTTTTCACTCTTTTCGACTAAAAGCTCCTGTAACCGTTCCTCTGCTTGTAAAAGTAAAAAGCGTTCATCTTCTATGATTTCTTCGCTAAAACGTTGGAAATGTTGATGTACATGTGCATTTTCCTGTTTCAGAAATGGTAATACCTGTTTTCGAAAACGATTACGTACATACATCTCTTTTTCATTACTAGGATCAATACGGCCAGTAAGGGCATACCGGCTACAGTAATCTAAGATTTCTTCTTTTGTCACAGCTAGAAACGGTCTAAATAATTGACTTCCGTTAAAAGGTCTTTGAATACACATCCCTGCACGGGCTGTCCCTGTCGCTCCTCTCGTCCATCTCATTAGCATAGTTTCTACCTGGTCATCTCCATGATGGCCTAGTGCGAGCTTATTCATCGAATGGCGATTCATGACCTCCCGATAATATCCATACCTAACTTCACGAGCAGCAGTTTGAGAGCTTTTCCCCGTTTCCTTCATATAACCAGGTACATCGATACGTTTTCCTTCAAAGGGTATTTCCCAAGTTTCACAAATATCCTTTACAAAAAGAAGATCTTTGTAAGATTCCTCTCCTCGAAACATATGATCCACATGTGCACAAACGATATAGAGATTATACTGATTTTTCAGCTTCCATAAAAAGTGCAGCAGAGCTAATGAATCCGGCCCCCCAGATACACCTACTAATATACGGTCTCCCTCTTGAATCAAGTTTTGCTCTTTGAGGAACTTATTTGTCTTATGTTCTAGCATTTTTATTACATCCCTCTTCAATGGGTTACCCTATTTATACGGCTCACTAACCTAAAGGTTTCAATATTACTCATTTTTCTTTTATCATTTTACTTTATCCTCGATGAATTACCAAGGTTTCAACTTAGAATCTGCATATAAATGTACAAGGCATAAAGAAATGACACCACCAGCAAAATGACAAAGGTTTCGATGTAGCCTGTACTCTTACGTCGTATCTTTTTGGGTTGGATTCGCGTTGTACTAGTATTTACTTGCACTGGTTTTTGTTTTATAACAGTTTTTTTCGTTCTAGATTGGCTATTAAGTATACTGAAAAGGTCCTTTCTCATTTCAGTGGCTCGTGTGTATCTCCCTCTCAATGCTTTTTCTAAAATGTCTTTATAGGGATGTAACTCAGTCTTTCTATCAATCACGTTCATAAGGATACTAAGGTTATCATTTCCTTTTTGAAAACGATTTGGGTAAGCAGAATTTATCATCACCATCGCTACTGCGAATAAATCGTAACTTGGTTCTGCCTTCCGAGATCCAAGTCCCCAATAACCTCTGTCGAAAAATTCTGTAAACTCCTTTACAGATCTACCGATAATGGTAGTGCCTCCGACATCAACACATCGAATTTTCGAGTTCGGCTGAGTCACAATCAGGTTTTCAGGTTTAATATCCCCAAAAATCCATCCATTAGCATGTAGTTCGTCTAGACTGGCAAGGAGTTGCAACATGAGGACTCCCGTCCATCCATGCCCCTTCTTTTGTATAAAGGGTAGGAAACTATCTCCTTGAATATATTCCATTACATAGAAAGGTAGAATCTTTCCATTTCGTACCCAATCATCCGCCTCTATAAAAGAAGGTCCAAGGGCTGATCCCTGGACCTTTGAAAAGGATTTGAGAATGTTCATTTCAGAAGTAATACTCGCGCTATTGTCGCTGATTTTTAGAGCTACCATCAGTTTGTCTTTTTCAGCGAGATATACGATGCCGTTCGCTCCATATCCAAGTTCCTTTATGACTTTATACTGACCTTTATTCCATTTCCCTTGTATGGTACTTCCCGGAGCGATGTTACACAGATTCCTCATAGTATTGTTCATCATCATTGGATAACAATCCCCTTAAAGAATGTTTTTTGCCGAAATAATAAAGTGCTTCCTGAATAGCAGGACCTGTCGGAGTAATCCCTCCTGTAGATAGTTTCGGAAAGATTTTCGACAAGGATTCCAGTTTCGGAGTCCAATCTAGCAATTTTTCGACATCATCATGTTTCCCGGGAAATACAAATACTGAAAATTTATTGTTCCCAATTCTAGCATTAAGGCTTAATGATAAATCCAAAAGAGATTCTTTAACTGTAGGAAGCTTGTGTTTCATACTTGCGCTCGTATCAACGAGGATCAAAACTTCTAAATCTGATGTCTCTCCAAGCTCATCGACTACTTCCATGACTTCTCCTCTTTTTTCTGGAGGAAGCTCCTCGATAGATGTCGAACGCCCTAAGATTTGTTGGAGCTCTTTATTCACGACACCCTGTATCGTTTGAGTCATAGCTTTTCGAGTAACCATTTGCACGGTCTGCGATAGTTGCTCAGAGTAGACTACTTGGCTCACTCCTCCACCAGAAGAGGCTATCGCTTCAATTTCCTGCAAACCTTTATCGTCGATAACATCCTTTTCCATCACACCAATGACATTTACTGTTATTCCTTGCTCTCTTGCCAAGGCTGCCATAGCGGCTGGATCAGCTCCTTGGTTCGAACATCCATCTGTTATCAGTAGTATTTGACGCAACGTGCTTTTTTTCATAAAATCTCCCCTCCACTATTATTCTGTTACCATCTTCGACTGATTGAAGGGAATTTATACTAGTTTTCTTATACTTTGTTGCTATTCTCTTATAATTCAAGAATTTTAATTATTTTGCTCTATTAGAATTGTCTATTGATTGACGGTCTAAGCCTCTACTCGTTCCTTCTTTAAATAGCTAATCTTTTGCTTTTTGTTTTTTTATTTGCGCCTACAGGTATAGTAGACCATTTTGGTGTATTATGTTTAATTTTCGCGACGACTATCGTCATGTCATCATCAATTTCGCCTTTTGTACGAATCACTTCCTCCAAAATAAGATCTGCTACCGCTTGGGGTTCATCAGTTTCTAGCTCCTTTATTTTTCGCTTTAACCAATATTCCACGTTTTCCACATGGTTTGGCCCTTCAAAGATACCGTCACTCATCATAATAAGTAAGTCCTCTGCCTTTAACTGCTCAGAAACAACATCAACATCAAACTCTCTCATGATACCCATCGGTAGATTACTAGATTCTATTTTCATGATTTTATCTCCACGTTTGATAAAACTAGGAATTGAGCAAATCTTCAGAAATTTAACTTTAGCATCGTGTAAGTCGACCATAGCCAGGTCGAGTGTTGAAAAGATTTCATCCGTCGTTCTTAACGACAACACAGAATTAACTGATTTTATTGCAATTTTCTCTTCTATTCCTGACATCAATATTTTTTGTAGAAGCTGTAGGGTTTCCATACTTTCAACATGCGCTCGTTCGCCGTTCCCCATTCCATCGCTAATGGCGATTGCATATTTTCCGTTACCAATCTCCATCGTAGTGTGGCTATCCCCTGAAACAAACCCTCCCCCTTTTGCAGCATGTGCAATGCCTGTTTCCACAACAAAGCGTTTCGCAGATTTGAAGTTCACATGACAAAATCCGTTCGGAAAAGCTGCACATTCCTCAGATTGTACAATAATCGTTTCACCTAGAATATCTGATAGCATTGGAGCAATTAATTTCTCACATTCTCCCCTTCCTTGACAGAATGGAACCGACATATCAATATCAACATTTCCTTGTTCAAGGCTATATATTTCCACATTTCCGATTTGCAATCCGAAATCCTGGATGGCTTCTAAGATTTGTTCCTCTTGAAGGTGATGATTTTTTCGTTCTCTTTGGATTTCTTTAGCAAAGTCCTCCATGACCTCTGATACACCTCGTAATTGGTCTGCTACCAACCTTCTACTCTCTTGAACCTGACGCTTTAGTTTTTGGTTGGCTTGATAAAAAGTAAGTTCCTGTGAGATCGCATCAACTACTTTTTGCCCCCTAATACATTGTTTGTTCCATTCCCTATTCGTTTTTGAAGAAATTTGCCCCCCATTATCTCCTAGTTGAATCATGATTTCCTTCATTCCATCATAGGTGGCATTGAAATTCTTAGCCCAGCAGTAATTCTTTTTAGAACATGTCTGACACGTTTTTTCAGTAACATTACTTAAGAAATAATCAAACTCTCGATCCTCGTCTTCATTTTTGGACCATTCATCCATTTGTGAAAAGCTATTGGATAATGCTTCAAATACATTTGAAAACTGAGAAACTCGTTGTGCCGTAACATCTCTCATTTTCCTCATATATACCTGTTGCTCATTTGAATACTCAACAGTACCCGGAATATGTCTTGCAATTTTTTCAATTAATATAGTAGGTGTTAGCATAAAAAGGATGATAGCACCTAAGGATTCATAAATCGTAATCATAATATTGGTACTACCTTCTCCATAAAGACCAATCAAAATAGTGGCAATCATTAAACCTAGTGAAACACCAATTTTCTTCCCTTCTTTTAATAGACCACCTAACAATCCGGAGAAGGCCAATAAACTCATCTGGTAAAGTGTCGCAACACTCGCAAGACTAAATATCAATCCTGTTACCACGCCAACAGTCGACCCAATAGCTGCACCTGCTGCCAATGAAAACAATAATACTAGATAACGCGAGAGAATATGTTCAAAGGACAAGTCATAAAGTGTCCAACCGATTGTTCCTGTCATAATGGAGGCCATTAAAATAATGACACTAACAACTTCCTCTGTTTTTAAAGAAGTTACTCTTTTACGAACCGCGAGAAGTGGGATGCATTGAATGAATATAAGAGTTAAAATTAGCGCCAATCCACTTTCAACCGCAATCATCATTGCATCGTACATTTGGATGTCCCTGTAAAGAATGTATTGCTTCGCTACATTAGTTAGCGATAGTGAAAGGAAGACATACAAAGCCATCACTTGAACCTGGTTAACGATAGAAGGTCCTCTCACTTTATACAACAACATCACCAGTATCGATCCGACAAACATGACTAGTCCATTTGAGAAATCAACTGTTACTGCCCCCACTATTAATCCTATTAATGCTAGTGGAGCCCGATCTCTCCTCATTAAGTAAACTGCCGCGAAAAACGGGAGGCCAAAAGGCGCAAGTTGGGATAAAATTAAGGCTCGTCCTAATAAAAAACCAATAATGGTCAGGAGAAAGCCCCTTTTAATAAAAAACTCTTCCAATTTATTTTGAACTGTACCAACCCACTTGGTTGCATCTGCACGAGCTTCTTTAAGGTTAATTTCTGCCATTGGCTCTATTAGATTCCGTTCTACTTTTTCCAAACCTACCACTCCCATCTCTAGTAATAGTTGTTTTTTTATTATAGTAGGAACATTAGTGGGATTTTGTCGCAATATAGAGTGCCACATAGAAAAACGTTCGACGGATTTCTTTCGAAACTGTCAAAAGGAAACATGAATTGTCTTTATTTAGGTCACTATCGTTAAGTAATTTACTGATAACGACCATTACGAGGAAGAATATTGGCAAATTGTAGGGGAAAAAAGAGGTTTAGAAAGTGGAATAATGTGAGTCTTCCCTCATATGGATTTCTTTCCTCTCTCTCATGATGATTAGTCGAACCAATCCGGCATTAGGGGCAGTTATCACTCTCTTGAATTTCACGTTTATTTGAACTTCTGAAGCAATGTCTTTCTGATCGTTAATGCAAGAAAAACATTAATACCACGAAAGTTTTTATCAAAGAAAATATTCCGTTGACAAAAACTTTCGTGGTATGTAAGATATAACTTGTGCTCTTTAAGAGGACAAGTTAATTATATTTGGCGGCGTAGCTCAGCTGGCTAGAGCGTACGGTTCATACCCGTGAGGTCGGGGGTTCGATCCCCTCTGCCGCTACCATATTTTATTGGCCCGTTGGTCAAGCGGTTAAGACACCGCCCTTTCACGGCGGTAACACGGGTTCGAATCCCGTACGGGTCATCAGAAAAGCGAAGAGCGCTCGTAGCACTAGTTTCAAATTATAAAACCCCACCAGATGACGATCTGATGGGGTTTTATTTTTTTATCGACACAACTAATCAAAAAACACAAAAGACAAGCTGTTAGCTTGTCTTTAATTGTTCATATAGTATAGGAAAAACTGCTCGATCTATTTTTCAGCAGCAAGCATTATCCGCGACGGCCGCCTCTACCGCCTCTTTTACTTTCCGTGTTACGTTTAAGGGAAGAAATGCGATCTTCACTATCTTTTAAGAAACGAGACATTTTTTGTTCAAATGTTTCTTTCGTTTGGAAGTTACCCTTTGAACGATTGTCACGTGAGCGATTATCATTTCCTCTACCCTGTCCTTGACGTGCTGGGCGTTGTGGTGGCTCTGGACGATCTTTGGCTTTCTTAATAGATAATCCAATTTTACCGTCTTTCTCCACATTGATGACTTTCACTTCAACTTGGTCGCCGACCTTAAGATGCTCGTTGATGTCTTTTACGTAATTATCTGCAACCTCACTGATGTGAACAAGCCCTGTTAAACCTTCAGGAAGTTCAACGAACGCCCCAAAGTTCGTAATGCCTGTTACTTTTCCTTGTAACTTGCTGCCTACTTCGATTGACATAAAAAAAATGTTCCTCCTTAAATATTCAAAAAATCATACTTACTCTATATTATAGCTAAAGAAAAAAAACAGTGTCAATAAGAGTCCTATTCTTCGTCCGTTTTTGGAAGATTAAATATAATTTCTCCTTTATTAGACAAAAAATAGTCTCTTCTGGCAATTTTAGCAATATATTCATCATCATTTAGCTTAATGATCTCTTCTTCTAACAGAGTCTGTTTCTTTTCAAGCTTTGATAACTCTTTATCTAAAATTGCTTTTTCTTTTTCCTTTTCATCTAATACAGCAGCTTGTGAGATTAAAGTGGAGACTGCCAATACTGAAAGAACAGCAGCTATAATGCCGAAAAATACAAGTCGTCTAAACAAACCTTTTCGTTTTTTGGAGGATGCTTGTACTTTGGATATCTGCTGGTTAACATATGCGGTTTCCATCTTGGTGACTTTTCTTTCTCGTAGGCTTCCCATCTTCTCACTCCTTTTTCCATCTATTCTTTATCCATTGTAACCTATTCATAAAAGTTTTCTGTAACTTCTTATAAATTCCTGCAAGATATTTACAAAACCTATCGACTCTTTTTGTAACATATTTCGGCAATAGTTTCCATATAAATTTTAAAATCCACCATATAGGTCTTAAGACTATCTTTACTATAGATAATACGACTCTTAAAATTAGTTTAACAAGGGTATAAAGACCTTTTAATATTCTGATTATCAGAAAGTAAGTTATTTTGACTAAACCTGTAATTGGACGCACTATTAATACGGTAGTGACTTTAACCAATAACTTATATAATGAAATGACAAATTGGATTTTCCATTCTAACACTTTCATATATAGATTCTTAAATAAGGCTTGATAAGCAGCAAATCCACAAAGCAAAGCGAGGAAAAGATAGATACGTAGTTCTCCTTGGTTTACCAGGAATAAAACATAAAAGATGATTAAGCCCTGAAGGAGCCAAAATAACAAATCATGGATGAATACAATCCACCTTTTCCTCTTGCTCCGTTTTAAAAACCTATTATAAGTATCCAAGGCAGCACCGAAGTAACTGCCCATAGCGATCATAGATATTAAGGTATAGAATTGAACGGAGAGTGTCATTTGAACAACTTGCTAAAGAATCCTTTAGCCTTCTCCCCGGAATGCTCATCTAAGTATACAAGGTCAAAAATCTTACCTTTAATAGAAACAATTCCTTTATCTACATCTAAATTTTTCATTTGCAGGTTTTGGCCTCTAATAGCCAAGAAGCCCATATTGGTCTCAAGCAAAAACTCTTCATTATCAAAGCTTTCCACTTGTCTTACCCCTGTAATATCTAATAGCCTTCGGCCCCTCATAACAACATCATGCTCTTGGACCGGGCCTTTTGCTGTGTTTTGTCCTGTATCATAATATTGACTCATTCTTCATCCCCCACAATACAAACAGTTTGTACAAGTTTATGAGGGAGGAAGGATTTTTAGAACAAGCCTTCTTCTTGGATTCTTTCTTCTTTAATGATTGTGAACATATCTGCAGCATCTTCTTTTTTTGTGCTTTCCATTAATTTCTCAATTTTTACAGTTACCAGCTTTTGACCAAACTGTACAGTCAATTCATCTCCAACCTTAACGTTTGTACTTGATTTCGCTGGTTTACCATTGATTTCGATTCTGCCTTTATCGGCAACTTCCTTCGCTAATGTTCTTCTTTTAATTAATCGAGAAACCTTTAAATATTTATCCAATCTCATATGTATTCTCCTTTACTACAACCCTCTTTGTTTTGCTTCATCCCAGAATGCATCCAGTTCTTCTAACGCGAAGTCTTCAAAAAGCTTTCCACTTTCCTGAACCCTTTGTTCAACATGTCGAAACCTCTTTAAGAATTTTTCGTTCGTGCGATGAATAGCTTCTTCTGGGTGGACGGAATAATAGCGGGCAATGTTTACTAGAGCAAAAAAGATATCTCCTAGTTCAGCCTCCAGCTTTACTTGATCTATCTCTTTATTCCCCATTTCGTCTTCAAATTCCTTTATTTCTTCCTTTACCTTTTCCCATGCTGGAGCAATTTCAACCCAATCAAACCCTACTTTTGCTGCTCTTTTTTGATATTCTGCAGCAATCATTAACTGAGGCATAGATTTTTCTACACCATCCAACAAGGACTTTGTTATTTCATTGCCTTTTTCTCTCTGTTTAATTTGTTCCCAGTTTGCTATGACATCTTTTTCATCTTCTACGTGGACGGTTCCAAAAACATGTGGGTGCCTTCTGACCATTTTGGCGGAAATGCCTTCAATGACATCCGCGATTGAGAACATCCCTTCATCCTCACCAATTTGAGAATGAAGCATGACTTGTAATAGTACATCCCCCAATTCTCCAATCATCGCATCGTCATCTTCTTCATTAATTGCATCTATGAGTTCATAAGCTTCTTCGATTAAATATTTCTTTAGGCTACTATGCGTTTGTTTTTTGTCCCAAGGGCAACCATTCGGTCCTCGCAGTTCTGCAATAATTTCACGTAACTTCGTAAACTCTTTGTAAAAATGTTGCTCCTCTTTAACAGGTGGAACATAAACACTTGTCAGGTTACTGAGCTCCATATTATGGTCTAATTCAAATAGTGGGACGGGAACGATTTTCTCATGTATGCTACCCGCTGCCGTAACGAGAAACACTTCATGATCATCCGGATATTTTTCCATAAGGGTCAGTTTTACCTCTGATGCGATAAAAGCATCATATACCTGACCAATAATTAAGTGATGAGTCATAATGATTTCATCACGTTTTAGCTCAGTCCCATCCAATAATTGAAAACCTTCAATCGGATCTACATTCATCGACTGGAACAATGGGTCTAAAAAGCTTTGGCCACCTTCTATAGATATTTGCACTCCACGTTCTTCTCCTTTTTCTAAAAGGAGTTGGACTGAGCGTTCTGCAACCATCGGATGCCCCGGTACAGCATAAAGAACATCCTCAGTCTTTGCCTTTTCTAGCAAGATTTCCGATATTTCCTCATATACCTCTGGGAATGTATCATGTTTTTCATATACAGAATCAAAGCTGGTAAAAACCATCCCTTCACTTTCAAGTTCTGCTATGACTGGATGGTCTAATGTGCGTACATAGCAATGAGAATGGGTAATTAGCTTTCTATAGATTCCTAAAGGGAGCTGAAGTAGGTCGCCTGCTCCCAAACCAACGATTGTAATGTTTCTCGCCAAATTTTTCATCTCCTACAAATGTATTTTTATGCGTAAATTTAGGATCGTCTATTAGGAAGAAGCTTACTAAGTTTGCTTCCCATGGGTAATAAACTTAATTCATATCTAGAAAATAGTCCAAAGCGAATCACAATCCATAAATATATAGCTGCCCCCAACGGAACACCTGTTAATGCGTGCAAAGCAGCACTTCCCCGATTCATTTCATCTCCCAATAGAACGGCAAAGATATACCTATGTACAATCAAAACTAATAACATGCAAACAATCGCACTACCTACCAGCAAGATGGTTTTCCCCTTTAGGAAACTGACCTTAATTTCTCTTCGTAGTATCACTGTTAAAATGAAGGTCATCCATAAAAACGATAGCACCGTTGAATAAGAAGCTCCTAATAAACCTATGGAAGGAACATAAAAGTGCATCAAAATCCATTTTAAGATAACGCCGGACAACACCACTGCAACCGTAATATAGGACCTCCCCATGCTTTGCAAGATAGTCGCAGTTGTCATAAAGATTGAACAAAATAAAATCGATATAGCCAATATACCAAGTACAGAACTTCCCTTATCATCCATATACAGCATAATATTCGTCGGCTTCATTATACATATCAATCCTACCGTAGAAGCCGCCCCTAACATCAAGTTTAATCGGAGGGAAAGCTCTACATAATGGTGAAGTTCTCTCTCTTTTTTCTGAAGACGGAATTGTGCAATTAAAGGAACAAGCGTTAAGGACAGTGAAGTAATAGCAACAGTGCCCAGCTGTATGAGTGGTTGTCCCCTGTCGAATACACCCTTCCATTGCTTAGCTTGACCTTCATTCATCCCATACTCAAGCAGTAAAGGATATAACTCAAGGGCGTCCACTAATTGGATTAGCACAAGAACTAAGTTCGTAATACAAAACGAAATACCATGTATCAGTAATAATTTTGCAGTGGTCAAGAAATTAGGTTTAACACCTTCATCTGATAGTTTTGCCCAATCATTCCTAAACCAAAAAAGAGTCACCAAGATTGAGATACTGATTAGTCCCCCAATAAGAGACCCAAATAATGCTCCTGCACCAACATCGTACAACGAACGTCCTTGTGAAAATAACACAAATGAAAATAGTAAAATACTGAACACCCTAACCAGTTGTTCACCTACTTGCGATATGGCAGTTGGCATCATGTCTCCCATTCCTTGATAATAGCCCCTTAACACAGAAATGATAGGCAATAATAAAAAGGAAAAAGAAATAATTTTAATTAATGGAGCCAATGACACGTCTCTCATAATCCCTGCAATCCAACCTGCTCCTGCATACAGCACAAAAAATATACTAAACCCTAGAATCCCCAAAACAACAAAAGTGGATAAAAGAAAGGACTTTTTATCAAATTGAGTGGATTGAGATTGATTTTCAGCTATGATCTTCGAGATTACGACTGGAAATCCATAGGTAGAAAGAATAAGAGCAATTGCATAAAACGGATATACTTGCTGGTAGATGTAAAAACCAACATCTCCTGCGATATTTTGAAAAGGAATACGATACCCTGCACTTAAGATTTTAGTCACTAAAGCAGCAACCGTTAAAATAAAAGCACCATGAAGAAAGTTCTTAGATAGATCTTCTGATTTAACCTTCATATTACACCTATAAGTTCCTTAAAAAAATGTTTAATTCCTTGCCTTACCTAAAAAGGAATTCCCACCCATTATAACACAGCTTTTTTTAGTGAAACATGCACGCGGAAGCAGTTCCAAGCTTTTGACCATTGAAAAAAGACAGCCTCGAAAAGCTGTCTTCACTTTAGAATAATCAATGAGTGATTGAAAGATAATACCTAGGTGCGATTATGATTCCATTTGTCTTGCAAGGAATCCCGCTGCAGTTTCTACAGCTTTTCGTTCAACCTCTCCAACAGTACCTTCTTTTGAGAAAATTACTACTGCTCCAATTGGATCGCCATTTGCAACAATCGGTCCAATGGTATAGGATTGGATATCTTCTTCGATGCTGTCCACTAGGGCATATTGACCCTTTGAAGTTTCTAATATCGAATTGCGGTCTTCCATGATCTTTTCCACTAAATCACTGATGCTTTTATTCAAATAATCCTTTTTGGATCCGCCAGCAACTGCAATATAAGAATCACGGTCACAGATTAATATTGGATTGCCAAGGCTATCATATAATGCTTCTGCATATTCTTTTGCGAAATCACTTAATTCACTAATAGGTGAATATTTTTTCAAAATTACTTCGCCATCACGGTCGACGAAAATTTCTAATGGATCGCCTTCTCTGATACGAAGCGTTCTGCGAATTTCTTTAGGAATAACAACTCGTCCTAAATCATCAATACGACGAACAATACCTGTTGCTTTCATCTTGTGTTGCCTCACTTTCATCTATTGGTTGGTGGTGGTGATAGAGAAATCTGTAATTTATCACCATTGTTAAACTTATTATCTTTTCATATGGAAACTTCTATACACATTGAAATATTTTTTCTTGTTTCCACACTATTTTCCCTGATTTCCGTAAGATGAAGATTCTGTGATTACAGGAAATTAAGCACAAACCTAGAGCAACTAGTTAATCACTTTTCCTTTTTTAGCATCTTGGACTCCTCGGATGAGTTCTTCTAAGATAGCCAGCCATTCTTGTGCCTTTATGCCTTTAGTAGTGAGCACCATTTTCATTTTGGTACCCTCCATACCCAATCCAACTTTCCTTCCAAATTTGTTACAGGCTTGGAAAATCTTCTGACCATCTATATCACTGGTAGTTTTTTCCGTGGTGAGAATAGTGATGTCTTGTTTGGATTGTTTAATCATTTCAATACCAGTTTCGATTGCAAACACTTTAATTTGAGCAATCTGGAATAATAAACCTACTTCAGCTGGGTATTCACCAAAACGATCCACCAATTCTTCCTGTAGTTCCTCCAACTCTTCAATCGATGTGATACCCCTAAATCGTTTATACATTTCTATCTTCTGGTGTCCATCTGAAATATACGAATCAGGGATATATGCATCCACCTCCAAGTCTATTTCTAGCTTAGGCTTCGATTCAACCGGCTTATCTCCCATTTTTTCCTCAATTGCCTCTTTTAACATTTGAGAATATAGGTCAAAACCTACAGAGTCGATAAACCCGTGTTGTTCTGCTCCTAGAAGATTACCAGCTCCACGGATGGATAAATCACGCATAGCGATTTTGAATCCTGAGCCTAATTCAGTAAATTCTTTGATTGCTTGAAGCCTTTTTTCTGCTACTTCAGTAAGTACTTTATCTCTACGATGAGTAAAATAGGCGTATGCGACTCGGTTCGATCGACCTACACGGCCACGGAGCTGATAAAGCTGAGAAAGACCCATCTTGTCCGCATCATGAACAATCAACGTATTGACGTTAGGTATATCGACACCTGTTTCAATGATGGTTGTACTGACTAGTACGTCGAATTCACCTTCCATGAATGCCAGCATGACTGTCTCTAGCTCTTGCTCGGACATTTGACCGTGGGCGTATGTCACACGTGCATCCGGGACCAACATGGAAATTTCTTCTGCTTTTCTTGCTATATCTTCTACCCGGTTATACAAGAAGTAAACCTGGCCGTCACGAGCCAGTTCTCTTTCAATAGCCTCACGGACTAAACCTCCGTTGTATTCCATTACATACGTCTGAACCGGAAAACGATTTTCTGGTGGTGTTTCAATGACTGATAAGTCACGCACTCCAAGCATGGACATATGTAAGGTTCGTGGAATTGGTGTGGCTGTCAGGGTCAATACATCTACATTTGCCTTTAAATGCTTGATTTTTTCCTTATGTGTTACTCCAAATCGTTGTTCCTCATCGATGATTAATAATCCTAAATCACGATATACGACATCTTTGGATAAGAGACGATGTGTCCCCACTACAATATCGACTGTACCTGCTTTTATTCCTTTTATCGTCTCCGTTTGTTGCTTCTTCGATCTGAATCTACTTAAAAGTCCTATATTGATTGGATATTCCTGAAAACGTTCCCGAATCGTTTCGTAATGCTGCTGCGCAAGAATAGTAGTCGGAACTAGGAAAGCTACCTGTTTACCATCTGCAATAGCTTTAAAGGCAGCACGAATAGCCACTTCCGTTTTTCCATAACCTACGTCCCCACAAAGCAAGCGATCCATCGGTCTTTCGCGTTCCATATCATTCTTAATCTCGTGGATAGAGCGTAACTGGTCTTCGGTTTCTCTATATGGAAAAGCCGATTCAAATTCTCTTTGCATTTCCCCATCCGGTGAAAAGGCATGCCCTTTGGAAGCTTCACGCTCTGCATAAAGCTTAATCAAATCGTCTGCAATGTTCTGTACAGAAGATTGGACTTTGCTTTTCACACGCTTCCAGTCACTTCCACCCAATTTATAGAGTTTAGGTTCTTTTCCTTCAGATGCTACATACTTCTGTACCAGGTCAATTTGATCGACTGGAACATACAGTTGATCCGTTCCTTGATAGCGAATATTTAAATAATCTTTATGTATGCCATTGATTTCTAAAGTTTCTATTCCCAAATACTTCCCAATCCCATGGTTGACATGCACCACGAAATCACCAACTTTAAGCTCTGAATAACTTTTTATCCGTTCTGCATTTGATAGTTTCTGTCTACGTACTGATTTTTTAGGACGCTTATTAAATAATTCCTGTTCCGTTACTACAGCAAGCTTATGCATCGGTAACTCAAAACCACTTTGTAAGTGTCCTACTGTGATTTGTATTTTTCCAGGCAAGATCTCGCTTGATTTGTTCAGTTCTGCCGCTTCAATTTCATAATCTGCCAATACACTGCGTAGCTTGGATACGCGCTCTTCATCGACTCCAAGAACTACTACGGAAAACTTCCCTTTTTTCCATCTTTCCGTTTCGGTCTTGAACATGTTCAATTGACCGTGGAAATTTTGCATCTGCTTGCAAGTAAAATTAACAATGTTCTGTGGGCTCGTAAAAGGCACATGTCGTAAAAAAAGAGACATGTAAATATATTGGTGTCTGGACTTTGGAACTAAGTCTTGTAAATCGTGAGATATTTTCACATCATGGACAATGCTTCCTTCTGCAAGAAGGTTTGTATACCATTCTGCTTCTTCTTTTTCCAACGATTCCGCCATTTCTTGAATTCTACTGATCTCATCTAAGACTACGATTCCTTGAGTAGGTAAATAATCTAGTAAACTAGCTGGTTTTTCGTAAGCTAAACTTAAATATTTGTAAATTTGTTCAGGTCTTATTCCTGTGTTCAATTGCTCTAGCTCGTAACTGATATTTTGTACAAGTAGTTCTTTGGATTTGTCTGTTTTCAGCTTTTTCAAGCTTGCACTAAGGGATGCTTTTAACTGGTCAATAAGCATTGTGATATGACTGTGATCGAGCAATAATTCTGTTGCAGGACCAATTGAGACATTGCTCTTTTTTTCTATTGACTTTTGATCCTCTATAGAAAACGTCCGAATAGAATCAATCTCTGTATCGAACAATTCCATCCGGATTGGGTTTGACTCAGTTAAAGGATAGATATCTATGATTCCACCCCTCATACTAAATTCACCTGGAGAGGTGACCATATCGCCTCGATGATACCCCATTTGGATAAATTGGTTCAGTAATGATTCAGGGTCCACTTCGTCCCCCAGTGAAAAAGAAAGTTGATGTCTCATCCATACATCTTTTGGAGGCAATAATTTACGAAAACCTCCCATAGGGACTAGGACGATTCCTTTGTTATGTAATGACCAGTAATTTAACGCCTCAATTCGTTGAGAACGTAGCTCTGGACTGGCAATGCTTAACTCTGCAGCAATTAACTCATTTGCTGGATATATATAGACTTCGTCCTCATCAACAAAGGTTAGCAAGTCTTCATATAATTTTTGAGCTTGAAGTAGATTATACGTGACGACCAATATTGGTTTCTTTTTTTCTTTATAAAGGGAGGAAATTAATAAAGACCTTGAAGAGCCAGATAATCCTGCTACTAATTGCTCTTTTATTCCCCCGTCCAAGCCAGTCAAAATGGACTGGATATCATCGTTCCTTGTGAAAATATGGTTTAACCCGTTCATATGGACCCCCTCTTTTAAAACTTGGCAAGAGCGACTTCTTAAATTCAAGTTGCCTAGTTCCTGCTACTAGCCCCCTACTTGCGACCATAATAATTAACTTGCTAATATTTTTTATGATAGGTTTAGTCAGAAATGGAAAAATGCTTTGGACCTTGGTCCAAAGCTTTTGTTCCTATTGAATTAAATAATCGACACTATGTAAATCCGGATTTCGTTCGAAAGCTTCTTGGCAATCGGAACAAATAGATTTCACATGAATGTCCCCATTTGAGGTATATGTGATAAAGTCTTTTCTTTCCTCATCATTAAGCATGTGAAAACCGAGTTGATCCGAATTCACTATGCTTTGCTCAAGTTTTCCAAGACTTGTACCGCAATGCCTGCAAGAATAATGGAGAGCCATAGGAACCCCCTTTTTTGCATTTATTGCTTAGTATAAGCCGAAATCCATTCTTTTAATCATTGAGCTAAAGAACTTTAATATAACCTCGTTAACATGCTACTTTTTATAATATTATGACCCATTGTGTCCATTCATTACTTGTAAGAAAGGCAGCTTTAACCAGTCTTCACATGCCGCTTCACATTTCTTAATAACTTGTTCCATTTCGGCCCATTCTTCTTCTGTAAATCGCCCTAAAACATAGTTAGAGATTGGCATAGGATTAGAAGGACGACCAATCCCAATACGGATCCGATTGAACTCTTGAGTTCCAAGATGTGCAATCGTAGACTTAATTCCATTATGACCACCTGCACTACCTTTTTGTCGTAAGCGAATTTTTCCAACTGGCATATCTAAATCATCGTACAGAACCACAATGTTCTCTATATCTTCTTTAAAATAATCCAAGACTGCCCCAATACTTTCCCCTGAAAGGTTCATATAGGTTAATGGTTTTAAAAGCAATACCTTTTCACCATTCACGTGGCCAACCCCATAAATCCCTTTATGTTTGGCTTGATCGAGCTCAATACCCCAGTTCTTCGAAAGGGAGTCAATCACTTCAAACCCAATGTTATGTCTAGTTTTATCATATTGTTTACCTGGATTTCCTAAACCGATAATGATTTTCATCTTTACACCTCAATCATAACTTCCATTCTTACTTATTCATCAATAAAACGATATTTCCTTTATGTACCCTAAATATAAGTTCATTTTTGAAAAATAGCAAAGGCGTAACCCTTTGGCTACGCCTATTATAGCACGGCTCCTTCTTTGAAAAACCGTTTTGAGTGCTTAGTTATTCAATTGTTTATTGTTCGGAAGCTGGAGTTTCCCTTCCTTCCTCATGGTCAGGAACTCCTCCATCTTGCTGCTCTCCAGAATTAATCTCTTCTTCTTGTCTTGGAGGTAGGATAGATGCAATGGTTTCTGTTTCATCATGGTTGATTTCAACTTTATACTGGTTTTTGATGTCACCAACAGTTACGACTTCTCCAACTTGCAGTTTCGTCACGTCCACATCAATGGACTCTGGAATGTCACCAGGTTTTGCATTGATGGATAGTTCATGAAGGGATTGCTGTAATACCCCGCCATCTTTCACACCTGCTGAATCTCCTGTTAAGTTGATTCGAACGTTCGCAGTAATGTCAGCATTTAAATCTACAATAAAAAAGTCTGCATGGATAAACTCATTCTTCAAACAATCCTTTTGATAGTCCGTCAACATGACACTTTCTGATGAACCATTTACATCTAACTTAATAATTCCGTTTCTACCTACTTCTTTCATTGTTTTCGTTAATTCTAGACTATCTACGGAAATAGCTTTGCTTTCTTTTTTACTACCGTATATAACGGCAGGAACATGCCCTTTTTTTCTTAATTCACGTAATGAAGATCCATTTGACTTTGTTCTTTCTTGTGCTACTAATGCTGCTTGACCCATAATACGACACCTTCCTCTTTTACAATAAAATTGGAATACCCATACTATAAAAATTGCCCTATTATCACAGTATCTAAACATGAAGAAAATATTGGTAAAAGAGAAAAAGGAGCTCATTTTGGAGAAAACTGTTTTCCTAAAGTTTGTTTCATTATTAATGTAATTTAACTTAACTATCTGAGTTGATTGTAGCGGAGGGTGAGTACTTAAATCCTATGGGACGAAGAGGGAAGAGGGAAGACCCCACAGGAGGAAAATTTTGAGGAAGCTCCCTCCCTCCCCGAGGAAAGCAAAGGCCTCTCGCTGTAAGCAACGGCAAACTTATAGTCTAAAACAACAATTTATGCGACAAGACCCAAAGAAAAAGACTTGCCCTATTAGGCAAGCCTTTCGCAAATCAATCAAATAATGTACTTACAGATTGCTCTTCGTGGACGCGGATGATCGCTTCCCCGATTAAAGGAGCAACAGAAAGTTCTCTAATTTTCTCAATTTTCTTCTCTTCAGGTAAAGCAATGGAGTTGGTAACAACCAATTCTTTAATCTTAGAGTTTTGGATACGTTCGATTGCGGGACCAGATAATACTGGGTGAGTACAACAAGCGTATACTTCTTTTGCACCATTCTCAACTAGCGCATTGGCAGCTAGTGTGATTGTACCAGCAGTGTCAATAATGTCATCAATAAGAATAGCTGTCTTACCTTCAATGTTACCAACGATGTTCATTATTTCTGCTACATTTGGTCTTGGACGTCGTTTATCGATAATCGCAATAGGAGCTTTTAAACGATCAGCCATTTTACGGGCACGAGTAACCCCACCGTGGTCTGGTGAAACGATTACGATGTCGTTCAAGTCCTTATTCTTAAAGTAATCTGCCAAAATAGGAACACCCATTAAGTGGTCAATTAAGATATCAAAGAACCCTTGGATTTGTGGAGCATGTAAATCAAGTGTAATAACGCGCGTAGCCCCTGCAGTTTCTAATAGATTTGCTACTAGCTTAGCAGTGATTGGCTCACGAGCTCTAGCTTTTCGATCTTGACGCGCGTAACCATAGTATGGCATTACAATGTTGATTGTTTTAGCAGAAGCACGTTTCAAAGCATCGATCATGATCAATAATTCCATTAAGTTCTCGTTGACAGGAAGGCTTGTCGACTGGATTACAAACACGTCACAGCCACGAATGCTCTCTTCAATGTTAATTTGAATTTCCCCGTCAGCAAAACGCGTTACGGAACATTTCCCTAATTCTACACCAATCACTTTTGCGATTTCTTCCGCAAGTCCTGGATTGGAATTTAACGAGAAAAGCTTTAAATTAGGGTCTAAATACTGATTTGACATGATGAACCTCCAATGGTTTATTTATTAAATTTTAAATTTTTAACATAATCCTCTTTGTTCACTTGTCTTGCACGTGCAACAGCCAGGGCTTCTCCAGGAACGTCTGTAGTGATGGTAGAACCAGCTGCAATGTAAGCTCCATCTCCCACAGATACCGGAGCTACAAGGTTAGAATTACAACCTACAAATACCCCGTCTCCAATTTTGGTCAGATGCTTGTTCTTTCCATCATAGTTGACCGTAATCGAGCCACAGCCAATGTTGACATCCATTCCTACCTCAGCATCTCCTATATAACTTAAATGGGAAGCCTTGCTCCCTTTACCAAAGACAGCTTTTTTAATTTCGACAAAGTTGCCAATCTTCACTTCATCAGAAATTTGAGAAGCTGGTCTGATATGGGCAAAAGGTCCAATTGCGACATCAGAGCCAATTTCACTATCATGAGCAACAGATTGGCGAATCACAGTGCGTTCACCGATAACACAATTTTTAATTTCGGAATTAGGACCTATGATTGAATCGTTTCCAATTCTACTTCCGATACCAATTATAGATCCAGGATAGATAATGGTATCTGGCCCGATTACAACATCAGCCTCAATATACGTGTTATCAGGATCGATAATCGTAACACCATTTCTCATATGTTGTTCATTAATTCGGCGTTTCATCGTTCTTTCCGCTTGGGAAAGGGCCACTCGATCGTTGACTCCTAAAGTTTCTTCGAAATCGTCCGTTTGATAAGCCGATACGATTTCTCCTCTAGATTTCAAAATCTCTATCACATCAGGAAGATAATATTCACCTTGGACATTATCATTCGAAACGTTCTTCAATGCATCAAATAGAGCCTCATTATCAAAACAATATGTGCCTGTATTGATTTCTTTGACCCTTTTCTCTTCATCTGAAGCATCCTTATGCTCTACGACCTTTTCAACAAAGCCATCAGCATTTCTAATGATTCTTCCGTAACCTGTTGGGTCTTCTACGTAAGCCGTCAAAACTGAAGCCTTCGCGCCTTGCTCCTCATGTTGTCTAATCAACGCTTCCATCGTTTCTGCCTTGATTAATGGAGTGTCTCCACAGATAACAAGCGTAGTTCCTTTTTTACCTGCTAAAAGATCCTCAGCCTGCATTACAGCATGGGCCGTACCCAACTGTTGATCTTGTAATGCATACTTGCTTCTATTCCCAAGCTGAGATTGTACTTTTTCAGCTCCATGTCCAATAATCGTTACGATTTCTTCTATGTGAAGGGATGAAACATGGTCAATAACGTGCTGCACCATTGGCTTGCCGCATACTGAATGCAATACTTTATATAGTTTTGATTTCATTCGTGTCCCTTGTCCAGCAGCCAAGATTACTGCAAAGCGATTATTCATAACACGCCTCCGTTTACCTTTTTATCCATTTAAAAATATATCTTAAAAACAACAGCTTTTCAAGGAAACAAAGTGATGTACATATTTTTGTCAGAACAATGGATTTTTTTGGAGTGAGGAATTCGGTTTGAAGGTATTATATCCGAGTAATTTTTCAGAAAAATGTTTACATTTGTATTCTTTGGGTAAAAGAAAAAGAGCCGTACTATGAAGTAGGCTCCTGCTGTTGTATTAAGTATGACGTTTAATTAGGAAGCTCCTGCTTCTTCTAATTCAACTTCTTCGATACCTTCAAGTTCACCAAGGCGGTGGTACTCTGCCAATACTGCGTCTTGGATTTTACCACGGGTAGAAGAATTAATAGGGTGAGCAATGTCACGGAACTCTCCATCCGGAGTGCGCTTGCTTGGCATTGCTACAAAAAGGCCATTATTGCCGTCGATTACACGGATGTCATGTACAACAAACTCATTGTCTAAAGTAATAGAGGCAATGGCTCTCATACGACCTTCCGTATTCACGCGGCGTAATCTTACGTCAGTTACTTCCATTCTGTTCACCACCTTTTCGCTAAATAACAACTTGAGTAAATTAATTCAACAAAATCATTCCTATTTCCTTCTTTATAATGAAATAATTTCAAAAAATTTTTTAAAATATTCGAATAATATAAAATTTCCTGTTAAACCTTGAAATAGAGAGACTTCGATATTACTCCGGCTTGTGCTGAACTGGACTTTATCATTTTAAATAATCTTATAATAAATTGGGTTTTTTCCTATATGTGGACCCTACGTCGACTTGCTTTATAGAAAATAAAAACACCCGTGAAAATTCACCAACGGGTTCTCTTTTGGAGTGAAAAATGTAAAAAATCAACACAAATAGCATGCTAAATCGTACATGATTTAGCATGGTATTTTTTATTGGACTAACAACATTTATGGTATTTTAACTCGAGAATTAACACTGTAATTAGCATACCAATTACCAAAGTGAGAATAAATATTCTCATGTTGTTAGTTTATATGCTAAAACGGTTGTTAATACTTCGATAAATTTGATAGGAAACTCGGCTGTATTTATACTTCCTTAATTAA
>NZ_QBBX01000022.1:37509-57601 GCF_003073175.1 Peribacillus acanthi
CACCATGCTTTTTACTACGTTATTTGTACTGTTATTTATGATTTTGCACTAGAAAATCCACGAGTGTTAGCTTTTTTATTTCACTAGGGCGACCACTTCAATTTCTACTAATGCATCTTTTGGCAATCTTGCCACCTCGACACAAGAGCGTGCTGGTTTATGAGCAGAAAAATATTGTCCATATACTTCATTTACTGCCGCAAAATCATTCATGTCCTTAATAAAAACTGTTGCCTTGACCACTGTCTCAAAAGAAGCTCCAGCCTCCTCTAGGACTGCTTGCAAATTCTTAAAAACTTGGTGCGTCTGTTCTGTAATATCACCGTTAATCATTATCCCTTCAGCCGTTAATGGGATTTGACCTGAGCTATAAAACATATTGTTCACTACAATCCCTTGAGAATACGGACCTATAGCAGCAGGCGCATGATTCTTTTGAATGGCTTTCACGAGAGTTCCCCCTTAGTAAATCGTTCCTTTTGATTTCTCAAAATAATTCCCAGCAGAAACCGAAATCTTCTTTTCTCTAGTATCTACTTCTGATAATTTTAATAAAGATATATAGTCTTCTACTAAACGTTCTTCAGTATCCTCTGACTCAATTAAGACAGCGATTCCGCTAACCACAGCGTCAAACTCTTCTAATAGGCTGACCATTCCATTAATAGTTCCGCCAGCTTTCATGAAGTCATCTACTACCAATACTCTTGAACCTACTGCAAGACTTCTTTTTGAAAGTAACATAGTCTGAATTCTTTTAGATGAACCAGAAATATAATTAATACTTACGGTCGAACCTTCTGTCACTTTATTGTCCCTTCTTACTATCACAACAGGAACATTAAGATGATTGGCTACCGCATAAGCAATAGGGATTCCTTTAGTAGCCATCGTCATGATCACATCAATTTGCTTTCCAGAATAGGCTGAAGCAATTAGACGTCCGACTTTATTAACAAATTGGGGATCACCTAAAATATCTGTCATATATAAATAGCCACCGGGAAGAAGGCGTTCTGGCTTTTCCATGACTTCGCACATTTCACCAATGAAACGTTCTGCCTCTTCCTTGTTGATATTGACGATATATTTTACTCCACCAGCAGCCCCTGGAACAGTCACCAAGGTTCCGATACCCCTTTGTTCAAAGGTTTCCTTAATGATGGTCAAATCTTCACTAATAGAAGATTTAGCAGAACCATATCGATCGGCAAAAAATGTGAGGGGCACTAGTTGGCTTGGATGCTCTAACATATAGTTGGTCATATCCACTAACCGCTCGCTACGACGAAACTTCAAAGCAGAAAACCTCCTTAAAATCCGAATATTATTATATCAATCTTACAGTAATATACGTCTTTATTCAAGAGGGTTCCGTTCTCCAAGCAACCTTACTGCATAGACATGTTCACAGAAACCTCGTAATCCGTTATATACTCGGTTCATTCTAGAGTCATGTTCGATTAATCCGAATACTGTAGGTCCGCTTCCACTCATCAAAACAGCATCTGCTCCGAATTTCTTCATTTGTTCCTTAATGTGATAGACCTCTGGATAAAGTGTTAAAGTGACGTTCTCAAGGACATTACCTAAGTGGGCACATACACCTTTAAAATCATGATCATTGATAGCCTCAATCATTTTTGGAACATTAGGGTGTTGGACATTTTGTAAATCCAATCTCTTATACACATCTGCTGTTGAAACACCGATAGTGGGCTTTGCCAAAACCACCCAACAACTTGGCGGTGCTGGCAGATGGGTGATGATTTCCCCACGGCCTTTTGCTAATGCAGTTCCACCATAGACACAAAATGATACATCTGATCCAATCTCAGCCCCTAAAGTAGCTAAGTCGTCCAGACTTAATCCTAGTTTCCAAAGTTTATTTAATCCTCTTAGCGTAGCCGCAGCATCACTGCTTCCTCCTGCAAGACCTGCTGCTACAGGGATGTTCTTTTCAATTGTAATGGCCACGCCACTAGAAATATTAAATCTCTGCTTCAATAGGTTCGCGGCTTGATAAGCCAAATTACGGCTATCATCCGGTACATACCGATTGTGTGAGATAATCTTAATATCTTTTCCTGCTATTTCCGCTAGTTCGATTCGATCTGCAAGATCAACCGTCGTCATGACCATCTCTACTTCGTGATAATCATCCGGCCTTTTATAAAGCACATCCAATGCAAGATTGATCTTGGCAGGTGCCTTCTCCATTAGCTTCAATATCTTCACCTACGTTCGTAAAAAGTTCTTGTCCTATTTTACCATATCTACACACAATACAAAGTGTTTTTCCTATATTAAACAAACGAAAAAAGCCCTTTCACACCATATGTATTTGAAATTGCATGGGCCCATAATGACTCTTTATAAATCAGATGCTATTTTATTCCTTTTCTTAACATAGTTCAATATAAGTGCAGCTTA
Source organism: Peribacillus acanthi (assembly GCF_003073175.1). GTDB lineage: Bacteria > Bacillota > Bacilli > Bacillales > DSM-1321 > Bacillus_BN > Bacillus_BN acanthi. The sequence continues at coordinate 39,943 of NZ_QBBX01000022.1, forward strand.
GCCTTTATTCCTAAAATTGGTCATCCGTAGACTGACTTCTTTACCGCCAATTTCATAAAGTATAAAGAAAAGACCAAAGCAAATGCCTTGGCCTTTATCCGTCACTTGCATGTTTATAATGAGTTGGTTAATCTTTCTGATAGACATTCAAAGGTTTAACGGTTTTGCATAAGCTGTTGCTCAGCAAGCTGAATAGCGCGTTTCACCATGTTCCCTGCATCTTTCGCACGGATTCCGCCCCATCCTTCCTTTTGAACTACATCATAAAAGCCTAACTCCTTAGCGAGCTCTTCCTTGAACCTTTCAGACATGACACCTCTACGTCGACCCAAAGCTTCTACCCCCTATGCATGCAGTGACATACATAGTGTGTGGAAGTTCAGTCTATTTCATGAATGCAATCATTGTTCATTTATTTCCAGTACTATTTGTATCAGTATTAACCATTTTCAAGAAAAATAAAAAGCAGTAAACAAAATTGTTTACTGCCCGCTTAAAGCCATATTCCCTGCTGCTTCATCAAAGAATGTTAATTCTACTGTTTCTGTAAGTACATCCGCATAGCTGTAGGAGACTCTTTCAAATGCATTTTCATCTTGGTCGAGCTCAATGACAAAAACAGATGGATAAGTTTCGGCTAACGTGCCAAGTCTTTCCACAGTTTTACGTCTTCCACCGTTCGCTTTTAAAACAAGCCTTTTTCCTAAATTGGAGTCAAGTGCTTTTTTAATATCAGCTAAAGTTTTCGGCATGATCGGTCCACCTCACTAAGTGTAGTATATCACATACTCGTACAAACCGTCAAACAAAATATAAAATTATATCAATACTCAAAAATGCTTGTCAATGGTTTTTAATCGCAATTTTCGCCCCATATCCAATAATTATAGGATTGCCCATCCTATAAAATTTATGTAAAGAATATTCATTCATGCCAAAAAAAGTGACTTTGATTGATAAGTCACTTTTTAAGAAGGTTCATAGCATACATTTTAAACGGTTTTAAGATTCATTTTCCATAAATTTATTGTATGGCATCCCAGTTCTTAAAACACCTCTAGTCTCTATTCCTCCAAGTCCTTTTTCACCAGTAAGCGTGTTTTTAAGAGCGTCCCAAACATGTACCCTTTCCATGAACGGGGTATAACAAATTTTCGCCACAATGTACACCGGATCAAGGGCATGGATATTAACTCTTGCAGGAGAACTTGCAAAATTGGCCCCTGCCTGAATTAATGATTCGAAATGAGATTGACAAGCACCTGCAAATATTACAAGCTGATCAAGGCTTGGTATTTTTTTCCTTGCTTCTCTTACTGTTTGGACAAATTCTTTCGAATGACGGTATGAGTTTAAGTCCATCATTGATCCTTTTGCCTTTGAATATGCATCATGTCCTGTTATTACTAAAATATCTGGACGAAACTTTTCAATATAGGAACCAATTCGTTGAGGCATTTCTTTTTCATCACATGTAATCCCTTGTACAGGTATGCCAATTTTCTCGTACATGTCCATACATTTCTTTAAATAGTTAGGATCCCCATCCATATGAAGAACCTTCCCAGGCATTTGAAAAAACTCACTAGTTTGCTTATATCCTTGCGTCACATCATACCTATACTTCTGCCTTAGGAGTTGAATATCTTGGGAAAACAATTTAAGTGACTGTTCGATTAATTCCTCATTCCTATGCTTCCATTCATTTCTCATATCTGAGCCAACAGGAGTAAGGTCGTGAAAAGGAGCATCTGCAATCAGACGTATATCTTCTCCAAAAAGAATGGCCTCTTTCGATCCATTGATTTCACGTATATCGATAACCCTAAATAATACGTCACATTTATACGAAATCCTTCCAACCACATCATTAATTTGAATGCTCATGATCTCACCTCTCGACAGAGCATCTTGTACGCCGTCAATTTTTTTCTCTTCATAGGCTATGCATCCTACCTCAAAACGGTGACGCCTACTTACCCTAAACAAATCTAGAGCGAAAAATGGTGATAGGTGAGCGATATCTCATTAGGTAGTTCTCACATAAGCCCGTTAATCCCCTCCAACCCACTAAGATCGTTCAAGTTATAAATATCATATCAATATAAACACAGTCTTTATGAAAAAAGGAAAAGCCTGCCCTTGTGGACAGACTTATACATTCATATATAGTGTTTATTCCCCATGGAAGTCAGCATAGAGCTCATCGCTTAAACGAGAAAACTCCTCAATTGAAAGAGTCTCTCCCCTACGTCCTGGGTCAATCCCTGCACGATTTAAAGCAGCTAATAGTGCTTCCTTCTTTTCTTTTCCTTTTGGTAACTGACTTGTAAGGTTATTCTGAATGGTTTTTCTTCTTTGGGCAAAACTTGCTCTTGTAACCGTAAAGAAAAACGCCTCATCTTTTACCTCGACCAGCGGTTTCTCTCTTTTCGTCAAGCGAATTACAGCTGAATCTACATTTGGCTGTGGCATGAATACCGTTTTAGGTACAATCATGACTGTTTCAGCTTCCGTATAATATTGTATAGCGATGGAAAGGGAGCCATATTCTTTAGTTCCAGGCTTAGCAGAAATCCTGTCTGCTACTTCCTTTTGAAGCATGACCACGATGCCACGAATAGGTAATCCTTCTTCTAATAACTTCATGATGATCGGCGTTGTTACATAATAGGGTAGGTTTGCAACCACCATTACATCTGATATTCCTTCAAATTCTTCCGCTGCTACTTCATTCACGTTTGCCTTTAATACATCTTGATGTATGATTTTTACGTTGTCATACGGTGAAAGTGTATCTTCTAAAATCGGAAGCAGGCGTTGGTCAATTTCAAATGAGACTACTTTCTTACTTACCTTCGCTAGCTGCTCGGTTAAAGCCCCGATTCCAGGCCCAATTTCGATAGCTCCACTTTCTTTTGATAAACCTGCATAGTCTACAATGTTCCGTAATATGTTTGTATCAATCAAGAAATTTTGCCCTAAACTTTTCTTGAAAGAAAATCCATATTTCTCTAAAATCGCTTTTGTGCGAATAGGTGTAGCGATATCTTTATGCATTTTGTTCCTCCCGCTCAATTTCATCCATTGCTTGCAAAAAGGCGCTTTTCGTAATATTGAACATATTCAAGCGCTTATACAGTTGTTTACCGTTTGTAAATCCTATTTTAAGCATGTACCCCAATTTTTCTCGACGTTCCTTTGAACCCGGACCACCTACGAGCCCCGCATCCAACAAATCTTGATGAGTGATTTCTTCTATGATTTCAACCCGTATCAATTGTGCATCCTTTAGTGCAGCCCGAATGGCTTCAGGTGAAGCATGTTCAACACCAATCCCTTTACCCGATTTCGGTAAAGCATCTTCTTTTGCTATAAAAGCATGTCTACAACCTTCAACCTTTGAAGAAATGATATTTCTAATCCGCTGACCTGGATAGTCAGGGTCAGTAAAAATGATGACCCCTCTTTTTTCTTGGGCATGCCTGATTTGTTCAATGGTAAATTCGCTCACAGCAGAACCATTCGTCTCGATTGTATCCGCATCAAGCGCCCTCTTTATGGCAACAGTGTCATCTTTACCTTCGACAACAATTATTTCTTTAATTTTCATTTTTCCTCCAAAATGATGAAACCTTTACCTTATATGACCCGTCTAATAATTTGACATGATTAATAATATCTTTCTTATTATACCCTTATCACGTTTTCATTCAAAAATTATTTAAACCAAAAGTGAAAAAAGCAGAAGGATATACTCCCCCTGCCTTTGATGTTTGTTTAGTTCAAGATTCGAATTTTCACTTTTCGTACGCCCCATTTATATGCTTGAGACTTCGATGAGAAAAACACATCAATCTTGTTTCCACGAATTGCTGATCCTGTATCTGCCGCAATCGCATATCCATATCCTTCTACATAAACTTTCGTTCCTAAAGGAATAACACTAGGATCGACCGCGATCACTTTGGCACTAGGATTGCTTTTTAAATTATACCCTGTAGCTGTAACCCCCGAGCAGCCATTACAATGAGCAGTATAGGCTGTAGAATTCACATACAATTCACGACCATCAGAAGTATTCTCACTGGTTCCACGAGAAACTTGTGCTACAAGCACCTTGGTTCCCACAGCCACCACTTGATCTTGTTTCTCTTTTAAAATTTTCTCAGAAAGCAAAGTACGTTTTATCTCTTTGCCATTTTCTTTGATTACTTCAAATTGCTTCGATTTCACACCTTTTTTACCCTCAGTGACAACTTTCTCTTTACCTTTGGAAAGAGAGCTGTCTTTTTTCGAAATGACTGCGAAGTTAATTGGTTCTTCCACTACATCGGTGACTTTTTCTACTCTCACGATTTTTACTGTGCTATTTGCTTGCACGTAATCTTTTAACCCTGGTTCAACACGGTCTAATTCATTTAGGACAATTCCTTGGTGTTTTAAAAAGTCAGCGACCGTAGTCGAAGTGGACCATACTTGATTGACCTTTTTTGTACCGTCTACTACGTGTAGTAAAAACGATTTTTCAAAGGCTACTTTCATATTGCCTTGAAGCTCAGTGTCTAAGGATGGGGTAATTTGATCCTCTTTCTTTACTTCTAGCTTACTTTCCTTCAACAGTTCTCCTACAGTTTCTGCTGTAGTCCAGATTTTCTTTTCCTTACCGTTCTGAATCAATGTAATTTGCTTGGCAGGCTTCCAAACTACCTGAAGCTGATCCTTCACCTCGGTTTTTCCCGAGGGATATAGGTAATCTTCTGCAGATACCTTTATCTCCAAATCTTTTAAAATATCGCTAATCGTATTTGCATGCGTTTTAACGATTTTTTCTTGACCATCTATGGAAATCGCTACTGTCTTCTTTGTTCCGTGATAGAACATCGTTCCTGTTACTGCAATAAAGACTATCAAACTACTAATTGCAATGGTCAGTCTCCTTCGACTAAAAGACTTGGAAAACAGGTTTTTCATGTTTTTGCTCACGATGAAAAACTCCTCCCTTCCTCTCCGGTGATTATATAGAGTTCTCTATCGACTGTCAAACTTACACCCTTTTTCCAGAACGTATCTCCAATTATGCATACTCTTGGCAATCTTGAAAAGGAAGACTTGTCGACAAGGATATCCTATGTTCATAAAAAGAATTGTAGAACTTTTAGGAATTAGGATTTTTATGGACAAGCTCCCCCAAAAATCGACATAAAACCTTATCAATTTATGCCGAATACTTTTTTTGCATTCTCAGTAGTAACTCTGGCTACTTCTTCATAACTAATCCCTTTAAGGTGCGCGATTTCCTCTGCAACCAATTTGACATAGCTCGGCTCATTTCTCTTGCCGCGGTTAGGATGCGGTGCCAAATATGGACAATCCGTCTCAATTAAAAGGCGATCCAATGGAATTTGTTCCGCTACTTCTTTCGGTTTCTTGGCATTTTTGAAGGTAACCGGACCTCCAAGTGATATGTAAAAGTTCATATCCACACATTCTTTAGCCGTTTCTGGGCTTCCGCTAAAGCAATGCATGATACCTCCGACTTCTTGGGCATTTTCTTCCCTTAAAATATCGACGATATCCTGTGTTGCGTCACGATTATGAATGACGATGGGCAACTTTACTCTCTTTGCTAAAGCAATTTGCTTTCGAAAAACCTCTTTTTGTATGTCCTTCGGAGATTTATCCCAGTAATAGTCCAAGCCCATTTCTCCTAAGGCTACCACTTTTGGGTGAGATGCAAGATCCTCAATCCATTCTAGGTCCTCATCCTTCATATCGATAGCATCCACAGGGTGCCATCCAATACTTGCATACATAAAATCATACGTCTCCACTAATTCTATTGCTTTTGTAATGGTAGGCCTATCAAAACCGACCACCACTAATTTAGAAACGCCAACCTCCTTTGCTCTTTCAATCACTTCTTGTAAATCTTCACTAAATTGATCAGCATTCAGATGTGCGTGTGTATCAAAAAGCATGTATGTAATTCTTCCTTTCTAGCAACTAGTTTATTACGAAAAAAAGATTTCATGTCTCACATTTCAGTAACAAAATGATTACAAACAATTAGTACTTTAGTCCATTGCATTATCAAATATGTCCTTCTAATTCTACATACTTATAGATGTATTGCAAATGATTTGTCTTTATCGACCCTTTCTATACTATTCTGCAATGGAGCATTTTTTATGAGTCCTTCCTCGAAAAACTTTTCTAACAAAGTTTTATTTCATCAAAAAAGATGTTCCACGTGGAACATCTTTTTTGATTCATTACCTTAGAATATTATCTAACATTTACCGTACTTTATTTTTAAATATTATTATTTGACCTTTGCACCATTCGGTAATGTTTGATCAACTGTTGCTAAAGATAGTTGGCCATTCTCACTACCAGCTAATATCATCCCTTGGGAAAGCTCTCCTCTTAGTTTAACAGGCTTCAAATTCGTTACACAAATGACTTTTCTGCCTACTAATTCTTCAGGTTTATAGTATTGTGCGATTCCAGAAATGACTTGTCGTTTTTCAAATCCTAAATCAAGCTGTAATTTTAATAATTTATCCGCTTTTTTGACAGGTTCCGCTTCAAGGACTTGAGCTACCCTTAACTCCACTTTCATGAAATCATCAATTGAAATCTCTTCGGCTTGCTCGACCTTTACTTCTTCCTGCTTCTCTTCTGTTACAGGAGCTGTGCCTTGCATTTTCATTTTGATATATTCAATTTCGTCTTTCATTTCCAGCCTTGGGAAAATAGGCTCCCCTTTTTGCACTTTCGTTCCTTCAGGAATCACACCAAACTTTTCAAGACTTTCCCAAGTTTTTAACTCTTCTGCAGATAGGTTCAGTTGATTGAAGATTTTATCTGGAGTTTGAGTCATGAATGGTTTAAGCAGGACAGCTATTCTACGCAAAGATTCTGCTAAATGAACCATCACGCTTGCTAGTTCCTGTTGTTTGCTTTCATCTTTGGCTAGTGCCCAAGGTTGTGTTTCATCAATAAATTTATTAGTTCTACTGACTAATCCCCATACAGTTGTCAAGGCAACTGAAAACTCCATCTTCTCCATAGCTTCTTCATATTTCTCAACCACTTCACGATTCATCGCGAGCAGCTGTTGTTCAAACTCACTCGATGAAGCTGAGTAACTAGGAATAACCCCATTGAAATACTTATCAATCATTGCTACAGTACGATTCAACAAATTCCCAAGATCGTTGGCTAGATCAAAATTGATCCGTTCAACAAACCCCTCTGGAGTAAAGACGCCATCTGAACCGAATGGAACTTCGCGAAGTAAGTAGTAACGTAAAGCATCAAGGCCATAACGATCAATCAGAGTTACCGGATCGACGACATTCCCTTTTGACTTGGACATTTTACCGTCTTTCATTAATAACCAACCATGGGCAAACACTTGCTTTGGAAGTGGTAGGTCTAATGCCATCAACATAATTGGCCAATAAATCGTGTGGAAACGGACAATTTCCTTACTCATCAAATGAACATTCGCTGGCCAATAGTTCAAGTACTTTGAATCATTATCCGATCCATACCCAAGAGCTGTGATATAGTTGGATAGTGCATCGATCCAAACATAAATGACGTGTTTTGGATTACCTGGAACCTTTACGCCCCATTCAAACGTGGTACGGGATACAGCCAGGTCCTCAAGTCCAGGCTTTAAGAAGTTATTAATCATTTCATTCTTCCTGGACTCAGGCTGGATGAAAGTTGGGTTTTCTTCATAATATTGAAGTAATCGATCGACATACTTGCTGACTTTAAAGAAATAAGATTCCTCTTTTACCTTCTCAACTGGCCTTCCACAGTCAGGACAGTTACCATTCTCTACTTGTCTTTCCGTAAAGAATGATTCACAAGGTGTGCAGTACCAGCCTTCGTACTCATCCAAATAAATATCGCCTTGGTCCAATAACTGTTGGAAAATCTTTTCGACAACCTTTTTGTGGCGATCTTCTGTCGTTCTAATAAAATCATCGTAAGATATATCCATCTTTTTCCATAAATCTTTAATACCAGATACAATACCATCGACGTACTGTTGAGGGGTCACTCCTTCCTCAGCAGCCTTGCGTTCAATTTTTTGTCCATGCTCGTCCGTACCGGTTAAGTACATGACATCATATCCTCTAAGACGCTTATAACGAGCCATTGCATCCCCCGCTACCGTCGTATAGGCATGACCGATATGTAAATTGCCACTCGGATAGTAAATTGGTGTCGTAATGTAAAAAGTCTTTAATTTTTCCTCCATGTCCATCCTCCATTTTTTCTTGCTAATCTGTATTAATGGGTATCACATCTTCTGATTAAAATTATAGCTTGTTATATTAATCCAGCCTGAATTCACAACTATTTTCTTATTCAAAAAGATTTGTACCATCCTTCATATTCTTTCATTATACCAAGATTACAGTGAATTACCGCAACCACTAAAGACAAAAAAGATTATTCCTACGCCAACCACTATCATCTTTGCTGATCTTGCAACAAAATATACACTTTTCCCTCATCAATTGTAATCTTATTCCTTATTCATTATGAAGAATTATAGTAAAAAAATAAAAATCACTTTAAAATTAGTAAAAACCGTCGATTCAGTCGACATTTCTGGGGGAATATGGTATAAAAGGATGTAGTTATATGTCGATTAATGTCGAATTTCGTGGTATGATTCTCCTATAATCAGTCAATGATTCTATAAAAAGTAAGTTATTTGTCATATGCCTATTAACGGTCAAATGACGTATAATGTATGTAAAGTATTGATTCTACCACATTCTTAAGTCTGGATTATTTTACTAATAAAGGATATTAATAAAATGATTGACGAAAATGGGAATGCTTGGTATTATAAAACCATTATAAAATTTTGTCGAATCATGACGAATTATAGAAAAAGAAATCGAGAACTAGAAACATTATTATTTTTATATCGAGAGGGGAACATGGAAATGAAATCTACAGGTATTGTTCGTAAAGTTGATGAATTAGGACGCGTAGTTATTCCAATTGAATTACGTCGTACATTAGGTATTGCAGAAAAAGATGCTTTAGAAATTTATGTAGATGATGAGCGCATCATCCTTAAAAAATATAAGCCAAACATGACTTGCCAGGTAACTGGTGAAGTATCTGATAACAACTTATCATTAGCTAGCGGTAAATTAGTACTAAGCCGTGAAGGTGCAGAACTTCTATTAAAAGAAATCTCTGAGAACCTTGAATTAGTGAAATAATAAAAAGAGATTCCAGACATCATAGTGTCTGGAATCTCTTTTTATGTCTTATTCAACATGATAGGCATGATAAACATCTCTTTTATTCATGTTACGGTCTTTTGCTACTTGTTTGATAGCTTCTTTATTCATAAGTCCTTTTTCATCTATATACACTTTGACGTGTTGAGCAATGGATAAATCCTGCCACCATATGTTCTCTTCTGGAGGTGCTGATTCAATTGATCCCTCAACGATTAAGCAAAACTCCCCTCGGATTTCAGTTTCCTCCGTCCAGAGAATAGCGTCTTCAATTGAACCCCTTATGAACTCCTCAAATTTCTTCGTTAGTTCACGGCATAATACAATAGAACGATTTCCAAAGATTTGTGCCATATGTTTCAAGGTCTCTTTTAATCGGTGGGGTGATTCGTAAAAGATTATTGTTGAATTAATATACTTTAATTCCTCTAATTCCTTTTTCTTTTCCTTTGAACTTCTTCCCAGGAAGCCATAGAAATAAAAGGGTTGAGGGGCTATACCGGAAGCAATCAATGCAGTCAATGCAGCATTTGCTCCTGGAAGTGGGATAACAGGAATCCCCTCCTCAATAGCTTCGCGAACTAGTTCAAAACCCGGGTCAGATATGGTCGGCATTCCTGCATCACTTACAAGAGCAACCGTCTGTCCAGCATGAATACGTTCCACAATATTTTGACCGCTTATCTGTTTATTATGTTCATGGTAACTGATGATTGGGGTATCAATCTCATAGTAATTGCACAATTTTTTGGTATTGCGAGTATCTTCAGCTGCAATGACATGTGCTTCCTTTAATATTCTAATTGCACGAAAACTCATATCCTCTAGATTCCCAATGGGAGTCGGGACAAGATATAATACCGCTTCTTTTCCTTCATTAGCAAAGCTCTTTTGCTGTAAGATCAACAATATTCAGCTCCTTAGCTATGATGCGTTCTTTTTTTGTTCTAGGTAACCTCTTAAACCAGTATTCTGTTCGCATGGCTTCTTCTTTTGTTGAAAACTCATGTGAAAACACCAATGAAACTGGACCTCTTCCTCGGGTATATTTGGCACCCTTGCCTTCATTATGCATGCGTATCCTTCGATTTATATCGGTTGTGTATCCCGCATATAAACTTCCATCTTTACACTTTAGGACATAAAAAAAATGGTTATTTTTCCCCATATAACATATATCGAGCCTCTTCGGTATACTCATTGTTCTCATCGTAGACAACAAACGGAGGCAGGATTTTCAAGTCTGGATTTCCATCTTTGATTCCTTCTATTAGAAGAGCATTTGCTTCTTTCCCTTGTTTCGGATAGACAAATTGTAGTCTTTTCGGTTCAAGCCGATATTTCCTCATTAATGTGACAATATCTAATAATCGGCCCGGTCGATGGACAAAAGCCGCTTTTCCCCCTTGTTTTAATAGCCCGCTACTTACTCGGACAACGTCTTCCAACGTACACATGATTTCATGTCTGGCGATTGCATAATGTATATTTTTATTGATTTCTTCCTCAGATGGAGTAGGAAAATATGGAGGATTACAGGTTACCGCATCAAATTTAGAGTGTCCTATGTTTTGAGTCACTTCCTTCAAATCTCCGTGTACCATCTGGATTTGATTCTGTTTATCGTTATAAGCAATACTTCTTGTTGCCATATCATATAATCTTTCTTGAATTTCCACACCTATGATTTCAGCCTTACTTCTTGTACTCAAAAGTAGCGGTATGACACCATTTCCTGAACAAAGATCCACAATTTTCCCTTTTTGAATAGGGACTTGGATAAACCTTGCCAATAAAACCGCATCAAGCGAAAAAGAAAAGACGGAAGGACTTTGGATAATTTTCATATCCTCTGCCAATAAGTAATCTAAACGCTCGTCATCATGTAACAACACGGATGTAGGACACCTCTCTTTACCTATCAATAATAAAGCCTTATATCGAAAAAAGAATCTATTCTAAATGAGCCCCTTATTCACTTTCTTTTAGGCTGTCCATTTATGACTAATCAATTGTAAAAAAGCCTCCCAGATTGGAAGGCTTTTACTTTAAAATGCATGTGAACAAACGATGCACTAAAAAGATCAAATCTACAAAGTAGAAATAACTTACTTTTTATTTAAGAATGAAAGGCAGAATAAACAATCGCCTTCTTTTCGTGGACTACCAAAGTGGAGATTACAAATATGGAATCCTTCTTGATATAGTCGAGCAAGATTATCATACCCTTCCCCTACATCAAAGCCTTTTTCATCTTTTTCTGTCTCACGAACCTTTGAAGACTTTTTGCCTTTTACGGCAGACTTTTGATTGGAGGAAGAAACTTGTTCCAATCGTCTACGCAAATGTTCATTTTCTATTTGTAGCGTGTTATTTTCTTCTAATATTCCCGCTACATGCGTTTTTAAATCTCCTAGCTGTTTATAGAGATGGCCAATTTGCGTCTCCATATTACTAACAGAATCAAAAATTTCCTTTTTATCCACGCCATCACCACCTCATTAATCTGTGGCTTGAATAGAAACGGCTCCCTCTTTTAGAATTTCTTCTAAAGTATACTCTAATACTCTCTCCTGCTCGACCAATTCTACTTGAAGTACGCGTTCTAGAATATTAAGCCCTACTACCTTGCCTTTTCCATTTGGAGTCGTAATCATTTCCCCGAGATCTGGAAGCTGCTCTTTGGCAGTTTCATATTCATCATTTTCATACTTTAAACAGCACATCAATCTTCCGCAAAGACCGGAGATTTTTGTAGGATTTAAGGATAGGTTTTGATCCTTAGCCATTTTGATGGACACTGGTTCAAAGTCGCCTAGATAAGTCGAACAACAAAGCATTCTACCACAAGGACCGATGCCTCCAAGCATTTTTGCTTCGTCCCTCACCCCAATTTGGCGCAGTTCAATTCGAGTACGGAAAATGGCTGCTAGATCTTTAACTAATTCACGAAAATCTACACGACCGTCAGCTGTGAAATAGAATATCACTTTATTTCGATCGAAAGTATATTCAACATCAACGAGCTTCATGTCGAGTTTATGGTCACTTACTTTTTGTGAGCATACCTCATATGCTTCCTTTGCAGCTGATTTATTCTCCTCTACTATTAAACGGTCTTTTGGATCTGCTATCCGCAGAACCTTTTTTAACGGCAGAACCACATCATTTTCATCTACTTGTTTCCGGGCAATTACCACTTTACCAAATTCCACTCCACGAGCCGTCTCGACAATTACAAACTCATCTTTTGGAATTTGAAGCTCTCCCGGGTCAAAGTAGTATATTTTTCCCGCTTTTTTAAAACGGACGCCTACTACATCATACAAATGATGACCCCTCCTGCAAATTCAACACTAGCTGTTCCATGACCAGCTGTGGATTTGTATTGGACATCAGCCTTCTTTTAGCCTCTAGGATTGCTTCCATTTTTTCAGCCAATTTTTTTTGAGACAACAACCAAGCCGTTTTCTCAAAGTTTCCGCTCATTGACTGATAAACAACTAATTCTGGCTTGTCCAACTGAATGTATAATAAATCTTTATAAATAAGAAGTAACAAGTCTAAACCTCTATCAAGCTGTTCTTTCTCCTTAAAGTGACCCATCCATTCTTCTTGTAAATAAATTAATGCTTTTAAAGAATCCTGTATGAGTACTTCATATAATTTTAACACTATTTTTTGAGCTTGTGCAAACCATTCGTCAGAACTAATTAGTAAGGCTTCCTCAAAATTATGTGTAAGTTGAGAAATAATAGAAGATGATTGTGATGAAATACCTTGCTCTTCTAATCTAACTTTTATGAGCAATGGTGAAAGAGGTTTAAGTGTGATAACTTGGCACCTCGATAGGATTGTAGGAATCATTCTATGTATTTGCTCTGTAAGTAAAATAGCCGTCGTTCCTTCATGTGGTTCTTCTAAGAACTTCAATAAGCTATTAGCTGCCTGTACAGTCATTTTATCCGCATGAACAACGATGTAGACTTTCCGTTTAGATTCAACACTTTTCTTATTGAACTCCCCTTGTAAATGCTGAATCTGTTCTTTTTTTATGGACAATCCATCTGGTTCAATTAAATGTACATCTGGGTGATTTCCATGTGAAATACGTTTACAATTAGAACATTCTTCACAGGGAATCACACCTTCTGCTGGATTCACGCAAAATAGACTTTTAGCGAAGATAATCCCAATGTCCTTTTTTCCAGTCCCACGTTCACCTTCAAATAGATAGGCATGTGAAATTCGATGTTTCTTTATGCTATTCTCTAGCATTGTCAGCACTTCTGGTTGGAACTCTTTAAGTTCGTTCCATTGTTTAACCATGACTATCATCCCATTTATGTGTATAGATTTATCAATAAACCTTTTACTTCACCGATTTTCCCTAAGATATCAATCGATTCTTTTTCTTTATTCATCACATCTTCCGTAAGCTCGACCAATTTTCGATCGATGGTCTCAACGGTCTTCAATGGTCTGCTTTGCCCAAATTGATTCCAGCTATGAGACTGCTTTAATTCCATACCAAAATTAACGGCTTCTTTTACAAATTTTTTAACTAACGTCTTATATTTAGCTAAATCCTTAAAAGTGCGGGACCGAGCCAAACGCTCGCCCGCACCTTCGATATCTACAAGTAATTTATTTAATGCTTCATATTGGAGCTTTTGATCCTGTTTTTGAACAAGAGACTGAAACCGAGTACTTCCGGTTGATATAGACTTCTGCTCTTTTGATACTTTATCCAGCTTAAGATGAAGCTCTTGATTGATTTTCATAGAAAAGCCTCCACTTCCTAAAACTGCATGAAATTTTCAATAGGAAGTACAAACACTGTTGCTCCACCTACTTCAACCTCAACAGGATACGGAACATAGGAGTCAGCATTGCCCCCCATTGGTGATACTGGGGCCACTAGTTGCTCACGAGCTTTACAATTATCTTTAATGATTTGCAAAGCTTTATCCACTCGAATGTCCTCTGTACCAATCATGAAGGTAGTATTTCCAGACTTTAAGAAACCACCTGTGGTTGCCAGTTTTGTTGCACGGAAATTATGGTCCACCAATGCATTCAATAGCTTATTGCTATCTTTATCTTGTACTACCGCAATAATCATTTTCAAAATAAAGCACCCCCCGAGTTATTGTATTCCCATTCCTGAATATTGGTTATATATATTCCATTATATCAAGTAGACTATCATACTTCCCAATCAATTTAGTGAAGGATTGCTAATGGAAGCTAAAACCTTTTTTTCTGCTACTTCCACAACCTCATTAATAGGTTTAGATGCATCAATGGTATAGAACCTTTCTTTAAACATTTCTATTACCTTCATATATCCTTCTCTAACTTTTTGATGGAAAGAAAGAGCTTCTAAATCTAAGCGATTCTGTTCTCGTTCCTCATTCGACGAGATTCTTTTTAATCCCTCTTCTGGCTCTATATCAAAATATAGCGTTAAATGTGGCATACGTCCTTCAATTGCGAATTTATTAATCTTATAGACTTCATCAATACCCAATCCTCGAGCGTATCCTTGATAAGCAAGAGAACTATCAATAAAACGATCGCACAAAACGATATATCCTTCTAGTAATGCAGGAACTACTTTTTCTACTAGATGCTGTCTCCTAGCAGCGGCATATAGCAAAGCTTCTGTCCTACCATCCATACTCGTATTTTCTGTATTTAATATCACCTGACGAATTTGCTCAGAAATCGAAATTCCACCAGGTTCTCTAGTGATTAATATTTTATAGCCTTTTTGTTCGAGCCTCTCACCTAGTAATTGAATGACAGTCGACTTACCTGCACCTTCTGGGCCCTCAATTGTGATGAACATACCTTTTTCCATCCGTTTACCTCCATGGTATCTATGCTGTTTAGTATACAACATTCTGTATCAGTAAACCTACCGTATTAGAATTATTCATAGACCCAGAGTTTACCTTCTTGTAACGAACTTCCACCATGGAATCGGGTTCCTAATATAATCAACTCTCGTAAATAGGATAGAGCCTTATTAGTAATGATCTCCCCATCCATGATTAATGGAATGCCTGGTGGATATGGGATAATCATTTCCGCACATACCCTACCTGCACTTTCAACTATAGAAATGGGCACTTTCTTTTTATTACCCATTTCCTTAAAAGAATACTCTAGCTTTGTATAATGATTATTCAGTTGATAAGAAGGCATTTCCTTGATGGCTGCTGGATGCCTGTCCCTTAACCGTTCAAGTGCTAATGAAATCTTTTGAATTGCTGTCACGTATGGAAACGATTGTCCTTTTTTTAATAATGGTAATATTAATAAAACATTGTAAGGATCGGCTAATTCTGCATATACCCCCTCTTCTTGCAATGCATCGAGTAGCTGAAACCCCGAATATCCGTCTAATGGTTGTAAAGTGACCTTTAACGGATCTACATTTCGTTCCTCCAACATTTTAATCCCACTCATTGACCTTAATTTATCTTTAAATGCATCCAGTTCTTTCAGTGCATGAAGGATATCCTCTTCATTAAATGAAGCAAGATAATGCCTTGCATGATCCAGACTCATCATAATAGGATAAGAAGGGCTGCTCGATTGGAGCATTTGTAAATACATCTCTATTTTTTTTTCATCGACCCTATCATTGTATATATGTAAGTACGACCCCATTGTCATGGCAGGTAACGTCTTATGCGCAGAGTGGACCACTACATCGGCTCCAAACTGGGCTGCACTAGCCGGAAAAGGATGACCAAGAGCAAAATGTGCTCCGTGAGCTTCATCTACCAGCACTGGGATATTATATTCATGGGCTAAATTTATGATAGGTTTTAACATTTGAATTTTCCCATAGTAATTGGGAGAAGTAATAATTAATGCTTTGGCATCTGGATAAGAAGATAATGTCTCTTGGAGAGATTCAAGCGTGATACCTCCTGCCATCTTCCATTCACGGTCTATATCCGGTTGGAGAAAAACGGGGTCAACCTTTGCTAACTTCAAACCATGAAGAATGGACTTATGACAATTCCTTTGCACAAGGACAGCATCACCTTCCTGACAAACCCCTAATATCATCGCCAAATTCCCAACTGTTGAACCATTTACTAGGAAATAGCTCTTTTTTGACTGATAAAAATCGGAAAGCAATTGCTGTGCCTCATATATAGCTTCCTCTGGATGATGTAAATCATCTAATCCAGGTACCTCTGTCATGTCATACTCTAATAATCTATTTATCCCCACTGGCATCTCTTTAGAAAGAATCAAGCCACTTTTATGTCCTGGGACATGAAACGAAATTGGGTCACTTATTCGGTGTCGCTCTAATGCTTCATACAATGGTAATCTAGTTTGCTGTAAATTCATGTTATTCTTCCTTTATATATAAGTAGATTAAGTGTATCAAAAAGTATAAAAAATAGAGACTCTATAAATAGAATCTCCATTAAGAAAAAATTTCTGGTTTAGTTATTTTCTTTAATTGATCCAGAAAATATTTATATCGTGGATCACTCGTTTCAGTTGTAACCATTTCTTTTTCGCATTCTTCACACACAAAAGATGTATAAAGGTGTATGCCCATTTGTTTTTCTTTTTCACATACAATGCATATCTCCCCATAATGCTTTGCCAAATTGTTCATTCCTCCACCTCCATACCCCTATTCTGCCCGAAACCTTTAATTTGTATACAATTTTTCGAATCGTTCATCCACCTGGGATATTGGCCTATACTATCCTATGTAGCTTTCTTGCTTTCCGTGTATGTCTTATTTGATTTTTTCTTATCTGAGTTGAAATAATGCTATTTACAGAGAATATCCAAGCTAGTCCTCATGCGGCAGTTTTCTATTATTAACCCATTGAGATGTGAACGGTATCATGGGAACTTGGTGGATAAAGGAGGGCATGTGAACGGAAAAACGAATATTTCATGGATATAGATAGTCATGTGAAGGGTATATTTGTGAAAAATTCAAAAAGTGAAGGATAAATTTTAAAAGTGAAGGGTATTTGTTACTAAAGTGAAAGATAAAGGTACCCTGGTGAATGATAATAGAAGAAAGTGAACGGAATAATGAAATCTAAGCAACAAGCAATGTCGTTGGCCTCATCACTCAATCCTCATTCGCCCAGCACGCTCCGGGCTTTGCTCTCACTCTTCCTTATACTTAAAATGATTTCCTTTTCAAAGGCTTCCTACCTCTTTCTCTAGTCACCTTCTGTTTCCTCTCCAAAAGAAAACAAAAAAAGACCAGCCTCATCAGCTGACCTTCTTCTCTTTGCCTGGCAACGTCCTACTCTCACAGGGGGAAACCCCCAACTACCATCGGCGCTGAAGAGCTTAACTTCCGT
>NZ_QBBX01000023.1:0-281 GCF_003073175.1 Peribacillus acanthi
TATTATTGTTAATTAAGTTGGAACAAAACAGTTCTTACTTGAATATAATAATATAGAATAATTGTATCATTTTTACTATCGCAGGGTGGAGCAACGAGCAAAGCTTCTATGAAAATTCTACGAGTTGTAACAATCGAGCTACTTCAAGAGTTAGCTTCCTGAGATTGTTACAGTCTAAGGTAAACTTAGCGCATAAACAAAATTGTATCATTTTTACTATCGCGGGGTGGAGCAGTCTGGTAGCTCGTCGGGCTCATAACCCGAAGGTCGCAGGTTCAAAT
>NZ_QBBX01000023.1:322-32356 GCF_003073175.1 Peribacillus acanthi
ACATATTATAACGTGCAAGACGAAACCCATGTTTCGGCTTTTTTTATTTGTAGAGATTTATTGTGAGAATCGTAAAGAGAAGACGCCAATTAAGGCGTCTTCTTCCCTTTTTTTATTAGTTACACCTTTTTAAAGGAAATATGGACTAAAATGGGCTGTTTCGAGAGAACCACTTTAAGGGAAGTTTCTAAATATTACTGAACCTGCTGAGTTTATTACCGAAACTGGCTATGATATTACCGAAATAATGAAGTTTATTACCGAATAAATGGATTATTTTACCGAACGGATATAGGTTTTAATCATTCAGTCATGAAGCTGACGATTATAACTATCCTTTGCATACTAGGTATGACAAGGCATCATTTGTTTCTAAGGTAGAAAAAAGGTACACTACACATAGGGAATAATATTACTTTTATTTAGGATAATTAGGTGAAAATCATGAATACATTTGTGTATCAGTCTACAAGTTCTGAGGATACGTACCAATTGGCAGAAAAATTGGGTTCCGTTGTTAAGTCTGGAATGGTAATTACGTTAGAAGGAGACTTGGGGGCAGGTAAGACTACTTTTACAAAGGGTTTGGCTAAAGGACTTGGAGTTCAACGTAATGTGAACAGTCCTACTTTTACTATCATTAAGGAATATATGGGAAGATTGCCTTTATATCATATGGATGTATATCGAATTGAGAACGATTCAGAGGATTTAGGGTTTGAAGAGTATTTTGAAGGGGAAGGTGTCACAGTTGTTGAGTGGGCGCATCTTATTTCAGATTACTTGCCAAAGGAAAGGCTCGCTATTTCCATTTTCCATATAGCGAATAATGAAAGAAGAATTGAATTCAAGCCTTTTGGAATATCATATGAAATGCTTTGCAAGGAGATATTTTAATGAAAGTTCTAGCTTTAGATACCTCAAATTATGTACTTGGAATTGCATTGTTAGATGGAAATACTGTAATTGGAGAATATATTACTAATTTAAAGAAAAACCACTCGGTCCGAGCTATGCCTGCAATTCAGCAACTCATGAAAGAATGTGAAGTAGAACCAAAAGAATTAGGGAAAATCATTGTTGCTAACGGACCTGGATCTTATACAGGGGTTCGAATTGGAGTGACTATTGCCAAAACACTAGCATGGACTTTGGGAATACCCATTGTAGGGGTTTCTAGCTTAGAGGTGATTGCTGCAAATGGTAGATATTTCGATGGATATATCAGTCCATTGTTTGATGGAAGACGAGGACAGATTTATACAGGACTATACCGGTATGTGGATGGAAGTCTAGAAAATGTAATTCCAGATGGCATATTGCAATCATCAGAATGGGCTCAAACTATGTATAATAAGGACAAACCAGTACTTTTTATTGGAAATGATCTTCCACTGCATCGAGAGATTATTGGAGAAATCATGCAGGAACGTGCATTTTTTGCTTCAGAAAGCATGTATAATCCAAGACCAAGTGAGCTAGCTTATCTTGGTTTGTTAAAAGAAGCAACTGAGGTACATTCATTTGTTCCTAATTATGTTCGTATGGCAGAAGCTGAAACCAATTGGCTAAAACAACAGAAAAAGTAAGGGATTTATGAGTGGGAGAGACCATGGAAAACAAAATGATTATTCGACTAATGACAGATCGAGATCTTGATGATGTATTAGAACTGGAACATCAGTCCTTTACATTGCCTTGGAGTAAAGAAGCGTTTTTTAATGAGCTACATCATAATCAACATGCTGTATACGTTGTAATTGAAAATAAAGGCAAAATCATAGGTTATTGTGGCACATGGTTAATCCTTGATGAAGCGCACATCACAAATATCGCTATTCTTCCATTATATAGAGGAAGAGGGCTAGGAGAGAGGCTACTGGCTTATATGATGAATTTTGCTAAATCTCGCAACGTAGTGACCATGACTTTAGAGGTAAGGGTGAGCAATGTTGTCGCTCAGTCCTTATATGAAAAGCTTGGATTTAAAAAAGGTGGTATCCGAAAAAATTATTATTCCGATAATGGAGAGGATGCTATCGTAATGTGGGTGAATTTTATATGAAGGATCAAATTATTGTCGGAATAGAAACATCATGTGATGAAACTGCAGTAGCTGTTGTGAAAAATGGAAGAGAAATCCTATCTAACGTAGTGGCATCTCAAATTGAAAGTCATAAACGTTTTGGTGGAGTTGTACCTGAGATTGCTTCCAGACATCATGTAGAACAGATGACTATAGTGCTTGAAGAAGCGTTGATGAAAGCGGAAATCCAATATAAAGATATAGATGCAATTGCAGTTACTGAAGGTCCAGGACTAGTAGGTGCTCTTTTGATTGGAGTCAATGCAGCTAAAGCTATTTCTTTTGCACATAACATTCCATTAGTAGGAGTTCATCATATTGCAGGGCATATTTATGCGAATCGATTGTTAACAGAGTTTTCTTTTCCATTATTATCACTTGTAGTGTCAGGTGGACATACAGAGTTAGTGTATATGGAGGAGCACGGCGTATTTAAAGTTTTGGGAGAAACAAGGGATGATGCTGCTGGGGAAGCTTATGATAAAGTGGCACGTACGTTGAATCTACCGTATCCAGGTGGACCTCATATAGACCGACTTGCACATGAAGGTCAACCTGTCATTGATTTACCACGTGCATGGTTGGAAGAAGGGTCTTATGATTTTAGTTTTAGTGGTTTAAAATCGGCTGTAATCAATACATTACATAATGCCGAGCAACGCGGGGAAGTCATTTCTCCGCAGGATCTTGCTGCAAGTTTCCAGAACAGCGTCATTGATGTTTTAGTAACAAAAACAGTGCGTGCTGCCAATGAATTAAAAGTCTCTCAAGTCTTGTTGGCAGGCGGTGTAGCGGCTAATAAAGGATTAAGAAACGAGCTTGAACAAGCATTTGAAAAAATGGAAAATATTCAACTGGTGATTCCACCTTTGGCACTTTGTACAGATAATGCAGCAATGATTGCTGCTGCAGGAAGCATCCTTTTTGAAAAAGGAAAAAGGGGTGGAATGGATATGAATGCTCATCCAGGATTGGATTTAGAGGCATAAATATAATGAAAACTGGCCGACTGAATTACTTTCGGCCAGTTTTTTTTGCTCTTTTTGCTCCTGTAAGGAATTATTTATACTACTTGCCTCGACATTTTGTGCGCTTTTTCATACTTATCCAAGAAATATCCACAAACATATACACAATTAGACAGTTGAGTTTCAAACTTTTTTTAAACTTTTCCACATTATCCACATTTTTTACCCGACTTTTCCACAAAACGGGTAGTTTATCCACAAAAGAAGGCTGACAATAAAATTGCCAGCCGCATTTATTAACAGATATCTACATATACTTTCAATTTTCGAGTAATTCCCATTCTTCCATAAGAGAATCTAATTCATTATTGGCATTTTCTAGCTGTTGATTGAGGTCTAATACTTTTTTATGGTCTTGGAAAATATCAGGATCACATAATTGGGCATTAATAGATGTAATTTCTGCCTCTAGCAGCTCCATTTTATTTTCAATTTCTTCAAGTCGTCTAATCCTTTGTCTTTCAACTTTTTTTGCTTCTTTGTCTAATTGATAACTAGATTTGTCATCTACCTTTACAGTTTCGACTTTGTTTAAGGATTCAAGCATTTCAAGTTCTGCTTGCTCTTGTTTTTTCTCTAGATAGTAATCATAATCGCCAAGGAATTCTTCAGTACCAGATTGTGATAATTCAAAAACCTTTGTAGCTATCCGATTAATAAAATACCGATCATGAGATACAAATAGCAATGTGCCTGGGTAATCAATCAGTGCATTTTCAAGGACAATTTTACTATCTAAGTCTAAGTGGTTGGTAGGTTCGTCTAGAATAAGGAAATTAGCTTTTTGCATCATGAGCTTAGCAAGTGCCAGTCTAGCCTTTTCTCCACCAGATAAAGTGGAAACGGTTTTTAGCACATCATCTCCAGAGAAGAGGAAATTGCCTAATACGGTTCGAATCTCTTTTTCATTCTTTTGTGGATAATCATCCCATAGCTCATTCAAAACACGTTTGTTTGAAACTAAATTTGCTTGCTCTTGATCATAGTACCCAACCTGCACATTCGTACCAAATTGAAAACTTCCATGGAATGAAGACAACTTGCCAATCAGTGTTTTTAATAGAGTAGATTTCCCAACACCGTTTGGACCAACAAGGGCAATACTTTCGCCTTTCGTAATTCTCATAGAGATGTTTAAGGATACGGGTTTGTCATACCCGATGGAAAGATCTTTGCTATTTAATACTTCATTTCCACTTTGTTTTTCAATTTGAAATGAGAAGTTTGCCGATTTTTCATCCCCTAAGGGCCTGTCCATTACCGTCATTCTTTCGAGTTGTTTCCTTCTACTTTGAGCTCTTTTAGTCGTCGATGCTCTAGCGATGTTTCTTTGGACAAAATCCTTGAGTTTTTCAATTTCGTCTTGTTGTTTCTCGAATTGTTTCAAATCGCGTTCAAAATCTTCAGCTTTACGAATCAAGTATTCACTGTAATTTCCATAATATTTTTTGATAGACTGTCTAGATATTTCATAAACTTGGTTTACAACCTTATCCATAAAATAACGGTCATGGGAAACGATGAGTACTGCGCCGTCATATCCTTGAAGATATTGTTCCAGCCAAGTTAAAGTTTCGATGTCCAAGTGATTGGTAGGCTCATCCAGAATCAGAATATCGGGTTTTGTTAAAAGTAATTTGGCTAAAGCAAGTCTCGTTTTTTGTCCTCCACTGAGAGTAGAGATTAGAGTATCTGTGCTGAATGTAGAGAATTGTAGCCCATGAAGAACAGAGCGGATATCTGATTCATATTGATATCCTCCTATTTCCTTGAAACGAATTTGTAGTTGATCATATTCTTTAATAATTTTCTGATATACTTCATCATTGTCAAAAATATCAGGGTTCGACATGGTTTCTTCCAATGAACGTAATTTTTTCTCCATTTCGATGACTGGTTGAAATACGGTCAACATTTCTGCCCAGATGGATAGACTGGATTCAAGGCCAGTATTTTGGGCCAAATATCCAATCGTTACATCCTTAGGTTTAATCATTTCTCCGCCATCATGGGACATTTGTCCGGCAATAATTTTTAAGAGTGTGGACTTTCCAGCGCCGTTTCTGCCGACCAATCCGACCCGGTCTTTATTTTGTATTTCAAGTTTTATATTAGACAGAACCATTTCTGCCCCATAATATTTTGAAAGTTGGTTTACTTGTAACAAAATCATAATTATATCACCTCAATTTACATAATGTAAGTGTAAACGAAAGAAGAAGCAAAGAGCAATACAGCCGCCTGATGTTTTAAGTAATAATGCATACACACAAATCGAAAAAAATAGTGTATCATCATATGGAGAGGTTCTGCATGGAGGCTTTTACACACATATTGGATGAAAAAGGCAGAGCTAAAATGGTAGATGTTTTAGCAACAAGCCTGATACAGTCCGAATGGCAAATGAGATTTCAAGCATTCTAGTGAACAAAGATATATAATAAAATATCCAATAGAGAATGAAAAAATGGTGTACTGACAGTCGCCCAAATAGCTGGATCATGACCACTAAAAGTACATTCTCCATCCTACCGATGTCATCGGATTTCTATCCATGGAGTCGATATTGACTTGGATCTGAACCAGGAGATAGGGTTATTAATTAACAATAGAAGTAAGAAGAAAACCAAGGGTTCAACAGGTGTCTAAATGGAAGCACTAACAGGTTCAACTGCAGCATCATTGACCGTATATGCAAGACCATTGATAAAGAGATAACAGTGGTCCTACATTTTTAGAAACTTAGCTGGTGGTATATCAAGCCCTGATTTTCATAAAACAAACTTAAGAAGCAGTGAGCTAGAGGTTGATGGAGGGGAATATATGACTCAAGAAATGAAAATTCCGCAAGCAACGGCTAAACGGTTACCCTTATATTATCGGTTTTTAAAAAATTTACATTCATCAGGAAAACAAAGGGTTTCATCTGCTGAGTTAAGTGAAGCGGTTAAAGTCGACTCAGCGACTATTCGAAGAGATTTTTCTTACTTTGGTGCTCTTGGGAAAAAGGGATATGGATATAACGTAAATTATCTATTGAGCTTTTTTAGAAAAACTTTAGATCAAGATGAACTGACTAAAGTTGCATTAATAGGGGTAGGAAATCTAGGGACCGCATTTTTGAATTATAATTTTTTGAAAAATAATAATACCAAAATAGAAATGGCCTTTGATGTGGATGAAGAGAAGGTAGGAACGAAAATTGGAGATGTTCCCGTTTATCATATGGATGATATAGAGGAACGCTTACAAGTTGAAGGGGTGACTGTAGCCATTTTAACTGTGCCGGCCCCAGTGGCTCAACCAATCACAGATCGATTGGTTTCATCAGATGTAAAGGGGATTTTAAACTTTACACCGGCAAGACTGAACGTTCCAGCTTCCATTCGAGTACATCACATTGATTTGGCGGTAGAACTACAATCTTTGGCCTATTTTTTGAAGCATTATCCGATTGTGGAAGAAACTCTTTAAGCTAATCGAGCTGTAGATTTTGTTAGAAATAACAAGACTACAGCTCTTCTATTATTAAGAGAAAGTATAGGGAGAGCATAAATTGAAACCAATATTACTTGATTTTCCTACTGAATTTACTACAGAAAGATTATTAATCCGGATGCCGAAACCTGGAGATGGGAGAGCTGTCTATGATGCTATCAAGGCATCACTTCCTGAATTAAAACCATGGATGCCCTTTGCCCATAAAGACCAATCTATTGAGGATGTGGAAGCCAATATTAGGGAGGCACACCTAAACTTTCTAAAGAGAGAGGATTTACGTTTACTAGTTGTTTTAAAAGAAACAGGTGAATTTATTGCTTCTTCTGGATTACATAGAATTGACTGGTCAATTCCAAAGTTTGAAATTGGATATTGGATTGATACAAGATACAGTGGTAAAGGGTATATGACAGAGGCTGTTAAAGGAATAATGGATTTCGCATTCACAGAGTTAAAAGCAAGAAGGATTGAAATTCGTATGGATACAGATAATCAAAAAAGTCGAGCCATACCAGAAAGGTTAGGCTTGACCCTTGAAGGTATACTTAGGAACCATAGTGTTTCTGTAGAAGGTAATCGATTAACTGACACTTGTATATTTGCTGAAGTAAAATAGCAAAATGGGCAACACAGTAAGGTTGCCCATTTATTATTTTTTCTTCTGAATGGATTTAAGTTTTAAATGCAACATAATCATACGGAAGCCTGAACCAAAATCGATGGTTGCAAGAATGATTAATAAAAATGAGAAAAAATTCCATCCGGCGGTTGATACATTTTGCACCGCGAAAACGGTGAATAAAATACCTAAGATGATATAAATTAATCCTGTCATTAGGGGTGATTGTCGTCTCATACATTCCTCCAAATACTGACGGTACCTACTTTATACTATATCAAAATAATAGCAAAAACGCTGCAGTCTCTGCTTGCTTGATGAATTCCTCCATTTCCTCGCGATAGCTTTGTAGAATCACTACTATAGTATTCATGGTCATATGAGCAATGATCGGTACGAGGATTCGATTCGTTTTTACATACAAAAACGCAAAGGTGAAGCCCATTGCTGAATACAAAATGATATGGATGGGTTCAAAATGGGCGAAACCAAAGATGACAGAGCTTAGAAGGGCTGCAAAGAAGAAATTCATCTTTTTGTATAACGCTCCAAAAATGATTTTTCGGAATACAATTTCTTCTAAAATTGGACCGATGATAGAACTGACAATCATGACTGCAGGAATAGACTGAATGAGCTCCATAATCCTAAGTGTATTTTCTGACCCAGGTTCGATCCCGATGGCTTTTTCAATGGATGCTGCAATGATTTGAGCAAAGAAAGCCATAAAAACGCCACCAATGGCCCATAGAACGGAGGTAGATACGGATGATTGATGTTCACGCACTAGCTCTTGTTTTCTCTCATTTCTTAAAAACAGCAGCACAATAAGAAGTGTGATAACAAAGCTGATGACAATCCAATATCCTCCGGATTTAATTTGTAGTTCCTCACCTCTCCAACCCAATCCAAAACCGACACCCATCATAATTGGAACCCCAACTATGCTAGAAAGCTGCATGGCAATATATGCAATCAGTATAAACCAATATTCTTTTTTCAATCCTAGTGTCTCTCCTTTTGGATAGATCCAATTTACATATGTAATTTGGTTTTTCTTTTATTATTTTAGTTACTTACCATAAGAAAGTATTCTCCTTTATTGTACAGGGAGTCGGGAACCCTTTCAAATGTAAGGTTTATTGTAGGATTGATTAGTAAAGGATAGAATTGGACCGAGAATAACTTCGTAGAAAATCTCATGAAATTTTATTGTTTTCTACTTGCAAAACGAAAAGGAATTATTTAATATATAAATTGTGTTAGCACTCTAAGACGATGAGTGCTAATAAAGAAAAAGATGGAAAAGTATGAGGAGGTCGTTTTACTTGATTAAACCATTAGGTGATCGCGTTATTATTGAACTAGTTGCTTCAGAAGAAAAAACTGCTAGCGGTATTGTTTTGCCTGATACTGCAAAGGAAAAGCCTCAAGAAGGTAAAGTCGTTTCCGTTGGTACAGGTCGCGTGCTTGATAATGGCGAGCGTGTTGCTTTAGAGGTTGCTGTTGGCGATCGTATCATCTTCTCAAAATATGCTGGTACTGAAGTGAAATATGAAGGTACTGAATACTTAATTTTACGTGAAAGCGACATTTTAGCTGTTATTGGCTAATTTAATACTTAATTGAATCGTTAAATTTTAGGGAGGTAATGGAAAATGGCTAAAGAGATTAAGTTCAGTGAAGAAGCTCGCCGTTCGATGCTTCGTGGTGTAGATGCTCTTGCAAACGCAGTTAAAGTAACACTTGGACCTAAAGGACGTAACGTCGTTCTTGAAAAGAAATTCGGTTCGCCACTAATCACAAACGATGGCGTGACAATTGCTAAGGAAATCGAATTAGAAGATGCATTCGAAAACATGGGTGCAAAACTAGTTGCTGAAGTTGCAAGCAAAACGAATGACATCGCAGGTGACGGTACGACTACCGCTACGGTATTAGCACAAGCTATGATTCGTGAAGGATTGAAAAACGTAACTGCTGGTGCAAATCCTATGGGTCTTCGCAAAGGAATCGAGAAAGCTGTTTCAGTGGCTGTTGAAGAGCTAAAAGCTATCTCTAAACCAATCGAAGGCAAAGCTTCTATCGCACAAGTAGCTGCTATTTCTGCAGCTGACGAAGAAGTAGGTCAATTGATTGCAGAAGCTATGGAACGCGTTGGTAACGACGGAGTTATCACAATCGAAGAATCAAAAGGCTTCACTACTGAGTTAGATGTAGTAGAAGGTATGCAATTCGATCGTGGATATGCTTCTCCATACATGGTTACTGATTCAGATAAAATGGAAGCTGTTTTAGACAATCCATATATCTTAATTACTGATAAGAAAATCGGTAGCATTCAAGAAATCCTACCAGTTCTTGAGCAAGTAGTTCAACAAGGTAAGCCACTATTAATGATTGCTGAAGATGTTGAAGGGGAAGCTCTTGCAACTCTTGTAGTGAACAAACTACGTGGAACTTTCAACGCAGTAGCTGTTAAAGCTCCTGGCTTCGGTGACCGTCGTAAAGCAATGCTTGAAGATATCGCTGCACTAACTGGCGGTGAGGTAATCACTGAAGAGTTAGGCCGTGACCTTAAATCTGCAACAATTGCTTCTCTTGGTCGCGCTGCTAAGGTTGTTGTTACAAAAGAAAATACAACAATCGTTGAAGGTGCTGGTGAAAAATCAGCAATCGACGCACGTGTTAACCAAATCCGTGTTCAATTAGAAGAAACAACTTCTGAGTTCGATCGTGAAAAATTACAAGAGCGTCTTGCTAAACTAGCTGGTGGCGTAGCGGTTATCAAAGTTGGTGCTGCTACTGAAACTGAGCTTAAAGAGCGTAAACTACGTATTGAAGATGCACTTAACTCCACTCGTGCAGCGGTTGAAGAAGGTATCGTTTCCGGTGGTGGTGTAGCACTTCTTAACGTATATAATAAAGTAGCTGAAATCCAAGCTGAAGGTGATGCAGCAACAGGTATCAACATCGTATTACGTGCGATGGAAGAGCCAGTTCGCCAAATCTCTCACAATGCAGGTCTTGAAGGTTCTGTAATCGTAGAGCGCTTAAAGCGTGAAGAAGTTGGAACTGGATTCAACGCTGCTACTGGTGAGTGGGTGAACATGATTGAAGCTGGTATCGTCGATCCTACTAAGGTTACTCGTTCTGCGCTTCAAAACGCAGCATCTGTTGCAGCTATGTTCTTAACGACTGAAGCAGTTGTTGCTGACAAGCCAGAAGAAAACAAAGCTCCAATGATGCCTGATATGGGCGGAATGGGCGGCATGATGTAATAATCGCTAAAATCCTTGATAAATAAGGATTTTAAAGCGAGTTGCTAACGAAATGCTATTATCAGGTATATAAAAGAGGCTTCTCATTAGTTGATTCAACTTTTGAGAAGCCTTTTTCTGTTGCTTAAGATAGTAGGTGATGCATTATGTAGTATCTTTAATAATAATAGCCTAATTATCTATCCCATGTTTATTCTTATTGCTAGTAAGCAGTAACTGCAGCTAGTTATGCAATCATATAGAAGAAAATATAGTAGGCGCATGTATGATTTCATGCGCCTACTATATTCTTATCCTTTTGTGCTAATCTGATATTTTCTTATGCGATACTGTAGACTTTGTCGACTAATACCAAGTGCTTTTGCTGTATGGGAAATGTTGTGATTGTAATCACTCAATGTTTTCGTAATGTATTTTTTTTCTACTTCCATCATTTGTTCTTCCAGTTTTTTGCAAGGACGATTATTTATAGAAATAGGCTCTTCGATGTGTGGAGGTTCAGTTTGAAAATTGAATTGAGTCTTCATCCGAGTTTGAATAGGTAAGTGTATGGTTGAGATCCATTCTTCATAGTCAACTAAGTTCATTGCCCCTTCAATGACATGCTGTAGCTCTCGAACATTACCAGGCCAATCATATAATTGAAAACGTTCAAGGACCTCTTCTTCAACTCCATCAATATTCAATCCAAATCTAGTGTTGTATTTATCAATAAATTGTTTTATAAGAAGAGGGATATCTTCTTTTCTTTCACGTAGAGGTGGAATGAAAATTGATACAACACTTAATCGATAAAATAAATCTTTACGTAGCCTTCCATTTGCTATTGCGTCAACTGGATCTTCATTTATAGTTGCTATGATGCGGACATCAATTGGAATATCTTTTGTATCTCCCACTCTACGAATAGTATTCTCTTGTAATGCGCGTAGCAATTTGGCTTGCAATGAAATATCCAAAGCGTTCAGTTCATCTAGTAAAATGGTTCCACCTTCCGCTTGTTCAAATAACCCTGGTCTTTCAATTGCACCAGTAAATGCGCCTTTTTTTGTACCAAATAACAAGCTTTCTATTAAACTATCAGGAAGTGCAGCACAGTTCTGGGAAATGAATGGTTTTGAAGATCGATTACTCCCATTGTGAATACTTTGTGCAAAGAGTTCCTTACCCGTCCCAGTTTCTCCAACGATGAGAACAGATGAGGATGTTCGAGTAGCGCGTTTACTTGTTTCAATCACATCTTTCATCACAGAATTGTCACCAAAAATAATTTGATCAAAGGTGTATCTGGTGCCTGTTTTCTTACTGGAATTCTCTTTTATAAGTCGCTCTAATTTTGTTATGTCCTTTGCGATCTCGATTGCACCAATAATTTTGTTATTTTTTTTAATTGGAAAGGTATCATTAATCGTTGTGATTTCTTGTCCTTTATTATTGAAATAGGTCTGTTTAATATTTTTATTAACATTATTGTATAGAAGTGTTTGTAATAACGTACTCTCACTAGCGTGTTGGAAAGGAAATACTTCTAATACATTTTTATCTAATACATCTTCTACCAACATTCCCTCGATCTCGCTCATTTTTCTATTATAGATAATAGTTTTACCTTTTTCGTCTATCGCATGAATTCCGACATCAATCTCATCCAAAATTTTTTCAATAAATATATGAGGATAGTTTTTTACGTTATGATTCATTTTGATCCCCTTTTCTAACAGGTAGCTAACAGTATTCTATTTTAAGAGATAGATAGTTGAGGTGCAATATAATATTGCTCTTATTTGTGCAAAAAAAAATAGTCAATGCAATTTGAAATTGCATTTTGTTAGGATCTGCAAGACTAAAAAACATTGAAATATTTTAGAACGTAGTAGTTGAATAAACATTTTTTTCAGAATAATTCAATATAAATGATGATTATTATAGAACTGGCATGGAATTTGCATTGTATCTTAGTAGAAAAATGAAAACACTTACAAAGGAGAGAAAAGAGTTAAAAATCTGATGAAACTAGATTTAATATAGTAAAGAGAACAAAAAGAGAGTTTGGATTTATTCTATTGTTTGATTGGGCAATATTTCTCGTAGAGGTGGAATACCATGGAAGCAACACTAAATAAGACAAATAATGAAGTTAAACAAGAAGAATCGTTAAATTTATTTACTTCTACCCAAATTGTTATTAAAGATGCACTAGAGAAACTTGGTTATGCAGAAGAGTTTTATGAGTTGTTGAAAGAGCCGTTACGTATGTTAACAGTACGTATACCTGTAAAAATGGACGATGGTCGTGTTGAAATATTCACGGGTTATCGCGCTCAACATAATGATGCTGTTGGACCAACAAAAGGTGGAATTAGATTTCATCCAGAAGTAGATGAAGATGAAGTCAAGGCATTATCCATTTGGATGAGTTTAAAATGTGGGATTGTGGATTTACCGTATGGTGGAGGTAAAGGCGGAATTATTTGTGATCCTAGGCAAATGTCATTTGGAGAGCTAGAACGTTTAAGTAGAGGATATGTACGAGCTATTAGCCAAATTGTTGGTCCTACAAAAGATATTCCTGCTCCAGATGTTTATACAAACTCTCAAATTATGTCATGGATGATGGATGAATATAGTAGATTGCGAGAAAATGATTCTCCAGGTTTCATAACAGGAAAGCCACTTGTATTAGGGGGTTCTCATGGTCGTGAAACTGCTACGGCACAAGGTGTGACCATTTGTATTGAAGAGGCAGCAAAGAAAAAAGGTATAGATTTAGTAGGAGCTCGAGTAGTGATTCAAGGGTTTGGAAACGCAGGCAGTTTCTTAGCTAAATTTATGCATGATGCAGGAGCGAAAGTGATTGGGATATCAGATGCTCTAGGCGCGTTATATAATCCAGATGGACTTGATATAAATTATTTATTAGATTGTAGAGATAGTTTCGGTACAGTGACAAATCAATTTGAAAATACAATTACCAATCAAGAATTATTAGAATTAGAATGTGATATTCTTGTGCCAGCAGCAATTTCTAATCAAATAACAGCTACTAATGCGCACAACATCAAAGCTTCAATTATTGTCGAAGCGGCAAATGGTCCGACTACATTAGAAGCAACGAAAATTCTCACTGAAAGAGAAATTCTTCTAGTTCCAGATGTATTGGCAAGCTCAGGGGGAGTAACTGTTTCATATTTTGAATGGGTTCAAAATAATCAAGGTTACTATTGGAGTGAGGAAGAAGTTGCAGAGAAATTGCGCTCAATCATTGTTAGATCATTCAATAATGTATATGACTTGTCCCAATCGAGAGATGTTAATATGCGTTTGGCGGCATATATGGTAGGCGCGCGCAAAATGGCAGAAGCATCACACTTTAGAGGTTGGGTATAAGCTAGGTGAAGTAAATGAAAAGGTATGTTCCAACATACCTTTCAATTCCACTCTACGTAATGCCAATCTATTTCGTGTTATATGTAATTATATGTAAAGTATATACACTAAAAGATTTACTGATTTGATTTTGAAGTAAGGTCATATAGTTATATTTGGTAGCGGTTACATAATAACTGATTTTACTGGTAGGTTGAGAAAATGGTTGGGAAATTTAATAGCTTTACTTATACCAACCTATCATTAGAATTCACACAAAAATACGAACATCGAGGGAGAAATTATTATGAAGAAAGAAATGTCGTTTGGGATATCGATGATACCACTTGTCTTCATGATTGTGGCTATGACTCTAACAATCATTGTACTAGAACAAGGTCCTCATATTCCATTAATAGTAGGAACCACTGTTGCAGCAATAGTTGCATGGCGTTCTGGTTACTCTTGGAAAGAAATTGAAGAGGCCATGTATAAAGGGATTCGTCTCGCTCTTCCGGCAATTGTTATCATAATACTTGTTGGTTTAACAATTGGTGCTTGGATAGGTGGAGGTATTGTTGCAACCATGATTTATTATGGGTTAAAAATTATTACACCTTCATTATTTCTAGTATCAATCACAATTATCTGTTCAGTCGTTTCTTTAGCAATTGGAAGCTCATGGTCAACCATGGGAACAATTGGTGTTGCTGGTATGGGGATTGGAATGAGTATGGGTATTCCAGCTCCTATGATCGCTGGAGCAATCATTTCAGGGTCTTATTTTGGTGATAAAATGTCACCGCTTTCAGACACAACGAACCTAGCTTCTGGTTTGACCAAGACTGATTTATTTGAGCACATTCGTCATATGCTTTATACAACTATTCCTGGTCTTATAATCGCTCTTATTGTTTACGGTTTCTTAGGAAGGAATTTTGGTCAAAGTGGCGTGGACACTAAAGATATTCAAAAGACGATTGGTGTCTTGGAAGATAGCTTTGTCATTTCACCTTTCTTATTAATCATTCCACTTATTGTCATTCTTTTAGTAGCAAAAAAGGTTCCTGCCATCCCAGCGTTAATTTCTGGTATTGTTCTTGGCTTATTGTCCCATGTTTTCATACAAGGGGGCTCTTTCTCTGACGCTGTTGCAACATTACAAGGCGGTTTCTCTATCGAAACTGGCAATGCAATGGTTGATGATTTATTTAATCGTGGTGGATTAGATTCCATGATGTACACTGTATCAATGACGATTGTAGCGATGACTTTTGGTGGAATATTGGAACATACAGGTATGCTTCAAGCTATCGTTAAACAGATTTTAAAAATCACGAAATCTGCGAAAACACTTATAGTGTCTACTATTTTCTCGTGTTTTGCTACAAATGCTACGTGTTCGGAGCAATATATCTCAATAGTCATTCCATCCCGTATGTATGCAAAAGCATACAAAGAAAAAGGGCTTCATTCAAAAAATTTATCGCGTGCTCTTGAAGATGGCGGCACATTAACCTCGGTGTTCATACCTTGGAACACTTGTGGAGTTTTTATCCTTGGAACGCTTGGTGTGCACGCATTCGACTATGCGCCATATGCAGTATTGAATTTCATAGTACCAATCATTTCGATTATTTATTCTATGACAGGATTTACTATTGCGAAATTAAGTGAATCAGAAATAATCGATATGCAAAAGAATGATGATATTACATCGCATGCATAATTTTTAAAGAAATGAGGGGAGGGATGGCTAATGAAAATTACGGAAATTGAACTTTATGCCATCCACTTGCCTCTCCATGAACCCTTCGTCGTTAGCTATCAGACGTACGACTATATGCCATCCATCATAGTCAAAATAGTAACGGATGAAGGAATTATAGGATATGGTGAGGCAGTAGCGGATGAACATGTAACGGGCGAAACTTGGGAGAGTACTTATTCGATTCTAAAACACAAGCTGGCTCCTGCACTAATTGGCCAGAATCCAATGAATATCGAGAAAGTTCATTTTATTATGAACCAGTTAATATACGGTGTGCCGACAGCAAAAGCAGCAATTGATATAGGATGTTTTGATATCATGGGAAAAAAACTCGGACAACCAGTGTATCAATTGATTGGTGGACGTTTTCATGATGAGTTCCCAATAACACATGTGCTAAGCATTGCAGAGCCGGATGCTATGGCTAATGAAGCAGCACGAATGGTTGAAAAGGGTTATCGTTCATTTAAAATGAAGGTGGGCACGGAGATTCAAAAAGATGTCAATAGAATTCAGATGGTAAGAGATCGTGTAGGGGATCAAATAGCTATTCGTGTAGATGTTAATCAAGGTTGGGGAAATAGTTCCAAAACATTATTGGCTATTCGTTTTCTAAAAGATTATAATCTGGATTGGATTGAACAGCCTGTTTTGGCAGACGACATTGATGGAATGTCACATATTCGGTCAAAAACAGATATTCCTCTTATGATTGATGAAGGCTTAAAAGGGCCACGTGAAATGAGAGAAATTATTCAGAAAAATGCGGCCGACAAAGTTAATATTAAATTGATGAAATGTGGGGGAATCTATCCAGCTGTCAAATTAGCTCACCAAGCAGAAATGGTGGGGATGGAGTGTCAAATCGGTTCAATGGTCGAATCCTCCATCGGGTCAGCTGCAGGCTTTCATGTTGCGTTCTCTAAGAAAATCATTACAAGTGTTGAACTAACAGGACCTTTAAAATTTTCAAAAGATGTTGCTAATCTTCATTACGATGTGCCGTTTATTAGATTAAATGACTGTTCTGGACTAGGTGTAGAGATTAAAGAAGATGTGTTGAAAGAATTAACGGTGTTTGGTGATAAAGTAAAGTAATGGAGTGAGATTATGACCATTATTTATGAAGGTAAGCTAGTAAAAGGTCAACAATTATTTCAAGTTCAACCACTAAGCATAAATCACTTAAGTGAAATAATGCGCTTGCAGCAGACTACTGTTGACATGTTAATTGATAATGAGAGTCTACAACCACTAACAATTGAAGAATACCAATTTATCCTAGAAGGCAATGGGTTTATGATAGGCGCATTTGTAGAATCACAGTTAGTTGCTTTTCGTGCGCTATTAGTACCTGAAATTGATCAAGAACATCTTGGATATGATATTGGCTTTAGGGAAGAAGATTTACCAAATATCATTTATCAGGAAATTTCCATGGTCCATCCTATATACCGCGGAAACAAATTACAGCAAACGTTAGCAACCCTTATCATGGATGAATTGGCAAAGAGGAAAACACGATATACACATATTTGTTGTACAGTTTCACCTTTTAATATCCCAAGCCTGAAGGACAAGTTTGCTCAACAAATGAAGATTGCTGCATTGAAGACAAAATACGGCGATAAGAAGCGATATATATTCGTTAAGGAAATTGCACACAATGATCAAGGCTCTTCGTTCGAAACGACTCATCTTCCACTACATGATTTAACCAATCAGGAATCTTTACTAGCAAATGGTTGGAGAGGAATTGGTCTGAAAGAAATTAACGGAGAGTTTGTTGTATTGTTTGAAAAAATGAAATAAAGTATCCCCATTCTTAATAAGGATGGGGTTTTTTAATGAAGAAATTCAAAAGGTAATTAGTGGATCATACAAAATGAGACTAGACGGTTCATAAGTATTCATTATTAATAATCTTAAGAGAAGCGGACAAACAAAGGTTTGAGGGAATCGGTCTTATTTTCTTGTATATGGTTGAATATGGAGGAATCGTAAGCTATGACACCATACGGATTTGTGAGTGGCGCATGAAGAATTATGCGTCTTTTTTATTTATTAAATTTTTTTATTCCATGGATGTTTAAAAGACACATACATATACCGGTATTCTTAAATGCTAGTCTACAAAAACGATTATTAAGGTCCATAAATCTTAATGTTTGTAATATAGTACACTTCCTTTTACCTAATTCAGGGAGATAGTAGATTGCTGCTGGAAGGGAACTTACAGATGAAAATTCTGGAAAATAACCTAATTGACTAAGGGGATGTGTTTCTTTAGTACCAGACAAGATTCGACATGACTTTGACGCGGTAAATAATTAATGATACTTAATGAGTAGGTTTGAAATTTTTTATATGATATTTATCCAAGATTTGGTTTATTTGGGAATGTATCGAGGTAAAAAGTAACAGCAATTCATTAAATAATCAGTCACTTTGGTGTCTTAGGAGAGAAGATGCAGGATGTTAGAGTCAAAAAGAAGAGCAGTCATATTTTTAATGTTGGCCTTTTTATTAGCCGCAACTGCTGGATACATGGTGCTACAGAAGGTCAAGGCCTTGAATTCTGAACTAGGAGGAATGACAAAAATCTATATAGCCAATGGAGACATTCCAGCTAGGACACTCATTCAAAGCAATCAGATTACGACTACAGAAATACCGAATAAATTTGTAAATCCTTCACATGTGTTGAAGAAGGAAGAATTATTAAATCAAGTTGTAGTCGTCCCATTGGGTGACAAAGAAATGATTACGAAAAATATGATAAAACCTTATTCAAATTTGCGAAAAGAGGACAATCGCTTAGTGGCTATGTATCCATCTGAAAAGGTACAGTTCGATCAGGTAGTAGAATTCCTGGATCGGGTAGATATTATCGTTTCTACAAAGGAAGGAAATGTAGCAAAAACGGAAGTGTTCATGCGGGATGTTCCAGTTGCTTATGCTGATATGAAGAATAAGCAATTTACAGGTGTCGCACTAGAAGTCAGTGCAGAGGATGCTCCGAAGTTAATTCATATTCAAAACTATGCTGACAAGGTAAGGGTATTAAAAGCGAATGTTGGAAAAGCGGATGAAATGGAAGTGGAATCTGAGGCTTCAGTGGAGGGGAATGCAAGTTCCTCTGTAAAAGTCCCAGCTTCTAAAGTAACTCCTTCCCATGCAAATGCACAACCAACCACAACACCAGCAAAACCAGAAGCAGGGAAAACGGATAAACCGAAATAATGGAGAAGAAGCCAGAAGAGGGATGAACATGGAAGAGAAATTAAACATACTTTTAGTCAGTGATGATGAAAACATCCATAACCAGCTATTGAACGCTTTTTCTGACCAATATTCCATCCAGCATATTCAGCCGGTAGATGTGATTAGAGAAATTCATCGAGATGTTCAAAATATCATTATATTTGTTCAGCCGGAAAATGATATCTCTATTGAAAGCATTCAATACATAACATCGATTAGTCCCACTACTCTAGTCATTTATATTAGCAAAACTACTGATTTCAGTACATTAAGAAGTGTGACAAGAGCAGGAGCGGCAGAATTTTTTATTTATCCTGAAGAATTAAGTTTATTGATTAGTAGGTTTCCTACAATTTGCACGAATTATGAGGCTAACAAGACAAAAAATGAAGAAAAGTTGGCGTCCTTTACTCGAGGCAGAGGTCAAATTATTTCGGTCTTTAGTAATAAAGGAGGGGCGGGTACTTCCATCTTGGCAGCCTCGTTTGCTCAGACATTAAAACTGGAGACAAATGCTGAAGTCATTCTCATTGATTTGAATTTGCAATTTGGTGGGACGGAAACATTGTTGTCGATTGAATCCAATCGATCCATCGTTGATTTGCTTCCAGTAGCGAATGAATTAAATGAAAGCCATATACGGAATGTGGCCCAAAAACTTCCTTCCTCCAAATTGGATGTATTGTTGAGTCCATGTGATGCTGAGTTAGCCGAAACATTAACCGATGAATTTATTGCGAAACTGTTACGGACTTGCCGTCGGAGTTTTGACTTTGTTGTTTTGGATCTTCCTTCCCACATTAATGCCCAAGTAGTAACAGCATTAGAGGAATCGGATCGTATTCATTATGTTTTGAATCCGGATACACCATCTTTAAAGCTATTAAAGCAATTCGAAGACCTATCTATGAGACTCGGAATTGAATTACCTTCTCGTACATCAATCCTTCTAAATAAAACAAGCAAGGACAATGAAGTACAAGAAAAAGATTTGAAAAGCATTCTGCGATTCCCGGTAGGTGGAACAATCCGTTTAGATTTCAAAGGTCTCCAGCCATTTATTAATAAGGGAGAGCCCGTACGAAAGATCCCTAAAGAAAGACGTCTGATTCCTTTTGCCAAGGATGTCCGGAAATGGGCTTTGACAGCGGTGAAGTAGGGGGAAGATGAGATGACGTCCATATTTGATAAAAGAAAAGAAAGAATAAACGGATTAGCAAAGATTCAATCGTATCAATATGAAAATCATCTTGTGGATGAACTAGTCGATCACTACAAGGCTAGATTACTTCGGGACACGAACCTTGAGGTGCTAACCAAGCTGTCACAAGGAGAAATGCGGTTAAGGATTGAACAGCTAGTCAGTCAATTCATGTCAGAAGAAAGAACTGTCATTTCACGGCATGATAAGGAAATATTGATTACAAGAATTTTAGATGAATCGGTAGGCTACGGACCACTGGAGCCACTCATTAATGATGAGTCTATTACGGAAATTCTCATTAATGGTTGGAATGAAGTATACGTGGAGAAGCTTGGAAAGCTTGAATTGACAGATATCGTGTTTCGAAATGATGAACATGTTCGACATGTAGTTGATCGTATCGTGGCGCCAATTGGCAGGAGAATAGATGAAAGTTCTCCGATGGTAGATGCTAGATTACCAGATGGAAGTCGTGTAAATGCGGTCATCCCACCAGTCAGCCTAAATGGGACACTTGTATCTATCCGTAAGTTCAGGAAAGAACCCTTTAAAATGGATGATTTTTTAGAATTTCATACACTCAATTCAGCGATGGCTGAGTTTCTGAAAGCAGTCGTAACGTCCAAGTTGAATATTCTAATCTCTGGGGGGACTGGTAGCGGAAAGACGTCATTGTTAAATGTCTTGGCAACCTCGATCCCTTTTGGAGAAAGGGTTGTGACCATAGAAGATTCAGCAGAATTACGTTTGAACCGTCCTAATGTTGTGGGGATGGAAGCACGACCAGCCAATGTAGAAGGTAGTGGTGAAATATCGATTCGACAACTCGTAAAAAATGCCTTAAGGATGAGGCCTGACCGAATCATTGTGGGTGAGGTGCGAAGTGGAGAGGCATTTGATATGCTTCAGGCCATGAATACCGGACATGAGGGATCCTTAACAACGGTGCATGCTAATTCCCCTGACGATGCGTTAAGAAGGGTTGAAGCAATGGTTGTTATGGCAGGGATGGAACTTCCTAGCCATATAATAAGGGAATATATCGTTGGGGCACTGGACATTATTATTCAGGCTACTCGACTGACAGATGGAACAAGGAAAATTGTATCTATATCTGAAGTGTTCAAAAAAGCGGATGGAACACATGAGGTAAAGGAGATTTTTATCTTCAAACGAACCGGGATGAGTAGTGATGGAACGATAGAAGGATATTTCACTCCTACAGGTCACGTTCCTCAATGCTTAGAAAAGCTCTCCTATTTCGGAATAAGAATACCTGATACAGCCTTCTCTGAAGTTTTTGGGGAGGTGAGTATGTGATTGCTGCTTTCATAACTACTGCTGCTGTGTTTGTTACTATCATTGCTCTTTATTTTCTTTTAGATGTAAGGAAAGAAAAGCAGGAGTGGAAGAAAAGAGTCAATCAACTTTACCAAGACGGAGAAAAGAGGAAGAGTGCCATCGTCCTCTTAGGGGATCGGTTTGATCGAACAGAATATGCAAAGCCGATACAAAAAAGGCTCTTAGAAGCAAATATTCCTTTTACTCCTTCCGAATATATCGGTGCTCTCGTTGTTGCATATATGGGAGTCATCATTGTATTAAATAATTTTTTCAGCATTAGCTTTCCTATTAATTTCATTTTGGCGGGCTTGTTATTAGAAGGGGCGAAAAAACTTGTATTCCTTTTAAGGAAAAACAAGATGAAGGAACGGTTTATTGAACAACTCCCTCAGATTTGCAGGACTTTGGCTAATGGCACTAGGTCGGGTATGACACTTACCCAAAGTATCAATCTCGTTGTACAAGAGGTGAATCAGCCTGCAAAAGGTGAGTTTAAAAGAATGGCTAACGAGTTAGCTCTTGGTATTGATTTTACAGTTGCTCTTCGATCGATGGAAAAACGGATAGACAGTAGGGAGTTCCGTTTATTCGAAGCGACTCTGTTGATTCAGAAAAAAGCTGGAGGAAACCTATTCGCTGTATTGGATGAAATGGGTCAGACGTTAGAAGAGCGTAAGTTGCTCCAGCAGGAAATCAAGACGATGACTGCTGAGCAAAGATATGTTGCATATATCGTTCCAGTCATTCCTATATTTTTAGTTTTAATGATGAATAACGTGATAGATGGGTTCCTCGATCCCTTATTTTCAGGGTTAGGTATCATTTTGTTCTTACTATTTTTAACGGGTACGATTCTTACTTTCATTCTTGTAAGAAAAGTCACGAATATAAAGGTGTAAATAATGGATGGATTAATTGTCATCATACTATCTCTTACTTTGCTATTTTTAGCCCTATCCCTACGAAGCTTTTACAATTATCTAGTTTTGAAGGAAGAGCTAAAGGAAGAAATGAAGCAAAAGAGTTTTCTTTCGAAATTTGATTTTATAAAGAAGCCTTCGAAAAAAGAAAAAATCTTAACAAAAATCTTCGGATATGCGGATGATTTTTCAGATTTTGGCCAAAGGATTAACTTTTTTAGTGAAAATGAAGAGATTCATAGACTTCTCATGCAAGCTGGATTTCCTTACGACCTTACAGTAGCTAGATTTCAAGGGCTAAAAATGTTCATGATGGTCCTTGGGTTAATTACAGGTGGGATGAGTTTGGTCCTTCAGTTCCCGCTCTCTCAAGTGGTGGTTATCGTATATCCTCTCTTAGGCTATTTCTGCGCAATATTTTGGCTGAGAGGTAAAGCGAGGGCTCGACAGGAAGAATTATCCTTTCAACTACCCGATTTTCTGGATACGATGAGCGTCACATTGCAAGCGGGTGTCGGTTTGGATCAAGCTCTGAGAGATATTGCTCCATACTTTGAAGGTCCTATCCAGGAAGAGTTTGGACGGTTTATTCAGGAAACGGATGTAGGGGTTCCAAGGGCACAAGCATATCAAACCTTATTGGAACGAAATGAAAGTAAAGAATTCCAGTTACTGATTAAATCACTTATACAAGGGGAGCGTCTTGGAGTTC
Organism: Peribacillus acanthi; assembly: GCF_003073175.1. Classification (GTDB taxonomy): domain Bacteria; phylum Bacillota; class Bacilli; order Bacillales; family DSM-1321; genus Bacillus_BN; species Bacillus_BN acanthi. The sequence goes on from NZ_QBBX01000023.1 coordinate 23,419, forward strand.
CTATTTCAAAAACCTTTAAGCAACAAGCAGAGGAAATGAGAAAAATAAAGAAAGAAAAAGTAAAAGAAAAAGCGGCAAAGGCATCTCCTAAAGTGACATTGATTACAACGTTCCTTGTCATGCCGTCAGCTTTAATTCTCATTGCTGGTTTAATGTTAATCAATATGTTTAACGAGAATAGCAATCTATTTGATTTGTTTAAATAAGAAAACACACAAAAGAGGAGAGAAACAAAATGAAAAGAAAAATGCAGGAATTATTCGTGAAAATGATGTACCCAGTAAAAAACGAAAGAGGAGCACAATCTCTTGAATGGCTAGGATTAGCAGCGTTGTTAATTTTAGTGTTAGGGATTGTATCCCAGGCAGTAAGTAAGCAAGAAGCAGGCATTGGTGATGTCATCTCTAAAATCATCAAAAAAATCACGGAGATGGTAGGCTAATTCAAACAAAAGGTGGGGAAAAGATGCCGAAGTACAAACACCTATTTGTTTCTTGCTTGGTAGGTATGCTGGTGCTAAGCGGGTGTAGCAAGAGTGAGCCAATTAGCGAAGTTAAAGAAGCGAAACAAGTAGCCACTTCAAAGAAGCCAGATAAAAAACATGAAGAACAAAAACAAAATGAAGAGACAGTAGAAGTAGAGCCTCTACCTAGCACTTATCAAGAGCTTGAGATGAGACCTGTAGGGGATTACCACGATTTTTCTTTTTTTCTGAATGATGAGGATAAAAAAATGGTATTGGAGACTTTCAAAGGTCTCCCTGATCTTTCCAATAACCCTACTAAAAACGAAATGGACCAGTTCTATAATGAGCTGTTAAGTCATCTTCAAGAAGATTACAAAGGTCCTGAAGAAGCAATCAGACAACTTAAATTCCAATCTATAGGCGATCCAAATATGGAGGACTCCCGCTATCAATTTAAGGAAAACTTGAACGTTGAGATCATCCTCGATGCTTCTGGAAGCATGGCACAGAAGGTAAATGGAACGGTAAAAATGGAAGCGGCTAAAGAATCTATCATGAATTTCGTTCAACAATTGCCAAAGGAAGCGAAAGTGGGATTACGCGTATATGGACATAAAGGAAGTAATGCAGATTCTGATCAAAAAATATCTTGCTCAAGCAGTGAAGTCATGTATCCTATTTCGTCCTATAACCAGGCATCTTTTATTTCTTCGTTGGATAAAATCAAGCCAACTGGCTGGACTCCAACTGGCTTAGCGTTGAAGGAAGCTCAAAAGGATTTATCACAGTTCGATGGTTCAAAAAATACTAATATTGTTTATTTGGTTAGTGATGGAATCTCTACCTGTGGAGATCATCCCGTTGAAGCTGCAAAAGAGCTTTACAGTTCCAATATCGAACCGATTGTCAACATCATAGGCTTTGATGTAGATAGTAAAGGGGAGAACGAGTTAAAACGAATCGCGGATGTGACAGAAGGCCTTTATACGAATGTTTCTGACGAAAGCGAATTGAATGAAGAGCTATCTAAGATCAACAACCTTGCTGAGACTTGGAAGCAATGGAAAACTGTTGGGCTACAAAGGCTTGAAGGCAAAAAAATACAAAATGACCTTAGTATTTTTAGCTATATCACACAAGAGGAAGTTAAAGCCCAGGATGAATATGATACCTTTTCCCTTATTTCCTTTGTATTTTGGGATCAAGGTCTGATGAGTACGGAGACAAGAGAGTATTTAGATGAAAAGAATAGAGAATATCACGACTGGATAAATAAAGAAATCGAGAAATTCAAAGTGGAATTAAAAACGTTAAATGAAAAGAGTTATGTAGAAGCGATAAAAGTCTTGGAAGAAAAGTATCAACAAAATACACAATAGGTGGGAGAGTCATGAGACAGCAAAAGAACTTTAGTCAAATTGCCAGCGTATTCATGGTAGTTACTCTCTTGTTTTGGACGTTCTTCCCTTATATCGCGCTTGCAAGCTCGTTTATTACACCAGGAAAGGCGATTGATCCAGGAAAAGCTGTCCAAGGAGGAAAACCAATCAGTGGTGGGAATTTCATAATACCGGGACAAGTGTATTCACCAGGCAAACCTGTTAAGCCGGGAGAAAATACTGGAGCCTCTGGCCAGATGATTTTTCCAGCACTTCCTTACCATAATGGTGTCTTTATTATTCCTAATTCTCCACCTGTCCCTCCAAGTATCGCGTTTACCCTGCCTGGTTTAAATGGTGGGCTTGCTAGCGACCCTGGAAACCCTGTCACATCTGGCAATAGTCCAAGTGGAGGCACTGGAATTGATGGGGGTAAAACAGGAAATACCGGGAAAGGACCCGGTGGCAAGGAATTAAATGGCGGCAAGGAGTTAAATGGCAACCAAGGAATGGAGCCTGGAAAAGGAACAGATGTCGGGGAAACACCAAAGGGCAATACAGATTTACAAAAAGGAAATTTGCCTGATGGCGTAGATGGAGATGAATCCAAAGGAGACAATAGTAACTCAAAGAAGAATGGTTCTGAAGGTTCAGATTCGAGTTTAGGTTCTACCATCATAGAAAAAATAGGTGAAGTGAAAGACTATTTCTTTAAAGGTAATGACGCGTTGGAAGGGGTAGTCGCGCAAATGTCTGGGTTCAGGTTCACAGAATTGGCCGATGGGCGCTACCGAATAGAGGGTAAGAATAAATTTGCTAGTAATCTTTCATTTTTTGAAGGGAAGCTGTACAGCTATCTGGATAAGTTTGAAAATAACCAGGCCATTCTTAAAACAAAGAGTAACGGAGAGGTCATTTTGCGTTCAAGCAAAAAGATTTCTCAGACTGCTGTAGAAGCATTCACGAAAAACAACTTCAGCTTTACAAAATCCATGGCTGCCGAATTGAAGAATAATTGGTCGTTTACTGGAAGTAAATTCTGGGGTCCAAAGGAATTAATGAAAGGAAATGGACTGACAAATATTCTGTTATCAACCGGAGGTACACTTTATGATTACACCTTAGGTTCTGAAAAAGGAAACATGGCTTCTACCTCTTTTGCTGCTTCTCTATCATCTGATGTAACCATCGGGATTGGGACTGCGGCAGTAAGTACAGGAACGGGTATTTTAGCATCCGCGCTAGCAGGAGCGGCTACAGGATCAGTAGTTCCAGGAATTGGGACTGTTGCAGGGGCTGTGGCTGGTATCGTAGTAACTGGGTTCTTGAATAACACCAAAACAGGTCGAAGAATTAAAGATGGTGTTAAGTCAGGATTCAAGTGGGCATACGATGGAATTGCATCTGGTGGGAAGAAGCTGGGTGACAAAATCAAGAATAGTTCATTTGGTTCGACAGTTGCGGGATTTTTTAAATAGAAACATATTTTGAGGGTAGATATAGGGGAGAGATATATGGGGAAGAAAGTACTCATTTTTACATTGTTGCCACTTGTATTTTCATTTGCGCTATTTTCAGTCGTGGATTTCAATCTGGGAAGTGTAAGTTTTATAGGGGTCACTCTACTGGCTTACTTTTTGTTCAATCTTTATTTAGATAGTAGTAAAAAATCCATGAATTCAAGGAGATTAAGAGGACTATCAGCGTATTTAGGCTTTCTTTTATGCTCCATCTATCTACTCTCGCCAGCGGTATTTGTATTGAATGGATGGATCGTAATCGTTCTCTGGATTGTAGTTTTCGCTTTGTCTTATAGATTTAGAGAAATATTACTATCCTCCATCCTTTCAAGTGGAAATGGCAACAGAAGCATCCGGTTTATTTATTGGGGTTCAGCTGTGGTGGTGCTCCTAATTGGTGGGGGAGGGTATTATCCTGTGACCTCCAGAATCTTAAATCAATTCCAAGGGGACTCAGCGTCAATCTTTCTTTCATTTATTTATCTATTCTTCTCTCTTTGGTTTTTAATCTTTGCACAAAGCAGTATTGCGAAATTCTCAAAATTTAAGGATTGAAGGGAAAAGCATGGACGTTAAGAAATTATGTAAAACTATAGGAATTGCCATTATAATATCAGCGGTTTTCGGAGCGATATCTGGTTGGATTGGTTTAAGTAAATTACCCATCTTCTCCATCCTTTTGTTCCTTGTGACTTATAGTTCCGCTGGAGTATTTTCTGCTTTGTGGAATGAAAAAACTCCTTATTCTGCCGCTTATTTTTCAGGGGTGACTCTTTCGGTTTTGAATATGATGTTTACGATCTTCTTCATAGATGTAAATGTGTGGACTGATGCAGATAGCACATTTAGAAGTCTACTTTTTGGAGCTGGGGCTTGTGTATTGGCTAGTTTTTTAACCGTTCAGTTTAGGCCAGCTCTTACGAAATTGAGGAAAAACTATGTACTTTAGAGAAGGCATTGAAATCTACAATCGACATTTACTAAAAATTATTGCATGTACTATGACTATTTTTCTGCCATTTCATGTATTTATCCTCGGTTGGGTTTTGATGTTACAACAAACCATTCAACCAGAATTGATAAATTTTCATTCCTTTTTTCTGTATATTCTCATGTATGTATCTGTGATTCCGCCTTATATGGAAATTGCAAAAAAGGATCTTGTAGATGAAGAAATGGATTTTAAGGAATTGTGGAAAAGCGCGTTAGAGAAATTTGGTTTTGTACTGCTTGCTTCAATTGTGTTTATACTGATTTCTTTTATTGGTGTGTCCTTATTCTACATCCCTGTTATTTTAGCGCTAGGTTTATTGGTATTAGTTCCATTACATTATGAGGATTCTATGAGGATTAGTGATATCTTAAGAAATACATGGAATTCATATAAGAGCAACTTTATAGATTTATTTTTATTCCTGTTTTTCGTTTTAGCAGCCAATGTTTTGATATGGTTTCTACTTACTACAGGAGTCTCCTATTTTGAGACGAACTTTTTAGGATATACCATATTAAGGATGCTAATCCATCTAATCATTTTTCCATATTTTATTATTTTATTGACGATTAACTTTCATCCCGAGTATCAACATTCAAGAGGTCCAAAATATTATTCTAAAGGCTTGAAAGGGTGATCTTTTACTAATGGAGCATCAAATCGAGCTTGATGAACATCTAGGTTTTAAAAAGACAAACATCGTATTCATGGTACTAGTCAGCTATTTGACATTTGGCATTTACGTACCATATTGGTTCCTAACAAGAAGGAAAGCACTCCAATCTCTTTCATCTAATGTTCAACTTCCATTTAACGCAATCGTGACTGTTCTGTTGTTCTATATTCTTTCTTTTTTTGCTCTAATTTTTGCTCCTTTTTTCCTTACAGCATACGGTCTTGAGCTCAAGGATAGTTTGGATTATATTGTGACGATGTATGGATTGGGAATTGTGTTATATGCGGTCTTCCGAGTTAGGGAAATGTTGAATGATCATTGGAAAGAAGAGATTATCCGACCTGTCCCTGTTGCTCTGTTCCATATCTGGTATTTACAATACAAAATTAACCGAATGCTCGCCGAAAAGGAGAAGTATTCTAAATGAAAAAGCCATTTAAGAACGAAAATGGATCAGTTAGTTTAGAGTTTTTGGGGATTTTGCCGTTTTATTTTATGTTTTTTCTTCTTCTCTGGCAGGTTGTTGCTTCGGGATATGCCGTTCTTTCGGCAAAAACCGCATTAAACGATGCAGCTAAAACATTTGCTTCCACAAATGATGCAGGAGAAGCGGAATTGATAGCAAAAGAAGCGATGGGGAGCAGCTCGGTGATTCAGTATGAAAATTTGAGTGTTTCAACTAGTACGGATGGTAAATTTATGATGACACTTGAATCAGAGCATTTTCTTATTTTTGTGCCACAACAATGGAAAGAGAAAACCTCGGTATCTTTAAGCATGGACGCAGTCGGTAGGGTATTGGTGCAATGAGATATTTAACCAATGAAAAAGGAAATGCCGCCTTCTACATGTTATGGTTAGTAGGGATCGTGCTCCTATTATTTGTCATTGTCATTAATATCGCAAAAGTATATGTGGTAAAGGAACAATCAAGTTTAGTGGTCGACCAGGCTGCCTTTGCTGGTACCTCGGTAATCATTGATCATACAAAAGAGGCGATTGCACGTTTTGATGCTTCTGTGTTTTCTATCTCACAAAAAGTAATGGATGGAGGTAAGAGTATAACTCAATTGGTGGATGAAAAAACTCTGTCATATACCAATGTAGCGCAGTCAGATGCTTATATTAGAGCGTTGAATGAAGTTTTACCAGAACGAATAGACAAGTACCCGCCATTAAGACAAGAGTTTATGAATTCGTTTCATGATGTAGAAGGACTGGTCTCTCCCTATGTGCAAGATATTATTCTTGAGAATAAGTCGAATGTAGAAGACACTGAAATTACGTTTTCAAAGGAAAAGTGGAGATTAGAAGTAGTGGCATCCTCCACATTTGAAAGTGTTTCAGATCAAAAAATCATTCCGCTTTTCCAGAAAAAGATTAAGCAAAAAGGATACGGTCCTTCCCTAAGATATTTAGAAAAAGTTTTTCAATAATAAATCCTTCGAAAATATTTTTCGAAGGATTTTATTTTGTTTAGGAAGTTCCTCTAATGTCGATATTCTAATATTTATTATTGTGGTTATAGTAATAAGTAACTAATTTGAGAACAAAAACCAATATTTTTTTAAAAAATTTGCTTATGTTAAAATATTTTTCGTAAAATTATTGTATTTTTAAAAAAATGAATATATTATATCTAAATAAGAAAAACGGTGTAGAAATTTGTCGAATTCAATATATGCGATTGTTGAGGTGAAGGTGCATGAGTCTATTTAGAAAAAAGTCCATCGAGGCTCTTATTAGAGAGACAGGACAGAAAAATATAACGTTAAAAAAGGATCTAGGTGCCTTTGATTTAACGATGTTAGGAATCGGTGCCATTATTGGAACCGGAATCTTCGTTTTGACAGGAGTGGCTGCGGCAAAACATGCAGGTCCAGCTTTGATCCTATCCTTTATCATCGCTGGTTTGGCTTGTGTATTTGCTGCATTATGTTATGCAGAATTCGCATCTACTGTCCCGGTATCAGGGAGTGCTTATACGTATAGTTATGCTGCGTTTGGTGAGCTGATTGCTTGGGTGTTAGGATGGGATTTGATACTAGAGTACGGTTTGGCATCCTCTGCAGTTGCCAGTGGCTGGTCAGGCTACTTCCAAGGCTTGCTCGCAGGATTTGGAATACAACTGCCGGTTGCCCTTACGAGTGCGTATGAACCTGACAAAGGAACGTTCATTGATATCCCAGCTATCGTTATTGTCTTCATTATCACGTTCTTATTGACGCAAGGTGTGAAGAAATCAGCTAAGTTCAATACAGTCATGGTCTTTATTAAGGTATTTGTTGTATTATTATTCATTGCAGTTGGAGTTTGGTATGTGGAGCCTGACAACTGGACACCATTTATGCCGTTTGGCTTCTCTGGTGTAGCGACTGGAGCTGCTACCGTTTTCTTTGCCTATATTGGGTTTGATGCAGTTTCTACAGCTGCGGAAGAGGTTAAAAATCCACAAAGAAATATGCCAATTGGTATCATATCATCGCTAGTTGTTTGTACAGTTTTATACATTGTAGTAGCAGCGATTCTTACAGGAATTGTTCCTTACAACATGCTAGATGTGAAAAACCCAGTAGCATTTGCATTAAACTATATCCACCAAGATTGGGTGGCAGGATTTATCTCTTTAGGTGCAATTACGGGTATCACAACAGTTCTACTGGTAATGATGTATGGTCAAACTCGCTTGTTCTATGCTATTAGTCGTGATGGATTATTGCCTAAAGTTTTTTCTAGGATAGATAAAAAGAAACAAACACCAGTTGTGAATTCTTGGATTACCTGCCTGATTGTTTCTATCTTTGCTGGATTAATCCCTCTAGGTAAATTAGCTGAATTAACGAATATAGGTACTTTATTTGCTTTTATGACAGTTTCTCTAGGAATTTTAGTATTGCGTAAAAATAAAAGTGTTACAGAAGGTAGAGGATTCCGAGTTCCGTGGGTTCCCCTGATCCCAATCCTTGCTTTTGTCTTCTGTGGATACTTAATCTTACAGTTACCAGCTTCTACTTGGATTGCATTTGGTTCATGGATACTCATTGGTTTAGTGGTCTACTTCATTTATGGTAGAAAGCACAGTGTATTGAACCAACATCAAGAAGGATAAGCAAAAAGCTCGCGACTATAGTTGCGAGCTTTTTTTTTTACTTTATTTAGGGAATTAAGGAAATTATATAATCCTAGGTATTCGTAAGAGCTAAGGTTTATTAATAGCCAAGTTTTGCAATCTAGTTTCAATGTTCATCTCTTGAAACTTTTCACTTGTTTTTATCGTTTTATATTTTAAATCTGAAAAATCTGAATAGAATTTACCGTGATTATAAAGGTATTTTAGGATTCGAAATAGAATATTATCAAAGATACAAATTCTTACAATATTCCACAGTATTCGGGAGGGTTACATGATTTACAAGCAGAGGCACCCTATCATTGAAACTATTTTAGAAAATATAGATCAAGTCATTATTGGAAAAAGAGATATTTCGGAATTAAGTCTTGTGGCACTACTTGCCGAAGGGCATGTCCTACTTGAAGATGTTCCAGGGGTAGGGAAAACGATGATGGTTCGTTCGTTAGCCAAATCTATCAGCGCAAATTTTAAACGGATTCAGTTCACTCCGGACTTGTTGCCATCAGATGTGACAGGTACATCCATCTTCAATCCTCGTGAACAGGAATTTGTTTTCCGTCCAGGTCCTATTATGGGGAATATCATTCTTGCTGATGAAATCAACCGCACGTCCCCTAAGACGCAATCGGCTTTACTTGAAGGGATGGAAGAAGCAAGTGTTACGGTGGATGGCGTGACACGAAAGTTGGAGCAGCCTTTCTTCGTAATGGCCACGCAGAATCCAATTGAATATGAAGGGACCTATCCGTTACCAGAAGCACAACTTGACC
>NZ_QBBX01000023.1:32366-37549 GCF_003073175.1 Peribacillus acanthi
TTCCTATTAAAAATGAAAATGGGCTATCCTGATCCATCCGAGGAAATGGAAGTATTGACTCGTGCACAACTTATGCATCCAATAGAAGAATTAGAAGCTGTTATCAGCTTAGAAGAGGTTCGTGCGCTACAGCAAGAAGTGAAGCAGGTATATGTTGACGATACAATTAAACGATATATAGTAGACCTTGCTAATAAAACAAGGAATCATCCGAATGTATATTTAGGAGCTAGTCCCCGTGGTTCCATTGCGTTGATGAAGGCCGCACAAGCTTATGCTTTCATTAACGCAAGAGAATATGTTCTTCCAGACGATGTTCAATACTTAGCGCCATTTGTGTTTTCACATCGGATTATTTTAAAGTCTGAGGCAAAGTACGATGGAATTAGTACAGAGGAGTTAGTGCAAAACATCCTTACAAAAATACCGGTTCCGGTTCAAAGGCTAGTGAAATAGGGATGAAGAAATTTTTACAAGCAATACAACCTTATACGAAGATGATCTCTTTGTTAATGATGATTGGCATAAGCTTCGTATATGCCATGTTCCAAGGGGGATTTGTTAGTTGGTTTTTGTTTTATTGCTTTCTTCCGTTTGGAATTTATGCTATGCTCCTATTCTTTTATTCACTTAGGGACTTTACAGCTAAAAGACTCATAACAGCGTCTTCTTACCAAGCTGGTGATGACGTAAGGATTAAACTGGAAATATCCCGTCGTTTTAGTTTTCCACTTCATTATTTAGTGGTAGAGGATATTTTACCAGAAAAGCTAGCCAAATACTCAACAGTTTCAACAAAGAAACTAGTGTTTCCAGGCTTTAAAAAATTTGTCACACTAGACTACCAAATTACCAATCTTGTTAGAGGGGAACATATCTTTAAGGAGATAGTCATTAAAACGGGAGATATGCTAGGATTATTCCAAAAATCTTATGTAATGAAGGTGGAAGGGAAATTATTGGTTTTACCTAAATACAAAGACCTTCGTTTTCAACAAATGGTTGCCTTCTATGAGCAAGGACAAACTGCATCGGTGGTCAAAATGCGAAGAGATACCTCTATTGTTTCAGGTATCCGTGAATATCAGCAGGGAGACCGTCTAGGATGGATTGATTGGAAGGCTACAGCCAAAAAGAACGAAATCATGACAAAAGAATTCGAAGAAAGAAAAAGTCAGGATGTATTCCTAATTTTGGATCAGTTCCCTTCAGAAACATTTGAAGAGATGGTTTCCTTAACAGCTTCTCTTGCGCATTCTATTATTAAAAGGGGAGTCCAGGTTGGTTTTACCGGAACGAATGATCTGAATGAGATGCTGTTGATACGAGGTGGAGACTCTCAGAAACAAAAAATCTTGTACCAGCTTGCAAAAGTAGAAGACCACACCCATGCAACTTTAGAGACGGTTCTTCAAGGCAGCAATCAATACTTGCCGTCCAATCTTTCTTTTCTAATGATCACTTCGTATTTTTCGGATGAAACATTAAGGGTGTTATCAAACTTTAAACGAAACAGACCTGCCTCTATTTTTGTGATTAAGAAAGAACGTTCCCAGAAAGAGTCTGAAGTAAAACTGGAAGAGATGGCTCGAGTTAGAGGAATCACACTCAAACATTTTTCTGAAGGAGAATGGGAACAAGCACTGGCGGAGGTGGGAAGAGGATGAACCTTCACCTAAACAAATTAGAAAAGTTAGGTAACTTACTATTTTATATAGCAGGTTTATTTTTATTATGGGAATGGATGAAGCCTCTAGAAATACTGACGGAAACAAGTAATCTCTCCGTTTTTATTATCTTTATTGGGCTTGCGTTCCTTTTGCAATATTTACAATGGAGATTTATTTTTCGATTCTTCATATTAATTACCTATATATTATGGAGTGTACATAAGTTATATTTTGATGAAATATCTCTTATCAATCCTGAGTGGTTCATAAAATGGTCAACGGAAATTATCCATAATATTTCCTTAATCATCAGTCAGGATTGGGCAAATATTTCTTATTCATTCCAGACTCTTTTGTTCTTCTTGTTGCTAGCACTAATGACGTATCTAGTGCATTATTGGGTAGTTATCAGAAGGAAATTGTTATTGTTTTTCTTCACAACCATTGTTTTTATTACAATTCTTGATACATTCTCTCCTTATGATGGAAATGCCGCTATTGTTAGAATTTTAGTTATTGGATTTTTAACTTTAGGGTTGTTGGCTTTGTATCGATTAGCTTTAGAAGAACGACTATCTATGGAGTCTGCCTTTTTAAAAAAGTGGTCGGTTCCTTTAATAATATTCATCCTAACGGGAGCGGCAACAGGATTTGCGATGCCGAAGCTTGAACCGCAGTGGCCAGACCCGGTCCCTTTCATCATTTCGTATTCAGAGAAATTTAAGGATGAAGAAGGGACGAAGAAGGTGGGCTACGGTGAAGACGATTCTAAGCTAGGAGGAGATTTTGAGGAAGACGATACTGTAATATTTACTGCTACTGCTGATACTAAGCATTATTGGAAGGTCGAGAGTAAAGATGTATATACAGGAAAAGGGTGGGAGCCTTATATAGATAGTCGTGATGGAGACTATGCTTTTGCGAACGGTGAAGAGGTGGACTATTTTAAATATCCTCTTGGATTCAAAGCGTTCAAACATACTGATCAGGTAACGATCAATGTAGGATATTCACATGTTCCTTATCCTGAACCCTCAGCAATAACTAAAATAACAGCTGACCAGATTGACTATCAATATGTATTCCGAGGCAGAGACGAAAAAGTAACCTATGGAGGGAATGGTGGGCTGCCTCTAATTTCTCAGTATTCTATAGATTATCAGCTGCCAGTCTTTAACTTAGATGAGCTTAGGAAAATAACAGATGACTATGTTTCAAATATCGATAATCAAACCCTTTTAGATGTTCGCTATAGAATAATGCCAGAACGCTATACCAATCTACCAGACAATCTTCCTTCAAGAGTAAGGGAGTTAGCAGAATCATTAACAGCAGAAGAGGATAATTGGTATGACAAAGCAAAGGCGATTGAAAATCATTTTGATAGCCCAGATTTTATTTATGATCGAGTGAATATCCCTTACCCTGAAGAGAATCAGGATTATGTTGACCAATTCCTTTTCGAAACGATGCGTGGATATTGTGATAATTTCTCCACATCGATGGTAGTTATGTTACGTTCTATTGGTATTCCTGCCAAATGGGTCAAAGGGTACTCTGATGGGCAATTATTAGAAACGAAAAGTGGTCGTTCAACCTATGAAATCTCGAATAACAACGCTCATTCTTGGGTTGAGGTCTACTTTCCAACTATTGGTTGGGTTCCTTTTGAGCCGACTAAAGGGTTCTCAAATAGAACGAGATTTGAATCAACCATTAATTATGACGAAAATGAAAATATGGAGGATAAAAAGGAAGAAGCTCCACAGCCTAACCAACCACAGTTAGAAAATAAAGAGGAAGCTAAAAAAGATACAACGAAATTTTCTCTTCAGGAATTACTAGAGAAAGGTTTAACTGGCTTAAAAGAGAACTTCTTTAAAATTGTTTTTTATATCCTTATTATTAGTGGTATTTTTTATGCGATTTATAAAAATCGTGGGAAATGGATACCTAGATGGTGGTTATTGTATTTTAAAACGAATAGGTCTGAAGAAGCCTTCTTAAGAGCTTATCCGGTGCTATTAAAAGAGCTACAAAGATATGGTTTAAAGAGACAATCTCATCAAACATTGTGGGAATATGCGAATTACATCGATTCCTATTTCATGAATAATGATATGAAAAAACTTACGAAGCACTACGAAAAAGTAGTATACGGTGGAAAGCATTCGAAAGAAGAATGGGAACAATCGCGCAAATTGTGGGAAAATTTAATTAAAAAGACAATAGCTTGACCAGCATTTTAGGGTATTGATACAATAAAACGGAACTTAATAGATTATCGTGTTTTCCTTCGTATATCCTCGACAATATGGGTCGAAAGTTTCTACCGGATCGCCGTAAATGATCTGACTATGGGGGATGCATTGCCGTTTTGTATATACTTTTTGGTTCTGTACATACTTTATCAAGCAATGTGTCAAGCTATCGAATGAAGATACAACTAGAACTCTGCTAAGCAGATTCTAGTTTTTTCTTTATACTTTAAGAAAATATAAATTGGTAGCATTGAAGTAACTCGACGTAGTGACCAATATTAGGAATAAAGTATGAGTGCAACTAGGCAATTGCCTGCGCTTAGGCTTGGCACTAGCCAAGTTTTCTAATATAAAGCTATTGGAAGTAATTTCAATATTAAGTGATACACTTGTGAAGTTTTGCTAAAACTAATAAAGTGACGGCTTCTCCTAAAATAAATTAGACTTGATACTACAGATGAGGTGACTAGTTGTGCCAGGAAAAACTGAACTGCATAATCAGGAAATGATCGTTGTATTAGACTTTGGAAGTCAATACAATCAGTTGATTACGAGAAGAATTCGTGAATTTGGTGTGTATAGTGAGCTTCACCCGCATACAATTACAGTGGAAGAGCTAAAGGCTATAAATCCGACAGGTATCATCCTTTCAGGTGGCCCTAACAGTGTCTATGACGAACAATCATTCCGTTGTGATGAAGGTATTTTTGAAATGGGAATTCCAGTCATGGGTATTTGTTATGGGATGCAATTGATGACCGTGCACTTCGGTGGAAAAGTTGAAAAAGCTAAGCATCGTGAGTATGGAAAAGCAACTCTACTAGTTGAAGAAGGTGCAAAATTATTCCAAGGACTTCCGGTAGAACAAACCGTTTGGATGAGTCATGGTGATTTAGTGGTGGAAACTCCTCAAGGCTTTACTGTTGATGCAACGAATGCATCTTGTCCAATTGCAGCAATGAGCGATTCTACTAGAAACCTATATGCAGTTCAATTCCATCCTGAAGTACGCCACTCAGAATTTGGAAACGAATTATTAAAGAACTTTGTATTTGAAATTTGCCGCTGCAAGGGCGACTGGTCGATGGAAAACTTCATCGAAATTGAGATGGAGAAAATCAGACAAACGGTTGGTAACAAAAAGGTCCTTTGTGCTCTTAGTGGAGGAGTAGACTCTTCTGTAGTAGCGGTTCTAATTCATAAAGCTATCGGTGATCAATTAACATGTATTTTCGTTGATCATGGTTTACTG
>NZ_QBBX01000023.1:37559-50181 GCF_003073175.1 Peribacillus acanthi
GTAAGGGAGAAGCTGAAGGAGTTATGAAAACCTTCACGGAAGGCTTCAATATGAATGTTATCAAAGTTGATGCAAAGGATCGCTTCATGAACAAGCTTAATGGTGTATCAGATCCAGAGCAAAAGCGTAAAATCATCGGTAATGAATTCATTTATGTCTTTGATGATGAAGCTGCAAAGCTTGAAGGAATCGAATTCCTTGCACAAGGAACATTATATACGGATATCATTGAAAGCGGTACAGCAACTGCTCAAACGATTAAATCCCACCATAATGTTGGTGGACTTCCAGAAGATATGCAATTTAAATTAATCGAGCCTTTGAATACACTTTTCAAGGATGAAGTTCGTGCTCTTGGAACGGAGCTAGGTATTCCTGATGAAGTGGTATGGAGACAACCATTCCCAGGTCCAGGTCTAGGTATTCGTGTATTAGGAGAAATTACAGAAGATAAGTTAGAAATCGTCCGTGAATCAGACTATATTCTACGTGAAGAAATTAAGAATGCAGGTCTTGATCGTGATATTTGGCAATACTTCACGGTACTTCCTAATATCCGAAGTGTAGGGGTTATGGGAGATGCCCGCACGTATGACTATACGATTGGTATCCGTGCAGTTACTTCTATCGATGGTATGACATCTGATTGGGCCCGTATTCCTTGGGACGTACTTGAAAAAATCTCAGTCAGAATCGTTAATGAAGTAGCCCACGTTAATCGTGTTGTTTACGATATTACGAGCAAACCACCTGCAACTATCGAGTGGGAATAACAAAATACGAACAAAAAAAGACGAACATAAAAAAATGTTCGTCTTTTTCATTGACAGTAATTTGCTTTCTTGTTATTATGAATATGCAATCATAATTCAAATCATAAATCGTCGTATAATATTGGGGATATGGCCCAAAAGTTTCTACCAAGCTGCCGTTAACGGCTTGACTACGATGTGAAAGAGTTCTAGGTTTATAGGGTTTTGTTTTACAAGAACCTATCAAACCAATCCTTTCACTTCTCGTACGCTCAAGCTTCGTCCTTAACGGAAACGAAGCTTTTTTGTTGTCAAAAACCTGTATTTCATGACATTTCCATTTCGGAGGGAAACGAGAATGAAGAAGTATTTTCAATTTGATGAGTTAGGCACGAACTATCGTCGTGAAATAATCGGGGGGCTAACAACATTTTTAGCTATGGCTTATATCCTTGTTGTTAATCCTCTCACTTTAACTTTACAAAGTATTCCGGATTTACCAGATGCAATGAGAATGGATTATGGAGCTGTATTCGTAGCCACTGCGCTTGCTGCAGCAGTCGGATCGATACTCATGGGACTAATAGCCAGATATCCAATCGCATTAGCTCCTGGTATGGGATTAAACGCATTTTTCGCTTATACAGTAGTGTTAACTTATGGAATTCCTTGGCAAACAGCTTTAACTGGAGTGTTGATTTCGGGGGTTATCTTCGTTGGATTATCGCTTTCTGGTATTCGAGAAAAAATCATTAATGCTATTCCGGTAGAATTGAAGTATGCTGTTGGAGCAGGTATCGGTTTATTTATTACCTTCATTGGATTCCAAAACGCAGGAATCATCGTAAATAATGATGCGGTATTGGTAGGTTTAGGTGACCTTACAAATGGCAACGCGTTATTAGCTATTTTTGGTTTAGTAATTACAGTTATCATGATGACAAGAGGTTGGAATGGTGGCATATTTATCGGTATGGTCCTTACGTCTATCGTAGGTATGATGTTTGGTTTAATCGATGTACCTAAACAAATCGTTGGTGCTGTACCTAGCTTATCGCCAACTTTCGGTGCTGCCTTTGAAGCATTTGCTGCTCCTGGTGAAAAACTGTTCACGATTCAAATTTTAGTCGTTATTTTAACGTTCCTTTTCGTAGCATTCTTTGATACAGCTGGAACTTTGGTAGCTGTTGCTAACCAAGCAGGTCTAATGAAAGGCAATGTTCTTCCAAGAGCGGGTAAAGGTTTATTCGCAGATTCACTAGCAATCGTAGTTGGTGCTATTTTTGGATCATCTACTACTACGTCTTATATTGAATCATCAGCGGGTGTTGCAGCCGGTGCGAGATCTGGTTTTGCAGCAGTTGTAACAGGATTGTTATTTGTACTATCTATTTTCTTCTTCCCATTACTATCCGTTATTACAGCACCAGTAACGGCTCCTGCCTTAATCATCGTTGGGGTGTTAATGGTATCGGCTGTGAAAAACATTGAATGGGATCGCTTTGAAATCGCAGTTCCGGCATTCTTAACCATTATTGCAATGCCATTGACATACAGCATTGCAACTGGAATCGCGATTGGGTTTGTTTTCTATCCAATTACAATGATCGTAAAAGGTAGAATGAAAGAAATTCATCCAATCATGTACGGATTATTTATTATCTTCTTGAGCTACTTTATTTTCTTAGTCTAATCATTAAAACCGTAGGCCAAATATGAGGTCTGCGGTTTTTTATATTGGCCGTTTAAAAAGCTGTGCTCAAATATTGAGATAAATAGTAAGTAAAACAATCATTTTAAGGACTTTTAACCCCATTTTTTCCTTTATTATTGGAATCATCTTCATTTCTGCTTTAAAACCCGATATCCAGTATGATTTTTTTGGTGGGATCAGTATCTTTTATCGAAACTGAAAAATTTATTATCGAAAATGGAAAAATACATTTGAAACCTGGAAAAATAAAATCGAGACGGTCAAAATATCAACGAAAACCCAAGAATATCGATTTTTCGACAAATCTAACTCTGCAATAAAACAAAAATTCTCAAAAGGCTAGACCATTTTAAGTAAGTGTAGTTTAGGTTATAAATGAGGGTGTTTTATAAATGTCTAACTTTACACTTTGTTGTCCAAATTCTGTACATGATTCCTCCAAATGTGAATACGATTTTACGACAGTGCTAATTTTATAAATTGGTATAAAACTTGCAAGATAATCAGTCATCACAATTAAGGGGGAATCAGAATGAAATTAGAACAAAGCTGTGCGTTAGTGACAGGTGGGGCATCTGGGCTAGGAGAAGCGACTGTTAGGCATATTGTTACAAATGGAGGAAAAGCGGTCATTGTCGATTTGTCTGACGAACGAGCCGAGAAGTTATGCGCTGAATTGGGTGAAAATGTATCATACATTAAAACGGATGTGACAAATGAGGAAGATGTAATTCGAGCTGTTCAATATGCAGTAGATAAAATGGGCTCTCTGAATACGGTTGTTAATTGTGCTGGTATCGGGATTGCTAGCAAACTATTAAGTAAAAAAGGTGTTCATGATTTGGGGTTATTCTCTAAAGTGATTGGAGTTAATTTAGTAGGGACATTTAATGTCATCCGCCTTGCAGCTGAAAAAATGGTGCAAAATGAAGTGCTCGAAACAGGTGAAAGAGGTGTCATTATCAATACAGCTTCTGTAGCCGCTTTTGAGGGACAAATCGGTCAAGCGGCGTACAGTGCATCTAAAGGTGGGGTAGTGGGGATGACGCTTCCAATAGCAAGGGAGCTGGCTCCTTTCGGAATTAGAGTGATGACCATCGCTCCTGGCCTTTTCCATACGCCAATGTTTGACTCTTTACCAGAAGAAGCGCGAGAATCATTAGGGAAAATGGTTCCGTTCCCAACGAGACTAGGATATCCTGCAGAGTATGGTCACCTTGTTGGTTCTATTGTTGAGAACCCAATGTTAAACGGGGAAACGATTCGCTTGGATGGAGCGATAAGAATGCAACCAAAATAAGAAGGAAATAAAGAGCTAGTACGTCTTAATGATGTACTAGCTCTTTATATTAGTAGATTAATTGTAAATTGTAACTCATTCAGATAGTATTAATTTTATAATATTTCGATAATTTATATAGGAAGGGAGGGTCATTGTGATTCGGTTTGAGGATATCATTTCACGGTTTGATGGGAAAATTACGGAAGAAACCACTTTAGGTGAAGCGATCCAGTATATGTTGCATCATAAATGGAACTTGGTGCCTGTAACGGATAAAGGCGGAAAATTAACTGGCGTTTTTACGAGAAGTGAAATGTACAAAATGATTTTAGAAGAAAAAGAGTTAACCACACCTATTCGTGATGCTATTAAGACACAGGCTTTTACGTTGCAAACGGATACCCCTTTTGAAATCGTTGAGAAAATGGTCCAAAACAGTCCGGTAGGAACAGGAGTTGTTCTCAATCCATCTGGTGGAGTAGCTGGCCTATTTACAAAAACAGACATGGTGCTGGCCCTTTTAGAATCTTCAAATCTTTTAAAAGAGCAGATGGAGACCATTCTTCAACATTCTCCTATCGGGGTGCTCATGACGGACGAAAATAGTATGGTCACATACATTAATGACCGTATTTGTGAGATGAGCGGAAAGAGTCCATCAGATCTATTGCAAATTAATTTAGTGTGTCTTTTCCCAGAATTTGCTGAGCTGCTGCAAAGGCAAAATACAAAGGGGGAAGCGGAGTACATTTCCCTTTCTTTTCCGAGGTGTAAGACAGTTGCTTACCTTACTACCTATCAAAGAATGGGTGGACAAAAGGGTTATATTGCGTTATTCCATGATATTTCGGAGCTGGAGAGAATCTCTCTAGATTTAGAGACGGTAAAAAATTTAAAGAGAATGCTAGAAACAGCTTTGGAAAACGCCTATGACGGGATTATCATGACAGATAAAAAGGGACGGGTGGAGATGGTGAGTCCGCCGTTCTTAGAATTGTTTAATCTTGATAAGTCCCGCATTATTGGGCGAAAAATTGACGAAGTTCTACCTTCACTTAAACTTACTCATGTTTTTGAAACGCAGATGGCGGAATTCAGTGATTTTCAGGAGGAAAATGGGATTTCTTATATTGTTCACCGAATTCCTATTATGCAGGATGGTGTGGTGATTGGAGTCATCGGAAAAATCATGTTCCGTCACCTTCATGAGGTTAATAATCTTCTGAAGAAATTACAGAAGGCTGAAAATAAAGCCAACTTTTATAAGAAACAATATAAACAATCAGAATCAGCAAGGTTTTCGTGGGAGCATATTCACTCGAACGATCCTTACATGGAGAAGTTAAAAAGAAGTGCTGCAAAAGCTGCCAAGGGACGCTCCACCATTTTAATCAGGGGAGAAAGTGGGACTGGTAAGGAGTTATTTGCTCATGCGATACATAATGGAAGTGCTAGGTGTGAGGAGAAATTTGTTGAAGTGAACTGTGCTGCTATTCCAGAAGATTTGCTTGAATCAGAGTTTTTCGGATATGAAGAAGGAGCGTTTACTGGTGCTAAGCAGAAAGGGAAAATCGGAAAATTCGACCTAGCGAATGGGGGGACACTATTTCTTGATGAAGTTGGCGATATGTCGCTTTCTTTGCAAGCAAAATTGTTAAGGGTTCTTCAAGAACGAGAATTTTACCGAGTAGGTGGGACCACTAGAATTAAGGTAGATGTTCGAATAATTGCGGCTACCAATCGAAATCTAGAGGAGATGGTGAAAAACGGATCATTCCGAGAAGATCTATATTATCGACTAAATGTTATTTCATTTAGGATACCAGCTCTACGTGAACGTCCAAGGGATATAGAAGTGCTTATGGAAGTGATTATAGAGGAGATGAATCGCTTACTCGGAACAAGCATTACGGGAATTTCTTCTTTAGCTAGGAATGCATTTCTGGAATATCATTGGCCTGGGAATGTCCGTGAATTAAAGAATGTTTTAGAACGTGCGATGACCTTTGCTGAACACGGGAAAATTAAAATAGAGGATTTACCTGAATATATGAATAAAATTGAATCCTTTCAGACTTTTCCTGCAGGAACTCTGTATGAAGAGTCTGAAAAGAAGGCGATTCAAAAAGCCCTACTCCAATCCAGAGGGAATAAAGCGGAAGCAGCTCGTTTACTTGGGATTAGCCGGTCAGGACTGTATGAGAAAATAAAAAAATTTGATATAACTACGCAAAGTGTCCGTTAAATGGACACTTTTTTCATTGATATGGACAGTAGCTGTACAGGAAAGAGCTTAATAGATATAGAAATATATGAAGAGATAAGAATTTAGAAAATTGGCACAATAATTGCATCTATATTATCCATATTGGAAAAGGGAGAGATGTTGATGCAAATTGGTGCTTATGTAGCTCAAAACGCGAGAAAATTTCCGAATAAATTAGCGATTTATTGTGAAGGTAGATCCTATACGTACAAACAGTTTAATGAAGAAGTTAATCGATTGGCTCATGGGTTGCTCTCTCTAGGAATCCAAGTGGGAGATAAGGTTGCCATTATGATGAAGAATTCTGATCACTTTGTCTTTTCTTTTTTTGCTGCTGCGAAGGTTGGAGCGGTTATTGTTCCTGTCAATACTCGCCTTACCGTAACTGAAACACACTACATATTAGAGCAATCGGATAGTGCTTATGTCATCATCGATTCAGAGTTCGAAGCAATCATGAACGAGGCGAGAGCAAAAACAAAGGTCAAACATGTGATAGTAGTAGGCTCCACTTTGATTGAAGGCCATTTATCCTATGAGAATATAAAGTCCTATAATATGGAAGAACCTAGTGTAGGTCTAACAGAACAGAATGACTTGGAGATACTTTATACTTCAGGCACCACTGGACGACCGAAGGGAGCTTTGTTTGATCACCATCGTATCTTTAAAGTGGGAATCACCATGATGGCTGCTATGGGCATTAACCAGCATGATCGCTTTTTGCATATAGCCCCACTTTTCCATTCCGCACAACTGAACTTATTTTTGATTTCTGGTGTGTTTTTAGGAGCCACCCATTATATCCATCGTGATTTTCACCCAGTTAAAGTCCTTCAAGCAATTCAAGAACATAAAATCACTTTTTTCTTTGGTGTACCAGCCATGTATAACTTCCTTCTACAAGTTCCTGATTATCAGAAATACGACCTTTCTTCCATATCAAGGTGTGGATATGGTGCAGCTCCGATGGCTCCTGAATTAGTCAAAAAAACCATCGATTTATTTAAAACTGACCAATTCTATAACTTATGCGGTTTGACTGAAGCGGGCCCTAGTGGGATTTATCTAGATCCAGAAGGACATAAGGAGCATCTAGGGAAAGCAGGCAAAGCAGTTTTCCTTACAGAGGCAAGAGTAGTGACGGAATCAGGGGAAGATATCATGCCTGGAGCAGTTGGTGAGTTGATCCTTCGAGGAGATACCATCATGAAAGAGTATTATAAAAAGCCTGTTGAGACGGCACTTGCTATCAAGGATGGGTGGTTATATACAGGTGATTTAGCGACGATTGACCATGATGGGTTTATGACTCTTGTGGATAGAAAGAAGGATATGATCATATCAGGTGGAGAAAATGTTTATTCGATAGAAGTGGAGCAAGTGTTATATGAACATCCGTCTATTTTAGAGGCAGCTGTCATAGGACTGCCGGATGAAGTGTGGGGAGAGGCGGTCTGTGCTGTAATTGTACCAAAAGCTGGTGTCACCGTTGAAGAAGTGGAGTTAAGGGATTTTTGCCGTAAAAAACTAGCAGGCTTTAAGGTACCAAGAAAGGTTTTTATTGAAAAGGAGCTTCCGAGAAACGCATCAGGAAAGATTCTGAAATACCAACTGAAACAATCCCATCAACAACTGATTTCAACCACTATAGAGGAGTGAAAAAATGAAGCACCCTTATTTAACGGAGGATCATGATATTTTCCGAAAATCATTGAGAAAGTTTTTGGACAAAGAGGCATACCCTTTCTATGAGAAATGGGAAGAAGATCGGATGATTCCTCGTTCTTTTTGGAAGAAGATGGGAGAGCAAGGATATCTATGCCCGGACCTACCTGAGGAATACGGGGGCAGTGATGTAGATTGGGGATTCTCGGTCATAATCAATGAAGAGTTAGAGCGAGTCGGTTCTGGTTCAGTTGGTGTCGGCCTTCATAATGATATTGTAGTTCCTTATATCACAGCCTTTGGGAATGAGGAGCAAAAGAAACGTTGGTTGCCAAAGTGTGTGACTGGTGAATTTATTACCGCTATTGCCATGACGGAGCCGGGGGCTGGTTCGGATTTAGCGAATATACAGACTACCGCTGTGTTGGAGGGTGACCACTATATTGTCAATGGACAAAAGACGTTTATTACAAACGGTATTCAATCCGATTTAATTGTCGTCGCAGTCAAAACAGACCTAAAAGCGGTTCCAAAACATAAAGGAATTAGTTTATTAGTTATTGAAAGAGACACGCCAGGTTTTAGTAGAGGTAGAAAATTAAATAAAGTGGGTCTCCATTGCCAAGATACAGCGGAGCTTATTTTCGAAGATTGTCGTGTTCCTAAAGAGAACCTTCTAGGAGAAGAAGGGAAAGGTTTTCTTTACATGATGGATAAGTTGCAGCAGGAGCGTCTACTTGTAGCAATTGCCGCACAGGTAGCTGCTGAAGACATGTTAGAGCAAACGATGGATTATGTGAAAAGTCGAACTGCATTTGGAAAGTCAATCGGACAATTCCAAAATACCCAATTCAAAATTGCGGAAATGGCCACCGACATTGAAATGGGAAGAGCTTTCCTGGATCAATTGATAGCAGAGCATATAGGTGGGAAAAATGTTGTCACCAAGGTTTCCATGGCAAAGTGGAAATTGACAGAGGTTGCGAAAAAAGTAGCTGCTGAGTGTATGCAGCTTCATGGTGGTTATGGATATATGGAGGAATACAAGATTGCTAGAAGATATCGAGACATCCCGGTCGCAAGTATTTATGCGGGAACTAATGAAATCATGAAGACTATAATTGCAAAAAATTTAGGGTTATAGATTTCATATTAAAGCAAACGAGGAGGACACAATGAGGCAAGCAGTTATAGTAGAAGGGGTACGTACCCCAGTTGGTAGAAGAAATGGTTACTTAAAGGATATTCGTCCGGATGATTTGGCTGGTGCGGTGTTAGCAGAGTTGGTAAATCGTTCAGGAATTGATGCAGGCTTAGTGGATGATGTGATATTAGGGTGTGTTTCTCAAGTGGGGGAGCAAGCAGGGGATATTGCGAGGGTTGCTGCTTTGATAGCTGGATTCCCGATTGAAGTTCCGGGTACGACAATTGATAGGCAATGTGGATCAAGTCAGCAAGCTGTCCATTTCGCGGCACAAGCCATCTTGTCTGGTGATATGGATGTGGTTATTGCTGGTGGAGTAGAAAGTATGTCCCGCATTCCAATCGGTTCGAATTATCAAGGTGCTCCACTCAGTAATCAACTAAAGAGTAGGTATGAAACGATTCATCAAGGATTATCGGCCGAAAGAATTGCGGATCAGTATGGGTTCTCAAGAGAAGACCTGGATCGATTTGCGCTAGAAAGTCATGAGAAAGCGTTAAAGGCACAAGAAGCAGGTTACTTTGATTCAGAGATTATGCCGATTCATGTGACGTTAGAAAATGGGGAAAAAGTAACCGTTACAAGTGATACGGGCCCAAGGAAAGGTACGACGTTTGAGGCACTTTCTGCATTAAAGCCCGCCTTCGTGGAAAATGGGAAAATCCATGCGGGAAATGCAAGTCAAATTAGCGATGGTGCAGCAGCCCTGCTGATTATGAGCCGTGAAAAGGCAGAGGAACTAGGAGTAAAACCGAAATTCCTAATTCATACGAGAGTTGTAGTTGGCTCTGATCCTACTTTGATGTTGACGGGTCCAATTCCAGCAACCAAAAAAGCACTTGAAAAATCGGGTTTATCTATTAATGACATCGATGTGTTTGAGGTGAATGAAGCTTTTTCTCCTGTCGCATTGGCTTGGTTGAAAGAAACAGGGGCTGATCCGAAAAAGCTAAATCCTAATGGTGGAGCCATTGCACTGGGGCACCCACTTGGAGCAAGTGGAGCTAGAATTATGATTTCCATGATGAGTGAGTTGGAACGCACGGGTGGTCGTTATGGATTGCAAACGATGTGTGAAGGACACGGAATGGCGAATGCTACGATTATTGAGAGAATTATAGATTAAATCGGGAGGTTTGGCGATGACAATTACCATAGGTAAAATCTTTGATTTAACGGTAAAAAAGTTCCCTGGAAAAGAAGCTCTATATGACACGAGAAGTAAGGTTCGTATGACGTATGCTCAATGGAACGAGGAAGTAAATCAGCTTGCGAATGCCCTTCGTACAGAAGGTGTCAAAAAAGGCGACCGTGTTTCGACGTTTTTGTTCAATCGCGAAGAATTGGCGACAGCATTTTTTGCCTGTGCCAAGCTAGGGGCTGTTTTTAATCCTATCAATTTCCGACTGATGTCAGAAGAAGTTGCGTACATTTTGCAGGATGCTTCTCCGAAGGTTGTTCTGTTTGAAAAATCATTGGAACCAGTCATCGCTAGAATTGAAAACCGATTTCCTCACATAGCGTTTTGGTATACAGATGAAGAAGTACCTCAATACGCCAAGAGTTATAAAAGGGAAGTAGCTCAAGCTCCTTTCCATTTCGTAGCTGAAAAAGTAGAGGAAACTGATACGTATGCCATTATGTATACAAGTGGCACAACAGGAAGGCCAAAAGGAGTTATCCATCGCCATCGTGAAATGGTCGAACAAAGTCTAGTACTCATTCAGTCTACTAAACTTGATCAGCATGACCGAGGGCTAATTGTAGCTCCGATGTTTCATTGCGCTGAGTTGCATTGTTCTTTCTTGCCCCGTGTTCATATTGGGGCTTCGAACGTGATCATGCATCATTTTCAACCTGAACAAGTTTTGGAGGAAGTTGAAACAGAGAAAATCACGAAATTTTTCGCAGCTCCCACTATGTGGAATATGATCCTTCAAGAGAACATAGAAAAGTACGATATTTCAAGTCTTAAGCTAGGACTGTATGGTGCAGCTCCTATGGCTCCTGTACTAGTCAGAGCTTGTCAAGAAAAGCTAGGTGTAAATTTAGTTCAAGCATACGGGATGACGGAAATGGGTCCTGCCATCACGGTATTAGCTGAAGAGGATCAAATTCGAAAGGCTGGATCAGCTGGTCAAGCGATTCTCAATCATGAGATACGAATTGTAAGGCCCAATGAAGCTGGTCCCTCAGACCCGGATGATATTCTGCCTCCTGGTGAACCAGGGGAGATCATTGTTCAAGGTCCTTCCATGATGGCGGGCTATTTCAACCGAGTTGAGGCAACGGGAAATGCGATGTACAAAGGGTGGTACCATTCGGGTGATATTGGTTATCTCGATGAAGATGGTTTCCTTTTTGTTAAGGATCGCGTTGATGACATGATTATTAGTGGGGGAGAAAATGTTTATCCTCGTGAAGTTGAAGATGTGTTGTATGAGCATCCGGGAGTTCTGGATGTAGCGGTAATTGGTCAACCCGATGACAGGTGGGGAGAGACAGTCACTGCTTTTGTAGTTGCAAAAGACCCTTCTCTAACAAGTGAAGACCTGGATCTATTCTGCAAGAACAGTGATAAGCTGGCAAACTATAAACGACCAAGAAAATACATTTTTTCTGAAAGCATGCCGAGAAATGCCAGTGGCAAAATTCAGAAGTTCATCCTTAGAAAACGATTGGAAGAAGAACTTGCTGCTGACAAATCTTCTTCCCCAATAGTTTAAGAGGTGGTAGAGATGCTCAAAGGGATTAGAGTTGTAGACTTTTCGCATTACATTCCAGGTCCATACGCTTCCTTGAGATTAGCGGAACTCGGGGCGGAAGTCATTAAAATTGAACCGCTAACAGGGGATTTGGCAAGAGGTACTGGAGAAGATGGAACCGTTTTTCAGGCGCATAATCGCCAGAAAAAAAGTGTTGCACTCGATTTGAAAAATGAAAGTGACAAAATGAAAGCTATCGAAATCATTAAAGAAGCGGATGTAATGATCGAGAGCTTCAGGCCGGGTGTTATGAACAGATTAGGTTTAGGTTATGAAGATATTAAGATTGTACATCCTGGCATCGTCTATTGTGCCGTTACAGGGTACGGGGATAAAGGTCCTCTTAGTCATATGGGTAGTCATGATATCAACTATCTATCTTTAAGTGGGGTATTGGCGCAATTAAAAGATGACCATGGAAAACCGATACATCCGACTCATACGTTAGCGGATTATTTTGGAGGATTAGCTGCAAGTGAAAGAATACTAGCAGCCCTCCTAGCTAAGGTGAAAACAGGAGAGGGAAGCTATCATTGTGTTTCGATTACTGAAGCAGTGGCCTCTACAATGGCAAACCATGTTATGTATGATCAAGTATTTAGTTATAAACAGGGAATCCCAGTTTTAAGTGGTTCGATCGTTTCATATGGTTTGTATGAAACGAAAGATAAAAGGTATATCAGCTTAGCTGCACTTGAAGAGAAGTTCTGGAGAAATTTCTGTCAGGCAGTCGATCGTATGGAGTGGTTATCTTACCACCACTCTAAAGCTGTTGATACCAATAGAACATACCTGGAAATGAAAGCGCTTATTAAAAGGAGAACCATATCTGAGTGGACAGAATTTGGAATGAGTGTGGATTGTTGTCTAACTCCGGTTTTGGAAGTGGATGAAGTGAGGTATCATCCTTATTTCGTTCATAACAAGCAAGTTTATGATTCCGTCTGGGGAGAGATGCAGGTTAGTATGCA
>NZ_QBBX01000023.1:50191-53426 GCF_003073175.1 Peribacillus acanthi
GCTGATTTACCTAAAATAGAAGAATCTAAGCCACCGTCGTTAGGTGAACATACAAATTCCGTCATAAACAGAAGTGTCATGAAACAATAATCTTTTTATATCTCTATCTAATGAAAAGGGGAAATGTCATATGATGAATGTTTCGTTAACGGTTGGATCACTTCTTGAAAGAGCAGAAAAATTCTTTGCGAAAAAACAAGTGGTGTCAAGAACTCTTTCTGGCATACAAAGGTTCACTTATAAAGAAATCGGTGAACGGACTCGTCGCCTTGCCCATGCACTTGAAAAGCTAGGAGTGCAAAAGGGAGAACGAGTAGGAACCTTAGCCTGGAACCATCATCGCCATCTTGAGACATATTTTGCGGCTCCGGGTATCGGTGCGGTATTGCATACTATCAATCTTAGACTGTCTCCTGAACATATTTCATATATTGTTAACCATGCAGAAGATAAAGTTCTATTGGTTGATGAAGACTTATTGCCTTTAGTAGAGAAAATTCACAAGACATTTAAAACAGTTAAAGCTTACATTATCATGACGGATAAACCTGAGTTACCAAATACAAGCTTATCACCCGTTTATTCCTATGAAAAATTACTAGAAGAATCCAATTCAAACCATCCGTTTAAAAAAGACCTAGATGAAAACGATCCTGCTGGAATGTGCTATACATCTGCAACTACTGGGAATCCAAAAGGAGTCGTCTATTCGCATAGAGGGATTGTGTTACATAGTTTTGCATTAGGTCTAGCAGATACTGCCGCTGTATCTGAGAACGATGTTGCAATGCCAGTTGTACCGATGTTCCATGCTAACGCATGGGGTCTCCCGTTTGCGGCTACCTGGTTTGGAACTACCCAAGTTTTGCCGGGACCACAATTCACACCAAAGCTAATAGCTGAATTGATTCAAAATGAAAAAGTGACATTGACCGCTGGAGTACCTACCATTTGGCTTGGTTTATTAAAAGAGTTAGAGAGTGGTTCATATGAAACGTCTTCACTTCGAGCAATTCTTTGTGGAGGTTCAGCAGCGCCACGCGCGATGATTAAAGCATTTGAAACGAAGTATAAAATCCCATTCTTGCATGCGTATGGAATGACAGAAACTACTCCATTGGTTACCTTATCGAGATTAAAGAGCTATCAGCATGATTTGCATGAAGAAGAGACGTTAGATATCCGATCCAAACAAGGATTACTTGTTCCTGGATTAGAGATGAAAGTTGTCGGTGCTGATGGTGAAGTAAAATGGGATGGCAATGATATGGGAGAATTAATGCTACGAGGTCCGTGGATTGCGAACGAGTATTATAGAGATGACAGATCTAAAGAAGCGTTTAAGGATGGATGGTTATATACAGGAGATGTGGCTACTGTTGACGAAGAAGGAGTTGTAAAGCTTGTTGACCGGACGAAAGATTTGATTAAGAGCGGTGGAGAATGGATTTCTTCGGTCGATCTTGAAAATGCATTGATGGCACATGAAGCGGTGTTTGAAGCGAGTGTTGTCGCAATCCCCCATCCAGAGTGGCAAGAGCGACCGATTGCTTGCGTCGTTTTGAAGGAGGCTTTTAAAGATCAGTTAGATAAACAGGAATTATTAGACTTCCTTGCTCCGCAATTTGCAAAGTGGTGGCTTCCGGATGATGTAGTTTTCGTTAATGAAATACCTAAAACATCTGTTGGGAAATTCCTAAAGGCTGCCCTAAGAGATCAAATGAAAGAATACTTAGCAAATAGAGTCTAAATTACCGGCATGCCTCTATTATCCTTAATAATAGGGGCATGTAAGTTTTGTATTAAGGAAGGAGGACAGATAGATGAATATACACACAAAATTATGTGAGTTACTAGGGATACAATATCCGATAATCCAAGCTGGCATGGCGGGTGGCCCTGCTAATGCTGATCTTGTGATTGCGGTTTCAGAAGCGGGAGGTTTAGGAACTCTAGGTGCTGCGTATATGAAGCCTGAAGAGATCCGTGAAAGTATTAGGAAGATTAAATCGAACACCGAGAAGCCATTTGCTGTAAACTTATTCTGCACAAGTATGGACGATTATTTAGTGGGGATAGAACCTGTGCAGTCTGTACTTAATGGAATTAGAGAGAACCTTTCCCTATCTCCAAGAGGAAATGATATACAAACGGAAAATCTATTCAATGGACAATTAAAAATATTAATAGAAGAAAACGTCCCTATTATTAGTACCGCATTTGGACTTTTGTCTTCAATTGAAATAGAACAGATAAATTCTAAAGGGATTAAGACGATGGCAATGGTTACGACTGTTAAGGAAGCCATTCTAGCAGAAAATCATGGGGTAGATGTTTTAGTAGCGCAAGGTAGCGATGCAGGAGGGCATAGAGGGACGTTTGATATAAGTGAAGATCCTTACGGTGCTAATATTGGAACGTTCTCTCTTATTCCACAAGTGGTGGATGCGGTAAATATTCCGGTGGTAGCAGCGGGAGGTATAATGGACGGGCGTGGGCTGGTAGCTGCTCTTGCGTTAGGGGCAAAAGGTGTACAGATGGGAACTGCATTTTTACCTTCACTAGAGTCTGGTGCACATCCGTCATATAAACGAGCGTTACATGAAAGTAATGAGGAAAGTACAATTTTAACAAAAGTATTTTCTGGTCGTCCGGCAAGAGGAATAAAAAATACTTTCATCACGGATTTTGAGAAAAGTGGAGTTTCTCCGATGCCGTTTCCTACACAGAACTCCTTAACAAGTGATATTAGAAAGGAAGCAGCTAAACAAAGTAACCCTGAATATATGTCACTATGGGCAGGGCAAGCTACAAGGTTATTAAGGAAGTCTATAGAAGCAGGAAAACTAGTTGAAATCTGTATTACTGAAGCGAAGGATTTATTAGGGAATAGAAAATAAGTCTATAAATTTATTATTTATGTGTGTTGACTTTGTTTTTGTGTTTTGTTAGTATATTCAATACACGCCTCATGAGGCTAGTAAATAAAGTAGATTAGACAGGTTGTTCCTATCAATCTTCGAAAAAACTTTTTTTAAAAAGTTGTTGACTAGAAATGAGCTAGCGTGGTAAGATGATTAAGTTGCTTCAGAGGAAGCGGCAGAGAAATTGCTCTTTGAAAACTAAACAAAACAATACGTCAACGTTTAATATTAAGTCTTTTAAATAAGACATTTTATGAGCAAGTCAAACACTTTTTGGAGAGTTTGATCCTGGCTCAGGACGAACGCTGGCG
>NZ_QBBX01000024.1:0-5238 GCF_003073175.1 Peribacillus acanthi
CATTTACTGAGGATAAATCTCGAAAAGGGCATCATTGGCGGCGTATGATTACCTTTTGCTTAGGATGGACCTCGAAAAGGGCATCATTGGCGGCGTATGATTACCTTTTACTTAGGATGGATCTCGAAAAGGGCATCATTGGCGGCGTATGATTACCTTTTACTAGAGTCTGTCCTCGAAAAGGGCATCATTGCAGACGTATGGTTACCTTTTTCTAGAGTCTGATCTCAAAAAGGGCATCATTGGCGGCGTATGATTACCTTTTACTAGAGTCTGTCCTCGAAAAGGGCATCATTGGCGGCGTATGATTACCTTTTGCTTAGGATGGTTCTCGAAAAGGGCATCATTGGCGGCGTATGATTACCTTTTGGAATGTGACCAGTAGAAAGTGAAAGATAAATGAAATAGAGTCATTAAATGGTCAAACTTCTTTCATGTAGAGCACCAAAAGGGCAATATGAATCAACCTCATCCACATGCATATTGTTTTTCCCACCAATACTGCATCTCATATTAATAACCAATAGGCGAAAACTTCATTTTCCCCCAACCTTCCTTTATAATAGAGGAACTATAATGGAACGAAGTGAGGATTAAACATGCAATATGATGTAATAGTTATTGGTGGAGGCCCATCAGGACTGATGGCCTCAATTGGAGCTGGTGAACAAGGTGCGAAAGTTCTTCTGATTGACAAGGGAGAAAAGCTAGGAAGGAAGCTAGCAATTTCAGGTGGTGGCCGCTGTAATGTAACCAATCGTCTGCCGATAGATGAAATAATCAAGCACATTCCTGGAAATGGACGTTTTCTTTTTAGTGCATTTTCTGAATTTAGTAATGAAGATATAATCGCATTTTTTGAAAAGCTTGGAGTCGGATTAAAGGAAGAAGACCATGGTAGAATGTTTCCTATCAGTGATGATGCTGGCAGTGTGGTACAGGCTTTGTTAACTCGTTTAAAAGAATTGAATGTAAAAACCTTTACGAATTCTCCTGTTAAAACAATCGATTTTGAACCTGAAGGATTGCACACAGTACATTTAAAAGATGGTCAAATTCCCAAAGCAAAAAGTATCATTATTGCAGTTGGTGGAAAATCAGTCCCTCATACTGGTTCCACTGGAGACGGTTATGCCTGGGCAAAAAAAGCGGGACACACGATAACAGACTTATTCCCAACCGAAGTTCCTCTAACTTCAAAAGAGCGCTTTATACAATCTAAAACCCTTCAAGGTTTAAGTTTACGAGACGTTTCACTTTCCGTACTAAACCCTAAAGGAAAGCCGTTGGTCACACACCGAATGGATATGATCTTCACCCATTTTGGTATTAGTGGACCTGCTGTTTTGCGTTGCAGCGGCTTTGTTGTCCAAGCCATGAAAAAGTGGAATCTACAAGAAGTAACCATGAAGCTAGATGCGATTCCTGACCAGAAAAACGAAGAATTGTTCCAACAAATTATTAAATTGGTAAAGGATGAACCAAAAAAAGCTATTAAAAATATCCTAAAGGGATTAGTCCCAGAGAGATATCTCCATTTCTTACTAGAAAAAGCAGGTCTTGATGGTAGTGAGCAAGGTGCATCCATACCTAATGAAAAGCTAAGAACCTTTGTATCGCTCTGCAAGGAATTCACTTTTACTGTAGATGGTTCACAACCCATTGAAAAAGCATTCGTAACCGGTGGAGGTGTTTCTGTAAAAGAGATTCATCCTAGGGAAATGAGCTCAAAGATTATGGACGGCCTGTTTTTCTGCGGAGAAGTATTAGACATCCACGGCTATACCGGTGGTTACAATATTACTTCTGCATTAGTGACTGGACGACTCGCAGGGGTTAATGCAGCCAAGCATAGTTTACAAAGTAAATACTAAA
Organism: Peribacillus acanthi; assembly: GCF_003073175.1. Taxonomy (GTDB): domain Bacteria; phylum Bacillota; class Bacilli; order Bacillales; family DSM-1321; genus Bacillus_BN; species Bacillus_BN acanthi. Next base: position 1,876 of record NZ_QBBX01000024.1, read on the forward strand.
CGATAAATTTCTTAACGGTTTGTTTTTTAAAAAGGCTGTTTTGGTAGAATTTGTTGCTTTTAAGCGTAATTTATCTATATCAATCTGAGTTTATTGTATTGAAGGGTACTCTCCTTCTAAAAATGCATACGAATTTTCTTCGTGCGATGTGAATTCAAGAGACGGGAAATAGAGGGGATTGGGAGAACCCACAGGCGGCAACGATGATGATCCTCTCCTCCCCGCTTAAAAACAAGTGCCTCTCGCTGCAATCAACCGACATATTTAATGTTCAATAAACAACAATCTATGTAAAAAGATCCTTTATTAAAATGAGATATAAAGAAAGAGGTGTTATTTCTTGCCTTCAAACCTTAACAACCCTATCAAAAATTGGACAATACATATAATTGATGATCTAGATACACTAGAATTAGGAGAGTTACTTTCAGAAAGCAAGGAGCAAGGCTTTCGATTTGTAGACCGATTATTGACTGACTACCAAGAAGGAAGAAATCGCTTTAATCAAAAGGGAGAAATTCTCTGTGGTGTTTATGATCCAGATGGTAGAATCATAGGCATCGGTGGAGTCAATATTGAAAAAGATGAAATTTGTCGTTTGAGAAGATTTTATATTCTTTCATCAGCCCGTGGATTAGGAGTAGGAAAAGAACTTGTTCATTATTTGATGGATTTCGCCTCGGAACATTACAAAACAATGGTTTTACACACAGATACAGAGAAAGCTAGCAAGTTTTACGAAGCACTTGGTTTTCATATTAATAGTCCATATACAAATACAACGCACTTTATTAATTTGCAATAAATTAGGAGTGATTCAACAACGAGTCACTCCCTTTTGCATTATCCCTTATAAATAACCATCGCACTAAAACAATAAATCTGATCATCTTCATCTTCCTGGATAGCTGCAACATTATATTTAATATCTACCAGCTGATCATCCTCCAAGTTACGCAAAAACGTGTTGATGTCTTTTTCAAGATCTTTTTCGTGTTCATGGTCGAATATTTTTACTTTGATCATACACTGGACTCTCCCCGTTTTTGTTTTCATTATTGACAGACTGGGAGAGTTTTAAAACAAGAGGTTTACAGATTTATCTCTATTTCTCCAGACCAGCTATACATGCCACCTTCCATATTAATTGCCTTAAAGCCATTTTCTAAAAGGTAACGACACACCATTTCACTTCGTACCCCTGCCGCACAGACTATAATGTATTCTTTATCTTCATCTAATTTTTCTAAGTGGGCAGGAATCTCGTTCATACGGATTTGCACGGCACCTGGAATCATTCCGTAGGCAACTTCATAATCCTCACGAACATCTATCAAGTGGAGCTGTTTGCCTTGGTCTAGTGCTTTTTCCACTTCGGATGTACTAATTGTTTTAATTTCTACCATTTATACGGCCCCCACTAATCAATTAATAAAAGGGCTAACCATTACGATTAGCCCTTCCATTATATCAAAATTAGTTTGCAACAATATTAACTAATTTCCCTGGTACTGCAATGATTTTTCGTACTGTTTTGCCATCGATTTGTTCTTTGACGCTGTCATTTCCTAATGCAATTTCTTCTAGGTTTTCTCTAGTTGCATCAACTGGTACAACTAGTTTAGCTTTGACTTTGCCATTAATTTGGACGACGATTTCTACTTCATCATCCACAAGTTTTGCTTCGTCAAAAGCTGGCCATGTAGCATATGCAATGCTATCTTCATGCCCAAGCTTATTCCAAAGTTCTTCCGCAATGTGTGGACAAACTGGGGAAAGTAGTTTTACAAAACCTTCAATATAAGCTTTTGGCAATGTTTCTGCCTTATAAGCATCATTGATGAACACCATCAATTGTGAAATGGCTGTATTGAAACGAATGCCTTCATAATCTTCTGTAACCTTCTTAACCGTTAGATGATATACTTTTTCAAGTTTGCCGGAGTCATCGTTGTCTACCAACTTGCTTGTGATTTTCCCTTCATCATCTACTAATAAGCGCCAAACTCGATCTAAGAATCGACGAGATCCATCTAATCCATTTGTAGACCAAGCAATAGAAGCTTCTAAAGGTCCCATGAACATTTCGTATAAACGTAATGTATCAGCTCCGTGGCTTTCAACTATGTGATCAGGATTTACGACATTCCCCTTTGATTTACTCATCTTTTCATTATTTTCACCTAAAATCATACCTTGGTTAAATAACTTTTGGAACGGCTCTTTAGTAGGTACTACTCCGATATCATACAAGAATTTATGCCAGAAGCGAGCATATAACAAGTGAAGTACAGCATGCTCAGCTCCACCGATATAAATATCGACAGGTAACCACTCTTTAAGCTTCTCTGCATCTGCTAAAGCATGTTCATTCTTTGGATCGATATAGCGAAGGTAATACCAGCAACTTCCGCCCCACTGTGGCATTGTATTCGTTTCGCGACGTCCTTTTCTTCCGGTTTCATCCGTTACATTTACCCAATCTTCAATATTGGCAAGTGGGGATTCACCTGTACCAGAAGGCTTAATGTCCTTTGTTTTAGGTAGGACAAGCGGTAATTGATCCTCACTTAAGGCTGTGCTTGTGCCATCCTCCCAGTGGATAACTGGAATTGGCTCGCCCCAATAACGTTGACGGCTAAATAACCAATCACGTAAGCGGTAAGTGATTTTCTTTTCACCAATGCCTTTTTCTTGAAGCCAACAAATCATCTTAGAAATCGCTTCTTCTTTGCCCATTCCATTTAAGAACTCGGAGTTGATATGAGCCCCATCTCCAGAGTAAGCCTCTTTTTCAATATCGCCTCCTGCAACCACTTCAACAATCGGAAGGTCAAACTTTTTGGCAAATTCGTAGTCCCGTTCATCATGGGCAGGAACCGCCATGATTGCACCTGTCCCATAGCTCATTAATACATAATCCGCAATCCAGATTGGCATTTTATCACCATTCACTGGGTTGATTGCATACGCACCTGTAAATACGCCAGATTTATCTTTTGCCAAATCTGTTCTTTCTAAGTCACTCTTGCTCTTTACTTGGTTTATATAAGCTACCACAGCTTCTTTTTGATCAGCAGTAGTAATCTTCTCAACAAATGGATGTTCTGGAGCTAATACAGCATATGTCGCTCCAAATAAAGTATCCGGACGAGTCGTAAAGACAGTGAACGTTTCATCGTGTCCTTCAATGCCAAAGACTACTTCTGCGCCTTCAGAACGTCCAATCCAATTACGCTGCATCTCTTTTAAGCTTTCAGGCCAATCAAGCTCTTCTAAATCCTCTAACAAACGGTCTCCATAAGCAGTGATTTTTAAAATCCATTGTCTCATTGGACGGCGCTCAACAGGATGCCCTCCACG
>NZ_QBBX01000024.1:5248-17407 GCF_003073175.1 Peribacillus acanthi
TCACTTTTGCCATCGATGACTTCTTCGTTAGCTAAAACTGTTCCTAGAGCCGGACACCAGTTTACTGGTACTTCATCTACATAGGCTAAACCTTTTTCATACAATTTTGTGAATATCCATTGTGTCCATTTGTAATAACTAGGGTCGGTTGTATTCACTTCACGGTCCCAATCGTAAGAAAAGCCTAATGCCTTAATTTGACGACGGAATGTATTAATATTTTGCTCCGTGAATTCAGCTGGATCATTTCCTGTATCTAAAGCATATTGTTCTGCTGGTAAACCAAAAGCGTCCCAACCCATTGGATGTAAAACATTATATCCTTGCATACGTTTCATACGAGAAAGGATATCGGTGGCAGTATATCCTTCTGGATGTCCTACATGAAGCCCAGCTCCTGAAGGATACGGGAACATATCCAATGCATAAAATTTTTGTTTACCTTTTTCTTCTGATGTTTTAAACGTTTTATTCGTTTCCCAATATTGCTGCCACTTCTTTTCAATGTTTTGATGATTGAAACTCATACATCTTCCTCCTACATTCAAATTGTTCCTTGAACCGAATTAGGAATGAGAAATAGAAAAACCCCTCATCCCTAAAAAAGGGACGAGAGGTTTGTATGTATTCTCCCGCGGTACCACCCTAGTTGGCGCAAAAAATGCACCCCGCTCGTTCATCCGTAACGTAGACAAAACGTCAGACACTACTGTTCTTCATGCCTGCAGCTCAAAGGCGAGTTCACCATCAATCCCGGTTGGCTTGCACCAAACGCCAACTCTCTAAAACGGGTTCTAACAGTTACTACTCCTTATCAAAGCCTTTTTAATAGTTAATCAGTTCATTATAACGTTATTCTAGTCAATTCCCAATAAAAAAGCAAGAAGGCTAACCATTATACTATTACTTTTTTCTAATAGTATGTACAGTCAGCCTTTTTTGTTACAAATAATAAAAATTTTTAGGAAGCCTGCTCATACGCAGTTTTTTCTCGCTTTAATGCTCGATCATAAATCATTGTTGTTCCCATAGCTAGAACGAACAAAATCATGAAGATCGCAAACATCATTTGCATCCCATACCAATCTACAATGAATCCACCAAGTAAAGGACCAATCATTCTACCTGCAGTAGCCGTACTATTGACAAGACCTTGGTAAAAACCTTCTCTCCCTTTAGGAGACAATTCATTCGCAATCGTTGGAACTGCTGGCCAAACAAACATTTCCCCGATGGTCAGTATCACCATAGCGGTTAGGAAGCCTGCAAAATTGCCCGCAAATGAAGCAACCGCAAAAGAGCCGATAAAAATTACTAAACCAATCATGATTTGTTTCTTTAAATTCTTTGCAAACTTGTTCACTAATTTATTCACAATCGGTTGACCTAATACAATTAAAGCCCCATTAATTGTCCATAAAAAGCTATATTGCTTTAATGTAATGCCAATGTCCTGTGTATAACTAGCAATGGTCGTTTGCCATTGTACATAACCTACCCAGCATAGTAGATAACCTGTGCATAAGATAAGAATAGAAGTTAATATGGACTTGTTTTTTATCGGTTTTCCTTCTGTCATGATATTAACGGATTGTGCATAATTTCGACCCATATTTTTAAAACCAAATACAACTAGAGCGAAGAAAATCACATACATCAGTGTATTCCCAATGAATATATAAGTAAAAGAGTAACTAGCAATTAAACCACCTAATGCAGATCCAATCGCTACCCCTAAGTTTTGTGCAACATAAACAGCGTTGAAAGTTCTTCTTCCACCTTCGGGCCAAACAGCTCCAGCTAGAGCATAAATCGCTGGAAACACAATACCAGAACCGAATCCAATGATGGTTAAAAAAATGACATAAAAAGGCCAATCATGGAAAAAACATAACCCGATTAATGCAATCAACGTTATAAGAATTCCTGTCAGTATTGATTTATAGCCTCCAACTTTATCATATAAAGTCCCACCGATTAGGTTTCCAAATACACTCGCAAATGAGTTGAGCAACAGAACAAAACCTGCGACAGAGAGAGATTTCCCTAACTCATTATGTAGATAAATCGTATTCAACGGCCATAAAAACGAAGCTCCAGTAACATTTACAACCATACCGATTACAATAAGCCACAGATTTTTCGGCATATTTACCCTCCTCCTATTTCGAGTGCCAAAATAATTGTATGTGGCGGTAGTAAAAGTTGCAACGGAATTCTGTATCTATTGAAATAGTAAGTTTTTCATGAATATTCAAATAAATGTTAGTTCCGATTCATCACTAGAATTCCTTTTGCCAATGTACGAAAAATTAATAAACAAATCCATATAAAAAAGAAAAACCCTAGCCTTAAAATCGCTAGGGTTTGTATAATCAATCTCCGTTAAACATATCAAAAATTCCGCGAGCAATGCTTCCTTCGTCTTTTGTTCCACCGCCAGCTGGCATTGCCGCAAACACTCTGCTAGCCAAGCGGCTGAATGGTAAGGACTGTATCCATACCGTACCTGGGCCACGTAAGGTTGCGAAGAATAAGCCTTCTCCTCCAAATAAAGCAGTTTTAACACCTTTGACCATTTCAATGTTATAATCTACGCCGCTTGTCATTGCAACAAGACATCCAGTGTCGACACGTAGCAGTTTACCCGGAGCCAATTCCTTTTTAATGATAGTTCCTCCTGCATGAACAAAGGCCATTCCATCGCCTTCAAGCTTCTGCATGATGAATCCTTCCCCACCGAAGAAACCTGCGCCAATCTTACGTTGGAATTCAACCCCAACCGAAACTCCCTTTGCTGCTGCCAAAAAAGCATCCTTTTGACAAATGATTTTGCCCCCTAATTCGCTAAGATCCATCGGTATGATTTTCCCTGGATACGGTGAAGCGAAAGAAACATGCTTTTTTTCATGCCCATTGTTCGTGAAGGTAGTCATGAAGAGGCTTTCACCAGTTAACACCCTTTTACCAGCGCTAAATAACTTCCCCATCAAGCCTCCGCCGCCTTGAGAGCCATCGCCAAAAATAGTTTCCATATGTATATGATCTTCCATCATCATTAAACTACCTGCTTCTGCTACGACTGTTTCTTTAGGATCTAATTCCACTTCTACAAACTGCATATCATCGCCGTAAATTTTATAATCAATTTCATGGTTGTTCATAATGAAACCTCCATTTGAATTTTTAGAATACTCTTATTGTAAAATAGCCTCCTATGAAATGCTACTTTAATTAATATTTGATGTCTTCCCGACTTTTCATAAAAGCTTATATAATCCCGACTTAAAAGACTATTTTCCCGACTTCAGACACTTTATTCCCAACTTTTCGAAACTCCCTTTTATCCTTTAATCATAAATGGGTCATCCGAGAAATTCGAATGACCCATTTCACAATTATTCTTGACGTTGCTTAGATTTTATCGGCTGGCCACCTGATTGCTCATATCTCTTTTTTGCTTCTTTCACAGGATCATAATCTTTGCCAAGCTCCACGTCTTGATTATTGATTCCGTTTCTTGTTTTTTGTTCAGGATTATTTTGTTTTGATCTTTTCTTCATGATGGACCTCCCGGAATTAATGTTTCAAATGAGACATGTCGCTTTGTAATTGCATAAGCTGCATTTTCATTCGAGCTAATTGTTCACGTTGTTGATCATTACAGCTATCATTCATTTTTTGAATTTCATAAATGGCTGTTTCTAGAAGTTGTTGTCCTTGCAAGAATTGATCATCATTGTAATGTTCTTGTTTCGATCCTTCTATATATTGCCCCTGAGCGATTCGGATTACATCCTCACAGTTCTGCATTAAATTTTCTACAGATTCTCTAGTAGCCATTTTTCGCCCTCCTGCATCACATTCATCATCCAAGATTAAACAAACGTTTGAAAACCATTGTGATGATTTGACCAACCATCCCTATTATCTTGCCTAATTAAGATTGTTCTTATTGAAAATAAAGATGGAAAGTAAGGAAAAAACTCTGTGTCAGACCAACAATATGCTATTGGTAGCAAGTTCTGGTTCATGATAAAATAGACGTTATGCTTAGAAAACCGCGCGGAAGATAAAAAGGGAGGTTATACCTTTGAAAAGTACTGTTACAAATCCGTTTGCTTATGCAAGTGACAACAAACGATACCATACTTGGAATTATCATTTAAGAAACGAATTTGGACATAAAGTATTTAAAATTGCTTTGGATGGAGGCTTTGACTGCCCCAACCGTGATGGCACTGTAGCATTTGGTGGATGTACATTCTGCAGTGCAGCTGGATCAGGTGATTTTGCCGGTAACCGTGCATATGACTTAGAAAAACAATTTACTGATATAAAAGATAAAATGCATTTAAAGTGGAAAGACGGAAAATACATGGCTTATTTCCAAGCCTATACAAATACACATGCGCCTGTTGAAGTTTTACGAGAAAAATTCGAGGCTGTTTTAAAACAAGAAGGTGTTGTAGGTATATCTATCGCTACTAGACCAGATTGCCTGCCCGATGATGTGGTAGAGTATTTGGCCGAATTAAATCAGCGGACTTATTTATGGGTTGAGCTTGGACTACAGACCGTACATGAAAGAACTGCTTTATTGATTAACAGGGCCCATGATTACCAAACCTATGTCGAAGGTGTCAAAAAGTTGCGCAAGCATAATATCCGAATTTGTTCACATATCATCAATGGCTTACCTTTGGAGTCTCCTGAAATGATGATGGAAACAGCTAGAGAAGTTGCCAAATTAGATGTACAAGGGATTAAAATCCATCTTCTTCACTTATTAAAAGGCACTCCTATGGTAAAACAATACGAAAAAGGCATGCTTGAATTCCTTACTTATGAAGATTACGTACGCTTAGTATGCGACCAACTAGAAATTTTACCTCCTGAGATGATTGTGCACCGAATTACAGGAGACGGCCCGATTGATTTAATGATTGGACCGATGTGGAGCGTCAATAAATGGGAAGTATTAAATGGAATCGATGCCGAACTAAAACGACGTAATAGTTGGCAAGGAAAATTTTATAATATGCGAGTGGAGGTATAATATGAAACTTCAGCGAATTCTACCTTTTGCTCGAGAATTATTACATGAAGCAGTGAATGAAGGAGACATTGCTGTTGATGCTACAGCTGGAAATGGTCACGATACTTTATTTTTGTCAAAGCTAGTAGGAGAATCTGGAAAAGTTTTCTCGTTTGATATTCAAGAACAAGCCATTCATAATACAAAATTAAAATTGGAAGAAAATCAACTAGCCCATCGTGCAACATTAATCCAACAAGGCCATGAACATGTAATGGACTTTGTGCCCCAAGAATTACATGGTAAGGTTACTGGTGCCATCTTTAACTTAGGCTATTTACCGGGTGGAGATAAAGCTATAGCTACCCATGCAAACACGACTATTCAAGCGATAGAGCAACTACTTGAAATTATGGCACCAGAAGGGATCATTGTACTTGTAATTTACCATGGTCATGAACAGGGAGCAAAGGAGAAAGAAGAACTTCTTAAATATGTAGCATCTTTGCCGCAAGATTTAGCCCACGTGTTGAATTATAGTTTCTTGAATCAAAAAAATAACCCTCCTTTTATCGTTGCAATTGAAAAAAGAGGGTAGGTAGTGTGGTTTTGAAGAGGGGTCAGTGCACCTCTTTTTTTAATGGAATAAAATTTCTTTTGTAGCCCTATAATCACTTGGGGCTAATCCTGCATATTTCTTAAAAATACTGCTAAAGTAATTGGGTGTATTGAACCCTAAATCATCTGAAATTTGTTCAATCGTATGATTTGTATGACGCAACATCCAAATTGCCCTTTGTAACCTAATGAAGGTCACAAACTCAACAAAACTTCTTCCTGTTTCCTTTTTGAATAATCGACTAAAGTAAGTAGGACTAAAATTAGCAAGTCCAGCTGCTTCTGAAATGGTAATTTCCTTCATGAAATTACATTTGATATACTCAATGACCTTTTGGATTTGTTCGTTTTTTGTGAAATCGTCATAATATCGTAATTGTAGTCGGTTCAATGGAGGTGTTCTTCTTGCTTTAATTGCTTCGCGATACGAGAGGTGAAGTTTTAATGAATCCTGGTAAATGGACCCGACCCCTATGTAAAGTTGTATTCCATACTCTTCTTTAAGGACATGGATAATTTGTAAAAGAGCATTTTCCCCATCCACCCAATCCTGGAAATGGGTATGAACCCCAGGCACTCTTAGAAGCATCAATAAATGTCTCCTAAATGAAATATAGGAAGTGGAACCCACAAGCTTAGTGAAATGCACCTGAAAAGTTCTTTGTATAATGCTGGTAGCTTGCCATCCCTCTACCTTCTCCCTATCCGGATCACAAACAAATCCTTGGATAAATACAACACAATTCGGAATCTCAATATCTGTCAAAAATGATCTAGCTTGTACAACTTCTTGTTCATTATAGATTTCCCCTCTTAAAAGTCTCCTTAAAAAGGCTTCTTGAAAAGGGACATTAAACCCATGAAGGGATTTTTGTTCTTCGATTTCCTTATAAATATCACTATAGTTCGATTCTTGGCAGTTCACATCTTTCACAACTTTACGTATGGTTCGAATGAAGCTATTTCGTTTTAAAGGTTTTATGAACATAGATTGCAGTTTCAATTCTACCGCAATCGGTGATGTATGAATCCACTCTTTGGATAATAAAGGAAAAATAATACAATCTTTATTATTTTTCTTATATCTATGTATTTTGACCCAATCAAATAAATTTTCAATTTCCATTATAAATACATTTGGTTTTTTATTCGTTTTTGCTTCCTCGAATAGAAAGCGATTAGGATATACTTCATGAATCCAATTCATGATTTTTGCTTTTTCTCCGTTATCTTTAATCTGTAATTGGATGTGCAGCACAGTGATATCCTCCTTAAAACAATAATTCCCATATTCATCATACCACACCATTTTTAGAATTTAGCAAATATTTATACATTTTGGACAATAATGTGTAAGGTATCTATCTCTCCTCTCGCGTAAAATGGTGTAAAAATATCCTTTTTCAAAATATTTTGACAAAGGCAAAACTAATAAGGGAGGAATATCCATGGCAAATGAGTACTCGGAATACGCTTATGTAGAAGCCGGTACAGTTGATGTTTCAGAGCTGGAACCATTGGATGAATCAACATCCAAAATCATGAAAGATGAGTTTAAAACAGGATTCAGACTTACCTTGTTTTACTATGTATTTATTTTAGCTATTCCTATTTTAAACTGGTATGCTTCTGATTTTATGTTTTCCAGAATGTGGGGTGGAATGACCTATTCCTGGTTCCTAACAAGTATTGTCGCTATGGCGATGGCGTTCATTATTGCTTATATCCATACCACCCTTTATGAAAAACGGATTAAGAAATATCAAAGCCTTGATCAATTACCTGAAGGGAGGAAGCTAGGATGATGGCAACAATTTTAGAACCTAAAATGCTGATGACGATACTTCTTATGGGGACGATCGTCTATATTACTTATTTGACTAAAAGAAATGCTACCTCTTCTGATTTTTTCGTAGGTGGACGTAGTTTTGGATGGTTTACAAATGGATCTGCAATCGGCGGAGATTATTTAAGTGCTGCAACCTTCCTAGGAATAGCGGGTCTAACATTCCAATTAGGTTATGACGGGGCATACTATGCTTTCTGTTTTTCAATTGGATTAACTTTATTAGCTATTTTCGTCGCAGCTCCCTTACGCCGTTTTGGTGCATATACAGTCGCAGATTTTCTAGCATACCGCTTCCATAGTAAAAGGGCACGTCTTGCTGCTGTAGCGGTTGTACTTGCGATTTCAGGATTTTATGCGGCACCACAATTATTAGGAGCTGCACAGATTTTAAGTATGTTTTTTGGTACTAGCTATGAATTCGGAATTATCTTTACATGTGCTGTAATGGTCTTTTATGTTGGGGTAGGTGGAATGAAAGGAACGACGATTAACCAAGCACTTGAGCTTTGGATTCGTCTTGGAGCCTTCATCCTAATGGTAGCTGCTGCTATATATGGTGGTTTACACTATGATAAAATCTTAGCAGCTGTCAATGAGTTTACTGGTACAGTAAGCAACACTTCTCAATTTGCATTAGACGGTAAGGATGTTACATTTGATGGTGAAACTTGGACGGGAACTGGAAACTACTTCCCATCTTTCTGGCAAACGATTTCTATGACAATTGGTCTATCATTAGGTACGATTGGATTGCCCCATATCCTTTTACGCTTCTATACAAACCCTAGCGCAAAAGCAGCTCGTAAATCAGCTTTAATGGCAATCGGAATTGCAAGCGTTTTCTTTTTCTTCGCAGTTTATCTTGGAGCAGTTGGTCGTTCAATTTTCCTAGCGGGTGATGCAAGCGACCAAGTTATGAAGGACTTAGTAGCCGGCGGTAATAATATGGTTATCCCATCTACAGCTCAAGCACTAGGTGGAGAATGGTTACTTGGTTTAGTTATCGCAGGTGCATTCGCGGCAATTTTCTCTAACCTTTCTGGATTATTTATTGCAAGCTCTGGAGCATTAGCTCATGACTTATATGCATCCATGTTCAAAAAGAATATTACTGAGAAACAACGTGTAGTTGCAGGTAAAGTATCCATATTAATCCTAGGTGTACTTTACGGAGCACTAGGTTTAATGGTTAAAGAAGCATCTATCGGTCACTTGGTTGCACTCGCGTTTACTGTAGCGGCAAGTACATTTACTCCAATCTTTATTTTAGGAATTTGGTGGAGAGGCATGACAGAGAAAGGTGCCATCGCTGGACTTGTTATTGGATTGGCAGTTTCCATGTACATGATCTTCTTGCCTCAGACATTGCCAGTCTTCCTACAATTTAAAGTTCCTGGTATCATTACAGTTCCGATCGGTTTCTTATCTGTCTACATCGTTTCTAAACTTGATAGAAGAGTTCCGGCAGACGTAAATGAATTCATGAAAAAGGTTCACTCAAAAGAATCTGAAGCAGCATAAAATCAAAATCCCTACCTCTCTTACGAGCGTAGGGATTTTTTGTCAATTAGCTTTAACCTTTAAAGGCATGATCTTCTTGATATTCCTATAAAAGCGAGCATTGATGTAAAAAAACATAGACTGTATTCCACCCTGTCTGATAAGTTTCCTGGATAGCTTCTTTAAGTCTTTACGCTTAGCAACTTTATCATCTGATAAATACAATCCTAAAAGACCTCTATGAATTAACCGATGAAACCTTTTATGAGGCATATAATCGAGAAACTGATCTGCTTTTTTGATGAAATGAGATAGTCTATTGAACATTTCATCATGGTTTGAATAATAGAAGCAAAAATTCAAATCACCGCCCTCAAGGTCCTCCTCTTGGTCGATAAAATAATCCAGCATGATATGAAGGCCTTGAATATATGGAAAATAACCTTTTCGGATCATTTCTACAGATTCCTCTTTAAAGTCAGATCTCAAGGCATAAGAAATTAAACAAAAAATCCCTAAGGTCGAACCTGAACAAGCTGAAAACTCATACCATGACATCTCCGGAAGCTTGTCCTCATGACGGTTAAACCATTTTTGTAACCTCTCAACCCGCTCATCTTTAGTAACATGCTTATGTACTTGCAAATCACAATAGTACCCACACAATTCTTTTAAGGGTTCTTTAATCATCTTGTAATTAGACAGACTTCGATTAAGTGTCTGGCAAGTTTCCACTAAGGACGCTAAATAACCTCCGTCATCCTGATCTTCACGAAAACGATAGTAATTAGTAGGATTGGATTCTTGAAGAAGGGCATGATACATAGATTCGTGCAATGCCTCAAAGTCTTTTGGATCTAAGGATGTGCTTCGATCGCATAAATTATCTAGGTAGTCACTAATGGTTTGATAAGCAATAATGAACTGGATTGCTTCCGCTTTACGTTCCTCTGCAATCAATGACAAGATTGCCCCACCTTCACAGTGGAAATCTTTCCATTCAATACTGGCCAATGCTTGCTTCCGTAGTTCTTCATTCGGAATACTTTCCGCTTTGCCTTTCCAAACTTGCAGCTCTCTATGAACAAGGGGGAATATTTGTTTATAAACTGAGTTCATTAAATGAATAGGTGTTGCCGGAATACCCATACCTAGTCTCCTCTCACACAATATAACCTAATGTTCGTAAACGAGTTTCTACAAACCCTTTAGCATAATTGAATACATCTTCTCTTTCAGGTTCATTGAAAATTTCGTGATACAGATTTGGCCATTCCTTATATTGCTTTTCACTTACCATGATTAAATTAAACCATTCTCTAACTAACTTTTTATCCACAATCAAATCTTCCCCAGCCTGCATAAGTAAAATTGGTACATCTTCAATTTCCGGAATTTTTTCAAATGCTTCTTTAATATTTGTAGCAAGTTCCCGATACCACCGAACGGAAACTTTTGTGATATAAAGAGAATCATTTACATCTATTTCGCGAACTTCGTCATTACGTGTAGCCATCTGGATAGTCAATCCAGAATTCATACGTAAACTCGGCCAAGCTACATTTAATAAATACGACATAGCATTTAACGGCTTAGCTGGTACATGAATTAGGCCGAGGCACGGTGAGGATAGAATCAAACCACTGATATTTAAATTTTCTTCTTGAAGGAGACGAATCGAAATTAGCCCCCCCATGCTATGGCCGTGGAGAAAAACAGGTAGGTCATAATCTAAGGCAGCTTCTATCCATATTTTTACTTCATCGAGGTATTCTTGAAAGGAATCGATATGGCCTCTTCTAGAACGTGTGGTCATACCTTGACCAGGCAAATCACCCATAATGACATGATAGCCAGCTAATCTCCACATCTCAACAAGCCACCTGTATCTTCCATGATGCTCCATCGCACCATGGATAATGACGATCACTGCTTTAGGCTCAGCTTCTGCTTCCCATTTCCACATACAAAGACCTCCTGTTTAGGGGAAATTTTGAATAATTTAATCTGACCACTTACTTCCCATGCAAATTTATTCTATTCTTGTAAAAGAGCAATTATCTTATGTCATCATATTAACATACTACCTATACAAATCTAGGAGGAGACATTATGAACATTTATCCTTATAAAGACAAGTCACCTGAAATTCACGAATCTGTATATATTGCCGATCATGCTGTTGTAACAGGAGACGTGAAAATAGGTGAGCATTCAAGCGTTTGGTTCAATACAGTAATACGAGGAGATGTCGCACCAACTATCATTGGAAAAAAAGTTAATATTCAAGATAATAGTGTACTCCATCAAAGCCCAAATAACCCATTAATCTTAGAAGATGAAGTCACGATTGGCCATCAGGTCATTCTGCATAGCTGCAAGGTTCGAAAAGGAGCATTAATTGGAATGGGATCGATTGTGTTAGACAACGCTGAAATCGGAGAAGGAGCATTCATTGGAGCGGGTAGCCTTGTGCCACAAGGAAAAGTCATTCCACCGAATACTTTAGCATTTGGTCGACCTGCCAAAGTCATTCGTGAATTAAATGAGGATGATATTAAAGATATGCTCCGAATTAATAGAGAATATGCGGAAAAAGGTCAATATTATAAATCGATTAAAAAATAAGGAATTCACTATGGAGTAACTCCATAGTGAATTCTATTTGTTTGGCTCAATTCGTATAGATTGTTGTTTTAATTTTATATAGGTTGTCCGTTGATTTCCGCTCCAGGCACTTGCTTTCCGGGGGGCAGGCGGTGAGCTTCCTCGTCGCTAACGCTCCTGCGGGATCTCACCTGTCCTGCTAATCCCCCAGGAGTCAATCGCCCTCCACTCCAATCAACTAGTTTGGCTCACACTCTAGCAGGTTGCCAAGTCCAAGTTGCCATTTTCTTTACATTCATGGCAGCAAACGTAAGCATCGCCTGCATAGACAATTTTTTGAGACCTCGTAAGGTTGTCCATCGAATACCATGCTTTTCTTTCGCATCTGCAAAAACACGTTCAACCGTCTCCTTGCGTTTAGCGTATATCTGTTTGATTACATCGTTGTGACGTAGATGTTTTGTCTCTTCTAAGTAAGCTTCCCAAATATGACGTTGTATAAGTTTTTGATGGTTTTTACTTTCCGTACATTGCGATAGAAACGGAC
>NZ_QBBX01000024.1:17962-50540 GCF_003073175.1 Peribacillus acanthi
ACGGAGCCAAATGGCTCCGTTTTTCACATGCATATTATTTTAAAGCATCCGCTTTTAATGCTTCAGCTTTGTCAGTGCGCTCCCAAGGAAGATCTACATCTGTTCTTCCGAAGTGACCGTATGCAGCAGTTTGTTTGTAGATAGGACGGCGAAGGTCAAGCATTTTGATGATTCCAGCTGGACGAAGGTCAAAGTTTTTGCGAACTACGTCAACTAGTACATCTTCGCTTACTGTTCCAGTTCCGAAAGTATCTACTGAGATTGATACTGGTTGTGCTACACCGATAGCATAAGCAAGTTGAACTTCAACTTTGTCAGCTAAACCAGCAGCTACGATGTTTTTAGCAACATAACGAGCAGCATAAGCAGCAGAACGGTCTACTTTTGTAGGATCTTTACCAGAGAATGCTCCACCGCCGTGGCGTGCGTATCCACCGTACGTATCAACGATAATCTTACGACCAGTTAGTCCTGCGTCCCCTTGAGGTCCACCGATTACGAAACGGCCTGTAGGATTGATAAAGTATTTTGTATTTTCATCGATTAATTCCTTAGGAACAACCGGATTGATTACATATTCTTTAAGGTTACGTTGGATTTGCTCCAAAGTAGCTTCTGGGTGGTGTTGAGTAGAGATAACGATTGTATCGATACGAACTGGCTTATCGTTTTCATCATATTCCACTGTTACCTGAGTTTTACCATCTGGACGTAGGTAAGGAAGAATTTCTTCTTTTCTTACTTCTGTCAAGCGGCGTGCAAGCTTATGCGAAAGAGAAATTGGTAATGGCATAAGTTCTTTTGTTTCATTACAAGCAAATCCGAACATAAGACCTTGGTCTCCAGCTCCGATTGCTTCAATTTGCTCATCCGTCATTTGACCTTCACGAGCTTCCAACGCTTGGTCAACACCCATTGCAATATCAGGAGATTGTTCGTCGATAGAAGTCAATACTGCACATGTTTCAGAGTCAAAACCATATTTCGCACGTGTATAACCGATTTCTTTAACAGTTTCACGAACGATTTTTGGAATATCCACATAAGTGGAAGTAGTGATTTCACCAGCTACTAATACTAATCCTGTTGTTACGGATGTTTCACATGCTACACGAGCATTTGCATCATTTGCTAAAATCGCATCTAGAATGGAATCTGAGATTTGATCGCAAATTTTATCCGGATGGCCTTCTGTTACAGACTCAGAAGTAAAAAGTCGACGTTTTTTAGACATCTTGTTTCCTCCTCAAATAATAAAATATGGTTTGAGGCGCCAGCATGAAACACGCTATATGATTTCCATCAAGGCATTTCACAAAACGCATTACTTTAACCTCTAGTTTTGAACGGAACTCATTTCCCATTGTTTAGTATCCCTCAGACTACAATATTTATCATATGTAACTTTGGGAATCAAAGCCAATAAAAAAACCTTTCCCTGATTGCGAGGAAAGGTTGATTGTTTCAACATTTAGCCTTTCGCTCTTATCGTTCAAGGGCTTTTGCCTTGCCTCAGGTTAGCACCGTCGCTAGTAAAATAATCGATCATTGACCGTTTTTTTATACAGCAGGTTGCTGGGCTTCATTGGGCCTGTCCCTCCGCCAGCTCGGGATAAGAGAATCCGTACAAGGTAGAATCATATCGTAAATTAGCGAATAATGTCAATGGTTTTTCAATAGATTTGTATTGTTATTTTTTTCTTCTTTTTTGAAACAAAAAAAATGACATGTTACGGCTTTTTGACATTTGCACAATTATTCGCTCTAATAGGATTGGAATGTTTTATACTATATAAATAAGGAAACTTTTAATCGCTACAAATGGGGGAACGTTTTTTTTGAAAAATTATATATTAGTATAGACTATTAACGTTAATGTGTTATACTATTTAAGAGCAAATTATTCATCAACCATAACTTAAACAAAGGAAGGTATCTCATACATGAATTCTGTTAGCATTTCTAATGAGCTACACGAACTATTACAAGGTAATAATGTAAGCGTTCAATTTTCTGTTCCTCAATTAGTGGAAAAGGTCTTAAACCGTAAAGAAGGAATCTTGACATCTACTGGTGCAGTCAAAGCTGAAACTGGTAAGTATACAGGTCGTTCTCCTAAAGATAAATACATTGTAGAAGAAGCATCAACAAAGGACAAAATCGATTGGGGTCCAGTGAACCAACCGATTTCCGAAGACGCTTTCTTAAAATTATACAATAAAGTGATTTCATACTTAAAAGAAAAAGACGAACTTTTTGTTTTTAAAGGTTTTGCTGGAGCGGACAAGAAGTTTCGTTTACCTATTCAAGTTATCAATGAGTATGCATGGCATAACCTTTTTGCCCACCAGCTTTTCATCCGTCCTAATGAAGAAGAGTTACGTGGACATGAAGCAGATTTCACTGTTATTTCCGCTCCAACTTTCAAAGCGGATCCAGCAGTGGACGGTACACTTTCTGAAACATTCATCATGATTTCTTTTGAACATAAAACTGTCTTAATAGGTGGTACAGAATACGCAGGAGAAATGAAAAAATCTATCTTCTCTGTAATGAACTACCTTCTACCTGAACAAGAAATCTTGCCAATGCACTGCTCTGCAAACGTGGGTAAAGAAGGCGACGTTGCTCTTTTCTTCGGACTTTCTGGTACTGGAAAAACAACTCTTTCCGCTGATACAAACCGCAAGCTAATTGGCGATGATGAACATGGTTGGTCATCTAATGGTGTTTTCAACATCGAAGGTGGTTGCTATGCAAAATGTATCAACCTATCTCGTGAAAAGGAACCACAAATTTTCGATGCGATCCGTTTCGGATCAGTATTAGAAAACGTTGTAGTTGACGAAGATACTCGCGAAGCTGATTATGATAGCAATCTACTAACTGAAAATACTCGTGCGGCTTATCCATTACAAGCAATCGATAACATCGTAGATCCAAGTGTTGCTGGACACCCTAATACAATCATTTTCCTTACAGCAGACGCTTTTGGAGTTTTACCTCCAATCTCTATGCTGACTAAGGAACAAGCGATGTACCACTTCTTAAGTGGATACACGAGTAAACTTGCTGGTACTGAACGTGGTATTACTTCACCACAAGCGACATTCTCGACTTGCTTCGGATCTCCATTCTTACCTCTAGCAGCTACACGATATGCAGAAATGCTTGGTCAAAAAATTGACGAGCACAATGCTAAAGTGTTCTTAGTGAATACAGGCTGGACTGGTGGAGAATATGGTGTGGGTAACCGTATGAAACTTGCTTATACTCGCGCTATGGTACAAGCAGCTCTTGAAGGTGACTTAAATAACGTAGATACAATTACGGATGAAATCTTCGGTCTGGAGATTCCTCAACACGTACCAGGTGTACCTGATGAAGTACTACAACCAAACAAAACTTGGGCAGATCAAGCTGCTTATGAAGCAAAAGCAAAAGAATTGGCTTCTAAATTCCAAGAAAACTTCAAAAAATTCTCGAACGTACCGTCTGAAATTGAATTACTTGGCGGACCAAAAGAGTTAGCATAATAAAACATAAAAGAAGGTTGCTCAAAATTGGTTTGAGCAACCTTCTTTTATTATTTTGAATTATACCTTTTTAACAAATTCAGATTTTAATTTCATAGCTCCGAATCCTTCAATTTTACAATCAATATCATGATCGCCTTCAACTAAACGAATACTCTTTACTTTTGTGCCTACTTTAATGACAGATGATGTTCCCTTTACTTTAAGGTCTTTAATTACAGTTACTGTATCACCATCATTTAATATATTTCCATTTGCATCTTTAAATACCTTAATATCCTCTGTAGCTTCTTCTTCTGAACCCATAGTCCACTCATGACCACATTCTGGGCAAATTAAAAGGTTTCCATCTTCATATGTGTACCCAGAATTACATTTTGGGCAATTTGGCAAGTTAGCCATTCTGACATTTCCTCCAAGATTGTTTTAGTTACTAGAGTTTAATGAGACTAATTCATAAGTAATGGTTGTTTCGGTACCCGTCCACTCTATCTTTTTAATTATCGCAGTCCCACTGGATTCACTTGCAATTGTTTTACGGATATCAATTGGAATATCAATCGGATATAGACGATATCCTTCCTTCACCAAGGAGAAATCGTTATCATTGATTCTTTGTTCTCTTCCTTTAGTTACAATCATCGTATTTAATTCAAGAGGCATTCCCATCATTAAAACCCCTTTCTTCTTTTTCATTATTTTATCATTTCTTTCCCTGACTTTTCATCCAATTCGTTAAATCTCTGACTATTTTACGATTAATCATAGGTGGAAAATAATGTGTGTATTGGTCGAAATACCAGCACTCTACTTTCTTCTCCAACTCGAGTAGCCTCCGTTCTAATCGTATAGCATGCTCCACTGATACATTTTCATCTTTTTTTCCATGGATAATAAGAATTGGTGACTGTACTTGTTGAAGAAAATAAAGAGGTGTCCTTTCCCGATATCGCTCCGGAACTTTATTTGGAGTTCCCCCAATGACCCTCTTCATCATCCTTCTCATATCTTCTCTCTCCCAGTAGGTCAATTCCATATCTGAAACTCCACCCCAAGTTACTATCGAAGCTGCTTCTGGATATTGTACTCCTGTTTGCAAAGCCATAACCCCACCACGTGAGAATCCAAAAATATGTATTCGGTTTTTTATAACTCTAGGATGCTGTCTTAATATCTCAAAACCATTAAAAGCATCATATCGATCTTCACCAGCAAAATCTTCATTGCCTTCCCCACCTTGATTTCCTCTATAGTGTGGAGCAAAAACAATAAATCCCTCTGTTGCAAATTGGGCAATTCTAGCTGGTCGCACTTTTCCTACGTTTTTAATGCCACCACGAAGATAAAGAAAGCCATCATAAGTACCTTCCTTAACTGGCTCTGCGAGAAAACCTTTTACTTTAAGCCCTTGAGAAAGATATGTAACCGTATAAAGGTTTACTTTTGGATTAGGGGAGGGGAAAGCCTGTTTTTCAATAACGTTTAAATAATCCATTCAATTAACCTCTCATAATTGATATAGGCATTCACACATTTTTTTTTCCTTCATACGATATGTTAAACCTTCACCTTCATTCTTACACCTATTTAAGGAGGAACTCAAATGAAAAAATGGTGGAAAACTGGACTTAGTATATTTGTCGTGTTTATTATGTTGCTCGCAGTCACAGCTTGTGGGAAAGACGAAGTGAAAACACTCAAGGTTGCTGAAGTTACTCGTTCCATTTTCTATGCACCTGAATATGTTGCTTTGGAAAAAGGATTTTTTGAAGAAGAAGGGCTGAAAGTTGAATTGACAACTACTTGGGGCGGAGATAAGACAATGACGACCCTTTTATCTGACGGTGCAGACATCGCTTTAGTTGGCTCTGAAACGTCCATCTATGTGTATGCACAAGGCTCAGACGATCCAGTCATCAATTTTGCGCAGCTTACCCAGACGGATGGGACATTTTTAGTATCTAGAGAAAAAATTGAGAATTTTAGCTGGGATATGCTAAAAGGTAGCACCTTCCTAGGTCAAAGAAAAGGTGGCATGCCTCAAATGGTTGGAGAATTTGTTTTGAAAAAGCATGGAATTGATCCACAAAATGACTTGACCTTGATTCAAAACGTGGATTTCGCTAATATTCCGAACGCCTTTGCTTCCGGTACTGGCGACTTCGTTCAATTGTTCGAACCTACTGCAAGTGTCTTTGAAAAAGAAGGAAAAGGTCATATTGTCGCTTCATTCGGTACTGAGTCTGGCCATGTCCCATATACAACATTCATGGCTAAAGAAAGTTTTATGAAAGAAAACGAAGAATCAATCGAAAAATTCACACGTGCTATCAAGAAAGCACAGGATTGGGTAGCTAACAATAGTGCGGCAGATATCGCCAAGGTTATTCAACCATATTTTGAAGATACAGAATTAGATTTAATTGCTACTGTAGTAGACAGATACAAGAGCCAAGGCTCCTTTGCCACTGATCCTATTTTAGATGAAGCAGAATGGCAAAACCTTCACGATATTATGGATGAAGCTGGAGAACTACCACAAGCCGTTGGTCATGATGTACTAGTAAATACAAGCATTGCAAAAAAAGTTTCGAATGAATAAGGAGGAACATCCAAATGAGCTTCCTCAAGTTACAGCATATTCATCACACATATTTTACAAAAGAACATGCAAAAACTGCCTTGAGAGATGTTTCTTTGGATATTGAGGAGGGAGAATTTCTCTCCTTCCTCGGCCCAAGTGGCTGCGGAAAAACAACTTTGCTTTCTATAATCGCTGGACTTCTATCACCTACAGTTGGATCAGTCTATCTAGCCGGGCAACCGTTGACGCATGCTAAAGATTCATCAATTGGCTATATGCTACAACAAGATTATTTGTTTCCATGGAAGACCATTAAAGAAAATATATTGCTTGGCTTAAAGCTACAGAAAAAAGATGATGTTTCCTCTACCATCCGAACTTTACAACTTCTTAAAGAGATCGGGTTAGAAAATGTAGAAGATCAATTTCCAAAGCAATTGTCTGGTGGAATGAGACAGCGAGTCGCCCTTGTTAGGACGTTGGCAACCAATCCACAGCTTCTCCTATTGGATGAGCCATTTTCAGCTCTCGATTATCAAACAAAATTAAAACTGGAAGACCTTGTCTCATCTATTCTAAAAACCTTTCAAAAAACCGCAGTCCTCGTGACACATGATATTGGTGAAGCGATATGTATGAGTGATCGTGTCGTCCTTTTGGCTGCTAATCCAGGGAGGATTCATCAAATCTTTACAATACCTGATGAACTTAGAAACCTTACACCATTCCAGGCTAGAAACCATTCATTATTCCCTTCCTTATTTCAGAAGGTATGGAAGGAGTTTGAAAAACTTGAACAATACCCAACAGAATCTTAAGGAGTTACATGACTCTTATAAGCGTTCTCTCCTTACTGAAAAAAGGTGGATACGTTTTTATCAAGTACTTATTTTCATCACGTTTTTTGTTACATGGGAATTTTCAAGCCGTCTCAAAGTCATAAATCCGCTCATTTTCAGTTCTCCATCAAAGGTAGGAAATCTTTTTATTCAAAAGATAGGAGACGGGACCTTACTTTCTAATTTAGGAATAACAGTGTTTGAAACCGTACTAGGATTCATCATTGGAACTCTGTTAGGAACTGTCCTGGCCGCAATACTGTGGTGGTCACCATTTTTATCAAAAGTACTTGACCCATATCTGGTAATACTCAATGCAATGCCAAAAGTTGCATTAGGCCCTATCTTAATTGTTGCACTTGGTACTGGGTTTACTTCCATCATTGCGATGGGAGCCATCATTTCTGTTATCATTACCACGATTGTTGTTTATACAGCCTTTAAAGAAGTGGATCCCAACTATTTAAAGGTACTCCAAACGTTTGGTGCCACAAGACAGCAATGCTTTAAGGAAGCGATTTTGCCAGCTTCCTTTCCTACGATTATCTCTACTTTGAAGGTAAATGTAGGGTTATCATGGGTAGGAGTCATTGTCGGAGAGTTCCTAGTTTCAGCTAAAGGACTAGGTTATATGATTATTTATGGCTTTCAAGTTTTTAACTTTACTTTAGTATTACTTTCCTTATTACTTATCGCTGTTTGTGCGACCATTATGTATCAGCTAGTAGAATTGCTTGAAAAGAAGTTGATTAGGCAATAAAAAGCAACTTTACGAAAACAGCCATATTCAAAAGACCGATTCCTGCATGTCCTAAGAATCGGTCTTTTAATCATTATGGTATTAGTTTTTGAACTATCTTTAAGCTTTGTTGGATAACCTGATCTTGCATGATGTAACTGAATTGATCATTATTAAATGATTTTGGTAATTCATCTAATAAATAATGACCATCTGTTTCGAGAAATTCTTGCATAGGATGAATATGGCTTAAGGTAGCAAAAAAAACAGTCTTTACGAAGCTTCCATGATTTGAATTGACCTTATAATTCCCAATATAGGTAAGCTTCTCTACCTCAGCACCGGTTTCTTCTCTTACCTCTCTTACCGCTGCTTGATGAAGAGTTTCACCTATTTCTAACTTGCCACCTGGAAACTCAAGCCCTCTTTCTTTGTGCCGTGTTAGTAGCCATTTTCCCTTCCATTTACAAATGACTAATACATGTTTGGAAGGTTCATCAAAAAATTGTTTGTCTGTTGTAAAAGTGACAGTGAATCCTTTTTTATCGAGGAATGTATGTACCATTTCTTCCCCTCCCACTGTCATCATACCATGAAGACAAGACAAATCAATTCTTTAATATTCCCATGCTTTCAATATGTTTTTTTGCTGTTTCATCACCAAGTCTGTGAATCATCCCATATACTTTGAGAAGTGTTTTGTCATATGCATCATTTTCACGATCATAGTGATATTGAAGATATGGAACATGAGCACGATAAAAATTTTCCTGTTCATTGGCATAATTATTATCAAAGTACTCACGTAACTGAGTAATTTCATCATCTGTAGCTTCAATTTTAAAATTCCAAGGACTGCATTCTGGATCCTGAGTAATCAGACCATCTCCAACACCAATATAATACGTTCTTTTTCCCTCACTCAAGGTTCATCTTCCCTTCCATACTATTTCCGTTATTTTCTCAAAGAAGGTACACCTTCATTCATTTTTATTGCAAATAAAATGTAAAGAATTTTCAGTCAATTATAAGAATATAGATTAAAAAACAAATAGTAGGGTATAACAAAATAGACATGTCTATACATATCTTATCAACTTTTTGTATGATTGATTTTAACCCATACGGCCATACCCCATTACATATGCTGATACTAAAACACGAAGGAGAAGGTGAATAATGTGAAGTTGATTGATGAATTATTCGAGATGTATCGGACGAAATTAACCGGAGATGAAGAGGATATCGATATTCTTGCATTTGCGGTACTGGAACAATTAGATCGAAATGAAATTCTTTCGATGATCAATGAGCTGGATGAACAGGAAATTAAAGACCTAATGGGATTGTATTTAATCGAAACCCTAAAAGGGAAATTTGCGAAAGAAGATATGACTCATTCCAAGCACTACCCTTATAATGTACAAAGGAATTTCCACTAAATAAAGGGATAAACGGTAGCCATAATTCATGGCTACCGTTTTTATTAAGCTTTCATGTCCACATTACCACCTGCATAAGGATGAGGAGCATGTACTGTACTCTGTTGTGAATGCTGAAAATCGTTTAGCATAACTGCAGCTTGAGCCACTTGGGTTGAAAGAGAACTTTGAAGCATATTTAAATTCAAAGTGTGCCTTAAATCTGCTAATTGACGATTCATCATTGAACTTAGTTCCATGAGAAGAAACACTCCTTTCGAAAAAACTAGAGCCTCCCAATTATTATCGGAAGGCTTTAGACTATTTCAATATTATTTTCCCAAATAAGCCTTTAACATCCAATTATGCTTTTCAAGGCTTGTCTGCATTTCACCGAACATATCACCTGTTGCATGATCCCCAGCTTCTTCAGCGAATTCAATTCCTTCTTTCAATTCTCCTACAACTGTTTCGAAATCGCTGATAACCGTTTCAATCATTTTTTCAGTCGATTCTCTTCCTGTTGCTTCCTTAAGTGTTGTCAATTCCATATATTGCTTAATAGTTGCTGCAGGCTTCTCACCGAGTGCTAGTAGCCTTTCAGCTAACTCATCATAATGTGTGGAAATTTCAACATACAATTCTTCTAGCTTTTTATGAAGCTCAAAAAAATGAGGTCCATTCACGAACCAGTGATAATTGTGTAATTTCGTATAAAGTAAATTAAAATTGGCAATTTCTTTATTAGCTACTTCGACCATTTTTTTCTGTGACATATACATATCCTCCTTACGTATCTTACATCGTTCATTTTCCCCATAAAACGATTTGTAAACCTCAGTATTTATTGGTATTGTGACTGACGCTGAAAATTCTTTCTGGTACAATAGTCAAGAAAGGACGTGATTTGTAGGATGATGTATATATTGGTGATTGCTATCATCATTATTTTTATTGTACTGATTCTAAGTGTGTTAACCACCTCAAAGGCTTATGATTTTAAACATACAGTCGATCCTATTGATGATAATCCACATTTACTAAATAATGATAAAGTTAAAGATGAAATTGAAAACGAAAATCCAAAATAAAAAGGAGCAGCTATACGCCGCTCCTTGATTATTTGGTAATTATGCAAACACCTGATGCAACTCTTCTTTAGAATGTGTTAACCAATAATTCATTAACTTCTTTGCGCCTTCTAAATCGTGAAGTTTCGCTTGACCACACTGCTTTTCATTTGCAGCTGGAATTTCAGTAATCTCAACAGACTCCTTTAATGTATCTTCAAGAACATCAATAATTTCAGATACAGTAGGCTCACCGCTAACAACTAAGTAGAAGCCTGTTTGACATCCCATCGGGGAAATATCGATAATATCGAAATGATCGTATTTCTCAGAATGCTTACGGATATTAAATGCAAGTAAGTGCTCTAATGTATGAATAGAATCAGGCTTCATTGCCTGTTTATTTGGCTGGCAGAAACGAATATCAAACTTGTTTACAACGCCGTCACTACCCACTTTATGAACACCACAGTGACGTACATACGGAGCTTTTACAGCATTATGATCTAACTCAAAACTTTCAACTGATGGCATATTATCCACTCCTCCTAAAAAACATCTATATCTATCATAAACTTAATTCCGATTTTTTTCATCAACTTAGTATTATTTTATTCAATAAATTTTTGTAAGTGCTTCATAATCATGGGAATGAGGAGTTAGACTTGTGTCCTTGTATTCTTACAAATTGCTAATACGTTGACACCGTTGTAACATAGGGGTGTTGAATATACCACTTTACATTGAAGGAAGAATTAAATGAAAAAATTACTAATGGGCGTTATAAGGTTTTATCAAATTGTCATTTCTCCTTTAAAACCACCGACTTGCCGCTTTTATCCGACTTGTTCTCATTACGGACTAGAAGCGATTAACCGCTTTGGACCGTTTAAAGGGGGCTGGTTGACGATTAAGAGAATCGTGAAGTGCCACCCATTGCATCCTGGCGGCCTTGATCCAGTACCTGAAAAAAATGAAGTACTAAAATCAGATCAAATGAGATAAATTAATTAAGAAATTACTTGCATGAGTACCTTTTTTGAGGTACTATACTCAAGTATAAATCGTAATCATTTCGTTTAACATTAAGGAGTAACCATTTATGAAAAAAATTCTATTTTCGATTCTCCTTCTTTTAGGAGTCTTTTTATCAGGCTGTAATGCCGAAAAAAACAACCCATCTGATATTCAAGAAAAAATAACAGTTTATACTACAGTTTTTCCACTTGAAGATTTCACAAAAAAAATTGGTGGCGACTATGTTCAAGTAAATACCGTATACCCTCCAGGATCAGATGAACATACTTTTGAGCCTTCCCAAAAAGATGTTATTAAGATGGCCCAGTCAAATTTATTCTTATACATTGGACATAATTTAGAAGGGTTTGTGGAGCAATCAAAAGACATACTTGAAAAAGAACAAGTTAAAACTGTGGCAGTTGGTGAAAGTATTAAAATCGAAAATCTCCATCATGAAGAGAATGCATCTGAAGAACACAAGCATGATGAAGATGGCCATGATAATCATTCAGAGGAAGCATCCGAAGAACACAAGCATGAAGAAGATAGTCATGATAATCATTCAGAGGAAGCATCTGAAGAACACAAGCATGAAGAAGATAGCCATGATAATCATGAAAATGAAGAATCTAATACTGAAGAAAATCACGAGGAGCATGAACACAGTGATGTTGACCCTCATCTGTGGTTAGATCCCATTTATAGTATTAGTATGGCTGAAACCATCAAAAATGAATTAGTAAAGCTTAAACCAGAACAAAAAGAGTACTTTGAGAAAAATTATGCTGAGCTTAAAAATGAGCTAGAAGAGTTAAACCTTCAATTCGAAGATACCATTAAATCTGCAAAAACGAATAAAGTCATAGTTTCTCATGCCGCTTATGGTTATTGGGAGAACCGTTATGGATTGGAACAAATCAGTATTTCTGGTTTGTCATCTACAAGTGAACCATCCCAAAAACAATTGAAAGAAATCATCGAAATAGCAAAAGAGAATAATATACATTATGTATTATTTGAACAAAATATTAACTCGAAGCTTGCCGATATTGTTCAAAAAGAAATTGGTGCTAAGCCTCTAACTTTGCATAATCTTTCTGTACTAACCGAAAAAGACATAAAAAATAAACAAGATTATCTCACATTAATGAAACAGAATCTCGAAACCTTAAAACAGGCATTAAATTAAAAGTGATTTTTCTATGACTTGGTAACAAACTCTATGAGTCATTACCATTAACGGGTTCGGTTTCGAAATACAAAGTATAATAAGGCTAAAATCACATTAATTTGCATGAAAAATGCTCAGGGTAAACTCTGAGCATTTTCTTATACTATTTCCTTGAACTTAAGCACCCGGTTCGTTTAATAAGTTGCTCATTATTACAGATATTTAAGGGAAGTTTTTTACTAATTCATTGAAGCTCTCTAACAAAGTACCATTCAACTTGGGGTGACATAATAGCTGTCTCTATAAAAGATCTTTTTTTAAACCCGCCCTGATCAATTTTACCTAAGTAAAAAATATAGAACGATTGCTCCAACTACAATAAATCCTCCAATTGTCGGGCTTCCATATAGAGCTCTATTCCATCCGTCGTCCGTATCAATTTTACTCTTCTCACGCTGATTATCTTTATCCCTCAAAACCCCACCTCAGTATCATAAGATTTTGTTTTCTACTTTATACAAAATGCTTTATGCACCTAGCGTTTATCTCACTGCTGCTTATATTAGTAAATTTTAATCTGGTCTAGATACATTTGAATGTATCGCATTTTGATTGATAACTTCTCCTAACTTCTCTGCTTGTATATTTTCATCAGGTGGAGTCATACCAGATTTTTTTTCAAAATAAATGGCAATCCCAGCAATAATAATGACAGGCGTCAGTATATAAATCCAAATCATAAAATTCCCTCCTAACAGAATAAAATTTATAAATTTCATAATATTCACTTATTATATACGTTTTACTCATTGAAATGTTTCAACAACTAGTGTTCTACCATTCCCCTTTCGTCAATAAAAGGCCATTTTTGGACAACAGAACTCGCAAATTTGTGCCTCAACAAATAAAAGAAGTCCAATTAATTTGTGAATTGGACTTCTAATGATTTTCTTGTATTGGCAATCTAAACTCATCCGTTTGTCTCTTTAAATTCTTAAAATTCTTCCTGTAAACCATTCTTTCGGAGCAAAAATTCCAGCTCTTCTTCTGCAATTTCTGTTATTTCTTTTATAACAAACCACGGTACGTTACGTAGCAATAAGATTTCAGCTATTAAATAAGGCTTATTGTGATTTCTCATATTTACCCACCTGAAGTATGATTTTTCTGAAATTTCTCTATCTTTATCATTATAACTGAAATCTCCAAAATAAAAAATCGTCATATGCCTAATTTAATTCGAAAAATTTTCAAATGCAAACTCACTGACATAATAACCAGCAAATAAATAGCAGTGAAGTATTTTACACTTCACTGCTATTTATAAATTTCATAAAATGATGTCATTGCCGAAAGGACATCTACATCGATCTCATACCCAAGACCAGGAGAGTCTGATAACATAATAGTGCCGTTTTGAACATGGATACCAGGCATGATAAGATCTCTTTCCCAGTAATGATTTGAAGAAGTAAAATCACCAGGGAAAGAAAAGTTAGATAAAGAAGCTAATGCCAAGTTAAAGGCTTTTGAAATCCCAAATTCAATCATCCCACCACACCATACAGACACTGAATGTCCATGACAGAGATTATGTATTTTGATTGCTTCTCGAATCCCCCCTACCCTTCCTGCCTTGATACTAATGATGTCACAGCTTTCCATTTTCAATGCTGATTCAGCCATGGAAAAACTCGTAATGCTTTCATCAAGGCAAATTGGGGTCTTTATTTGGTTTCGCAAAGTTGCATGGTCAACAAGATCTTCATGGGAAAATGGTTGTTCAATCATCATCAGGTTAAATTCATCCAGTTTCCTTAATTTCTCAATCTCGAGTATGTCATAAGATGAATTTGCATCCACCATTATGGGTAAATCCTGATACTCTGCTCTTATGGCTGCCAAAAATTCTTGATCATTGGTTGGATGTATTTTGATTTTAAATCTTTTATATCCTTGATCATATACTTGCTCAATGGACGAAAGAGCATCCTTTATAGAGGTGGAAGCTATAACTACTCCTGCTTCTATTTCTTTTTTTTCTCCACCAATCAAACGGTAAAGAGGCTGGTTTTGTATTTTTGCATATAAGTCCCAAAAGGCACATTCAATTCCAGCCTTCGCCATTCTATTTCCACGGATATTGCCAAAAAGCCATTCTAAATCATCAGGATGGTTAATAGTTCGATCAAGAATCATAGGAATTAAAAAGTTCCTCAAGGTGTATAAACATGTAGTGATGGTTTCCTCTGTATACCATGGACTAGAAAATGCCACCACTTCTCCATAGCCTTTGTATCCATTGTTCTCTACTAGTTGAATAATGATAGATTCACGTTCCTTCACTACTTCAAGATGAGTGGCGAAAGGTTTCTTCAAAGGAGAGCGAATGACATACACATGAACCTCTTTAATGTTCAATCAACACTCCCTCCCTTATCCATCAATTGACGAAGATTCCTTCTCATTAGCTTATTAGATGCATTTCTTGGCAATTCATTCACAAAATAAAAACACTTCGGCACTTTATACGCGGCTAACTTACCTCTACAGAATAATTCTAGTTCTTCAGATGAAATCTTTTTTCCTTCGTGCAAGACGACGAACCCGACTGGTGTTTGTCCCCAAATCTCATCCTCGATTCCTGTTACACCTGCTTCATAAATAGCACTATGCTGCATGAGTACATTCTCAATTTCTGCCGGATAAATGTTTTCACCACCTGAAATAATTAAATCAGATCGGCGATCCAATACATAAAGAAAGCCCTCACTGTCTAAATATCCAATATCTCCAGTTAAGAACCAGCCATCCTTTACTGATTTTAAAGTAGCTTCTTCTTTAAACAAATACCCTTTTGTGACATTCGGTCCTTTTACAGCTATTTCACCTGCTTCTCCATGAACAGCCTCAACCTCGTCGTTCATTATTTTTATGGAACAAGGAAATAGAGGTTTACCAGCTGATCCTAGCTTGGCTAAGCTATACTCTGGAGGTAGTGTCACAATTTGTGAGGAAGTCTCTGTCATTCCATAAGTCTGGTACACTGGAATCCCTTTCTGTTTACATGTTTCAAGAACAGTTAAAGGTGCTGGCCCTCCACCAAGCAACATACATCGAAAAGTGGAGGGGTAGGTTTGCTTTCCCATTTCAAGTAACATCCTGTTTAACATGGATGTTACGACAGAAGCAATGGTCACTCCCTGTTGAAAGATAGCTTCATTTGCTTTCTCTTCATGAAAACGCTCATGTAAAAGGACCTTCATTCCATAAAAAAGACTCCTAAACAGGATGGATAACCCACTTATATGAAAAATTGGGACTGTGCACAGCCAACAATCCTCTTCACGCAGCCCAAGGTTCAGCACAGACCCTACCGCACTCCACCAGTGATTACCAAATGTCTGCATAACTCCTTTTGGCTGTCCCGTCGTTCCTGAAGTATACATTATGGTAGCAGTGCGATTCATTTCAAACTCGTCCAAAATGGGTGCATCTATTTCATCCATCCTATTTGCTTCAGTTAAAATTGAATCAATCAAAATTGGTTTAAAAGAACGAACCTTTTCCATAAATTTGTTATCACTAATAATACACTCAGAGTTTGAATCTTGTATTTGATATGCCAATTCAGCAACCGTCAGTTTATTATTCAACATGACAATTTCTGTCCCTAGCTGTAAGAGTGCATGGAAAACAAACACACTGTCGATATGATTCCGTCCCAAAAGTGCAACTCGACTTTTCTTTGATATTCCCATCCTATATAGAACAGTAGCTACTCGTTGGGAACCTTCGAATAATTGTTTAAAACTAATTTCTTCTTTTTCAAATGATAGTGCAATTCTATGTGGAGAAAGATCAGCCCTTTTCTTCAACCAATTGGGCATAGTTTCTGTATAGTGCAAGATAATTCATCCTTTAATCAAAATATTGAGCAATTCTAGTAGTTTTTATAGTCATAAGAATAGCAAAACAGCCTGACAAGGAAACTCGTCAAGCTGCAAAAATACCAATCATATCATCAAGGGAATCTTGGGAATTGCCCAAAATCTGGCTTGCGTTTTTCTTTAAACGCATCTCTACCTTCTTTTGCTTCATCTGTTGTGTAATAAAGAAGCGTTGCGTCTCCTGCAAACTGTTGAATTCCTGCAAGGCCATCAGTGTCTGCATTGAATGCTGCTTTCAAGAAACGAATAGCTGTTGGACTCTTTTCAAGAATTTCTTCACACCATTTTACTGTCTCTGCTTCAAGTTGCTCTAATGGGACGACAGTATTAACTAATCCCATATCAAGAGCTTCCTGCGCATTATACTGACGGCAAAGGAACCAAATTTCACGTGCCTTTTTATGACCTACGATACGCGCTAAGTAACCAGAGCCGTATCCAGCGTCAAAGCTACCCACTTTAGGTCCTGTTTGTCCAAATACCGCATTGTCAGCTGCAATGGTTAAGTCACATACGATGTGAAGAACATGTCCTCCACCAATTGCATAACCTGCCACCATTGCAATAACTGGCTTTGGAATGACGCGGATTAGACGTTGAAGGTCCAATACGTTTAGACGTGGAATTTGGTCTTCACCAACGTAACCACCGTGACCACGTACTGACTGATCTCCACCAGAACAGAACGCTCTTCCTCCTGCCCCTGCCAAAATGATGACACCGACATTCGCATCATCGCGTGCGTATGCAAACGCATCAATCAATTCCATTACTGTTTTAGGTCGGAATGCATTATGTACCTCTGGACGATTGATTGTAATTTTGGCAATGCCATTGTATGTTTCATACAAGATATCTTCATACGTACGTTCTGATACCCATTCAAAATTCATAATTTTTACCTCCTTCTAATTTCGACAAAAACTCACTTACTATTTTACCAAACTTTTCAGGTTGTTCCACATGAATTGCATGTCCTGCTCCTAAAAAATTGAACCATTCTACATTTTTAATATGTGAACACATCGATTCAGCAATACGGACAAACTTTTCATCGAGTTCACCCGTCAATAATAATACCGGAATAGTAAGGTGAGATAAATAGTCCCACCACGATGGCTGCGCTCCTGTCCCCATTCCTCTTAAACTATTTGACAGGCCGATACTAGAGTTGTTTAATCTTTGTCTTCTAATTTCTTTTTTTGTTTCTTGAGGCAATGACTGCATCGTTTGAAACATTGGGATGTTCTCCCAAAAATTAATAAAGGCTTCCAATCCACTTTCTTCTAAACGTGTTGCCAACCCCTCATCCGCAATCCTTCTATTCAGCCGTTCCTCTTTTGTCCTTAACCCTGGAGAGGAACTCTCAAGAATCAGAGAAGAAACGTAATCAGGATAGAAGTTTACAAATGAAAGGGCTAACCTCCCACCCATTGAGTAACCGACAATATGCACTTTTTCTATTGACAAATGATTCAATATGTTTACGATGTCTCCACAGACTTCCTCCATCTCGTACCTACTTGGATGATTTGGAGATGAAGTCAAGCCATGTCCAATGTTATCTATGGTAATGGTTTGATAATCTTTACTCAAAACTTGAACTAGATGATCCCATGTATGAAGATCTCCAGTAAAGCCGTGGAGCATGAGTACACTAGGTCCAGATCCATTTACCTCTAAATTATATTCGACATGATTACTAAGGATTTTCATTTTCACCATTTCCTCTTGCCAAATTAATTTCCCGGGCAACAATATCCCACAATTCTCGATGCTTTATGACATTTTCTTCTCGGTCAGTATTGACTTCTATAACCTGTAAGCCTTTTTGGTGGAAGCATTGTTTAAATTGTGTACCGAAATCCTTCCATGAACGAGCTTTATGATATTTCCCTCCATACATTTCAATAGCATGGGAGAAATCTAGACCATGCGGAGTCCCAAATAGTTGTTCAAAATATTCTTTCTCACTAGATTGAGGAAGAAAAGAGAAAATTCCTCCACCGTCATTATTGACAATCACTATGATAAGGTCCTGTCCATTCATTTTGGCAGAAAGCAAACCGTTCATATCGTGGAAAAAACTTAAATCACCTAATAGTAAAACAGCATCCTTTTTTACTGAGCTAATTCCAAGTGCAGTCGAAACAAGGCCATCAATACCATTAGCACCCCGGTTGGCATATATATTAATCATTTTTTCTTGGTTATGAAAAAATGTATCGACGTCACGGATGGGCATGCTATTTCCAACGAATAAGGTTGAGTCTTCTGGCATGAAATCCTGCATAACTGAAACGAGTTTTCCCTCATTAAAGGAATCATCATCACGAATAAAATTAAGCCCCGATTTGGTCATTCCGTTAATGTCGATCCATTTATGAAGCCATTCATGTTCATTGAATCGTTCAATTTTTTCTAAAACTCCTTTACAGAAAAGAGCTTCATCACAATAAATGACTTCTGTTGCAACACCAGTTGGTTCTCTCCATCCTGAGCCACCATCCACCACAATATGCTGAGCATTCGACTGTTTCTTCAGGAATTGGGTTAAGGATTTCGAAATTGGCATTGCCCCAAATCTAACGATAACATCTGGTTTCAAGTCTTCAGTAATATTTGAAAAGCGAAGGAAAGTGTCATACGTATCTAAAATGTTTGTTTTATCATGACTCCCACTTCTCAGCTGAGATAGAGGGTCCGCTAGAATGGGATATCCTAATTTGTTTGAAAGGGCACAAATTTCATCTGTAAAATCTTCATCTATGTAACCGCATACAATCAAACCCTTTTGCTTATTTTGTAATAATAGTGCTATTTGATTATATTGCATTTCTTCAAGCTGTTTTTTTCCGTTGCTTACAGCTACCACCCTATCATTCCACCGAGTTCCATATTTGAACAACTCAGGATCTTCCATATAGGGAACCAATGGCTCTCTTAAAGGAAAATTCAAATGAACAGGACCAGCAGGTGTTTGCTTAGCAGTAGCAACCGCTCGAGCACCAACAGTACGAGCATAACGAACTACCTCTTCATTTTTTTCAGGAATAGCCATTTCGGCAAACCATTTCACATGCTTACCGTATAAATGGATTTGATCAATGGCTTGTGGGGCTCCAACTTCTCTAAGTTCATGAGGTCGATCTGCAGTTAGTACGATAAGTGGGACTCTTGAATAAGACGCTTCAATAACAGCTGGATAATAATTGGCAGCAGCTGTTCCAGACGTGCATAACAAGGCAACTGGTTCTTTTAATGCCTTTGCTAAACCTAGAGCGAAAAATCCTGCTGACCGCTCATCCACATTTATGTGTACTTTTATCCCGGTGTGCTTGGCTAATAACAAAGCTAAAGGGGTGGAACGTGAACCAGGGCTCACGACCGCATGTTTCACGTTCACTTTTGTCAATTCATCTATAAAAGCTGATGCATAGGCCGTTAAGGCTTCACGATAATCCATGAGACGTCCCTCCTAATGCATGTAACATCGGTTTGAATTTTATGGATGTTTCATTAAATTCTAAATTGGGATCTGAGTCTTCTACAATGCCACAACCTGCAAATAAAGATACTTCCTGTCCTTGAATGAGTCCGGAACGAATGGCTACTGCAAATTCTCCATTACTATAGGCATCTGTCCAACCAATCGGAGCTGCATAAAATCCTCGTTCTAAAGGCTCATGGTTCCTAATCCACTCTACAGCCTTTTCTTTTGGAAGACCACCTAGAGCAGGTGTAGGATGAAGACTTTTCACCAATTTAAAAATAGACAAGTCTGCTTCACATTTTGCAACCACTGGCGTATACAAATGTTGAATATGTTTTACTTTCATAAGCACGGGCATTTCTGGGACGAGAACTTCTGAACAATGTTCCTGTAGAGCATTTTCAATCGTCTCAACTACAAACTGATGCTCCATCCGATTTTTAGGATCTGAAAGCAACTCTTTTCCAAGCTTGTCATCATCCTCTTCCGAATTTCCCCTGCCAATTGATCCTGCTAAGCAGGTCGAAAGAAGTATAGATCCTTGCTTTTTAATCAACCTTTCAGGAGAAGCTCCAATAAAGCAATCACTGCCTGATTCTAATGAGAAAATAAAACTAGTAGGATAGTCAGTAATTAAATTTCGAAGAGTTACTTCTGAAGAAACTTTATCCTCAAAAGTCAGTCTAGCTTCACGAGCTAATACTACCTTGTCCATCTTACCTTCTTTAATTTCTTGTATCGCCTCTCCTACTTTTTCTAACCAAATATCAGTAGCTATCTCT
Organism: Peribacillus acanthi; assembly: GCF_003073175.1. Taxonomy (GTDB): domain Bacteria; phylum Bacillota; class Bacilli; order Bacillales; family DSM-1321; genus Bacillus_BN; species Bacillus_BN acanthi. The sequence goes on from NZ_QBBX01000024.1 coordinate 38,568, forward strand.
TCCATTCTACAGCATGCTAAATTAAATATATTGGAGTCTTTAGACAAATTCTCTTCAACAGTCTCGTATACATAAGACATCAACTGATTTGTGTCATCACCTGGCTCACATAGGATGTTAAGAGTAAGGTATGTTTCATTATTCAGTGTGGTTAGCATTCTTTTCGGTATATAAAATAATGAATCACCGAATTGATCCCAAAGAATATGTTCCTTCACTTTTTCATCAAAAGAAAAGCCACCGAATAAAAGAGGACCAGTAGCTTGCTTTGTATCTTCAGAGATGATGACCGCTCCTCTTACGATTTCTTGCCATTGTTGATTGATTTGTTCATATCGTTGCTGACTGTTAGAAGATGAGAGTTTTTCCAATCTTCCCAACCCTACAATCTCTACCTCTCCATTAGGTTCTCGCCAATAGAATCGTTCTCCTACAAATTGCTCTCTTCCACTTATATAAAAAGAAAGGGGGCTTAACGGTTGCATTTTTTTTACATAGCTAAACAAAACCAAATGATTGCTTTCTTTGGCTTTATTTACTGCGGTTTGCAGTCCGTTAAGGAGTTCTGTTCCATGCAAAGTAGTCAATTTTATCCCCCCAAATCCTTATAATTTCCGCTATTAAACCTATTTAAAGATACACCTCATAATCCAGTTGTGTCAACAATTCAAGCCTTATTCCACCGCGATTTGGACTAGTATTTTCCTTATTATTATAAAAATCGATACCCTCTATCCAGATACACTCATTCCAAATCCTTGGAGACTTAACAAGAACAACATGGAAATAAATTCAATAGATGCATGTAAAAAGTCGTTGACACTCTTGACTCACTTTTCTACACTTAAATTGTTATACTTTGTTCACAAATTAACAAATTAAACTATAGACTAAAAAGGGAGAGACAAAATGCAAACACAAATTCAGTCTACACCTTCTCCTGTGGCACCTAGTAAAAAGAACTGGAAAGTCTGGTGGCATTTAACTAGACCACATACTTTGACTGCGGGTTTTGTACCGGTACTCATTGGCACTGCACTTGCCATGCATAAATTCGATATCAATATCACCTTATTTCTTGCTATGCTGCTTGCAAGTTTGCTCATTCAAGCAGCAACAAATATGTTCAATGAATATTACGATTATAAAAGAGGGCTAGATAACGAAGAATCTGTAGGAATTGGTGGAGCCATAGTTAGGGAAGGCATTAAACCAAAAACAGTCATAGCATTAGCATTCTTTTTATATGGACTAGCTGCACTCCTAGGTGTGTATATATGTATGGAAAGTAGCTGGTGGTTATGTGCTGTTGGCATAGTTTGTATGTTAGTCGGCTATCTTTATACAGGTGGACCTGTTCCAATCGCTTACACTCCATTCGGTGAAATTTTCGCAGGATTGTTTATGGGTGTGTTAATCATTCTCATTTCATTTTACATCCAAGCTGGTAGTGTCACACCTATGTCTGTATTTGTTTCCATTCCTTCAGGCTTTTTAGTCGGTGCAATCTTACTTGCTAACAACATTCGTGACCTGGATGGCGACAAGGAAAATGGACGAAAAACATTGGCAATCTTACTTGGCAGAAAAAATGCCATTTATCTACTTGCTGCCATGTTTATTATTTCCTATGTGTGGATCTTTGCGATGGTTTTCACAAACCAAGTCTCATTCTGGCTGTTACTTGTACTTCTAAGTGCTCCAAAAGCCATAAAAGCTACTAAAGGGTTTGTCGGAAAAACTGTACCAATCACAATGATGCCTGCTATGATTGCAACAGCCCAAACGAATACGATTTTTGGATTCTTATTATCCATTGGTCTTTTTATTAGCTATTTTGTTAAATAACGATGAATGAAGCTCCCAATTTCGGGAGCTTTTTTAATTCCAATATTCCCCTTCTTGTTTTGGTTCAAATAAAAAGGGTAAGTATCGAATATACATTTTCAACATGTTATGTGAGAAGATTGACCATACTAATCAAAGACATGTATAGAAGGAGTGCAGACCAAATGATATCTAATCAACAGCTAAAATCCTTAAAAGATGAGTTGCTATCACAAAAAGCATCATTAGAACATACGATTGAAAACACAAAACATGAAACCATGGAAGAAGGCGAGAAAGACAACGTTGGAGAACTTTCTTCTTATGATAATCATCCAGCAGACTTAGGTTCTGAATTATACGAACGAGAAAAGGACATGGCCTTAGGGGTCCATGCAGAGTCAGAGTTGTCTAAGATTGAACAAGCACTTTTGGCAATGGAAAAAGGAAGCTATGGTAAATGTAAAGAATGCGGAAAAGACATCCCATTTGAAAGACTCGAGATTGTCCCCTATTCTTTATACTGCGTGGAGCATACTCCAGATCAAACGACAGCATCAGATCGACCAGGTGAAGAAGAAATACTCGAAGCTCCTCATCGAGATTCTTTTGATCGAAGAAAAAATCCTTATATCATTGACCACGAAGACAGTTTTCAAGAAGTTGCAAGATACGGTACATCAGAAACTCCTTCTGATTACACCGGTGATCGAAAGGATTATAGCAGCTTGTACCGTGATGCAGATGATAACGAGGGCTTTACAGAGGAAATCGAAACCTTTGTAGGTAACGACATGTCAGGTAAAAACCGAAGTATTTATCCTAATAAAACACATGAAAAATATGAAGAAATATTAGAACGAGAAGATATGGAATCCCCAATTGGAGATATCCCATATAAGCGTACGGATGGATATACTGAATAATCACTATAAAAAAACCGGCACCTTCTCAAACAGGCGCCGGTTTTTTTGTAGTTATTTCACATAAACTGATGCAGGCTCGATACCCCAAATATCGTTAGCGTATTCTCCTATCGTTCGATCACTTGAGAAATGACCGGACATGGCGATATTAACTAAGCTTTTTTGGGACCACTCACGAGTATTGACAAAGTCCTCACCTAATTTATGATGGGCATTGGCATAAGATGCAAAATCCTTTAACACAAAATATTGATCATTTTCTGCAAGAAGCGAATCATAAATCGTCTCAAAATGACTATACGAATCATGTAGGAGACCATTAACCAATCCATCGACTACTTGTTTAATACGTTTGTCGTAGTGATAGTATTCACGTGAATGGTATCCACCATTTTGTTGATAGTCCAATACCTGATCTGCATATAATCCAAAAAGGTAAATGTTTTCCTGACCGACTCTATCCGCAATTTCAACATTGGCTCCGTCCAACGTTCCTATCGTTATCGCACCATTCATCATAAATTTCATATTCCCAGTTCCCGAAGCTTCCTTGCTAGCTGTAGATATTTGTTCGCTAACGTCCGCACCTGGAAAGATTTCTTCAGCAAGTGAAACTCTATAATTCTCTAAGAATATCACTTTAATAAATTCAGATGAATCCTTATCATTGTTAACCTTTTCCGCCACAGTATTAATCAGTTTAATAATTTTCTTAGCATAATAATAACCTGGTGAAGCTTTTGCTCCAAATATAAAGGTTTTTGGAAAAGGCTTAAAGTTCTTATCTTCTTTTATACGATTGTATAAATATAGGATATGAAGTACATTTAAGAGTTGGCGCTTATACGCATGTAATCTCTTTACTTGTACATCAAAAATGGAATGCAAATCAACTTTTACACCAGTCTGTTGATAGATTCTGGTTGATAGCTGAATTTTTTTGATTTGTTTAGTATTTTTCAGCTCTTGAAGAAAGCTTGAATCGTCCTTATAGTCAAAAAGCTGCACCAGTTTCGCCGGTTCTCTAATCCAGTCTTCACCAATTCCTTCACTTATGAGTTTGGTCAATTGTGGATTTGCTTTAAGCAACCACCTTCTATGGGTGATGCCGTTGGTTTTATTATTGAATTTCTCTGGTTCATGGTTATAAAATAAATTCATTTCGCGATTTTTGAGTATTTCTGTATGAAGGTTCGCTACACCATTCACACTATGGCTACCTACAATGGCTAAATGAGCCATTCGGATTTGGTTATGAGCTATAATAGCCATCTCTTCAATCCGTTGCCACTCTCCAGGATATTTATCCCAAAGACTCCTGCAAAAACGTTCATTAATTTCTTCTACAATCATATAAATACGTGGCAGTAAAGGTTGAAAAATGCGAATTGGCCATTTTTCTAAAGCTTCAGATAATGTTGTATGGTTCGTGTAGGAGATGGTTTTTGTTGTGATTTCCCATGCTTCTTCCCAAGTCATTTTTTCTTCGTCTAATAGAATCCTCATTAATTCTGGGATGGCTAAAACAGGGTGTGTATCGTTAATGTGTATGGCAACCTTATCTTGCAATCCCCGCAGGCTATGATTTTTCTTCTTGTATGAACGCAAAATGGATCGGATACTTGATGCTACCAAAAAATATTGCTGTTTCAATCGAAGAATTTTCCCCTCATCGTGTGTATCATCGGGATATAAAAATTCTGACACAGCTTCGGTTTCTCTCTTATATTGCATGATGTCCCTCTGGTATGGATAGGGAGAAGGTTCCGCACTCCATAACCTTAGAGTATTCACTGTCTGGTTTTGAAACCCGACGATAGGCATATCGTATGGAACAGCTAAAATTGTTTCAGCATCAACATGCTCAAAACAAAGTCTTCCTTCCTCAGAATATGAACGAACTTTCCCCCAAAAAGGGATTTCAACTGCTAAATCTGCCTTTCGAACTTCCCATACATTTCCATGTCTTAACCATTGTTCAGGAAGTTCTACTTGAAAGCCATCCACAAATTTCTGTTCAAACAAACCATGCTTATAACGGATACCACATCCGTGACCAGGTAGGTCCATGGAAGCTAGAGAATCAAGAAAGCATGCTGCCAATCTTCCCAAGCCACCATTACCCAGACCAGCATCGGACTCCGCTTCTTCAATTTCTTCTAAATGGATGGATAACTCCTTTAATCCTTCCTTTACCACATCAGTGAAACCTAGATTCAATAGGTTATTACCAAGCAGTCTTCCGAGCAAGAATTCAATTGAAAGGTAATAAACCGTTTTGGATTTTGCTGCACGATATTTTTCGTTTGTGGCAATCCAATTAGCACTAATATGCTCCCTAATCATTTGTCCTAACACTTGATATTGATCTTGCTTGCTCGTTTCTTCAAAAGGCTTCCCATATGTCACTTCAAGTTTCTTTAAAAACGCCGTTTTAAATTCATCCTTATTAGAGAACATGACTACCACTCCTGCTTGCTAACTCAGCATACAGCGAATTATATTTAAAAGCCGACTGCGCCCAACTGTTGTCTCTGTTCATAGCTTCTTTCACAATGCCATCCCAGCTTGATTTGTCATGGAAAAAGTGAATGGCACGTCGAATAGTATAAAGCATGTCATGAGCATTAAAAGAAGAAAAAGAAAACCCATTGCCTTCCCCAGTATGCTCATTATACGAATGTACTGTATCGTTTAAGCCTCCAGTTTCACGTACAATTGGAATGGTTCCATATCTCATGGCAATCAACTGTCCTAGCCCACATGGCTCAAATTGGGAAGGCATTAGGAACAAATCACCCCCAGCATAAATTCTGTGGGCTAATTCTTCGTTGAAGCCTATAAAACTTTTCATTTTATGAGGATAACTTCCTTCCATTTCCCTAAAGAATTGCTCAAACTCATAATCACCAGTTCCTAGAACAATCATTTGAATGTCTTCTTGCATCATCTCATGGAAAACAGCCTTTACTAGTTCAAAACCTTTTTGTTTCGTCAGACGTGAAATAACCACTATTAACGGTACGTCATTGCGTTCCTCTATAGCAAAGTACTTTTGAATATAGAGTTTATTTTTTTCTTTTCTTTTTCGTGATTTCACACTGTATGGTTGAACTAATAAAGGATCTTTTTCTGGGTTGTAATAATCATCGTCAATTCCATTTAAAATTCCCATCAAAGATCGCTTACGGAATCTTAAAAGCCCTTCAAGACCTTCCCCATAATATGAAGTTTGAATTTCCTCCATATAAGTGGGACTGACAGTCGTAATTAAATCAGCAGACACTAGAGCTGCTTTCATAAAATTCACATTACCATGGAATTCTAGATGATCTGGATTGAAATATCTTTCACTTATCCCTAACAAATCATCCAAGATCGATTTAGGGAATACCCCTTGAAACAATAAGTTATGAATTGTAAAGACTGTCTTGATATTAGCGTAGCCTGGCCGGCGCTGGTACTCAATTTTATAAAGAAAAGGAATCATCCCTGTATGCCAATCATGGCAATGGAGAATATGTGGGGTAAACCCAATAGCTCCAATACCCTCTAATACTGCCCGGCAAAAATAAGAAAATCTTTCTCCGTCATCGAAATGGCCGTACATATTTTCTCGTTTAAAGTAATGTTCATTATCAATAAAATAGTAAACGATACCTTCGTGTTCCAGTTCCTCTATACCGCAGTATTGATTTCTCCAACCAACTGGGACGGTGATTTCTGCAATCTTTTTCATTCCATTCTTTAAGTGTTGTGGGATAGACCCATACTTTGGAAGAATAACTCTTATGTCCGTACCTTGCTTTTTTAATTCTTTCGGTAAGGAGCCTGCAACATCTGCCAATCCCCCTGATTTTTCAAAGGGAACACACTCTGAAACTACAAATAATACATTCACGTGTTCATCAACGCTCCTTGTATAACACCCTTCTTAATGACTGTCGGACGTCCTGGTCTAATTGGAATGATTTCTACAGAATCTTCAATTTTTACATCTTTATCCATGATCACAGAGTCCAAATAACAGTTTTCCCCAATATGGGTCTTCTGCATAACAATACAATTTTTAATAATTGAACCTTTGCTTATTTTTACCCCTCTAGAAATAATGCTGTTTTCCACATGCCCTTCGATAATACAGCCATTTGCAATTAAAGAATTTTTTATGATTGCATCTTTTCCGTAGTGTGTAGGGGGCTCATCTTTTACCTTTGTAAAAATAGGTTGTTTTTTTCTAAAGAGCTGTCTCCATACGTCTGGTTGAAGAAGATCCATACTAGTTTGATAAAACGACTCAACTGAATCAATTTTAACGAAGAAGTCATGATACTGATAGGAGCATGAGATAAAATTATGGTTATCATCCTCAATTACGTCCTTAATGCATGTATAGCCTGTTTCGTCTTTCGTTTCGATCAGCTCAATTAATAATTCCCTTTTTAATAAATAGATTTCTAATGAAGTGCCATCCTTTGTCAGTTCTGTAATATCACAACCATTTTGGATATGACGCTCTAACACATCATTAAAATCCATATTAAATACTGAGTAGCAATTCGCTACCACTACATGCTCTTGCATACTACGTTTGAAATAATTCATGTGATAGCCAAAATGGTGAAAAGCACCAATCTGTTCAACGGGAACATCAAAAATCGGTGCTGGAAAAAAGAACAACCCATCCTTTTTTCGATTCAAATCCCAATTCTTACCTGATCCGAGATGATCCATTAGCGAGCGATAATTGTACTTAGAAAAAACACCCACACTTGTAATCCCGGTATTGACCATATTGGATAGGACAAAATCAATGAGTCTATACCTTCCACCAAAAGGGAGCGCAGCTAATGTTCGATGGCCAATCAAGTCTTTTAATGATTTATGAAATGTCGTTGCATCTATAACACCCAATAATTTAGTACTCATGAACTCATCCTTTCCCGATCCACTGTTCTACTCTTTATAGGTTATGAAAAATGACAATAAATTAAGGCAGTAGCTGCAGGAATACTAAAAGATGAATTACTGCAAATTTGCATCCCAGCTACTATTTTCGTGTTTAACTATTAGTTGCTAAATCGTACATTTCTTCACATACTAGAACGACTTCTTTTCCTTTTGGACGAATTACAGTCCCTCTTGGAATTCTACAATTAGGTGGAACAATGGCATTTTCAATCCAAACATCCTCTTCTATGATTGCATCAGGCATCACAACGGTCTTGCTTACAGCTGAATTCTTTCCTAGACTAACCCCTTGAAACAACACCGACTGTGTTACTGTCCCTTCAATAAAGCACCCTTCATTGATAAGAGAACCAGAAACCTTAGCTCCAGGCGCGATAAATTGTGGTGGCTGATTTGGATTTACCGAGTATATCTTCCAATTGTGATCAAACAAATTTAATTCGCAATCATCATCAAGTAAATCCATATTTGCTTCCCATAGACTTTTTACTGTCCCAACGTCTTTCCAATATCCTTGGAATGGAAAGGCAATAACCTTCTTTTTATCCTTTAATAACGAAGGGATAATATCTTTTCCAAAATCCCTTGTTGATGTAGGTTCTATTGCATCCTTTTCTAGACTTTCTTTCAAAGTTTTCCAATTAAAAATGTATATCCCCATCGAAGCTAGATTATTTTTAGGTGCATCTGGTTTTTCTTCAAATTCAATAATTTCCATGTCTTGGTTCGTGTTCATAATGCCAAAACGACTTGCTTCATCCCACGGTACCTCTATAACGGAAATGGTCGCATCTGCACCTTTTCGCTCATGATAGTCAAGCATTATAGAATAATCCATCTTATAAATGTGATCTCCTGATAAAATTAACACGTATTCAGGATCGTATTGCTCTATATAATTCATATTTTGATAGATAGCACTAGCAGTACCTGTATACCATTTCACTTCAGAAGTTTCTGCATAAGGTGGTAAGACTGTGACTCCACCATTTTTCCGATCAAGGTCCCAAGCACTTCCTATTCCAATATAAGAGTTCAGGACAAGTGGCTGATATTGGGTCAACACACCAACAGTATCAATATCTGAATTTGTACAATTACTTAATGTAAAATCAATTATTCGGTACTTACCACCATAAGGGATGGCCGGTTTCGCAATAGTTTTCGTCAAAGAATTTAACCTACTTCCTTTTCCCCCTGCTAGAAGCATGGCCACGCACTTTTTTTTCACCATTCGTCCTTCTCTCCCTTCTTTTTTTAACAGGTTTTAATATACTCACTCCAAATGGAGGTACTCTCATAGAAATATGGTATGGCTGGCCATGAAAGATTCCTAGATTTGCAATTAATGGCTTACTATTTATGTGCCCTAAACCTCCAAAGCTCATATGGTCGCTGTTCCATACCTCCTTATACTCTCCTTCTAATGGAACACCGACTTTGTAATCTTCATAGGCAATATTTTTAAAATTGCATATAAATACCAGTTGGTCTTCTTCTTTCCTTCCCTTCCGAATAAAAGAAAAAATGGACTGTTGATAATTATTAACATCAATCCATTGAAAACTTTCCGGAAGAAAATCTAACTCATTCAATGGCTTGGATTTTCTATAAAAATCGATAAGTCTTTTAACATATGCATTCATTTTTTTATGCATGTCATAGTCAAATAACTTCCAATCAAGTTCTTCAAGGTCTTTCCATTCAGAAAATTGCCCGAATTCTCCACCCATAAACAACAACTTCTTACCGGGATGCCCTATCATAAATCCATAAAGCAACCGGAGTTGGGCAAATTTTTCCTCGTAGCTGCCAGGCATTTTATTTAACAATGATTTTTTTCCATGCACGACTTCGTCATGTGAAAAAGGTAATATATACCGTTCAGTAAAAGCATACATCAAAGAAAACGTCACTTTATGATGAAGCTCTTTCCGCATATCAGGCTCCGTTTCCATGTACTCTAGTATGTCGTTCATCCAGCCCATATTCCATTTAAAACTAAAACCCAATCCTCCCTGCTCGGTGGGAAGGGTAACACCTGGCCAATCCGTGGAATCTTCTGCAAAGAGAAGTATGGAAGTGTCTTTTTGTTTCAAAGTTTCATTCAGTTTTTTTATGAATGTTGCAGCATGTGGGTTTTCTCTTTTTTCATTTCCATTCCAGTACAGCATATTCGCTACTGCATCCATTCGAAATCCGTCGATGTGATAATGGTTCATCCAAAAGAAAGCATTAGAAATTAAAAAACTATGTACTTCATTTTTCGCTAAATCAAAATTGGCAGTACCCCAAACCACATTTTCGCGATCTTTAGGATAAAGGTAATCATACGTTGGACTTCCATCAAACATATACAATCCATGTTCATCCTTGCAAAAATGTCCTGGAACCCAATCTAGAATAACGCCAATTTGATTTTGATGGCACTGATCAATAAAATACATGAGGTCATGAGGTGAGCCAAACCGGCTAGTCGGTGAAAAATAGGAAACACCCTGATAGCCCCAAGAACGGTCAAAAGGATGTTCCACTAAAGGTAATATTTCGATGTGTGTAAAACCGTGTTCTTTTACATATGGAATTAAAAATTGTGCCATTTCCCTATAAGAGAAGTAACTTCCATCTTCTTTTCTCTTCCATGTACCAAAATGCAGTTCATAAATGAAAATTGGTTCTCTGGGTGAGTGTAATATTTTCCGTTTTTTCATCCAGCTTGCATCTTCCCAGGAATATCCTTTTAAATTATAAACAATTGAAGCAGTGCTTGGTCGCAACTCAGAATAAAATGCATACGGATCCGATTTAAGTAATATTTCTCCGCTCTTTGACTCTATTTCGTATTTATATAGAGTCCCTTCAAGATTAAGAGGAATCGATATTCTCCAAATACCTTCATGATTTACTTTATGTAACTCATAACCTTCACCATTCCACCCATTGAAACTCCCTACTAAGTTGACGCGCATTGCCTGGGGTGCCCATACGGTAAAAGTTGTATAATAATTTCCTTCCTTTTGTGCTACATGGCTACCAAATACATCGTGAGCTTTCTGCAAATTTCCTTCATGAAAAAGATGAATCTCAAAATCTGTTGGGGAAATATGAATCATAATTGCCACTCCTGGATTACGGTATTAGAACACCTTAATATCAGTATCAAAAATATTACTTAATATATATCTATCCACTTACCATTTAATTTAGGATACTAATTCATTTCTCTTTAAAAAGTTTAATTCCTTTAAATTTTTAAAATTTTCATATTTTAAGACTTTTGTTGGATGAAATGGAGGAGGGAAAAATTATATCAGTATATTTTGTAGTATTATAATTTAAGAGGTTTTGATCGATTATTTCATCAAGGGGATTTTTTTTATAAAATCGTGAAGTTTATCAATCTTTGCTAAAATATGTAGACTTTTGTGGATTATCCATTTAAATGGTGAAGATTAGTCTAGAATAGAAGAAATGTGAAAAGAGAAGATTTATAGCGGATTATGTCTAATTAGAAAGAAGCATAGAAAAAAACCACTATCCTTAGATAGTGGTTTTTATGACCCGTACGGGATTCGAACCCGTGTTACCGCCGTGAAAGGGCGGTGTCTTAACCGCTTGACCAACGGGCCAATATGGCGGAGAAGGAGGGATTTGAACCCTCGCGCCGGTTACCCGACCTACACCCTTAGCAGGGGCGCCTCTTCAGCCTCTTGAGTACTTCCCCATATACAAATAAAATGGCTCCGCAGGTAGGATTCGAACCTACGACCGCTCGGTTAACAGCCGAGTGCTCTACCACTGAGCTACTGCGGAATGGTGGGCCTAAATGGACTCGAACCATCGACCTCACGCTTATCAGGCGTGCGCTCTAACCAGCTGAGCTATAGGCCCATTCAAGGCTCATTATTAATTAATTGGAGCGGGTGATGGGAATCGAACCCACGACATCAGCTTGGAAGGCTGAGGTTTTACCATTAAACTACACCCGCGAATCAATGGGGCGACTGAAGGGAATCGAACCCTCGAATGTCGGAACCACAATCCGATGCGTTAACCACTTCGCCACAATCGCCAAAATTTTAATTTAAATGGTGGCTCGGGACGGAATCGAACCGCCGACACAAGGATTTTCAGTCCTTTGCTCTACCGACTGAGCTACCGAGCCAAATACAAATGGCGGTCCCGACGGGAATCGAACCCGCGATCTCCTGCGTGACAGGCAGGCATGTTAACCGCTACACCACGGGAC
>NZ_QBBX01000024.1:50593-52298 GCF_003073175.1 Peribacillus acanthi
TTATGCGCTAAATTTACCTTAGACTGTAACAATCTCTACAAGCATACTCATGAAGCAAATCAATTGTTACAACTCGAAGAATTTTCACAGAAGCTTCGCTCGTTGCTCCACCCCGCGATAGTAAAAATGATACAATATTAAGCCATGTTTATATTAAAATAAATATGGCGGAGGAAGAGGGATTCGAACCCCCGCGGGCTTTAACACCCCTGTCGGTTTTCAAGACCGATCCCTTCAGCCGGACTTGGGTATTCCTCCGTATATAATAAATAGTGGTGGACCTTGTAGGACTCGAACCTACGACCGGACGGTTATGAGCCGTCTGCTCTAACCAGCTGAGCTAAAGGTCCTTCATTTTTTTGGTAGCGGCGGAGGGAGTCGAACCCACGACCTCACGGGTATGAACCGTACGCTCTAGCCAGCTGAGCTACACCGCCAAAAAATAAAGTTATTAAGGATAATTGGTGGAGCCTAGCGGGATCGAACCGCTGACCTCCTGCGTGCAAGGCAGGCGCTCTCCCAGCTGAGCTAAGGCCCCAAATTTGTATGAATGGGAATTTAAAATGGTCGGGAAGACAGGATTCGAACCTGCGACCCCTTGGTCCCAAACCAAGTGCTCTACCAAGCTGAGCTACTCCCCGTATATAATATGGCGCGCCCGAAAGGAGTCGAACCCATAACCTTCTGATCCGTAGTCAGACGCTCTATCCAATTGAGCTACGGGCGCATCATATAAGTGGTGCCGAGGACCGGAATCGAACCGGTACGGTAGTCACCTACCGCAGGATTTTAAGTCCTGTGCGTCTGCCAGTTCCGCCACCCCGGCAAATTAGATTGGAGCGGAAGACGGGATTCGAACCCGCGACCCCAACCTTGGCAAGGTTGTATTCTACCACTGAACTACTTCCGCAAGTGGTGCGGATGAAGGGACTTGAACCCCCACGCCGTAAGGCGCCAGTTCCTAAGTCTGGTGCGTCTGCCAATTCCGCCACATCCGCTAAACTAAATGGTGAGCCATGGAGGACTCGAACCTCCGACCCTCTGATTAAAAGTCAGATGCTCTACCGACTGAGCTAATGGCTCGGTATATAATATATCTTCGCTACCAAGTATTAAAGATGTGCTCCATTTACCTCTTTGCAAGAAGTAAATTCCGCAACTCGTAGCATATTCATAGAAGTTTGGCTCGTCTCTACCGACTGAGCTAATGGCTCGTACTAAATGGTGCCGGCGATAGGAGTCGAACCCACGACCTACTGATTACAAGTCAGTTGCTCTACCAACTGAGCTACACCGGCAAATATAATGGTGGAGGATGACGGGATCGAACCGCCGACCCCCTGCTTGTAAGGCAGGTGCTCTCCCAGCTGAGCTAATCCTCCATATTTAAAGCCTGGCGACGTCCTACTCTCACAGGGGGAAACCCCCAACTACCATCGGCGCTGAAGAGCTTAACTTCCGTGTTCGGAATGGGAACGGGTGTGACCTCTTCGCCATCGTCACCAGACAAATTATTAGAGACAAATATTATTATAATATGTTTTCTCTAAAATGCAAGAATAATTTTTTATTCTTTCAAAACTAGATAACAATAAGGATTTTTTTGCGACACATGAGTATAGATTGTGGTTAAGTCCTCGATCTATTAGTATCTGTCAGCTCCACGTGTCGCCACGCTTCCACCTCAGACCTATCAACCTGATCA
>NZ_QBBX01000025.1 GCF_003073175.1 Peribacillus acanthi
AAAGTAAAATTGATCTAATTTTACTAAAAAGCCAATAATAATCGAGTTAGAGTATGAATGTACAATAATCCCACTTATCATAACATTGGTATGACTATCTTTTCCCACACTCTAATTCACCTCCTTTCATTATTCGATCACTACTCCTTAAAGAATTGGTTATACACTCGTTCACCATCCTTTAAACAAACTAAAAAGAGTGGATTGTAGGTTGCTTCTTCCATTGCAACTCCTACTATCCACTCATGTTCTGCTTGATAACTATATAATTGAAACAACACTGGATTCGGTAATAATTTCAGATCAGCCTCTAAAATCAGGCTCTCATCTAGTTCGTCATGATCTAGAAGTACAGCTTCCTGACCTACCTCATCTAATACAACTGCTACATCTAATTTCTCTTCCATAAAACTTTTAAACCTCTTTATATCAAACATGACCTAGCTCCTTTCTCACCTTTTTTATTGAGTAACAACAGTATGGCTATACGGTACTAACTTCCATTGATACTTCAGAGCAGGATAAAGAGGATGAAAACCTTTTCGACCAAAATTCGCCTCTATTTGAAGTATGTTCGCTTTCTTATCTAACAGAATGGCTAAAATCATATTTAGGCGTTCTACAGCCTTCTTGATTTTCTCTGCTCCTTTACCAACAGCAATAATAATATCATCTGCTCTTACAACAGCTTCTTGAATGCATTTTAAATTATCAGTAACAGACTCTTTAGTTTCTTTACCTTCAATAGTTGGAAATAGATTTACAATATCTACAACCCCATATCCTAATCTTGTGAGATTATTAATGACAAACATTGTTGTATGGTCTTGCACTACTTCATCTGCTTGACCTGCATTTTTCATAATGATAAGGGCTTTCTTCTTGTTCTTGTCCCACTCTTTTCTAATAAGATACTTGTTATTCTTATCGTCATCATAAATGACTTCTGTCTTTATCGTGCTTTTTGTTGTTTTCACTGTTCTCACTCCTATCAAATATAGCCTTTTTCTTTCAAAGAAGTATAGGTTTCATCGCCAACAATAATGTGATCTAGTACGTCAATACCTATTATTTTTCCTGCTTCTACTAACCTCTTAGTCACCTCAATATCTTCCTTGCTTGGTTCCACCCTTCCTGAGGGATGATTATGCCCAACAATTATGGAAGCAGCATTTGATAGTATTGCAGATTTCATAACCTCTCTAGGATGGACAATGCTTGCATTTAAGCTACCAATATGACAAATATTAATAGATACTGGTTGGTTCTTTGTGTCCAGAGAAACTACAATAAATTGCTCACGGTCTGCATCTTCTAAAAACTGTTTTAATAATTTGTATCCATCTTCTGGAGACCTTACTGTTCGTTCTTTGTAAAGAAGGCTTGACTCTTTTACTAGTTTTAATGAAACAATGTTTACTCTTTTTGCTGGTATTTCCTTTCCTGACTTCAGTAGACTTATTTGACTTTTCACAGTTATTCCTCCTTTAAATAAAATAAGCCTTATCTCCAAAGAGATAAGGCTTATTTTGGTTAATATTCATATTAATAATATATATTCATTTCTTATTTTAAATACGCTTTGGTTCTTATTTATATTCTCCGTTTAAACTATTTAAATGGGTTTAGAAACACAAATTCGAATCAAATAACACAAACCTATATATTCCATATTTATTCTCTAAAGATTGGACTTCTTTATTAAAATAAGTTAACTACAAATAAATGTCCTATTTTGAAAAAGGAACACTCAGAATGAGTAAATTACCAGTTTTTCCTTTTTAATGGTATATTTATAATAGGTATAAAATTCTAACTCTATGGTGGTGTCTAATTTGGATAATCTAACTATCTATTATGATGATCTTCAAGAAGGAATGTGGTTCAAAAATTTAAACCCTTTGTTGTCTACCTCTTCACTTGAACCCATTACTGGGTCAATTGCCCAAAATCCTAAAATAGCAAAAGCATTAAAATACGATCGAGCCGATATTATTTTAGCTCATAACGATGAACCTATTTTAGTAGTAGAAAGAACTATTGAGGTACCAAGTGGGCACAATGTTGGGCAAAGATTTGCCAGAATAGCAGGTGCGGCTGAAGAATCAATACCTTCGGTTTATTTTTTTCCTTATAAAGCAACTAAACACGGTGGTGAAACAGCTGGCCCACGATACGCTAATTTAAGGCTTTTTTATTCCTTATCTGAGCTTATAAATTATACAGGTTCAGCTGTAACCACAATTAATTGGCCAGTAGATGAAGATTGTGAGATAATCACAACTCCAGAAAAGGATAATGATTTAAAAATTTATTTGGATTTGTTTTTAAACTATTACATTGAACATGGGATGGAAAATATTAATGAATATATATTAAACTCGGAATTCCAACAAGACCAATATAACGAAGTAGCCGATTTTTCAAGAAGTCTAAAACGTAGAACTACTTATGATAGTCCACCACCATCAGTTAAGATCTACAGTACGAATGACTTTAGTGTAGAATATGGTCATAATATAAGTAATTCAAATAATAATAATATCGTAGTTTATGAAATTGGAATGAATTATCTTCGTTCGGATCCATATACAGGTACAGCTATGCTCTATGAATATTTATATAAAAAGCCATCTGATAACCTTCTTGTTCTACATTTTAAGAATTTGGCAACTGAAGATTGGAATAACCTTGCAACATCCGATCGAAAAGATATTAAACTCTATAGACATGTATCAGATGGAATATTATTTACTGATGGTTACATTAAAAAATCTAATTTATAAATAAATTTGGCGTTTATTATCACTATAATAATAGACGCCATTCCTATCTAAATTACTCCTTTTTAAAAAACAATAAATGTTCTCCTTTCATTTTATTTGCTCTTCGGTTTTTCCCATTTCTTTTAGCTGAAGCAACTAGTTTGAATCCTGAACTATTACCTAATTCAATACTCATTTTCGATAAATCTATCACATTACCTTTGACTGTAGGATTTGCAACCATAACAAACATATATTTTCCCTTTTTCAACACTCTATAGGATTCATCGAAAAATTGAGCATAACCAGTTTTAAACTTATCTACAACATATTTTGAAGTTCTTTTACCACCAGTCAACTTCCCATCTAATTCTTTTGGCTCATAACCTAACCATTTCAAACTTATTGATCCATACTCCGCATAAGGAACAGCAGCAATATAAGGGGGATGCGTTATTATTGCATCCACTGAACTGTTTTCTAAACTCAATGCCCTATTATCCCCTAGATTAATCGACGGCTTAAATTTCTCTAAAATTTCCGTATCTAATCTTTTTACTCTATCAATTGCTTCCTTAAGACTTTGTAGAAATGCTGGTATAGGGTCTGATTTCTTTCTTAGATGCCACTCCTTATCATACATAACATTCGGATATGAAGGATGCGCATTACTACACCTTCTTAAAATTTCACTTAATGCAATTAAACCTAAATTTCTCAAACCTTCATCTTCAAATTTTTCAATTGAAGTAGAAATAGAAACTAGTTTTATAAGTACACTTTTTTCAAACCATTTATTAAACCACTCATCATTCATCTTTTGATGCATTAAAACTTCATTTTGGATAAAACTTTTGAAATCCTCATCTATATTAAATAAATTATCCTCAAAATACGCATCAAGTTTCACACAAAAGTTTTCAAAATGATTATATAGGCTATTCAGCTTTTCTGTAGATATAGGTGAATTTTTAACCTTAGCTATTAAAACTGCTAGAGGATTTAAATCAATACCAATAGAGTATCTTTCTAAATACGATGCCTCTAACAAGGTTGTTCCAGACCCCATATAAGAATCTAAAATTACATCACCTTTTGATGTTATTAATTCAATTACTTTTGAAGCTATTTGAGGAATAAATTTCCCTGAGTATCTATGGATATTATGAGTTAAAAATTGGGTATCAACATCTCCAAATTCCCAGTCTTCACCATTAATGATTTTTTCTAAATTTAAGTTCTCTAGTATTGCCAATTTACTCGTCACCTTCTAGCAAAGTATTATTGAACAGATCCCAGAGCTCTACATTTTCAATATGATTTACCAATATATATTTAAAATCGGGATCTATTATCTTAACTTTCGAGCTCGATGAAAAAGCTAAACATGGAGTAAACTGAATTTCTGATATGGTGTATGGAATCTCAATCTTCCTTTCAATCACAAACTTTTGAAAAGCTACAATTAATTCTTCCCTTTTTTCATTCATTAATTCTATCAGTTTTTCCCTATCCTCCATTGAAAATCTAGGCTTTGCCTCTATAATTAAAATCTCATTGTTTTTTCTAACAAATAAATCTGGCACGAATTTACCCTTACTATGTCTTCTGGGATCTGGACTATTATCTCTAGCAACATCTAAATCAACAATATTTAATACGGCCAGTTCATCATCTGTTCCACCAGGATATTGCCCTGCAATTAGTTGCCAGCCTTGACGTTTAAAGAACCCCCTCATAGCTACGTGAATATATCCTTCATTCATTCTCATTATTGTAACTCCTTTTCGAAGAACATTATATATTCTTCCTCAATAATACGATCTTGCCATGGAACTTGGGAGTTTGAATTATTTGTCTTCAATTTATGTCTAGTAATATTATAAAGCTTTAATCCGTGATACTTAAAAATTTCTTCGATTATTTTATGTGTCGGAATTATATGATCTCCAATTTTTTTATTTCCAATTACAAAAGCTATTTTCCCACCACATTTTAACCATAGTTTAAATTTTTCTGCAAGATCATACATATCATCAAAAAATTGCATCATCATTAATGTTCTAGTTTTTGTTTTTTTAGTTTCTGTTTCGTCATAAATTGCTTCAAAAAACGAATTAAATGTAGCACTAATATTTGTAGATTTAAATGATTTTACAGTAGGAACTTCCTTTGGTAAAAACTCAGAGCCTATTACCGATTCACCAATCTCATAGGGGTCTACATTTAAAATAGATTCTAGGGTCTTAAATGATAATAAATGCGTTCTTAAATAACTAATTGACTCTACACCATATGGAGGAGATGTAATAATATAAGAAATAGATTCCTTTTCGAGATTAGTCTTTAATACATCGTTTTCTATTAACTTAATTTCGTTTGGGGATGCAATAGTTGTAGCATGTGTCTGATATGATCTTTTTATCGAGTTAGCCATCTTTATTAATTGTGACTTAACCAATGATAGAACATCTACATTTTCACGAGGTACTTTACTATACTCAGCTCTTACTACATCTACGTCTACATTACCAATACTTCTCATTTTAGATGATAATGCTACCAATAGAACATCCTTTAAATACCCCTCAATTGTTTTAGCAAACTCAACTACTATAGATACACCTAAGAGTGCTTGTTTGGAAAACCATTTTTCATAATTAGTAAAATCCAAAACAGTATTGCCTTCTCGATTTATAATTTCATCATATGAAAACTCATTAATATCTCTATCACTTATAAATGTTGTCCATCGTTCAACATAGAAAACTTCTAGGTGAGCTATTATATTTAGAATTTCATCAGATGTTTCTCTAAACTGAGCCTTAGTTCTAGTGATTAAAGCTGACAAAGGTGAAATTTCAATTCCAATTGCAGGAATACCTAATAACCTGCATTCAACTAATGTTGTCCCACTTCCAGCAAATGGATCCAAAACTAAATCATTCTCTGTTGCCTGAAAGTGATTTAAAATCGCCCTAACTAAGTGAGGTGGAAATCTCCCAATATATCTATGCCATCCATGGGTTCCATAATTTGAATTCCACGATTTAGCACTTTTACTACTCTTTTCTAATAATGACTGTGCAGTTTCTATATCTTCTACAGATTTCACAAGAGAAAGTCTATTTAAGTAAATCTCCTCTGATATCATGAGATTTTCATGTTCCTGTAGGTCTATTAAGAAATCGTGGAATGTCTTTTGATCCTCTGGTCCATTAACCACATAAGGTGCATAAAAAATACTCTTTTCCCCAGATGGTATTTTCAATTTTCTATTTGGAATACTTAATCCTAGTTCTTTTGATCCCTTTTTTTGTATCAAAACTTCTCTTAATCTATCTTCACCAATAATTTTAAGCTCTCTTAACTTTTGAATACCTAAGTTAGATGGTTTATGATTAGACTCCCATCTAACAATTGTACTTTTAGAAACTTCCATTAAATCCGCTAAATCCCCTTGGGTAAAACCCATATTAATACGATATTCTTTTAGTTCATTACCAACATTAATCATACTTTTCTCCTTTTGGCAGTGCTTAATATCAAAATGATAACACACCATTGCTTTTATAAAAACTATTAATATTAAAATGACTTTTGCAACAAAATTATAAAATATAAATTTAACGTTTCTCTACTTTCAACAATTTAAAAAGATAGCTAATTCAATAGGAATTAACTATCTCAATAAAAAACCTCATTTACTTATGGTACGGTTCTCCCCGATTAATCCTAAAAGCCCGATAAATCTGTTCTACCAAAATCAGTCTCATCAATTGATGAGGAAAGGTCATTTTTGAAAAGGATAAGCTCTCATCAGATCGCTTCATGACAGTATCGCTTAAGCCCAATGATCCCCCAATTACGAATGCCACTTTACTTTTTCCATAGGTAGCGAGTTTATCAAGTCCATCTGCGAGTTCTTCTGATGATTTCATTTTCCCTTGGATAGCGAGTGCAATGACATGGGTATCTTGACTAATTTTTGCTAAGATCCGCTCGCCCTCTTTATCTTTAATTTGTTCCATTTCAATTTCGCTTAGTGTTTCAGGTGCTTTTTCGTCTGCCAGTTCAATGACTTCGACTTTCGCATACGAGGTTAATCGTTTCAAATATTCGTCTATTCCTTGTTTTAAATATTTCTCCTTCAATTTGCCAACCGTAATAATTGAGATATTCACAGCTTGTCCTCACTTTACAAACAAGTTATCCACAGAAGTTATCCACATATACACAATTTCCGTCCACATATTGTATGCGAATATTAGTTCGCCACCATATATATTGCAGGATTATTACAATATTCACAGGTTATTAACAGCTCATTTTCTTGTGTGAACTCTTTTAATTCTGGTGCTACTTCATGCTCGTCCACTACTACATCCAGCGCTAGTTCAACATGTTCTTTACAGCAATATATCATATATTTTTCCGCTCCTTTAATCCATCTTTTTTTATTAATTTCCCCTAAATGTGATAGAAAAATCAACTACTTTACTTATCCACAATTTTTTCCCTTTACAAAATATCCACACTCATCATACCACAAACCAAAAATAAGAGAGCCTCCATTTAAGGCTCTCTTACTTATCCACATCGCTCAACTTAAAAAGTTTGGCCGCTTAATGTCATCGTGACTTCTTCCAACTTCCCTTGTCGATAGAATGTAATATTTAATTTGTCTCCAATTTTCTTTTTCACATATAGATGCTTGCGTAGACCAGGAACATCTTCAATTTTTTCTCCGTCCATTTCAACAATTACATCGAACTCCTGTAATCCTGCCTTTGCAGCTGGAGAGCTTGGATCAACTTGCGTAATGGCAACCCCTTTTGTTACATCATTAGGAAGTTTTAGTGTGTTTTGACGGTGATATTGGCTTACTTCTTCTACCCCAGCCAAATTAACTCCCATGTATGGACGACGTACTTCACCATACTTTTCAAGATCCTCAATAATAGGAATAGCCGAATTGATTGGAATCGATAATCCAATACCTTCTACTGCTGACTGCGCAATTTTCATGGAATTTATCCCTACCACTTGACCGTTTAAATTTACCAGCGCTCCTCCACTATTTCCTGGGTTAATCGCTGCATCCGTTTGGATAACTTCAGAATTCCAATCAACCACTCCGTCTTGGTTTACATCAATTTCTATTGTTCTTTCAAGACCAGAGATTATTCCTTGTGTAACAGATCCAGAAAATTGTAGGCCTAATGGATTACCAATGGCTATTACAGGTTCACCTGGTTTTAAACTATTGGAATTTCCAAACTCTGCAATTGTTTTAACCTTATCGGAATCGACTTCTACGACAGCCAAATCGGTCCAAACATCGCTTCCTAATAACTTGGCAGGAAGTTTTGTACCATCAGACAATGTCACTTCTAATTCATTGGCTCCATCAATAACGTGGTGATTCGTTACAATAAAGGCCTTACCATTGCCTTTTTTGTATACAACACCCGAACCCGTTCCAGCTTCACCGGCCTGTTGTTGCCACATGCTAGATTGCTGAATATTGGTGATGCCAACCACTGCATCTCCTGCCTTATCAACAGCTTGTGTCACAGAAGTTGTTACATTAACAGAAACATTCTGTTGAATGCCATTTGTTGTTTTTCCTTCTTTTTTCTGTTCAATTTGAATATCATTTTCATTAACCGTTTCGATACCAAGACGAGGGAGAGCGATAACGACTATTAAAGCACCAATAATTGCACCTACCAGTCCTGCAAAAAAAGTTCCTCCACGCCCCTTCTTTTTAGATCTCACATGTTCATAATCTTGATCATAATATCCCAATCTCCTCATTCCTCTCTTTCCTACTATATAATGGCTCTATTATTGTTTGTTTTACAGCTTCATAATACTCTGCAATTCTTAAAATTTGCTTAAAAAATAAAAAAGGAACGAGAAAATTATTCTCATTCCTTTTTTAACCATATTTGACTAAACACAAACTAATTCAGTCGGTTTTTTTGGATCTGTGTCAAATAAATCAAAATTTTCCCCTACTCGGATTCCTTGTGCCTCCAATGTTTGGGCAACTGACATTCGGGCAAGATCCTTCATGTTATTATCAAGACTTAGATGGGCTAAGTAAATGCGTTTCGTCCTGTCCCCAGCTACTTCACTCATAGCGATGGCTGCATCTTCATTGGAAACATGGCCCACATCGCTTAATATTCGACGTTTAACACTCCATGGATAACGGCCCATACGTAACATTTGAACATCATGATTACTTTCAAATATATACGCATCTGCGTTCGATATGATACCTTTCATCCGATCACTGACATACCCTGTATCTGTGATTTGTACTACCTTTTTTCCTTGGTGGTGAAACACATAAAACATCGGCTCTGCAGCATCATGTGATACTCCAAAAGATTCAATATCAAGGTCTCCAAAACTTTGAACTGTTTCCATATCAAAGACAAATTTTTGATCTGTTGATATTTGTCCAATGCCTGATTCCATGGCTGCCCATGTTTTTTCATTGGCATAGATAGGTAAATTGTATTTTCGGGCTAAAATGCCAAGCCCTTTAATATGGTCACTATGCTCATGCGTTACTAAAATAGCAGAAAGCTTGGAAGGGTCTCGGTTGATTTGTTGAAATAACAAATCCATTTGCTTTCCACTTAAGCCGGCATCGACTAAAATCGAATGCTCCTCCGTTTCCACATAAAACGCATTTCCTGTACTCCCGCTTGCGAGAACACTAAAATGCAAAGACATGTTATCTCACTCCATTATTTTATCTTCTGTATCAAACTGTATAATTTGACCTTCTAACGCGTTCACGTACATATTTTCTTCATCATTGATGACAATTCGCCACGTCGGGGTCAAAACATGTGAAGCTGTCAATTGGACCAGTGTATAATAACCAAGCTCCACCTTAGTAATTTTACTTTTTGGCTTTAAATATCCTTTTGTAAAAAGGGTTTCAATGGCCTTAATGGCAGGAAGTACTTCTTCTTCCTCATTAAACTCTTCGATATTCTCTAAGAGTGTCTGCTCATAGGAAGTAACTTCTCTATTCGCATTCATATATAGAACTAGTTTGCCATTCATATTATTATAAAACATTTTATTGTCATAGGTTTGATAGTAGATAATGGCATTTGTCGCCTTATCATAATTCCAATACTTATATTGATCGCCACTTAATACCGTATCCTTAACAAAGGAGTCCAAAGCTTCATTATGGGTCCCTTCTGAAAGTGGGAATGGTTTTTCCAACTTGGCAAAAAGCTTTTGGTTATCGTAAAGTGTGGCTTCTTGATAATTGAGCTTTTTTATATCATCCTCAGTGAAGTTTTTACTTTTTGAACTTACATAACGTTCCTTCACTGATTCTTTAGGTAAGGCTGTATACTTAATCTCATTTTCACTCAGCCGTTCTTCAAACGAGGATTCTGCAACAAGCTCGTACTGATTGGAATTTTTCTTTTCAAAATACTGATAGATAAGAAACAAATCGAGAATTAAAAAAACTAGAATGAATATCGTCTTTGTTTTATTCCAATCCACTACGTACACCTCCTCGTTCAGGGAAGATAACCCTAATCCAGGCACCACCATATCGGTAATACCATGCAGGCTCTAAAGAAATGATTTTTTGCTCTAATGGATCGCGACTCAGTTTGTAGCCAACTACTAAGTCTTCCAATAAGTTAGGGTCAAAATCCCTCAATGAGGTGACTTCTTCAAATGCCTCTTTACCTGTTGGTAACACATTTTCCTTTATCTCAGAAGGAAGTGGAAAATCGAGCGAGAAATAGGGACGCGTATACTGGTAGATTTCATCCTTACTCCATACTTGCACTATTTCAGACATTCCTTCTTCATTAAAGACAGGAAGTCCTTGAAGAAAAAGACGAAATACCGTTTTTTGTTCTGCTTCACTTAATTCCGCAAAACGATATTGGTCTTCCCAACCTGCATGATCATTTACAAAATCAATGCTCTTCTGAAGCAAATCGTCCGATTGAGGCGGTATATTCTTTCGTTTTGCTGGATTTACATAGTAAATCATCATGGTATTGTAATACACGTTCATTAAGCTCGAACCGTCCGTATATTCCTCACCTTGTGCAATATAGTCCTGTTTTACAATGCTTGGATCGCTAAACAGTGCATCACGAAATTTCTTCGTATCCAAATAAATAGGATAATATTTATACTGAGGAAGTTTAACCATTTCTTTTGGCAGGAAAAACATTTTACGATCTGACAATTTATAAGACTCATACTTTGGGTAGCGATATGCATACGAATAGAAATCCTTGTTGAAGGTTTCAAGCAAGGAAATGTTAACACTTGCTCTATATACTTTTCTTTCATCATATGCCACGAAGTAGAGGCTATCCTGACCCTTAATGGTATTTATTACAATCCGGTCGAACTTAAATTCTGGAAATTCCTTTTCATTGATTCGAATAATATTCTTATAAACTCCTAAAGGAACTTTTCCCGAAAATTTGATTTCTGTGTTTCCTTTACCATGAACAAAATTTAAGAAATCCCTGTCCGGTATCGATTGACTGATATCCTTAATGGTGTCTAAATTCCATTTTGATATCTCTAACATCGTCTTTTCAATTTCATTTTCATTGGATGTTCCATACGTCGTATCATGATGGTATAAAATCTGGGTTGGTCGGATGACACTTTCAAGTTCCTGTTTATTTGAAATTGCGACTTCCATATATTGAGTTTGCTCGATCTGATCAAGATTAGGTTGGTATGTCCAAATATTCCATGTCAAAAAAACACTCAGCAATACTAAAACAGTAAGAATGACAGATTTGATACTTTCTACATTCATGACCATTCATCCTCTTGTTCCTGCTCATACGGTAAAGTGAAATAAATCGTTGTTCCTTTGCCGTCTTCACTTGTTGCCCAGATTTTACCGTCATGAGCTAATACCATTTCTTTAGCAATAGCAAGTCCAAGTCCAGTTCCACCTAGATTACGGGAACGTGCCTTATCGACTCGATAGAAACGGTCAAAGATCTTGTCCAATTTATCTTTAGGAATACCCACACCTTGGTCTGTGATGCTAATTTGCAACATGCTCTCCATCACATTGACCGTGAATGAAATTTGCCCACCCTCCGGTGAATATTTCATTGCATTAGAGATGATATTGTATAAAACTTGTGTGATTTTGTCTTCATCAATCTCCACAAACAGAGAATCTTTAGGGATGTTCCTTTTAAACGTAATGTTTTGTTGCTTCGTCATCTCAAATCTATCAATGATATGGTTAAAAAAGACACTAAAGTTTACCCAATCCTTTGATAGTCGATAATCCTTGCTATCTAGTTTGGAAAGTTGTAGTAAGTCATTAACAAGACGAATCATTCGTTCCGTTTCGTTTTGTGTCACGCTTAAAAAATTCGGTGCAATATTTTCATCCTTCCATGCCCCTTCAACTAACGCTTCCAAATAACTTCTCATCGTCGTTAGTGGTGTCCGCAGCTCATGTGAAACATTGGCAACAAACTCTCTTCTTTCCTCATCAATTTTTTCCTGCTCGGTGATATCATGTAGCACCGTAATTAGTCCATTAACGAAGCCTGTTTCTTTTTGGATGACTGAAAAATTCGCCCTTAATATATATGGTTCATTTTTCGTGCTGTAGTCTAGAATCACTGATTCCTGTTCATTCAATAAATCTTCAAACGTATATTCATCCTCTAAGCCAAGCAAGTTTACGATTGGCTGTGAAAGGACCGTTTCACGTGAAACATTCAACATCTGTGCTGCTGGCTCATTAATCAGTATGACCCTACCTCTTCGATCCGTAGATATCACTCCATCCGTCATATAAGATAGAACGGAAGAAAGCTTGCGCCTCTCTCCTTCAGTAGATGCCTGTGCATCTTGAAGTTTCTTAGTCAGATTATTGAAAGTAATGGCTAACTGACCTATTTCATCATAACCATAGACCTTTACTTTTCTAGAAAAATTGCCTTTTGCTAATGCTAGTGCTTGACGTCTCATATCAGACATAGGACGAGTGATGGTCTGTGCCAATAGAATCCCTAAAATGGCTGTAATTCCAAGAGCAATTGCAGTCCCAGAAGCGAAGATATTATTGATTTCTCTCATCTGTTTAAATACATTCTCGATCTTTGCATTGAGGTAAATAGCTCCTATTACTTCACCTTTTGATTCAATCGGTGAGGAAAGAACCCAAATCCTGTTTTTTGTTTTCGGATTCACTAATACTCTGCTTGATTCAGATCCAACCACTAACGTACGTTTAATCAGACGTTCGGTCGTCCTTTTACCAACAATTCCTTGATTATCAATGTCCGAGGTTCCGATGATTCGCCTGCGCGTGTCAATCACACGAACCTCAGTAATATCAACAGCTGAAAAATCCAGCAGTATTGAACGTATGTCTTCCTCTAAAGTAGGAGAATCGTCATCACGTTCTTTCACCATTTCCTCTTCAATATTGTATTCGAGAAGGTTCACACGTTCGCTTAGGGATTTTTGAAAGTTATCAATTAGACGATCCTCTAATTGATCAACAAAGTATACGCCAATGATTTGCATGGCTACCAATATAAGCAATACATAAATCAGTACAAACTTAAGATGAATGGAACGAAAAAAACCCACTTTTTTCATTTACTTACTCCTGCTCTGGGTTGCGAAGGTAGTAGCCTACCCCTCTTCTTGTCACAATCCAACCTGGGTGACTAGGATTGTCCTCTATTTTTTCACGCAATCTTCTTACCGTTACATCAACGGTACGGACGTCACCGTAATAATCGTAACCCCAAACGGTTTGAAGTAAATGCTCACGAGTCATTACTTGCCCAATATGTTTAGCTAGATAATGTAGTAATTCAAATTCACGATGAGTCAATTCAATGGTTTCACCACGCTTTGATACTACATAGGCATCTGGATGAATAGTTAATGACCCAATCGTGATTTCCCTTGTTTCCTCTTCTTCTTGGCTGGAATTCACAATGGCCTGTTGACGTCGCAAGTTCGCTTTTACACGGGCAATCAATTCTCTTGTACTAAAAGGCTTAGTCACATAATCATCCGCACCTAGCTCGAGACCAAGAACTTTATCAATCTCAGAATCCTTTGCAGTCAACATAATAATTGGGATTTCATACTTTTTACGGACCTCACGACATACTTCCATGCCATCCCTTTGTGGCAACATGATATCCAATAAGATTAAATCTGGTTTTAACTCTTCAACCATTTCAAGTGCTTCATTGCCATCGTAGGCACAATGAACATCAAAACCCTCTTTTTTTAGATTAAATTGCAGTATATCTGCAATTGGCTTTTCATCATCTACTACTAGAATTTTTTTATCCATACATTCGACTCCTTTAAATTCAGTTTACTCTCATCTAAATAGAACATTCATAAAAATCGTATATCAAAGGATGACTCTAATAAAAAAATATCTATGTACCCACTATTACTTTAACATGATATACATAGTAATTCATCTTTTTGAATAGTCCAGGTACATAACGTGTTAATTACCCCTCTATTTTAAAAAAGTCCCCGGAGTTTAATCCGAGGACTGTATTGCTATCTATTCAAGTATGACAATGGATTTACATGTTGGCCATTTTTTAGTACCTCAAAATGAAGGTGAACACCTGTGGAATTGCCTGTAGATCCCATGACACCAATTTTCGTTCCACTTTCTACTACATCTCCAACATTTACATCGATACTAGATAGATGAGCGTAATGAGTTACCATACCGTTATTATGATTAATTTCTATTTTATTTCCATATCCGCCATCTCTTCCAGCAAAGATTACAACACCATTATCAGCTGCTTTAATTGTGCGGTTGGTTGGACGAGCAATATCGATACCTTTATGCATTTTTCCCCAACGATGTCCCATTTTACTGGAGATGTATCCCCCAACAGCGGGCCATGAAAATTTTCCGCTGCCACGAGAAGGGATCACCTTGGTTCCTTTAATAATAATTTGAGGTACCGCATCTTGAATTACCTTTTCAGACAATACACTTTGAGCAGAAGGCTTTCCGTTTATCTCCCTAATAGAAAGATAAACTGCTTTTTGACCATTTTTTCCTTCTTGTTTCGTCTTTGTCTCACCTTTAGGTAATTGAGAATCTTCTATAACTTGTTTTTCAAATGGAATAGGTTGCTCACGTAATACTTCTTTTTCAACAACCACTTCTACCAAAGGTTTAGTAATCGTGACATTAAGATTCATTCCAGCTTTAATCATGGAATCTTCTGTTAATCCTGGGTTTAAAGCCAGTATAGTTTTCATATCCAGCTTATGGGCACTAGCAATACTGCTTAGTACATCGCCTTCTTTTACTTCATACTTTTTTTCTTCAAGAGTGCCTTTATTAATTAAGGTTAAAGCCTTTTGGACATCCAAAATATTTTCTGGATTCACAAAGGTTTCCTTTATATCTGTCAGTTTAGTAAATCTAACATCTGAAACTCTCGAACCTGGTTCTTCTAAAGGTGAAACGGTCACCGCCTGTTTCTTCCGTTCCTCTGCTACTGCCAACTCTTGCCCTGTCACGTACTGTAATTGTAGCGCTTTTAATGCTTGATTAGCAGACAATTTATCTTCTACATAAGCCACTGGATTCCCATCTACTGTAATCGCATAAGCTTTGGCATCGACAGTCATATCTTTATCCAAACGGTCTAGTACTTTTTTGCTTTGATGGTTCGGCTCAAACACATTTTCCTCGATAAGAGAAATATCTCGATCAGCGCCAAAATCCATGTGAGGATACTGCTTCTTAGCCTCTTCAATTTTATTCTGTAAAAGCGTTTCATACGCCTTCGTATCTGATAATCTTCCAATATATTCATCTTTTAAATATACATGATAAATAGTCTCTATATCTTTATCTTCCTTCGCAAATCCATGATGGAACGTCATGGAAGATAACGCAAACGTCAAAGCCGCAGCCTTAATGAAGACCTGCTTTGCACTCTTCCCCATCATCTTATCTCTTTTAAACAAAATTACTTCCCCCTATACTATACTTCGCCCTTCTCTTTGGAAGGGTTTATCTCTATGTATTTAGGTCGTAGATTTCACTGTTTTTAATAACCTCTACTAATTTAACATAGAAAAAAAACATGTGGGGGAACGTAGTCAATTTGTAACACAACTGTATAATTGATGTCATTTATATTACAGGTAAAAAGACTCATATCATGAAAAAAATACCAGATAACTACAAAACAAAAAACACTGATATCATCAGTGTTTTGAAGGATGGCTCGGGACGGAATCGAACCGCCGACACAAGGATTTTCAGTCCTTTGCTCTACCGACTGAGCTACCGAGCCATATAATAATATTTCGCCGCTACATTTGATTAGCCTATCCTTTGTCCCCAACTCAGGAAGTTTCCCAAGCAGCAGCTCGTTGGGTACAACTCGTAGAATATTCATGGATGTGATGCTCGTTGCTCTACCGACTGAGCTACCGAGCCATATTAACATTCTGTAATAAATATAAATGGCGGTCCCGACGGGAATCGAACCCGCGATCTCCTGCGTGACAGGCAGGCATGTTAACCGCTACACCACGGGACCAGAATAAATGAAATGTATTAGGATAAATAACGAGCAAGGAAGCCGTCCTTGCCAGCCGCTTGCTCATTATTTATATGTGCCGATGACCCGTACGGGATTCGAACCCGTGTTACCGCCGTGAAAGGGCGGTGTCTTAACCGCTTGACCAACGGGC
Organism: Peribacillus acanthi; assembly: GCF_003073175.1. Lineage (GTDB taxonomy): Bacteria > Bacillota > Bacilli > Bacillales > DSM-1321 > Bacillus_BN > Bacillus_BN acanthi. Next base: position 16,548 of record NZ_QBBX01000025.1, read on the forward strand.
CATGAATAATAAACTGGTGAGCCATGGAGGACTCGAACCTCCGACCCTCTGATTAAAAGTCAGATGCTCTACCGACTGAGCTAATGGCTCGGATAAAATTGTAGCTTTGCCACATAGTTCTTGCAAAGTGCAATTCACCAAATTAGTAGCTCATACTATTTTTAAAGGTTACCAGCGACGTTTTTAATAGTATCATAGATACCTACAACAAAGCAATAGTATTTTTCTAAAAAAACTTATTGCCTGGACAATAGCATGTTCAACCCTAAAAAATTTTTATTTAAGAACATGATGGATAATCACCAAACAACCATATAAGCGTATCGATTTGATGCATTGTTAAGACATAAGTTAACCCCGATAAAAATAGAGGATGTCCCAAAATGGAACATCCTCTATTAGTGCTATTACATTCTCCAAGGATTATTTACAACATTCGTTTGTGAACGATCAGGTCCTACAGAGAAAATCGATAATGGAATACCAGTTAGTTGGGAAATGCGCTCTAAATAGTGACGGGCATTTTCCGGAAGTTCATTTAAGGATTTACAACCAGTAATGTCTTCTGTCCAACCTGGAAGCTCTTCATATACTGGTTCACATTGAGAAAGGACTTTAAGACTTGCTGGGAACTCCTCAATAACCTCGCCATTATAACGATACGCTACACAAATTTTCAATGACTCAATACCAGTAAGAACATCGATAGAATTAAGAGATAAGTCTGTAATTCCGCTTACACGACGAGCATGGCGAACTACCACTGAATCAAACCAACCTACACGACGTGGACGTCCTGTTGTTGTTCCATATTCACGACCAACCTCACGAATTTGGTGGCCGATCTCATTGTCTAGTTCAGTTGGGAATGGACCATCACCTACACGGGTTGTATACGCTTTGGATACTCCGACCACGTGATTGATTTTTGTAGGACCTACTCCAGAACCAATCGTAACTCCTCCTGCTACAGGATTAGAAGAAGTAACGAATGGATACGTTCCTTGATCAATGTCCAGCATGACGCCTTGAGCGCCTTCAAAAAGTACTCGGCGACCTTCGTCTAGAGCGTCATTCAACACTACAGATGTATCGCAAACATATTTTTTGATTTGTTGTCCGTACTCGTAATATTCATCTAAAATGTCTTCTAATTGGAAACCTTCCGTCTCATAGAACTTTTCCAATAAGCGATTCTTTTCGTTTAAATTATGCGTAAGTTTCTCTTCAAATACTTCGCGATCAAGAAGATCTGCCATACGGATTCCCATACGGGCTGCTTTATCCATGTATGCAGGACCAATCCCCTTCTTAGTCGTTCCGATCTTATTTGCACCTTTGCGCTCTTCTTCGACTTCATCTAATTTTAAATGATATGGAAGAATGACATGGGCACGATTACTAATGCGCAAATTGTCAGTAGTAATTCCTCTGTCATGAAGATATGCTAATTCCTTAAGTAAGGCTTTGGGATCTACAACCATACCGTTCCCGATTACACAAATTTTTTCACTATAGAATATACCAGAAGGAATTAAATGAAGCTTATATGTTTCACCATTAAACTTGATTGTGTGACCCGCATTGTTACCACCTTGATAACGGGCAATTGCCTCAGCATGCTCAGACAAAAAGTCTGTGATTTTACCTTTACCTTCATCTCCCCATTGTGTTCCCACAACAACTACTGATGACATATCCTGCACCTCCAAAGGTTCACGTTCGGTGATTTTTTAAATCGACCTCTTTTCAAACAAACTCATTTTATCAACAAAATCGAGTGAAAGTCAACCTAAATCCGAACAATTAGTAGAATAATGATATTATTTGTTCGTTATAATACTTGTTTCATAGATGAATAGATAACTGTAAAAGTATAAGAAACTTGGCTAGCACCAAGCCTAAAGTACAAAAAGCACCTCTCGATAAAAGAGGCGCTTCTTTAAGCTCCTGGGGGAATTGCGTCATCATCAAATCGACGTTCCAGGTTTACGAATTTATTATATTCTTTCACAAAAGCAAGTGAGACGGTTCCAACCGGACCATTACGTTGCTTAGCTATAATGATTTCTATAATATTCTTATTCTCTGATTCTTTATCATAGTAGTCATCACGATATAAGAAGGCTACGATATCGGCATCCTGCTCAATACTTCCTGATTCACGGATATCGGACATCATCGGTCTCTTATCTTGACGTTGCTCTACTCCACGGGATAGCTGCGATAAGGCGATGACAGGAACCTTAAGTTCACGGGCAAGCTCCTTAAGGGAACGTGAAATCTCCGATACTTCCTGTTGTCTATTTTCTCCAGAACGGCCGCTTCCTTGAATTAATTGTAAATAATCAATCAGTACCATTCCTAAACCCTGCTCTTGTTTAAGTCGTCGGCATTTAGCACGGATATCACTAATACGAATTCCAGGTGTATCATCAATAAAAATCCCTGCATTTGAAAGGCTTCCCATTGCCATGGTTAATTTACGCCAATCTTCATCCGTCAAAGAGCCTGTCCTTAATCCTTGTGCATTAATATTCCCTTCTGCACACAGCATACGCATTACTAGCTGCTCGGCACCCATCTCAAGACTGAAAATCGCAACATTTTCGTCTGTTTTCGTGGCGACGTTTTGAGCAATATTCAAGGCGAAGGCCGTTTTACCTACTGACGGACGAGCCGCTACAATGATTAAGTCATTGCGTTGAAATCCAGCTGTCATTCTGTCCAATTCAGAGAATCCAGTTGGGATTCCGGTAATATCTCCTTTACGATTTGCTAATTCCTCGATATTATCATAGGTTTTGACAAGAACATCTTTAATATTTTGGAAGGCACCAGCATTCTTTCGTTGTGCTACTTCCATAATATTTTTTTCTGCTTCACTCAAAAGACTTTCTACTTCGTCTTCACGGCTATATCCATCCTGAGCAATATTTGTTGCGGTTCGAATTAATCGACGAAGCAAGGACTTTTCTTCAACAATCCTTGCATAGTATTCGATATTTGCAGCGGTTGGCACTGAGTTTGCCAATTCACTCAAATATACAACTCCCCCAACCTCCTCAAGATTTTTGGATGCTGCTAGCTCTTCTGTAACAGTGACTAAATCGACTGCCTTTCCATTATCATTCAACGTTAGCATGACATTGAAAATCTTTTGGTGGGATGCACGATAAAAATCGTCCGGTATCAAAACTTCAGAAGCAAGTGTTAAAGAAGATGGCTCTAGGAATACAGCTCCTAGTACAGCCTGCTCGGCTTCTATATTTTGTGGTGGTATACGATCGCGAAAGATTTCATTCATATGTGTACCTCCCATCTTTAATTAAAAGCATATATATGAGGGTAATAATTGTTAAATTCAGTATAAATTAGCAGATGATACATTAGAAAACTCGCCATGTCATTTGGCGAGCCTTATTAGAACACTTGGCGAGCGCCAAGACTTAGATGGCGAATGCCTAGTTGCACGTATATATAAATCCTACAATTCGTCACTTGTTCGAGATACTTCTTTGCTGCCACTTTACACTTCTTAAAAGTGATTCAAAAGCAGTAGTTTTTAATCTTTTTAAAAGTAAAAAAAAATGTGATGAGCCCAAACTAGGAATAGATGGGCTCCATCACATTTTACAGCTTTTACATTCTAGGGTAAAGAGCTATTTTTTGGTTAATCATACGAAGTAAGTTGAACTTATTTAATTTCCTTCACTGAAACGGTCAAAGTTGCCAAGACTTCTGAATGAAGCTTCACTGGAATTTTTGTATGTCCTAGAGAGCGAATCCCTTCATTTAATTCCATTTTACGTTTATCAATTTTAATGCCATGTTTTGCTTGTAGTTCTTCCGCTACTTGCTTAGTAGTGATTGAGCCGAATAGACGTCCACCTTCACCAGCCTTGGCTTGGATTTCGACTGTAATTTTCTCTAACTTTTCTTTTAATTCCTTTGCGTTTTCAAGCTCTTCCACTGCCAATTGTTTTTCTTTATTTTTTTGGCCTTCTAGCTTGCTCATATTAGCATTGGAAGCTTCCACTGCTAAACCTTGTTTGATAAGGAAGTTTTGAGCATATCCATCTGCTACATTTTTAACTTCGCCTTTTTTCCCTTTACCTTTTACATCTTTCAAAAAAATGACCTTCATTCTTTTTGACTCCCTTCCAAATATTGATTTATAGCTTGTTTTAACCTCTGTTCAGCTTCTTCAATGCTGATTCCATAAAGTTGGGTAGCTGCATTTGTTAAATGCCCTCCCCCTTCCAGATCCTCCATGATAATCTGAACGTTCACATCTCCTAATGACCTAGCACTGATACCAACCATATTTTCTTCTCTGTAGGAAATAACAAAAGATGCGATTACACCATCCATCGTCAGTAGGGTATCTGCTGCTTGAGCAATCAGGATTTGTTCATTGATTTGTTCTTTATTACCTTTTGCAATTGCAATGCCTTCTTTATAAAACTCAACCGTTTCTATTAACTTCGATCGTTTTATATACGTATCTACGTCTTCCTTTAAAAACTTTTGGACTAATACAGTATCAGCGCCACGTGCACGAAGATAGGATGCAGCATCAAAGGTACGCGATCCTGTACGAAGAGTAAAGCTTTTTGTGTCAACAATGATTCCCGCTAATAACGCTGTAGCCTCTAGCATGTCGATTTTGCTTCGTTTTGGCTGATATTCCAACAACTCCGTCACTAGTTCTGCTGTAGAGGAAGCATACGGTTCCATATAGACCAGTAGTGCGTGGTTGATAAATTCTTCCCCTCTACGATGATGATCGATCACTACGACCTTCTCTGTCGCTCGCAAAATCTTCTCTTCAATCAACATGGATGGTTTATGTGTATCAACCACCACTAACAGAGTATCATCGGTTATCATTTCTAATGCATCCTCTGGACTAATGAAGCGAGAATACAGGTCAGGCTTATTCTTAATTTCCTGAATCAATCGTTGAACACCCGTATCGATTTCTTGAGAATTTAATACAATATAAGCTTCTCTCTCGTTCATTTGTGCAACTTTTTGAATTCCTATAGCAGCACCTATGGCATCCATATCGGGAAATTTATGGCCCATTACGATTACTTTATCACTATCTACAATAATATCCTTCAAAGCATGAGAAATGACGCGGGCACGTACCCTTGTTCGCTTTTCTACTGGGTTGGTTTTTCCACCATAGAATTTAACTTTACCATTTGTCAACTTGATGGCCACCTGGTCTCCCCCGCGCCCTAGAGCTAAATCTAAACTGGATTGGGCCAACAGACCAAGCTCAGGAAGAGAGGAAACACCAGAACCTACACCAATACTTAATGTCAAAGGGACATTTTGTTTAGTGGTCGTTTCTCTAATTTCATCTAGTATCGTAAATTTCCCTTTTTCAAGATGTTGAAGAATGTGTTCATTAAATATCCCAATGAAACGATCAGATGAAGTTCTTTTTAAAAAGACGCCATTATCTTTTGCCCATTTATCTAATAAGGATGTCACCATGCTGTTTAAACTACTTCGACGTTGGTCGTCCATTCCTTGCGTCAATTCGTCATAATTATCGAGGAAAATGATTGAAATGACGGTACGCTCATCTTCATATAATTTCTCAATCTCGACCTGTTCCGTTACATCAAAGAAGTATAATAAACGTTCTTCCCGTTTATGAATGACTTTGAATTTACGTTCATAGAGGGTAATAGTCTCCATTTCGACTTCTTGTTTAACGAATGGTATTAAGGTTTCTGCAACATCATACAATGAACGACTGACTAGAGTATCCTCATTAAAGCAAGATGCCATAAAAGGATTGGTCCATTCAATATAATTTTCATCATTAATTAGCATAATCCCAATTGGCATTTCCAATAAGGCTTCTTCGCCAACTTTTTTCAAACGATAAGAAAGTGTGGAGATATACTCCTCCGTTTCCTTCCGGTTTTCTGACTCCAGCCTGAACAACAGATAAAACAACCCCGAAATCATCACAAAACCGATTATTCCGACGATCCATTGGTAATAGGTTAGAATGACAAGAAGGACGACCACTACTCCTATTAGACCGTATATTGGATATCGAAATGATTGGTTTTTCAAATACGATGGCATACTTTCAGCTCCTAAAAGCACTTCTATGAAGAAAAGCTCCTATTTGGTTACTTCTTTTGAATCTTTTCTCTTAAATTAAAGCCTAAATCAATTATACCTAAAAATCGGATGAAAAAAAGAAGGACCGGTACGATTAAGGATAAGAGGGTGGTGATAACTGCAAGAGCTTTCGGCCACTTCTTTTCATAGCAAAAGTAAAAAATAAATGAGTATCCTTGAAGCAGCATTAAAAATTGAAGCATGAATATTAAATTCATTAATACCGTATATAAAAATTGTTCTGGTATAGGATTAATAAAATATGTAGCTAACATAACAATTAAATAATACCATAAAAGACTTTTAGGAAGACGAATTTCTCGAAACGCTAATAAAGCGAGTTTTTTTCCACTAAACCGTTTAACTAATGGATTACTCGCATAGAAAAACATCATCACCATTACCATGGAAGACACGACAATCAAACTAGGTAAAAGAATTTCCCCGAGCTTCATGGCGGCCTCTAATCGATCTATTAACGCCTTATTCTCTGGTTGCCCCAGTTTTTTCATTATTTCTTGTGACTGGGTAATGGCTTCTTTTGTCATATCCATTGAAATTTTAATAATATTAAAATCAAAAAATAGTGCCGCTACTCCATAAAATACAAGAACTGAACCTAAGAAAACAAGGACTGCTGCTATATATGTATCCAAAGCTTGTTTATTCCGATTTATGAATGATCCGATAGTTATACCCATAAATCCTATCATCATAGCAGTTGGAGCAGCAACCAATGTCCCGAATAGAGTTGCTAGCAATGTAGATACAAGAACAAAGCCCACTGACCAAGAAATCGTATTCTTTGCAGCAAACAAAATAAAAGGAACTGGCATGAACCACATCAATACAATGCCTAAAATAGGGATTTGGATAGACAAAAAGATCAATGAACTGAATATGGCAAGCAATACGCCACCTTCAGCAATTTTCTTTCCTTGGGTCATTTCTCACACCCCTTTCAAAATAAAATTCAACTCTCCTATTATATCATGGAGTTATATTACTACCTATTTTGGTTGACTATGATTTTTTTCAATTAAAAAGGCTCAACAAGGAAGATCCTCATTGAGCCTTTAATCAATTTAATTATTCACCAGATACGTATGGAAGTAAAGCCATAGTACGAGCGCGTTTGATAGCAACTGTTAATTTACGTTGGTATTTTGCGCTAGTTCCAGTTACACGACGAGGTAAAATTTTACCACGCTCAGATACGAACTTCTTAAGAAGATCTACATCTTTGTAATCGATTTTAGTGATGCCGTTAGAAGTAAAGAAACATACTTTACGTCTTTTAGCACGGCCACCTCTGCGTCCACCCATTGCCATTGGTTATTCCCTCCTTCAGTTTTAATTAGAATCAGGTTTAGAACGGTAGATCATCATCGGAAATATCAATCGTTTGACCGTTATTTGCGAATGGATCATCGTCTACACGAGTGTAATTGTTGCGTTGACCCTGATTTCGGTTTTCTCCATAAGAGTAATCGTCTCTTTGCTGTCCACCGAAAGAACCGCTCTCATTTCTGTTACTTCCTGATGCACCTGAATTTTTCGGTTCAAGGAATTGAACACTTTCAGCTGTGACTTCCGTAACATACACTCGCTTACCATCTTGTCCTTCATAATTACGTGTTTGAAGGCGACCATCCACGCCAGCTAAGCTTCCTTTTTTCAAGAAGTTTGCTACGTTTTCTGCCGGCTTACGCCACACCACACAGTTGATAAAGTCAGCTTCACGCTCACCCTGCTGATTCGAGAAAGCCCGATTCACAGCAAGAGTAAAAGTTGCCACTGGCACTCCACTTGGTGTGTAACGTAATTCAGGATCTTTTGTTAAGCGTCCTACTAATATGACGCGATTCATCATCAGAATCAACTCCCAATCTCATGTGATGTTTCACATGAAACATATATATTTAAATGGAATTATTCTTCTTCTTTAATTACGATATGGCGGATAATGTCTTCGCTGATTTTAGCAAGACGGTCAAATTCTTGAACCGCTGCAGCTTCTGCGTTAACTTTTTGAATCATGTAGAAGCCATCACGTAGATCATTGATTTCGTAAGCAAGACGACGCTTACCCCAATCTTTTGATTCTGCTAATTCCGCACCATTGTCAGTAAGGATTGTGTTGAAACGCTCAACTAAAGCTTTTTTAGCCTCTTCCTCAATGTTTGGACGGATGATGTACATAATTTCGTATTTTCTCATCACTGTCACCTCCTTTTGGTCTAACGGCCCATTATGGGCAAGGAGCAATTAAGTTAATTACTCACAAGTTGAAAGTATAGCATAGAACATAAGGAAATGCAATATCACAAAGAGAAAACCTATTTTTCTCTGTAATAAAAAAACAAAACCCTATCAATAGATAAGGTTTTGAAATATTTTATACGTTGAAACGGAAGTGAATTACATCTCCATCTTGAACGAAGTATTCTTTTCCTTCTAATCGCACTTTTCCAGCTTCTTTAGCAGCATTCATGGAACCGCCTGCAAGCAAGTCATCGTAGGATACGGTTTCAGCTCGGATAAAACCACGCTCGAAGTCAGAGTGAATGATTCCAGCACATTGAGGAGCCTTCATCCCTTTGCGGAATGTCCAAGCACGTACTTCCTGAACACCAGCAGTGAAATACGTAGCAAGTCCCAATAAGCTGTATGCAGCACGAATCAATTGATCAAGTCCAGACTCTTCAATGCCTAGTTCTGATAAGAACATTGCTTTTTCTTCACCATCAAGTTCAGAAATTTCTTCTTCGATTTTCGCACAGATTACGATTACTTCTGCGTTATCACCAGCTGCAAATTCCCTTACTTTTTGTACATACGGGTTTTCAGACGGATCAGCCACATCATCTTCCCCAACGTTTGCTACATAAAGTACAGGCTTGATTGTTAACAAATGTAGGCCTTTTGCAAGCTTCAATTGTTCTTCAGTAAATTCTACTGTACGAGCTGGCTTTTCATTTTCCAAAGCTTCTTTAAGCATTTCTAAAACTTCTTGTTCAGCCATTGCATCTTTATCTTTTTGCTTAGCCATTTTCCCTACTCTTGCAAGACGTTTATCAACTGATTCAAGATCAGCCAAAATAAGCTCTAAGTTGATTGTTTCGATATCATCGATCGGATCGACTTTACCAGAAACGTGTGTGATATTTTCATCTTCAAAACAACGAACAACCTGACAGATTGCATCTACTTCACGAATATGAGATAAGAACTTATTACCGAGTCCTTCACCCTTACTTGCCCCTTTAACAATCCCTGCAATATCCGTGAATTCAAATGTTGTAGGTACTGTTTTCTTAGGTTGAACTAAATCTGTTAATTTTTGCAAACGTTGATCTGGGACCTCTACAATGCCAACATTCGGTTCGATTGTACAAAACGGATAGTTTGCAGATTCAATTCCTGCTTGTGTGATTGCATTAAATAGAGTTGATTTTCCAACGTTCGGTAAACCAACGATTCCAGCTGTTAATGCCATGCCAATTCACTCCTCTAGTTCAGACTGTAATCTATGGATAAACACAAAATTAATTATGAATATTTTCTTATGAAACCCTACCCAATTATAGAGATTTCCCTATAAAAAGACAAGCATCGTTCTAATTGAATCCCTTCCTAGAATATTAAAGTTCAATTTTCCCCAAATTTAGAGGGCAAGCATACAAAATGCTTCTTAGCTTACTATTTGATTCCCGGTACTCGATTTGCAAGGTGATACCCCTCAAAAGAGTCAAAAAAAAGCACGCTTCATTCAGCATGCTTGACTAAAATCTTTTTTATTTTTCTTGTGAATTCTTTTCGAGGAATCATAACACTGTGGTCGCATCCTTCGCATTTAATGCGAATATCCATACCTAATCGAATGACTTTCCAACGATTAATGCCACAAGGATGGGGTTTTTTCATTTCTACGATATCATGTAATCCAAATTCCTTTTGTTCCATTACTTTTCCTCCCTATCCCCTTTGTTTCGTCCCTGGTTCATCTTGTCTGTTATACATGACCATGCGTGGGAATGGTATTTCAATTCCATTCTCGTCTAAACACTGTTTAATTTCTTTACGTAAAACCCTTGAAATGAAAAAGTGTTTCATTGGAGCCGTTTCAGCAGTGACTCGGTACACTACTTCGGAAGGGCCTAAAGTTTGAACACCTAAAAGTTCTGGGTCCTTAACTAGGTCCTCATATTTATCTTTCATATTTATTAGTAAATCTTTTATTACTCGCTCTGCAAATTCCATATCTCCTTCATATGCAATGCTGACGTCCACGACTGCAACACTATTATGAATTGAAAAGTTCGTCACTTCTAATATATTTCCATTTGGAATGATATGGACTTCGCCCGTAAAACTTTTTACTTTAGAAGTTCTTAACCCAATTTCCTCGACGGTTCCCTCAAACTGGCCAATCCGAACATAATCTCCTACTGAAAATTGATCTTCTAAGATTATGAAAAAACCAGTGATTACATCTTTCACTAAGCTTTGTGCACCAAAACCCACTGCAAGCCCTACTATTCCTGCTCCTGCTAATAATGCCTTCACATCGATAGTCAAAGCCTCTAGTACCATCATAAATGCTATGAAAAAGAGGACATATGTAAGGATATTTTCTAACAACTTCAGTATAGTCGCTTCTCTTCTTTCTGAAATTCGAAGAGGACTTTTCGATCTAACGAGGAAAAATTTTCGAATAATCGATTTCCCAATTCGGATGGCTATTCCAGCCAAAATTACAATGACTATGACTTTAATCAACATTTCCCCTAAGTTAATCCAGAGATCTTCATTGGAAAATTTTTCTACATATCTATTGATGATTTTTTCCGAATAACTCATATCGTACCTCTCTTTCAAAATGAAGTTTTTGCTTATGTATAAGAAGGGTATAAGAAAAATCATGATAAAGCTAAACTTCCTTTAGTCGAATCAATCGGACTTTTACGGGCAGTTAACTCCCAACTGTATTTCTTTTTTCCTTGTACTCCTAAAGTCTAGGTTGTACTGCCCGTTTATGCGGGATAAATAGTTTCTAAGATGAATATGTTATTAATTAGGAATAGATATACGAAATGAACACCTTTATTATAATGCCCTTTTTTTACAATCTCCACTACTGCATGTATACAATTTTCTGAATTTCCGTATACTGTTACTACATTTATAGAGGAGTGGGACTTAAATGAATTTTAATCCGGGATTTTTAGATAACAGTCGAGATAAGACCAGTAGAATCATATTCGAAGAACAAGACGCTGTAAAAAGAATATCAGAAGATTTACTTTCATTGTTCCCTGTCTCTAGAATCCAAAACGTTATTATTGTTTGTATTGGAACTGATCGTTCAACTGGAGATTCATTAGGTCCTCTCGTCGGAACCTTTCTATCAGAAAAAAATCCCACTTTCCATGTCTACGGTACATTAGAAGATCCCATTCATGCCGTTAACCTTGAAGAAAGGTTGACACAAATTAAAATGAACCACCATAACCCCTTTATCATTGGAGTGGATGCTTGTCTTGGAAGACTGAAAAATGTGGGAACAGTCCAGATAGGTGAAGGCCCTGTTAAACCTGGGGCTGGAGTTAATAAAGAACTGCCTCCCGTTGGTGATGCCCATATAACGGGAATTGTAAATGTAAGTGGATTTATGGAATTTTTTGTTTTACAGAATACGCGGTTGAATCTTGTCTTGAAAATGGCACGTACTATAGCGGATGGTATCCATTTAGCTAATAAACGGTACAAACCAACGAATGCTTTCTCCAAATTCGGTTGGGGATTCGATCAAGAACAAGCTTCCCAATAATTGAATCATAATAAGTAAAGGAGGGACAAAATTGTCTCTCCTCTTATAATTCTATATTAAAATAATAAAAAAATGAAACTAATGTAGCTACTACAAGTATGCCAGGCAATAGATTCGCTACCCTAATTTTCGTCAAACCGAGTAGATTCAACCCAATCGCCACAATCATTATACCACCTGCCGATGTCATTTCTACAACGAAGGAGTCTAATAATGCTGCAGGAACAAACCGATCAATTTGAGTAGCAAACAAAGCAATAATTCCTTGATACAACATGACAGGTATAGCAGAAAACAGTACACCTATCCCTAAAGTAGTAGCAAGTATGACAGATGTGAATCCATCTATAATTGCTTTTGTATAGAGTACATCATGATCTCCACGAATTCCGCTATCAAGCGCCCCAATAATGGCCATTGCCCCAATAACAAATATGAGTGTCGCAGTCACAAAGCCTTGCGATATGGAATTTCCTTCAGAGGATCCAAGCCTTTTCTCCAACCAATTTCCTAGCTGATTTAATTTCAAGTCGAGGTCAACTAATTCACCTATTACGGCTCCTCCAACCAAACTTAAAATTACAATAAGAAATTGCTCACTTTTAAATCCCATTTGTAATCCTAACACCGTAACTGCCAATCCAATCCCGCTCATAACAGTATCCTTCATCTTCTGTGGAATTCGATGAAAAAGTTTTCCTAGTAAAGTACCAACGATGATACATAGCCCATTTACAATCGTCCCTAAAAGAATCATTTTAATATCCTCTGTCTCTTCAATCAAATTGACTGTTTATTTTAAAATTAATATAGAAAAACACACTACTTTAATTTAATAGTGTGCAAATAATATTATTTTTTTTCCAATAATTCAAGGATGCGATTTAAATCCTCAGGTGAGAAAAATTCTATTTCAATTTTCCCTTTTTTCTTTTTCTGCGTAATCGTAACCGTCGTACCGAATCTTTCTCTCAGACTCTCTTCCTGTTCTCGTATAAATACATCTTTTTTCACAGGTTTTTTCACTGTTTCACGTGAAACATTCGTATTAATTTGTTGAATTAGGTGTTCTAATTGACGGACATTCAACTCTTCCTTAACAATCTTATCAACAATCAGTTTAAGCTGAGTCTTTTTCTTCAATCCTAGCAATGCTCGACCATGACCCATCGAGATTTTGCCTTCCGATATTAAATCCTGGATATCTATTGGCAAGGATAATAAGCGAATATGGTTCGTGATATGCGGACGGCTTTTTCCTAACCTTTTCGCCAGTTCTTCCTGTGTTAACGAGAGCTTATCCAGTAAAGATTGATATGCGATGGCTTCTTCAATTGGAGTTAAATCCTCACGCTGAAGGTTTTCTAAGACAGCAAGCTCCATCATCTGCTGACTTGTTAAATCCCGTACAACTACTGGCACTTTTTTTAGGCCAGCAGCCTTAGCCGCTCTAAATCTTCTTTCACCGACGACAATTTCATATCCTTTGACGCTTTTTTTCGCAATGATGGGTTGTAGAATTCCATGCTGAAGAATTGATTCCTTCAATTCTTCGATAGCTTCCGCTTTAAATAGTTTCCTAGGTTGGTAAGGGTTAGGTCTCAACTCTTTTATGCTAATCTCAATTACAGCATCTTCTTTGTTTGCCTCAAGATCTGGGAATAGCGCGTTAATCCCTTTTCCTAGTCCTTTAGCCATTTGAAACCACTTCCTTTGCCAAATCTAAATAAACCTCTGCTCCCCTTGACTTTGGATCATAAATGATGATCGGTTCGCCGTGGCTCGGTGCTTCACTTAAACGAATATTACGAGGGATGATTGTTTTATACACTTTATCTTGGAAGTATTTTTTCACTTCTTCTATGACTTGAATGCCAAGATTTGTCCTTGCATCTAACATCGTTAGAAGTACCCCTTCAATTTTCAATTCCTGGTTAAGATGTTTTTGTACAAGTCTTACAGTATTAAGCAATTGACTTAATCCTTCCAAAGCATAGTACTCACACTGAACCGGAATTAGGACTGCATCTGAAGCGGTTAATGCGTTAATTGTAAGTAAGCCTAGCGATGGAGGACAATCAATAATAATATAATCATAGTCATCCTTCACTTCTTCAAGTGCACGTTTTAGGCGCACCTCACGTGAGATAGTGGGAACCAACTCAATTTCTGCACCAGCCAATTGAATGGTAGCCGGCAATACATAGAGGTTTTCCACTTTTGCAGGCTTAATGACGTCTGATGCTTCGACGTCATCTACTAATACATCGTAAATGCACTGATCGACATCGGCCTTTTCAATACCGATTCCACTCGTTGCATTACCTTGAGGATCTATATCTACCATTAATACTTTCTTTCCTATGTAAGCCAAGCAAGCACCTAAGTTAACAGACGTTGTGGTTTTGCCAACGCCTCCTTTTTGGTTTGCTATGGAGATAATTTTACCCACGATGTCACCTACCTTACCCTTCCCTTAACATTTATATATATCTAGTAAATTTATTTAATTTGAATGAATAGAACTGCACTTATTCTATTTTATCATGAAAGTATGTTTAGGAAATTTATTTCTAAAAACTTTTAGAAATACAAATGATATTTGATGGAAATAAATTTAGAGAGAATGATATAGAAGAGAAAAAAAGACGACTAAAGATTGGAAACATGCCTGTCCCTTCCTTTCAGCCGTCGTATATGTGTCTATCATTATATAAAAGCCATGATTTAAGAACGTTTCTTAGGAATTTTAATGGTGAACTGATAATAATCCTCAAACTCTTCTTCTTCTGAATCTAGATTGATTCCATTGTCTGTCACCATCGTTAAGGATTGTCTAATCGTATTTACTGCAATCCTCATATCCTTACTGAATGCTTTACGCTTTGGTTTAGCCTTTTTATCAGGGGAAGTAAGCATTTTAACAACACGTTCTTCCGTCTGTTTTACATTCAGATTCTTTTCAATGATTTCCTGTAATAAAAAGACCTGTTTTTGAGGATCTTTTAAAGGAATTAAAGATCGTGCATGTCGTTCCGTTATTTTTTTGGCAAGCACGGCCTCTTGTATCTCTTGTGGAAGCTTTAAGAGTCTAAGCTTATTAGCTACAGTAGACTGACCAATCCCCAGTCTTTGGGCAAGGGCCTCTTGTGTCAGGTTATGCAATTCGAGAAGTTTGCCATAGGCAATGGCTTCTTCAATTGGAGAAAGCTCTTCTCGTTGTAAATTTTCAATCAAGGCTACAGAAGCTGTTTCGGTATCATTGAAGTCTTTGATAAGAACCGGAGCAGTTTCCCAGCCAAGCTTTTGCAATGCACGGAATCGTCTTTCTCCAGCAATGATTTCAAATTTCCCAGGTTCATAAGATCGAACAACAATCGGCTGTATTATTCCGTGCGTATGAATCGTTTGAGCTAGTTCAGCAATTTTATCATCGTTAAATACTGTCCTTGGCTGATATCGATTTGGAACGATATCAGCAATGGGGATATTCTTTATCTCCTCGTTGCTACTTGGCTTTTCCACTTCTACCGTTTGTTCTTCCTTTTCGCCTATCCCAAAAAGTCGCGAAAAAGGCTTCATATCCCTACACCACCTTTATGAAACTCCCAATGATACATATTCTCTATAGAAACGACATGTTCCTTCTATAAATTGGCGACAAAATCAAACAAAATTCGAGGTAACGTTTCACATGAAACATTACTATTACATCGTCAACTATCCATGCTTTTCCGTATCCGATACTTAAGATTTTACCTTAAATAAACCAAATCTTCACTATTTATTCTATAGGTAATTTGTTTGGTGTGCCAGGTTTACGAGGATATTTTTTAGGAGTAGACTTCCTTTTCTTCACAGTGATAATATTTCTTTCACTTTCCTCAAAAGGAAGAACGAACGAATCGATTTTCTCTATTTCCCCTCCAAAAGTTGCGATTGCTTTTTTGCCCATATCAAGCTCTTCATTCGCGCTAGCTGCTTTCATAGCGACAAAATATCCATCAACTTTCACTAAAGGCATACATAATTCTGATAAAACCGACATTCTCGCTACTGCGCGTGCAGTCACTAGGTCATAAGCTTCACGATGTTTCGGATTTTGTCCAAATGTTTCTGCACGATCATGATAAAAATGGACATTTTCCAACTGCAATGATTTCGCTAAGTGATCCAAAAATGAAATTCTTTTATTTAAAGAATCAACAATGGATACTTGTAGGTGTGGAAAGCAAATTTTAATCGGAATGCTCGGGAAGCCAGCTCCTGCCCCCACATCACAAATGGATAATGGTGCAGAGAAATCCGTATAAAAAGCTGCTGATATAGAATCAAAAAAGTGCTTCAAGTATACTTCATACTTGTCCGTAATTGCTGTCAGATTCATTTTCTCATTCCACTCAACAAGCAATTGATAGTAAAGCTCAAATTGCTCTAGCTGCTTAGGAGAAAGAATAATATCTTTCTCCGCCAACAGCTGCTGAAATTGTTCAACATTCATTTAAAATAACCTCGTTATATAAAGGATAGTGTTTCATACTAATTAATTCGTGCGATTTTTCCTTGCTCAATATAGACTAACAAAATGGAAATATCAGCAGGATTTACTCCTGAAATCCTAGATGCTTGAGCAATGGATAATGGTCGAACTTGCTTAAGTTTTTGTCGAGCTTCTGAAGCAAGACTAGAAATAGCATCATAATCGATGTTTTCCGGTATCTTTTTATCTTCCATTTTTTTAAGTTTATCAACCTGTTGCAAGGATTTTTCAATATATCCTTCGTATTTAATCTGGATTTCTACTTGTTCTTTTACATCTTCATGAAGCTCCATTTCGCTCGGAGCAACCTGTTCTATATGGTTATAATTCATCTCTGGTCTTTTTAGTAGATCTGCAGCACGGATTCCGTCTTTTAACTCACTTCCCCCGACACTTCGTATGATTTCTTGTAACTGTGGTGTAGGTTTTAATAAAGTAGCTTGAAGACGCTCTCTTTCTGTTTCAATTGCCGCTTTTTTATCCAGAAAAGATTTGTATCTTTCTTCCTTTATTAATCCAATTTTATGACCGATCGCAGTCAATCTTAAATCCGCGTTATCATGACGAAGCAATAATCGATATTCTGCACGTGATGTCAGTAAACGATAAGGTTCATTTGTGCCTTTTGTGACTAGATCATCTATTAAAACGCCGATATAGGCATCAGACCTGCTTAGGATTAGTTCTTCTTTATCTAATGATTTCAGACCGGCATTAATACCTGCCATTAACCCTTGGCCAGCCGCTTCTTCATACCCTGATGTACCATTGATTTGGCCTGCTGTGTAAAGATTTTTCACTTTTTTTGTTTCAAGTGTTGGCCAAAGTTGGGTTGGGACTACTGCATCATATTCAATGGCATATCCAGCACGCATCATTTGAACATTTTCTAACCCTGGAATAGAAGCGAGCATCTTCATCTGAACATCTTCCGGTAAGCTAGTTGAAAGTCCTTGCACATAAACTTCTTGAGTATTTTTCCCTTCTGGTTCCAGGAAAATCTGATGTCTCGGCTTATCATTAAAACGAACTACTTTGTCTTCGATGGATGGACAATATCTTGGTCCAGTTCCTTTGATCATACCCGAATACATCGGTGAACGATGTAGGTTCTCATCAATGATTTGATGGGTTGTTTCACTAGTGTATGTTAACCAACATGGAAGTTGGTCGGTAATGTATTGGGTCGTCTCATAAGAAAATGCCCTAGGAACATCGTCTCCAGGTTGAATTTCTGTTTTACTATAATCAATCGTATGACTATTAACACGCGGTGGCGTTCCTGTTTTAAAGCGAACTAAATCAAAGCCCAGTTCTTCGAGATGTTCTGAAAGCTTAATTGAAGGCTGTTGATTATTAGGACCACTAGAATACTTCAATTCCCCAAGGATGATTTCACCTCGTAAAAACGTTCCAGTTGTAATAACGACAGTCTTTGAACGGTAAATTGCTCCTGTTTGGGTCACCACGCCCTTACACTCGTCATCCTCGATTATTAAACGTTCAACCATCCCTTGCATTAACGTTAAGTTAGGCTCGTTTTCAATCGTTTTTTTCATTTCATGTTGATAAGAGAACTTGTCTGCTTGTGCTCGCAATGCGCGAACTGCTGGACCTTTCCCTGTGTTCAGCATTCTCATTTGAATGTGGGTCTTATCGATGTTTTTCCCCATTTCCCCGCCTAGGGCATCAATTTCACGGACAACGATTCCCTTGGCTGGACCACCTACTGATGGATTACACGGCATAAATGCAACCATGTCTAAGTTAATCGTCAGCATAAGCGTCTTGGCACCAAGTCGAGCAGCTGCAAGGCCAGCCTCACAGCCAGCATGTCCCGCACCTACGACGACAACATCGAAGCTACCTGCTTCATATGACATATCTTTACCCTCCTAATTTCTTTTCCCTATATCTATCGATTCATTATTTCCCAAGACAGAATTGTGAAAACAGTTGATCAATCAAACTTTCATGGACACTGTCTCCAATGACCTCACCGAGTAACTCCCATGCTCTTGTAAAATCGATTTGAACAAGATCAATAGGAGTGCCACTTTCAATCGCTTCAATAGCATCTTCCATAGCATTCAAGGCTTGCTCGATTAGCGCAATATGTCGAGTATTTGATAGGTAAGTCATGTCACCTGATTCAATGCTTCCTTCAAAAAATAAGGAGGCTATCGCTTCCTCTAGCTCATCCACACCTTGATCTTCTAATAAGGAAGTGGTGATGAGCGGATTTTGGGAAGCAAGTTCTTTTACTCGTTCCATATTAATTTTCTGAGGAAGGTCTGTCTTATTTACGATGACAATAACATCCATTCCTTCAACAGCCTTAAACAGATTTTCATCTTCAAATGACAAATCATCTGAATAATTTAAAACAAGCAAAATTAAATCCGCTTCTTTTAAAACTGCGCGTGACCGTTCTACACCAATCCGTTCAACTATATCTTCCGTTTCACGAATTCCAGCTGTGTCAAGAAGTCTTAATGGGACTCCCCTCACATTGACATATTCCTCTATGACATCGCGAGTCGTTCCAGGTATATCCGTTACGATCGCCTTATTTTCATGGACAAGACTATTTAATAATGAAGATTTTCCGACATTAGGTCTTCCGACAATCACTGTAGAAATACCTTCTCGTAAAATCTTTCCCTGTTGGGAAGTCTGCAACAGTTTTTGTAACTCTTTACTAACATCGACTGCTTTTTTCATGAAAAGTTGGTGAGTCATCTCTTCCACATCATCGTATTCCGGATAATCAATGTTTACTTCTACGTGAGCCAATGTTTCAAGGATTTCCTGTCGTAGCTTTCTAATAAGAGACGCCAATCTTCCCTCCATTTGATTGAGGGCTACATTCATAGCTCGATCCGTTTTTGCACGGATTAAATCCATTACGGCTTCGGCTTGTGATAAATCAATTCTTCCATTTAAGAAAGCACGTTTCGTAAACTCACCTGGTTCTGCAAGTCTTGCACCGTTTGAAAGAACGAGCTTTAATACTCGATTGACAGAGACAAGTCCGCCGTGACAGTTTATTTCTACCACATCTTCTCTTGTAAATGTCTTAGGACCTTTCATGACCGAGATCATGACTTCCTCTATTACTTCACCGTTTCTTGGGTCAACGAGATGTCCATAATGGATGGTATGGGATTTTACATTGCCCAACTTTTTCCCCTGAGGCCCCTGATAGAGTTTATCAGCTATACGAATCGCTTCCTCTCCACTTAGGCGAACTATTGCGATCGCTCCCTCTCCCATCGGGGTAGAAATCGCAGCAATTGTATCAAATTCCATTCCGCGTCACCTCTTTATCAATATATAAAAAACACAAAGTATAATTTAAATTCTATTACTGTTCATAATTCCCTAAATTACTACAATAGCACACGATATAAAGTAAAAAAAGAGAAATACTTAAAAACAGACATACTTATCCACATTAAAAATTGTTTTGTATCGAACATTGTAACTTATCCACATGTGAATAACAATTTAAGAACAAAGAAGTTGATTTCCACTCCGGACGCACGCCCACAGAAAGCAAGCGTCTGGAGCGGAAAAACAGACCATTTAACAGAGGTCATAAAAAACCCCTTTGCCTACAAGACAAAGGGGGAATACTCTATTATTTTTTCAATTCATACGCAATTACGATATGACGATGAGGCTCTGTCCCATGTGAATACGTTCGAATTTGAGGATATTTCATTAAAGCGGTATGAATGACTTTTCGCTCATAAGATGGCATTGGTTCAAAGGACACTTCTTTTTTCGTTCTGATTACTTTTTGTGCCATTCGGTCCGCAAGCTGAGTCAACGTTTCATTTCTGCGAAGACGATAGTCCTCGGCATCTAGTAACACTGTCAAATATTGCTTCGAATACCGGTTTGCCACAAGTTGTGTCAAGTATTGAAGGGAATTTAAAGTTTGTCCCCTTTTTCCAATTAAAAGAGCAATTTTTTCTCCTGATAGCTGAATATGAAGGTTTTTGCCTTCTTTTTTCACTTGAATGTCAATTTCGACACCCATTTTTTCACTAACATTTCGGAGAAAACTAACTGTCTCATCAATAGGATCAGGATGGAGGACTACTTTTACAATCGACTCCTTCTTACCAAAAAGTCCTAGGAAACCTTTTTTACCTTCATCAATGATGGTTATTTCTACTTTTTCTCTGGTTGTTTGAAGCTGAGCTAAAGCGGATTCTACTGCTTCCTCGACATTTTGTCCTGTAGCAGTTACTTCTTTCACTTTTTCGCTCCTCCTGCAGTAGCATTCGTCTTTAATTCAGGTCCTTTAATAAAGTATGTTTGAACAATCATGAACAAGTTCCCTACTACCCAGTACAGAGATAATGCAGATGGGAAGTTGATTGCAAAAACAACAATCATGATTGGCATGATCCAAAGCATCATCGCCATTTGAGGATTTGCCTCTTGGCCAGCCATCATCATTTTTTGTTGGATAAACGTTGTGATACCCGCAACCACTGGCAAAATAAAGAATGGATCTTTTTCCCCTAAATCGAACCAAAGGAAATTATGATTAGCAATCTCTTGAGTTCTCATAATCGCGTGGTAAAAACCAATCAAAATTGGCATTTGAACTAGTAATGGGAAACATCCAGCAAGTGGATTAACACCATGCGTCTGGAATAATGCCATGGTTTCTTGTTGAAGCTTTTGTTGTGTCTGTGCATCTTTCGAGCTATATTTCTCACGAAGTCTTTGCATTTCTGGTTGTAAAGCTTGCATAGCTTTAGAGCTCTTTGTTTGTTTGATCATTAAAGGCAAAATTAGCAATCTGATTAATAAAGTTACGGCAATGATCCCAAAACCATAACTTCCTCCCAGAAATTCTGATACCTTTACAATCAGTAAAGAAAGAGGATAAACAATAAATTCATTCCAAAACCCTTTGCTCTCAGATGTTATAGGATCATTTACCTCAGTACATCCTGTTAGCAGTATCATCAAGGAAACTAATCCAAGGATGACCAATAATCGTTTCTTCAAACGCTTTTTCCTCCTTACTAACTTTTACTTTATTGTTAACAGCCAAAATGGCTAGAAAACTCTTCATGATTTCTAGAAATACAATTCTCTATAGATATCCAGTATTCCTACATAGTCCTAAAAAAGATTAAAGTGGATTACTAAAATCGAATGCATCATATGACTTTATTTTTTTTGTTGAAAAATCTTCGCACGTTTAAATACATGAATGAGACTTTTTTTGACTTCAAAAAAATCCATGTCAGCAGCTGGTTTTCTGGCAATCACTATATAATCCTTATCGATTTCCAGGCCATCCTTTAATTCCAGGAATGCTTGCCGTATGTATCTTTTAATTTGATTACGCATGACTGCGTTGCCGATTTTTTTACTGACAGAAAGACCCACTCGATAATATCCTTGAGCAGGTTTATTTAGGACATAAATAACAAACTGTCGATTGGCGAAAGATTCCCCTTTTTGAAAAACTTCCTGAAAATCGTTATTTTTCTTAATCCGAAATTTTTTTTTCATTTCATTACACCTTCAAAAAGAACGAGGATTCCGCTAAAAGAACAACACATTCTCTTTCAGCTCAATAAGAATACATTCTTTCCAATCTATATTTGAATCAAACATTTAGAACCATAAGATAAACTTACCTTCATGTTGGTTTCTATAACTTTATATTTTAGGAAAAAACAAAAAAAGAATGACAGCCCACAGTACCGTCGCTGCCATTCTTAAAAAAAAGACCACTGAGACTGATCAGTGGCCTATGCAGATAATACTTTTCTGCCCTTACGACGGCGTGCAGCTAATACTTTACGTCCGTTTTTAGTGCTCATACGCGCACGGAAACCGTGAACTTTACTACGCTTACGCTTATTTGGTTGATAAGTTCTTTTCATTATATGACACCTCCCTGAGGAATAACAGTTAAAGACAGTCCTTCTAATTATATAGACGAGACATAAAAATTGTCAACCATCTTTCAAAAAACATCTCAATTAAAAAAATAGACAGATAAAAGTTTAATACAATTGATAACCTAACTGCAAGTTAACTATTGCATTGCAGAAAAGGTTTCACATTTTTTCCCCTACTATTAATCCTTATATCCGCCCATATTTATATTCTCCTCTATATTGAATCAAACTTTCATAAAATCATCAAATTAACTTAGGTATGTTCCTCCATCCAAACCGCAAATGATATAGATCGAAAATAATTCATTGGTTAAACAGAGAAAGGAAAAGACTCATCCCATCTTAATTGTAATTTTTATTTAAAAAGCGTGACCTTTGAATACAGTAAGAGACACTTGCCTTTAAATATAGTAAATAAAATTAAATTAAAAGCAACAAAATTTACGAAAACAGCCAAATTAAAAAATATTTTTTCTGGAATTTATTATACAAAAAGTATTATGTGGATAATTATTTCGACATTTTTTTCTTATCCACATCACTAATTGACAGGTTTTTCACAACTTAGACTCTTGTGGAAAATTATTGTCCCCATGATTTTGGTATTGTGGATAACCAATAAAAAGCATTGCAACCACTCAAAGTTTTTGATATTATTACTTTGTTTTCATTCTGGATAACTTTATTCACAGTTTTCACTTATCCACAAACTGTGAATAACCTGTGGACAGGTTATTCACCTTGTTAGTAACTTTTCATCCACAACCAGTGGATATTGTCGAAAATTGTTTTCTTACCTTATTATATATTTTTCCCATTCATCTGTTTGTATAAAAATGAAATTAACAATCAAACGAGCCGAAAATACTTGTACATATGTTGTACAAGTAGCTTTGGAGACGCTTTTTTTCATAGATAAACTATGGAATTTATTTTGACATGGAGCAAAATTATATAGAGAGAAAACCTTGCAAAGGAGGGAATCTGTTTGGAAAATATAGCTGCCTTATGGAGCCAGGCACTTAAAGAAATCGAAAAGAAAATTAGTAAACCAAGCTTTGAAACATGGCTGAAATCCACAAAGGCTCATACCTTGCAAGGAGACACATTAACGGTAACCGCACCGAATGAGTTTGCCAGGGACTGGCTTGAAGAACGCTATGCTCCTCTGATTTCAGGAGTTTTATATGATGTAACAGGCGAAGAATTGACGGTAAAGTTCATCATTCCCCAAAATCAAGGGGAAGAAGATTTTGATATTCCAACGCCGGCAAAAAAACCGAAAAGACGAGAAGAGGAACAAATCGATTTTCCTCAAAATATGTTGAATCCTAAATACACTTTCGACACATTCGTTATTGGATCAGGCAACCGTTTTGCCCATGCTGCGTCTCTTGCAGTGGCTGAAGCACCAGCAAAGGCGTATAATCCGCTATTCATTTACGGGGGCGTAGGACTAGGAAAGACCCACTTAATGCATGCCATTGGCCATTATGTTTTAGAACATAATCCATCAGCAAAAGTTGTCTATTTATCTTCTGAGAAATTCACAAATGAATTCATTAACTCGATTCGTGACAATAAAGCAGTTGATTTTAGAAATAAATATCGTAGTGTCGACGTCCTGCTTATTGACGATATTCAATTCTTGGCTGGAAAAGAACAAACACAGGAAGAATTTTTCCATACGTTCAATACCCTACATGAAGAGAGCAAACAAATAGTCATCTCTAGTGACCGACCACCTAAAGAAATTCCAACTCTAGAAGACCGCCTTCGTTCAAGATTTGAGTGGGGGTTAATCACAGACATTACGCCACCAGATTTAGAAACAAGGATTGCTATTCTGAGAAAGAAAGCAAAAGCAGAAGGCCTAGATATCCCAAATGAAGTGATGCTTTATATCGCGAACCAAATTGACTCCAATATTCGTGAGCTCGAAGGTGCACTAATCCGCGTAGTGGCTTACTCTTCTTTAATAAATAAGGATATAAACGCTGATTTGGCAGCAGAAGCATTAAAAGATATCATTCCAAGCTCAAAACCGAAAATCATTACGATACATGATATTCAAAAAGCTGTAGGGGATCATTACAGTGTAAAATTAGAGGATTTTAAAGCGAAAAAGCGTACGAAAACGGTTGCCTTCCCAAGACAAATCGCTATGTATTTATCGAGGGAGTTAACTGATTTTTCATTACCCAAAATTGGGGATGAGTTTGGTGGACGTGACCACACGACGGTTATTCATGCTCATGAAAAAATCTCAAAGCTTTTACAAACTGATTCTCAATTGCAAAGGCAACTGAAAGAAATTAATGAGCGATTAAAAGTATAAAACTTGTGGGAAAATGTTAATAACCTGCAATAGTTTATGCACAGTCTGTCCACATGTGGATAGACTGTTTTTCCTTAGTATTTTAGAGTTATCCACATGTTCACAGGCC
Source organism: Peribacillus acanthi (assembly GCF_003073175.1). Classification (GTDB taxonomy): domain Bacteria; phylum Bacillota; class Bacilli; order Bacillales; family DSM-1321; genus Bacillus_BN; species Bacillus_BN acanthi. The sequence goes on from NZ_QBBX01000025.1 coordinate 41,466, forward strand.
CTATTACTATTACTACTAATTTTTTTATAAAAAATAATAATATATGCTAGCAGAAAAAAAATAGAACTCATTCGGGAGGAAACAATGAAATTTATTATCCAAAGAGACCGCTTAGTACAAAGTGTCCAAGATGTAATGAAAGCTGTTGCTTCTAGAACAACTATTCCAATTTTGACTGGTATTAAAATTACGGCAACTGATTCAGGAGTAACACTTACTGGTAGTGATTCAGATATCTCCATTGAATCTTTTATCCCTTTAGAAGAAGAGGGGGACGAATTAGTTGAACTAAAACAAACAGGCAGCATTGTATTACAAGCGCGTTTCTTTAATGAAATCATTAAAAAATTACCTATGGATTCTGTTGAAATAAGGGTTGAAAATCAATTCCAAACGATCATTCGTTCTGGCAAAGCTGAATTTAATTTGAATGGGCTTGACGCAGAAGAATATCCACACCTCCCACAAATTGAGGAAGAAAACATTATTAAACTACCTACAGATTTATTGAAAACATTAATCAGGCAGACGGTTTATGCAGTGTCCACCTCAGAAACACGTCCTATCTTGACAGGTGTCAACTGGAAGGTTGAAAACGGGGAGTTAATCTGTATTGCAACAGATAGTCACAGATTGGCAATGAGGAAAGCTAAATTACAGGGTGAAGCTCTTGGTAATTATAATGTGGTCATTCCAGGGAAAAGCTTAAATGAGCTTAGTAAGATCTTAGATGATACTCAAGATTCAGTTGATATTGTCATTACTGAAAACCAAGTGTTATTTAAAGCCAAGCATCTTCTTTTCTTCTCAAGATTGTTAGAAGGGAATTATCCTGATACATCACGCTTAATCCCAAATGAGAGCAAGACGGATGTGACACTGAATACAAAAGATTTCCTACAAGCGATTGTCCGTGCTTCACTTCTTGGGGAAGGGAAAAATAACGTCGTAAAACTTACGACTTTCGATTCTAATTTTATTGAAATTTCCTCCAATACCCCTGAAATCGGAAAAGTAGAAGAAGAAGTTCAAGTGGAATCAATTGAAGGAGAAGAGCTTAAAATCTCTTTCAATGCTAAATTTATGATGGATGCTTTACGTGCGTTAGAAGGTAGCGATATTCAAATTAGCTTCACTGGAGCAATGAGACCATTCGTAATTAAAAGTTTGAATGATGAGTCTATGCTCCAACTGATCCTTCCTGTAAGAACTTATTAAAAATTCGTAAGCAACAAAAGCATATTTCGTTTAGGAAATTTCTTAAAGCTGTTAGTAAACGTCGCTAACAGCTTTATTTTGTTTATTTGTGAAAAGTTTAGTAAAATAAAATATTAGAGATTCATTTAGAAAAGAGTGAAGATTCTTATGAAAATTATTCAAATCGATACCGAATATATCACCCTAGGTCAATTTTTAAAGTTAGCCGATATCATCCAAAGTGGCGGGATGGCGAAATGGTTTTTAAGTGAGCATGAAGTGTACATCAATGGCGAATTAGATGTTCGCCGAGGAAGAAAGCTTCGTAGCGGTGATAAGATTGAGATTCCAGGCTTTGGGAACTATGGAGTCCATTAAACCTTTTGTAAAGGACTTGGATTATGTTCATTGAATCAATAAAAGTAAAGAATTACAGGAATTATGATCATTTGGAACTTTCCTTCGAGAATAAAGTTAATGTCATCCTTGGAGAAAATGCTCAAGGAAAAACGAATATTATGGAATCCATCTATGTGTTGGCTATGGCGAAATCACATCGGACTTCCAATGATAAAGAACTTATTCGCTGGGACGAAGAGTATGCTAAAATAGAAGGTAGGATACATAAAAAAAATTCTACTGTTCCTTTAGAGTTAATTCTTTCAAAAAAAGGTAAAAAAGCAAAATATAACCATATTGAGCAACAACGCTTAAGTCAATATATCGGAAATATGAACGTCGTCATGTTTGCGCCTGAAGACTTAAATCTTGTAAAAGGAAGTCCACAGGTAAGACGACGTTTTATTGATATGGAGATTGGACAAGTATCTCCTCTCTATCTTCATGAAAGTAGCCAGTATCAAAAGGTCTTGCTTCAACGTAACCACTATTTGAAAATGCTACAGCTAAAAAAACAATCGGATCTTGCCATGTTGGACATCTTGACCGAACAAGTCGTCCAATATGCCGTGAAGATTGTCGATAAACGATATCAATTCATTTCTATGCTTCAAAAATGGGCAGAACCAATCCATTCAGGAATTTCAAGAGGACTTGAATCCTTGAAAATTGAGTACATTCCATCAGTCGATGTATCAGAAACAATGGATTTGTCGAAAATGATAGAGGTATTCCAAGAAAAATTTGCTAAAATAAGACAAAGAGAGATTGATCGAGGTGTGACTTTGATAGGCCCGCACCGTGATGATCTCGCTTTTATTGTGAACGGAAGAAATGTACAGACGTTTGGTTCACAAGGGCAACAGCGGACAACAGCGTTATCTGTCAAACTAGCTGAAATCGAACTCATACATGCAGAGATTGGCGAATATCCGATTCTTCTTTTGGATGATGTACTATCAGAGCTGGATGATTTCAGACAATCACACTTGCTTAATACCATCCAAGGAAAAGTTCAGACTTTCGTGACAACCACTAGCGTAGAAGGGATCGACCATCAAACATTACGCGAGGCTTCCACTTATCATGTTGTGCAAGGAAGTATTTCAAAAGTTCAATAATGGGGTGTGTCTCCATGTACCTTCACATAGGGGAAGATATATTAGTAAAAACGAAAGACATCGTAGCAATCCTAGATAAACAGCTGTTGAATCATTCATCGATGATGGAAGAATTTTTCAAGCAAGCAGGGAACTCAGAAGTAATGAGCAAGGGTTCCATTAAATCCATTATTGTAACGAAAGAACAGCTATTTTTTTCACCACTTTCATCTTCCACGCTAATGAAACGCTCTACTCAGCATCCATTTGAAGAGAGTGTGACTGTTAATAGATAGCAAGAAATAGAACAACAGCAATACATTTTCATCTAAAAGAAAAGTGTAGGTGATACAAGTTGACTATGGAACAAAAAGAAGTGCAGGCCCAATCATATGATGAGAGTCAGATACAGGTATTAGAAGGTCTAGAAGCGGTTCGTAAACGACCAGGGATGTATATTGGATCAACGAGTAGCAAAGGTCTTCACCATCTAGTTTGGGAAATTGTAGATAATAGTATCGATGAAGCACTTGCAGGATTCTGTAATGAAATCAATGTCATCATTGAGGCAGATAATAGTATTACGGTCATTGATAATGGCCGTGGGATTCCAGTTGGTATTCATGAGAAAATGGGAAGGCCGGCTGTTGAAGTCATCATGACAGTACTCCATGCAGGAGGGAAATTTGGTGGCGGAGGCTACAAAGTGTCTGGTGGACTCCATGGGGTAGGTGCTTCCGTTGTAAATGCCCTTTCAACAGAATTAGAGGTTTTTGTACATCGCGATGGGAAAATCCATTACCAGAAATTCGAAAAAGGTGTTCCGGCAGCGGATCTAGCTATTATCGGTGAAACTGACCGTACTGGAACAACGGTTCATTTCTCCCCAGATGGAGAAATTTTCACAGAAACGTTAGAGTATGAATTTGATACTTTGGCTAGCCGTTTAAGAGAATTAGCGTTTTTAAATCGTGCTATTCGACTAACCATTGAAGATAAACGAGTGGAAAACAAAAAGAGTGAGTATTACTATGAGGGTGGAATCATCTCTTATGTAGAGCACTTGAATCGCACGAAGGAAGTACTTCATGAAGAGCCCATCTACATTGAAGGTGAAAAGGATGGAATCACCATTGAAGTAGCTCTTCAGTACAATGATAGCTACACTAGCAATCTTTACTCATTTGCTAATAATATTCATACGTATGAAGGTGGTACACATGAATCAGGCTTTAAGACAGCCTTGACTCGTGTCATTAATGACTATGCTCGAAAGCAAGGGTTAATCAAGGATAATGATCAAAACTTGACTGGTGATGATGTAAGAGAAGGTTTGACGAGTATCATATCTGTTAAACATCCAGATCCTCAATTCGAAGGCCAAACTAAAACAAAACTTGGCAATTCAGAAGCTCGTACTATCACTGATTCAATACTCTCTGAAAAGTTAGAGTCCTTCATGCTTGAAAATCCAACGGTCGCAAGAAAAATCGTCGAAAAAGGGTTGATGGCTGCAAGAGCTCGTATGGCAGCGAAAAAGGCAAGGGAATTAACTAGACGGAAAAGTGCCCTTGAAGTCTCTAGTTTGCCAGGTAAATTAGCAGATTGTTCTTCAAAAGATCCGTCTATTAGTGAGTTGTATGTGGTAGAGGGAGATTCTGCCGGAGGGTCTGCAAAGCAAGGTAGGGATCGCCATTTCCAGGCCATCCTTCCGTTACGAGGGAAAATCATTAATGTTGAAAAAGCAAGATTGGACAAGATCCTTTCCAATAACGAAATTAGGGCCATCATCACGGCACTTGGAACAGGAATCGGGGAAGATTTTGATATTTCAAAGGCAAGATATCATAAGATCGTTATCATGACAGATGCCGATGTCGATGGAGCTCATATTCGAACATTATTATTAACTTTCCTTTATCGTTATATGAGACAAATTATCGAACATGGTTTTATTTATATCGCACAACCACCTCTTTATAAGATTTCTCAAGGGAAAAAGATTGAATATGCGTATAATGATAGACAGCTTGAAGAAATTTTAAGTACCCTTCCAAGTCAGCCTAAGCCAGGCTTGCAACGTTATAAAGGTCTTGGAGAAATGAATCCCGAGCAACTTTGGGAAACAACAATGGATCCTTCAACAAGAACATTGCTTCAAGTAACATTGAAGGATGCGATTGAAGCGGATGAAACTTTTGAAATCCTAATGGGTGATAAAGTAGAACCGAGAAGGAACTTTATTGAAGAAAATGCGATTTACGTTAAGAACTTAGATATTTAACGAGAAATCCAAGACATAAATATTTTGAAAGCAGGGTAGAGGGATCTTTTCTATCCTGTCTTTTACATAGTAGACCCACTTTAAAATAGACAAAGAATAATAGGTCGGCTTGATTATATTACATTTGAAAGCTTTTGCTTTGGGAAAAGGAGGTTGTCTCCATGTCAGAAATAGAAAAGTCCAATGTTAAAGAGATTAATATAAGCCAGGAAATGCGCACTTCCTTCTTGGATTATGCGATGAGCGTTATTGTAGCCCGTGCTCTCCCAGATGTTCGTGATGGGCTGAAACCTGTGCATCGTCGAATTCTATATGCGATGAACGATTTGGGCATGACTTCTGATAAAGCATATAAGAAATCCGCACGTATTGTTGGGGAAGTTATTGGTAAATACCATCCTCATGGCGACTCAGCCGTTTATGACACAATGGTGCGTATGGCACAGGATTTCAACTACAGATATATGCTTGTAGATGGTCACGGGAACTTCGGTTCAGTAGATGGAGATGCAGCGGCAGCCATGCGTTATACAGAAGCACGTATGTCGAAAATCTCCATGGAATTAATACGTGATATCAATAAAGACACAATTGATTATCAGGATAACTATGATGGTTCTGAAAGAGAGCCAATTGTCCTTCCTTCTAGATACCCGAATCTACTTGTTAACGGATCTTCTGGAATCGCGGTTGGTATGGCGACAAATATTCCTCCACACCAGCTCGGAGAAATAATTGACGGCGTATTGGCGGTTAGTAAAGACCCTGAGATTACAGTGGAAGAGTTAATGGAATATATACCTGGTCCTGATTTCCCAACTGCTGGTATGATTTTAGGGAGAAGTGGCATTCGAAAAGCTTATCAAACAGGTCGTGGCTCTATTACTATTCGAGCAAAGGTTGAAATCGAAGAGAAGGCTAACGGTAAGCAAACGATTATCGTAAAAGAACTACCATATCAGGTAAATAAAGCGAAGCTGATTGAAAAAATTGCGGAGCTTGTTCGCGATAAAAAGATTGATGGTATCACCGATCTTCGAGATGAGTCAGATCGTAAAGGAATGCGTGTTGTCATGGAAGTACGAAAAGATGCCAACGCAAATGTACTTTTGAATAATCTATATAAGCAGACGACTCTTCAAACAAGCTTCGGAATCAACTTGTTGGCACTAGTAGATGGTCAGCCTAAAGTTCTAAATCTTAAACAATGTTTAGTTCATTATTTAGAGCATCAAAAGGTAGTCATTAGGCGCCGTACGGAATTCGAACTTCGTAAAGCGGAAGCAAGAGCTCATATTCTTGAGGGATTAAGGATTGCTTTAGATCATTTAGATGCTGTCATTGCTTTAATTCGTAGTTCACAGACTACCGAAATTGCTAGAGAAGGATTAATGACTCAATTCTCTCTTTCTGAAAAACAAGCACAAGCTATCCTAGATATGCGTTTACAGCGTTTAACAGGGTTAGAGAGAGAGAAAATTGAGGATGAATATCAAAGTTTAGTGAAGCTAATCGAAGAGTTAAAAGGGATCCTTGCAGATAATGAAAAAGTTCTAGAAATCATTCGTGAAGAGCTTCTTGAAATTAAAGAGCGTTTTAACGATGTAAGAAGAACTGAAATTATCCTTGCAGGTTTGGAAAACATTGAAGACGAAGATCTAATTCCAGTAGAGAACATTGTTGTAACTTTGACTCATAATGGATATGTCAAACGCCTTCCTGTTTCCACCTATAAAAGCCAAAAACGTGGTGGTCGTGGTATTCAAGGAATGGGCACCAATGAAGATGACTTTGTAGAACACTTGTTGACTACCTCTACCCATGATACGCTTCTGTTCTTTACGAATAAAGGGAAGGTATATCGTTCAAAAGGGTACGACATTCCTGAGTATGGTAGAACGGCAAAAGGTATTCCAATCATTAATCTTCTTGAAGTTGATAAAGGTGAATGGGTGAATGCCATTATTCCAGTTTCGGAATTCAAAGAAGACTGGTACATCTTCTTCACAACGAAGGATGGAATCTCGAAGCGTTCTCCATTGTCCTCCTTTGCAAATATTCGAACCAATGGTTTGATTGCACTAGGTTTGAAAGAAGGAGACGAACTGATTTCAGTTAAACTAACCGATGGTTCAAAAGACATCATCATAGGCACGAAAAACGGAATGTTAATCCGTTTCCCTGAAGTAGATGTTCGATCAATGGGCAGAACTGCTACAGGGGTAAAAGGAATTAGTCTCCGTGAAGGTGATGAAGTCATTGGAATGGAATTAGTAGAGGAAGATTCGCAAATATTAATTGTTACCCGAAATGGATATGGAAAAAGAACTCATGAAAAAGAGTACCGAATCCAAAGCCGTGGTGGGAAAGGGATAAAAACCGTTAACGTTACTGATAAAAACGGACCTCTAATAGCTCTTAAAACGGTAAATGGCGAGGAAGATTTAATGCTAATTACGGCATCTGGAATACTGATTCGGATGCATGTAAGTGACATTTCTCAAACAGGTAGAAATACACAAGGTGTAAAACTTATTCGTTTAGAAGCTAATGATAACGAATATGTATCAACGGTTGCGGTAGTCGACCGAGAGGAAGAAGAAACTGTTTCTCCTTTAGAAACTGAACCAGAAGTAACCGAAGAAGCAGAAATAATGGATGAAGAATAAGAAAGAAAGGCTATCCCATAAAGGATAGTCTTTTTTCATGGTTTAACTAGAGTTGTCCTTATGATATCTTTCATAACTGGTAGAAACCACAAGTAAAATAAAGTAAAATAATAGTAATATATACTCAGCATAACAGCGGTAGGGGGAAGCAGTTTGAGAGTTCGAACTAAATTTTTAGAAGAGGGCTGTATCCTCGCACAAGATATAACCTGTATGACGAACAATCCTATAATGTTAAAGAAAACTGTGGTTACTCGTGACTTAATGGAAGTATTACGAGCCTTTTTAGTTCCTGAAGTAAGTGTAGAAAAAAATTTAATAGATGGAAAACCATTTGTTCCGAAAGAAATAATAGAAGAAGAACAAGATACTAGTTTGGCATCTACTAGTTTTTCTGCTCAATATCTTAATGCTGTACAGACATATAAAAGGATATTTAAGAATCTACAGGCCGGAAGTCCACTAGATCTCACAAAAATTAGAGAATTCTTATTGCCTCTTTTAGACAAGGCTATGGAAAATTCTTCAGAAATCTTTCAATTACACCATTATTCCACTAAAGCCGATTACCTCTATCACCATGCCGTATCGGTAGCAATCTTATGTGGATTCATAGGGAAAAAACTGAATCTTGATAAAGGTGATATAGTCCAAGTTGCATTAGCTGGTTGTCTATGTGATATTGGAATGGCAAAAATATCTCAGAATATTTTAGAGAAAAAGACGGCTTTAACCTTTATGGAATTTGAAGAAGTTAGAAGACACCCTGAATATGGATTCAATATGATTCATAAAACCGGAAATACAATGGTAAAAGATGCTGTCAAAATAGCAATTTTACAACATCACGAAAGGATTAACGGGACAGGGTATCCTAGAGGTGATAAAGGACCAAGTTTGCATCTCTTTTCAAAAATCGTCGCAATTGCAGACGTATATCATGCGATGACATCCGAAAGAGTATATAGAAAAAAACATTCCCCTTTTAAAGTTCTTGAAATGATTATGCAGGATGATTTTGGGAAATTTGATTTGCAGGTTATAAATGCATTGATGTCTGGTATCTTAAACTTTTCTATAGGCAATCGAGTCAAATTGTCTAATGGTTATAATGGAGAAATACTTTTTATTGATTCAAATTATCCAACCCGGCCTCTTATAAACATCTTGGATACGAATGAAATTATACATTTAGAGAAAAGAAGAGATTTGTATATAGAAGAAATTTATTAAGTTATACACTCCGGTTCCTATTCTTATGGACGGAGTGTATTAAATTTAATTTTCTAAATTTATATTAGGATATTGATTTCTATTAATAATGTCTATATAATAATAAAAGTCGACAGCAAACAACAATTAAGAAAAAAAGTTGTGAAAAAAGTTGTTGACATCAAGTGGTTTAATATGTTATTATATTAAAGTCGCTTACGAGCGAAATGGATGTTTTTGTTCTTTGAAAACTAAACAAAACAATACGTCAACGTTTAAATTTTAGTCTTTTTAATAAAGACATTTTATGAGCAAGTCAAACAC
>NZ_QBBX01000026.1 GCF_003073175.1 Peribacillus acanthi
GCCAAACTAGTTGATTGGAGTGGAGGGTGCTTGACTCCTGGGGGATTAGCAGGACAGGTGAGATCCCGCAGGAGCGTTAGCGATGAGGAAGCTCACCGCCTGCCCCCCGGAAAGCAAGTGCCTGGAGCGGAAATCAACGTATTTTAACCGCATTCCTATCCAAAAATGACAAAAGACATCGAGAGGGAGGCCTCTCGATGTCTTTTGTCGACAATCTGAAGCGTGTTAACTTTAATGGTTAACACGCTTTTATTATTGTAGAGTAGTGTCAAGTTATAACGTATTGGAGTGTGGTTCCACTATCTTTCTTAGCCTAGTGGAAATTCTGTTCTCTCTCCTTTTGAAAATGTCATTAAGCTTTTATAGCCTACCGATTTAGCTAATGCAATAGCTTGATCAAAATCAGCTCCGACATGTTCAGGAAAATGGGCATCCGAAGAAAGGACAATAGGAATATTTTTATTGAAACACATTTCCAGAAGTCTCTTATCAGGATACAATTGTCCAATAGGTTTTCTTAATCCAGCTGTACTTATTTCAACACATGTTTTAGAATTTCTTAACGCTTCTGTTGCCCGATCATATTGCTCCAATAAAAAATCATGATCAGTAGGAATGTATTTGAAGATTTTCACAAGGTCAATATGTCCGATGATATCGAATAAGTTTGATTCCGCCAAGGTGACAACCTGATCAAAATATCGTCGGTATACGTCAATAATATCTCGACGGTCCCATTCATCTATGTATTCTTTAAGATCAATGCCAAAATCATCTATCCAGTGAATCGAACCTATCACATAATCAAATGGATAGGCGGATATAAACCGTTTCATTTCTTCATGCTTACCCGGTGTATAATCCATCTCAATTGACATTTTTACATCAATTTGAGCATTCCAAGCCTCATAGAAGAGATTTTGATAATCGTCCATATCATAGTATCTTCGTGGATTGACCCAGTCATTTTGAAGAATGTCAGCCGTTTGATAAAAATGATAGGCATGCTCAGAAATACCGAAATGTTCAATCCCCATTAACTTTGCTTGATTGGTAAACTTCTTTAAATAATCCAATGTAAGTGTGCCAGTTTCCAAATGATTATGATAATCCGTCAACATTCCAATTCCCCCTTTACCACTTTAATTATACAAAGGGTAAAGGGGGAATCATAGCTAATTTAAACTTTAATGATTACTTAAAATGACATCCTTTGTTTTCGCATCTTCTTTATGTGAAACAATCAATAGCTGGTCGCTGAATATCGTATCCTTACTTAAATGGTTCATTGACTTTAGTTCTTCAATGGAGGTGCCATATTCCTGAGAAATTGACCATAGTGTTTCACCACTAGAGACGTGGTGAGTGATAAATTTGTCTTCTATGTTCGAACCCTGAACTGGTATCGCGGCCTTTGTCGACATGTCGTCAATATTAAGAACTAGTAGTGGATCTAAACTATTTTCTTTTTCAAATGTCCATTCTTTTTCATGGACTTCAAAATGTAAGTGAACCCCTCGTGATCTACCTGTATTTCCCATGGTACCAATAGGTTGACCCTTTTCAATTGTCTGACCTTCTTCTACAAAACGTTTATTTAAATGTGCATAGACTGTCTCATAGTTCCCATGCTCAATAAAAACCACATTTCCATATGTATTAGAGTAATAAGATTTTGATATAATCCCCTCATCTACTGCCACGATATTACTGTCTAATTCCGCAGCTATGTCGATACCTTTATGAGACCCTTCTCGCGTTCCATAATGATCGGTAATGACACCATCAGTGGGCCATACCCACTGTTCCATAGTCCTGTATTCTTCCGCATGCCCTACGCTTCCACCTAAAAATAGTAATCCAATACAAGCTGCAATAATTAGCGCGATTAGAATTCTTTTTCCGTAGTCCAGCATTTTCTTCCTCCTTTAATCGCTCGTCCATCCTACACTATGAATTCTATTAGTAAAGTAGAACATATTTATTGGGAAAACATCCCTTTGAATAGACTCACGTTTTTTAGATTGGACAAAGTCCTCTCTATTTATTCATATTCTCTATAATTGAAACAACGAGATATTATATTTCAGAACTATTTGTACATATTCATAAAAAATTTACCCAGCTAACTCTTTGTGTATTTACTTTCCTTACGACGCCACCGATAGCAAATTTCTGGGACGGAAATCAAACTATTCTCCTACTATACATTTATAAATGACAAAAGGTATCGAGAGTTCGTACTCTCGATACCTTTTTTTACAGTTAATTTACTTTATTGGGACGGACGAAAACGGTCATTTCTTGATTCATTTTGAACATACCTACTTGTGCGATGGTTGGATGTTCAAACATAATCGATTTAAACCCAAATTCCCTAGCAGTGAGCACCATTGCTTCTAGTGCCTTAATAGTCAGTTCTGATTCATCAAGAAGTGTCTCAGCTGTGAATGTTACGATTGCTCGATGGCCCTCTTGCTTCACTGAAAACTGAAAGGTCTCTGGGATAGAAGAAGAAATATATGAAACATCTAAAGGCTTTTTCATTTCATTTAATGCTACTTCGAAATCTTCATAATTAGTTAAAGTCGGTACAATGAACTTTTTTGTTTCCTCACTGAATTGATAAATCAAATAACCTCTTTTACGTTCAAATGGTAGAATTTCAATTTCTGTTTCAATTCCGTAATTTGAAAATTCAACACCTGGATTGCCTTCCTGACTGAAAGTGATTTTTTCAATCCCTGAGAATCCAGCTGTATCTTTTAGAGCCTCAAAAAATGTGTATTCCATGTTGTTAAATGGATGTCCTTCTAACAGATCCACATTTAATGTTCTTGTTTCCTTGTTAATTGTAAGATTTGTTGACGGAAGGGGATAATATTCCGCTAAACCTAGCTCTAACTCATTTACACCCTTCATGGCTTTTTCAAAACTCTCAACCATAGGTGTCCCTTTCGTTTCAATTCCTTGTTCAGTGAAAGTGATTGGTACAATATAATTCACATTTGCATCAGGAACTGCTATTGTTATTTCGCTTTGATTATCATTTTCTTCAGGGACAATGATAGAAGCTTCATTGGAGATACTGGTGATTCCTATTTTCGGCTCCTCAGAGCTTTTATCCTCCTGTTTCTTTGTTATTGTCATTTCCTTTTTAGGCTCCGAAGACGATTCCTTTTGTGAGGCACCATCTTCACTTGTAGCTCTCGAACCTTCTGACACTGCTATTTTACTTTCAGAACTTTTACCGCCTGATGGATTATTAAAGAAATAGGATGAGGTTATGATACCAAATAGGAAAACCGCAGCTACACCTGCCATCGCCGGAAGCCATCTTTGAACCGACTTTTTCTTTCTAGTTGCTTGTTGAATATTTGCGAAAATTTCCTGAGGACTTCTTTCGTCCTTTATCTTAGGTAATTTTGAAAATAAATCTTCAACATCATGATCTGTCCATTGTGATCTTTTCAAGAGGGCTTCCCTCCTTTCCTACATTGGCCTCAAGAATTTTCTTCACAGCTTTTAATGCTCTATGTTGTGTGGTCTTCACTTTACTTTCTGTCCAACCTAAAATCTCCGCTGTTTCTGTAATGGACAGGGATTGGATATAACGAAGAATGATGACAGATCGTTGGTCGACTGTACATTCATCTAAACTTTTATAAATCCATTGTATTTCTTCTTTTTGAAGTGCGATTTCTTCTGGTATTGGATGATCATCCTTAATTTGTTGCTTATCCCAGTCAAAGTTCTCCATCAATCTTTGCTTCCAGCTTTTTTGCTTTCTGAAATGGTCAATAGCAGCATTTCGTGCAATTGAATATAACCATGTCCTTTCACTGCTTTTCCCCTCAAATTTTTGATAGGATTTGTAGACACGAATATACACTTCTTGAACAAGATCTTCTGCGGTTTCCTTGTTCTTTACCATATAGAATAAAAATTGAAATACATCATGATGGTACTTTTCGTAAAGATCCTGGAAAACGGAGTCCATATATCCCCCTCCTCCGTTATTATATTAGTCGTAACGTTATGTACAAAAGTTACACTTTTACTATAGTCTTTTTATATAAAAAAAGGAAGAGTAATCCAGCACTCTTCCTTTCGTCATATCATGTCCAGCGTTTCTCATGTAACGAGATTTTTCGGCACATTCTTTCAATTTTACAAAATCCCAATCGAATGTTGGGGAATGGTAAAAGTAAATGTCGTACCGTGATGAAGTTTGCTTTTGACTGAAATATCCCCACCATGAGCAGTAATGATATTTTTAGCAATCGCTAATCCTAGACCAGTGCCAGATTCACCTCTTGTTCGTGCTTTATCTGCCTTATAAAAACGTTCAAACACAAACGGTAAATCTTCTTCAGGTATGCCTGTGCCAGAATCACTTACTTCTATTACGAGATTATGTTTTTTATCAATTGATTGTTTTATCGTTACGAACCCACCATCGGGAGTGTGTCGAATCGCATTATCAATGAGATTTGTCATAACCTGTTCAATCTTATCGCCATCGAAAACCCAGATGAGATTTTGATTTTCGATTTCACTTTCAACTTGAATATTCTTCTCCTTAGCAAGACCAGTAAATTTTGAAGAGATTCTTTTAAAATATGGTTGCAGTAAAACTTCTTCATAACGCAAAGTGATTCGGCCTGCTTCCATTCTTGCTAAATCTAATAAATCATTCACTAGTCGACCCATTCTCAACGATTCATCATAGATGATACGAGCTAATTCTTTCTTTTCTTCCTCTGTACCTGCAATATCATCAATGATTGCCTCGCTATATCCTTGTAACATGGATATAGGCGTCCGTAGTTCATGGGACACATTTGCAATAAAATCTTTACGAAGCTTATCTAGTTTTCTTTCTTCGGTCATATCACGTAATACAGCAACTGCACCTCTAATACGTTTATTATTGTATAGTGGACTTACAATAATAACCCAATGATGACCTTGCAGAGAAATTTCACCAGTTTGTTCACTTTCTGTTTCGACGGCTTTTTCAAAAAGCTTCATTAATACAGATGGAGCTTCTTTACCATCTGCAATAAAACCTTTTTCGTAGTACCAATATTGTAGAAAGGTCTCTGCCGGTGGATTGGTTGCAAGAATTGCCCCATCCCTATTTATGGTCACCACACCATCCGCCATACTACTTAAAATGCTTGATAGATTCTCTTTCTCTTGACTTAAAGCATTCATATTAAAGGTTAGCTGTTTACCCATTTGATTAAAAGCCGTTGCAAGTTCCCCTATTTCATCATGGGTTAAGATTGGAACTCGCGTTTCAAATTTTCCTTTTGCTACTTCAAAGGCAGCTTCCCTCATTTTTCGTAATGGCGCTGTTATTCGAGTCGATAGGAAAAAGGCAAAAATCGTCGTTAGGACTATAGCAACGCCTGCAGCTAACAAGATGAATTTTGTTGTTGATTTAACGGTTCGTTCCATTGCAGTCATTGTTTGATAAATGAATATATATCCCTCTTGGTTATTTAAGACCATTGGGGCACCAACAATAATAACTGGTATTTGTTCATGACTTTGTATTTCATCTGAAAAATCACTAAGTAGTAATTCTTTTTGTACTATTTTTCTGTCTATGAATATTTTCGACAGTTCAGGGTCTCTCTTAATTTCTGATAGAGATAGTGGCGGATCAGAAAAGGTTTTTGATGCAATGACTTTATTATCTCCTTCAACCACTATAATCCTTGTAGAGCTACCGAGTAATTGGGATGAAATCTCCAAAGACTCATTCGGATCTTTGTGTTGCCTTAATATTTCTACAACCCTACTTGCCGTTACAGTCAGCTCGTCTTCCACTTGGTTAATATGGAAATTTTCAAAGAATTCTAGAAGCAAAACAGTTAAAATAAATAGCACAAATGATACTAGCAGTAGAATGGTAAGCCATAATTTCCCTACTACGCTTCTCCAAAAAATCATTCATTCACAACCTCAAACTTATAGCCTACACCCCAAACAGTTACAATCATCTTTGCAGCCTCTTCGGATACTTTATTCAATTTCTCCCTTAACCGCTTTACGTGAGTGTCAACTGTTCGTAAATCACCAAAAAATTCATAATGCCAAACTTCTTTTAATAATTGTTCACGATCAAAGACCTTATCAGGCGACTTGGCTAAAAAGTAAAGTAATTCATATTCTTTTGGCGTCAAAGAGACTTCTTTTCCATCCGCAGTAACGCGGTGTGCATCATTATCAATCGTGACATGTGGAAAGACAATAACATCCTTCGCTGTGGTATCTGTTTGTAAATATGTTGTTTTAGAAGAACGTCTTAATAAGGCCTTTACTCTCAGGATGACTTCCCTAGGGCTGAATGGTTTTACAATATAATCATCCGTTCCTACCTCAAAACCTTGCACTCTATTCATTTCTTCGCCTTTTGCTGTAAGCATAATGATTGGAGTGGATTTTTTCTCGCGAATTTCACGACAAACTTCTATACCATCTTTACCAGGCATCATTATATCTAACAAGATTAAATCGTAATCAGTGGACTTAGCTTTCACTAAAGCTTGGTTTCCATCCTCAGCTTCATCAATCATGTACCCTTCTCTTTCAAGATACATTTTCAACAATCTACGAATACGCTCCTCATCATCCACAACAAGAATTCTAACTGTTTGTTCCATTTCATCCACTCCCTTTTTAATCATGTTTACAAGTACCTTATAGATTTTAATAGCGGGTCGTTGTTTACAAAAAGGCCTCACATTTGTGAGACCTTTTATTTGTCATGGCTTTTTTCATTTGCACCTAAGCATATGAATGAAGACCAGCAATTACAAGATTTACAACAATGGTATTAAACATCATAATGCCAAAACCTACAACTGCTAACCAAGCAGATTTTTCTCCATGCCATCCTCTAGAAAGACGCAAATGTAAGAAAGCAGCATAGAATAACCAAGTAATAAGTGCCCATACTTCTTTAGGATCCCAACCCCAGAATCGGGTCCAAGCAATTTGCGCCCAAATCATTGCAAATATTAATGCTCCAAGTGTAAATACTGGGAATCCAATTAATACAGATCGGTATCCTATTTCATCCATTAAGTCTAATTTAACGTTTCTAACTAAAGGTTGTAATGAATGTGCGATTCTCTTACGAAGTACCACACGTAACAATCCGTAAATAATTGCTCCGGAAATAAGTGACCATATCACTGTATTTAACTTCTTTGCATTTATTAAGGCAGGAACTTCAAAGATTGGCTCCATCTTTCCTGATGTTTTTAGTTCATTTTCATTGAAACCTACAATGGCTGGTAATTGATAGGTTTCTTCTACAGCATTACCCTTCTTATCAACCCAATCAAATTTCGCTTCATATCCTTGCATTGAGAAAATAGAAGTAATAATGACAAATCCTAGTGTAGCAATCAAGCTGAACATGACTACTTCAAGCCAAAATGTTTTTTTACTCTTTTTTGTTTGATCAATTGCTCTCACTAAGTAAATAACTCCTGCAGCAAAGCTAAGAGCAAGGATAGATTGTCCTGCAGCAGCTGTTGTCACATGGATATGCAGCCAGTCACTTTGCAAAGCAGGTATTAACGGTGAAATTTCCCGAGGGAACATACTTGCATAAGCAATTACCAATAAAGCAACTGGTAATGCGAAAACGCCTAAAACTGGAGTTTTATAGATTAAAAAGATAATGATAAATGCCGCGACCAGCATCATTCCAAAGAATGTTATAAACTCAAATAGATTACTAACAGGTGCATGCCCTGCCGCAATCCAACGAGTAATAAAATATCCAAGTTGGGATGCAAATCCAATGATGGTCATTACGATTCCAAATAGACCCCATTTATTTAGCTTTATTTCTTCTTCTGGCTTTTTTATCTTAATGGCACCGCCAAAAAGGAATGTA
This sequence comes from Peribacillus acanthi, assembly GCF_003073175.1. Classification (GTDB taxonomy): domain Bacteria; phylum Bacillota; class Bacilli; order Bacillales; family DSM-1321; genus Bacillus_BN; species Bacillus_BN acanthi. The sequence goes on from NZ_QBBX01000026.1 coordinate 7,925, forward strand.
GCGATCAAATATAAGATAAAAGCAATATAAAGCAAATTACTACTTAATTCCGCCACATCTGTCCCCCCTATTAAGTGGATTTCTCTTCTTGCACTTGGTCAATCGGTTCACTTAGACCTAGATCTTTTATTGTAGTGGATATGTCTTTTTTCAACCCATACCAATTCTTATTTGTATGTGCAGCGATCCAAACTTGTTGTCCCCTTCTTTGGATCCAAATTCTTCTATGATTCCAATATGCGCCTTGGATTACACCAATCATAAAAATCGCTCCACCCAAACCAAGGAACCAAAGTGTCTCATCTTTTCTCACAGTCAAAGCAGAAACGTTTTTATATTCAATACCATTGAATTTCATTTTATAAATATTAGCTTCTCCACCGCCAGCCTCTACATTTTGACCAATAGCAGCAAAACTAATTTCTCCTTTAGGCTTATCAGGAGTTATCATATTAAAGACGAAGGCTGGATTGTTCGGTATTCTTGATTTTGTTGAAGGAACACCGTTTTCATCAAACTCAAAATCTGGAAGGTATTTTTTCAATTCAACAATATAACCATTACCTAAATCATAACGTTCCTTCGGATTATACAAGTCAATGGTCAAATCACCATATTCCTTACCATCACTTTTACGTGTAAGTTTAAAACTCATTTTATTGAATTCATTCAATTTATAATCCACTTGGTAAAGTGCATAAGAATCATGTTTCAACGGTTGATTGACCCTAATTTCATGATCTTTAATTTTAATTAAATCTGCATCTTCACCTGGAAGCGTTTCTTGACTTCTTTCGTAAAGGGTTACATCAGTCTGGAAGTTTTTAACTACAGACCCCTTCTTTTCCAAAGCAGCTTCAAACACTTTGTCATCTTTTTCTTTATCATAAACGTCGAGGTGAAACTTATCACTCTTCAAGTAGTACTGGCCTTCTGTACCTGGAATCTCTTTCGTTTCTCCTTCTCGGATCCAAAGGATTTTATCTACATACATCCCTGGAACGAATCGGAGCATTGCACCTAATAAAAAGATAATGAGTCCGATATGGTTCACATAAGGTCCCCATCTAGAAAAACGACCTTTTTCTGCTAATAATGCACCATTTTCTTCTCTTACATTAAAACGTCGTTCTTGCAAACGAGTTTTTAATGTCTCAAAATCCACATTATCGGCATCCTCTGTAATTCCAAAAACTCGCTGACGTTTAAGAAAACCCTCGTGTCTGTCTACCCTTTGTGTCTTTAAAGCACGGTAAAGTGGTATCACGCGATCTAAACTACAAATTACAAGAGAAATACCGATTGATGCAACCAGAATTAAGTACCACCAAGAGCTGTATAAATTATGGAACCCTAATTCATAATACAGTTTCCCTGCCCAACCATACTCTTCTTCGTAATGAAGTTCTGCTGGGACTGTAGGAGGTATGTACATTTCTTGTGGAAAAATCGTCCCTATCCCAGAAGCAACTAGAGTCAAAACGATTAACCATACCCCAACCTTTACAGATGAAAAGAAATTCCATATTTTATCAATAATTGTTTTATTATAAGTTTGTGAACGGCGTGCAGTACCTTCATAACGCATATCGACTAGCTTTTGTTCTTTAGTTTCCTCGTCTAATACCCGTCCACACGCTTCGCATAATACGGTACCTATCGGATTGACATGTCCGCATTCGCATTTTACCTCATTCATTTGAAAAACTCCCCAATTATGGTTTTATTCTCTCCATAAGATCTTGAATATTTTTCTCAGTTAAAGTACCTGTTATAGAATCAACGACCTTGCCTTCTTTATCTATGAGAAATGTTACAGGGAGAGGATTGACCTTATATGCGTTTTGTACTTGACTCTTCTTATCAATCAATACAGGGAAAGCTAAATCGTGATCCTTAATAAAGCTCTTAACCGCAAACTCAGATTCTCCTACATTGACTGCTAGAATTTGTACACCTTGGTCTTTATAAACCTTATATTGATTATTCATATATGGCATTTCCTTTTCACAAGGTTTACACCATGTTCCCCAAAAATTCAGGAATACTCCTTGTCCTTTATAATCGGAAAGCTTGTGTTTATTTCCCTCCATATCTGTTAATACAAAATCAGGAGCTAGACTATTTAATTTTACTGCTTCGTTTTCTTCCTTTGTAAAATTGGCATACAATGTGTACGCTAGGGCTGCGCCTAAAAGAATGAGGATAATGGTCCTCATAATCAGACGTTTCTTTTTGTCCATACCTATCCCCCTAATTTACAATCTTCCCACCCATTATAGCATTTAATAATATCTTCACATTGTTTTCAAATATGAAGGTTGTGTGACAAAATGATTATCATTTTTTATTTGGTTTTGCTGAAGCTAATGCTCTTAACTGTTTTACCTCATGAGGACTTAGCTCTCTAGCATCACCTGTTCTTAAACCTTGTAATGTCAAAAAGGCATACATTTCCCTTTTCAGTTTCACAACAGGGTGCCCAACAGCATCGAACATTCTTCTGACCTGTCTATTACGGCCTTCATGGATAGTTATCTGAACAATGGTGGAATCTTTCTTTTTATCAGCGGATAAAACCTTTACTTTAGCAGGTGCTGTCATTCCGTCCTCAAGTTTTATTCCTTTTTCAAGTTTTCTAATACTTTCACGCATAATTAGGCCTTTAACTTTTGCCACGTAAACTTTTTCAACTTCGTTTTTTGGATGCATTAGTAGATTGGCGAATTCACCATCATTAGTTAACAGCAATAATCCAGAAGTATCATAATCTAGTCTACCAACAGGATAAATTCGGGCGTGGATGTGTGGAAAGAAATCAGTTACTACTTTTCTTCCTTTATCATCATCGACAGCAGAAATAACGCCTCTTGGCTTATATAGCAAGAAATATACAGGTTCTTCCCTTTGAATTTGAACTTCTTCAACCTCAACGCGATCTTTTGAAGTTACTTTTGTTCCTAATTCCTTTACAACTACCCCGTTAACCTTTACTTTACCAGCAAGTATCATTTCTTCCGCTTTTCTTCTGGAAGCTACACCAGAATGAGCAATTACTTTTTGCAATCTTTCCATCTATATCACCTCTAACATATTACTTTCATGTCCATAAATTCTCAAGCAATAAACAATTATGACACATTTGACATCAAAAGAGAAATAAAGGTTTTATAAAACATAAGTTCTTTTTTTATAGATTATTATTTTTATACAAAATCTGTTGATTGCAAAGAGGTACTTACTTTCCGCTGGAAGGGTAGGGAGGCTCCTATACAATACCGCCTGTGGATTCTCTCACTTCACTTTCTTCCCGCAATAGTCAAGTTCCCTCTGCTACAATCAACTCACAGTATGCAAAAAAATAAAGCTGATGAAGCAACTAAGCTCATCAGCTATATGTAAAAATTTTCTTAAAAGAGTTATCTATAGTTTCAGAAAATATCCCCAAACAAAAAAGCCTGTACTTTATTAAAAGTAGCAAGCCTTTTCGTAAAAATATTAACTTCCAAAAATAAGTGTGATTATGATGATAGCTGCAGCAAAACCAAGTAGATCTGCTAACAATCCCACCTTTAAGGCGTCTCCCATTTTCTTTATACCTACCGCACCAAAATAAACCGTCAAAACATAAAAGGTAGTATCAGTACTTCCTTGAATAGTAGAAGCCAATCTACCAATAAACGAGTCTGCTCCATAAGTAGCCATTAAGTCACTGGTCATCCCTAATGCTGCTGTTCCTGAGATTGGTCGGATAATAGCTAATGGAACAACTTCTGCTGGTACACCAATTGCTTCAAAAGCAGGCTTCAATAAATGAACAAAAGCATCTAAAGCACCAGAAGATCGGAAAACAGAAATTGCTACGAGCATTCCTACTAAAAACGGAATGATAGAAAATGAGATGGTTATTCCCTCTTTTCCACCTTCTACAAAGCTCTCGTAAGTTGGTACTTTTTTATAAGTGCCATACACTAAGATAAAAGCAATAAGTATTGGAATTATCCAGAGGGAAATCATAGTGATCCACTGCATTAGTACCCTCCGTTCCTCTTACGTTTATGATAATAGTAGCGATCGATAAAAATTGCCCCAATAGTTGAACAAATTGTCACCAATATTGTTGGCATTACGATATCAGTCGGAGATGATGAATGATGTGTCATTCTAATAGCAATCACAGTTGTGGGAATAATCGTGATGGCAGAAGTATTTAATGCCAGAAAGGTAATCATTGACCTGCTGGCGACATCCCTTCCACCATTGAGTTCTTTTAGTTGTTCCATTGCCTTGATTCCAAGTGGTGTGGCAGCATTTCCTAATCCAAAAGTATTCGCCATCATATTAGATAAGATATACCCCATCGCAGGGTGGTCAGGCGGAACATCCGGAAATAATTTAGAAACAATGGGCTTAAATAATTTGGATAATTTGGTCAATAATCCTGAGTCTTCTGCAATTTTCATTAAGCCTAGCCAGAATACAAGTACACTCATTAGTCCAAAGCACAGCGTCACAGCGTCTTTTGCACCTTTAAATAAAGCTTCGTTTACTTCCTCAATGGTTCCATTAAAGATGGCATAAACAATTCCAATTAACGTCATCCCTACCCAAATATAATTAACCATTGTTTTTCAAACCTACTGTCATAAAAAATAAGGATGTCCAGCTTTTAAAGAAAGTACTCTTCCATGTTTGAGCATCTGGTTCATAAAAAATATTTCTGCTTCCAATTGCTTCTCCATTAAGGTAGACAACTGCTTTCCCTACTTTTTCAGGAAAATCTGTGTCTTCCACCCATTCCTTTGAGGGTTTTATTAATTTATACTCAAGTTTAATTTGTTTTTTCTCTTCAAAGTTTAATGGATATTGAAACGAATTTTTAATTACAACTTTATTTTTATATTGCTTTACATTTATTTCTTCAATAGTGTCTTCGTTTAAAATTTCAACTACATCAAATTGATTAAAGGCAGATTCGAACATATTTCTATGATCATCCCAATCGTTCGGGTCATCTAATGTGACAGCTATTAAATGCATATCGTCTTTTGTTGCGGTTGAAACAAGGGTTCTTTTCGCTTGCTTCGTATATCCTGTTTTACCTCCGGTTGAATACTTATAAAGCTTCAACATTTTATTTTTATTGTGCCACGTATAATCCCATTTCTCATGTGGATTTGGTGCTTGATGAACTTTAGTAGAAGATATTTCGCAATATGTAGCATTCTTCATCGCGTATCTTGTTAATAGTGCCATGTCGTATGCACTTGAAAAATGATTTGGCGTATTATCTAGTCCATGAGGGTTGGAGAAATGACTATTTTTCATTCCAATTTCCGATGCTTTTTGATTCATTAAATATACAAAACCTTCCATACTGCCACCAATATACTCTGCAATAGCAACAGCTGCATCATTTCCTGAACGAAGCATTAGCCCATAGACCAAGTCCTTTAACTTCATTTTTTCACCATATTGCAAATACAAGGTAGAGCCTTCTGTTCCAATTGCTGTGTCACTGATTTTAACTGTTTCATTCATTTTCCCGGATTCTATAGCCAATATTGCGGTCATAATCTTCGTAATACTAGCTATTTTTCTTTTTTCATGAGCATTCTTCTCATAAATGACTCTACCGCTTAACTGTTCCATTAATACAGCACTCTTCGCACTAACACCGAAGCTCTCCGCCCTTGCCGTATTTGGAAGCAAGGAAAATAGCAAGGCTGCAATAAGGGCAAATAAGATTCCTTTATTCAATATACGCATGGCTACCTCGTCCTTTTTTATTTATTTATACAATTTATGCACAAGGACAAGTGTTATGAGATTTTTTTATAAAACAATTTGAACGTATGTATAACGGTTTACTAGAATGACTTGTGTCTCTGATACAAAAATTAGCGGCAATCCCATTTTTATTCTCGAATGTGTTCAATGGATTTCCGCTACAGGCGCTTACTTTCCGGGGGCGTTCGCCGAGTCTCCTCGTCACTTGACTCCTGAGGGGTCTCGCCTGTAACGCTAATCCCCCAGGAGTCAAGCACCTTCCGCTACAATCCATAAACTGACTTTTACCAAACAATAAAATAAGAAATTCCTTCTCTTTGGTTTGATTAAGTCACCAAAACACATTTGGAGATAGAAAACGATTACTGCCTTCTTCGTAAGCAAAAGTATACAACGGTGAAAACCATTTTTATTAGCCCCATTTCTTCTCCTAAAACTTAAAATTCCGTAGAAACAAAAAAACTGACTCTAGTAATCGTCTTTCAACGACCTTTTGAGTCAGCCTTCTCTGTTACCTCTATTTAGATTGCATCATTTTTGTACGATAATCCGTTTCATAATACTCGAGATCCTCACGTACTTGTTGGAAGCCACTTTCAAGTCCCTTAACTAAATTAGAGATACTTTCAGGTACCTCACTATGGAATTTGATTGAATTTTTCCCTGTGTAGGCTGCACGACTATCTTCATACCATTGATCATTTTTGGGGGAAAAGAATTCTTCTACGCATTGATGATAAATCTTATAAAGTGTTTTCTCTGCAGCACCTTTAGGAAACTCCTCATTTTTAAGGACAATCTTGCAGGTTTCCAATCCATCTTCACAATTTACAAGAAGCCTTCTTAGGTTAGAAAGAATGCTTTTATAGTAAGTCTCATCACCGCTTTTCTCATCCTGTAGTTTAGAATAGGTAGCCTCATTTAAGTACGTTTCCAATTTTGAAACGGATTCTTGTAAAAAAACTTTAACATCTTCCAATTGTGTTTTAACCATAGTATTTCCCAATTCCAGCACTCCTTATATCTAGTTTTGGTGGGTAGTAATATAAACACAGAGAGTAAAAATAATTAAAATTGAATCCCTACTGGCATTCTCTTCTACTCTTTTACCTAACAAATTCTAAAGGAGAATCAAGCTTATAACTTTGGTTCACATTTAGAGATTTGAAGATTTCTTCGAACCTTTCAAGTTCAATCCCTTGAAAATGGCTCTCAAATTCTCTTTGTGAACTGATATATACCCTTTTTCTATTCCGATAACCAGGAAATTTAATTAAACAAGCAAGAGCTACTAAATCCTTAAAAAATACAGGGCTTTCATTTACTGTAAAAACCGGATCCTGATTAAATGGAGTATATGTACTAATGTGCTCATCAAAATATCGTACATATAATACATGTAAAGTTTTCTCTTCACCGTCCTCTATATAAGTCACTTCTGATCGGTTAAAAAAATCTTCGGATGTATTCGACTTTTCCTTTTCTAATTCATACCCCTTGCATAATTTAAGTAACATTTTATTCCCTCGCATTCCTATAACTATAAAACATTGTATGTACTATTCACATTATTTTAACACAATTCAGACAATAACACTTATAATCTACTGCTAGTTTCACATAAATAATATCTGTGACTGTTAACCTGTTGAATTCAGATAATACGGCTTACATCCGCGGCCTTAACTGGATAGTCCTTCTTGCAGCTATCTCATAAAAAAATGCAACCAATTTTATGATAGGAGTCAAGAAAAAACAGCCTCCAATAATTGAAGGCTGTCTATAAACTATGCGATATAAGAATATTCATTCACTGTTGTGTAAGCCAAAAAATAAATCAGCCTCATTTTGTTCAAAGGATTCTTCAATGGCTTCAGGTAACTCTGGAAGTTCTTCGATAGATTTTAATCCGAAATAATCTAAGAACTCTTTAGTAGTTCCATAAAGGATTGCCCTACCAGCTCCTTCAGCTCTACCTACTTCTTTTATTAATGCTTTTGCACTGAGGGTTTGCAATGGTCGTTCTGTTTTTACCCCTCTGATTTCTTCTATTTCCGCACGTGTGATTGGTTGTTTATAGGCAACTATCGCAAGTGTTTCTAAAGCAGCTTGTGAAAGGGTCTGTGTACCTGGTGACTCTACAAGTTTTTTTAGGTAGTCAGAATGCTCTTTTTTAGTGGCTAATTGGTATACACCTGCCATCTCGATAATTTGTATCCCACGTTCTGAATTCGCATACTCTTCTTTAAGTAACTCAAGCCATTCGACAGATTGTAAGTCTGTGACATCCATTACCGCCGAAATTTGTTTAATAGATAATCCTTCATCTCCAGCGGCAAATAAAAGTGCTTCGAGTATGCCCTTCCATTCATTATGATCCAACTGTAACGACACCTTTCTTTAGAGCTATTACAATATCTTCAAAGTTATTATGTTGCTCAACAATAACTTCATCAATCTTCATCAACTCCAAGATTGACAGAAATGTTACGACAAGATGTTCTTTATCTTCGTATGGGAATAAGGAAAAGAAACTAATTCTTCCTTTTAATTTCTTTATTTCCTCCATCACTTCGTTCATTCGTTTTTCAATTGAAATTTCTTGTCTTGTAATCTTTGTATGCAATGGTTTTTGTAGCTTTTGTCTTCTTAGAAGTTTTTGAAAAGCACCTAGCATATCATAGAGAGAGACATTCAAATCTAGTTTCTCCGGTTGTAACTCTATTGTTAATTTAGATAGATCACTAGGAGGTTTTGTAAAAATAAGACCTCTTTCGGTTTCAAGCTGCTTAAACTCTCCAGCTGCCTCTTTATATTTCTTATATTCTATCAATTTTTCAACCAACTCATCACGGGGATCTTCTTCGTATCCAAACTCGTGTATTTCATCTTCTGCTTCTTCCTCATGTTTTGGTAACAGCATTTTACTCTTTATTGCCAATAACGTTGCAGCCATCACTAAATATTCACTAGCAATATCCAGCTGTAGCTCCTTCATCGTGTGTATATAAATCAAGTATTGTTCTGTTATTTCCGAAACTGGAATATCATAAATATCAATTTCTAATCGGTTTATTAAATGCAGCAGTAAGTCCAATGGACCTTCAAAAGCATCGATTTTCACATTATAAATCATTTCGCTCACCATTGGTCTAAAGTTTTGCCGTTTCCCTTGAAAATTCGACTATACATAGTATAGTAGATTACTGATATTTGTCCAGTGTACATCTATGGAAACATATAAAAAAGTAGGCTAAAGCCCATACATTTTTGACTTTGAGACATATGCTGTTATGGAAAGAACTTGAAGGAGGAAGACTAAATGGGTGACAACCGTTGTGGATATAATAATAGCTTTGCTTTAATCGTGGTCCTATTCATTTTATTAATTATTGTTGGAGCAGCTTTGTGCTAATACAAAAATCCCCTCTCTTCGTTGAGGGGTTTTTACATTCTAAGGTGTACCGATTCTACATGTCTCGCTTTACATAATAAGTTTTGCTACAATTTAGGAAATATAATAAGGGGTTTTGTGAATGAAATACCCAGAAGAATATGTTGCTTTCCTTTTCCATTTTCATGTTACTCGTGATTACTTTGAATGCCATGAAATATTGGAGGAGTACTGGAAGGAAATCGATCCAAAGAACCGACAATCTCATTGGGTGGGATTAATACTTTTAGCAGTATCATGTTACCATCACCGAAGAATGAATTTTTCTGGAGCAGAGAGGACATTACATAAATCTGTCCAGATTCTATCCCGTGAAACTAATCAAAAACATTTAAGCACCCTAGACTTAGACACAAATCGCTTGAACGATATGCTACTAAAGCAACTGGTATGTATAAAGAATAAAGAAGACTACAAAAGTATGAATCTTCCTATTAACTCAGCAAATTTACTAGCAGCCTGCAAAACTTATTCTAATGAGAATGGAGTTCAATGGGGCAATCAAGTACCCTTTTCGGTCGACGAAGAAATCCTTCATCGCCACCTTTTAAGAGATCGATCAAACGTTATAGAAGAGCGATTACGTCAATTAAAAATTAAAGGTCGTAATGTGTGAAAAGGGTGACTCAAATGAGTCACCCTTTGTAATTAACATTCGTCATCTATACATTTTTCAAAAAATGGCTTAGTGAATTCCGTAGGGACAATCTCTCGATTTGGATACAAATCATGAATTGCCTTTACCATACTCTTCCCTATACCCTGTTTTCTATATGACGGATTAACGGAAACATGTTGTACAATAATACGATTCTGTTCCTCAAATACCCCTACAATCCCAAGCGGGTCTTCTTCCTTCCAAAGGAATAAATGCCAATTCTCGTCAGTTTCATATTGCTTCATTGTCGTTTGAAGCTTTTTAATATCCTTTTCATTTGGCATAAAGGATAGTAATCCCATCGCAATCTTTTCGAAGCTTTTCTTATAGCGTATTAGCATTATATACCCCTCATCAGTGATGAAACTTTATCCTATCATCTTTTATGAATGCTTTCATCATACAGAAAAAGTCGAGTAACTTCAACCCTACAAAAAGTATAAACCTATATTTTGAATAGATCATAAGACCTATTTAATTATACGATGAATGCCCAATAGAAGTATCCCCATGCAATGGACAAGATTAAGAATAATATAAGTAAAATGATGTTGGTCTTTTTCACGATGTTCAGTCCTTTCTTTTCAAACCATTTACCCTTCTATTTTAGCTTGAAATTACACCTTTGCAAAATAAACTTGTCAATTCGTCTTTTTTCCCCTACATTTAACTAGTCCATTTCTTAAATGTTTCACATACTCTATTTCTGGATATTTGAGATGTAAAACATTACCTTCAAATTAATATGAATCTTTTTTACAAGTTATCCGTCTAATAGTATAGGGAGGTTTGTTTATGAAATTTCTTACAAAAAAAATCTTGGCTACTGGTTTGGCTTTAGGATTATTCATGCCTTTATCTGTATCGGCAGACGCTCAACCAGGAGATCGAATTATTACACTAGGTGCAAACTTAACTGAAGAACAAAAAAACATGTTACTATCTGAAATGAAAGCTACCCAGAACGAAGAGATTATTACGGTTACAAATGATGAAGAGCATAAGTATTTAGGTAGTTATATTTCTAAAAGATTAATAGGTACTAAAGCAATTTCTTCATCCTCTATCACATTAGGAAAGAAGGCTTCAGGATTAAAGGTCGAAACAAAGAATATTAATTGGGTAACAAATGAAATGTATGTGAATGCTCTCATTACTGCAGGAGTCAAGGATGCAGAAATTTATGTGACGTCTCCTATTCCTGTCTCAGGAACCGCAGCGTTGACTGGACTAATTAAAGCTTATGAGCTATCTTCTGATAAAGTAATTCCTGAAGATGTAAAACAAGCTGCAAATGAAGAAATGGTGAAAACAGCTACTTTAGGAGACCAAATAGGAACTGAAGAAGCTACAGCATTAATGACACGTATTAAAGAGGAAATGGCTAAAAATCCCCCAGAAACAGAAGAAGAATTGAAGGCATTAATTGAAAACGCTGCTAAGGAACTAGGATTGACTTTGAATGAGGCACAAATTCAAAGCTTAATAGATTTGTTCAATAAATTAAAAGAGTTAAATATAGATTGGAACCAGGTAGGGGACCAGTTAAATCAAGCAAAAGAGCAATTGGATGCGTTTCTCAGTTCTGAAGAAGGCCAGACGTTTTTGGAGAAATTGAAGGAAGTTTTCATCAGCTTAATTGATGCGATTAAGGCTTTATTCAAATAACATTAATTTGACATTAAAACAGCCGGCTCATATAGCGCCGGCTGTTTATTATTTACAAACCTTCTTTTTATATGGCAAATCTTGCTTCACTAAGTCATCCAGTGTTTCTCTTTTTACTACAAGTGTGTCTTCTCCATCTTCAACAAAAACCACGGCAGGGCGAGCAATTCGATTATAATTATTGCTCATTGAATATCCGTATGCTCCTGTACAAAATACAGCTAATAGATCTCCTCTACCTGCTTTAGGTAATGGAAGATCCCATATCAACATATCACCACTCTCGCAGCATTTACCCGCAATTGATACAGTTTCTTCAATTTCATCCAGGGGTCTGTTTGCTAGCACAGCTTCGTATTTTGCATCATATAAGGCTGGACGGATATTATCACTCATTCCACCATCCACTGCAACATATTTACGGATGTTTGGAACCTCTTTTTGTGAACCAATCTCGTATAAAGTTGTTCCTGCATCACCTACTAGGGAACGACCAGGTTCAATCCAGATTTCTGGCATTTCCATACCTAGTGAAGTTGCTTGGCTCTGGACCTCTTTTACAATTTCCTCTACATATTTAGCAGCTGGTAATGGCTCGTCTTCACTAGTATAACGAATTCCAAATCCTCCACCTAAATTTAATACTTTTGCTTTAAAGTTAATTTGTTCCTTCCAGATGTTTAACTGCTTCATGATTTTCTGTGCGGCAAGAATAAATCCAGTTGTTTCAAAAATCTGTGAACCTATGTGACAATGAAGGCCTAATAATTGAATATGATTAGATTGTAAAGAGAATTCAATAGCCTGTTCTGCTTGTCCATTTAAAAGGTCAAATCCAAACTTGGAATCCTCCTGCCCCGTCAGGATATAGTCATGAGTATGAGCCTCAATTCCCGGAGTTACACGTAATAATATGGAAATAGGACGTTGAAGTTCCTCACATATGGAGTTCAGTAAAAATAATTCAGAAAAATTATCCACTACAATACATCCAATTTGTTCGTTTAGCGCCATTTTAATCTCTTCTTCGCTTTTGTTATTGCCATGAAAGTGGATTTTTTCTCGAGGAAAACCAGCAACTAAAGCAGTATGCAATTCCCCAGCTGAAACTACATCCAATGAAAGTCCCTCTTCTTCTGCTAGTTGTACCATGGCTACTGAAGAAAATGCCTTACTTGCATATGCAACCTGTGATGTGACACCTAATTGATCAAAGGTCTTCTTAAATCCTCTTGCACGTTCCCTTATTAAGCCAACATCATAAACATATAAAGGAGTACCGTATTTTTGGGCAAGTATTGTTGTGTCTACGCCTCCAATTTCTAAATGGCCTTTATCATTTATTTTGCTCGTTCCATAGAAATGCATCTTCCCACTACCCTTTCTCCAAACGACGTAAAGCTGATATGCCGCTTACGTATTATATAGAAATAGAGGCTGACTCAAAATTAAGTGTCAGACCCAACGGTTCAAATGTTATTATAAAATAACAATATCAAATCGTTGAGTCGAACCCTTAAGAGTCACCCTCCATGCTTTAGTAAATTAAACTAACAGTATCATAATTATTTGACAACTTCAATGCTTGGTATAGAATAATCAATTCTGTGGTTGTCTGTATTTATCTCTAGGATGTACAATGCTTGGACGAATTCTTGATCCTGGAACCGCTTTTCTAATTAATATTCTCCATAATCCATATGGATGGAACGGAAGCAATGGCCATAAATAGGGTGTATTGAGCGACTTTATCCTTGCAAGGAAAATGATATATATTGTAAATCCAATGACAAGGCCTGGTGTATGAAACAAGGCTGTTAGGATTAAGATTGCAAGACGTGATATCTTGTTTGCTACACTTAACTCTAAACTTGGAGTAGCAAATGTCCCTATAGTAGCTACTGCAACGTATAAGATAACCTCAGGTACAAATAATCCTACATCTATTGCTATTTGACCTATCAATGCTGCTGCCACTAAACCCATAGCTGTTGATAATGGGGTTGGAGTATGGATGGCAGCAAGCCTTAAAAATTCTACACCTATATCTGCTAAGAAGATCTGAATAACGATTGGAATATTGGTTTGTTCGTTAGGCCCAATAAATGCCATTTTCTCCGGCAACATTTGGGGTTCTAAAACGAAAAGAAACCATAGAGGCAAAAGAAACAGCGAAGCTGCTATACCGAAATATCTAATCCATCTAATAAATGTCCCCACCATTGGAGATTGTCGATATTCCTCTGCATGCTGAACATGATGAAAAAATGTTGTTGGTGTGATGATTACACTCGGTGATGTATCAACATATATCAAAACATGTCCTTCGAGTAGGTGAGTTGCAGCGACATCTGCTCGCTCTGTATAACGCACAAGTGGGTATGGATTATAGCCTTGCTTGACCATGAATTCTTCTACTGTTTTATCTGCCATCGTCAAACCATCCACTTTAATGTTCTGTATTTCCTTTTTTACAATATCAACCAAATCTTCATTGGCCACATCTTTTATGTAAGCAACCGCAATATCTGTTTTAGACCGTTCCCCAACTTTAATGATTTCAAAACGTAATCGCTCGTCCCTTATTCTTCTTCTTGTCAAACCAGTATTTACAATAATGTTTTCAACAAAACCGTCCCTTGAACCACGGACTACTTTTTCAGTATCAGGTTCTTGAGGCGTTCTTCCTGGGTAGCTCCTAACATCTACAATTAGTGCTTTTGTTTCTCCCTCAACCACGAAGACTATTAATCCCGTCAATAATTGATCTACAATTTCGTCTAGTGTTTTAACTTGGCTAACTGATTGATGTACTAAACGATTTTCTATTAATTCATATAAATCAATCCTGTGATTTTGGTTACTCACTTCATGATTGATTTCTACAATTTCTTGTAAGATTTTCAGGATGAATTGTGTATCACAAAGTCCATTCAAAAAGTATAGGTTGACATCCTTTTTTAATATTTTAAATTTCCGAATGCCTAAATCAAAACTCTCACCTAATCCAATCCGGTCTTTCATGAAGGATTCAATTTTTGAAAGACTATTAGGAATCGGCATTAATTCCTGAGTTTGGTTTTTCAAGAAACCCACTCCTTTCAAGGATGATTTGTACTGCTAATTTTGTAATGGGTGAACCTGTTTTTGAAGAATCATTCCTCCCCATTTTCCCAATGTCCCCTACCCCGACTATTAGAGGGACATTCAGTTGGTCTAGACAATAGACCGTATCTCCAGTTATCCTGCCTATTTCTAATTCAGGATTTCCAAACTTATCGACTCCATACGGTGTCAAATTCCCATCGCGGTCAATGCAAATATCCACTTTAGTCCATTCTCTTCGCCGAGTTTTTGATGCAACCGCTATTATCCCTAATACTTCGATATCCCTATGGGTCGCTACATACATTAATGCCTTTTCGCCACTTCCTTCACCAATGAAGCCACTATCATCAAACATCACTAGGACAGGGTCGTAAGGAGTCATTTTGATCATCCTAACCAATTCTTTCCCTGAGCGACTAGAAGGGTTTCCGTGCGACATGGTAATGCATCGTCCACCGATTTCCTTCGCTACATGCTCAACTGCATGTCTCGCATATTCATCTCCATCTGTAATTAAAATGACTTTTCGTCTCGTTTTCATTGATGGTGTTCCTTTCCTTATAGAAACTTATCGGTCGACGAAGTATATCCATTGAAATAGGGATCCGAAGATTTTTCCAAATACAATCGCCATCAATAGATAGACGATTTTCTCTTGTACGCCAACTCTTTTTGCTAGCAAAGGCAATACGTTGAGCACTTCTGTCAGGGCAGAGGCTAGCATTCCATTAAATATTCCGCTAAGAAGTCCCATGAAAATCAAAAGCAATTGCGGAAGACCAAGAATTGAATCACGAAGGCTCACCCATCCCCCTAATACAGCTCCCAAGACGACAGCTAACTCATAATAATGAATCATTTTCATTGTTTTGGTTAATTGTGTAAGGCGAGGTATTACACCTAACACGGTTAAAAAAGCCACAAATCCGGCACCTACAGCAAGTCCACCTGCAAAACCAATAAAAAGTATGAGCAAGATTTCACCTGTCATCTAACTGTTTCACACTTTCCTTGTTTTCATTCATTACAACGTATCGGTCTAAATCCTGTTGATAATTGAACATTTCCACTTCCAATGGGCTAGGTTCTTCATTAAATCTTTTCCTAAAAAAGTGGTTGAAGAATAATATCATCCCTAGCCCTAATCCAAAACTATAAGGAA
Organism: Peribacillus acanthi; assembly: GCF_003073175.1. GTDB lineage: Bacteria > Bacillota > Bacilli > Bacillales > DSM-1321 > Bacillus_BN > Bacillus_BN acanthi. The sequence continues at coordinate 23,765 of NZ_QBBX01000026.1, forward strand.
CTTGAAAAAGAAGGGGCTTTTCCTCTTCCTTTCCAGTTATGATGGTATACAGTTTCTGGTGGACGGATTGCATACTCACGTCTTCATGAAAATTCATGATTGCAAGTGCAGCACCTACAAAAAGCAGTACCCATACAATGATGAAAAAAGGAATATTCATTTTTTTCTTTTCATGGATGACTTCGATAATCGTCTGAGTTGGTCCAATCCCCTGCAATTCTAGTTGTGGAACCTTCTGCAAGATTATGTGTAACAACTGAATGAAATCAATGATTACAATATTTTGATCTCCATCAGTAATTTGATAGATATCCATTTCTTCCACCTGGCTCACTACATGATCAGGTCCTACAACCCTGGCAATGTCCTTTACTTTTACTCGATGATCCTTCCGCAACTGTACACGGTGCCTCATCCGGATATAAATGACATTTTCCATTTTACTTTCACCCCGCACACTTTAAGGTTGTAGCTTTATTATGCTTTTTTTCCAAGAAGTACATACAAAAGGAAAGGAACCATAATTTACTAGTAGTGATTAGAAAACTTGGCTAGCGCCGAGCCTTAGCTGGCGAAAGCCTAGAAACACTTATACTGTATTCCTCAAATTAGCCATTACGGGGTCATGCTTCTTTGCTGCCAATTTATACTCTCTTAAAGTAAAACATGAAAAAAGCATCAACCATTTGGTCGATGCTTTTTCATTTGAATTAATGAGCTGGGAAGAAAATCATTTGGATTAGGAAAACAATACCGAAGAAATAAATCAAGGGGTGTACATGACTACCTTTTCCACTAAATAGTTTCAGTAATGGATACGTAATGAAGCCAATTGCTATACCCGTTGCGATACTGGATGTTAATGGCATTGTCAAAATAATGATAAAAGCTGGGAAGGCATCATCGAACTGATTCCATTTCACTTTTGCCAAACCTTCCATCATAAAGCAGCCTACAATAATCAATACTGGTGCTGTGATAGCAGGTAATGCTGAAATTGCTGAAATCAACGGTGAGAAGAACATGGAAACCGCAAACAAAGTGGCTACTACTACCGCAGTTAATCCTGTTCTACCACCTGCTGCAACCCCTGTACTGGACTCAATGTAAGCCGTTGATGGACTTGTACCGAACATTGCTCCAACCGTCGTTGCTAAAGAGTCTCCTAAAAACGCCTGGTTCGCTCGAGGAAATGCACCATTTTTCATTAATCCTGCTTGCTCAGAAACACCAATCATTGTACCTGTCGTGTCAAATATCGTAACAAGGAGAAAAGCAAAAATTACAGCATATAATCCGTTTGAAAATACACCACTTAAATCTAAATCGAAGAATACTGGTGCAGGTGGCATAGAGGCAATACCTTTAAAATGGAGCATATCAAAGAAATATCCAACTATAGCTGTAATAATCATTCCAAAGAATAAAGCTCCATTAATCCCTCTAGACATTAATACGAGAGTAAGTAATAAACCAAATATTGATAAAACTGTTACAGGATTTTGCAAATCTCCCAACGTAATCATCGTCGCCTCATTAGGTACGATGATTCCTGCTGACTTCAATCCAATAAATGCAATGAATAATCCAATGCCTGAAGTGATACCGTATTTTAAGCTGGATGGAATCGCCATGATTAACAGTTCTCTTAATTTACTTACGCTTAGCAAAATAAAAATTAAACCTGCTACAAAGACAGCACCAAAAACTGTCTGATAGGATAAACCTTGTGTACCTACAACACTTGCAAAGTATGCATTTAACCCCATTCCAGGAGCAATTGCTATTGGATATTTTGCTCCAAGGCCCATTATTAATGTTCCAGTTACTGCAGCAATAATTGTCGCCATAAATACTTGTTCAAATGGGACACCTGCAGAAGAAAGGATGGCAGGGTTAACAATTACGATATAAACCATTGTTAAAAAGGTAGTAATCCCTGCTAGTACCTCTGTTTTTACAGTAGTTCCGAATTCTTTTAATTGAAAATATCTTTCCATTATCTATATCCTCCACGGTTTAGGCTAGTGACAATAACAATCTATAAAATACGAATATTAATAACAACCTTTAATATAATATTCGTTTCCCACAAAAAAGACAAGGGTGAATCTCCATTTTTTCTATCTTTTTTTAAAAAAACGACAAAAAATCCGTATGAATTAATCATTCATACGGACTTTCATTTGTTGTAAAATCTTTTTTTCAAGTCTCGAGACCTGTACTTGAGAAATACCTAACCGATCTGCTACTTCAGACTGTGTTTGATCCTTGTAATAGCGAAGATAGACGATTAGTCTCTCTCTTTCATCCAGTTCAAGGATGGCATCCTTTAGTGCTAGTTTTTCAAACCATTTTCCTTCTTGGTTATCAGAAATTTGGTCCAATAAGGTAATTGGGTCACCATCGTTTTCATACACTGTTTCATGAATGGAAGAAGGCATTCTACTAGCTTCTTGGGCAAGTACAATTTCCTCCGGGCTAATTTGTAAGAACTCAGCCAGTTCATTCACGGTAGGATTTCTTCCAACGACTTTAGTCAACTCTTCTTTTGCCCTGCGTATTTTATTCGCCATTTCTTTTAGAGAGCGGCTAACTTTCACCGTGCCGTCATCTCTAATGAATCGTTGGATTTCACCAATAATCATCGGAACAGCGTACGTAGAAAATTTGACATCAAAGGATAAATCAAATTTATCCACTGATTTTAATAAACCGATACATCCTATCTGAAATAAGTCATCCGGCTCATATCCTCTATTTAAGAAACGTTGAACGACTGACCAAACTAATCTAAGGTTGCTTTTCACTATGGTGTCTCGGGCGCTTTGGTCCCCATTCTGGCTGAGGCGGATCAAATTTTTTACTTCTTCATCCTTTAAATGGGCCGTTTGCTTGCTGTTTTTGACCTCCACATCCATAAGCAGATCTCCCTTAATTGCATAAAGCTTTGCTATTCATCAACTGTTTGCGCAATCGAATAATCGTGCCTTCTCCTTTGTGAGACACGACGCTCAGCTCATCCATAAAGTTTTCCATAATCGTAAAGCCCATCCCTGAACGTTCAAGTTCTGGTTTTGACGTGAATAAAGGCTGACGTGCTTCTTCAATATCTTCAATTCCAATTCCTTCATCACGAATAGTCATTTCAACTGTATTTCCTTCAATACTAACTGAGATATAAACAATTCCTTTTGGATCATTTTCATATCCATGGATGATTGAGTTTGTTACCGCTTCTGAAACTACCGTTTTAATTTCTGTTAATTCATCCATTGTTGGATCAAGCTGGGCAATAAATGCTGCAACCGTCACCCTTGCAAACGATTCATTTTGACTTAATGCTGAAAACTGTAAATCCATAGTGTTCTTCATTACGCAACCCCCAATCTATGTAAAGCATTTTCCTCTGATGGTTCCTGTTTAATAATTTTAAATAAACCAGACATATCAAACAATCGCTTTACTGCTGGGGATATTGCGCACACTACCATTTCACCATGATTCTGTTTAATTTGTTTATAGCGTCCAAGGATAACGCCCAAGCCTGAACTATCCATAAATGAAAGTTCATCTAAATTCAAGATAATATGCTTAATCCCATGCTTTTCGATGGCTGAAGAGGCTTTATCCTTCAACTCCTCGGCAGTATGATGATCAAGCTCACCTTTCAGTCGGATGCATAACACATCTTCCTTAATCTCTAAGTCAATAGCAAGACCCACTATTTACAGCCTCCTTCACTGTCTTATAGTGAGTCAATTTCTATATTCATGATGCAATATCCTTCAAGATGACAAAACTAGTGTCCATTCTTAAAAACTAGCCGAATTTCGATAAAATTCAACAAACCGAAAATGGATACACTTCCATCACTTACTATCTGTCAAGGTGAACATACTAAATGCTCGCTTGTAAAGATCCCACCAATTAGCTTTTTTAATGTTCTTCTTAGCTACAATCGGAGATTCAACCATGACTTTTCCGTCTTTGACGACTTTAAGAGTTCCAATTTCATCACCTTTTTGAATCGGTGCTTTTAAGTTTTTCTTTATTTCAACTACTTTGTTAATATTCTTGATGCTTTCTCCTTTTTTCGTTAGAACGGAAATCGGTTCACTCGTTACTGCTGCAACTGTTTTTTCATTCCCCTTGCTAACGTAGACATCTTTTAATTGGAATCCACGTTCATACACAGGATGGGTCATATATTGGGCATAGGCATAGTCTAGCATTTTTGTTACTTGTGCATTGCGTTCCTTCGGTGAAGGTGCCCCAAATACAACTGCGATTACTCGCATATTTCCTTTTTTTGCAGTAGCGGTCAAACAATATTTTGCTTCATTGGTAAAACCCGTTTTTAAGCCGTCTACACCTGTATAAAATCTAACGAGTTTGTTTGTATTTACCAACCAGAATTTCTTGTCTGTGTTTTCACGAAGGTAAGACTCATACGTTCCTGTAAATCTAGTGATAGTATCGTACTTCAATAATTCTTTTGCCATCATTGCCATATCGTGAGCAGTGCTATAGTGATCAGCTGCAGGTAACCCTGTTGCATTTTGGAACTTTGTATGTTTCAATCCTAACTCTTTTGCTTTGTCATTCATCATCTCTACAAATGCTTCTTCTGAACCGGCTATTCTCTCAGCCATGGCGACGGATGCGTCATTTGCTGACCCAATTGCGATTCCTTTAAGCATTTGTTCCGTAGTCATTTCCTCGCCAGGCTCAAGAAAAATTTGTGATCCGCCCATTGAAGCAGCATACTCGCTTGTACGAATTTTTTCTTTCATTGATAACTTTCCAGTATCGAGTGCTTCCATTATCAATACCATGGTCATAATTTTTGTCATACTGGCAGGTGGAAGTTGCTCATCTGGATTCTTCTCATACAAAATCGCTCCTGTATCGCGTTCAATCAAGATTGCAGACTTTGACTGTTCCGCAAGATCTGCACCTTTTTTCTCTGCAGCAAATGCTGATGAGATTGTAAAGCCAAACAGGAATGTAGTAATTAGGCATATTGAAATAAAGCGTTTCATCTCCAAACCCTCCAATCAGTGATAGCTCCCATTTTTTCCAATTTAAATTGTTTTATACAAATGTTTCCTCTTTGGAGAGATATAATTATTTTTTGACTCATTTCTGAAACACTGTTCTCTATAGAAAAATCATTCTAATATTCAACCAATCAAGGATTTTACTTTTTATAAAAAGGGAAAAAATATCTTATCTAGAATTGGATAAAGAAAGCTTTTTTAGGAGGACTTACTTTTATGAGTTTTAGAATTTTAGGAATTGAACATATCCAGCTGGCAGCTCCTAAGGGTTGTGAAAAGGAAGCAAGAAAGTTTTTCGGAGACATTCTTGGCATGAAAGAAATACCTAAACCTGAATCCTTACAGGGAAGAGGCGGAGTTTGGTTCAAGGTTGGTAACCAGGAACTTCATATTGGAGTGGAACAAGACTTCAGCCCAGCCAAAAAGGCACATCCCGCTTTTACGATAACGGAGCTTGGACAGCTACATGCCCGTTTAGAGGAATACGGTGTAGTCATTAAAGAAGATACTCCGATTGACGGAAGGTCACGTTTTTTTGTTAACGACCCATTTGGAAATAGAATTGAGTTTTTGGAATTTGATATGTAATCAAAAAGGCTGTTCCCAAATCGTTGGGAACAGCCTTTTGATTACTCCATGATTTCTTTATAAATAAGTGTTGGTTTTTCGACTTTTTCGGATGAAACGATAATGTTTTCATATAACATTTCTTTAACTTTTTCTACATCCTCAAAATTGCTATGAATCGTTACTAGAGATTCACCCTTTTTCACTTTGTCTCCGATTTTTTTATTCAGCATCAATCCTACTGCTAAATCAATCACGGATTCCTTCGTCGCACGGCCAGCTCCTAGAAGCATCGCTGCTGTACCTACTTCATCAGCAACGATTTCTTTCACATAGCCGTCTTCTTTAGCTTCAAGTTCAAAAGTAAATTGTGCCTTAGGTAGCTTTGTTGGATCGTCAATAACAGATCCGTCTCCACCTTGTGAAGAAAGGAATATTTTAAACTTTTCTAATGCCGCTCCATTTTCCATTACTTCAACTAGCATTTTTCTTGCTTCTTCTAATGAAGATGCTTTATCAGCAAGGTAAACCATATGACTACCTAGAACTAGACATAGTTCAGTTAAATCTTCAGGACCTTCACCCTTTAATGTATCAATTGCTTCTTTTACTTCTAATGCATTTCCGATTGCATAACCAAGAGGTTGGCTCATATCAGAGATAATGCCCATTGTTTTTCGTCCTACATTGTTTCCGATGCTTACCATCGCTTTTGCAAGGGCTTCAGAATCTTCCACTGTTTTCATGAATGCTCCTGCACCTGTTTTTACATCTAAAACGATTGCATCTGCACCAGCAGCGATTTTCTTACTCATGATGGAACTTGCAATCAATGGAATGCTATCAACTGTTGCTGTAACATCACGCAAAGCGTATAACTTTTTATCAGCAGGAGTCAGATTCCCTGTTTGTCCAATTACCGCGATTTTATTTTTATTTACTAATTCAATGAATTCTTCTTTTTCAATTTCCACATGGAAACCTTCAACAGCTTCTAACTTATCAATCGTTCCACCTGTATGACCAAGTCCACGACCTGACATTTTAGCAACAGGAACATCTAAAGCAGCTACTAGAGGTCCAAGTACAAGTGTAGTTGTATCACCCACACCACCTGTACTGTGCTTATCTACCTTAATACCTTCAATTGCCGACAAATCAATTTGATCTCCTGATTGAACCATAGCCATAGTTAAATCTGCACGTTCTTTTTCAGTCATACCTTTAAAGAAAATCGCCATGCTAAGTGCACTCATTTGGTAATCAGGGATACTTCCATCCGTAAATCCATTGATTATAAATGAAATTTCTTCAGTTGTAAGTTCAAGTCCATCACGTTTCTTTTCAATTAAGTCAACCATTCTCATGTTGGTATACCATCCTTTATCAGTTGTTAAATGCTCTCAACTAATTCTTTTACATAGCTTAAGAAGCTTGATTTTACTTTTTCTGTCGTCTCAATCACTTCATCATGAGATAGTGGTTGATCAAGGATTCCTGCAGCCATGTTCGTGATACAAGAAATACCTAGTACTCTCATTCCAGAATGACGAGCCACAATTACTTCTGGAACTGTCGACATGCCTACTGCATCTCCACCCCAAATGCGTGCAAGTCTTACTTCGGCTGGTGTTTCATAAGCTGGTCCAAAGTTACCAACATAAACACCCTCTTTAACATCGATGCTTTGTTTTCTTGCTACTTCTTTAGCAATTGAAATGAACTGTGCATCGTACGCTTGGGACATATCTGGGAATCTTGGCCCGAATCTTTCATCATTATGACCCATTAATGGATTTGTTCCAAAGTTGTTAATATGGTCAGTAATAATCATTAAATCTCCAGCTACGAAGCTTTCATTCACGCCACCTGCGGCATTTGTTACAATTAGTTTTTCAACACCTATTAATTTCATCACTCTTACAGGGAACGTTACTTTATCCATTGCATAGCCTTCGTAAAAATGGAAACGGCCTTGCATGGCAATAACTGTTTTCCCATTTAGTTCACCGATGACTAATTGCCCTGCGTGACCTTGAACAGTTGACGTTGGGAAATTTGGAATTTCTTCATAAGGAATCTTAACAGGGTTTTCAATTTCGTCTGCTAATACTCCCAAACCAGAACCAAGAATCAGACCGATTTCCGGTTTATTACTTATTTTTGCTTCAATATATTGAGCCGCTTTTTGAGCTTGTTCAAACATAGTTTTCTCTCCGTTCTATTTCAATTCTTGTAAAAAGCTTTTCCCGTACACTGGCATTTTCACGCCGAAATTATCTGCCACTGTTGCTCCAATATCAGCAAACGTATCCATGATTGGCAGCTTTCCAGGAGCCTGTAATGACTTTGAATACATCAATAATGGAACATATTCTCTAGTATGGTCTGTCCCTGGATGGACTGGATCGTTTCCGTGGTCCGCAGTGATAATGAGTAAATCTTCATCTTGAAGTTTTGGCAATACTTCTGCCAGTCTCACATCATATTCTTCTAATGCTTTACCATAACCAATCGGGTCACGTCTATGTCCAAACAAAGCATCAAAGTCTACAAGGTTTAAGAAGCTTAAGCCTGTAAAATCCATATTGATTGTTTCAAGCAGTTTGTCCATGCCATCCATATTTGAAATTGTACGTAATGATTCGGTTACACCTTCTCCATCGAAAATGTCAGAAATCTTGCCAATAGCAAGAACGTCATATCCGGAATCTTTCAATTCATTCATGACTGTTCGGTCAAATGGTTTCAAAGCATAATCATGGCGATTCGAAGTACGCTTGAAGTTTCCTTCTTCCCCCACGAATGGTCGAGCGATAATTCTCCCAATCATATATTCCTCACGCAATGTCATTTTACGTGCTAATTCACAAATTTTGTATAGCTCATCTAAAGGTACAACTTCCTCATGAGCAGCAATTTGCAATACAGAATCAGCAGACGTATACACGATTAACGCTCCTGTTTCCATATGTTCTTTTCCGAGCTCATCTAATATTTCAGTGCCGCTCGCTGGTTTATTTCCAATGATTTTTCTACCAGTTTTTTCTTCTAATTCTTGGATTAATTCGTTTGGAAAACCTTCAGGAAAAACTTTGAAAGGAGTCTGAATGTTCAGACCCATGATTTCCCAGTGACCTGTCATTGTATCCTTTCCATTAGATGCTTCTTGAATCTTTGTATAGTACGCCATAGGTTCATCAACTTCAGAGATTCCTTGTAGCTTTTCTATATTGCCTAGCCCTAGTTTTTCCATGTTCGGCATGTTCAAGCCGTTCATTTTCTCAGCAATATGCCCTAATGTATGTGACCCTTTATCTCCAAACTTCTCAGCATCTGGTGCTTCACCGATACCTACGGAGTCCATAACCACCAAGAAAATACGCTTGAAATTTTTATATGATTTCATGTGATCCTCCCATTATAATCTTAGTCGTATCTAATTCTGTATCTTCCCCTTGAAAGAGTAGAAATAACCATTTTTTATATTATATATTTGTCGGAAGTCTGACCTCTATATTGTAAACGATTCATCAAATCAAAGTAAAGATAACTCCATTAATATTCACAAAACCTTCAACTAGTATTTTCTTTACTGTACCCTTTCCTTCGTTAATCTGAAAACGGGCTTCATTGCACTCGTATGTTTCCCTTTTGACTGCGCTTGTACCGGAAACGGGTATCATTGGGCTCGTATGATTCTCTTTTGACTGCGCTTGAATCGAAAATGGGTATCATTGGGCTCGTATGTTTCCCTTTTGACTGCGCTTGTACCGGAAATGGGTATCATTGGACTCGTATGATTCCCTTTTGACTGCGCTTATACCGGAAACGGGCTTCATTGTGCTCGTATGATTCCCTTTTGACTGCGCTTGAACTGGAAACGGGCATCATTGTGCTCGTATGATTCCCTTTTGACTGCTCTTGTACCGGAAATGGGTATCATTGGACTCGTATGATGCCCTTTTGACTGCGCTTGTATCGGAAATGGGCATCATTGGACTCGTATGATGCCCTTTTGACTGCGCTTGTATCGGAAACGGGCTTCATTGGACTCGTATGATTCCCTTTTGACTGCGCTTGTACCGGAAACGGGCATCATTGTGCTCGTATGATTCCCTTTTGACTGCGCTTGTACCGGAAACGGGCATCATTGGGCTCGTATGATTCCCTTTTGATTGCGCTTGTACCGGAAACGGGCTTCATTGGGCTCGTATGATGCCCTTTTGACTGCGCTTGTACCGGAAATGGGCATCATTGGACTCGTATGATTCCCTTTTGACTGCGCTTGTACCGGAAACGGGCTTCATTGGACTCGTATGATTCCCTTTTGACTGCGCTTGTACCGGAAACGGGCATCATTGGGCTCGTATGATTCCCTTTTGATTGCTCTTGTACCGGAAACGGGCTTCATTGGGCTCGTATGATGCCCTTTTGACTGCGCTTGTACCGGAAACCGGCATCATTGGACTCGTATGATTCCCTTTTGACTGCGCTTGAACCAGAAATGGGAACCATTGCATTAATTTTTGCAAAAGAAATCAGGGTACACTAATTTCTTTTGCAATTCTATTAAGCTTTGAATCTAGTAATTTTTATGCACGAGGATGGAACTTTTTATAGACATCTTTCAACCTTACATTTGTCACATGTGTGTAAATTTGAGTAGTCGAAATATCGGCATGTCCTAACATTTCTTGAACCGATCGCAAATCTGCCCCATTCATCAATAAATGTGTTGCAAACGAGTGCCTTAATGTATGTGGCGTAAGCTCTTTTTCAATCCTAGCTTCATTAGCAAGCTTTTTTAAGATTTTCCAAAAGCCTTGGCGTGTTAGCCGATTGCCATGGTGATTAAGGAACAGAGCCTCTGTTTTATTCTTTCGGTTCATGAGCGTTTGTCTACTTGCTCCTAGGTAATGTTCTATTGCAGATAGTGCAGTTCGACCGATTGGAATGATTCTTTCTTTATTCCCCTTCCCCACACAACGTACAAAGCCCATTGTGCTATGGACATCCGAAACATCCAAACCAATCAGTTCACTAACCCTCATACCTGTTGCATACAACAATTCGAGCATGGCTTTGTCTCGCGCTCCATATACGTCATTTTTGTCTGGAACCTCAAGAAGAGCTTCTACCTCCTCCATACTCATCACTTTTGGTAGAGAGCGTTCCGGTTGAGGACTTTCAATATGTACAGAAGGATCCTGGTCAGTTACTTTTTCCCTTAACAAAAATTGATGGAAGGATCTAATGGAAGCGATATGCCTTGCTAATGTCCTTGAAGACTTGCCTTGTTGCTTTAAATGCCCAAGAAATTGGACAATTTGTCCTCTAGAAACCGTATCCCATTTTGTAATTTGCTCGATTTGCTGAAGATACTTTTGATAGGATTTTAAATCTCTTGTATATGAGACTAACGTATTTTTCGCAAGTCCTTTTTCAACGGTTAAAAAATGTATGAAATCACGAATTTGATCCTGCATTCATTACTCCCCACTCATATAGAACAACTTCAAGCGATCAATCCAGTTACCCTCCTCTTCTACGGTAGCTGAAGCCTTAATCGCGGTCCCATTTGGTTCATCGTATCGATGATAATTCTCATATTCTTGATTTAACCATACCATTCCAAAATAAAAAAGAATAGTAAAGCCTACGAATAGAACAAATACTTTTGTCGTATGCATAATTAGTTTAATGGATTGCTTCATTTGTCTTTCCTCCGAACACTTGATATTACAATCTATGCCACGTTGGACAAGAATTATACGTTCTTTGGAGGAAAAAGGACGATTCACTTAACTTAGTTTTCGGCTCTTTTCTCATCGATTGTTGTTTATTGATGTTTGTCTGTTAATTTCCGCTCTTAGTACTTTCTCTCCGCTGGGAGGGTGTGAGCCCACTCGACGTTACCGTCTGTGGGTCTCACACTTCCCTCTACTTCCCGCAGGACATCGGCTTCCTCGAGGAGTTAAGGCTCTACGCTACAATCAACTCCGATTGTTAAAGTTATATATCACCAATTTAGCAATAGATTTTACTAAAATAACAAAATAAAAAATGCTTTATATTCTCACTAAAAATCATAAGAAAACAAAGCATTTTTATGTATTTATTCTTCTTCGTTATTTTCTTCTTTAGAATGACAACGATGACAGATTCCATGGAATGTCAATCGATGGTCTTTAATTTTGAAGTTCCAATCACGCTCTACAATCGCTTCAACGTCTTCTAACAGGTCATCCTGAATCTCATCAACAGCACCACATTCAATACACACTAAATGATGATGGAAATGAGCTGCCCCTTCCTGTCTAAGGTCATAACGTGAAACACCATCACCAAAGTTGATTTTATCGACTATTTTAAGTTCAGTTAATAATTCTAGCGTTCGGTATACAGTTGCCAACCCAATTTCCGGCGATTTCTCTTTTACAAGGAGGTACACGTCTTCAGCACTTAAATGATCCTCTTCATGCTCTAGTAAAACTCGGACGGTAGCTTCCCGTTGAGGAGTCAATTTGTAACTGGACGAGTGCAACTGCTTTTTTATTCTATCAATTCTTGTTTCCACAATAATCCCTCCCTCGCCACTTCCTTACTATTATATCAAATGGGAGGGAACTGTCAAAATACAATTATTATAAATAAGTTTTTATAATTATTATTATATAGTAAATGTTATTTATTGATAAAATTATCACCAATAACCATCTTCATAAGAGTTGGAGAAAAATAAGCTTCTATCGCAGCAGCACCTGCCAAAAGCATGAAACTAACTAATAAGGAAAATACATATTTAATAATAATAGGTTTCAATGGCTCACGTACGTTTTTCATAATGATACGACGAACAATTTTGATAGTAAGAGATAGCGCTAACGTGGTGATAAAAATAAAGACAGGCACAATCAAAATGTTTTGTGGAAGAATTGAAACAAACGCTACCCCAAATCCACTCCAACTCATTTGATTCACTAGGAAACCTACTGTAAATCCAACGACCATCCCTTTTAAAAACAACAATATCAATATTACCGGGATGCCGATGATTGAAACTCCTAATAACCATATTAGGCCGATATATTTCATATTATGCTGCAGGCTTTGTAAAAACATATCATAAGATGGTGATAAATCCCCTTCTGAAACTTGTCCGAAAAATTGTCCTAAATAATAAAACAGATCTTCCTTCTGAGTAAAACTTAAGCTATTCACGATGACTGCCCCGAAGATGACCCCCATCAAAAATAAGACAATGATAAATACATACAATGAGGAATGTTCATTGAAATGAGTAATTGCTACGTTTTGAAAGGCCGATTTTTTCTTCATTCTATTTTTCCTCCTGTTTCATGCTTACTAGATTGTATGGAAAAGTGTATTCATTTATGACAGGAGGTTTACATTTTCAATTTGGTAGAATCAAAAAAAGCACCGGCAAACTGATATGCTCCCCTAAAGGTAGACAGATGAAATAAAAAATCTGTTTTCCTTTGGGGGAGTTTTTATTATGGCTAAAAGTAAAT
>NZ_QBBX01000027.1 GCF_003073175.1 Peribacillus acanthi
AAATAGTTAAGTACTATTAAATATAATGAAAAACTAGTTGAAAACGTTGGGAAAGCAATTTACACAATATTACGGACTTGACTCCTTTTATTATGTAAAACAGCCTGCTTCAACCTTTTAAGGGCAACTTCAATCATTTTATGACCAAACTATCCTGATTTACAACCAACTTTTCCAGTTTTACGCCCAACTTCAACAAGATTACGCCCAACTTGTCGAATATATAGACAGTAGCAAATGTTAAATACATTATTCAGAGTTACCTCTTTTCAAAAATATTCAAGTGACTCTCGGAAATCACTCCTTAATCCTTCCCATCATATATAGAAGCCTCCTCAATCAATGATGGCTGTTCTGTTTTAACGAGAATCTGATCATAATCGACAGTGTGCATAACCTTCTTCTTAATTTGATATTTAGTTAATCTTTCGTGATAATGGATAACATGACATTGAATTATTAAAAAGAGATGAGGATAAAAATGACTGACGGTAGATACAGGAAAAATGTCCAAGCTGGTTTGGAAGTTGATATCGTATTAAAGAAAGATCAACGGACAGGGAATACTACGCGAGGGATTGTCAAAGATTTACTAACGAATTCACAGTTTCACCCACATGGTATTAAAGTTCGCCTTCAAGACGGACAAGTTGGCAGGGTACAGGGGATTGCGGAATAATTTTATATAAAAAACAAAACGCGTAGAGTTTACTTCACTCTACGCGTTTTTGTATTGCTAATTGAATTATTTTTAAGTCCCCTTACACACGATTAAGATGGGTTTCTTTAAAAGCCGTTGGATATTTTAATCCATATCCAAGCATTCGATCCATACCAATATGTGCAGACCAAATTAATCCGATTGCTAAAACTGTTGGGCTAGATAACAATAGCCCACAGAAAATAACAATGACTGTTATGATATACGTATGGAATAAATTATACAGCATTGCACCAACCTTATTATTAGCCAGGTAACCAAGCATTGATATATCCGGCGCAAATAATAAAGTGAAGAAAAGTGCCCAACTATAATTACAATATCCATAAAAATAAATACTTAATGTTAATACTGCAACGCCTTCAATTTGCAAAAGAACCTTATTCAGTTAAATTCCCCCTATTATTTATATATTCTAATCCAATTTTCTAATAATGCTTCTTTAGAAATCTAAGCATATCGCTCTTCTCTAGCTCCAAAACTTTATCAGAAGAAAAATGGCCACTTTCGTAAATTTGGCTTTCTACTAGATTAGGGATAACTTGTTTAGCTCGATGGATGAGTTTTTCTCCAGGGAAGAAAATATCTTTTGTTTTGCCGATGATCATAGTCGGGGCTAAGTAATTTTGTAATTCACTCTCCTCTACTATCTTTGGCATATCTCGTTCCAATTTGACGCTCCGGAAAACCTCACCTGTTATCTCAGCATCAATATCCTTCATATTTCCATCTGACATGGCTTCTGCTATTTTTGCTAGTTGCTTTTGAGATCCATTTACCTTTAGGATCATTAATGGTAACAAGATTTTCCTAATCATGTCCACCTTGGGGCCAAGAACGATCCCAGCAGGTGCATACAGAATAGAACAGGTAATCCTCTCTGGAAAGTATCTTGCCAACCTTAGGATGATTCCCCCTCCAAATGAAGCTCCTACAAATCCAGCTTTCTCTATGCGAAAATAATTCATAAGATCAACTATCCAATTTGCAAAGCTATCATCCTGAGAGGAAACCCTTGTTTCAGCACTCAACCCGGGATGACCCACTGTATCCGGTGCATACACTCTATACTCATATAGAAGGGAAGAAAACCAAGATAGCGTCATTGGATTAATGCAATTTCCTCCATGTAAAATAAACAAAGGCTTTCCCTCTTTTGGCCCAGTAACTAATACGTGTGTTATACCAAATCTAGTATTGATATATTCTCTATCAAAAGGTATATTAAAAGTTTTTAAATAAGAAGCATAGTGGTCCTGGAGTTTCTTCTTTCCTGCATCACTAATATATATAGACATACTTATCTCACCTCAAAATGGTACGTTTGCAAATAGCCCTCTAATCTAGCCTTCACTGTATCCCATTCTTTATTGATGATACTAAAATAAGCACTATCTCGGTTATAGCCGTTTGGCATAATTCGATCTTGCCTTAAAACTCCCTCAAAAGTTGCCCCGATTCTTTGGATTGCCGTTTTTGAACGCTCATTACGGTTATCCGCTTTAAATTGAACGCGGACGGAATCTAGATGTTCCATGCAGTACCTTAATAATAGATACTTAGATTCGGTGTTGATTCTCGTTCTCCAAACATCCTTCGAATACCATGTCCATCCGATTTCAAGGCTACGATTTCCTTTTGAGATGTTTAAAAACCTTGTACTCCCAACGACTTTATCATTCTCTAAATCTATGACGACAAATGGAAACTCTGTCCCCTTTTCCTTCGCCGCCAATGCTTCTTCGACTAATCGCTCCATATCAGACACTGTTTCTACCTGGATCGACATATACGTCCAAATCTCAGGACTGCTACCTGCTTTAAATAAACCCTCGATATGAGAACGCTCCATCGGGACTAACTTCACTCGTTCCCCAACTAATATGGTATCATCAATGTTCATGGCCTACTACCTCTTTTCTGGAATATCTTTCTAAAAGAGATTATACAAGACATGTGACCTTTCTAAAATGGACAGTTTTAAATTTATTTAAGGGGTCAATACATTATTTAATTAAGACAAAAAGGCTAACTTTATAGTTAACCTTTTGTCGACAATCTGACAGCACCTGAAAATAGGTAGTGTTTAATTTTCCTTCGGTTTCTAGTTGCCACAACACTTCTTATATTTTTTTCCACTTCCACAAGTACAAGGATCATTTCGTCCTACCTTACTCTCACTTACAAATGGAATGACATTTGAAGATTTGCCCTCCATAGACTTCTGGAAATGCAACTCATTTTCTAGAGCAATTTCTCTCCATGTTTCAAGCTGTGGATGATGTAACCCCATCACCGTGTAAAAACCATAGGCGACTGGCTCACGCTCCACAATAAAGGAACTAATATTTTTCTTCATATAATCATTGATTTCTGGTATTGCTTTCTCAGACAATTGGTGGCAAAGGGGCTCCAACAAGACTTCTTTGTCTTCAACGTCTTTGCTGTTATTATAAGCATCCCTCAGCGTCTGAAGGGCAAATGGCGTTTTGATGTTTGCTACGATGGAACTTGCATAGATATTGGATTCTGGATTCCTTAAATATGGTGCTACAGCTTCTACGACTTCATCACTTTGGAAATAAATCAGTGTATCCGCAACTTCCTCCAGTAAATCGTCTTGGTCACGTGTCAATAGGCTTGCAAGTATCGGGATGTACTGCCTTAAACCCATTAATTTTATCGCATAGATTCCGAGGATTCCATAATCTGAAAACCAATCATCCCCAAGCTCTACATTCATTATTTCAGCAATTTCATTCTCATGGTACCAATTCTTTTCTACTAAAGTTTTCACAATGTGCTTTAGAAGATTAAAATTCGGAGATTCGGTATGGAGCTCTTGATGCAACTCTTCCCAAACATCGTCTTTATCTCCATTTAACAGAACATGATAAGTATCCAAAGTTTTCATTGGCAGATAGGTAGAAAGATCATTTTTATACTTCAAAGCCATCTCAGGTTCAATTTTTTCAAACAACCAAATATAGAAATGCTTCTCATCTTGCTTACAATTCTTTACCCCTTGTAACATGGATTTCAAAGCTTCAATCGTGATTGGTAGCTTAAGTAATTCTGATAAAATGATTAGCTTATCTTGTTCAATAGCAATTTTAACGAATTCCTCCGTCCACTCACTTGGCACATTCGGATAATCTCTCAACATATGTAAAACATAATCCTGAATCAATGGATCAGGATGTGTAATAAATGGTTTTACTTTTTCTAAAAATGTCATCATTTCATCCTCCATACTTTCACCATACAACAAAGTGAATGAGCGGACAAGTCTTGCGAACGCCCTGCTTCTTTTTGGAAACATAACGAGGTTCATAATGCTTATGAATAGGAAACAGAAGTTAAAGATTCTTCTGGTGACTATCTTTTCATCTATTAATGAAATTTTTTTGCACTATGAAAAAACCAATCGTTCAGGGCTAGTTTCCTAAAAACTAGCTCTGAACTATGTCTACGATTTTAAATCTATATTCATCCGGTAGCTTATCCTGTTGACGAGAGATTTCTGCCCTTAAGCTTTCTCTACCCTTTATGATAATTTCTTGCTTATTTAGAACAATTTTCCCGAAGCTATATGGTGCCCAATAGGTATCAATAAAATCAATGTGGGCTATCCCTACTTTTCCTGAATTTAAATCTGTGACTTTGAGTTTATATTCTGCTTTAGCCAGATGATTTTGAGGAACTTGGTAAATGATTTCAGCCCGGATATTCTTGTTCTCTTTAGAAGAGTATATTAACTCTAAATCTGTGCCTTGTTGTTCAATTGTTCGTATGACTTTTTCAATTTTATCTCTTTCAAGATGGTCAAATTCCGAAATAAGCCTTAACCCACGGCAAACACTTTCAAAAACCATTTGTGATTTATTTTCCTCTTTTTGATATTGGGTTATATCGAGTGTAGTATATGTATACTTAAACCACTCTTCTAAAGCTATATCCTGCTTAGCCTGTTCCATAGTTTCTCCGATGCTGATATAAATTTCATCATAGCCTGGAAGCCTCACTTCATTCCTTCTTAATAAATTACTAAATAGCACTGAGTAAATATAATCGTAAGGTGCCAAAGTTCCTTTTTCAAAATGGTCATAAATACGGATACCTACGATTTTTTTTGTTAACGGCCTTTTCTTCTTGGTATAGCTGTACATGACCGTATCAGCTCTTTTAGCGTTATTTTGAAAGATTATCTCATTTTGCATTTGGGCATATAGAATCAAAGCGTTGGTGGTTTTGGGTGCGAAAATGAGGGAACTTTTATAATCATTGAGCAAACCTTCCCCTTGATAATCAAATGGTTCTTTTGGAATATGGGACACCTTTTGAATCGCTTCTTCTATTTTCGATAATCCTTGGTGGAAGTCATCTATATTTAACTTATTGTTCTCCTTAAAACTCCCACTAATCTCAACTTCCGCGATAGTTCCGTAAAGGGTCTTTAACTTGAATTTTTTTGACGGTGGTGCGTGATTGATAAATCGGATGAGAATGCACTCAAATGTATATCCATGAAAAATACCTATCAAATGCTCATTTAGAAAAGTATCTAATAATCGTAGATTAACATTTTCCGTCTCTTTACTAATAAAGTCTTTATATTCAATTAGGAATCTCATATTTCCCTCCGTCCCTATAATTTTCTCATAACTGTCTTACAGGTCATTCTAGTTTAGTAAAGTACTATTTATCGTTTACAAAGGATTGTTTACCCTTCAAATAACTCCGGATTCCCTTCTCTTTCGATGATTTTACCTTTCACTTTTAAGATTATTAGATGACTGGCTCGAATCAAGTCAAATGGATACCGATTTTCCAGTCCTTATGTTTAGCTTTATAAGTTAAATTTCCATTGTATGACCTCCTTTTCAAAAAGACCCTTTGTTCCATATCGAGACATGACGTATTATAGGTAGGTAGATTTTTTATAGAAAGGGAGCAAATATGTTAGTAAGAAACGATTTATTTCTTAAATTCTTAAAATATAGTTTTGTAGGCTTTTTCTCCACTCTCATCTATTTTTTGTCCGTGTATATTTTAGTCGAGCTCCTGCTTATGGAACCAATAATGGGATCAGCATTTTCTTTTTTAATTATGACGGTATTTTCTTTTTTCCTTAATAAGAAATATACCTTTAAAAGTGATTTTTCTAACCAAAAATTAGTACGATTTTTCATTGTGTCTGGTATCGGTTTTATGTTGAATTTCGTTATTATGTACAGCATTGTTTCTTTGCTCTCCTATCATTATTTTCTAGGCGAATTGGCGACCATATTGGTCATTCCATTGGTGAATTTCCTATTAAATAATTATTGGACATTCAAATAGTACAACCCTAAATTAGTTACACCCCATAATAATCCTGGGCACTCCATCAAAATAAAAAAAGGACTGACTTAAATGGTCGTTAAATGACGATCATTTGAGTCAACCTTTCATGTCTCGACGAAATCTATATTCTTTCAATTAATTTATCGTTCACTTACGATAGTTTACCATTCAGAAAACCCTAGATTCCCTCCGCTTTCGATGATTTTCCCTTTCACTTTTGAATATTTACTTTTCACTTTTACGATTTTCAGCAAATTTACCGTTCACTTAGCCCTGTTAATCTTTCAAATTCTTTGATATTCATTCCCATGGGAGGAGCTAACCCTTCACTCCGTCTTCCCAACCTTTCAGCAGCATTCAATTACCCTGCCCTTCTGAGAAAACATTCTAGTATTCTGTATGAAGTTGCAATCAATCCCACCATAAGAATAAATTCTTCGTCTCTGTCAGTTCCTCGATAAGCCCTTCTATGCTTTCAGACCCTTGTTCGACAATGTCTGGGCAAAATGCATAAATTTCTTTCGCAAAAGAAATCAACTCATCTCCCTCAGGTAAATAAGAAAATTGAATTTCTACCCAATCATGATTAACTCCGATAAGATCAAATGGATAGCGTTTGTTCCAATCCTTTAATTTAACTAAAATATCATGATTGCTAATCCCAGAGTTTTCTCCATTTGTTTGTAATATTTTTAGAATTTCAAACGGGTCATTCTCTGGTATTACTCCTATCTTGCAGGCTTTCTTTAGACCGAAGCTCCTTTCCAAAATAATTACTATTAATCCGAAAGGTCTCAGCTTTGATTGAAGATTCATTACTAAATCTTCGATCCCCTGAAGGGAAGCCATAAAAGAAACCCCTATTTCTCTTACTTTATCCTCTTCAAACATAGCTCTTGTCACACTTAGCTCTAACCGTTTATTTGTAGCTTCTTTAATAATAGAAAGAGCTTCGGTAGCAATCCCCATTTCCACGACTTTTTCATCGTTTAAGTATTCATCTTTTCCTAATCCTAGTAGTTTTTTTAAAAACATATTTACACCCTCTCTTCTTATTGTCCAATCATATAAAATATTGCGTATAAAATGAAATAGTAAAAAATATTCAGCGAATGATCTATGACAAACTAAGCACTTAAAATGTCATAACCCCTTGATTTGCTAACATCTTTTCATATATACCCGATTTCCCCTGAATAATTATTGGACATTCAAGGAGTACAGGTGAAATTTTTCTAAACATGGGTCTAAATCGAACAGTGAACATATATTTTATATGAAGGATTATGTATTACATCCCATATGAAATAGGTGAGAGCCATATGTATGTTGTGTATTATTACGAAAATAAGAATGAGTTATTAAATCAGCTGCTAAAACGCGTTCCTGCAGTAGGTGAAGATCTTACTATCAAAGGGCGAAAAGCAAAAGTAACGAATGTAAACAGTATAGACGAAAGAAAATATAAGGTGTATGTGACCTTAGAACCGATTCAAAAAACTAAAATCAGCTTAGAAGACCTTAAGAAGAGAAGAAGATAAAAAGAACGCGCTCTTTTGGAGTGCGTTCTTTTCATTTGGAAGCCCAATTAGTTGCTTTCTCTGCAAGTTCGCTAACAAAATCCTGCTTTCCTTCTTGATACTTGTAGTGTTCCTGTGGAAATTTTTTAGCTAATTGAAGCTTCAATTCTCCATATTTTATCGCTTCTTCAGGATAAGATAACAAGTAATTCTTTAAGTCTAAATGAAACCTAATTTGATTACTATCCTCTTCAAAAATGTGAAGATGATGAGTCCTGTCATCCTTCCC
Organism: Peribacillus acanthi; assembly: GCF_003073175.1. Taxonomy (GTDB): domain Bacteria; phylum Bacillota; class Bacilli; order Bacillales; family DSM-1321; genus Bacillus_BN; species Bacillus_BN acanthi. Next base: position 7,877 of record NZ_QBBX01000027.1, read on the forward strand.
TTTAGGAAAATACCTTCTACCTGGAATGCCGTTTTCCCCTAATGGCTCATAACCTATGTCCTTCATCTTTTCATTAAACATATCTACCTTTGAAATGTCTTTAACTGCCATCATGATATCAATTATTGGCTTAGCGTACCCGATAGAAGGTACCGATGTGCTTCCGATATGATATATTCCAACAAGCTCATCCTTGAAGAGAGCCTTTAAGAGAGCCTCTTCTTTCTCATACTTTTTTTCCCACTCTATTGTCCAAGGCTCGATTTTCGTTTTCCTCAAAAGTATTCACACCTCTAATTGTTACTTGCAAGCTTATTCCAAAAAAGTCTCGATTTTATCGGAAATGATTTCCGTATCCCATGGATGCCAGAAATACGATTCTCCGTCAAATTGTAATATATATTTATAAGCAACTGGTTCTTCTGTGTAAAAAATCATTTCATACAAAATTGGATCGCCTTTTTCTGTATTAGGCTGAAAGGTTGAGTTTGGTTCACTTCTTTGTAAAAGCTGTAGAAAGTGTACCACATCCTCCTTTTCCGTCCATTCAGAGACCAATTTATTCCCATTTGGGTTGAATTTATAGATTTGAATTTTGTGTACGTATTCTTTAGGCATATCTTTAAAGTGCCACTTGAATTCACTTTCATCAATTGCAAAGTACACAGCATAACCGTTTATTTCACGATCCGATTTCACCGCTATTAATTCTGGATAACCCTTGATTTTGTAAATCTCAGTTCCTTTCTCATGAAAGGCTGCATCGCCATTTCTAATTTTGTAACTAGAATTCGTGACATTGTCTGCCACCTTAAACTTTACCTTTCCTAGCTTTTCACCTAAAAAACTTTCGTCAGCCAAAACGCCAGAATAAATCCCATTGTATTTTATTCCGTCCCATTTTATGAAATCTACCCAATCAATCACGCTATGTCCACTAAATGGCGTAGAACGGCAACCGGTTAGTACTAGCAGTAACACTAGTATCATGCCCCATTTTTTCATAATCATCGCCCCTTTATTCAATAGACGATTGGAATGGAAATCTGTTACAAAAATACATGATAGCTATGCTACCTTATCAATAATTCCTTCATTTTGTTTTCCTTTTGACCAAACCACAACTGGAATCAATAATAATGACAGAATTCCACCTACAAGAGACAGCGTAGTATAACTCGAATGGGCAACAACCATACCTGACAGCATACCACCGGACGCACCCGACAATGCGACCAGCACATCCACTGACCCCTGCTTCTTTGCTCGATTGACGATATCCGTTGCATCAACAATCAACGCCGTACCACTTATAACACCAAAATTCCACCCTATTCCTAGCAGCGAGAGGGCAATAATAAGTAGCATCAACGAGTCTCCTGGTGCAAATGCAGCTATCACTCCTGCCAATAGCAAGGTGGCACCTGAAGTAATCGCCATGGCTGTACGGCCAATTCTATCCACAAGAATCCCTGTTACTAAAGAAGGTAAGTACATCGATCCTACGTGGAAACCGATGACCAAACCTACCTCTTTCAAGGTATGACCATGATGTCCCATATGGATAGGCGTCATGGTCATGATGGCAACCATGACCAACTGGGTCAGAACCATGATGGTAGTGCCAACCACAATTCCGCGATTCTTACTTACATGCTTCACTTCACTCTGACCTGGTAGTGTGCTTTCATTTTTTCTCTCATTCTCTACCAATGTCTTTGCAACAATCAGTGGGTCTGGACGAAGGAAAATCAAGATCACCATCCCAGCTATCATATAAGCTGAAGCTGCGAGAATAAACGGACCTGCTAGTGCTGGCACACCAATATTCACAGCAAATCTGCCCATAGCTTCGACCAAGTTAGGGCCAGCAACCGCCCCAAAGGTTGTCGATACCATCGCGATACTGACTGCTGTAGCACGTTGTTTTGAATTCGCCAAATCAGTTCCGGCATAGCGAGCCTGTAAGTTAGTTGCAAAACCAGCTCCGTAGATTAATAGAGAAGCAAAAAGTAACACAACATTTTGGGTCATTGCTGAAATGACGACCCCAGCAGCCCCTAAACTTCCGGTCAAAAATCCAGTAGCAATGCCCAACCGTCTTCCAAACTTCTGGGAAAGCCTCCCTATCATAAGCGCTGCACCTGCAGAACCTAATGTAAACAAGGCAGCTGGGACCCCTGTAAAACTGTCCGTTCCGAGCATATCCTGTGCCAGTAGTGCACCAACAGTGATCCCTGCAGCAAGACCTGCCCCACCGAAGATTTGAGAAATAACAACGATTAATAACGTTCGTTGATACAATTTCCTTTGCATGTCCGGAGAATCTATTAGACTTTGTAACCAAACAGGATGTGCTCCTGCTATTTCTTTATCACTGTGTGACATTTTTATTTCCGCCTTTCATTCAAAGGAACTACACTATTAAATGACATTCTTATTCTAAAAAAGTAAATATCTACACTCTAATTTACCATGTATTATTTATAAGTTCCTATAGAAAAAGCTGCCCACGCTGACAGCTCATCGGTAATCGATTAGTTGATCCTTTAAATTTCCAAATTTATTCATAGATTCAACCATACTTGCTTCTAATTGAATAGTCTTATTTTGAAAGCCAATGCCAAAATGACCAACCTTGACCCCTTTGTCCTTCAAGGCAGTTAATAGACTATATATCTTCCGTAATTCTTCTTCTTCATTTTCTTTAGAGATGAAAATATCTACAGATATATCTATCCCTAAAACGACCATCTCCTTATAGTCAGGGAGCTCTTGATTATTAGTTCTCTCAGGTGCTTGGAAATCTTGAATTACCACCGAGTAATTTATGAGATTTGGATACACTTCAGCTATCACAGGACTAATTTCTTTTTTAGCTTGTTGATTCCATAATTCATAGTGATAGGCGTCCTCAATTTCAAGGGTTCTAGTATTTTGACCAACATAGAAGATGAATTCTGGGTTATTCTTTGGAAAAGCATATGCATGATAAGTGCTAGAGTGAAGCATATCAAATGTGTGCTTATGAATGATAAAATCTTCTCCATACTTCTCTTCTAGATAGGTTTGGAATTGGTTTTTATAAGAAATGTAGCCCCATGGTGTACCGAAGTGAAAATAGAGAACTGCCACAGCAAATACAGTCAAAATAATCACACACACCCAAAGGATTCTTGAACTTAAGAAGGACATGGCTCACCTCCGATTATTCAGTACCTCCGCCCTAAGAATGGTTTGTAATTTTTCTGGGGGATTACAAAATGGCTGATTGATATATATTTCTCTAAAATGACCCTGGATCGTATAACCATTTACTTTACAGAATGACTCTAGCATTTCAATCGTTTCAGGGATACTAGAATAAGGGCCGAGATGGATACCTTGTACAGAGGTACATTCTGGTTGTGCTACGAGTTTCAATGGAACTTTGATATTTCTCTTCCGTTTTTCAAGCTCGATTAAAGAGTGTTGGAACATCTCTTCGGTTATAATTTCAGGTACTTGCATCATGGATCTCCATGACCACTCATCCTGGTCTAGTCTCTCCCAGATTATTTCTAAAGGCATCAACGTAAATTTATAGCCCATTTGAGTTTTGGTCATATCCTTTAAACGATTAGTCACTCTGCTGATGGACCACAAAGCCTCTCCTGTATGCATCTCATAGACATCCCTAGCGCCGATTCCTTCTGCCACGATGAATTGCAAATTGGGCACCTCGATAATTTCAATTTGACCTTTAGCTTTATACACATGTCTATATATTTTTCGATGATCATAAACCTTCATTTTTTCACCTCATCGTACTTAAAACTACTTTTGTAATATTCTGTAAAAGATAATATTATCCTCCATTTTATTTATGAAAATAAATAAAGGGTGAAATCTTAACGATTTCCCCCAAAATAGTTTAGCTATCTATACCTGAATTCTTAGGCAACCAAGGAATGAAACGATTTGTTCTTTCCTTATACCGTTGGTACTCCCTGTTATCCTTATAACGTTTATCCAGAAAAGGAACACCTGATACTTTTAATAGCAAGAAATTAATGAATAAAGCACTGAAAGCAGCAGTCCATCCTAATTCTACCGGCAATACGATAATAAAAATCCCCCACCACATCGTTGCTTCACCAAAGTAGTTCGGATGTCTAGAAAACTTCCATAATCCTGTATCAAGTATTTCTTCTTTTTGCTTTTTTTGTTTCTTGAATCGTTCTAGCTGATAGTCACCGACGGCTTGAAAGAAGAAACCGATCATCCAGATGATAATTCCTAATGCCAAGAACAGCGTCTCTGTGTTCTCATTTGCTACATTTACACGAAGGATTGGATACGCCAGTAACAGCATGATGGCCCCTTGCATCATAAATACCCGGAAGAAAGCGATAATGGTCGCTTTTTCTCCCCACTGCTTCCTAAAATTAGCATAGCGGAAATCCTCGCCCCTACCAATCGATCGGATATATAAATGCAATGCAAGACGGACTCCCCATATCCCTACCAAAAGTAAAACAAATAGTTGACGTAGGCTCGTTTCTTCCGCTGAAAAATAACTAACTATCGCGATGATGACAAAGCCCATACCCCAACCGATATCAACAATAGAATTGTCCTTGATCTTTTGCGCGATTAAAAACAAGGCTACCATATAAATGAAAATCACTAAGCCATTTATTGCATATAGTTCTCCCATTTTCTTAATCTCCTTCTCTAAGATTATCGTTCATTATCTTTTTTCAATACCATCGCCACGCTGACTGACCCTTTACCTGCATGGATTCCAATCACCGGAGATACATTTGAAATATACAATGGCTTCTTACCTGTGATAGTGGAGAGTGAATCCTCCAAGCTCGGTATAAGCGTTTCATGATTAGCATGCAAAAGGACATATTCTGTAATCTCGTATTGTTCATGTATAGAACTAATTTGCTTTAACATGGCATGGATGTTGGATTTTCTGAACACCGTGCCTCCATAGAGCTTCGATTTTCCTTCTCCATCTACAGAAACAATCGGCTTCAAGTTTAATAGTTTGCCTATTTTACCTACGATCGGACTAACTCGACCACCCTTGACCATGTATTTTAATGTAGGTACGCTAACGAGGATTTCCGTTTTGGAAATGTATTGATTAAGTTTGGTCAGAACTTCTTCAATCGCAAATCCTTCTTCAATCAGCTTTGCGAGCTGAACAACAAGTAGACCATAGCTTCCTGAAAGTGTCTTCGAATTGACGACATGAATCTTCTCCGGGTCCACTTCCTTCGCAATATTTTTACAAAGGTTGTACGTCCCACTCAGTTCCTTTGACACATGAAGGGAGATGACATGATCATACTGACCAACCAACCAAGTGTACATATCCTTGATTTTTTTAATAGAAGGCTGAGAGGTTTTCGGCATCTCTGATATTTTTTCGTATTCGTCATAGAACGTTTCTGGAGTCAAGGTCACTTTATCTAAATAAGACACACCCTCCATATCAATCTGCAAAGGAATCAGATGGACTTGATGTTCGTCTAATATCGATGTCGGTACATCACAAGCGGAATCTATTACAATAGCGATATTCGACTTCCTGGCATTTTTCACTTCATATTGCCTTACCATATCATCAATTTTTTGATGGCTGATAAACGCCTTCTTCTTGATATACGCTACAATCCTTTCAGGGGCATTCGAATGGATATGAATCCTTGCCATCTCTTTATCCCCAATGATGGAGAGTGAATCCCCGAAGTTAAGGAGCTCCTTCCTTACCCCTTCAAGCCCTACTGTATTCTTGATGACCAATTCTACACAATAACGATTGTTCACATCCAACTCATGTCCATCTACCACCTGAAGCCTAGTCGGATTCGAAATAGGCTTTACTTCAGCAGTGGAAGAGGCCATTCCCTTAACAAACAAATAAAAAGCATAAGCCCCTGCGTCAACCACATCATTCTTCCTAAGAATTTCCATCTGTTCCTTTGTTTTTTCTACAGCACTTTTTAATTCTTTCAGTGTCACCCCTAGCAACTCTTTGATGTTCCGAGCGTGGGATTTATGATTCTTCATGAAAGAAACCCACGATTCCATCACTGTCAAAATCGTCCCTTCCTTCGGTTCAGCTACCGACTGAAATGTTTTCAAACTTGCCTTCTCAATGGCCTGAATGAAAGCATCGGGTGAATTCTCTTGCAATGAAGACCAAAAAGATAGGATAAACTGACTGAAAATCGCCCCTGAATTACCTCTTGAATATGTCAAAATCACTTCTCGTAACGTGCTATCTTCTATTCTTTCATTCTCACAATAATCCTTAATCGCATGAAACAAGCTATATAAATTACTTCCTGTATCTCCATCTGGGACAGGAAATACATTCATGTTGTTCAAATCCTCCACATAAGGCAAAACAAAACTTGACCCATTGTACAGTAAATTTAGTTTAAAGCTCATCTCCATGAACGCCCCTCCTTCACCATACATTATACATAACTTAAACAAAAATTGTACATTTTTATATAATTACTAAATTTCATGTAAAAAAAGAACCAGAGGATCGCTACTCTGATTCTTAATTGAAAATATTTTTTTAGAATAATGCACTTTTATTTGTATTAGAAATAGTCTTTGAAAGATCCTTAAAAAACTGTAACGAATCCGGATTACTCATAGAATCTGGGTTAACTACCTTACTGAACTCAAAGCCTAATAACATTTTGCGAATCGGCACTTCCATCTTCTTCCCATTTAAAGTTTTAGGTAAATCATTTACTTGATAAATGTTGTCTGGGATAAAACGAGGTGAGACTTGGTTCTTGATTTGTTCCCTTATTTTATCTGATAGGACATTGTCCAAGGTAGTTTCAGGTTTTAGGACCACAAACAAAAGCAATGATGAGTCTCGTCCTAAAACTTCCATATCAATAGCCAAACTTTCCATTACTTCATCAATTGCTTCCACAACACGGTAAATATCACTGGTTCCGGTTCTAACACCTGACCGATTTATTGTTGAATCAGAGCGACCATAAATAATGCAGCTTCCTTTATCATCAATCTTAATCCAGTCTCCATGTTTCCAAATTCCAGGATACGTGTCAAAATAACTTTCCAAATATCTTCTATTTCCTTCATCATTCCAAAAATATAGTGGCATGGAAGGCATTGGTTTTGTAATGACCAGTTCTCCGACTTCATTGATTAATGGATTCCCCATTTCATCAAATGCCTCTGCATGAACACCCAACGATCTACCTTGAATCTCTCCAATTCTTACAGGCAAATTGGACACTCCTCCGACAAAACCTGAACAAACATCAGTCCCACCACTTGATGAAGATAGCCAAATATCCTTTTTAACATTTTCATAAACCCACTTGTATCCATCACCTGATAACGGGGCACCTGTAGAAGAAAGGGATTTTAATTTAGAAAGGTCAAATCTATCGCTTGGTTTTATTCCTAGTTTCATAGAGTTATGTAGAAATGGGGCACTCGTTCCAAAGAATGTCACACCAGTATCCTCTGCCATTTCCCACAGGACCTCCATATTCGGGTAAGATGGACTTCCATCATAGAGAACAATTGATGATCCTGCTAATAGTCCTCCTATTAATAAGTTCCACATTACCCAACCTGTTGTCGTAAACCAAAACACATTATCATTTTTGGTTAGATTATTCTGAAGAACCATCATTTTCAAATGCTCAAGTACTATTCCTCCGTGACCCTGTACGATTGGCTTGGGCATCCCTGTCGTTCCTGAAGAATACACAATCCACAAAGGATGTTCAAAAGGTACAGTTTCATAGGAAATCTCAGTTGGCTCTTTTATTAATTCTTCCCAAGATATAACAGCGTCAATCACTCCCAAATCAACATAAGGAACTACTACAGTGTGCTTTAATGTCGATAATTCTTTTTGCAACTCTGAAATGACTGAAGTTTTATCAAATACTTTTCCATTATATTGATAACCCGCTACTGCAAATAACACTACTGGTTCGATTTGCTTAAAACGATCAATCACACTTCTTGCTCCAAAATCAGGGGAGCAACTTGACCAGATAGCTCCTATACTTGCAGTTGCCAAGAAGGCTATCACGGTTTCAGGTATATTGGGCATATATGCTGCTACTCTGTCTCCAGGCTTAACACCCATCTTCTTCAAAGAATTAGCTACTGAGGAAACTTTTTCTTTAAGTTCCTTCCAACTGATTTCTTTTTTTAAAACTCGTTCTGAGCGAAAGTAAATCGCCGTCTTTTCACCCTGATCATTTGAGAATACATTTTCTACAAAATTGAGGCTTGCCCCTTGGAACCACTTAGTACCAGGCATAGTTCTATTTTGTAAAACGGTATTGTACTTTCCTTTAGCTTTCACACCGCAATACTCCCAGACAGATTCCCAGAAATCCTCGAGTTCCTGCACCGACCATCTCCACAAATCATTATAATCTGAAAAATATATGCCTTTTCTCTCTTTTAACCAACCCATATATTGAGTAAGTTGGGTACTTTCAATCTGTTGTGGAGAAGGCTCCCAAATTACGTCTCCTACTGTATGGTATTTCAAACCTACCAGCTCCTTTTGGCTGTAAATAAGTAAAAAGTGGAGCGCCATTCATTATAATTGACTGACTTTCGGTTGAACCTCTTTAATAACGTGTTTATCTTTGTTATTTGTTAGTTTTAAAGTCATTAAGGTAATCATTCCGATTACAAGGAGTCCTGATAAGATAAACATCCCAGTCGTAAACGCTACGATTCCAAGGATCATTGGTCCTACAAAACCTCCCAAAGCTGCAAAAGAATTAACTAATGCAATTCCAACTGGTGCGGTGGATTCGGTAAAGAAAAATGTCATGTAAGCAAAGAAACAACCAATAAATCCATACAACCCGACCGACGTAATGGTTAACATAAGGACCATCATAAAGACGCTTTCTGAAAACCCACATCCAATGAATCCAATTGCGGCAATAATAAAACAATATATTAAGTGTGTTTTGTGAGCATTGGTTCTATCTGAATTCCACCCCACAAAAATGATTGCTGGGATTCCAATTAAAGAAGGAATCATAGCTAACCAACCTACCTCTAAGTTAGACGTTCCGCTTGCCGATAAAGATTTAATGATAGTAGGCATCCAAAATGACAAACCATAAACAGCTGTATATCCCGCAAAATATAAAAGTGATAACTTCCAAATTTTTAAATCTTTTAGCATATCAAGCTTTGAGACTTTATTAATCTTTGAACTATACAGTCGTTCAGCCATTAATTCTTTCTCTAACCAATCTATTTCTTGTTTTGATAACCATTTTGCATCGGAAGGTTTATTAGTTAAGTAAAACACGACCATTACACCTAAAAGAATTGCAGGGATTCCTTCTAAGATAAACATCCATCTCCAACCTGCCATATCAAACCAAGAAACATTATCAATAATCCATGTTGACAATGGTGCCCCGATTAATCCACCGATTGGTAAAGCCAATAGTAATGCGGCTGTCGCACGACCTCTTTCACGTGCTCTAAACCAGTAGGTTAAATACAGGATAATACCAGGGAAAAATCCTGCTTCAGCGACTCCTAATAGAAAACGTAAGATATATAAATGAGTTTCGGATTGTACAAAACCAGTTAAAATTACGACAATTCCCCAAGAAATCATAATGCGCGCAATCCATATTCTCGCTCCAAGTTTATGCATGACCATGTTACTTGGTACTTCAAAAAAGAAATATCCGATAAAGAATATACCTGAAAGTAGACCAAAGGCTTCAGCAGATAAGGCTAAATCTGCATTCATTTCTAAAGCTGCATAACCTAAGTTAACCCGGTCTAGGTACGCAATAATATACAGTATTAGTATGAACGGAAGAATGCGAAACATCGTTTTACTGACGGTACTTTTTTCAATTTCCTGAACAGATTGATTCATAATTTTTCCTCCTTTATAAGTTATGAAAAACAAATTATTCACTGCCCTCCTTTTTATAAAGCGCTTACATTTATGAAAAACTAAGTTGACTTCCTGTAAATTAGCTGTGAAAATTAATAGACCGTAGTCTATAAAAACAATTTCTCAGACTACAGTCTATTTGTCAATATTATTTTAAATTTTCTGAAAAAGAGTGAATTCCTATGAATCTTAGACAGCAAAAAGCAATGCAAACAAAAAAGAAAATCTCAAAAGTGGCTTTAGAATTGTTTAATAAAAAAGGTTTCAGCAATGTCACCGTTGATGAAATCATTGAAAAAACCCAGACTTCAAAAGGTGCTTTTTATAATCATTTCAAAAGTAAGCATGATATCTTTTTAGAAAAATTCAATGAAATTGATAAATATTACATTGAGGAGCTTTTGCCTCAAATGCAAACAATGGATACAGCTGAACAGAAATTGAAGTGGTTCTTTTCTATGCAAATGGATTACATTGAAAAAGTATTTGGATGGGACGTCACCCGCACAATATATGAGCAACAATTAAACACAGAAAGAGAATCTTTCTTCTTAATTCCTGATCGGCCGCTTTATCAAATCCTATTTGATTTATGTGTTGAGGGACAAATAAACAATGAATTACGTGACGATTTGACACCTGAACAGATGGTTACTTTCTTCGCAAGAGTAATAAGAGGAATTGTATATGATTGGAGCATTAACAAAGGAAATTTTCCATTATCTGAGGAACAAGAAGAATTATTTGGAGTTGTAATCCGTGGTTTAAAAAAATAAACGCATATCAAGCAATTACGAATGACGTTTTTCATCCGATTCTTTTTTCTCGCTTCAGTAAAACAGATAAAATGATTTTAGAATACTTATAAATAGCCAATCTTTAGCACTGGCGATAACTTAGTTTCACTATATCTAATCCTAAAAGTGGCATCGACTTAGTACTTAATTCTTTGCTGTCAATTTATACATCTTTATGTGTAAAAACAAGCCCAAATGGCTTACAGTGCTTCACAAAACGGCCTAAATTATTTTTTTGTTGACATTCCAATTATTTTAGTGATATTATAAATAATTTTGATTAATTAACAGTTATGTGTTACTCTTAAATAGGTAACCACATAGGGAGGTCGATTATTTGTTTCAAATTGGCGATAGTATTGTTTATCCAATGCATGGTGCAGGTGTGATTGAAGGCATTGAAGAAAAAGAAGTTCTAGGGGAAACAAAACAGTATTATATGATAAGAATGCCAATCAATAATATGCAAGTAATGATTCCTATGGGAAACATTGAAAAATTACGAATTCGAAGTATTTCAGACATTTCAATGATAGAGAATGTAATGGACGTATACTACAACGGTGAGACCGATCATTCACTTTCCTGGAAGCAAAGGTACACAATGAACATGGAAAAGATGAAGTCCGGGGACTTTCTGGAGGGTGCTGAAGTGGTACGAGACTTATCTCGTCTTAATAAAGCTAAAGCACTAAACTCAAGTGAAAAACAAATGCTCGATAACGCTCGTAAATTTTTCATCAGTGAACTTGGATTAGTCAAAGGCATTTCACAAAGTGAAGCGACTGAGTTACTAGTACTCGAGCCCGATACAATTCAATAAGGTAAAATCAACATAGACTCTTTTAACAACTAAAACCTCTGTATCTGCCCCCGAAATGTCGGTAGATACAGAGGTTTTTGGTTTGACTTTTTTCGTATACACGGTAGTTTTTTCAATTTAGTTTGTCATTCGATTACTACCAGAGGTACTTGCTTACCTTCTCGCGTTCAGCCAGTAGGGACGCCCGGTATTCTTGCCCCTGATTGTTTTGTTTTATGCTCAAAATTCGGCCATTTATTATTGTAAACCCGACAAATAAAATTGCATCCACTTAAAAAATAATCGTTCATCCTCGAAATAAAATCGATTATTCCATAATATCGATTTTATGACAAAATACATCTCAGGAGAACGAGGTCCATTGCATTTCCCTCACTTCGCATCCATTAATAATCACCATCTATATTTCTGATTTACTGCTATAATAATGGTAGTAAAATTTTGGAATAAGTAAAGGAGCCTCACCTATGCAATCCGAACACATCAAAATTTTCGACGACCAACACCGTGAGCTTGGCGTTGCTACCCGTGATGAAGTACATAAACTAGGTTATTGGCACGAGACGTTCCATTTTTGGTTAATTAAAAAAGAAACGGATTCCTACCAAATCTATTTTCAGATACGTAGTAATACCAAAAAGGATTACCCTAACTTGCTTGATATCACAGCTGCTGGTCATCTACTAGCACACGAAACAACCGCGGACGGAATCAGAGAAGTCGAAGAAGAGATTGGAATCAAAGTGACAAAAGAGGAACTCGTTTCTCTTGGCGTGATTAAGAACCCAATTATTACGGAAAAATTAATTGATAAGGAATTCAGCCATGTGTTCTTATGGGAAACTCCAAATGAACCAAACTTTGTACTTCAGAAGGAAGAAGTGTCTGGTATGGCCAAGGCTGATTTCCTAGAGTATCATGATTTATGCTTAGGAATCACACCACAGATGTCTATTGAAGGCTATCATAATGGTTTACCATTTACAAAGACTGTCACCTTGAAAGACTTCGTCCCTCATGATCCAGGCTATAATGAAGCAGTTGTAAAAACTATCCATTTCCATATCAAATAGAGAAAAGAACCACTTCTGTGGTTCTTTTCTCTGTTTATTTAGATTTTCTTTCAATTGACCCACTCCACAGTGTCAGCAACACCGCTCCAAACACCATGACTCCCCCAATCCAAGGAGTATGGATGAGTCCAATCGTATCAACCACAATCCCACCTACAAAAGCTCCAATCGCTATTCCCACATTGAAGGCAGCAATATTCAAAGCCGATGCAACGTTCACAGCAGCAGGAACATAGCGTTCCGCTAGCTTCACGACCAAAACTTGTAGTCCAGGCACATTCATGAATGCGAATAATCCTAATAAAAAGATTGTGATAAGTGCAACGAATTTATATGGGGCTGTAAAAGTAAGAATAACTAAAATGATTGTTTGGATAAGGAACATCCAAGAAAGTGATCCTAATGGATTTTTATCAGCTGCTTTCCCCCCAATGGTATTTCCTATCGCGACTGCAATTCCATACACTAACAAGATGATACTGACTACGTTAGGTGTAAATCCAGTAATATCTTGAAGGATTGGCGTCAAATAAGTAAAGGCGACGAATGTCCCTCCATACCCAAGTGCTGTGATGGCAAAAGCCAACAACAATGGACCGCTTTTCAAAATTTTCAATTGATCGCTGAATGAGGATGGTGGTGCATCCTTAATATTTTTAGGAATTAAAATCGCACTTGCAATGATTCCAATTATCCCTAGTAAAGCGACACCTCCAAAGGTCGCCCTCCAACCGAATGATTGTCCAATAAAGGTTCCAAGTGGGACTCCTGTAACCGTTGCAACCGTTAACCCAGTGAACATGAAAGCAATTGCACTTGCTCGTTTGTCTTCTGGTACTAAATCAGCAGCGATTGTTGAACCAATTGAGAAAAATACACCATGGGAAAAAGCAGTGATAATCCTTGCTACTAGCAATAACCCAAAGCTTGTCGACATAGCCGCTACTGAATTTCCTATGATAAATATGACCATTAGTAACATTAATAATGTTTTTCGGCTCATTTTATTCGTTACTGCTGTTAAGATTGGTGCTCCAAATGCGACTCCCATCGCATAGCCAGAAATTAATAAACCTGCTAGGGTGATAGAAATATTTAAGTCATTTGAAATGGTCGATAATAATCCTACTGGAACAAATTCTGTTGTACCGATTCCAAATGCACTAATTGCCAATGCTAAAAGGGCTAATGTCCCACCCTTTTTCCCATGTGCTTGTATATGTGAACTCATCGAAATTCCTCCTATACGTTGTTGATTATACAAAGATGGTTGATGAAGGCGCCTTTCATCTCGTGCTCTGTTTGCTATTATGAACCCTAAACTCCCATAGCGGAAGTACGCACTTTAAAGTGCCGCAGATACTTTTTTGGTATATAGGTACTTTAAAGTACCCTATACTAACTTAAAAACCGTAGAGGTATAATAGAGCTAACACTTTTTCGAAGTACCTACAGTTTGCTATTATGCATGCAATCGTTCATATTGAGAAGTACGCACTTTCAAGTTCTATAGGCACTTTATAGTTCCTTTTGATTACTATAAGGAGGATTAAGATGAAAAAATATAATATTCCAGTAGAGGCTGCTCTAGATGTTATCGGGGGAAAATGGAAAGTCGTAATCCTTTGTCATTTGATCAAAGGAAAAAAACGTACGAGCGAATTAAAAAAACTAATGCCTGGCATCACCCAAAAAATGTTAACTCAACAGCTACGTGAATTAGAGGACGATGGCGTCATTCTGAGAGAGGTTTATAACCAAGTACCTCCGAAAGTGGAATACTCCCTGACCGACTATGGATGGTCACTCAAATTCATACTTGACTCCCTATGCGCTTGGGGAGAGCAACACATTGAAAAGGTCTATCCCAATAAAGAAGAAGTACTTGTCCAATCAGATTTTGGGGAATAATAATAGCCATGTAATAATGCATGGCTTTTTTTCATGGATACTGTTCGGGGAGTTTGTCTCCCCTTCAATTGGAAGGATAATATGATGTAGTTATGAACAATTACCGGGCAGGTGGCGTTGGCGGATACACGATGTTTAAAGATAAGCCAGTCCTCAAGGAAATTCAGATTGATATGACTGAGATTATTGCTAATTATATCCTGGAGAGAAAAACCATAAAGGCAACTTGTGATCCTAATTGGAGAGTTGTTCTGTAAAACTAAGAGACCACTAATTTTCAGTGGTCTCTTAGTAATCTTTAACTGACAAAATTTTTGATTGAGTTCTTGCATTTTTTACGGAATCTAAATATTGAGAAAACATAGATTCATTAGAATAAGTTAAACACAAATATGTTTGTGCCCTTGTCATGCCAATATATAATAGAGACACTTCTCTTTCAACATCTTCTTCTAAAGCAAATGGCATATTGTGGATACCTACTATAAATACAGCTTGGAAATCCAATCCCTTACTTGAATCAATCGTAGATATTTTTACATTACCATCATTCTTATCATATGAGCGCTTTGAATATTCATTTTCAGTAAGCCAATACACTGGAATACCCTCTGCCGTAAAAGCACTTAATATACTATCAATATAATTTGTATATTTATCTTTTTTAACTCTATATAATACAAGCATTTGATCGTATGGAATTTTATGTAATTCATGAAGCTTTTTCATCTGTTTTGCTACTAATAATAATTCTTCTTTAAAGTTGTTGGCTTTATAAATGGCAGGTTCTGGACCCTTTCTTCTGGTACTTTTAGGCGTGATGATTTCACCTTCAAACCCCCTTGAAACTACCTTATTTTTCAAGGATGAATTCTTTTGATAGAAATCCCATGCAAAGTTTACGATTTCTGCGGAATTCCGGTAATTAATTGTCAACACCTTGGAACGTCCCTGGAAATTCAATCCTGTGTCCTGTACGTAACTTCTCTTTCTTTTATAAATGTTTTGAGCCCTATCTTCTACCAGTAGTAAAGATTGAGTAGAAGGGTTTAAAAGCTTACTGACAAGCAATAACCAATCCTGTTCAAAATCTTGAGCTTCATCAATTAAGATAGCGTCATATTGTGGAAGAATGGTTTCCTGTCTCTCTAATTTCTCTAGCAATAATGGAATTTGCCTTTCATGAATACGAAGACAATTTTTTAACCAAGCATGAAAATTAAATACCTCTATTCGATGGTTGACCTTTTTTTCTACTAAATTATCCTTAAAATCGAAATCAAATAAATCTCTTTGCTCCTCAAACATATGCTCAATCATGTGTTGGATTGTGTTTGAAAGTGAGATATTATAACATAGTATCAGAATTTTCCAATCAGGATTTTCTTTTGCCAACAGCTTTGCTCGGCTGGAAAGTATTAATGTTTTTCCACTTCCCGCAACTCCTCTAATTAAACGGTTTTTATCACCCAATTGCTTTGCAAGATTTTCTTGATGCAAATCCATCGTTTTAATATCATGCAAAGATAATAAAATCTGATCTTGATAAGGAACAACTTGTTTGAATTCAGCACTGATTCTTACTTCTGGGAATAAATGATACCTTATAGATTGTATATCCTCATAAGAGAGTAAATTCCTTAACCTATATGAGGTGACAAACATATTTAATAATTTCTCCATTAAATTTTCTTCAGAAAAGGATTCATTTTCCGGATCAATTTCATCCCGCATCAGTGAAAATTGAGGACTGATAACAGAATACAAACCGTTTGCAACGAAATCCTGTTGAGTACATCTTGTAAAAACTGTACCAAAACCATATGGAAACTTTAATTGAAATTTATATGGTCCATCATGATGAATTAAATTCACATCTTTTTTTAGAGCATCAGCTATATGAAAAATATAATCCCTTGCCTGCCTCAACGGGCTCTTCACAGTAACTTGCTCACTTTTGCCATTGACTATGGTCCATTCATCATGATTTACCATCATAATGGTATTTTTTGTATAGTCCTTCACTTCTAAAACAAGAATTCCAAGATCAGGTCCCACAATTACAAAATCCGGACGCTTACCTCGAATCTCAGGTTCGTAATATACGATATAATCATCTGGTAAGTAACTCTTTAATGTTCTAAACAATAGTCTCTCACCAGCTGTTGCCGAGGACCGAATCGTCTCAGGAACTGTTATTGCCACAACCCTCACTCCTAATGTATTTTCCTTAATTTTAACAAATATTGTCTATAAAGAAAGAAGTTTGTCCCAATTTGTATGCTTTTGGATGAATCTTCTTGTAACTTAAATCAAATCAAGACCATTTTTCATATTACAGCATTTCACGAAAAAAAAGAGAAGCGCATCCTACGCTTCTCTTTAACACCCCTTATTCAACCGGTAATCCCTGTTTCTCCCACGCTTCAAATCCGCCTGTCATGTTTAATACATCTTTAAAGCCATTGGCTTGAAGAACACTTGTGGCAATAGCTGAACGAGCTCCTGATTGACAATGAACGATCAAGGTTTTGTCTTTTGGCAATTTCTCCAGATGATCGGATAAAGTTCCTAACATAAAGTGATGTGCTCCTGGAATATGACCTACATTCCATTCAGATTGGTTCCTTACGTCAATCATATAGTAATCGTCTTGTTCTAGCAGTTTCTTGGCAGCTTGAACGGTTACACTTTCGTATGTTTCCACTCCAGCTTTTAGAGTATCAGCTTCAACATAACCCGTAATTTGGTCCAAACCTATTGATTCTAATGACCTCTTAATCTCTTTTAACTTTGCTTTTTTTGTAACTAACACAATATTTTTATCATAGCTTAATAGCCATCCCGCCCAATTTGTGAAAGAACGGTTGTATGGTAGATTGATAGTTCCTTCGATATGACCTTCTGCATACTCGTTAGCTTCACGAGTGTCGACGACTGTTACTCCCTTTTCAACAGGTATGGATACTTCTGGAGTTTCTGCTTTATTTACCAATGCTGGTCCCAGTTTATTTTGTTTCTTCATTTCAGCAAAATACTTCGGAGGTTCTGGTTGATTTTTCAATAATTCTTGAACGAATTCCTTCTCATCTTTGATTTGAAACGCCCAGTTGAATTTCTTTTCATAGCCTAAAGTGGTCATTGGTACCGCTCCTAGAGATTTACCACATGCACTTCCAGCTCCATGAGCAGGCCACACTTGAAGAAAATCAGCAACCTTTTCTACTTTGCGAAGTGATTCGAACATTTGAATAGCTCCGCTTTCAGACGTTCCTGCAACACCCGCCGCTTTTTCCAATAGGTCCGGACGGCCGACATCACCAACAAACAAGAAATCCCCAGTAAAAATCCCTATTGGTTCATTCGCTCCTCCACCAATATCAGTCAGTAAGAAAGAAATACTCTCAGGAGTATGTCCAGGTGTGTGAAGAACCTCAAATTTTACATTACCAACAAAAAAGGTAGAGCCTTCCTTCAATAGTTCATGGTTGTACTCCCCAACATATTGATATTTCCAGTCTTGGTCCCCTTCGTCGGATACATAGAGTTTTGCTCCAACACGTTCTGCAAGCTCCCTTGCACCAGATAAATAATCAGCGTGAATGTGCGTTTCCGTTACAGCTGTCACTCTTAACTTTTCCTTTTTAGCTACTTCTAAATAGGGCTCAATATTTCTTGCTGGATCAATGACAATCGCTTCTCCCGTTCTTTGGCAACCAACAAGATAAGACATATGAGCAAGCTGTTCATCAAAAAATGATTTAAAATACATAACCATTTCCTCCTCAAAGTTATCCTAGATTATCTTCCAAACAACTAAATAATAAGCACCAAAAATTAGAAAAATAAGCATTAATAAAGTAGTTAAGAAAACTATTAAAATACGAGAAAAGGTGAACCTATCTACATTAATGTCTTTCCCTTTTCTAAAATAACTAATAGTGGTTAAAGCCAATGTGATAATTCCTACCAAAATGGAAGCAAGTCCAATGATTTTAGCTAAAATATCTCCAGTTGCAAATTCATTCGTTAAGGTTGTAAAGTGTAGATTCGTAATCAAGAATCCCACTCCGATAATGGTAATACTAGTCCTGACCCACGCAAGATAAGTACGCTCATTCGCTAGATGCTGTTGAATATATTTAGAATCAATGGTTTTATCTTTGCCTTCTTCCATCGAAGACACCTCACTTTGTGGTTCATTCTACCATGCACTCATGCCGCCTTTAACGTTAGTTACTTTTGTGAATCCTAATTTTTTTAATTCTTTGCTTGCTTTATTGCTTCGCATTCCACTTTGGCAGATTACTACTACTTCCTTTTCCTTTGAAAGGGTACCCGCTCTTCCACTTAACAAGTGTAAAGGGATATTCTTGAATTCTTTAATATGATTTACTTTGTACTCTCCAGGCGATCTAACATCGATAAATTGTTTATTTTTATCTTTTAATTGTTGCTTCAATTCTGTTGTCGTAATATGGTTGATTCCTTTTGCTGGAAGTATTCTTGGTAGGAAGAATCCAATAATTAGTGCAATAATTAATCCATTTATTAACGTCATATCAATTATCACTCCCTGAAATTAAAATACCTTATGGGGTATATAATAATCTATTAACGAATAGTTGTCAACAAGTCGTAGTGGAGTGCTAAAAACCATTTAAAAACAAGGGATACCCAGTTAGGTACCCCTAGTCATCCTATCTGACAGCACATCGATTTGGTCCGATTTCCATTTCCCTTTGTTGCTCGAGATCTGGGATGATTTTTCCCATATTGGTTTCTCGAATTTCTTGGTAGGAATTCGGTTGTGGTGGAAGATTTTCACTTACAGTTACTCTAAATTCCTCGTCATCTTCAATATTCAGTCCATGATTCTGTTTATATAATGTACCTAGTTTTTCAGACACACTTCCATCATCATTCATTTCATTGATACCCATAAAATGAGCAGGCAGCACGAGTAAGTCGTCTGCTAACACTTTATAACGTTTATAAAGTGTTTGTCTTAAGTCACTGACCCAATCCTGTGCTTTACCCGCTAAGTCGGGTCTTCCAATCGAATCAATAAATAAGATATCCCCCGACAGTAAATATTGGTCATCCACTATAAATGACGTACTACCAATAGTATGTCCGGGAGAATACAGGGCTTCAATCTCTACGCTCCCTATCATTACCGAATCTCCATCGTTTATTGGATTATAAGAAAATGTCACTTCTTCTGCATCCTTTGGTGGAAGGTAATACCGTGCATCCATTTTTTCAGCTAACTGTCTTCCCCCTGAAATGTGGTCCGCGTGAAGATGTGTATCAATCAAGGCCTTCAAACTGACATTTTTACTCAACAAGAAATCTTCATACTGTTCAATCATTCGGTTTGTGTCAACAATGGCACCTTCTCCATTGGATTCGATTAAATATGAGAGGCATCCTTTACCAATTCGGACAAATTGATAAATTGATCCACCACTTTTTAAATCTCCTACTTTTATTGGTTCCAGATATTCACTCCACACTTTCATTCCTCCAGCGATAGAATAAACATTCACAAAGCCCGCTTCCTCGATTTGTTCTGCGACAAATTCTGAGGAGCCTCCTTTTGCACACACCACATAAATATCTTTATCCTTTGGAAGCTTATCCTGGATGGAATCTATTCCTTCTAGCAATTCAAAATATGGAGCGTTAATAATTTCAACATTCTTCCCCTCGATTTTCCAATCATCAAAGTCATCCGTATTCCTCGCATCAATAATGAACAAATCATCATGGTTTAGAATTTTTCGAACAAGATCTTTTACCGTGATTGTTTTTACACTCACTGTTTCCACCACCTTTAAAAGATTAAACTCATGAACTTTATAGAACACTCCTTCGTTCTTTAGTATTGTAAAGAAGCCGTAATCAATTCATTAGTAAATTAACAAATGTTGCACATCTTTTTATCCTCCGTTTAACTTGGTTATTGAAATATGTCCCATTTCATTTATAGGGTTAAAGGGAATGGAGAATATATTAATTTGATGATGGATGAATATGGACTCTCTTCCCCTATATACTCAAATGAAACTTACAATATCCCAATAAACAGGGATATATGAATCCAACCAGTAGCAAAAAATCAATCCAATCGTTGAAACTGGATGAAGAAATGATGAAACAACTTATGTAAGAATTAGAATAAGAATTAATAAAGGATCCCTGCTGCGCATGAGATCCTTTTTACTACTTCAAGCCTTTATTTTTTGCCAAAGCTTCTCTGTCCTGTGTCCCTGGAGGCTGCTCTAACCAATTGTTTTGTATCATCAAGAAGGCACCATCTTTTGCATACTGACCGATTTCTAGTGATAGCCTTTCGTAATTTAGCACTAAATCTGTTCTTTGACTAGCTGCAGCTGCGGTTGCATAGTTCCCTGTTCCAGCGGCATTTAAAAGTGACATATGGAACATAATCAGTTTATCCGAAAACGTTTGAGTTGTGGAATTACTTACACAAACATCGGGTGACCCGGGAACGGTAATATTATTGTCAACCAACACTTTCGAAAACACCTTAATATGCTTGTCTGAAATATCTTTTCCTCTAAGTAAAAACTGTTGAACCTCTTTCGTTGGTGATGTTTGAGCAAAACTTAAGGCAAGTTTCGTTCCGATGGCATTGGTTTGGACGTTCATAAATAAATGGGAGATTTCAACCGAATTAAGCGGTCTCGGATTATTGAGGATTTTCACTCCACTAAAGTACTTCTTCGTATCGATATAATCCGTTTCTTTTGGAACCTCAATATAGGGAGGCTTAATGTAAATTCCTTTAGCAAGAGCGATGTGTATCGTCTTATCATAAAGAACAGACGTTTCAGTGAGACCCTGTATAAAATACTCTCTAATATCCTCTCGAACGCTCATGGATACAAAACCACCATAAGCCAGAAGTCCAGTCTTCGCCATATGATTTACATAAGTTAAACAAAATGTATCCGAAAAAAGACAAGGTGCATTCATATTCACATCTCTCTGTGTAAAGCCATTTGGTTTAGCATATTGCTCATTGAGAAAAATCGCCTCTAGTTTTTCCAAATGCGACAAAGAAAGATTATAGGCAATCTGGACACCTTTTTTGATATCAGGATCCTCAATATGCTGAAGCATAAACCCCAGAATGCATTTTGCCATGCTGTCGTTCATATAAGCGGTCCATAATACAGCAATTTCAGACGCAACGAGCTTTATATGAGAATGATTCATAGTAAATCCTCCATACTAACACAATGATGATACAATTACTTTTACCAAAAGCTTCAACATTATGTGTTCACAGATTAGGCAACTACATTCATTCAATTCCGATATACATAAGGATCTTCTGGCTTTTCAACCTTCTCCCAATCTTCCACCTTTAATACAGGAATCGTGGATTTAAAAGGCTGATAATATTGTGAAGAAATCTTTCCTTTAACTGAAATCCATTCATCATTCTTCAAGTTTATTTTTTCGGGAAATTCCACTAACATGCCAAACACACCTGAATCAGCAATACAATGTATGACCCCAAACCTTAAGACAAACAATTGACGTTCGCTTATCGCATCCCCTTTGAATGTGAAACCCTTAAAAGTAACAATATCTCCCATAAATTCACCAGGATAATTATAGAGAGTTTCCATCCCCTTTAAGTAATCCTCTTCTTTTAACGAGATAACATTTTTAGAGGAATAGAGTTTCAACTCTTTTTTCATGATTTCATCATAGCCTTCTTTTCCATAATAAATGCTAGTATCCGGACGCAAATATTGTCTGACAGCATATGGGTCATCTGTTTCCATCCCTTTAAAGGAAAAGCCTTTTGCTTTTACTATGTTTGAATCTAGTGTAGCAATTGGAAAAAAGAATCCTGTGACTAGAGGAAAGATAAATATGACATATATCCCGATTCTTTGAATTAAAGGCTTATTATCTTCATGTTCTTGGTCGTGATCACAACCATCATGACATTCGTGCCCCTGTTTTCCATCGTTCTTCAAATAATAATAGCCTTGTACAATGGTTAGGATACATAAAATAAAAATTGCAATATAAGATAAATACGAATATTTCATATTGATGTATTTATTTAGATCTCCACTCGCATGGAGGTGAAAAAAATAATAGGTAAATGCCATTAAAATCAATGTTCTAAACATATCTTCCCTCCTTTACAGTAAAAGTGAACCAATTAACACTAAAAACGCAATATAAGAGATTAAGACAAACACAAATCTTTTCTTAAAAGTACCTAACATCATAAGCATATTTTTAATATCCACCATCGGACCAAATACCAAAAAAGCGATCAATGACCCAGTTGCAAACGTACTACTAAAGGAGGCTGCGATAAAAGCATCAGCCTCTGAACAAAGTGATAGCACAAATGCCATTCCCATCATGACAAGTGAGGATGACAATTCATTTTGCCCGATTGCTAATAAGGTTGAAGTTTTTACGAAAGTCTGCATGGAAGCAGCAATTAAAGCTCCAATGAACAAATATTTCCCAACAGAAAAAAACTCATCGACTGAATGTCGCAAAGTACCTGTCAGTTTATCGATGAATGTTTTTCTTATTTGATGATTGTGTTCAGGTTTTGTGAATTTATCTAGTAACTGATTGTCTTTGTACTGGTACGATAGAATGATTCCAATTGTTATGGACACAATTAATGCTAGGCCACCTCTATAAAGCACCATTTTCCAATCGTTACCAAAAGCGATGTATGTGGAAAAGAGTACGATTGGGTTTAATACAGGAGCCGTTAACATAAAAGCGATTGCTGCGTGTAATGGAACTCCTTTTTTTAATAATCTCCTAGTAACTGGAACGATTCCACATTCACATGCTGGGAAGAAAAAGCCGACTAAACTAGAAAATAAAACTGCCAAAAAACGATTTTTAGGGATAACCCTAGCGATCATCTCTTCAGAAACAAACATCTGAATCGAACCAGATATCAAAACACCTATTAATACAAATGGGATAGCTTCTATTAAAATACTAATAAAAATCGAATTTAATTGTAAAAAGGACTGTGCCAAATATTGCACCTCCATTAGACTAAATCATGAACTACATCATATTAGCACAGTAAGGGTAATGGTTAACAATTTTTAGTATCCACTATTTACAAGATTTACTACATGCTTCACATTTCTAACAACCTTGTAACTTTTTTACTAACCTTAGACCCCAAGCCAAATACTCTATGGGCTCATAATAGAATTATCACTTCAGTAAATTTTATTACTTTCTATTTAACTTTCCCTACAAAGCAACTAACTGTTCTATATTTTTTACTTTCAAAATGCTACGAAATTCTAAAAATAGGAATTTTTTTACTTTTATTTTGTAATATTTGTCACAAACGTGTTATAATTTTCATTATATTAAAAATATTTAGATAGAATTCAAACAAAGGGGGTTATGGTTTGGTTTGGCAAATCACCAAAAGTTTCCTTATTTTTCTCTTAATACTGACCGGATTTATCTTAATCCTTTTACTACCAAGAGAAAAAGAGGTAGTGGTTTTTTCTGTTCATCATGTAGAAACTAAGTATCCATTTAGTTTTGAACTATATAAGGAAAGAATCGATGATTTTATCCATCACTTCCAAACTGAAAAAGGCTTCGGAACAGTAGAAAGAACGGGCATACCCATTAAAGATGAAGTTAAAGAAATGCTCGGAAGAAGTATTAAAATCGTCATCCCTTCCTTTATAATAAGCGTCTCATTGGGCATACTCTTTGGAGTCGTAAGGTTTTATAACAGAAGCAGGAAATTAGGAAAGATACAAGCTACCCTTTCTTGGTTTTTTTCCTCGATCCCTGACTTTTTTCTTTATATCGCAATCCAGTACATGTTTATCAAATTGATACGGGTTGGATTCCCTCATTTTAATTTGTACGGAAGCGATCAGTGGTATAGCTTTATTCTACCTTTATGTGCAGTCAGCCTGTTTCCCTTTATTCATATGTCCAATTTCACAACCGCTGCCTTGGAAAATGAAATGGGACAGGAATATTTACGAACCGTCTATGCAAAAGGCTTAGATAAAACCAAAGCTCTAGTGCACATGCTTTGGAATTGTTGGTCTACTTTACTGAATCAGACTCAATTAGTGATGCTATACATATTATCTAGCTTGCCAATCATCGAAAAATTGTCTGGGTATAATGGTGCGGGATATCAATTATTGCAAAGCATTCTGGAAAATGAAGAAGCAAGAGCATTAGCTTATATGCTTCCTTTTTTAGGATTCATGTTCGCTGCTATGGTTCTTACGCAAATTTTAAAGAATGTTTTAGTTCCTAAGGAAGCGAGGGGAATGTAATGAGAGTATTCAACCACATAAAAATGAATCCTCTTTTATGGCTGGGGTTAACCATGTTGGCTGCTTTAGTTTACGTGACTTTTTTTGGAAAATATTTGCCGGTGGTCGATCAAAAACTGAACACCATTTTGTATGTAATGGATGAAAATAAAAAGCCTATAATTCCTCCATACCCTCCTTCTGAAGAGCACTTAATGGGTACTGACACTAAAGGTAGGGATATGCTAAGCTTACTCGTCATGGGTGCAAAAGAAACCATGGCGATCATCGTCCTTATTACACTCATACGTTATCTAGTTGCCATACCATTAGCTTTTTTAGCTCATAAGAATATTTTAGGGGCAAGAACCATCTTGCAATGGTTGAACGGATTTCTATCCTATATCCCAACCATTGTTGTCGTAATTTTACTTGTAACCCTCCCACCAATCCTCACGACAGATATCCGACCAGTGTATATCATCCTTATACTCGCGTTCGTGGAAATAGGTAGAGCGGCTGATATGATTAAATTAGAATTCGATGAGCTGTCTTCAAAGGAATTCATTAAAGCGGGTATTGCGAGTGGGGCAACCCCCTTTACCATGCTGAAAACCTACTACCTACCATTCCTTTATGGAAAAATCGCTGTCTATATGATTACTGATCTAGGGCGTGTACTTTTCATATTGGGTCAGCTAGGATTCATTGGTATCTTCATCTCGCAGGAACTGGTTCAACAAGTAAGTGGATTATCCAAGCTAGTTAATAATTCTATTACTTGGCCAGCTATGTTCATTGATGCCTTCAATGATATTCGTGGACCGATTTGGATCCCATTCTTCGCAGCACTTGCCATGACATATACAATTTTCACCTTCAATTTGATCGCACAAGGATTGCAAAACTTATTTAAGAAAAAAGTACGGTTTATTTGAACAAATTAAATTGTTCACCACTCGTCACTACGTCGACTTTCAAAGGATGCTCCCTTTTTCATTCTAACGGGTTCTCTTTTGAGGTGCAAAATCATAAATAACAGTACAAATAACGTAGTAAAAAGCATGGTGATTAGCAAGATTAAGTCCATATAATTGTGTAAAAAGAAAAGAGTCATTTTACTCCTTCTTGGCTACAATGTTTTCAACGACGATAAACAAT
>NZ_QBBX01000028.1:0-1777 GCF_003073175.1 Peribacillus acanthi
TTAGCCCTCTTGAATTTAGGGCTAAAGCCGCTTAAATCATTTTTATTATTTCCAATGTCTACTTTACAGGGGTCAGTTCAAATGAAACGATAATGCCTAATTTTGTTCTTCCCCAATATGGCTTAACAGTGACTCTGATAATTCTCTTCGTACTTTGGTGATATGCTTTTCCATCAATTGGTTAGCAAAAATCCCGTCACCTGAAGCAATCGCGATATAAATTTCCTTATGTTCATCGATTGTTTCTTGCAATCGGTCTGGATCGTATAGTCGATGCCTGCGGGTAGTTTGGATTGTACCATGCATTTGTTCGCTAAGGGTTTCGCTTGATATAGATTGAATTGTGTGATGCACGAACGATATTCAAATGAAAACTGATGTCCGCTTGAAGTCCAGATGCTTCATCATCTTTAGCTTGATTCATCATCTGCAGAGCTTCACGAATCCGTGCCAGATCCTCTGATGAAGCTTTTTGCGAAGCTAGATGGACACATTCAACTTCGAGAACACGACGTAGGTCTAGCATTTCATAAATCAGGTTTATCTCTGCATCGAGGATGGATGAAGAAAGCTCGTCTCCAGCTTTACGTATATGGGCTAGCTTGATAAAGCTCCCGCTGCCTTGTTTTATCTCAATAAACCCATCGATTTTAAGTTTCCGTAGTGCTTCTCTAACCGATGTCCTGCTTATATTAAAAAGGCTTGCCAACTCTCTTTCCGTTGGAAGCTTGTCACCAGGCTTTAATTCACCATTCAAATAATTTTCCTGTATTTGATCAACCATTACTTGATATGCTTTTTTCTATTGCTGCGCTGGAATCATCCATTTCACTCCTCAAGTACACACCCTGTAAACGCTTTAATCATACTAAAACACTATGTTTCTATCAATAATAAAAACTATTTAAATTATAGATTTTTTCTGACTATTTAGTACAATAGAAAAAAGGTTGGACCAATTTAAGTGTAAAAATAAATTGGTATGACTTAATTTAAAGACATATAGAATCAAATAAGGGGAAAATATCATGACAACTACAAACTTGAATTTGATTGCTGAATTAAGAAGCATTCTTCCGGAAGGTCAAGTCTCTATTAATCAAACGATTTTAGAACAGCATAGCAAGGATGAATCCTATCATACACCTAGTTTGCCCGACATCGTTGTGTTTCCGACAACGACAGAAGAAGTCAGCAAGATTATGAAAATAGCATCTCAGTTCAAAGTGCCAATCGTGCCATTTGGAAGAGGCACTAGCTTAGAAGGACATGTGATTCCTTATGGCCACGGGATTACGATTGATTTTTCCCTCATGGATAAAATACTAGAAATCAGGGAAAATGACTTTCTCGTCAAGGTTCAACCAGGAGTCACCCGAACACAGTTAAATAAAGAGCTGAAAAAATATGGGCTGTTTTTTTCTGTGGATCCAGGGGCAGATGCAACACTTGGAGGCATGGCTGCTACGAATGCCAGTGGAACTACATCTGTTAGATACGGGGTCATGCGTGATCAAGTACGAGATTTAGAGGTTGTGCTTGCAGATGGAATGGTGATACATACTGGGAATCTAGCGGAAAAGTCCTCATCAGGGTACAACTTAAACGGACTATTTGTTGGCTCGGAGGGTACGCTTGGTTGCTTTACTGAATTGACGCTTAAAGTATATGGCATACCTGAATATACTCTAGCTGGTAGAGCGTCTTTCTCAACAGTCCATGATGCAGTCTCAGCAGTTGTGGGGATATTGCAAGCGGGCATCCCAATTGCACGTTG
>NZ_QBBX01000028.1:1787-5733 GCF_003073175.1 Peribacillus acanthi
AGCTTGTCGATGAACCATCTATGAAACAAGCAAACTTACATAGTGAAACGTCATATAAAGAAAAACCTACTTTATTTTTAGAATTCCATGGAAACGAAGCGGGTTTAAATCAGGACGTGGAATTTATGAAGCAAATTGTGGCAGATCACAATTGTGATGGGCTTGAATTTGAGTCCGATCAAGCAGCTCTCAATAAATTGTGGG
This sequence comes from Peribacillus acanthi, assembly GCF_003073175.1. GTDB lineage: Bacteria > Bacillota > Bacilli > Bacillales > DSM-1321 > Bacillus_BN > Bacillus_BN acanthi. Next base: position 1,992 of record NZ_QBBX01000028.1, read on the forward strand.
AAGCCCGTCATAACTTAGCCTATGCCTATGTCCATGGGTATCCTGGGAAAAAACTGATGGTAACGGATGTTTGTCTACCAATCTCCGAATTAGCAGGAGCCATTGAACATGCGAGAAATGCTGTGAATTCACTAGCTCTTCCAGGCGGGATTGTAGGCCATGTTGGGGATGGAAATTTCCACGTCCTCTTAATGATTGATTTAAATGATCCTGAAGAATTGAAAAGGGCAGAGGAATTAAATGAACTCATTGTGATGTATGCACTCGAGCGTGGAGGAACTTGTACAGGAGAGCATGGTGTCGGCATCGGTAAACAGAAATATCAAGAGAAGGAGCACGGCAATGCGCTTCTAGTCATGGAAAAAATTAAACAAGCTCTAGATCCTGAAATGCTCCTCAACCCAAATAAAAAATTAAGACCAAAAAAAGAGGGGGAACCATATGAAACTTCTGGAAGCTATTAGTCGGAAGATACTTCGCGATCTATGACCGGTACAGGATCGGTAACAACCAGTTTATAATCGACTGCTTTTAACTCAGTCCAATTCCGAACATAACGACCCCTAACAAAATCGTGATGTACGATTTAAATACTAAAAATGGTGCTGGGACGCACAGATGACCTTACAACTGCCGTAACATTAATGATGATGGCAAAAGTTGGATGAAAATAACCGTAGAGCGATTTCCATAGAAGTAGGAATGCAAAACTCTGGGCTAGGCGTTGCATTAGCCACTGCACACTTTGGACCAGATTATGGGACTATGACTTACTGTAGTAGCAGATTTTCCTTATTTTAATTGAAGTAATCATGTATTTACAAAATTATGAAAAAATGAGATAATAATGAAAATATCGAAGGGGGAAAGTAAGTTTATGGAACCAACTAATTGCTAATATTAATTTATTTTAAAATTAATATGGATTTTGTAAGGAGTGTCAAATACCTATAAAACATAGGTTTATTTGTTATGCTCTTTATGGAATTAAGGCAATTTAGAAGGTAACTTACTTTACTGAAATCGAGATTATAATTTATAAGATATTTCATGCGCTTTTGAAATATTTCGCCAGTTTTTTTTACATCTGGTTGCAAGGCATTGGCATCATAATGTGCTTTTTTAACGCACGCATTTTTGATGCACCATGCTTTTAATAAATTATTATCACTGATTATTAAGACTGTAAGAAGAAACCATCTTCTTATGGTCTTTTTTATTTTCCAAATAAATAGTAATGAAAGTCTTCTTTACCCTGTCCATAAAGTGCGTAACTTAGATTATGGATGAAAGAAGGAATTGTTATGTTAGAAATGAAGTTAATTGGCGTTAAAAAATTTATGGAAGCCACACTTGTGGTTAAGAATATTACCTTTGAAGCATATGAAGGAGAGAAGATTGGAATCGTAGGTGCAAACGGTAGTGGAAAGAGCACGATTCTAAAATTAATTGCGGGAATAGAGCCGATGAATTACTATCCAGGTTACCCGCAAACCTCAAGCCCTGGTTATGATGAAGGCTTAATTAACTTGCCAAAAACAGCCACTAAGGCTTACCTCGAACAATCGCCTGTGTATCCAGAAGGCTTAAAAGTGATCGATGTTTTAAACCTAGCGTTTGAGGAGCTTGACAGCATCGAGAATCAAATGCGTGAATTAGAAGAGCAAATGAAGACCCTGGATGATACTGCTCTGGAAAAAGCCTTGAATCGATACAGTGACTTGGTTCAATTATTTGAAGTTAAGGGCGGTTACAATCGAGAAGAAAAACTAAGCAAGGTTTGCACAGGGCTGAATTTTGACGAACGCTTTTTAAGCAAGGATTTTGATTTATTAAGCGGTGGTGAAAAAAAGACTGTCGTGCTTGGAAAGCTCTTGATTCATAATCCAGATATATTGCTGCTAGATGAGCCGACCAATCATCTCGATATGGATTCAATTGAATGGCTCGAAGGCTATCTTAAGAGCTATAACGGAATTGTCATTATCGTATCCCATGACCGATATTTTCTAGACAATGTAGTAACGAAAATTGTAGAAATAGAGGATATGGAATCGTTAACTTATAGTGGTAACTACACATCCTTTGTTAGTCAAAAAGAAGAAAATATGAGGATTCAATATGAACATTTTAGGGAGCAGCAAAAAAAGATCAATGGCATGGAAAAGAAGGTGACGGATCTTAGAGACTGGGCCATGAGGGCTGATAATAACAAGTTCTTCAGAAGAGCTGCCAGTATACAAAAAAAGCTCGATAAAATGAATCGAATCGATAAACCAGTTTTTGAAAGACGGAATATGAAACTCGATTTCAAAGCAGCCGGGCGGTCAGGAAAGGAAACCATCAAGGCAATCGGGCTCTCTAAAAGCTATCAAGATAAAGTTATTTTTAAAAACACTGACTTAATGGTTCATTTTGGTGAAAGAGTGGGGCTTGTCGGTCCTAATGGCAGCGGCAAAACCACTTTTTTAAAAATGCTTTTAGGGGAAGAGCAGCCGGATGCTGGAGTGGTGGAATTAGGTTCTAATGTGATGGCGGCCTATTTACCACAGAAAATTATTTTTAAAAATGAAGAACTTACGGTACTAGAAACTTTTAGGGAAGATATTTCGATACTGGAGGGAAAAGCACGCGAATATCTCTCAAAATTCATGTTTTATAAAAGCAGCGTCTTCAAAAAAGTAAAGCATTTGTCAGGTGGAGAGCGAATTAGGCTAAAGCTGGGTATGTTGTTATTTCAAGATATCAATTTATTAATTTTAGATGAACCTACCAATCATCTTGATATTGATTCAATAGAAACCCTTGAGGAAGCCCTGGAAGAATTTACAGGTACGATATTCTTTATCTCTCACGACAGATATTTTATCAATAAAATGGGGGAGAGAGTGATTGCTGTAGAGGACCAATCCCTGAAAAGCTATCTTGGTAATTACGATTATTTTAAAAGTGAAAAAGAGAAGCTAAGCATACTGCAGGACAGTAAAGAGCCTATTGTAATAGTTGAAAAAGGTAAGAATCAAAGAACTAATCCCGAAGGAAAAAACAAAGAAACAGCAAAGGCAAAAGCTCTATCCAAGATTGAAGGTCTGGAACATGAAATAAGAGAAATCGATAATTCCATGGCATCCGACCAATTAGATTATGAGGAGCTTAATAAGCTGTATGGCAGGAAGCTTGAATTGAGTAAGGAGTTAGATTTAACTATGGAATTATGGTTGAGTCTAAGTAATTAATGGAATGTTTGGGTCTTACTAATAAAACTAGGGCCCCTTAATTAAGGGCTCTATTTAATTTGGAATCTACTATAAGCGTTACGGTCAACTGTGTCATGTACAAAAGTAGAAATTAGTACCCAATCTTACTAGACATAGTATGATTGGGTAATTTATTTTATTCAATTTGAAATTACATATAAACAGAAAAAAAATAGATAGTTTACTTTAGGTATTAAAACTATCAAAAATGAGCCTGTCTACATATCATGATACGAGGATTGTCAATATTAACAAGAAAGTGGGTAGAGAGATTTTATGGGACATAAAAAGAAAGACCACAAAAAGAATGTTTTTGATTATATTATCATTGGTGCTGGAACAGCAGGTGGGGTAGTAGCAAAGAAATTAACGGATGACCCATATACTTCTGTGCTAGTACTCGAGGCTGGAATAAATAGTACGGCTCAGTTAAGCAGTGCTAGCGTTTTAGCGGCCATAAATTCACACAGTAATAATAAATTTGC
>NZ_QBBX01000028.1:5743-29776 GCF_003073175.1 Peribacillus acanthi
TATAACCTAACTTCTTCTTTTGAGACCTCCATAGGACGACAGCTTCTTACGGTCAATGGAAGGGTCATTGGAGGGAGCTCAGAAGTGAATGAAATGTATGCTGTCCGCGGGAGTAAAGAGCTTTATGACAAGTGGGCATCTCAGGTTTGCAGTAACCTATGGAGCTACGATCAACTTGAACCACTGTTTATCGAAAATGAAACTTATACGGGCCAACCACAAATTTCGAGCGAAAGAGGAAGAATGGGTCCAGTATTTGTTAGGCAGCAGAATATTCCTCAGAATAGTATTATTCAAAATTTAGTAAATGCAACCAACAGTGTTTTGGGTATAGATATTGTTGAAGACTATAACACAGGTGTACGTGACTGTACTTTTTATAAAAACCAATTTATCCAGAAAGAGGTGGCAAATGATGACATTACACGCTCATCGACAGCAACGGGGTATTTAAATGATTGTGTTGTGACTCAGGGGAATGAATTTAATCCAGATGAGGTGGGTGTTGGAAAGAGAAAGCTGTACATTTTTGCTAAAACGACAGTGAATAAAATTTTATTTAACAATAAGGGAAGAGAGAAAATCGCCGTTGGAGTCGAATATGTCAAGGACAGCGTTTCTCAAAAATCATTTGCCCGAAAAGGCGTAATCGTTTCGGCAGGTTTTTTCTCCTCTGTCATTCTGCAACGGTCCGGGATTGGAAAATCAATTGATTTGATTAATGCAGGAATTACACCATTGGTTGAAAATCCCCACGTAGGCTACCATCTGCAAACTCAAGCGTATGCCGGTATTGGTGTCAAGGTCGATACAACTCAGATATTACCGTTATTAGAAGCGGACATTAATCAACCGATTGCTTTGGGTGCTTTTGTAGCTGAAAATAAAAATAGTTCGGAGGGTCGTCGCCTTCAAATTTTAGGAGCGCCGGCACCACTCTTTCTTCCTTCCGCTGAAGTGGCTAAAAATGGGTGGGAATTCGATATATTGAAAAAAAACATTAACATTATGAGTTTTGGTTTAATAGACCTTAATCCACAAAGCAGGGGGACTATTATGGCTTCCCATAGCGACCCTGAAGCCCCTCCATCATTTTCCTTCAATCCATTGCAGCAAAATACAAATGATCTAGACTTCTTGGTGGATCAATATATCAACATGTACAACATCATTGCTAAGGCTAGAGATAATATTAACAGCGGTATTGGTGAAGTGGTATACCCACCTGAGAACATCTTTATGAACCCTGATGAAGCTGAAAAAAGAAGATTTCTTGGGAATTATGTAAGAGCTTCTTATTCTAACTTCTACCATTATGGCGGCCAGTGCAAAATGGCGAAATGCATTTAAGATGGAGTGGTTAATGAATATCTAGATGTCTTTGGTACAAAAAACCTTAAAGTAGCCGACCTTTCAATCTCTCCTATTTTGCCAGACGGAAACACTTCCATTCCAGCTCAAATTATCGGATTAAATACAGCACGTATTATTCAAAATAATCTTAACCCTTACGTTGTAGATGAAGAGGATTTTGATTCTGAATCATCGGATTAATATCATTTTGTCGAACTATTTACAGGAGCCATTCTCAGCTCTAAGATGGTTTGATTTATCTTGTTGATACGTAAACAAGAAATATTGGACAAAGGGAACTTTCAAATGTGAGAGTTCCCTTTGTTATTTGTTGAAAATCCTTATGGTATTCAAATGTCTATTTTCATGTCACACAAAGAACCTTGTTTTACAACTACTAAAAGTCGTTCAATTTTATACAAGGAAAATATTAGCTTAGTCATTTGATCATCTGAGGGTTGATCAACGTCTAATTTAGATATATACATTTCACACCCCTAAAATTTTTTCGGTCAACCTCCGTTTTATAAAATATGTCATAATTTAGAACTTGGACCGTACAAGTAATTCATTTTTAGGTTTAAACTTCTTAAAATATATTTAGTCGATGTCACAACTCAGATCCCATATTCTCTTGTTTTCGAAATAAGAATTAAGGGAGCGATAAAGATGGAACAACAAAAGACAATTGTAATCATTGGTGGAGGATATGCAGGGATCAATGCAATAGATGCATTAAAGAAAGAGAAAATCAATAAGGATTATAGAATCGTATTAATTGATAAAAACTCACATCATTTTCGGAAGGTGAAATTGTTTAAAGCGATTGTAGAGGAGGACTTTTCTGAGTTATTTATTCCTTTTAGTACCTATTGCAACGACGGTATTGAATTTTTACAAGGGGAACTCAAAGCGGTGCATCATGAGGACCAAAACATTGAGGTGCTTGATTCAAAAGGACAAATGATGAATTTGAATTACGATCTTTTGATTATGGCACTAGGAAGTGTGATAAAAGAGGTGGATTCAAATAACGGTGGGACCACGTTAAGTAGTCTTCAAAACGCAAGAACCATAAGGAAGCATCTATTAGAGGAAATTTCGTCAAAATCTAATCTGCGAATTTCTATCATTGGGGCAGGAATCACCGGAATTGAAACTTCAGCCGAAATCGCTACTTGGTTAAAAGGTATTAATGTCCCAGATGTAGAAATTTTACTGTTGAATCAGCATGAAAGATTACTTTGTGATATTCCACAAAAAGTGAGCAGAAAATTAGAAAAAAGGTTAAATTCATTAGGTGTTACTACGATTCATCATGTAAAGGCCCATAAATTTGAAAACGAAAGAATTTATTACAATGACGGTTTTGAATTGGATTCAGATTTTTGTATTTGGACAGTGGGTTTACAACCGCATCCTTGTCTTCAGGAATTGGGGCTCCCAATGACAGATAGCGGAAAGCTATTGATTGATTCCTGGTACCGTTTGAAGGGCTGCAATAATATTTATGCGATTGGCGATTGTGCTCATATTATTGATTCCAACACAGGTGAGGTTGCAGGAATGACTTGTAAAGAGGCCATGGCAGAGGCAAAAACACTTGCCAAAATTATAAAGGCTGATCAAGATGGTCATGAGATTGAAGGACATCAAGCATATCCAAGTCTATATTGTATTGGATTAGGACCGACAGATGGGTTTATGTGGACACAAAAATGGGGGATGGATTTCGTTCTATCCGGTAAATTAGGTGTGAAACTAAGGGACTATACTTGGAATATTGCCAGTTTGGTACATGAATAGAGATGGAGGAAATCATATGGGTTGGCAAGAGCTCTATTTAGAGAATCGACCTCTACTGTTTTCGATTGCTTACCGCATGCTCGGTACCGTTTCGGATGCAGAAGACATTGTTCAGGATGTATTCCTGCAAGCAAGTGTTATGGAGATGGAGAAGGTGGAAAATATAAAAGCCTACCTTTGTAAAATGGTGACAAATCGTTGTCTGGACCACTTAAAATCAGCACGTGTAAAACGTGAAGTATATACAGGGCCCTGGTTACCATAGCCCATCATCCTTCAGGATAACGATCCCTTATCTGAAGTGATGAAAGGGGAAGTCATCTCGATCGCCGTTTTGTTTATATTAGAAAAATTAAATCCGATTGAACGAGCAGTTTTTATTTTGCGAGAGGTACTGGAATACGATTATACGGTCATATCCGATATTGTAGGACGGAATGAAGCAAATTGTAGAAAAATATTTAGTAGAGTGAAAACCAAAATGCCGACCATTGATGCCGAATCTACTAATTTAGATAACACTAAGGAAGACATCGTTCAAACCATCGTTACAGCCATCCATCAAGGGAATCTTCAAAGATTAGAAAACTTGTTATATCAAGACGTCATTCTATATTCTGACGGTGGCGGTAAAGTTATCGCAGCTCTTAAACCTGTTCATACAAAGGAGCTTGTATTCCGATTTATTGCCCATTTACTTGTCCAATATACCAATGTCCCGACATCTATCGAACTTGTAAATGTGAATGGGGAATCAGGGGTATTAATCACAGAACCAAATAATATGAAAACCGTGGTAAGCTTTAAAATCGAGAATGAACAAATTACAGAAATCTATCTTATGAGAAATCCAGATAAGCTTAGTCATATTGGGTAATCGCAAAGGTTGGGAGTTCCCCAACCTTTGTAGTTTTTACAGAAAAAGAAAAAAGGGGGAGAAATGATGGTAATAGTTTTTGTTTATGGGACGTTACGCAAAGGAGAAAGGAATCATCGACTTTTAGAAAGTTCTACCTGTATCGCAAAGGAGTGCTGGACAACAGGACAGCTGTTTGACACAGGAAATGGGTATCCTGCTATGATACACTCATCTTCAGATAAAACATACGGAGAGCTTTACTCAGTAACGGAGAAAGAATTAAAACAACTAGATCATTTAGAAGGATATACAGAAGGTGGGAAAGACAATTTATATGAAAGAATTCAACAAACCGTTTACACAGACAAAGGGGAATTTAAAGCATACATGTATGTAGCTAGTAAAGTGAATTTGTTAAAAAAGAAGATACTAAATGGTGATTGGAAGGAGTATAGACTTCTCTGAGAGGTACATGTTCTTTAAAGTGATTGACCTTTGTTTTTACTTTTTAAAAAAGGGTTTTCCATATTTCTACAGCATTGATATTCTAAAGTTTGATAAGTTGATTGCAGAAGCACTATTGTAGAAATATAGTATCTTTCCATATTAGGGAAGCATTCGAGTATGCCTAGTGACGAGTTCAATAATTTGAGAAAATCAATCCCAAGAAGTTTGTTTTTATCTTTCAATTGATGTTACTGCTTTTTAAATAGGCTCTGTTAAAGGTAAATGTTGATATTTGATACCTCTCCGAAATCTTGATATAATTAACATAGGAACAAACATTCGGGTCGGAGGTTTTTAAGGTGAGCAAAGCGTTTAGCAACTTGTTAAAGTATATCGACAAATTACCACATACAAAAAAAGAACAAGTTTATCAATGGGTTAAACGCTATGTTGACCCTTCTTCCTCCACTGGTGGTCGTTTAATCAATGAAATGAGAGAAACTCGCTTCAAGGAAGGATTTGAGTGTCCTCATTGTTCTTCGGAACACGTTGTTCGGTTCGGAAAATATAATGGTCGGCAACGCTATTGCTGTAAATGTTGTAGTAAGACCTTCACTGACACCACCAACACTGTCTTGTACCGCACTCGAAAAGGCAATGAATGGATTACCTTCGTTGATTGTATGTTCAAAGGATATTCCCTGCGAAAATCGGCTGAAATCGTAGGGGTTACTTGGGTTACGCTTTTTTATTGGAGACACAAACTGTTAAACGCCTTAAAACAATTGGATGTTGACCATTTTGAGGGTATCGTTGAAATGGACGAGACCTATTTCCTATACTCCCAAAAAGGGCAAAGGGGTATCATAGAACGTAAACCTCGTAAACGTGGCGGAAAGTCTAAACACAGAGGGATAAGCCACGAACAGGTTTGTGTTCTCGTTGCCAGAGACCGCACTAAAGCAACTGTCTCTAAAGTTGCCTGTATGGGGCGTATTGTAAAACCAAAAGTCGAATCCTTGATTGGTTCTAAACTGTCCAATGAAAACGTGATTGTAACCGATGCTTGGAGGGCTTACAAAACCTATGCAAAAGAAAAAGGTTTAGAGCATTACCGAATTAAATCAGATGGTGGCAAACACGTCATCAAGGGCTTGTATCACATCCAAAATGTCAACGGTCTCCATTCCCGTCTAAAACAGTGGATAGACCGTTTTAAAGGTGTGGCTTCAAAGTACCTTGACAACTACCTTGCCTGGTTCTTGTTTGTCGATAGTCGCTGTAATGAAAGCACTAAACAGCACATAAAAGAATTTCTATTAACATCATTTGTATTTGAAATGACCGATACTTATGATAGTTTGCGATTGTCAAAATTCTGTGTTTAGTCGTTGAACAGAACGAATCTATTATTGAGTTATTATAAAAGGTTTTTCCTTTTTGAAAGGGTGATTACTGTGCCTTTGGTACACGAATTTGGTATACTTGATAATTTTGACAGTCAAAAAAGCTACGATGGCTATACCCCTCAGAAATACGATTGTATTTCTGTCGATGATGATATTATCAGTAGTTTTATTGATAATTTATCAATAATGAAAACATACTTTCACTCGTTAAATCGCCCAGAACAAGGATTAGCCTATTATGGGATAACAATTATTCCACCTGAATCTTTATCATTGTTCTATGATATAGTCACATCATCGAGATACTTTAAAAATTCTGACGAACTTAGTGAACTGGCTTCAAAAATTATTCAAGCATCAAAGGATAAGAAATATATGATACATTACGGTATTTAAACTACGAATGGGTCGGCAACAGTGCGGGGAAACCCTTAATGGATAGAGTTTCCCTTTTTTTTATTTTAAAAATCAACATTAAAATTTAACAGAGCCTTTAAATAAATAACAATCAGGCACCAGTCGTAGACAAAAATTCTACGGGGTGGTGCCTGAACTTGTTATTAGGAGTTAACTGATAGGGAATAATGCGAGCATAGCTTATGTGCTTTAACATAAGTTGACGAAGGTTGAAAAATATGAGAAGTTATATGATTGTAGAAGCGGATAGGAATATGGATTTTACATAGAGAAAATTTACTGGAGGATTATATATGGATAATAACGATATTTTGATTCGATTAAGATATGCCTTGGATCTAAAAAACATAGAGATGGTAGAAATTTTCAAGCTTGGCGGGTTTGAGGTAGCTAGGGAAGAATTACCGAAGATCCTAACAAAAACAAAGGACAGCGACGATGAAGATGAGAACTTAGCTGAATCTGAAGATAATATAAAATGCAATAACATGATGTTAGATTCATTTTTAAATGGATTGATTACATTTAAAAGAGGCAAGCAAGAAGGTCAACCAGGTCAGGCTACTACACCAGATCCGTCCATTAACAAAAAACCAAACATGAACAATAATATGCTAAAGAAAGTAAAAATTGCACTGCAATTAACTAGCGAGGATATGCTGGAAATTCTCGAAGATGGTGGCATCATGGTATCAAAAGGTGAGTTAGGCGCTTTATTAAGAAAAGAAGGACATAAGAATTACAAAGAGTGCGGAGACAATTTTGCTAGGAAATTCTTAAGAGGATTGACTGTAAGGTACAGGGGATAAACAGTAAGGTGATGAAATGATACATACCTTCTCAGGTGAAACAATACGTTACGAAATACAATTCAAAAATCGCAGCTCCTTTGCGATAAAAATAGATGGTTATGGAACTGTTGAAGTCCTTGCTCCTAAAGGAACATCCAATGAACAAGTGCTTCAATTGTTAGAGGCTAATTGGGATCTGATTCTTCATAAATTGAACGAAATGAAGGATCGAATGAGTGGCCCGAAGGAGAAGGTCTATGACCATGACGAGAGTTTTTTATTTTTAGGAAAAACCTATCCCATACAGATTCATCAAGATCTGAATATCACACAGGACCATGTAGTGTTTGAAGGAGATAAGCTACATATTTACGTGAAGCAGCATGAGGATGCAAAAATAAAACAAGCTTTAAAACGATTTTATTATAAACAATGTAAATCGTTGGTAGAGAAGAGTATTTCCTCTTATCAAAGCCACTTTAAGACAAAACCTCGTGGGGTCTCAATTTCTGATAGTAAAACCACATGGGGAACATGTGATTCAAGACTGCAGTTAACCTTTAATTGGAGGCTGGCGATGGCACCACAGAGGGTGATCGACTATGTGGTCGTCCACGAAATGTGCCATATGGTCCATCTGAATCACGACCGATCCTTCTGGCGACTTGTCGGGAAAATCATGCCTGATTATAGGGAACAGGAGAAGTGGTTGGAGATGTCGAGTTGGGAAATGACGGTTTAGAAATATAAGGGCTATTTACTCTTTTTAAAACTGTAAGCAAGGAATCTTGTTTTGATAATTATATAAGAGGAAATCCTGTAATTAACATGAAAACCTTTCTGAAGACTGAAATTTTTGAAAAGGAGATGGATTTCGTATGTCAGCTAGTTCAGAAAATAACAATGAAGCATTTTCCATTAAAACCATAATAGGACCACTACTAGCTGTCATTGTTGGTATGATAATGGTAATTCTTGATAGTACGGCGATGAATGTTGCTCTTCCTGGAATAGTGAAAGATTTTAAATCTGATGTTTCAACCATGCAATGGTCTATAACAGGTTATACGCTTGCATTAGCAGCTGTCATTCCTTTAGCTGGTTGGATGACGGACAGATTTGGAGCAAAAAAGATATTTTTAATTACGATCGCCTTGTTTACGCTTGGTTCCGTTCTATGTTCTGTTGCACAAAACCCTGAACAGCTAATCCTCTATCGAGTTATTCAAGGGCTGGGCGGAGGAATGGTTGCTCCAATAGGAATGGCCATGATTTTCCGACTTGCTCCTCCGGATAAAATGGGGGCCGTAATGGGAACACTTGGAGTTCCAATGCTATTAGCACCTGCACTAGGGCCTGTTTTAGCAGGATATCTTGTAGAATACGTTACTTGGCACTGGATTTTCCTTATTAATTTGCCAATCGGTATTATTGCACTTTTGGTTGGAATGAAATTTTTGCCGAATGTTGAACGTAAGACAGTTCCATCGCTTGATTTCTTTGGAATCATATTAGCACCTATCGCATTCGCAATGCTTGCTTACGGAGTGAGCGAAGGGGGCAAAAACTGGTCTTCAACGGAAACTCTTACAGGATTAATTGTAGGTGGAGTTGCTCTAATTATTTTCATTTTCGTCGAACTTCGTCAGAAGCAGCCTTTATTAGAGCTGAGAGTTTTTGGGTCATCTGACTTTAGAAAAGGGATTGTGATTGCATGGATTTCCCAAATCGCTTTATTTGGGGTTATGATTATTGTCCCGTTATTTTTACAAACAGTTAGAGGGTACGGTGCATTAGATACTGGTTTAATTCTACTTCCACAAGCTCTAGCATCAGGTATTATGATGCCAATCGGAGGGCGTTTATTTGATAAAATAGGTGCTCGTCCTTTAGCGATAACAGGCTTATCTATTATTACTGCAGCGCTATTTATGCTTTCACGAATTTCTATGGATACAACTACAGGATTTATCATTACATGTTTAGTGATGATGGGAGCTGGAATGGGTCTATCCATGATGGCAATTAATACCCATGTTCTTCAATCCGCTCCAATACATCTTGTTAATCGTGTCACACCTTTAACGACAGCGGCTCAACAAGTAATGGTTTCATTTGCGGTAGCAGGTATGACTGGGTTCCTAACGTCAAGAATTACTGATCATATGACAGAAACAGCTAACCCAATTGAAGCAGCCGTTGCTGCCTATGGTGACACGTTCCTTCTAGCTGCAGGGATTGCATTAGCTGGGGCACTTCTAGGAACAATCCTTAGTAGACCAAAACTACCGGAACATGCTCCAGATGATGAAACAAAAGACGCGAATGCCGCAATGATGGCAGGGCATTAAAAAGAAAGATGAATGATCTTTTCTATATAATTAGTTGATCTTCAACAATTGGGCGCTTTTTTTGGAAAGTTAGATGTTTTTATCGCGAATGCTGGGGTATTTGATGGATTCGCTAAATTTGCTGATGTAACTCCAACTGCTCTTTCTGAAGCATATGATTATCTCCTCAACATTAACGTAAAAGGATCGTTTTTCGGTGCAAAAGCAGCACTAAAAGAAACACAAAAGACCAATGGCAATATCATTTTCACAGTGTCAGGTGCAAGCTTCTATCCGGATGGGGCTGGAGTTTGGTACGCAGCAAGTAAGCATGCTCAAATAGGTCTAATGCGTCAGCTTGCTTTCGAACTGGCTCCTAAAATACGCGTTAACGCAGTGGCGCCAGGGGAAACCTTATCACAAGTAAATGAGGTTTTTTAGTACTATAAGGAGTCTACCAAAAAAGACCAGTAGAAATTAAAACAAGTAATTTGATTTTAACGGGTTCCGTTTTGGAAGAGAAAACAGTAAATAGCAAACCTTTTAGGGTGTGAAATCACATATATATTTCACACCCTTATTTTATTGTCAAATCAACGTTTTTGGATAATTATCACACTAATTAACAATCGTTTTAACATACTAATTTTTATTGACAATAAATATTGTCCTACTTTCAAAACGGATGCCACTTATAGTGTAAATTTGACCGCTCATGAGTGGTACCTGACACTGTTTAACAATACCTGGAAAAAAGGGATAGGTTGTGACGATTTTTCCATTCGGAATACTAGCTTAACCGTCTTTATAGTTAATCGCAGAATAATAAACCTTGAGACTCCGGCCAAGGGGTCAACCTCTTTTCATGATAATTTAATAATTTTTTTTAGTATTTTGTAATGACTCAAAATAAAGCTGATAATTAACTTTTATTTTCATTTTTCCCCAAGCGGCTAACCATACCTTTTCGTTGATGGGTTTGGAAAAGGGGCTAAGGGTGTGTGTCCCGATTTGAAGAGGATCCACCTTCAGCTCTTGCATTTTTTTATGAGGTCCGTAGTTTTCATTTCTAATTCAGTTTCAATTTCCTTATGAAGCTGCATCAGTTCATTTCCGTTGAGGATATTTTTATTACCTTGATATTCCTCAATTCTTCCATTTAGTTTCACGTTTATTGTAACTAGGGAAAGATTTTTATCTATATCTACATTTACTCTTGAGCGTAGATGCCCAATAACCACGTCTAATTTGGGTATTGGAAAAAACTTCAAATAGTGATCGTTGTCAAGAAGTTGAAATATTTGATCTTTGGTACTTGTGACCGTTTCTATTAATTTATCATTGCTAAAAAAAGCAGTCCCCTCGTAAGTAAAGTTATCTTTCGCTACTTTGAAAACAGGAAGAACGGGATCTGAAAATGGTGAAAACAGCTTATTTTTATATTCATGCAAATTGACAATGGTCATTTCACCTTGTCTTTTCCTCTCATAGTGTCTTAGCATCCGATACAGGAAATAATCAAGGTTTTCTTGCTTCTTTGCTTGTCTGTTAATATATTCGTCAAAATTACCTTTAACGATTACTAAATATAGTCGTTGCGAAATATCATAGTCTGTCAATAGCGTGTTAATCAACTGAATAATCCCTTGTTTCGCTAATTCCTCATGAATTAAAAAATAACGGAGTTGTCCAACCTTCAATTCACGATAATATCTTAAATTAAAGTCTTTTCCTCCCTGTTTAAGGAGATTAACTTCTAGTGTTAATAAGCTTTTTTGCTCATTTACTAATGGAGGGACTAATGTACTCATTTTTATTTTTCCTTTTTCGCCTTTACTAATTGACCAAAAAGTGACAGGAGCAATATCTTCAATTGTGTTGTTCTCAACAAATGGGGCACATCCTGGAATCATGACTAATGAAACAAAGATTCCCCAAACTAAAAGCATTTTATTTCGTCTCATGCTTTTACACGCCCTTTTAGCTTTGTCATTAGGAGCAAGAATGTTGGGACGATAAAGTAAGTTATTCCACTTAACCAAATTTGAATATTCAGGAGAATATTCTGTTTCGTTTCAATGGACCAAATCCAATTATTCACAATTACAAAACAGAGAAATAACATAATACAAGTGACAGCAAAACCCATACGTGAAGGTTGGGTACTTGTTTTTTTTAGGATGATTCTTGTAGCCCCATATATACATAACAAGAAAATTGATATAGCAAACACCAATAAGAACATATGTAGTGAAATCAGGATAATATCCAGTCGTTCAAACATGGGAGATTGTAAGTATCGAATCATATGAATAATAGGGTATTTACTTTTACTTAAATAATTTGAACCGAAAAAGAATAAACTCGCAATAAACAATATCAAATACTCTGAAGCAGAAAGAGCATTCGCATAGGTTAAATATTTACTCATTTTTTGCTGTGGTTTGATCCAAGGAATTAAACAGATTAAATACTCTGGTCCTGAAAATGAAGACCAAATGAGTAACAATCCTTTCCATGAATCAGTTGTCCAATTTGTTGGTATCAAGGGATACAAATCATGTAATGCAGCGATTGGTGGAATAAAAAAGGGATAATATAAAAAAATCATCCAAAAAATACATAAAAAAACAATTACCACAAACCGTATGGTATTTTTCATTTCTAGTGAAGCAACATAGGAGCTCGTAAGAAGAATCAAAAATATAATCCAATTTGAATTCATGGATGGGAAAATAAAATCATGAATGACTTCTAAGTATCCGAGTGTGATCACCGTTATTTTGATTAGTATCAAAATAAGCCCTATAAAAGCAAAAAGCCTTACCATTCGAACACCAAAAAGCTCTACAAAGCCTTGATATCCCTTTTTAGTATAATCTGATTCAAGCCATTTACATAACAGCCATATATTGAGTTGGGAAAAGATTGCCATTGCAACAATGCCCCAAATCATAAACGGGTGTAATAAGTAGGTAGGCATTAAAAAAACTAGGTAAAGCATTTGGAAACGGTTGACGATGAAAAAGGCATAGATTCCGTCAAATTTTGATGGTTTATCAAATAAGGAAAATGTAGTCAACTTTGAATCACATCCTTCGTTTGTATCTCCATTTCTGTAAAGGGTGTAAATGATCCGGACGGGATTTCATGTTTATTAAAGGCCCTCTAATAAAGAGGTCGTTCCAGTCCTTCCAGTAAAATGGAGCGATTGGTGAAAAATAGGGTTGTTTTAAGGAAGTAAGACCATTTAGATGTGCCAAAATGGCAATAGCTCCTATGGCAATGCCAAAAACACCAATAAAGGATGAAAGTACAAGAAAACCAAATTGAATAAGTGTATTTGCCTTCGTCATCAAATAGTTTGGTACTAAAAATGAGGAGATGGTTGAAATACAAACTAATACAATTAATACTTTGCTCGCAAAACCCGCTTGAACTGCTGCTTGACCGATAACTATACCACCAATCACCCCTAAGGTTTGACTTGATTTGGTCGGCATCCGTAAACTCGCTTCTTTTATGATTTCAAGAATAGCTAACATCAGTAATGCTTCCCAAAATGGTGTAAATGGTAGTTTACTTCTAGATTCCACTAAAACAAATAGTATTTGTAAGGGAATCATTTGATAATGGTGGGTTGTTAGTGCAACATAAAATGGTATCAGTGTGACGGACAGAAAAAAGCTTAAATATCGAATAACTCTTAAAAAACTTGCAACCGGCCAACGATTAATATAATCCTCAGGTGATTGGAAAAGGTGAAAAAAAGTGATTGGTGCAATTAATACAAACGGTGTGTTCTCTACCAAGATAGTTAATTTACCGAGCCCTAAGGAATAAGCACAAACATCTGGTCGGTCAGTTTGTTGGAATTGTGGAAAAATACTGTTATTATGTTCCTCCATAAATGCCGCTACCTGGGATGAATCGAAAAATAAATCAAAGTTAATTTCAGAGATTTTCTTTCTTGCTATTGATATATATTCAGGATTGGTTAACCCGTCTATGTACATTAGGACAACCGTTGTTTCACTTAATGAACCTACTTTATATTTCTCTGTTTTTAATTCAGTAATAGGAAGTCTTCTGCGTATGAGGGTGATATTTGGTTCTAATTGTTCAGTGAAACTATCTTTTGCACCGTATAAAATTGTTTCTGTTTCAGAGGTTTCAATCCCCCTACTTATTTCGTTAGGAAGAGGAATGCCCAACCATTGTTCTTGGATACAATCATTCAGAAGTACACCACCGGTGAGGAGAAATTTCTGTGCCTCTTCAAGTAATTGGATCTTCATTACTTTTGGTGTAGCTATGCTTTCGTAAATCATGGCATGTGGACATTGGATAACAGGTTCTATTATCGATTCATTCAAACGATCCTGGTCAATTAAGGTTCTTAAATAGATTATGACAACTATTTGATCGTTAAGTGTAGTGCGTTCGATTATCTCTGCATCGTCCATATTGTCTAAAACCTGTTTTAGAGAGTCTAGTGATATCTTCCTTTGCACAGGTTGTTGTGTGTCACTACTATTATTAGCAATGCTTTTACCCTTTTTCCAAAACATAAACATCCCTCACTGATATAAGCTGCCATTTGTTCACTTTAGAAAAATAGTGTAATGGTAATTCTTCCTTTTAGTATGAAAAAGAAAAGATTATTTTATACTAACGAAAAAGGTGTCAGGTACCAGCCATGGACAAAATCAAATGAATTGTCCATGAGTGGTGCCTGACACTGTTTGTACTACGAGGGCTTGATTAATAAACTTCTAAAAGTGTGACGTAGTTAGATTTAGGTCTAAGCTATGGTGACACTTTTTATATTGGATTTTTTAGGTAGGCGCAGTATTATCAACATTCCTTGAGTTGTCTTTTTCGGGGAGGGTTTTGTTTTGATATCCGTTTTCTTTCTATTAAGTATATAAATGAAAGAGTGTAAGGGGGGCAAAATGTAAATGATTTGGGAGATGGTACCTATTTTGAACATGGATTTGGAATCAGGACTCATGATGAAATGATTGAACTTTTAAATGAAAAAAGAAAGACAGGAAGTTGAACAGTCAGCTTATTTAACAAATTTAATTACAAGGCCGTCTTTAAAAGATTTGGCAAAAATATCATGGTACTCACGAACTAATAAAACTTACACGATGCAACATATGGTCATTCACCATAATCAATGTTCGATATCATACGCCCAGTATTTATTTTACTTTCATATCTACACCTATAATAAAATGAATGAAGCCCATCTTACTAGGATGGGTTTCATTCATTTTACGAAGTGTAAGGTACTCTAATATCATTGTCCTAGCCCGATACCCCTTGTACATGACACTAACTCTGACAAAATAACTTATATCGATTTTTCATCCTAGACGGGCTCCTTTTTCGTATATAGGAGTCCATTCATATTTTCGTTAAGAAAGATGACGCAGAAGGCAGCGATTTCTACTATCTAGGCATAGCAAAACCAGATAAAAATAGTGTTCAACAAGAAAAGATGATAGACAAGAATAGGAAAGAACTACCTGTTGTGCAGATGAATATGGTGATGGAAGAACCAATAGAGTATACGCTATATAATTATTTGATTAATGGGGATTAAACTGAAGTTTCGCTCCATTCGTAGATATTTCTTGTCACAGATCAACATTGATTAAGAACTACCATCGTTTAAGTAAGCTATATTTGTTCCATTACCTCCAAGATGTCGATATGTTTCCGCATTCAACCCACGTTGAGTGCTGTGTGTTACTCGAAAAAAAATAGAAGATATGTATGAGTTCGAGAATCGGTAAAAGATTCTCGGACTTCCGTCTTCTTTGATTTCAATACGTTCTATGAATTTGTGTAAGAATTCAGGTGTAAGTGTCGGATTTGCAATAAATCCTTCTAATTCTTTATTCAGGGCATCAATGTTTAAAGCAGATGAACTTTCATTTAATGCTTCTTCGATTGACTGCTTTTTAGTGGTTAATTCTGTTAGCTTTTGGTTGTTATCTTCAATTAACAATTGATACTCTTCATCGCTTATCTCTTTTCTTACTTTCATCCGCAGAGCTTCGATCTTTTCGTTCTTCAAAGCCTCTAATTCCTTTTCAATCTTTGATAATTGTGCTTTATCCTTCTTGATAATTCTATTGACCTCTTTTTCAAGAATGGATAGATAATTGTCTTCATTGAGGCGTTGAAATAGGCTTTTTATTTCTAACGTCAGTAAATCCATTAATCCTGCTTCTTTAAAGTGATGGTCAGTACATAGAATGCCTTTACGCTTATTATAGTTACCACATACATATCCCTTTCGATTGGCTTTGTAGTGCATGCTTCTACCACAATCGGCACAGAAAGCTATATTGGTAAATAGATGTTTTTTAGCGTATGGTCTTTTTCGCTTACGTTGTTGTATTAATTGTTGAACCGTTTCAAAATCTTGTCTTGAAATAATCGCTTCATGTGTGTTTTCGACTATGATTTGTTCACTTTTATCTACCTTTTTACGTCTTTTTGTAGTCACACTGGCAGTTGTTTCTCTATTTTGAACTAAATCTCCTGTATAGTGTGGATTTGATAAGATAATCCTTATTGTTGAATCGTGCCAATAGACACCACTATTTTTTCTACCTACAGTTTGACCAGGTGTAGGAATTCCTTCTTTTGATAACTCGTTTGCAATTTTTCCAAAGCCTTTGCCCGCAATATAGTCTCTAAATATCCGCTTTACGACATCAACTGTAAAGTCATCACGAAGAAATAACTTCCCACTTACGACATGATAGCCAAACGGGGGGATTGAACCTTTAAAATTCCCTTGCTGTGCAGAGATTCGAAGGGAGTGTTTAACCCGTTCACTAATACGTTGGGATTCCTGTTCATACAACCAAGCGTAAATTCCAAACATATGTGATTCACCTTTAGTTGTATCAATAGCATTGTCCAACGTAATTATGTCGAATTCATTTTGTTCTGCAAGATTCTTAATTTGATAGGATAATTCACCATTACGAGCTAAACGAGATAGTTCTTTAGCAAGAATAACATCAAACTTCTTATCTTTTGCATCCTGAATCATTTCTTGTAGTGCAGGGCGTTTAGAAGTCGTACCGCTTTGTATGTCTTTGTAGATACGGAAAAGATCCCACCCACGTTCAGCCATTAGTTCTGTAAACATACTTTCTTGAAGTTCGAGTGACTTTTGTTGTTCAATTTTATCAGTTGATACACGAACATATATAGCACATTTTTTCATGCCACATCCTCTCCTTTTTTTGAAGAGTCAGTGGAATTCACCTTGTTTTTAGCATAAGTTTGGGAGATAAGTGTGTCAACTTTTTCGCTAAGAATGGATTTTAATATGCTGTCGAGGGTAATTGGAGATTCATTGTTGAAGATTCTTTCGATTTTCATGGGGGAATACCTCCTGTAGATTATTGTGGATTTGTTTCGGGGTTTTTGGGGGAGGAGTCTTCTGTAACTCCTGTATTTAGAATTATATAGACGCTACAATCTTTTTCAAGAGCTTATGTGTCGAACCTTTTATATAACAGCCGTAAAAAGAAATATAACAGTTTTTCGGTTAAAGTAGTTGGTCGTCAAAGTTTATCTGCTCATATAAGCCAGAGGAAGTTACAACAAGCTCTTCTAATTCAAGAAAAGAGTACAGTTTTTCTTTGCTAAAGGTATAAATATCCTCGAATGGTACTCGATGTTCTTTTGCACATTTTTTAAGCTCATTCTGCTTAAAGGGTTTCAATGTTTTTAGGTAATTATAATCCTGTTGTATTTTATACAGTCTTCTCTTGTCCCATTTGTTAAGAGGCAGTTGTTCAATATCAGGAATAAAAATGAATCTGCTCAATTTCTTTTCAATCCATCCATGATCTATTCTTTTTAGGAAATTGTATTCATTCAACTTGGGGTACAATCGGATTTCGAAACGGAGAGGATAATCATGTTCGATACCAGTGGATAGGTCTGCTTCTTTTTCATTTCTATCATAACAACAAGCCTTTGCTTCTGTTTTGGAATTCAAGCTACCTACGTATTCAGATTGCCAATCTTTATCATTCTTGCTTTGTTGAAGAAATTTAACATTGCCATGGTGTTTCATTATTAACCGATTTGTGAAGGTTGAAAAAGGGGTATGATTTGTAAAGTCAAACGCAATATCTATTCGTTTAATTTTCCAAGTGTCAAATTGAAGGATTTCCTGAATTGAATAAGGGAACTTAGTTAGAGAAGCGTTCTTTTGAAGAATTAACATGGTATTGTAATTGATATTGGCAAGGGGATTGCGTGGAGAAACTTTTATGGTGACGTTACTAATTTTCCTGCTGTAATGGAAGTGTTTATCTTGGTATTGGTTATTTTGGTGAAAAACAATTCGATTAAACAATTCTTCTTGCTGATCGTAGGTAAGTTTTGCTACAAGAATCATTGTATCAATTGAAATTTGAATATCGTTGTAAAGCGGTTTTGCATTTTCATTCTTCATTGAGTACCTCCTGATTCACTTAAATTTAAAGTCCTTTAAAACCAGGTGTACTAAGGCTTCATTGAACTTTACCAATCAAATTATAGACAACATTACTATAAGTTTCGATATTCCACTTGTTTAACAAGGTCGTAGCACTTTATATCAAAAATGGTAGTCGAACAAGGAATTTTTTATATAAAAAGCAAAAAAAGAGCCACTTTTGACTCTTTTACGGATCACGCCTATATTTTTCTTGAAGTCTAAAAGTGACTGTGCTATCAAGTCCTGCATTTTTAAATGTCGATAATGTTCTTCACAGAACTGACGAAACTCCTCATAGATTTCGAGATTCATTTTAATGCTTTTCGTTACAAAGTTCGCATTTTTGCTGTATATCTGTTCATCTAAAAGGAGAAGCGTATTTTCCTGATACAACCGTAGCAAAGCCTTTAAGTGATTAAGATTTTCCTTGATAAAATTTAACTCCAACTCATTAGACTGTTCTACCCTTCCCGTTTTTTGAAGCCCCTCCTCCGAACGTATAAATTGATAATACTGCTTGTCGCTTTGATGATAGAAGAAATCTCCTCCTATTCGCATTTCTTTTGTAAACGTTGAATAGGGTATGCCTATCATTGTAGCAATTTGTTTTAAATCATACTTTTGTAATAAGGTGTTTATTTCCTTCACTCTTTCCTCTGGTGTCATAGTAAAAAAAATATCTCTTTTCATTCATCTATCTCCTTTCTAAAAGTAATAAGAAATCATACTGCATTATAGATAAAAGCCCACTTACTATTCCGTTTTAACCAACCAATTGTTATAAAAAGGCTTTAGAAATCTAAAATAAATGGAAGTATGAATTTATAAGGTGTTTCAATAGAAACGTATAGGAAGGTGAAAGAGATGGAAATAGAAAGCGAAAGTGAATTGCTTTTTTCAGAGATCATCAAATTTAAAAGAAAAGCGATAAACATGAAGTTGAGAGATTTATCAATTCTTACAGGCCTGTCTCCGTCATTTTTATACCGATTGGAAAGTGGGGAAAGACATCAACCATCAGTACAAACGGTTGCTAAAATAGCCAAAGTCTTAGAATTAGAATTGATGTTCTTGATACATGTAATCATACAAAATGATAAAGGAGACATTAATCATGGATAAAAATGAGCAATTACAAATTATTTTGGCTGAAAATAAAGGTGTGATTTTTCTATCATTAGTTGATAGGATTGATAGATTCAAAGAAATTACTTCGAGCATACAAAACAATGTAGATTTGGTGAAAATATCGGAAAAACCTGTTGGAAAGATTGAAGAAAAAGGAAAGAAGCATGCCTTAAAGAGAAGAATAGAAGAATATGAGGATCCAAGAGCATTAGTTTTTTTTGTCTATGTTAATGATATGCAGTTTTATATTGATTTCTGTGGTTATAGATTTGAGGGGCTTATGCCAGTGAACATGGGGAAAGAAATAAAAAGAAAGGCGAAAGAAATAGATTTCGTTGTTATAAATACAACGACATCAAAAAAGGGGATAAGTATAGTTCCAAAAATGAACACGTTTGCGGTAAAAGGCATTAAAAAAATCCTTAACAGAGGTTAAAATTGGTACTAAGTAGGCGATTAAGGGTTATCCAGAGAAATGGATACCCTTTTTTATGTATCCAAATGTTTTACATTGGTATTTTGATTACAAAGAAAAATAATAAAATGTAAATGTTTCCCTTTATGTAACAAAAAATGTTTACATGCTTACTAAACAGGAAGACTATTTTTTAAATCAAACCAACAATAGAGCAGAGAGTAACTAATCAGCTATCCTTCTGCTACTACTGATTCAATTATAGAAGAAAGGATAATGGGTTTGATTATTCAGTAAATTCCCAACACAACCCCCTTACTTTGTGGTATTATTTTCCTTGTAAAAAAGGAGGATGAGATCTTTGAAATATGATAAATGGATTAAGCATGCAATAGAGGTAGTTGGTTTTCCTTTTACATTAACCAATATGTACCTTAATAGAAAAAGGAAAGTTGATGGAATTGGTCAGAGGATAAAAATTAGAGATAAAATAATTCATACAATTGTTTCTGGTGAGAAGGATGCGGATTATACCGTTATATTAGATGCTGGTCTAAGTTGTTGTTCTTTGGATTGGCATTATATTCAGCCACAAGTATCAAAGTTTGCAAGAGTCCTCTCATTCGATAGACCAGGGTATGGATGGAGTTCAGCAATAAATAAATCATATACAAGCGAAGATGTCGTAAATGATTTATTACATATTTTAGAAGAATTGCAGATAAAACCTCCATATGTTTTAGTAGGACACTCGTTTGGCGGATTAAATATGAGGTTATTTGCAAGTAAGTATCCAGAAAAAGTGGCATCATTAATTCTTATTGATTCTGTACACGAAAAAAGATATCTAAGCCATGAATGGGACAGTATTCGTAAAAAGTCACACCGAAAAAATCTTAATGTATTTAGATTTGGTTACTTAACCTCTGGAATTGGTCTTCCTAAATTGTTAAAGCAACCAGTAGGAAGAAAATACCTACCAGAACCTTATCAGAAATATGTTGACTATATAGGGTATCATCCTAAATCTTATGAGGCGGTGTATAAGGAATTTTTATATAGTGATAAATCGGCTTTACAGGTCGAAAACACCAATGCATTGAGAGCAGACCTTCCAGTGACCATTATATCTTCTAACAACACAGATCCTACTTGGGTGGAGCATCAAAACCTGTTGAGTAAACTGACTAAAAATACAATACAAATAAAAACAAACTGTCATCATTCAATCCATTTGGAAAATCCAGATTTAGTAATTGAGGCGATTAAGGACACAATTAACCCCAAAAAAGAAAAAGCGATTTTTCAATAGACGCTTTCCTTAGTAAGAGTAACTGGTAGAGAGACTTTTTCTTATATATTTTAGGTGAATCCCACTGATCTTGTTATGGGTTATCTACACATAGCACTCTACGCACGTCGAGTGTGTGTCACTCATAATTTTACAAAAGTCAGGTACCACACATGGACAAATTATATAATTTTGTCCATGAATGGTACCTAATTTTGTTTATCACTAGTGGTTATCACCAATACTTTGGCTAACATTTATATTGGATCATCCTAACCTTTTATTCCCTGCATTACCTCTATAGTGTCTGAATTAGACATCAATAATGGTAAATTCTTTCTATGTTTTAAACTTTAGTATAATATAGTAATTATTTACTAGATAATATTCTTCATAACACGAAATGTAAAATTAGAAACTGCTGAGAATAGAGGGAGTGATACATATGGTATGCGATGTTTGTTCACCAAATGAAAGAGGTTATACCATTTATTTCGCAGAAAATCAAAATACTAGAAATTTAATAGATTATTTTAAAGCCTTCCCAGATGATAAGTGGAAGTTCATTAATGATAGAATGTTTTGGGCCATAGAGGAAGTATTCTATGACTTAATGGACTATATAGAGGCTCATATGGACATCAATAGCATACATGCTGTAGTCTCGAGTGTTTTAGATCCTTTGAAAGAATTACATGCCATGAAGCCGATATATCAATTCAAAAGTGAACGTGAAGCAAGTTGGATTGATGATTTAATAGAGAGTAGTTCAATAAGCACTCATTATCAGCCAATCGTAAGTGTTGAAAATGATAACTTGATAATTGTAGGGCATGAACTTTTATCAAGAGGTATTGGTACTGAGGGTGAAATCATTTCCCCATTTAAAATGTTTGAGGCAGCAAGAGTAAGAAACAGAGTCTTCTCACTTGACAGGGCATGTAGATTGCAGTCAGTAAAAAATGCAGGAATTATAGGGGATAAATTAATATTCATCAACTTCATACCAACAGCGATTTATGTTCCTGAACATTGTCTTTCGACCACTTTTGAGCTTGTCAAAAAGATGAATCTAAAACCGGAACAAATCGTGTTTGAAGTCGTTGAGTCTGATGAAGTAAAGGACCTTGAGCATTTAAAATCAATCTTAGAGTATTACAGATCTCATGGCTTTAAATATGCCCTTGATGATGTAGGGGTTGGGTTTAATGATCTAAAAAAGTTATCCCAAATGAGACCGGATTTTGTGAAATTGGCCCTGGAATTTACAAACGGTGTAAGTAGTGATTTTAGTAAACAAGAGGTTGCCAGAGAAGTGTTGAAAATAGCCCATGACATGGGAGCCTTGGCTTTAGCAGAAGGAGTAGAACATGAAGAAGATTTAAACTATTTGGTACAAATGGGGTATGATTTATTCCAAGGGTATTATTTGGCGAAACCACAATCTGTCCCGTTGGAAAGCCTTAATGTGAAATTTAAGCAAGATGTTAGGATCTAGCGACTCGTGTTATTTCGATAATACCTGGTTGGAAAAACAAGGTTGAAAAAACAAACAGATAGATGAGGAGATATGTATGAATTTTACCGATGTAAGTATTCTGGCCATACTACTAGCGGCCATTTCAAATTCTATCATAGGTGCATTTTGGTATTCACCCTTGTTATTTGCGAATATTTGGATGAAGGGAATGGGGAAAAGTAAAGAGAATTTTGATAAAAAGGGTGCTAATTTAGGCTATCTACTTACCATGATTGCAGCCATAATTACAGCATACGTTCTTTCATTGTTCATTTTATCCTTTGATGAAGTTACTATTGGAAAAGGGGCACTAGTTGGTTTTCTAGCTGGATTTGGAATTGCCACTATTAGGGAAATGGCCCCAACCTTCTTTGAAGGGCGAAAATTGGTATTGTACTTCATCAGTGCTGGGTATCATATTGTTTCACTAACTGTTATGGGAATGATCATAGCAGCTTTTGCGTGATGCGAAAATAAGAATAGATTCAATAAATATTCCTTTTACAATAATTCTATGAACAAAATTTAATATAATCAAGTAAAGGGGCATTTCATCTGGAATGCTCTTTTGTCGTTGAAAAAGGGACGGAAAAAGTGTCGTGAACTACTCTGCCCGGGTGGAAAGAGTCTAATCTAGAGAGAGCATTCACTTTCACTTTTGTGTGGGAACGTTATTCTACGACAGAAATATGAATTAGGTTTCTTTTTTTTGACTGATTCAAATTCATTGTATACATGCAGAATGACAACTATCTTTTATTGATTTCGTATTAAATAGGTGAAATTTATACAAAATAATTTCAAGTAAATGTTGTTAAAAATATGGTACGCATGAAAGATGCTTTACTCTAAACAGCTAGTATGAATAGAGGATCATCTGTGCTAGTTGAAAAGATTTTACAATAAAAGGGGGGATTTGGTATGAAAGTATGGCTAGTGCTATTATTAGCTATTGGATTATTAGTTGGATGCACTGGAAATGAAAATTTAAACAACAATAAACAAAATGGAAATGAAGAATCTAAAAATAACCAAATATCACCAACAGTAGAAGAAGCACAGATGGAAAATGGAAACGAACAATTTAAAACGGCATTACAGAATTACATGGCTGACAACTTTGGAATTGAGGGGATGGAAACATCCTGGTATCCAAAAATTGTTGAATATCAGATAAAAGGAAAAGATGTCATCATTTTAGTTTCAGAAGACACAACAGAAGAAAATGCAAGTGGCATAACTAGTGGTGTCTTCGGTTTTGTAAAGCCAATAATAGTGAATATCAAGCCGATAACGTTATTATTAAGAGTGTTGAAGGAACACAAATTTTAGCCACTAAGAATCCCTTATCTTAAATATGAAGAAAAATATCAGAACAAAAAAGCGTCAAGTACCCCTCGAGGACAATTTATCAGTGTTGTCGTTGAGTAGGGGCTTAGCGCTTTTTTGAATTTTGGTAATTTATTATTAGTTGCCATCCGTCCCAATGGGCCATTTTCATTAATGATGTCTTGGATATCATATACGGAAATAGGAAACATAGGGAAACCAAAGGCGTATGGAGTAATTTCATAGAGTTGAAAATATAGGACTAGTGCTTTATCTGCAATGTAGTTGTAGCTGTTTTTATCCTAATTGGAAATGTACTGGACATATTCATGTAAACGCTAAAATATAGTGAACAGTTTTTGCTCACTTCCAATGAACACTTTTCACCTAATAAGTTCTTTCCTGTAAACTG
>NZ_QBBX01000029.1:0-15277 GCF_003073175.1 Peribacillus acanthi
CTTAGCCCTATGGAATATAGAGCTAAAGCCGCTTAAATCATTTTTATTATTTTCAATGTCTACTTTACAGGGGGCAGTTCATAAGAGCAATGCTTTTTTTTATCAATATTTCCCTCTTAATTGGGTACCATATCCATGAATACTACGAAAAGGAGTTTGATTCATATGAAAAAATGGTTGTCCTTCCTCTTTATTACGGGATTACTTTTTGGTTTATCCATCTCAACTGCACTAGCGAATACACATGATGGAAAAGAACAGACCTATCATCCCCAAAATCATCATTTAAAGCATGTGGATAAGGAAAAAATAGCAGAGTTAGAAAAACAAGGGTATACAAAAAAAGAAATATTCCATGCCCTTCACTTTGCAAAATACTCTGGAAAAACAGTAGAAGAAGTCTTAAAAATCTACAAAGAACAAGGAACTTGGGATTTAACAGCGAAAGAACTTGGGTTGGATTTTAAACAAATCCATAAAAATCATAAAGAAAAATTCGAAAAGCTTTACCAAGAAAATAAAGAACCCTTCATTGATTACTTGGCTGATTATAGCAGTACAGATAGAGCGACAATTGAAACTTATCTAAAAACGGTTTCATATCATAAGCTTTTCAAGGCTGCTGTCCTTGCCAAAACAACCGATCAATCTTTAAGTGACATCATGAAGAAACATGCGGATGGGACAAAACTTAAAGATATGTACAAAGAAGCCAATGTAGATCATAAAAAAGTTCATGCTGAATTCATGAAAGTCCATCGTGGATTAATGAAAATTGCAAAGAAAGATACAAATCAATAATTTCAAGTATGTGCCCGGTCTTTTAAAGATCGGGTTTTATTTTATTTAATTCAGCGGCTGTATGTAAATAAAACAACACGTAAATTTAATATCTCATATATGGGCATTTCGCATATATATAAGAAATAGAATAACTTTGACGACCATTCAACAAAAGGGGGAGTTTTATAGGAATGAATGATCAGCATAAATCACTACCACCATCCAAATTAATTCGGCGGATTTTTGCCATCGTGATTGGAGCTATACTAATGGGGGTAGGAATTGAAGAATTCTTAGTCCCTAATAAGATTTTAGATGGCGGCATTGTCGGGATTTCCATTATCCTTGGTCATCTAAGTGGTTGGAAACTTGGTTATTTCATCTTTATCCTCAATATCCCCTTCTTTTACATCGGCTATAAACAAATTGGTAAAACTTTTGCCCTCTCAACATTGCTTGGAATCACCATTCTCTCCATTACAACCCTGCTATTACATGATGTCCCGGTTTTTACAGAAGACTTGTTGTTAGCGACTGTATTTGGTGGCATAATTTTAGGGATTGGTGTAGGTATTGTCATTCGATATGGTGGAAGCTTAGACGGAACTGAAATTTTGGCCATTTTGATGAGTAAAAGGTTCCCCTTTTCTGTGGGTGAACTGATTATGTTCTTTAATATCTTTATTTTTGCCACAGCAGGCTTTGTTTTCGGCTGGAATCGAGCCATGTACTCCCTTATTGCTTATTTCATCGCATTCAAGGTGATTGATATTGTGATTACAGGGCTAGACGAATCTAAATCTGCCTGGATTATTAGTGATAAACATAGTGAAATCGGCAGCGCAATCCTAGCAAGACTTGGACGGGGTGTTACCTACCTACAGGGAGAGGGTGCATATACTGGCGATGATAAAAAGGTAATATTTTGCGTGATTACTAGATTAGAAGAAGCTAAATTAAAAGCTATCGTAGAGGAATTGGATCCTGGAGCTTTCCTTGCCTTCTCCAATATTTCCGAGGTTCGTGGCGGTCGATTTAAGAAAAGGGATATTCATTAGCTGGCATTATTGCACCTTGCGCCTTGCTTTCTTAATGTATTATCGAATTCGTATGATTCCCTTTTGCCTCCTCTTAAATAGAAAAAGGGAATCATTGACCCTGTTTGATTCCCTTTTGCACTCACTTGAACAGAAATCGGGCATCATTGGGGCCCTTTGATTCCCTTTTGCCTCCTCTTAAATAGAAAAAGGGAATCATTGACCCTGTTTGATTCCCTTTTGCCCTCACCACAAACGAAATCGGGCATCATTGAGGCCCTATGATTCCCTTTTGCCTCCTCTAAATAGAAAAAGGGAATTACTGACCCTGTTTGATTCCCTTTTGCACTCACTTGAAACGAAATCGGGCATCATTGGGGCCCTTTGATTCCCTTTTACCTCCTCTTAAATAGAAAAAGGGAATCATTGACCCTGTTTGATTCCCTTTTGCTCTCACCTAAACAGAAATCGGGCATCATTGGGGCCTAATAATAAAAAATAGACCGAATTTATTAAGAGTGCCACTAAAATGGTCATTCTCAATAAACTCAGTCTAATCATTTAAAAAATATCTAACCAAATCTTGATGGCTGTTGCCAAAATTAATACAGCCAAAATGATTTGTAGGATCTTTGTGTTCATTTTTTTTCCGACATTTGCCCCGAGCGGAGAAGCAATCAAACTAGCTACAATCATTATTGCAGCGGGAAAGTAGTCCACTTGTCCAGTCGTTATTTTTCCAATCGTTGAACCGATGGAAGAGATAAATGTGATGGCTAATGAAGTAGCAATTGTCATCCTTGTTGGGATTTTCAAAATTACTAACATGATCGGTACTAATAGGAAAGCTCCAGCAGCTCCTACAATACCTGCGCCTATCCCTACAATTAGGGCAAAAAATGCTGCCAACCATTTATTAAATGTAACTTGATCTAAAGGAATATCGTCCAATCCCTTTTTGGGCACGAACATCATGACAGCAGCAATCAACGCAAGGATTCCGTATACAAGATTGATTCCACCCTCTGACATGAATCGAGAGCCGTAGCTTCCTACAAAACTACCGATCAAAATACTTGTACCCATGTAGATAATGAGTGTTTTGTTTAGAAAACCACCTTTACGGTATGCCCAAACACCACCTATCGTTGCAAAAAACACCTGTACTGCACTGATCCCAGATACCTCATGAGCACTGAAAGCAGCTAAGCCAAACAAAGGTGGTATATATAAAAGCATTGGGTACTTAATGATTGAACCCCCGATACCAACCATTCCGGATATAAATGAACCTATGAATCCAATGAGAAAAATGGTAACTATAAAAGCAAAATCCATGTTAGCACCTCCTTATTAGTTGCAAAAGAAAAATTGATCTGTGAATTCCCTTTGAAAAAGCTTACTCGTTATAAAAGGAAAATGGTCGCATTAGAACGAATTAAAATGCTGACCATTTTCACAATAGAAACTTGTTAAAACTTTTTAACCTTTTTTCACCCAAAATTTCAGAACATCATTTTCTTCTTCGTGCTTAATAATTTCATGTCCACCAGATTTTGCCCATGCAGCGAAATCGTTTTTGGCACCTTTGTCTGTTGCATGAATTTCTAGTACTTGACCTGATTCTAATTCGTTCATTGCCTTTTTAGTTTTTACAATTGGCATTGGGCAAGCTAATCCCTTAGCATCTAATACTTTAGTTACTTCCATCATTATTACCTCCAAAGTTTATTGTTGTAATATTTATTAACGTACAGCACAACGGTTTGGACCAATTTCCATTTCACGTTGCTTATCTTCGTCTGGAGTGATTTTCCCCATGTTTGTTTCACGTATCTCTTGATATGCATTTGGTTGTGGTGGCAAATTCTTTGTTACTAATGTTCTGAACTCTGCTTCATCATCAATGTTTAATCCATGATTTTTCGCAAATAATGTTCCTAATTTCTCTGATACACTTCCATCTTCATTCAATTCCTCAATGATCATAAAGTGAGCAGGAAGTACTACTAATTCATCTGATAATTCTCTATAACGTTTGTATAATGTCTCACGTAAATCGCCAACCCAATCCTCTGCTAAACCAGCTAAATCTGGTCTACCGATAGAATCGATAAACAAAATGTCTCCTGACAATAAGAATTGGTTATCGACTACAAATGAAGTGGATCCAATTGTATGACCGGGTGAGTACAATGCGTGAATGTTAATGGTCGTATTGCCAATCAGTACATCATTTCCGCCTTCTAATGGTTGGTAATTAAATACTACCTCAGTTGCATCTTTTGGTGGTAACCAGTAAGTAGCACCTGTTGCTTCAGCAATTTTACGTCCACCAGAAATATGGTCCGCATGAAGATGAGTATCGAATACATGAGTAATGTTAGCATTAATGCTCTTTGCAAAATCTAGATATACATCTGTCATACGAGTCGCATCGATAATAGCAGCTTCACCATTCGACACTACCATGTAGGACAAACAACCCTTTCCGATACGAACAAATTGGTACATTTGGCCGCCATCTTTTAAGTCTCCAACTTTAACAGGTTCTAAATATTCACTCCAAGCTTTCATCCCACCTTGAAGATACGATACTTCACGTCCCTCTTCAGAAAGCATTTCAGCTACCATGATAGATGAACCTTCCTTAGCACATACCACTAATACTTGCTTATCTGTAGGGATTTTATCCATGATCTCTTCTACCCCATCTAGTAAATCAAAGTAAGGAATATTCAGATACTCAAAATTGTGTCCATCAATTTTCCAATCATTAAAGTCATTTTCATTTCGAACATCTAAAATAAATAATTCTTCTTTATTAAATACCTTCTTTGTAACCTCTTTAGCTGTCATCGCTTTAACTGTCATTTTTATTTACCCCCTATGGTATTTATATTTTTAAAAATTTTTATCCGATTTTCTTAAACTTTTTTACATAGAATGTTCTTTAAGTCTGTCCGTTGTTTTCCACTCTAAACATTTGTTAGTGGGTAAGTTAGGAGCCTCCTTTTGCATTACCACCTGTGAGGTCTCCCACTCCCCTCTTAAATAAGATTAGTTCACTTTTTTTTCAGTTTTACCAGTCCATTGACTCATTCCAGGTATTACGTTAAACACAGTTTTAAATCCTGCTTCAGTTAACTTTTGTGCTGCTAGATCACTTCGACTTCCAGTACGGCAAACAACATAGATTTCAAGATCTTTATCTAGTTCGCATATACGAGATTCTAATTCTCCTAATGGAAGAGACTTCGCATTTGGGATATGGTTAAAGGCAAATTCTGCAGATTCACGAACATCCAAGACAACAATGTTTTGGTTTTCGTTCATTTTTTGTTGTAACTCTTCGTTTGTGATGATTGCTGAATGTTTCTTTTCTTCTTTTTCTTCTCCACTTGCTTTTCTAAGGTAATGTTTAAGTACATCTCCTTCTTCAACAGTACCTAAATATTGATGACCCGTACTCTCCGACCAAGCTTTTAAATCCGCAGTTGATCCTTTATCTGTTGCTTGCACTTCTAATACTTGACCTGGTTCTAGGCTGTTCATCATCTTTTTTGTTTTAACGATTGGCATTGGACATGCTAAGCCTTTTGCGTCTAAAACTGAATTTGTTTGAATCATTAATTCATTTCCTCCTTTAATTGGCTAAAATAACTTTTTGACATCCTGTGCTAATTTGCTTCATGCATTAGATGAATAAGTTTACGTTACCGTCTTCAGCGTCAGCTAGATAAGCAGCTACACCTGCAAATTCAACGCCATCCATAATTTCTTCTTGTTTTAATCCAAGTAAATCAACTGTCATTTGACAAGCTACCAGTTTAATATCTTGTTCTTTAGCCATTTCAATTAAATCCGGAAGTGGCATTGCATTGTGCTTTTTCATGATATCTTTAATCATTTTTGGACCCATTCCTGCAAAGTTCATTTTCGATAAGCCCATTTTGTTCGCACCGCGAGGCATCATTTTACCAAACATTTTTTCCATAAATGTCTTTTCAACTGTGATTGGTTCATCTTTACGAAGGGCATTCAATCCCCAGAATGTATGAAAAATGGTAACTTCATGATCATAAGCTGCAGCACCATTCGCAATAATGTAGGCTGCCATTGCCTTATCATAATCACCACTAAATAATACGATTGTTGTCTTTTTCTTTTCTGTCATTTGATCTCCTCCATTACCTGTATGGGTATATATTAACGTAAATTTTTTTATAAATACGGTATAGGGTATATTATATATCAAAAAAAATGATTGTCAATCCTACCTACTTTTTACCAAAAGTCCCACAGCTTCATCAATAAGTTGGGAGCTTTCTTTTCCTGAATCAATCGAATCACGAATACACTGCTCAAGGTTGGAACTTACAATGACGGCCATGGTTCTGTCGATAGCTGTCCTAGCTGCAGTAAGCTGTGTTATCACATCTTTGCAGTCCTTCTCTTCTTCCATCATTCGAATGATGCCTCGCAGCTGTCCTTCAATCCGTTTCAGGCGGTTCTTTGCTTTGCCATCATAGATCACTACCTTCACCTCCGAAGTCATTGTTCATTGTGTGCTACGTCATCAGCACATAACTTATAATATACCCCTATAGGTATAATGTCAACAGGTTAGTTAAATTTTTTTATTAATACTTTTTTATCTACTGAGTTTCCATTGACGAATCCACAACTTAGCGTAAACAAAAAAGATACCATGGTAGGTACCTTTATTTTATCAATAACTCTCTAATTCGTATTCATCAACAATCATTAGATGGTCTAAACTCGGTCCCCTAAAATAGTAGCCATGGCCATTGACCGAGCTTTCTGGAAATACATTTTCACCATTAGAATCATAGGAAGTCCAACCTATATATAATCCAGTTGAATAAAAAGGTTGAAATAAGCCCAATGGTTTTTTAGGCATCTGCTTTTGGTCATTATCCATTACTGTAACCCATTCATCCGGAAATCGAATAGCTCCATACGAGTTCTCCTCTATTTTCTGCTCAAATAGCATGTGAATTGCCGGAGTATAATAATGGACTCCGTCCGTAATATGATAGTTTCTCTTTTTCAACAATCTTAATTCCAGTTTTTCAACAGCATCTTTAGGATTTATATTCCATACAATAAAGTGTTTGTTTGATCTTTTCTCATCTAATTTCCAAATCTTTGGTGCCAGTTTTGTTTCTACGCTCGCTAATTCCCAACCTTTATATGTCCAAATCCAAAATGTACCCCCATACGTATTATCCATTGAAATGAAGGGCACAAAAACATGTTTTTTATCCAAAACGAGCACATCTTGAATATCCTTGGCCTTTTGATGATACATACTCTTCGCTAATTTCTCTTGGATTTCAATTTTAGTGAGAAATTCCCCTGGAGGTCTAACTATAAATAAAACGATGGCAATCAGACAAAGAATTATGATGCCTAAAAGGATCTTCTTTTTCCTCATTTCATTTGCCTCCTTTCACAATCGAAAGGATGGACTCATTGCACGTAAAGTAAGTTTGCTTTCC
Organism: Peribacillus acanthi; assembly: GCF_003073175.1. Taxonomy (GTDB): domain Bacteria; phylum Bacillota; class Bacilli; order Bacillales; family DSM-1321; genus Bacillus_BN; species Bacillus_BN acanthi. The sequence goes on from NZ_QBBX01000029.1 coordinate 7,346, forward strand.
TTTATGGATGACTAGGATGCCCTTTCCATCTCTTTCTATATATATAATAGGGTTAATCCCACTTCCCCAGCTGGCAAGATGTCCATGTAGCATATAAGGAAACAATTCATCCGTTCCAGGTTCCCAGGTATTCTGATACCAGACCTGGACATCAAAGTTATCCACTTTTATTTTTGATAACTGGGCAGAAAAACTTTCAGTATTAAGCTTTACTCGTTCGCCACTAGAATTAGTGTTGATGATGGTGACATTAGAAATATCTGATACATAAGTTTGGATTGCGTTTTCTGGATAAATTAGCTGTTGCAAACCAGCACCCAATAAAGTTGTCACTAGGAAAAAGAAATTTGCAAAAAAACCTACCCATGCAAACTGCCGATACTTTGCCCATCTTATTTGATTGTTTTTTCTCGATATGGTGAAGTAACAAATCCATACCCCTAGGGGCAAAATGGGTACTGCAATTATTGAATCCCCGAATGGAACTCGTAAATTAAATGTGAATAATCCAATAAAGGCCACTAGTAGCATTTTCCATAATTCGGGCTTAACTTCACTTTTTTTATATAGTTTCATGAGTATTATTGCTAATAGTCCATAATTCAAAAAGAACATGAGCATCCAAGTTACACTGAATGTAATTTCCAGCTATCTCACCCCTCTACCTTACATAGCTCTTCATCCACTATAAGCAATATTTTTCCCGTACTTTTTCTACTTTCCACCCAATCTTGAGCTAATGCAGCTTCAGACAATAGATATCGTTTTCCAATCTTCACTTTCAATTGTTTGCTCGCTATATATGGGAAGACTTGTTCAGCAGTTGACCTTAACGTTTCTGGACGCTTTTGCCTTGTGGTGCCCAAACTAAATCCAAGCACAGAACGGCAGCTTGCATGGAAATCGACAGTTTTAAAGGAACCCGTTTCTCCGCTAGAATTACCAAAATGAACTAAGCGTCCATATGGCGCAAGACAATCCAGGCTCTTCTGTGCAACTTCACCCGAAATTGAATCAAAAATCACATCTACTCCATTTCCTCCAATAATCTCATTCACCTGGGCTGGAAAATTTTCTTCATTATATAGAAGAACAAAATCGGCTCCAGCTTCTAATGCCACTTCTTTTTTCGCTTCACTTCCAACCGTTCCAATAACAGTCCCAGCACCCATTAACTTAGCCAGTTGGATTAATGTCGTTCCAACACCACCCGCAGCTGCATGAATGACAACGTTCTCCCCTTTTTGTAATCTAGCAATGTCGACGACTAGCTTATACGATAAAAAAGCGACAATGGGACTTGCAGCCGCCGTTTCAAAATCAATCCCCTCTGGTAATACATATGTAAGAATTTCATCAGCCACTACATATTCTGCATAGGAGCCTTTAGAAGGGAATGCAACTACCCTTTGCCCTATTTGTAATTCCTTTACTTCAGTTCCTACTTCTACAATGATACCCGCTACATCCAAACCTGGAATGTACGGTAGATTTCCAGCTCCCTTTTTTCCATGACGAGTTTTAATATCTGCAAAATTAACACTCGTCGCAGCCACTTTTATTAACACTTGATTTGGTTTTATTGTTGGACGATCGATTTCTTCCAAAACCATTCCAGCAGTACTTCCCCATTCTTTCACTAAAATAGCCTTCATACTATCTCTCCCTTATATGAATAGTTCTCTGAATATTTTATCATACAGTTTTATCCAATTTTAATTAATTTTATTTAATAATTAACTTCACTTAAATGTTAACTATAGTTTATAATGTGATTAAAGAGGTGGATGTCATAATGAATAAAGATCTTCAAGTAATATGTTCAAAAATCATTGATTACTCCAATGCCCTCAGTGCCATTTTTCTCGATGATTTAAACAGTAATCTAAACAATGAATTTGCCGATCTCTCAACAAAACAACAGGTTATACTAGAGCTTCTTAGAACACAGACACGAACAATTAATGAAATTTCTCAGTACTTCTCCATTACAGCCAGTGCAGCCAGCCAAATCATTTCAAAATTAGAGAAGCAGGAATATGTAAAACGAGAAATTAATCCTGATAACAGACGTGAAATCCTGGTCCACCTTGGTAAAAAGGGTCAGCAGTTTATTAAAATGGGAGATGAAAATCAAAAATTTATCATCGAAAAATATTATGCAAAACTTCCTGTTGAAGACTTGGAAAAACTACTGGATATTCATGAAAAGCTATACAAAATAGCTGCTGAGACTAAAGAGTAATTTTTTTTCCCTATATTTAAGTATTCTTAATAATTAATTTTAATTAAGGGAGCGGATAAAATGGCTGACTTGACTTTACAATTAAAGGATGGACGAAAATTAGGGTATATCGAATATGGAGACCGTTCTGGGTACCCCGTTATGTTTTTCCACGGAACACCAGGCTCTCGCATACTATTTTTAGAAGACAGTGAACTTGCGATTGCTGCTGGTATCCACCTTATTTCATTAGATCGTCCTGGGTATGGAATATCCGACCCAAAACATAATCGTACTATTTTAGAGTGGGCAGATGATATTAGAGAGGTTGCAAGCCTATTAAAACTGACTCGTTTTTCAATAATTGGTGTTTCTGGAGGTGGCGCTTACGCAGCAGCATGTGGCTACAAACTACCAGATCTCTTGGATTCAGTTGCATTGGTATCAAGTGCTGTCCCTTTTATTAATGGAAAACCTCCTAAAAAGATGATGACTGCGAATAAAGTTGCCTTCTTCATGAGCAAATGGGCTCCTTGGCTCATTAAAGCTGCACATCGTTCGCAAAAAAAGCTAATTCAAAAAGATCCTGAAAAATTCATGAAGCTCAACAAAGACGGAAATAAGCATCTTAATGAAAGCGATCGTCAATTCTTACAAAAAGAAGAAGATTTAAGATTAATGATGATACACTTAGCAGAAGCTTTTAGAATCTCTGTAGATGAATGTGCAAATGAACTAGCTTTAATAGCAAAGCCATGGGGATTTTCCCACTCCGATATTACAGTACCTGTAGATGTATGGCATGGTGAAGAGGATACGATGGCTCCTGTAGAAGAAATGAAAAAGCTAGCTCCGACTATTCCAAATTGTGAAGAACACTATATACCGAAAGCTGGACATTTTGTTGCGGATGATGAGGAAACTTATAAGATAATTTTAGAAACTATATTAAGAAAATCTCACAGTGAAACAAGCCAGCCTAGAATTTCTTAATCCAACACGGGAAAAGGGTGCCAAAGTCGGCACCCTTTTCATTACTTTAAATTCTCAAGAATCGTATTGATATTCCATTCCATCATATCGATATAAGTGTCTCCATCCTCACCCGCTTTTCCAAGTGAGTCAGTAAATAATTTTCCTCCAATTGGTACTCCGGTTTCTCTTGAAACCATTTCCATACTACGAGGATCGATACTTGTTTCTACAAATAAGACTGGAATTTTTTTATCATTAATTAAATCGACCACTTGCTTTACTTGTTGAGGTGTCCCTTGGTTCTCAGCATTGATTTCCCAAATGTACCCTGCTTGGAAGTCATAAGCAGCACTGAAATATTTAAACGCACCTTCACTTGTTACTAAGAAACGTTTTTCTTTAGGTATTTTATTAAAGTTATCTATTGCTTCTTGATGAAGAGTCTCTAATTTAGAGATATATTCCTTGGCATTTTTTTCGTAAACCGCTTTATGTTCTGGATCAACTTTGATTAATGCATCTCTAGCGTTTTCAGCATATTTAATTCCATTGCGGATATCCAACCATGCATGAGGATCTTCTTCGCCACTATGACCTTCAGATGTTAAATGCATTGCATCTACACCTTCACTCATTCGGAAAACAGGTCCATCTTCTCCGCTTTTCCCTGCTGTTTCGATAAGTTTATCAAACCATGAATTTCCTGCTTCAAGGTTCAATCCATTATAGAAAACAACATCTGCATCCGTCGTTTTTTGAATATCTAATGGTAGTGGATCATATTCATGTGGATTTGTTCCAACTGGTGCCAAACTATGGATTTCTACTTGATCTCCACCTACATTTTTCACGATATCATATAAAATTGAATACGTCGTGACTACCTGTAGCTTACCTTCTTTAGTTTCTGTTTTTTCACTGCATCCCGCTAAAATGAATACCCCTACTAGACTTAATAAGAATACCTTCAATAGATGTTTCATAAATTACCTCCTTATTGTGATATTGATAGTTTTTTTCTTTTTGACTTAATAGAACGCCATAATATCCCTTGTTTTGGTGAGAAACAAAATACCAATAGGAATATAGTAGTTGAAACTAAAACGATGGTTGCTCCTGATGCAAGGTTGTATGTGAAGCTGAAGTATAACCCGATCACTGATGCTACTACTCCTAAGGAAGCAGAAATGTAAATCATCACCCATAAACGGTCAGTCAATAAATAGGCTGTAGCAGCAGGTGTAATCAGCATCGCTACCACAAGGACAATACCAACTGTTTGTAGGGATGCGACTGTCACCATTGTAAGGAGTGTCATTAAGAAATAATGTATCCATTTAACCGGTAAACCGTATGCCTCTGCCATAGTAGGATCGAAAGACGTTACAAGAAGTTCTTTATAAAAAATATAAATTGAAAGTAGAACAAATACTCCTATTCCTAATGTCGTCCACATATCAGAAGGGCGAACCGCCAATACATTTCCAAACAAAATATGATAAAGATCCGTACTGCTTTTCATCAAGGTAATCAAAATAATCCCTAACGCAAATGCAGCAGTAAACATGATTCCAATCGAAATATCATTTTTAATCCGACTATTTTGGCTAATAAAACCAATTCCTACAGCTGTTAATACTCCAGAAATAACAGCACCTACAAAGAAGTTCATTCCTAACATATAAGCAATGGCAACTCCAGGTAATACAGCATGAGAAATCGCATCCCCCATAAGGGCCATTCCTCTTAAAATAATGAAACAACCCACCACGCCGCATATTATTCCTACCATAGTGGAAGTCAATAATGCCTTTTGTAAAAAATCGTATTGGATTACCGCATCAATAAACGACATTACAATACACCTCCAAGTCTCTCAAGAAATGAAAACTGTCCGGAATAAGCTTTTGCTAAAACCTCAGGACGTAATACTTCGTTGATGTCGCCAAATCCAACAAGCTCTTTATTCAAAAGAATTAGTTGGTCAAAATAGTCGCTTACTTTACTTAGGTCATGATGCACGACAAGGATTGTTTTTCCATTATTCTTCAATTCTTTTAATATCGTAATAATAGTTTCTTCACTAGATGCATCAATCCCAACAAATGGCTCATCTAGGAAAAATACTTCAGATTCTTGAGCAAGAGCTCTTGCTAAAAATACACGTTGCTGCTGTCCACCAGAAAGCTCACCAATTTGACGATTACTGAATGCTTCCATACCGACTTTTTGAAGGCATTTAAGGGCCCATTCTTTTTCTTTCTTTTTTGGCTTTTTAAAGAAACCTAGCTTTGGATATGTTCCAATCAGTACGGTATCCAAGACTGTGATAGGAAAATCCCAATCAATATTGCTTCTTTGCGGAACATACGCAACTGATTTTTTTAGTTCATGAAACGACTTCCCATGAATCTGAACTTCTCCTTTATCTTTTGGAATCAAATTCAGCAATGCCTTTAATAACGTAGATTTCCCTGCACCATTGGGACCAATAATCCCTACTAGCTTCCCTTTTTCAATAGAAAAATTCACATTTTGAACCGCTTCATTGCCATGATATGAAACAAACAGGCTTTCTACTTTAAGTGCGGAACTCATGATTAACAACTCCTTCGCATTACTTTCCATTATCTAATAAAGTTTACCTAATGCAACTTTTGGTTAAAAAAATATAACGGGTATATAACCACTTTTCACTCTAATCATATTATATGCACTAATTTAAAAAGTTTTCCTATGAGCAACATTTTAAACCCAAAGAAAATTCATGTCAATTACTACAGTATTCTTCAACGATTTTTTTGGTGCGTGTCCTTCTTAGTCCTAGAATTTTGTAGTCCAGCGTCCCAAATAAGATGAATCTCTCTTAATCTTTAGAAATCCTCGAGTTTCTTTCAAATGGGTTTTTTAGTATAATAAAAACATTCTGTAAAACTTACTATCTATTAGACTCACAAAGGAGTTGTATTGTTGAAAACTATTCACCATAAAGTAATTGCTCATACTTCATCCAAGGAATGGGTCGTTTTTATTCATGGTATGGGTGGAAGCTCTTCCCTTTGGTTTAAGCAAATTAGAGAATTTCGTAAACATTTCAATTTACTTTTAATAGATCTTCCAGGTCACGGGGGAAACGACGAGGGTTTAAAGGACGTTTCAGAACGCTCCTTTGTTGGAATTGCCCAAAAAGTGTTGCATGTCCTTGATGCTAATCGAATACAAGGTGCCCATTTTGTCGGAATATCATTAGGCACCATGGTAATTCGTGTACTTCAAGATATTTCCCCCTCCAGGGTCAAATCTATGGTATTAGGTGGAGCGGTTGAACGAATTCATCCACCACTTCTTCTAGTCGCAAAAATAGCAGAAGGATTTAAACGGATTGTCCCATATATGTGGCTATATCAGTTCGTTGCTTGGGTTCTTATGCCCAGAGCTCATAATGCAGAGGCAAGAAAAGCGTTCATTAATGAAGCGGTAAAATTAGGACAACGTGAATTTTTCTGTTGGTACAGAATCCTTAGATTAGAAATTAATGCTTTCTTTACCAATAAAAAGCTCTTTGATTCGACACCTACTCTTTACATTATGGGTAGTGAGGATTATATGTTTTTGCCGATTGTTAGCAAGAGATATAAAAAATTTAAAAATGCCTCGCTTCACATTCTTCCCAAGACAGGTCACGTGTGCAATATTGAAAACGAAAAAGGGTTCAATGAATTAGCGATTGATTTTATTCATCAAAACTCTTCTTTAGCTTCAAAAGAAAAACAGGCATAATACTGTTTTGACCAAAAATAAAACCAGACTCTTTTTTCAGAGTCTGGTTTTTGTATTCATCGTTAGGCCTTTTGAACATTCGTAGCTTGAGGCCCACGTTGTCCTTGTTCAACTTCAAAAGTAACTTCTTGACCCTCGTCTAATGTTTTGTACCCTTCACTTTGAATTGCTGAGAAGTGAACGAATACATCCTCTCCACCTTCACGCTCGATGAATCCAAAACCTTTTTCACTGTTAAACCATTTTACTTTACCACGTTCCATTTTTTGTTGCCTCCTGAAAATAAACAATATTGCAATTTAATCTTGCCTAATTATTATTTCCGAAAAAACGATAAATAAACATCTAGTTAAATTTTTTTATAAATATTTCCGATGCATCCCTTTACTATCATACGTAAACAAGATTGGTCGGCCTTCAACAACGGACTCAAGATGGCAAGTGCGACCCCAAAGCTGGTTAATGTAAGGAAGAACTTTTTCGAGATATTTCACATCTAGTTCAATCCCTTCGTACCAGTGCTTCAAATACAGCTCTCCATTTTTTAGGTAATCTCCATCTGTTACGGTTATATAAGGAAACCCTCCATTAACACGCATGCTAACAAGTTGGTCACGGACATGTTCCCATTGTTTATCGACGATTTTGTAGTCTTTTCCTTGCTTTTGGAACAGATACATATCCTCTCTCATGACTAAATCCTTCGTCAAATAATTTCTTAAGAAAGAAATATCAGACTCTACTTCACGTGCTTCAAACATTTGCGCACGTCCTGATCCTTTCTTGACTCCCCGACGTAGCATTTCTTCAGTTGGATTGTCAAACCGCTCTTCAATGTCCTCGAAAATTTTCAGTCCTAAATAATATGGATTGATACCGGTACGAGAAGGCTGCACAACTCCCGCATTCAACTTCGCAAATTCGATGGATTCTGATGAGGTCAGGTCCATTTC
>NZ_QBBX01000029.1:15287-21489 GCF_003073175.1 Peribacillus acanthi
CTTAGGATCCTCTGATGCCAATAAGAAGCCCAGCCTTCGTTTATCTAAGTTGCTTCAATAGGAGAAGGTTTTAATGAGTACAAAAAAGATCAAATCAATAAAAATACACTGTATTGAATCAATAAATCCATTAAATAAACCAATTTATATACCTTTACATTGTCCCAAATGTTCAATTAAATTAATTTCATATTTATATCTATTTAACGAAAACGGTATTGTGCCTTTTTTTGATACATCAAATAAGTTTTACTGTTCTACCTGTAAGAAGGTTTTCTTAGACTTACCTGATGAAGAAGTTGAAGACTTTTGTAAACTTTTAATAAACTAACACTCCCAAGAAATTATTAAATCATACATATCGTTACAAAATTTGATAATATAATACAAAAGTGGATTTTTTAAGGAGTGCGGCATGTGCTAGTTAATAAATCAGATTTAAGTATGAAATATGCACTTGATAAGAGTACAAAAGAAAAGGTTTCTGCAATTATTATTTCTAGAAAACCAATATTAAAAAAAAGAAAGTATATTTGTATTGGATGCGAGTCATTACCCACAAGTGAAAAAAAAATGGTCGATCCAACAGACGTAACACATTATGATGGAAAAAAATTAGGGAGATTTTATTTTAGACGGAAAAATTCAGACGTGGACCATGAAGAAAAATGTCCTTATAGAAACATAATAAATTATATTGATAGTAAACTGGGGATATTAAAGATTAAATTAAATGGTAATCAAATTATGGTCTCCCCTCTTCCTTTACTAAGCAAAAGTACTAAGGGAACATTCACTAATTACTTTTCTACGCAAAGCAGTTCAATTTTTTTTGGATTCCTTAAAAGTTTAATGAATGATTTTAATATTGATTTTAGCGTGCTCGAAAATAAGTCTTTTCCGAATTATTATGTACTAACTGAGGGAGGAGAAAAAGTTAAAATTGGAGAGTTATTCTATACTCCTTCAAATATTTTAGACAAAATTAATAATGTAAATAAAGAATTCATATGTATTCTTTATGGTAAAGTTAAAGCAATTAAATATAATGATTTTGGGAGTGCTACACTAAAAATACATACTATTGGTGATGATACAAAGAATTTTAATATAGTTGTTAATCCAGACTATTTACCATTTGTCGGAAACTTAGAACAATTATTAAATAAACCTATAGCATGTTATGGTCCAATAGTAAGTTTTAACTATAAAAATAATACATATTGGTATATGGAGCTTTTCTCAGTATTACATCAAGTAGCATTTTTAAATGAAGTTGATAAGGAATTATGTTTTGCTGAATACCCTTCCACTAACCCATTATTATTAGAGAAACAAATAGAAAGATTCATTTGTGGTCTATGGGGAGGTAGGATGCCTACAAAAGACGAGTGAAGTCTAATAATAACTAAAAGTATAAGTAATTTTCTAAAGAAAAGTGAAGCAGATCAACCAATCTTCAAGGATAATCTAGATAGGTATAATAGGTTTTATGACGATTTCAATAGGATTCAACTGAAATATAATATTGAGAAGGAAAAAGAATTAGAATTAATTAATAAACAATTAAAAAAGAATAGAGATTTTGAAAATATAAATAACCTTTGGAATAAAGCTTTATCAAAGTTAAAAATTTCACCAAAATTAAACGAAATTAAAGAGGAATTATTAAATATACAGGTAGAAATTAATAAACAAAAGGAAGATGTTTTAAGCGTAAAAGAAGTATTTGCTCAATATGAATTAAATAAAGGGAAAATTGATATATGGTATAGTAGATTTAAAGAACATTCCGAACAACTCAATTATTATTCAAAACTCGAGGTAATTGAGAATGAATGTAAAAATACTTTACTAGTGAAACAACCAAATATATATATATTACCTCTTGAAATTAAAGATCATATTTTTACTGTCAATTACTTCTTAAAGGCCAAAAATATTAATCATTATTTACTTTCACTACAGATAATTGTTTTCAAAAAATATAAAATAGGGTTAATTCCACTAAGTAGTACTAATCCTAATAATATTATCATTGGTGAATTTTCAATTAAAAATAAGAAACATCCCGTAACAACTCTAAGAAATTTACGAAAAAAATTACATTTAGAACTAATTAATTCCTTGTTAAATACTGGGATTCCAGAAGCTAATACGATTTGCTCAATTTGCAAAAAAAATATGAGATTAACTCTTATTAATTCTACCCTGAAATTCAAATGTTGGGATAACTGTAAATAGTTGTTTTTTCATAGAAAAATAATAAAGCATTAAAAAAGCACTTCTTATAACTTAAGAAAGTGCTTTTTAATTACAAATTTGTAGTATTGTCTTAAATTCTACTTTAAAATTCCTCTTTGAAACACGCCTATTAATTAATAAAATCAATTGAATACTTTTCCAATAATACTTCCAAATCATGTTGTTTAACAAAATAATCAATATAAATTCGTAGAGAATTTATCTCATTTATTGATAAATTATCATTATATCTCATTATAATAACTAATGCCCTAAATAATAAATCAATTCCAAATCCATTAATTGTCTCATCTGATATTCTGTTTTTTATTTCTGTTATGGATTCAATAAGTTCATCAATCGTTTCACATATATTAACATTTAGTTTTCCACAAACATAATATAAATCAATCTCCTTAGCTTTGCTAAGACACAACAAAATAGACTGATAAACACCTTGTAAATTTTCCTTCTTAATTCTATATATATTATGAGGATTTGAATGAAAATGAGATTGTAATAATTCGATAATTTCTATTAAACTATTATAATTATCAATTTGTAATTCATCTAAATATATAACTTTTTCGATATTTCTTCCAAAGAAAATCATTTCAGTATCTTTATCTTTTTTACTGTCTTTATTATACTTTTTCTTACCTAATACTTTTGGTATGAATTCATTTGTAAACCAGTTATATGCGATTTCTGCATTCCAGTGGAATTTTTCACCTAGTAGTTCATCATCTATGTGTTCAAAATCCTCAATAAATTCAAAGGTTATACAAATGTCCTTAGATGTTAAACTTGGATAATATACTATGTCCTCAAAATGTTCTGCATGGAAGAAAGCATGATAGCCTTCTCCGTATCTTTCATGATTTTTCGTGTAAATTTTTATATAATGTCTATTTTTATCAAAAATATACCAATTGCCTATACCCTTATCGACATCATGTTTCACAGAGAACTTCAATAGTTTTTCCCATTCTTGATATGTAAGATATAAGAGTTTATAATTGTTTATTTTTTTTGAAAGAGGGTATTTTTGTGTCTTAAGTACATCTTCAATTAATCTGATTGAGTTAATATAATTATTAGCATATGAATCAATTACTTCACAGAGTAAATAAATGTCATCTTTAGATATTTTCAATCTAGTATTACCAATTTCAATATGAGCATTATCTAGATCGAAAATATTTTCAGTTGACTTATTTTTATTATTACTTCTCAAAAATCCCCTTCCACCATATTTTGGGTCTGAATAGATCCCTTTGAAGAGTTGAGTTACTACAAGCTTATTATCTAAAATTAACATACAATCCCGTGCTTTAAGGATTTTAAAATAAATAACACATTCAGTCAAAGGGTGATTGTATCTTGGTAAAATTGCTTCCAATCCAATTTTACTTGTATATTTCCTATAATAGGCTGATTTCCCTTGCACATATAATTCTTCGTTTACTACAAACTCATTGCTTTCGTCTGTGATAAAGCTAAATATATTTGATATTAGTTTTTCTTTTATTTTTAAGTCGCTTTCTTTATCCACTTGAGATTTAATCATACTTAAGTGTTTATCAATATTGTTCTGTTTTTTAAAAATGTCTATTTTTTTCTTTATTAATTGAACTCTTTCAGTTGTAAAAGTAAAATACAACATTAATTGTTTAGAAGTAAATTCTAAATTACCTTTTCTTCTGTTATTAAATTTACTTGTTGGAACTGTTTATGGCACGCTAAAAATGTAGGATATGGCATTTAATTTATGCAGGCCCCGAGGGGCCTGCATAAATTAAAAAAACCACTTGTCAACATTCCCGAATACACATACACTTCCTGTTGGGACAAAGCAGTGCAGGAGGTATTAAGGAGATGTTGGCAGTGGCCGAGATAAATTATATCAGACATGAAGTAAACAAAAAAGGTACTAGTTATTCAGAAGTTGCTAAAAAGATGGATATAGATTCTAGAACCGTTAAGAAATATGCAGACCTTGAGGACTTCAGCCCTCAAGCGAAAGTAAAACAAGACAGACCTTCTCCAGTAATGGGGCCAGTAAAACATATCGTGGACGAATGGCTTTTGGAAGACTTTAAGAAAAAGAGAAAGTTTCGTAGGACCGCAAAGAGAATATGGGAACAATTGAAGGAAGACTTTGATTTTGAGGGTTCCGATCGTACAGTTAGAAGTTATGTATCATCTAGAAAAAAAGAACTATTAAATGAATCTAGTCAGGTTTCTCTACCATTAGAGGCTAGGCCAGGTACTGCACAAGTCGATTTTGGAGAGGCGCCATTCAAATATCAAGGTGAAGAAATGGTGCTACCCTATTTGGTATTATCCTTTCCTTATAGTAATTCATTCTATTTTCAGGTGTTTCCTTCTCAAAATCGTGAGTGTTTTCTAGAGGGGTTAAAAAGAATCTTCCATTATATAAATAGAGTACCTAAAACCATTAGGTTCGATAACCTATCACCTGCCGTGAAAAAGGTATTGCCAAATGGGGAACGGCAGTTAACGGAGGAGTTTCAAAACTTCGTTCTTCATTATGGATTTGAGTGTGAATTCTGTAATCCGAATAGTGGCAACGAAAAGGGCCACGTTGAAGCCATGGTTAAATATGTGAGGAATAACTTCTTACTGCCGAGTCTTCCGGTTCTCGATTTAGACAAACTGAATATGGAATTTTGGTCTAAGGCAGAGAAGGATAGAAATCGTAAACACTATGAAAAAGAAACACTCATAGCTCAATTATTCAAAGAAGACATGGAGCATTGTCTTCTCCTTCCTAGTAAGGAATATCAGTGTGTGAGATACGAAACCGTAAAGGCTGATAAGTATGGGTACATAAAAGTGGAGAAAAACATATATTCAACCTCTCCAAGATTTGCGTTAAGTAAGGTATTAGTAAGAATCACCTATAACAAAGTAGATAGCCTAACGGATGAACATCAACTAGTTGTAAGTCATTCTAGATTGTATGGTCAGTATAGGAAATCGATGAAATGGCAGCCATACTTGAATTTAATGGCCAAACGTCCTTTGGCACTCAAATACACAAGTTTCTATGAACAGATGCCAACTGAGTGGCAGACTTATTTTCATTCATGTACAGCCACAGAAAAACCTGAGGCTCTAAAACTTTTATCAACGGTATTAAAGGAACATGATTTCACTAGAATTACTGAGGCACTAGCCATTGCTTCTGAACGCGGTCACCCTTCGGTTGAGTCTATCAAACAGGTATTCTATCAGCTTATAAATGGACGTGGACATCGAGCTGATATTCAGCCCAAATTTTCATTGCCCGATATGCCTCAAGCTGAAAGAGGTCTTAATCATTATGATCAGCTACTTAAGGCGGTGGAGCTCAATTGAATACAGTGATTCAGCAATATGCCAAGCGTCTAAAATTAAGTTGGATAAGAGAGCATTATCATGAAATTGAAGCGACCACAAATGAAGATTATTTATTAAAACTTTTTGAAAAGGAAATCGAGCAGCGTGAAGAAAGGAAAACCAATCTATTACTGACACAAGCCACTCTTCCAAAGGTGAAAGGAAACCCTTTTGACTGGAGGGACATTCTACTCACTCAAGGATTAAATAAAGAGGATCTACTGAACGGAACGTTCATGGAACAGCAAGAAAACCTTATTTTTTACGGAGGAGTTGGCACAGGTAAAACTTATTTAGCATCCCTTATCGGCTTAAATGCCATACAGAAGTTTGGCAAGTCTATTAAATTCTATACGGTAGCTTCACTTGTAAACCGGTTATTAGAAGCGAACGAAAAGGGCACATTAAATAAGCTTTTTAGGCAAATAGAAAAACTTGATTTACTAATATTAGATGAATTAGGGTACATCCCTCTGCATAAGCAAGGAGCAGAGTTACTGTTCCAAGTCATTTCTATGTGTTATGAAACCAAAAGCATTATCATCACAACAAA
>NZ_QBBX01000029.1:21642-29311 GCF_003073175.1 Peribacillus acanthi
TGGAACTAAATTAATTAAGCTGTCTACATGAAAATCTCTTGGCAAATCGCAATCTTTTATTATTTTCTTAAGACCTATCACTTTTTCCTTATAACTTCTAGGAATAATATGATCTAGCTCCATATTTGAAAAGTCTAAAGGGTCTCCAGTATAAAAGCATTTAGAATCATAGACTTCAAATATTGCCCTTCTCAACATTGAATCTTGTAAATTCAATTTTATCAACTCCTATTAAATTCCTCTAATCCGTTTCCAACTCAAAAAATCATATTTTGTTGAATAGAACTTTGAAATACAAAAAAATTTAACATAGTTATATTAAAAATAAACATACCTACTTCAATATAAGCAGTTATATAATGGTTTAATCATGTATTTGTTCTTGTGGACCATTAATTAATTGCGATTAACTTATTCCGAGATTTTCTAAATCATAAAGTTGTTATCAAACATAAGAAAAAAGTCAAAAATTCCCCCCCACCAAAAAAAAGGAAGAGCCAGATATTAATTAGCCCTTCTACAAATACTTATATTACGTTCCATTATTCACCATATAAAATTTCAGAAAACATACATGCGTTAATTCCGTATTTAGATATTCAGCAATTCTTTCTTAATATTTGATACCTCATTTTTTACTCCTATTAATAATTCATCTAATATTATTGTTTGCACCTTTAAGTAACCTTTAGTAATGAATTCTGGGAAAGATCCATTTAGGTCCTCTTTAATAAAATTCAAGTAGATCTCAACTTGCTTTTCATCTAAGTGACTATGCTGAACAGAATTTCTATATACACGCAATCTATTTAAAGCATTCTGTACATCTGGAACTCTAGTTTTAAAATCCCCAAAGAAATATCCTTTAATACCATGTCTTTCTCCTACATCTTTTACAATTTCTCCGATACATCCATATAATTGTGCAGTAAAAGATATAAAAGCATCCAAATTAGTTGCTAATTTTAATTTTTCAATCAAGTGCTCATTATTACATCGATTATTTATTAACCAGCCAGAACCATAGTAATCATTCATTAATAAATCCAAATCTTTTATATAGGCTATTAATTCTTTTAGCTTTTGATTTAAGGCATACTTATTAAGTAATACTCTTTCGAATGTATTATTACTTTCTTGGTAAAGTAGTACTGTAGAGTTCATTAGCTCTATTTTGTACACTTTATTACCAATACAACTAATATTTGAAGCTAAGTCTAAATCATGTTTAAACGGTTTAATAATATATCCATATTTCCTATTAATCACTAAAGTAGGTAGTTTATCTTCTATAGTGTGCTTCACCTCTAAAAAATCAGACGAGTTCGCAATTTTTAATAATTTATCAACTTGCTCCTTTTGATAAGTATTTCTATAATTTCCTGTAAATACAATTACCACTTTAGACTTCGATTTTAACATTCTTTTTAAAGTATTGATCCAAGCATCATTAGGTATAAAATCGTCACTTATAGGTAGTATAAACTCTATCCTACTATAATCTGATTCTAAAATTTCTATACCTAAGATATCTATGTAATCTACCTCTTCGGATTTTAATTTATAATCTAAATCTAATTTCCCGACGCATTCTAAGAACTTTTTATCATAGTTTAGAAACTTAATCCCTTGCAAATCACCCTGTTTAATTTTTTGCTCCATGGATTCTATTCGGAAATCTAAATCATAAACTAGTATTCTGGATTCATTTTCTATAGATTTCAAAACGACTAAATATAATCTCTTAAATTCATCCGGTCTGGAAATGATTTTAGATATTTCAACTAAATTCCCATCAAACTCTGGGTCTTCTTCTTTTTTCATTTCCTTAAAAACATTTCTTACTTTCGAATAATCTATTAAACTTGCATCTTCTTTTAGAAGTAAAGGTTTTACAGTAAATAAATTTATCTTGCTTGTATTTTTTGCCTTTACAAATGTATGATTCTTAATTATTGTTCCCAAATAAGAATCTATATTAATATTTAAATCTACCATCTCTAAATTAGAATATTTACTTTTAAATAATGCCTCTCTACCCTTATCTGTAATTTTACGCGACTTATAATCTATTAATTCCAGTTGAATTAAGTCAAAATAAGCTGAACTTATCAGCCCTTCTTCTAAGGCTAGCATCTCAGAAATTTCTATAATTTCATAACCTAAATTTATTAATTTTAGAGTAAACTCTAATACTATCGGTAAGCCCTTTTCTACAGTTGCTAAACATTTAATTTGCTTCTTAAATATTGGGAAACCCACTTCAAAAATATTAATGACCTTATAGGAAGGAAACTCATTTTTCACTGCTTCATAAACTAAAGATTTACTCATTATAATACCTCCTGAAACAAGCATGTTTCTGGATGTTGATTAATAAAATTAATTATTTTTTTAAAAAATTCACCTTTAGAATTTTGTGATTTTACTACCGTTTTACTATCACCAACTATATACAAACAAGTTTTTGCTCTTGACAGTGCTACATTCAATCTACGATGATCGCTTAAAAACCCGATTTTATTTTCCCTATTTGATCGTACCAAGCTATAAAACACTACATCTGTTTCTGAACCTTGAAACGCGTCTACATTATCTATATGTATATCAATGTTGGACCACTTTGAATCCTTAGGAGATATAATAGAAGTTAATAATTGTTTTTGAGCATTGTACCCAGATATTACACCAATAGATTTATTTAAATCTTTGCTTCTATACAATGAATTTATTCTTTCTAGTTCTTTATATATTATTTTGGCTTCTGCTATATTTCTATAGGATTCTGCGAATTTTTCTTCATTACGATTTCTTAAATTTCCAGTATCCATCCAAATAACATTATCTTTGAAGTCTAGATAGTGTTTTCTACTCTCAGCATCTATTTTAGTTTCAATTTTGTTTGTAGGATAAAACACTTTTTGTATCATAGATGAAATATTCGGATGCATTCGGAATTGTGAGCTAAGAGTATATTTTGATTCCTCTGAAGATTTATTAAAAATATCCTCAAATATACTCTTTTCTAGTTTCTTTACATTAATACCTAATTCCTTTTCTTGAATTAAATTAACTATTGGAGGTAATTGATAATGGTCTCCAACTAAAATGATTTTGTGCCCTAAGAGCATTGGTAAAATAAGTTCTGGTGCTGTGGCTCTCGCTGCTTCATCAATTATCACCCAGTCATATACCAGGTTCCTTAATGTATGTCTTGATGCAATACCCACACACGTAGATGCAACTATTGAAGCCTCTTGAGCAAAAATGTCATCAAATTCATCCATTAATTCTAATCTTGAATGCCAAGATCTTATTATTTCTAAAGTCTTAAACATTCTAGGTTCAGTATTCTCTTCAATTAGTTGCTCTTTATTTTTAAAAGTGAAATTCTTTAAGAGTTTTGACTCATCTACTGTAAGATCTGGTCTAGATAAAAATTTATTTTTAGTATTTTCTATAGATAAATCTTTAACTTCAGTTATCCACTTTTTTAACTGCTCATTTACTAACAAGTTTTTTGATTCTACTGCTATTTTTTCACTATTACCTATACGTATTATTTTTTTATCCTCTTGGGTTTTTATTATGTTTTTTAACAAATGGTCGACTGCAACGTGAGATGGTGAAGTTACTAATACTTTTGATTCGTTGTTTGATAGGAAAATTTGATTAATTATCTCTGTAATTACTGTTGATTTTCCTGTCCCGGGAGGACCTTGAATTAAAAAAATATCGTTTGTATCCAAAGCTCTTTGTACAGCTTTTTTATTTTCAATGTCTATATCTTTATTAACATACTCTATGTCATTAATAGAATTGTTTGTTGTTAATGTAGATGGGTCCAATAAATGTTTAAATAACTCTCTATTAGCGGATTCCCCATTTTTCAAAGATTTTATTGCTCTTCTTAACCTATTATTCATTGTTAATGCTTGAGTCAAATCTATTGAAAGATTGCCGACACTACTTATACTTTCTATATCTAATTGAGGATTAATAGATGTTACTAAAATATCGTCTTTAATATATTTGAATTTACCTACACATATATTATCTTTATTGCTTTTTTGTAAGTTAATAAAATCGTTTTCTTCAATTAATGATATATCTGTATTTAATCCTAGCTTTATTTTCATCTGATTTTTTGAATAATCTATCTCTATATCTTCATAACTACCTATATTTTGTCTTTTATAATTAAAGTCATTTAATAAATCCAAAACATTTTCCCAATTATCAATTAACTTATTAGAATTTTCAACCTCGTCTTGTTTTTTTCGGTGCTCTAAGTATTTTTTATCAATTGCTTTAATTATGAATTCAAAGTTTTTTTGATTACTTACTTTAGGTTTATACAAAGTAATATTCAATCCTGAATTAATTTTAATTCCCTTATTTCTTTCAAATTCATTAGTTGAATAATCATTAATAGTATCTATTTCTTTTACCTCAAAATACCCATCATAATTGTTAGGTCTTAAGATGAATTTTAAGTCTTCCCCTATTAGATAATATGTATTTTTGGATTTATATATTGATACGTCTTTCATTGATTGCCTAACAAAACTCAAGAATTCACTTTCATTATTATTTATTATTACTCCACGCTCATATAGCTTTTTTATCAGATACTTAGGTGTATATATACTTAGTTCACCTTCGAGAAGAGATATTTTTTCCTTAAAAGTATTTAAATCATCTAGAAAATTGTAGCATGTTTTATATCTTTCATTTTTATTTAAAGCTAATGACTTTTTTAATATCTTTTTAACTTCTAAGTCAATATTTATATTTTCTATTTTTTCAGACACTAAATTTTTGTCTAAAGGTGGACATTCTTGAGTTATAAGGAAATAAAAAACTAATCCTATAGAGAAGATATCCGATTGAAAATCTACTTCTGCTCCTGCCATTTGTTCTGGGGAAGCATATTCTTTTGTCATATGATCTTTCAAAGTATAACCTGTATTCATAGCGTGCAAATCTAATATCTTACTAATCCCAAAGTCTATTATTTTTGTCTTTAAATCTTCTGCTACTAGTATATTTGAAGGTTTAATATCTCTATGAATTATATTTTTGTTATGTGCTTCTACCATTCCGTTTAATATTTGTTCCATAATAATCAAAATTTTTTCAATTGCTAAATTATTTTGTTTTACAAATATATTTAAATTATCACCAATGAAGTTCTCCATTACTATATAAAACTTATTATCATCTAGACCTGAATTTACATACTTAATAATGTTTGGGTGATTTAATCTAGAAAGTGCTGCTGCATCCCTTTTAAATACTTCAGATATAAAATCACTTTCAGTATCTACTAATTTTGATTGAAGGATTTTTATAGCTAAAAACTCTTTAGTTTTTCTATGTTTAGCATCGTAAATAATGCTTTGATTACCTCTGGCCAATTCTTCAATAAGAATATACTTATTGTCAATTATATACATAAACAACATCCTCCATTTTCATTTCATAAATAATTTTATAATAAATAACAATTTATTACAAAATATGAAAAATTATAGCATTTTTCTTCTCTTATTTTTATTCATTATGTAGAAATGTAAATACACTGTAGGGGCATCACATTGTATTACGCCAAATAACATGTGCAACACTTTTTTCTTTTCGGAAAACCTTTATTCTATAAATGATCCTCAATAAAGAAACCTTGAATTCCATTAGGAAATCAAGGTTTCTTAGAAAAGGGTATATTGGTTACGCTATTGATGTAAGATGATTAATTTTTAAACAACATTATATTCTCAAATGAGCTTAATTTGTGAAATAAATTTTCCTCTTACATTAATATTTTTGCAAAAAATCCCCAATAGATCATGGTATTTCAAAAATTATACAATGTAAAAATTAATACCATCCTATTGTTATTATATCGTCATGGAAAAATTCTATAATATACTTGGGAGAACGACAATAAACATATTGATCTACTCCGATACTCATAACTTCGTCTAAACTATTTAATATATTTCTTAAATTAGTCTTAGCACATGGGTATTGATCATATGCCAATCTTAAATAAACAGGTTTTGAAATATCAAGACCATTGTTACTTAATATGGATTCTATATTCTTTATTTCATTAAGACCTAAATCAATCTTATTGTGCATTTCATCCCAGTTAATTCTACTCCAAAAGGCAAAAGGGAACGATTCAGAAATTTCTTTTTTAATAATGTTTGTTTCGTACGCATCTAGTATTTCAACCTCATTTTTGTTAACAAAAAGGTCAATAATTTCTTTTCTTTTTCTTTCATCTTCCTGTTCTTTTTGTTTTTCTTGACGTATTTGTATTATTTCTTCTAATCTTTTTTTACGTTCTTCTTTATTCAACATAGCACCTCTTTTATTACCTTTTTTTATTATAAGAATCAATAATTGCTTTATATTGCTTTTCACTTCCTTTAAACGGGATTGCAATTTTATAAGGCTTCCTCTTTCCAATTTTAATATTAATATGAGGCCCTTTTTTAGGATCCCAATCTACCCTCCATTCCCAAGAATCATCTGGAGCTCGCCGACCAATTACTTTTCTATATCCATATGATATTTTCATATCACCGATTCTTGGTACGCTATTCCAAAGATTGATTCTAGCTTGTTTTTCCATTATCTTGAATGCCATATTTCTAGCTTGCTCAAATGAAAAAAGTCCTGGTAAAAATACTTCGCCTGGTTTTAAATGAACTAAGAGTCTACCACCCTTTAACACATAGGAACCTGGTACAACTGGAATTGCAGTAGCTGCAATATCCCAAATAAGATACCCTGCTGCTCTCCACGTGGGATTTTTGATAAATTGATAAGTGCTGTATCCAATCGAAGCCAAATCTATAACTGTTTCTACTACTGTACCTGAAGGATCAGTATACATAACAGGATTATTGCTTCCATAATTATATCCATTTTGTGTAATTGGATTATCTAAATCACCTTTTACTGGATCATGTGATAAGAAAACACCGTTATCAGGATTATAAAATCTTGTCATTAAATAATACATCTTTGTATTTTCATCAAACCTATATCCTGCATAACGATATGGATTCTCTGCAGCTAAAGGACCTTCTTGAGAAGTAATATTTCCCCATGCATCATAACTATATGATGCAACTACATTATTATTAATATCTGTTAAAGCAACGACATCACCACGATGGTTAAATAAATAAAAATAAGTTTTCCCACCGACGGTTATTGTTAAAGGTTGACCATTATTATCATAAGTGTATTCCCTAATAATCGAACCATTTCTATCTGTTTCATAAAGGACTTTACTGCCATCATATAAGTAATTTACTGTTCCGTTAGCTGTAACCGTGCTTTTTCTTTTTCCGTCCTCGTCGTAAGTATAGGTAACAATAACATTACCATTTAAATCAGTAATATCAGTCAATTGATTAAAATCATTAAAAATATATTTTTTTGTGCCGTCACTCTTCAAGTTTCCGTTGTCATCGTAGAGATATACATTATTTCCCACTCTAGTAAGTTGATTTGAATTATTGTACTCATAATCAACTGTAGAAGTAACTCCAGATTCAAAGGAACTCTTGTAACCGTCAACCCCGATTGGACACTTTTTGCTCATTAGCGCTGAACACTTTTTAATCTTTGAAAATCCTTTGTTGGTTCT
>NZ_QBBX01000003.1:0-29240 GCF_003073175.1 Peribacillus acanthi
AAAGTAAAATTGATCTAATTTTACTAAAAAGCCAATAATAATCGAGTTAGAGTATGAATGTACAATAATCCCACTTATCATAATGTAGGAATGAACTGGTTTAGACACAAAACAAAGCATACTTCATTTAAAATTGGGTTACCTTCATTATCTATCCTCTATATAATCATATATTTGCTCCTAATGTCGAAACTGTAATAAAAGCTTAACTAACTGTATAAGCTTTTACAAAGCATCAATAAAAACAGACTTACTCTACCTGGTTACATACTTGTGAAAGCACCAAGATCAATTGGGAGAGGTGGTAAAATGGACGATAATCTGTTATTGGTACTCTCGTTCATTGAAGAGCAATCATATTGGGCCCCCATTTTATTCATTGGGTTTCATGTTCTTCGTCAGTTTTTCTGGATACCTGTTGCTATTGTATGTATGGCTGGAGGCATATTGTTTGATTCGGTTTATGGGACCATTTATTCGGTCATTGGATTGACATTATCCAACATCGTATTTTATGCCATTATAGATAAGATTCCATTTTTCTCAAAGAAATTAGAAAACCTTAAAGAAAAACTCTTTGGAAGATATGGCAGGCTTAATGTTCAGCAGATTTCGCTATTACGTCTAATTCCCTTTGTACATTATCATCTATTGTCCTTGTGTCTTAAAGAAATAAAAAAGGATTTTAAAACCTTCACCTATTATTCTTTTTTGACTAACTTACCATTAGCTTTCTTTTATACCGTATTTGGTCACTATATAAAACAGTTTTCATTATCTCTTTCAATGTTATTACTACTATGCCTTACATTATTAGTTTACTTAGTTAGAGAGAAGACCAAAGTCATTGCATGGGGAGAATTTTTTAAGCAGCAAGTAAAACAGCCTTGAGGCTCTTAGTCTCAAGGCTGTTTTACGTTTAGGAATTCTTTGATAGGACTCTTCCAATCTATGGCTGCATTGCGATAATTTTTTCGTACTTCAGATTCAATGTAAAGAAAGTCAGAACGGTCTAATCCTTTAAGTGCACTTGTGCTCTTTGGCCAAATGAAGATAGAAATAACATCAAAAGCCTCTTCCGTTGTCCCTAGATACTTTTCTCCCTCAAATAGTACACCTTTATAAGTAAGAAGAAAGTTCTTGCGAATATTTGCTGTATCATCAAGAAAAAAGAATTTCTTTTGTTCATGTGCCAGTTCAAGCTTTCGTTTTGGACTTGTTAAATATTTAAAGGCTGAATAGACAATAAAAACAAAGATGGCAAGTAAAGCCAACCTAAATAACCACATCATAGCCATGAACCTCCCGTAATAAACAAGCACTTATTTCTACTTTCTACGATTTGGTTAAGAAAAAGTTTCAATACTTTGCTATAATTTTTAAAAAAGTTTGTTGGAGGAACTATGGATTACAGTCAACTGTTTAAGATGCAAAAAGAACTTGATACTCATATTGAGGAAAAGCATGGATTATTAGAAACTAACTTAGTGGATAAAAAAATATTGGCAATGCTTGTGGAATTAGGAGAGTTAGCGAATGAGACGCGTTGCTTTAAATTCTGGAGTTTGAAAGACTCCTCACCTAAGAAAAAGATTTTAGAAGAATTTGTGGATGGTGTTCACTTCATCTTATCTCTTGGAATTGAATTAGATTTGGAGGATTCAGTATCAGAAGTACATATTTTTAGCCATGAAAACACTTTAACCGATCAATTTTTACGTGTTTTTGAAGCGGCATTATCATTCAAATTAGATAAGGAAAAAGAAACATACGTTGAATTATTCAAACAGTATATCCTTTTAGGCGAATTACTTGGATTTTCTCAATCCGAAGTAAAAGAAGCATATATCGAAAAAAATAGGGTTAATTTTGAGAGACAAGAGCAAGGATATTAAATGTTGTAATACCAACAACAAAAATTATTAGAATTTTGCCGAGTTTTTCTATATTCTGTATAATGGTAGAGAATGATTTATAAGGGGGCAGCAATATGGCAAAAATGGATGAAACTTTGACAATGCTTAAGGATCTAACAGATGCAAAAGGAATCCCGAGCAATGAGAGAGAAGCAAGAGAAGTAATGAAGAAATACATAGAACCATATTCTGATGAGGTAATTACAGACGGTCTTGGCAGCTTGATTGCTGTTAAAACTGGTAAGGCTGATGGCCCTAAAATAATGGTGGCAGGCCATTTAGATGAAGTTGGCTTCATGTTGACTCAAATTGATGACAAAGGATTCCTTCGCTTCCAAACAGTAGGTGGATGGTGGTCACAAGTAATGCTTGCACAACGAGTGACTATCGTTACCCGTAAAGGAGATGAAGTGACAGGAGTCATCGGTTCTAAGCCACCTCACATCCTTTCACCTGAAGCTCGTAAAAAGCCTGTAGAAATCAAGGATATGTTCATTGATATCGGTGCTTCTAGCCGTGAGGAAGCAGAAGGATGGGGAGTGCGTCCGGGAGACATGGTCGTTCCACACTTCGAATTCACTGTCATGAACAATGAAAAAATGCTACTTGCAAAAGCTTGGGATAACAGAATCGGCTGTGCGATCGCAATTGATGTACTTAAGCAATTGAAGGATACTGACCATCCAAACGTAGTATATGGAGTAGGTACTGTTCAAGAGGAAGTCGGTCTTCGCGGAGCGAAAACTTCTGCATTCAAAATCCAACCAGATATCGGATTTGGAGTTGACGTAGGAATCGCTGGAGACACTCCAGGAGTTAGCGAAAAAGAAGCGATGGGTAAAATGGGCAAAGGTCCACAAATCATCCTGTACGATGCATCCATGGTTTCGCATAAAGGATTACGTGATTTTGTAACCGATGTTGCAGATGAAAACAATATCCCTTACCAATTTGATTCAATGGCTGGTGGAGGAACTGACTCAGGTGCTATCCACATGACTGCAAATGGTGTACCTGCCCTTTCTATTACAATTGCAACACGTTATATCCATTCACATGCAGCAATGCTTCACCGTGATGATTATGAAAATGCAGTAAAACTAATTGTTGAAGTTATCAAGCGTTTAGATCGCGAAACAGTTAATAAGATTACTTTTGAATAAGCAATGAGCAAAAGCAAGCCTGGTAATTGTACTGGGTTTGCTTTTTGTTTTGTTGAGGATAGTTATTGGGTTACTACTAGAGATAAAGAAAATGGATTAATTTTCATCAAAGTTCACTACCATTGTAATGTTAATTATCCTTAACTTAATGTTAAAGATAGTTGACATCAGGTTAAGGATAGTTTACATTAATATTATAAAATATGGAAAAGGTGGTAATATGCTGGGTAATCGAGTAAAAGAACTTAGGGCTCGCTTTAATCTTACTCAAGGAGATTTAGCTGAAAAGATTGGTGTAACACGACAAACAATCGGTTTTATAGAGAAAGGGGATTATTCACCGTCTATTCAATTGGCATTGAAGATCGCTAAGGAGTTTAAATGTTCAGTAGAAGAAATTTTTTGGTTAGAGGGGGAAGATTAATATGTTAGAGAAAACGATGAGGTCACCATTATGGTCATTAATTTTTATAGTAGAACTAGCATGTTTGCATCTTTTTAGTACCGTCTTAGAGCAGCCTTATAAGGCAGGAGTAGTTTCAGGATTTAGTTTGTTCATTATAGGTACCTTAATAGTTTATACGGTTCTCATCAATCGATATAACAGACGTAATCCAAAATCTAAAATAAAATGGATGTCAGTCATGCCGGTGGAATTCCGTGAAGAAGACGAAGGCATGCAGTGGCTGACGAACCGTGCCTGCCGAAAAGTGTACATTTTCTTCTATTCCGCTTTGCCAGCAGCGTTTGTATTGCTGTTTTTGTTTCCCAATGTTAGCTGGCTGCCTATAAGTATCATTTTAACCTTGGCCATTGGTCAGTTTGTAATTTATTGGTTAGAGATGAGAAATATAGAAAAATAGGAGAAATATATGGAATTTTCAAATGAGCTATGGGCATATATTATGGTTTTCTTGCTTGCTGCTATCCCTTGGATTGAAGTTGCCGTTATTCCTTTAGGTATTGTTAAAGGACTGTCCCCATTTTGGGTTGGATTATTAGCTTTTGCAGGTAATTTTTCTACAGTATTTATCTTGGTTATTTTCTTTGAAAGAATAATGGCCATGAGGAAGAAAAAATCTAAAGAGGGCAAGTCAAGAAGGCAAAGAAGGGCTAAAGAGATATTCAATAAGTATGGACTTCCTGGTTTATCGATTGCTGCACCCATTCAATAGGAACTCATGTGGCGGCTGCGATAGGGATTGGAATGGGAGCTAAGAAAACATGGGTTTTGAGTTGGATTACGGCGGGTTTATCATTATGGACATTGATTATAACCATTGCATCTAATATGGGCGTAGATATTCTCTTGTAATTAAAATAACAGCCGAATCGGCTGTTATTTCTTTAAACCATTTTCTAGTGTAGCTAACAGTTCCTTCTTATCTGCCTCAGAAGAATTTTGCCAAATCACTTCAAAAAGAACACCAAGGCCTGGGAGCATTTTCTCTTCCCCGCTTTGGATTGCATCCACAATCGTATCTTCCAATTGATCCTGAGAGTTGCCAGTCACATTATGAATGATAGCGTTACGTAAGTTCAAGTTCATTGTCATTACCTCCTTATTGTATGTAACACTTCTATTCTTTCCATTAGATGATTTATTATGTAGAAAAATTGGGCTATAATAGGAAAATCAGATTCTAGAAGGAGAGAGAAATTTGAAGTACATTCAGTCTCCACAAAATACTTTGGTAAAACAATGGAGAAAATTGTTGATGAAAAAAGAGCGAGACAAAAGCGGTCTTTTTTTAGTAGAAGGATTCCACTTAGTAGAAGAAGCTCTTAAAAATAAGCGAGTAGTTACAATCATAAAAAATGAATACGTCGATTTACCTCATAATTGGAATATAGAAGATGAAGAAATATATGAGGTTCCAGAGTCTATAGTTGAGCTATTAGCAGAGACAGAAACCACTCAAGGGATTTTTGCAGTATGTGAGAAAAAGGAATCTATACCACAATCGTATGAAAAGGTACTAATGTTAGATAGTGTTCAGGACCCTGGTAATTTAGGGACTATCATCCGTACTGCAGACGCTGCTGGAATAGATTTAGTGGTGTTAGGAGAAGGGTGTGTAGACCTTTATAATGGAAAAGTTTTGCGTTCAACGCAAGGCTCTGTATTCCACCTTCCTGTCATGAAAGGCAATTTAGAGGATTGGATTAACACACTTAAGGATCAAAATATTCCTGTTTATGGGACATCCCTTGAAAATGCAAAAGATTATAGAGAGGTCTCAAGTGATAAAACGTTTGCCTTGATTATGGGAAATGAAGGAAACGGTGTTCGTAAGGAGCTTTTAGCACAAACGGACCAAAACCTCTATATACCTATTCTTGGACAGGCTGAATCATTAAATGTGACGGTTGCAACAGGCATTCTTTTGTACGCGTTGAATCAATGAGAAAGACAGTTGCATAGTATACCGAAACTGACTATAATGGGTTAAGGAAATCTTTCATATTAAAAGACGTTGATAGAGAAAAGTAACTTTTTGAAAGCATTTAGGGAGAAAATGCCTTAGACTGGGAGCATTTTTATGTAGACAAAGAGCGAAGTTCACCTCTGTAGTCGGCACCGGGACCGCAATTTGCGTAAAGGTGCATCGGCATTAATGCCGTTATCCAATGAAGTGAGTATGCAGGTAGCCCCTGTGTGCTAACAAGGGTGGTACCGCGATATAAAACCTCGTCCCTTTTTGGGATGAGGTTTTTTTGTTTTTTCTAATAACTACATAATACTGCTTTTCAAATACTAGCAGTGGAAATAAGGAGGAATAAAGATGCAGGAACGTTTACAAGAGTTGCAGGCTGAAGCGATTGCTAAGGTTGAAGCAGCAGCTGATTTAAAGGAATTGAATGATATCCGAGTATCGTATTTAGGAAAGAAAGGTCCAATCACGGAAGTTTTACGTGGAATGGGTAAGCTTTCAGCAGAAGAGCGTCCAGTCATTGGAGCACTTGCAAATGACGTTAGAGAAGCTATCGCTGAAAAAATTGAAAATAAGCAAGCTACTATGGAAGCAGCAGCAGTAGAAGCAAAATTAGCTTCAGAGAAAATTGATGTGACATTACCAGGGAGACCGGTAAAAATCGGAAATCATCATCCTCTTACAAAAGTGATTGAGGAAATTGAAGACTTATTTATCGGAATGGGCTATCAAGTCGCGGAAGGTCCTGAAGTAGAAAAAGATTACTATAACTTTGAAGCGTTGAACCTACCAAAAGGGCATCCAGCACGTGATATGCAGGATTCTTTTTATATCACTGAAGAAATTCTACTTCGCACTCATACTTCTCCAGTACAGGCAAGAACGATGGAAAAGCATGAAGGCAAAGGGCCAGTGAAAATCATTTGTCCAGGAAAGGTGTATCGTCGTGATAATGATGATGCAACACATTCCCACCAATTTATGCAAATCGAAGGTCTTGTAATTGATGAAAATGTTCGCATGAGCGATTTAAAAGGCACTTTAGAAGTATTTGCAAAGAAAATGTTTGGGGAAGACCGTGAAATCCGTCTACGTCCAAGCTTCTTCCCATTCACAGAGCCATCAGTAGAAATGGATATTTCATGTAAAATTTGTGGTGGAAAAGGCTGTAGCGTATGTAAAGGAACGGGCTGGATCGAAATCCTAGGTGCAGGAATGGTACATCCAAATGTATTAGAAATGGCTGGATTCGATTCTAAGAAGTATTCTGGTTTTGCCTTCGGTATGGGCCCAGAACGTATTGCGATGTTAAAGTATGGAATTGATGACATCCGTCATTTCTATACAAATGATGTGCGCTTCTTAAAACAATTCGAACGTCATGAAGGATAAGTGTAACTAAGCAAATTTACGGATTTCCAATTGAGGAGGATGACAATGTTTGTTTCATATAAATGGCTACAGCAGTATGTGGATTTAACAGGAGTTTCTGCTGAAGAGCTTGCAGAAAAGATTACGAAAAGCGGTATTGAAGTTGAAGGTGTTGAAAAGAAAAGCGCGGGTATCTCTGGTGTCGTTGTTGGTCATGTATTAGAGAAAGAGAAACACCCAGAAGCAGATAAATTAAATAAATGTCTAGTGGATGTTGGGGAAGATGAACCAGTCCAAATCATTTGTGGAGCGGCAAACGTCGATAAAGGACAAAAGGTTGCTGTTGCAAAAGTTGGTGC
Organism: Peribacillus acanthi; assembly: GCF_003073175.1. Taxonomy (GTDB): domain Bacteria; phylum Bacillota; class Bacilli; order Bacillales; family DSM-1321; genus Bacillus_BN; species Bacillus_BN acanthi. The sequence goes on from NZ_QBBX01000003.1 coordinate 7,245, forward strand.
AGTACTTCCTGGCAATTTCAAAATAAAAAAAGCGAAATTGCGTGGAGAAGCATCACACGGCATGATTTGTTCTCTACAAGAGCTTGGAATCGAGAGCAAGCTTATTGCTAAAGACTATTCAACGGGCATTTTCGTATTCCCGAATGACGTAGAAGTTGGTCTAGATGCATTAGAGCAACTTGGTTTAGATGATGAAATCCTCGAGCTAGGATTAACACCAAACCGTGCAGACTGCCTTAGCATGATTGGGGTAGCCTATGAGGTTGCTGCCATTTTAGGTAGAGAAGTAAAGTGGCCAGAAGCTCCAGTCCAAGAAGGGACAGAAAAGGCAGCAGATTACATCACGGTAAAAGTGGAAGCAAAAGAAGATAATCCACTATATGTGGCAAAAGTTATCAAAGATGTAAAAGTGGGACCATCACCACTTTGGATGCAAACATTACTAATGGCAAGCGGCATTCGTCCACACAATAACGTCGTAGATATCACGAACTTTGTCTTGTTAGAATATGGTCAACCGTTGCACGCATTCGATTATGATCGATTAGGTTCAAAAGAAATCCTAGTTCGTAAAGCCAACGAGAATGAAAAGATTAAGACTCTAGATGATGCAGAACGTACTCTGAAAGCTGACCACTTATTAATAACAAATGGTCTAGAAGCAGTCGCTCTTGCTGGTGTCATGGGCGGAGCAAATTCTGAGGTTGTGGAAACAACAACAACAGTTCTTTTAGAATCTGCTTATTTCACAGGACCAACTATCCGTAAAGCATCTAAAGATCATGGCCTACGTAGTGAAGCAAGTGCTCGCTTTGAAAAAGGAGTTGATCCAAATCGAGTACGTGCAGCAGCAGAACGTGCAGCCTACCTATTGGAACAGTATGCAGATGGTACGGTACTGTCAGGTTCAGTTGAAGTCGATAACCTTTCAGTGGAACCTGCTGTTGTGTCAGTAACTCTTTCAAAAATCAATGCTCGACTTGGTACAGAATTGACCATGAAAGAAGTACAGGACATTTTTGCTCGTCTTCAATTTGAAGCTACTGTTGAAGGAGACGAAATTACTGTTACTGCACCTACTCGCCGTGGGGATATTTCTATTGAAGAGGATCTAATTGAGGAAGTTGCTCGTATGTACGGATACGACAATATTCCTAAAACACTTCCTGTTGCTGAAGCAACACCGGGGAAATTATCATCTTATCAGCTGAAGCGTAGAAAGGTGCGTCGTTACTTAGAAGGCGCTGGTCTTTATCAAGCGGTTACGTATTCTTTAACGACTGTTGAAAAATCTACTCAATATGCAATTGAGAATGCTGAACCAATCCGTCTTGCTATGCCAATGAGTGAAGACCGCAGCACATTGCGTTTAAGCATTGTTCCTCAGCTTTTAGAGGTATTAAAATACAATGTTGCACGTCAAAATGATTCAGTAGCGCTATATGAAACAGGTGCAGTCTTCTTAAAAACAACTTTAGATGAACTTCCTGTTGAAAAAGAACATGTGGCTGGTGCAATTACTGGTTTATGGCATTCACATTCATGGCAAGGTGAAAAGAAACCGGTGGACTTCTATGTAGCAAAAGGAATTCTAGAAGGCATGTTTAATTTACTTGGTTTATCTGACCAAATCCAATATACAGCAGTATCAATGGATGGCTTGCACCCTGGAAGAACAGCACAAGTAACACTGAATGGTTCTTATATCGGATTTGTAGGTCAAGTACATCCAAATGTTCAAAAAGACATGGACTTAAAAGACACATATGTATTTGAACTTTCATTAAAAGCATTACTTGAAGCTGAAGTTGCACCAATTGGATATGAAACGATTCCACGTTACCCTTCCATCACTCGTGATATTGCACTTGTTGTAAGTAAGGAAATGACTGCAGGTGAGTTAAAAGAGGCCATCACAGAAGCAGCTGGTAAACTTCTAAAAGAGGTTTCAGTTTTTGACTTGTATGAAGGCGACAAAATGGAAGAAGGCAAAAAATCCATTGCGTATTCCCTAAGATACTCCGATCCTGAGAAGACATTAACAGACGAAGAAGTAACAAAAGCACATAATAAAGTGCTAGAGGCAGTAAAAGCAAAAGGCGCAGAAATGCGTGGATAATTGATACATTAGACCGTTCTAACTGTAAAGTTAGGGCGGTTTTTTTATATAAAATAGAAGAAGTTGTTGGTATGATGAAGGAAGGCATGGTTTGTTTAACTATATATTACAAAGTGCCTTATATAATAAAAAAGGCTGATGGTCAGGTATTACTCAACCATTAGCCTTTACTTCTATTTCTTACAATTCAAAGCTTCCCATTCCGAACGCAGGATACCCATGATAATCCGATCATATCTGTTTCCATCTCGGTAAACTGCCGATCTCATCCTGCCTTCTTGTTGAAAACCAACCTTTTCGTATGCATGAATCGCTCGGTCATTATACTGAATTACATCTAGACCAACTCTATCAAGATTTAATTCACAAAAAGCATATTGGAGGATAAGTTTTAGCGCGTCCTGCCCATAGCCTTTATTACGGTTTTCAGAATCACCTATTCCGATTGCTAAAAGGCCCGACCGATTATTCCATTCAATGCTATGGAGGACTACAAAACCTATCAAAGAATCATTATCGATAGTCCTTAATCGAAAATTAAAGGAATTAGATTTAGGGTTTCCTTCATTGTCGAATTGTTTCATGCTGTATGGTCTTGCGATATCCGTATCAATGTTGCGAAGATACTCAGGATCTTCACCCCATTTGACCATTATCTCAGCATCCCCTGGTCGTATGCCTGTTAATTTTAATAGACTCCCTCTAAAAAGGTTTATGGTATTCATTTCAAATTTCTCCTTACTATTAGTTTTGTTTCACCTCTTTATCTAAAAAAAACATAAATAAGTTCCGCAATATTCTATCCCCTTTACGCGTTATTACATTCATCATAATCATAATGTTCGAAGCCTACAACTGATTTTGGAAAATATTAGCTTCTTTTTTTGTTTAAAATCGCCTTTGCCTTCTCTGTATTGGCAAAATGAACTTTTGTAAATTCGGTGAGAGCGTTTGAGCCTTTTGCTATGATTAGCTTGGCGGCAGCTTGGTCGACTTGTGGACCTGCACCTTTAGGAAGTTTAAAGCCTGCTTTTTCACTTAATTGCTCAAACTGCTTAACAAATGCTGCTCGAGCTAAGATTGAAGCTGCGGCAACCCCTACATGAAGGCTCTCTGCACCTGTGCTTAAATAAACTTTTTCCCCTGTAAAGAGATCTTGCCCCTTAAGATAATTGAAAAACACCTCAGGTTGTGCAAATTGATCGATTAAGATTGCTTCAGGAATAATTGGGTCAATTTTCTTTAATAAGTTCTTAATGGCAAGGTTATGTAAATATGCTTTGATTTTTCCTTGTGACATTCCTTTAGACTGTAATTCATTGTACTTGATATTATCGAGCACAAGCAGACTAAAGCTAATTGCATGTTTAAGCTGAGCGGCGATTTCTAGTATTTGAGGATCCTTCAGGTTTTTTGAATCCTTGACACCTAGTTCTTTTAATAGAGCGATTTTTTCTTTTGGGACGTAGGCTGCTGCAACAGTGATAGGACCAAAAAAATCTCCTGTACCTACCTCGTCGGAACCGATTAAAGACATTTCTCCTATAGTGGTGGGCGGAGAATAGGCATGTTTCTTGACGCTTGTAGTTGTTGCTTTCTTAGGTTTGACTGATGCGGATACCACTGAATCAGATTTCCACATATTCGCTTCAGCTTCGGCTCGAGAGCCTTGAAATAATACTTTTCCAGATTTGTAGGCTGTGATCGTACAGGAACTAGGTTTTGCAGAAAACACACTTCCGGGTGGGGAAGTGGGGGATAACCAGTTCATATAATGTTTTTTCATAGATTCTATTTTTTGTTGAGTAAGCATTAATACTACATGAGACATTATTGTTCTCCTTTACATAAGGTATTAGGTTTGAAAAAATTATAGATTTACATTTTATTGTAAAAATGAGGCCTTTATCGATATCGTCTCTCTTTTAAGCTGAAATACTTCATGTTATTATAGAGATTAGGATTCTTAGATTGGGGGCTTCACCTTGTCAGACAAGAAAAAAACAAAAATCACCGTTGATATATATGGACAACAATATACAATCGTTGGAGCAGAGAGCTCCAGCCATATCAGACTGGTTGCCTCAATGGTTGACGATAAAATGCGCGAAATCAGCGCGAAGAATCCGTCGCTTGATAGTAGCAAACTAGCAGTTTTAACAGCAGTAAATGCAATTCACGATTATATTAAGGTAAAAGACCAGTTATCTCAATATGAACAACTGGAACCAAGAGATGAAAAGGAATGAATTCCATGCTTGACTTAGTGATTTTAACTATCCTTCTGATTGGAGCCATTGTAGGTCTAAGAAGAGGTTTCATTCTTCAATTTATTCATTTGACGGGCTTTTTTGTGGCTTTTATAGCTGCTTATATGTATTACGATGAACTAGCACCAAAACTGAAGCTATGGATTCCGTTTCCTACTATGGGGAGCAAGGGTTCATTCAACATGCTCTTTGATACAATAGGTTTGGATTTAGCGTATTACAATGCTATTGCATTTGCTGCGATATTCTTTGTCGTGAAAATTCTATGGCAAATGATCGGATCTATGCTCGATTTCATTGCCCATTTCCCTATTCTCAAAACGCTGAATAGATGGGGTGGAGGAATTCTAGGACTCGCTGAAGTCTATCTTATCATGTTTATTATTGTATACATAGCTGCACTTTTGCCGGTTGAAATGATCCAAAATCAAATACATGATTCATTTTTTGCTCAGTCGATTGTTAAGAATACTCCATTGTTTTCGGATAAAGTAAAAGATTTATGGTTTAATCATATGCCTTCTTAAGATCTTCTTGCACCTGAGGGGAAATATTGGCTGTCATTTGCAACCTTTAAGCAGCCAATTCGTATTAGGTGAAGAAGGTCTTTTTTTAGTGGAAAAGGGGCGGAGCTACGTAGCAGGATACTAGAATGAATCCATGGTGGAAATTTTTCTTGTTTTAGTTGTTATTTATGTACAAGTGGTCTGTGTGAGAGCCCATGACAGTGAGACCCCACAGGCGTAAAGCGAGCATCGTGGAACGGAAATCAACCCACACTATTGTAAAGAAGCAAAAAGTTTACGAAAACAGTCTTAGGAATCCTACTTCCTTGTGCTTTAACTCTACAATCTGTATCTTAAAAGAGATAGATAACAAATACATACTATTGGTAGGTGATAAACAATGCCAGTAAATAAAAAAGATGTTATAAAGTTGCTAGAAAAAATAGCTATATATATGGAGTTAAAGGGAGAAAACCCTTTTAAAACCTCTGCATTTAGAAAAGCTGCACAGGCATTAGAAACAGACGATCGCAGTCTTTCAGAAATACATGATTTTACCGCTTTATCGGGAATTGGAAAAGGGACAGCCTCAGTCATCGTAGAGTATATTGAAACAGGTGAATCCACTCTATTAAAAGAACTGCAAGAAGAAGTTCCTAAAGGGCTGATTCCTCTTTTGCAGCTTCAAGGACTGGGTGGAAAGAAAATTGCGAAGCTGTACCAAGAGTTGAATATTACCAATGCAGAAGAATTAAAAGAAGCATGCGAAGCTAATAAAGTACAAGCTTTAGCAGGTTTTGGAAAAAAAACAGAAGAAAAGATTTTGGCTGCATTGAATGAAGCAGGATCTAGGCCTGACCGATTGCCATTAGCTTTCGTCCTTCCAATCGCTTCAAGTATTGAAGATTACCTAGAAACAGTAGAAGGAATTGTAAGGTTCTCACGGGCAGGGAGTCTCAGAAGGATGCGCGAGACGGTTAAGGATTTAGATTATATCATTGCTACAGAAAACCCAGACATGGTGAAAGAGCAATTACTTGCGATGGCTAACATAAAAGATGTAGTGGCAGCAGGAGAAACGAAAGTATCGGTAGTTCTCGCCCACCAATATGACCTTTCTGTCGATTTTCGCCTAGTGAAGCCACATGAATTCATCACAACTCTACATCATTTTACGGGTTCTAAAGACCATAATGTAAGAATGAGGCAAATCGCAAAAGACCGAGGCGAGAAAATAAGTGAGTACGGTGTTGAAAATTTAGAAACGGGTAAGATTCTTACTTTTGAATCTGAAAAAGAATTTTTTTCACATTTCGACCTTTCTTACATACCTCCTGAAGCCAGAGAGGATGGAAGAGAAATTGAACATAGTCATGATTTTGAGAATATCGTGACACTTGAAGATATTAAAGGTGATCTTCATATGCACTCCACTTGGAGCGATGGGGCATATTCTATTGAAGAGATGGTGGAAGCTTGTCGTGCAAAAGGTTATTCCTACATGGCCATCACAGATCACTCACAATATTTAAAGGTTGCAAACGGCTTAACAGCTGAGAGACTACGGGAGCAACGTGAATATATTAAAGAAATGAATAAAAAATATGATGATATCCTCATTTTATCAGGAGTGGAAATGGACATTCTTCCAGATGGTACATTGGATTATGATGATGAGCTTCTGAAGGAAATGGACATCGTCATTGCATCTATTCATTCTAGTTTTTCACAGCCTAAAGAAAAGATCATGGAGCGGTTGAAGACGGCTTTATTAAATGCCCATGTGGACATAATAGCTCATCCGACAGGGCGCCTTATTGGAAGACGTTCAGGTTATGAAGTTGATATGGACATGTTGATTGAACTGGCCAAAGAAACTAATACAGCTTTAGAGCTGAATGCAAATCCCAATAGGTTAGACTTGGCTCCAGAGCATTTGAAAAAAGCTCAAGAAGCAGGCGTTACGCTCGTCATCAATACAGATGCTCATCATATTGCTATGCTCGAACACATGCCGATCGGTGTATCTACTGCAAAGAAAGCGTGGATTCCTAAAGATTATGTATTGAATGCAAAAGACAATGAACAACTACTGGCATTTTTAACAAGAAATGACTGAATTTATATGAGGAGGATTTTTCTCCATGCATCATAAAGTGTTGAAAACCTTAGAGTTTCAAAAAATACGAGAACAGCTACTAAAATTTGTATCTTCATCACTTGGAAGAGATCAAGCTGAACAATTAATGCCTTCCACGAACTACGATGAAGTAGTGATTTGGCAGGAAGAAACGGATGAAGCAGCAAAAGTCATTCGTTTAAAAGGAAATGTTCCACTCGGAGGATTATTTGATATCCGTCCTCATGCAAAGCGTGCTCAAATCGGTGGGATGCTAAGTCCACAAGAATTGATGGAAACGGCCTCTACACTAAGATCAGGTCGAAGACTAACTAAGTTTATTGATGAAATGTTGGAAGACGGTATTGAGCTCCCACTGATGGATGAGACCATCCATACTCTATTTGATTTATATGAAATAGAAAAGCATATTTTTGAAGCGATTGGTGAACAGGGAGAAGTGCTAGACTCTGCGAGCGACAAACTTCGGACTCTACGAAGTCAGTTGCGTTCAAATGAAGCACGAGTCCGCGAAAAGCTTGAAAGCATGATTCGCTCATCCAATGCACAGAAGATGTTATCAGATGCCATCATTACCATACGTAATGATCGTTTCGTTATCCCTGTAAAACAGGAATATCGTTCTCATTATGGTGGAATCATTCACGATCAGTCATCTTCAGGACAGACGTTGTTTATTGAACCTCAAAGCATTGTCCAGTTAAACAACCAGCTTTCTGAAATTAGAATGCAGGAGCAACAGGAAGTGGAGCGCATTCTTATTCAATTGACTGTGACAGTAGGTGAGTACACACATGAAATCCTGCAGAATGTTAAGATATTAGCTAAAATGGATTTTATGTTCGCTAAAGCACGATTTGCAAAAGAATTGAAGGCATCAAAACCGACTTTAAATAATGAAGGGCGAATTAAGCTTTTCAAAGCAAGGCATCCACTACTCCCTAGAGAAGAAGCAGTGCCAAATGATATTTATTTAGGCGAAGATTTTACTGCAATCGTTATAACAGGACCCAATACTGGTGGTAAAACCGTTACCTTAAAAACGGTAGGCCTTTTGACGTTAATGGCTCAGGCTGGTTTACAGATTCCTGCCTTGGATGGATCTGAAACAGCTGTCTTCCAATCAGTATATGCGGATATCGGTGACGAACAATCGATTGAACAAAGCTTGAGTACTTTTTCTTCTCATATGGTAAACATCGTGGACATCTTAAAGAAGGTTGACCATGAAAGTTTGGTCTTGTTTGATGAATTGGGTGCTGGGACAGATCCACAAGAAGGGGCTGCACTTGCCATTTCAATCCTTGACGAGGTATATGGGCGTGGAGCACGCATCATTGCGACTACCCACTATCCAGAACTGAAAGCCTATGGATACAATCGAGAGGGTGTAGTAAATGCAAGCGTAGAATTCAATGTCGAAACCTTGAGCCCTACTTATAAACTGTTGATTGGAGTACCAGGTAGAAGTAATGCCTTTGAAATTTCAAAGCGCTTAGGCCTAGAGGATTCCGTAATCGAAAATGCACGCGGCTATATTGGTGACGAAACGAATAAAGTAGAAAATATGATTGCCTCATTAGAAAAAAGCAGGAAACAGGCTGAAGAAGCTAGGGAAGAAGCTAATGAATTCTTAAAAACCTCAGAAATGCTCCATAAAGATTTACAAAAACAAATGATGGAGTATTACGAACAAAAAGATGCGCTACTGGAAAAAGCTGAAATCGATGCACAACGCCTCGTTGAAAAAGCTAAAGCTGAAGCAGAGCAGATTATAAGAGAACTACGTGAACTACGCATACAGAAGAATGCCGAAGTGAAGGAACATGAACTAATTGAAGCACGTAAACGTATGGAAGAAGCCGTACCTAAAATCTCTAAGAAAAAGAAGACTGTCATTCAGCAAACGAAGAGGGAATTACAGCCTGGCGATGAAGTCAAAGTGCTGACGTTCGGACAAAAAGGGCATTTGATTGAAAAAGCGACGACCGATGAATGGAACGTCCAGATTGGCATATTGAAAATGAAGGTAAAAGAAAGAGATCTTGAGTATATAAGCCGCCCTAAACAAGTGGAGACAAAGCCACTTGCCACAGTTCGTGGAAGAGATTTCCATGTTAATCTAGAATTAGACTTACGTGGCGAAAGATTTGAAGATGCCCTTGTGCGTGTGGAAAAATACATCGATGATGCCTTGCTTGCAGGATATCCAAGAGTATCAATTATTCACGGTAAAGGAACTGGGGCATTAAGGCAAGGTGTTCAAGAATACTTGAAAAATCACCGCTCTGTTAAGCGAATAAGATTCGGTGATGCAGGTGAAGGTGGCACTGGTGTGACCGTGGTAGAATTTAAGTAAAGTAGGAGATTGTTATGAATTCTTTTTGGGAGAATGAATTTATCCAAATATCCGCCTATTTTAGTGTCGTGATTTTGTGTGCGTTTGTATTTCTGGCTTTATTTGAATTGGTCACAAAATATCGAAACTGGGAAGAAATCAAAAAAGGGAATCTTTCCGTTGCTATGGCCACTGGCGGTAAAATTTTCGGGATCGCCAATATTTTTAGACATTCTATCACGCAACATGATTCTTTGATTGACATGGTAAGTTGGGGAATCTTTGGCTTTATCCTTCTTTTGGCAGGATATTTCATCTATGAATTTTTGACTCCAAGTTTTAAAATAGATGAAGAAATCGAAAAGGATAATCGCGCAGTTGGTTTTATTTCTTTATCCATTTCTGTAGGATTATCATATGTCATTGGAGCGGGTATTTCGTAAAGGAGAGGGAATGTGGAAAAACTAGCAAAAGTCCTATTTGTCTGTTGTGGCGGATTTGTAGCGATTGGAATCATCTACATGATGTTCTTTACTTAATTTCATAATTGCTTAAAACGAACGGATAGGGATACTCTCTATCCGTTTTTTTGTTGTTTAGAAATTTAGGACTTTGTCCACATCTATCTACAAAGCCTAGCCCTGATGTGCAAGATGTACAAGTGCCGACGTTGCCATAGGGTGTGGCGACTTAGTCGGCTTGGAGGTACGTAAAAACCCAACTTCTCACGGCTCGTCTTTTGCTTGTCGGGGCTGACCAAGGTGCTTGCACTTTTGTTTTGTACTGGGTAATAAAATTGTGCTAAAACTTCCTGTCCATAGTTTATAACCAACCCCAAAGTTGATTCTGAAATTTTCACCTATAGAATACGATGGTAATGAAAGGGTTTAATAAAAAAACATGACAATGGAACTAACCTTCTAATTGTCACTAAAAGTACACTATATTATAATAAGATAGAAAAGTTAGAAAATTAAATATATTTAAGGAGGGAATGAAATGGTTGAAAAAGTTTGGCTGAAAAATTATCCTGCTGAAATACCTCCAACTTTGACATACGAAAACAAGCCAATACAAAGTCTACTTAAGGAAGTAGCACAACTTTATCCGAATAAAACATCGATTCATTTTTTGGGTAAAGAACACACTTTCCAAGAAGTGTATGACGCGTCTCTAAAGCTCGCTAATTACTTAAAAAAACTAGGTGTCGAAAAAGGTGACCGAGTGGCGATTATGCTACCAAATATGCCTTCTTCTGTAATTTCTTTTTTTGGAGTTCTTTTGGCTGGTGGAGTAGTTGTTCAGACGAATCCACTATACATGGAACGAGAATTGGAGTACCAAATGCAAGATTCGGGAGCAAAGGTCATCATCACTATGGACGCATTATTCCCAAGAGTTTCAAAAGTAATGCCCAATACGAAACTAGAGCATATTATTGTAACCGCTATCAAAGATTATCTACCATTCCCTAAGAATTTGATTTACCCTTTCATTCAGAAAAAACAGCTAGGCATTTCAGTGAAGGTAGAGCATTATGGTAATCATCATTTATTAACTGAAATTCTGAAACAATCAACTGCTAATGAGATACCCTATGAATTTGACTTTGAAGAGGATATTGCCATTCTTCAATACACAGGTGGGACGACAGGATTTCCTAAGGGTGTTATGTTGACACATAAGAATCTTATTGCCAATACGAAAATGTGTACGGCTTGGATGTATAAATGTAAAAAAGGGGAAGAAAGTGTTTTAGGAATCCTGCCATTTTTCCATGTGTACGGAATGACAGCAGTTATGATTCTATCCATTATGGAAGGCTATAAGATGATTCTTTTACCTAAATTCGACGCCGAAACAACTTTGAAGACGATCGATAAACAACGCCCTACACTGTTCCCAGGTGCACCTACCATTTATATTGCTTTACTAAATCATCCTGATATCCAAAAATATGACCTATCCTCAATTGATTCGTGCATCAGTGGATCGGCGCCTCTTCCAGTGGAAGTGCAAGAAAACTTTGAAAGAGTTACGGGTGGAAAAGTAGTAGAAGGTTACGGTTTAACCGAAACTTCTCCAGTCACACATGCCAATTTTCTATGGGATCGTCCACGTGTTAAGGGAAGTATTGGAGTTCCATGGCCAGACACAGATGCAGCCATTTTATCGTTTGAGACAGGTGAACCATTAGGTCCTAATGAAATAGGAGAGGTTGGAATTAAAGGTCCACAAGTCATGAAAGGATATTGGAACCGTCCAGAAGATACAGCCATGACTTTTAAAAACGGATACTTCTTAACTGGTGATCTTGGTTATGTGAATGAAGAAGGATATTTCTTTATTGTAGATCGTAAAAAAGATATGATTATCGCTGGAGGCTTTAATATTTATCCAAGAGAAGTGGAAGAAGTCTTGTATGAGCATGAAGCAGTTCAAGAGGTAGTTGTCGCAGGTATTCCTGACCCTTATAGAGGTGAAACAGTAAAAGCATATATTGTTCTAAAAGAAGGAAGAAATGTAACAGAAGAAGAATTAAATACTTTTGCTCGTAAGCATTTAGCTGCTTTTAAAGTTCCAAGATATTACGAAATTAGAAAAGAGCTACCAAAAACAGCTGTTGGAAAAATCCTACGAAGAGCATTAGTGGAAGAAGAGAGAAGCAAATTATCTGAAGAAAAAAAGCAAGCGTAGTTTGAACATTACAAGTCCTAAAGGGGCTCGCCAATTGGCGGGTTTTCTGCTGACTATATTGGACAAGCGCATCCAATGATGATAGATTTGAAATGGTTTATAATTAATTTTATCGAATTTTCTTGACAGAGAAATGACAACATTCTATTATAAAAATATGAATGAGTATTCATTCAGTAAAATGAGTGATAAACCATTCATTTCTCTGAAAGGGGAAGAGTTTTTTGAAAAAGAATCGACCGAAATATAAACAAATCATTGATGCTGCCGTTATAGTCATTGCTGAACATGGTTATCACCAAGCACAAGTTTCAAAGATTGCTAAGCAAGCTGGAGTTGCGGATGGAACCATCTATCTTTATTTTAAAAATAAAGAAGATATACTAATTTCACTATTTCAAGATAAAATGGGATACTTTGTAGAAAAAATAGAAGAAGAAATAAAAAATGTTTCAACAACTTCACAAAAGCTTTATGTACTGGTTGAGAAACATTTCAGTATGCTTTCTGCTGATCCACATCTTGCAATAGTGACACAACTTGAGATCAGGCAATCTAATAAGGAACTTAGACATAAAATCAATGAAGTGTTGAAGGGTTATTTAAAGCTTGTAGAGCAGATTTTAAAAGATGGCATTGAAAAAAATGAGTTAAGAGCTGATTTAAATTACCGTCTAGGTAGACAAATGATTTTCGGAACCATAGATGAATCTGTCACAACATGGGTTATGAATGACCAAAAATATAACTTAGTAGACTTGGCCCCAGAAGTACATAAACTGCTTGTACATGGATGCGGTCATAAACCTGAATAAAAAAGGGCAGATTATTCTGCCTTTTTTGATAAATATTTTTGTAATATATCGAAAAAACTTTTATACTAATAAGGGTAGTAGTTTACTAGGCTAGTAATAAGGGGGATTGTCATGGAATTCGTCAAGGTCGCAATAGAAGACAAAGTTGCCTTTATCAGTTTAGAAAGACCACCGGCAAATGCTTTGTCGTCTCATGTTTTGAAAGAGCTTTCATCCGTATTTGACGGACTTGAATCCAATGATGAGGTAAGGGTTATTCTTCTTCAAGGTGAAGGGAAATTCTTCTCAGCAGGAGCGGACATTAAGGAGTTCACATCGATTGAAACAGGTGAGGAATTCTCCAGACTTGCTAAACTCGGACAAGATTTCTTTGAAAGAATCGAACAATTTCCAAAACCAGTCATAGCTGCTATTCATGGCGCTGCGTTAGGCGGAGGATTGGAGTTAGCTATGTCTTGCCATATCCGATTAGTAACAGAAAAAGCCAAGCTTGGTCTTCCTGAACTCCAATTAGGTTTAGTTCCGGGGTTTGCAGGCTCACAGCGCTTACCTCGTTATGTAGGGATGCCAAAAGCTGCAGAAATGCTGTTTACATCACAACCAATCACTGGTGTGGAAGCAGTCCAATACGGGTTAGCAAACCATGCCTACAGTGAAGAAGAACTTCCTGGTAAGGCAAAGGAGCTAGCCACGGCAATCGCCAAGAAAAGCCCAGTTGCATTAAAAGCAGCGATTGAATTATTGAATTTTACGAAACATGAAAATTATTACAAAGGGGTAGACAAAGAAGCAGCTGTCTTTGGACATGTTTTTGTTTCTGAGGATGCCAAAGAGGGCATTGGTGCTTTTATTGAAAAAAGAGAACCACAATTTGTAGGTAAATAATTTTTTTGCCTTAAATATTCAAAATCTTCTAAAATACCGTACAAAATGGGAGGGAACTACATGAACATTTATGTATTATTAAAAAGAACTTTCGATACGGAAGAAAAAATCACTTTATCCGGTGGTCGAATTAACGAAGACGGTGCTGAATTCATTATCAATCCATACGATGAGTATGCTGTTGAGGAAGCAATCCAAAAGCGTGATGCATTTGGAGGAGAAGTTACAGTTGTAACAGTTGGCAATGAGGAAGCAGAAAAACAACTGCGTACAGCTTTAGCTATGGGAGCTGACAAAGCTGTATTAATCAATATTGAGGACGATGTGGAAGCAGGAGATCAATTCACGACTGCAAAAATCCTTGGTGAATATTTAAAGGATAAGAATGCAGATTTGATTTTAGCTGGTAACGTCGCTATTGATGGCGGTTCTGGTCAAGTCGGTCCACGAGTAGCAGAGCTATTGAACATCCCATATATCACTACGATTACGAAGCTAGATATTGATGGGAAAACAGCTACAGTAGTTCGTGACGTAGAAGGGGATTCTGAAGTGATTGAAACTTCTTTACCTCTATTGGTAACAGCTCAACAAGGCTTGAATGAGCCGCGTTATCCTTCCCTACCTGGAATCATGAAGGCTAAGAAGAAACCTTTAGACGAGTTGGAACTTGATGATCTTGATTTAGAAGAAGATGATGTAGAAGCGAAAACAAAAACAATTGAAGTATACCTGCCACCTCAAAAAGCAGCTGGTAGAATCCTTGATGGAGAAATCAAAGATCAAGTACAAGAATTGGTCAAGCTTCTACATACTGAAGCAAAGGTAATCTAATTCATAAAATTCTAACGACAAGTACAGGAGGTAATATAAATGGCTAGAAAAATTCTCGTACTAGGTGAGGTTCGCGATAACTCCCTTCGTAACGTATCTTTTGAAGCGATTGCTGCTGCAAAGTTAGCTTCTGAAAATGGTGAAGTAGTAGGTGTATTAATTGGTAGTGGAGTGTCTAATGTAGCCAATGAGCTTGTACAATATGGAGCAGATCGAGTTGTTACAGTTGAAGATGAAAAACTTCAAAACTATACTTCTGACGGTTTTTCACAAGCTTTCCTAGCAGTAGTAGAAGCCGAGAAGCCAGAAGGCATCATCCTTGGGCATACTGCGTTAGGTAAGGATTTGGCACCGCGTTTAGCTGGGAAATTAAGCTCTGGCTTAATTTCAGACGTAACGGCTATCGAAGAGCAAGGCGGAAACCTAGTCTTCACTCGCCCAATCTATTCAGGTAAAGCGTTTGAAAAGAAAATTGTAACAGATGGACTTATTTTTGCGACGATTCGTCCTAACAATATCACTCCACTTGAAAAAGATGCTTCTCGCACAGGGGATGTTTCATCATTATCAGTTGAGATTAAGGACCTACGTGCCATTATTAAAGAAGTGGTGCGTAAAGCTAGTGAAGGTGTAGACCTTTCCGAAGCAAAAGTGGTTGTTGCAGGTGGACGCGGAGTGAAGAGTGAAGATGGATTCAATCCATTAAAAGAACTTGCAAATGTACTAGGAGGAGCTGTAGGTGCATCACGTGGAGCTTGTGATGCTGATTATTGCGATTACTCTCTACAAATCGGCCAAACTGGTAAAGTAGTAACTCCTGACTTATATATTGCTTGTGGTATTTCTGGAGCTATTCAGCATTTAGCAGGAATGTCTAACTCTAAGGTTATTGTTGCAATCAACAAAGATCCTGAAGCTAACATCTTCAAAGTAGCTGACTACGGTATCGTAGGAGACCTATTCGAGGTAGTACCAATGCTGACTGAAGAATTTAGAAAGCTAAAAGTGAACGCTTAATATTTTTATGTAACCCGGCAAAAATATTTGTCGGGTTTTTGTATGATGCGTTGCATAAAATGAATCGAGACAAATTATTAGCATAGTTTTTGGCTACAGTGTTATACTGTCTGTAGTTTAAAGTATTTATTTTTAGGAGGATTTTTCTTATGGCAATCGTTAATGCAACTGACCAAACTTTTACAAATGAAACAAGCGAAGGCTTAGTATTGGTTGACTTCTGGGCACCTTGGTGTGGACCTTGTAAAATGATCGCTCCAGTACTTGAAGAGCTAGACACTGAAATGGGTGACAAAGCTAAAATCGTTAAGGTTGACGTTGATGAAAACCAAGAAACAGCTGGTAAATTTGGCGTTATGAGCATCCCGACTCTTCTTGTTTTGAAGAACGGAGAAGTAGTTGATAAAGTAGTAGGCTTCCAACCGAAAGAATCTTTAGCTAACCTTTTAAATAAACACGCTTAATCTAATAAATTAACTCAAAGGGTGATTCAGTATCCGTTCATAGGATATTTGAATCATCCTTTTTACTTTTTAAGGAGATGCATTTTATCGTTTGTTGGTTTTAGTGTAATTAACTTATAGTATATGAGTTGACTGTAGTGGAGGCATTGGACTTCTCCGGGAAGGATAGGAAAGCAAGTGCCTTGAACGGAAAACAAAAGATTTAGGTTAATAACCGCATTTTATACGAAAAGATCCTGAGAAAATTCACATTTATTAATTACACAATTAGTATTGACACTGAGAATCATTCTCTCTATAATAACGATTGTGAATGAAAATCATTTTCAGTTAGTTATAACAGGGGGATACATACATGAAAAAGAGAGAGTTAACTAAAATATTTGCAGGTTTCTTATTCTCTGCGGCCGTATTAACTGGATGTAACAGTTCAGATGAGGTAGAGAAGAAGGAAGAAACGAAACAGGAAACAACAAAAGAAGAATCTAAAGCTGAAGAAAAAGTGGCTTTCGATATTAATGCTACAAGCAGTGCCAAAGAAGTTGGCGCATATTTAGCGATTAAGCAAGAATTAGAAAAAATGAAAGAAAACCAACCAGTTGATTGGGATATGGCAATCGAGAAGTATTCTTCAGAATTAAAAAATCCAATCAATGAGGTAAGCAGTGAGTTTCAACAGGCTACAGAAGTAGCATTGAACTCAGGGAAGTCTGGCGAATTAGACCAACATCTTGCACGTCAGCTGTTTGATAAATCAGTTCAATCTTACTTCTATCAAAAACAAAAAACCCTTCAAAAAGATGCAGCGGCAAAGTTAGCTGAGGGTGACGTTGAAGCGGCAACTGCAGCTTTCGAAGAAATTAAGCACCTATCTACTGAAGTCTTTATTCCTACAGCTACAAAGCGTGATGAGTATTACCAATTAACAGGTGAAGCAAGCATGGTGGAGAACATTAATGCAGGCTTAGCTGCTCAAGAAGAAGCACTTACAAACAACAAACCAGAAGACTTTGACTTATACATCCAATTAACTGACAAATCCATTTATAAAAGTTACTACCTTGCAGCTAACTCTTATGGTGAAAAAATCGCTCAGGGTGTAACAGAAGGAAAGACAGAGGAAGAACTTAAACAAATGCAAGCAGAGGCTTGGGGATTCTTCCAGGCAATCAAAGGTTCTCTTTCAGGTGGGGATGAAGCTGCAGCAATGAAGCTAGACCAATTGTTTGCGCTTGATCAAACACAAGTGAAAGCAATTAATGCAGAAGAAGTAAATTCTTTATTCACAAAAGCAATTAACGGTAAAATTAAAGGCTACCATGAAAAAGTGAATGCAGCAGCAAGTGCTGGAAAAATTGCTGAAGCAAAAGTGGAAGCATTGGAAGCAAATATGTTCATGAAAATGTTAGAATTGAATATTCAAAGCAAGCTTGGAGAAGAGAAAGCAAATGAAGCTTTCGCACAAGCTGAGCAATGGTTCAATGCTGTAAGTGAAAATAACCCAGAAGAAGCTAAATCCGCTAGTGAAGCAGTCCTTTCGGTATTAGCAGGATTGTAAATCATAGTTCAATAAATTAGAAGCCGCTGTAATACGCGGCTTTTATGTATTTACTAAATAATATAAACATGGGTTATGATAAAATTTACGAAGAAAGTGAGGAGGTAGGGTATTTGAAGGTGTTAGTAACAGGTGGAGCAGGATTTATTGGGCACCACACCGTAAAAAAACTTCTAAAGGAAAGTCATGAAGTCTTTATTATAGATAACTTAGATAGCTATTATAGTGAAAATCAGAAATTGGACCAATTATATAGTATTGGGACTCATGAAAACTTTACATTTATTAGACAAGATTTATTACAGGAACAGGAAGTGCAAGAGCTTTTTAAAAAAATCAAGCCTGATGCTGTCATACACTTAGCTGCACTACCAGGAGTATCCTATTCTATTGAAAATCCACATGCATACATAGAAGCTAATATTTCCATGTCTGTAAATGTTCTAAAATCAGCTGGCATTTCAGGCTGTAAACATGTTGTCTTCGCTTCTTCATCTTCAGTGTATGGAGAGCAAATGAATAGGCCTGTTTCAGAAGATCTAGCAAATGGAAAGGTAATTTCACCTTATGCGGCTTCAAAAACAGCTGCTGAAGCTTTTTGTCATGCATATAGCCATATATATGGATTCCAGCTTACAATCTTACGTTTTTTCACCGTTTTTGGTCCTTCTGGGCGTCCGGATATGGCGATTGGCAAATTCATTGAGAGGCTAATACAAGGGAAATCGATCACGATTTATGGTGAGGGGCAATCTAGAGACTTTACTTACGTAGAGGATATAGTAAATGGAATATATTTAGCCTTAATACGAAATGGAAAAAATGAAGTGTTTAACATAGGTGCTGGCAAGCCTACATCCATGGAAGAATTAATCTTCTATTTGAATGAAATTTTTCCATCAATGCAGGTAAAGAGAGAATCTCATCGTGTGGGGGATGTTGGTGCCACTTGGGCTGATATCACAAAGGCAAAAACACTACTTGGTTTTAGTCCTATTTTTACATTTCAGGAAGGGTTGAAAAGGACAGTTGAATGGGCTAAACAAAAAAATTCTCTATAGAGTAATAAAAATAACTGTATCTATCATTCTTTGTGCTATCGGTATCGTATTAATCAGTACATATTTATCAATGAATGAATTAAGTTCGATGATTAATAGTCTATTCGAGAAGCCTCATATACTTCTAGTAATTTTTTTTCTTTATTGGTTATCTTTTTATTTTAAGGCTGTTGCATGGAAGAGCGTTTTACCCAAATCAGTTAGCCTCCATACTTGTTTAATAGGATTATTTTATAATTTATTGACTAATCATCTATCACCATTGAAATTAGGGGATTTTGTTAGGGCACATGTTATTACATCAAAGGATGAAGTGCCTTATGGAGTTAGCTTAAACACTGTCGTATGGATGAGGATGTTAGATTTAATTTGTTTAATAGCCTTATCTTTTATTGGTGTCTTCCTCTTAGATTTGACATTTGAGATTCCAGTGAAAACCATTTTTCTACTCTCCATACTAGTGGTAATAGGTATGATTTTACTATATCGTTTGTTTCCTACACGCATATATAAACTCTTTTTTGAAATGAAAAAAATCATGGTACAAACTAGTCTAGTATCATTTTTACTTATTCTAATGAGTTGGGTATTGGAAGCTACGGTAATCTGGGGAATCTTACTCAACACCACGTATAATCTTTCATTTGTTAATAGTATTTGGGTAAACAGTATCACCATTATGGGTCAAATATTTCAAATTACACCTGGAGGTTTAGCGACCTATGAAACAACGATGGGACTCGCGCTTCGATCTGTAGGTATAGACATGGAAACTAGTGTTCATGCTGCACTGATTAGCCATGCCTTTAAATTTCTATTTTCTTTTGTTGTTGGAATTTATGCCTGGTTAATATACCCGTTGTCCTTTAAGAATTTATTCAAAAAGTCAACAACACAAGGATGAGAAATACATGAAACTGATCATTATTAGGAGGTCAAAAGGTTGAAAAGTGCTTCGAAATTTGAAAAAGTAGCGGCAAGGTGTTGGAATCTTTTAAATGAAGGAAAACCCTTCACACCCATCTTCACCATAGGTACCATGTTGCTATTTCATGTAAGCTCATGGAGTTCCCTGTTCTTTTGGGAATCGCTATTATATTCGTTTTTATTTATTTTACCCCTATTAATATTATTTTTTATTTTTGATTTTCCATTGTTTTTAAGAAATTATCTATGGGTACCATTCATTATTTTTCTTATGGTTTGGAATAGCTATTCCTTACCCCTTTTATCGCTTTCCTTAGGTTTATACTTTTTCTTCACGATTTTTTTCTGGGGAACCATTTATTATCATTTGCGAATAGGGACGGATTGGTTTAACTTTACCCGCTTCTGGAAGTTGGTATTGAAGAATAGTGATTCTACTAGCGGAAATGCGCAAGAACAGCTACCGAAATTTTTACTTGTACTATCCTTCTGGGAAATGACCAGAGCTCAAGTAGAACAAGGTGTTTCCATTGACTATACGCCTATCTTAATCTTTTATATTGGGTTATTTATGTTTTCGATGATTCTACATCGGTATTTATTTGATTGGAAACCACCTGTTTATGGGCAATATACCGATAAAAGTGAGGCAAACAGCGAGGCTATCAATCAAAAAGTAATTGTGCTGGTCATTGATGGCATGAGGAAAGAGCGTTTTTATGAAGCCAAAACTCCATTTCTGGACTATTTAAAGGAAAATGGAACGGAATACACTAATATGGAAACGGTTTATCCAGCAAGGACGGTGGTTTGCTTCACTTCCATGTTTACGGGTACCTATCCATTTGAACATGGAATTACATCCAATATGGTTTGGAAATTAGGAATTAAGGTTGAAAGCATTTTTGATTCGCTGAGAAAAGTAGGGAAAAAAGGTCGATTGTTAGGTATTGCCCATCTTGTTGATTCGATGGGAGAAGATGTTGAAACAGTAACAGCAGTAATGCATAAGGATGAAGCTGACCGGAACATTATTGAAAGAGCCAAGCATATCATGAAGCAACAAGATCCAGATTTGATGATCGTCCAGCTGATAGGGACAGACCAAATCGGGCATAGTCGCGGAGTGTTATATGACGAGTATATCGAGAAAATTGAAGAAGCGGATGCATTGCTTAAAGAATATGTAGATTGGTTGCGAGAAGAAGGAAAACTAGAAAATGCGACAATCGTTGTTTGCGCGGACCATGGACAAGCAGATGGAATCGGAGGTCACGGACATTTGGATGAAGGTGAAAGGTTTGTACCATTCTTTTTGCATGGTCCGACCATTGAGAAAGGGAAAAAAGTAGAGGAACGACATAGTTTGGTTTCTCTGGCACCGACGATTGCCTATTTGCTAGGTGCTCCTTTTCCTAGTCACAGCAGAGGTAAGGTATTAAAGGAAGCATTTATTAAAAGGGAGAGTAAACACCATGAGTAAGCGGAAGTTAATTGTTTTTCTGCCTGCGCTCAATGAGGAAGATTCCATAGGGGATGTCATTCGTGCCATCCCAAGGGAATTTAATCCCCTTCTTGAGGTGAAGGTTTTAGTAATCAATGATGGTTCTACCGACCAAACGGTGAAAGTAGCAAAAGAAGCTGGAGCCGATTATATCTGGAGTTCTGAGAACAATATGGGTTTAGGCGCTGCAGTGAGAAAGGGGCTCCAAGAGAGTGTTAGGCTCGGCGCAGACATTGGAGTAATGATTGACGCAGACCGTGAGTATCCGCCTGAACAAATTCCTGACATAATAAAGCCAATTCTGGACGGGGAAGCAGAGTATACTATGGGTTCCCGTTTTATGAACCGAGTGAGAGGGATGAAGTTTCATAGAAGGATAGGTAATTATATCTTTACCTTCTTACAAAGCTTGATATTGAGACGCTGGATTTATGACGGGCAATCTGGTTTGAGGGGATTCTCAAGACTAGCTATGGAGCATGCGGAAATTGTCCATGATTACAACTATGCACAAGTATTAACGCTAAACTTAGTGAGAAAAGGCTTTAGGGTAAAAGAAATTCCTATTTCCTACAAAGTAAGGACAACCGGTGAGTCCTTCATAACATTTCGGGGATACCTATCAAAAGTTGTGCCTGCAATAGTAAAAGAGCTTAGAAGACCAGTAAAAAAGGTCATCAAAAGGGAAGCAATTAGGCAAAGTCTGCAATCGTAACAAATCTGTCATTGACATAGATATTGATAATCATTATCATTAATAATGGAGGCGGCATTACTATGAAAAGAAGTTTTATTTTTTTGATGGCTTTGTTCATAATGTTTTCGTTTTCAGCATCAAAAGGATCAGCTTATTCTTACGGT
>NZ_QBBX01000003.1:29250-176118 GCF_003073175.1 Peribacillus acanthi
ATCCTGGCGAAGAGAAACTTGCGGAAGCATATAAGGAATTACATAAATATCTTTCTGCAGACGACTGGACGAATGCAAGAAAAGTCTATGACACATACCAGAAAGAATTTGACTTATATTTTAAAAAAGCAAAAGTTGATATTGAAAAAGGGTTTGAAAAGAAAGATTCAGAACTCGTTCTTAGAAGCTATCAAGCAGCCTTGAGACTAAATGTTGAGCGGCGCCTTCATTTTGCTCAGGAACAGTTTGAGGATTACGGCCAAGCTAAACTCCTACTGGCTAAGGCAAGAGGGACATTTACAGTCTTGGATCCAATCCTTGCGGAAAATAAGGACCAAGAATCGGTAGATGCAATTTATAAAGCTTTTGATGATGCGTTGAAAGCACTTGGTAACCCTGGGCTATTTGGGATTGGAAGTAAGAATAACGATAAAGATGCCTTTGACAATAATGTAGCCTTTATCAACAGTGAGCTGGCACCAGCGTTTCCGATTGTTTCGGAAGTAGAAAAAGATAAAAGTCATTTGACAGAAGAGAATTTAAACTTTTTGAATCAAGGGGATGAAGAAGGTAATTCATCGTTTTGGCTATGGTTTTCTATCATACTTATTGTAGGTTTCTTGCTAATTATCGCCAGCAATAAATTAAGGAAAAAGAAATAGATGTAAAAGGTAGTTAGGGGGAGTATTGAGAGATGGACTTTCAGGCATTTTTGATTACATTGCGCGAATCTCTTGAGGCTATATTGATTGTAGGTTTGATTTTAAGTTATTTGACAAGAATGAGCGCAGATAAATATAAAAAATGGGTCTACTTAGGTGTTCTACTCGCATTGATTAGTAGCTTTCTTGTTGCTCTTGTCTTCCAAGTAGTTTTCACTGGCTTTGCAAGCTTTGGATCAGAAGTGTATTTGAAGGTTTCCATTATGTTTGCCTCCGTTTTTCTTTTGACTCATATGGTTCATTGGATGAAAAAGCAATCTAAAGATGTGACAGGCGAGATGCAAAAGAAAATTCAGGCTGCTTTAACAGCAGGAAGTGTATCAGCCATGATTATCCACTCATATTTAATCGTGGTTCGTGAAGGAGTGGAAACTGTATTTTTCTTTGCTGCAATTAGTGGCGGAGACGTTACGAAGGTATTTACTAGCTACGGTGCCCTAAGTGGATTATTACTAGCATTGATGATTGGTTATCTTTTCTTCTCAGGTACGATGAAGATTTCATTGAAGGCTTTCTTCAATATTACCGGACTACTTATTATGTTCATTGCTGCCGGACTTTTAGTACAAGGGATAGGAATCCTACAAGATTTAGGATTAATGGGATCCATGTACACTACAGCTGAAGGAAAACCGGCAGAAGTGTATAATATTGTACACATCCTTCCAGAACACTACGCCGATGAGTTACATTATCAAAGGGATACTGGTGATGATGTCCTTATATCAGGTCAAGTTGGATTGTTCATGGCAGCTATGTTTGGATATAGTCACAATCCAACCATCGAACAAATTTTAGGATATTGGGGTTACTTCGGATTCGTCTTTTTCTGGATGTGGTTAATCAAGCATGACAAATTGACTTTATCCTTCCGTAAACGGATTGGAAACCTTAATTCGAAACCTAATTAACAGGCATACAAAAGACCCGCTTCATATTGGAGCGAGTCTTTTATTTTACTTGCGAGGTTTTCTTTCATTGGCAATAATGGCCTTATAGTAACTGATTCATTTATGAATGAATAATCATTACTTTTAAATTTTTTCCATAAAAAGGTTCGAGTTAAATAGGGAGTGGAACGAGTGTTTAACACCGCTAGAAGGTTTTTTTTACCTATGAGTCGATTTAAAAACATCATTATTTCTGTTTTTTCTTGCCTCATTCTTTTATATATCACTTCTTTGAAATTTGTTTATGCGTACAAATATGCTGCTACGTGGGATATGGTGGATTTTGCCCTTGGAGTTGTCCAGTTTGACTTGCTGCAAATGCAACCTCATTTTCCAGGGTACCCGTATTTTATTTTAGGTGGAATGCTATTTTCAAATTTTGCTGAAACACCTCAACTTGCACTAAGTTATTTCAACAGTTTCTTGATGTTATCAACCATTATTCCGATTTATTTGTTTGCCAGGGAATATTTATCAAAAGAAAATAGCCTCCTTTTGACAGCGTTCGTCCATTCGATTAGTTACTTAATAATTATGGGTGTCCAGCCCATGTCTGAAGGTGCTGCAGTCGCAGTACTTGCATGGTATATATGGAGTCTGAAACTCGCAATCAAAAAAAATAGGTTTTCTATAAGGCTATTGCCCCTTTTCCTTTTTAGTGTCCTCCTCGGTATTCGATTTTCGTACCTACTATTGGGTGTAGGAATTTTGTTTATGTGGTGGAACACCATAAAGAGCGCCAAGGGAGGATGGATAACAGTTATAAAAGAATCAGTGATCGCAGTTGTCTTCCAGTTTCTTTGGGTATCTGCTTTAGCTTCCAATGTTGGAGGGTGGGAAACCTTCATTCAGATTGCCAATGGCTTTTCAGATGGGCATTTTAATGAATGGGGTGGGACAAGCTTTTCAGAAAATACCTCTACACTAAGCAGGGGAATGACATTACTCTTTACAAATGTTTTTTGGACGGGTTTATTTTCAAAATCCTATTTTCTGATGGTCATTGGAGGTTTCATCCTTGTTTATCTTGGTTTTCAGATTATTTTTAACAGGAAACTTTTTTTGCACCCTATGCTTCTAATAATGATGGCTGCATATTTCCTATGGGCGTGGTTTGGCCAGAATATCGACAAACCAAGGCATATTTTACCTTTGATATTGCTTGCATGTCTTTATATGGGAATATGGCTTCTGAAAAATAATAAGATCAGTATTACAATGATATTTATCGTTTTCCTACTTGCCCAAGTATTCATAGGAGTCAATTTACTTAAAGAGCAATATCAACAAACACCTGCAGTTTATCAGTTGGCTAATGACTTGTCTGTCGCCGACAATCCCTTTATTCTATATACATGGGAAGAAACAAGAGTATTTGAGTATATCAAGAGTCCATTTGAGCATAAAAGAATTCTCACCTATACTCAATTTTTAGAGGACATAACATATGCAAAGAATAAACAGATTTATATAACAAACAGAGTGAAAGAAGGATTTATAGCACAAGGTGCTGTTGAGAATGATTTTGTGAAAGTAAAAAGCTTTCATTCGAATCCTTTATTTGATCCTGTATATGCTTCCATAGAACTTTATGAATGGAAGGGGGAAACTGTAAATGAACGCAAGAATTAAAGATAAGCTAGCCATCCTACCTGACCAACCGGGCTGTTATTTGATGAAGGATCGTCAAGGAACCATTATTTATGTGGGAAAAGCAAAAATATTGAAGAACCGTGTACGATCATATTTTACAGGTTCCCATGATGGAAAGACGTTCCGGCTCGTGAATGAAATTGAGGATTTTGAGTACATCGTTACCTCTTCTGATATGGAAGCACTGATTCTTGAGTTGAATTTAATCAAAAAGCATAATCCAAAATATAATGTCATGCTGAAGGATGATAAGACCTATCCGTTCATCCATTTGACGAATGAACGTCACCCAAGACTGATCACGACGAGGAAGGTCAAAAAAGGCAAAGGAAAGTACTTTGGTCCTTATCCCAATGTTTTTGCGGCCAATGAAACGAAGAAGCTACTCGACCGAATTTATCCACTTCGGAAATGTAATACGCTTCCGGATCGTGTTTGTTTATACTACCATCTTGATCAATGTCTGGCTCCTTGCATCAAGGAAGTAACTGAACAGCAATATAAGCAAATAGTTGAAGATATCACCAAATTCCTTGGCGGTGGGTACAAGGAAATCAAGGAAGATTTATTGGTCAAAATGCATGCTGCCGCGGAAGTGCTCGATTTTGAAAGAGCGAAGGAGTATCGTGATCGAATAGCTCATATCGAAGTAACGATGGAAAAACAAAAAATGACGATGACCGACTTTACAGATCGCGATGTATTTGGCTATGCTGTCGATAAAGGATGGATGTGTGTACAAGTTTTCTTCATTAGACAGGGAAAACTGATTGAAAGGGACGTCTCGATGTTTCCCATCTACGATGAAGCGGAATACGAGTTCCTTACCTTCCTCGGACAGTTTTATGAAATGTCGAATCACTTTAAACCAAAGGAAATCCTTCTACCAGAGACAGTGGACGCAGAAATGGCCGAAGCGTTATTACAAGTGAAAACCCATTATCCAAAGCGGGGCCAAAAGAAGGATTTATTGAAGCTTGCCATCAAAAATGCAAATATTGCTCTCCAAGAGAAATTTTCATTGATTGACAGGGATGAAGAACGAACAATTAAGGCTGTGGAGAATCTAGGAGAAAAACTAGGGATTTATACGCCACATCGCATTGAAGCTTTCGACAATTCCAATATTCAAGGGACCGACCCAGTTTCAGCAATGGTCGTGTTTATAGATGGGAAAGCAGAGAAAAGAGAATACAGAAAGTACAAAATCAAATCGGTAAAAGGCCCTGATGATTATGAATCCATGCGTGAAGTTGTTAGAAGAAGATACTCTAGGGTTTTAAAGGAAGGACTTCCTCTCCCAGATTTAATTATCATCGATGGAGGAAAAGGGCATATCGAAGCTGTCCGAGATGTTCTTGAAAACGAACTAGGACTTGATATTCCATTATCGGGACTAGTGAAAGATGAAAAGCATCGCACATCTGAATTATTGATTGGAAACCCACTAGAAGTGGTATCCTTGGATAAACGGAGCCAAGAATTTTATTTATTACAACGAATTCAAGATGAAGTGCATAGATTCGCGATAACGTTCCATAGGCAACTACGCGGTAAAAATGCCATTTCCTCCAAGCTGGATGAAATACCTGGAGTTGGGGAGAAACGTAGAAAATTACTATTAAAACATTTCGGGTCTATTAAAAAAATGAAAGAAGCCGAAATAGAGGAGTTTATTAAAATCGGAATTCCAAAGCCTCTTGCAGAAGAAATCCGTCGAACTCTTTCAGAAGGATAAATACAAAATTCATTGCGGAGTACAAAAACGCGTGATATAATGTTTCGTAATTGAATAATAAAATTACTTTACAAGTTAAAGTGATGATAGAGGTGCGAGTTTCAATAGTAATGCCTGGAGAAGGATGAGCTTCAACGAAGGGTTATGAAAGGGGAAATCGCCGAAGTAAAGCAAACTCATATTTTGCTTGTACTGGTTCAGTATTGAATATTTACTGGATTGTCAAGAATGTTGTTCTTGGAGAGCTATCTCACTGTGTACTGCGTATTTTTGCGTATTCACAGCAATGAGATCTCTCATTGCTGTTTTTTGCGTTTTCTGGACAAAAAAGATAAAGGTGGAGAAATCTGTGGGACTAATCGTTCAAAAGTTTGGTGGAACATCAGTTGGGAATGTAGATCGAATCCGTAATGTAGCCAAAAGAGTACAGGCTGAAAAAAATGCAGGAAATGACGTAGTGGTAGTCGTTTCGGCAATGGGAAAAACTACAGACGTGTTAGTAGACATGGCTCGGGAGATATCAGCGTTCCCTAACAAAAGGGAAATGGATATGCTTCTAACTACGGGTGAACAAGTGACAATCTCTTTATTGGCAATGGCCCTTCACGATATTGGCATTGATGCAATTTCATATACTGGATGGCAAGCTGGGATGAAAACAGAGAGTGTTTTTGGAAATGCAAGAATCATAGATATTGAAAAAGAGAGAGTTCAAGAACAACTAGCCCTTGGGAAAGTCGTGGTAGTGGCCGGTTTCCAAGGAATTACAGTTGAAGGCGAGATTACGACCTTAGGTCGAGGTGGATCTGACACAACCGCTGTTGCACTAGCTGCCATCCTTAAGGCAGACCGTTGCGACATCTATACTGATGTAACCGGGGTATTTACAACCGATCCAAGGTGTGTTTCGACTGCTAGGAAGTTATTAAGCGTATCGTATGATGAAATGTTAGAACTGGCCAATCTAGGTGCAGGTGTCTTGCATCCAAGAGCCGTTGAATTTGCAAAAAATTATTCTGTACCATTAGAGGTACGTTCAAGTATGGTCATGGAACAAGGAACGAGAATTGAGGAGGAAGCTACAATGGAACAAAATTTGGTTGTCAGAGGGATTGCATTTGAAGACGGAATTACTAGAATCACATTAATTGGATTACCGCATATCGTAGGGACACTTTCTAGCATCTTTACATTACTCGCAAAGAATCATATCAATGTGGATATCATTATTCAAAGTGCAACATCAGCTGGACAGATGAATCTAAGCTTCTCTATCAAGTCAGATGATTTGAAGGATACTATTGATGTACTGACAGCGAATAAGGAACAGTTGCAGTATGAGTCTATTGAAACAGAGAGCGGTCTAGCAAAAGTATCTATCGTAGGTTCTGGAATGGTTTCAAATCCAGGGGTTGCAGCAGAGATGTTCGACGTACTTGCCAATAATGGAATCGGCATTAAGATGGTAAGTACTTCGGAAATTAAAGTCTCTACTGTCGTTGAATTCGAAAAGATGGTAAAAGCTGTAGAATGTTTACATGAAGCATTTCAATTAAGTGAAACGACAGATGTGAAAGCATAATCGAGGTGAAAAGGTCTTTCGAGATGTGATTACCAATACCTCAACAAAAGGATAAGTGATCAAAAATAAAGGCTGAATCCAAATTGGATTCAGCCTATCATTTTAACCCATTTTTTTATTCAAGTATGTCTTTACTATCCCATTGTACGGTGAAAAGAACTTTATTAAGCTTTTTTTTCTTTTCTTCTAATGTTTCAGTCATACGTTTTTTTTGCATTTCAATTTGTTGGGCTAGGAATCCAGCCTCTAATTGAAAATGGCAGTCATCATTTAATTCGAATCTACGTGCTAATACCTCGCCAGAAAGTTCTAGTTCCAGTCCATGCTTTGTTTCTTTCTTCAGTGTGAGAGCTCCCCAGCCAGCATGGGTAAAGAAATTTAATATTTCGTTAAAGTCATCTACAGGGAATTTTCTTGCCAGTTGCTTTCCTGCCCAGTAAAGGATCTGAGGGCCTTCTTTGCCGAGGATTTCCTGCAAAACGAATTCGCGTAATATTTCTTGTCCAAAGACGGGCACGTAAGGTTCGGTGGATGTTGTTATAATTTCACTTTTTTCTTCAAGCAGTTCTTTTTCCATGAACTTCCCCTCTTTTCTATTCCATATTATAAAGGAAGCCTAGTTTGGTTTCTACAACAATTGGAAAGAAAAAAGTGACAACTTTCATCCAATTAATTTATTTTTCTGGCATTATTTATGTATCCGTTTTCTTGACGCTTCATTTTTAGAGGAGTAAAATGTTTATGTCATATTATTGTTAGAAAATGTAGAAATATGAAGAATTAAATTTTAGAAGTTTTGTATTTTTTTCATGTATTAATGGTTTGTTTAACATTATACTGGTATCGGCTATAACTATCTTCAATATAGTATTAGCAACATTTTTCTGCAATGTGAGCGATTAACGGGGGTTATGAGGTCACTGCTTAAAACATTTTAATTAATTAAGGGGGGTACAAAATGGCTGGAAATCGTGAGTTTGCTAACCGCAGACTACATTCTTTACTGGGAGTTATTCCAGTTGGGGTATTCTTGATACAGCATTTGGTTGTCAATCATTTTGCAACAAGAGGGGCAGAGGCTTTTAACAAAGCAGCTCATTTCATGGAAATGTTGCCTTTTCGGGAATTATTGGAGATTTTCATTATCTTCTTGCCGTTGCTTTATCATGCAATTTATGGGATTTATATTGCTTTCACTGCAAAAAACAATGTGGGTAGATTCGGTTTCTTTAGAAACTGGATGTTCTTGTTACAACGTGTAACAGGAATAATTACGTTGATCTTCCTTGCATGGCACGTTTGGGAAACTAGAATTCAAGCTGCTTTCGGTGCGGAAGTTAATTTCCAAATGATGGAGGAAATCTTAAGCAATCCATTCATGCTTTGGTTCTACATCATTGGTGTTCTTTCTGCAATTTTCCACTTTGCAAATGGATTATGGTCATTCGCTGTAAGCTGGGGATTAACTATTACTCCACGTGCACAATTAATTTCTACTTATGTGACTTTAGGTATCTTTGTTGCATTATCTATCGTTGGATTAAGAGCGATTTTTGCTTTCGTATAAGAATTATTGATTCATAGCAGGCAGAAAATTTTCTGCACACGTGTTAGGAAAAAGGGAGTGAATTAAGTTGAGTAAAGGTAAAATCATCGTAGTTGGTGGTGGTCTAGCTGGCCTAATGGCAACCATTAAAGCTGCGGAAGCTGGACAACCAGTAGATCTATTCTCTCTTGTACCTGTTAAGCGCTCACACTCTGTATGTGCACAAGGTGGGATTAACGGTGCGGTTAATACAAAGGGTGAAGGAGATTCGCCTTGGGAACACTTTGACGATTCAGTATATGGTGGAGATTTCTTAGCAAATCAACCACCAGTAAAAGCAATGTGTGAAGCTGCACCTGCAATTATCCATATGCTTGACCGTATGGGGGTAATGTTCAACCGTACACCTGAAGGTTTATTAGATTTCCGTCGCTTTGGTGGAACACAGCATCACCGTACAGCATTCGCGGGTGCTACTACAGGACAACAATTGTTGTATGCTTTAGATGAGCAAGTTCGTCGTTACGAAGTTAGCGGTCTTGTAACGAAATACGAAGGCTGGGAGTTCTTAGGTGCGGTTCTTGATGACGCAGGAGTATGTCGCGGAATCACTGCACAAAACCTATCATCCATGGAAATCAAGGCTTTCCCTGGTGACGCTGTAATTATGGCGACTGGTGGTCCTGGAATTATCTTCGGTAAGTCTACAAACTCAGTTATTAACACTGGTTCAGCGGCTTCAATCGTATTCCAACAAGGTGCATATTATGCAAACGGTGAATTCATTCAAATCCATCCAACTGCTATACCAGGAGACGATAAGCTTCGTTTAATGAGTGAATCGGCTCGTGGTGAGGGTGGACGTGTATGGACATATAAAGATGGTAAGCCTTGGTATTTCTTGGAAGAAAAATATCCTGCTTATGGAAACCTTGTACCTCGTGATATCGCAACACGTGAAATCTTCGATGTGTGCGTTAACCAAAAGCTTGGTATCAATGGTGAAAACATGGTATACCTTGATCTTTCTCATAAAGATCCTAAAGAGCTTGATATCAAACTTGGTGGTATCATTGAAATCTATGAAAAGTTCATGGGTGATGATCCACGTAAAGTTCCAATGAAAATTTTCCCTGCTGTCCATTATTCAATGGGTGGACTATGGGTTGATTATGATCAAATGACGAATATCCCTGGATTATTTGCTGCGGGTGAATGTGATTATTCACAGCATGGTGCAAACCGTTTAGGAGCTAACTCCTTACTTTCTGCAATTTTTGGCGGAATGGTTGCAGGACCAAACGCAACGAAATATATCAAAGGTTTAGAGAAGTCAGTTGACTCCCTTTCTTCTGATATTTTCGATAAGCATGTTCAAGAAGAACAAGCTAAATGGGACCGTATCATGTCATTAAATGGTACAGAAAATGCTTATATCATTCATAAAGAGCTTGGAGAATGGATGACAGATAACGTAACGGTTGTTCGTCACAACGACAAGCTAAAACAAACAGATGAGAAAATTCAAGAGCTTATTGAGCGTTGGGAAAATATCAACATCAATGATACTGCAAAATGGAGTAACCAAGGTGCTTCATTTACACGTCAGCTAATGAACATGCTTCAATTGGCACGTGTTATCACATTAGGTGCTTTGAACCGTGATGAAAGCCGTGGAGCTCACTACAAGCCAGAATTCCCAGAACGTAACGATGAAGAATTCATGAAAACGACTATGGCGAAATTCACAGGTCTGAAATCCGCTCCTGCATTCCATTATGAGGATATTGATGTATCGTTAATTCCACCTCGTAAGCGTGACTATACGAAAAAGAAAGCGGGGGAGAACTAAATCATGGCTGAGCACAAAACAGTTCGTTTTATCATTTCTCGTCAAGATACACCAGAATCTGCCCCTTATACTGAAGAATTTGAAATTCCATACCGCCCTAATATGAATGTTATTTCGGCGCTGATGGAGCTTCGCCGTAATCCTGTAAACGTTAAAGGGGAAACTACTACACCTATTACTTGGGACATGAACTGTCTTGAAGAGGTTTGTGGGGCTTGTTCTATGGTGATCAATGGAAAGCCACGACAATCTTGTACGGCTTTGGTGGATCAACTTGAGCAACCAATCCGTCTTGAGCCAATGCGTACTTTCCCAGTAGTTCGTGACCTTCAAGTTGACCGTAGTAGAATGTTTGATTCGTTGAAAAAGGTTAAGGCATGGATCCCGATTGATGGAACTTATGATCTTGGTCCAGGACCACGTATGCCAGAACGAAAGCGCCAATGGGCATATGAACTTTCTAAGTGTATGACTTGTGGTGTATGTTTGGAAGCTTGTCCGAACGTTAACAGTGGGTCTAACTTCATCGGTCCCGCTCCACTTTCACAAGTTCGTCTTTTCAACGCGCATCCTACTGGTGAAATGAACAAACCAGAAAGATTAAACGCAATCATGGGTGATGGTGGACTTGCTAACTGTGGTAACTCACAGAACTGCGTACAATCATGTCCGAAAGGAATTCCTTTGACTACATCGATTGCTGCACTAAACCGCGACACTACAATCCAATCATTCAGAAACTTCTTCGGAAGCGACGAAGCATAATAGAAAAGGGTGTCCCAAAAGGTATAAACTATTGGGACACCCTCTTTCTTTTTTAGGATAGCATGTAATAATCGCCCATTGTTTACGTTCCAGGCGCTTCGTTTTCCACGGGGCTGACGCTTAGCCTCCCTTGCCGCCGTTGGCGTCTACGGGGTCTCAGCTGTCCAGCTGAGACCGCAGGAGACTTCGCGCCAGCCACTTCAATCAACTCAGAATGCTAAATTCATTTTTTCACAAAATAAAAAAAGGCGACCCTCAGGTTGAATTTAATCAACCTTTTGAGTCAATCTCTATTTAAAGTTTAAACTTAGAGATAAAATCAAAAAATTGCATTCCCTCTGTATGTTGATACTTTGTAACTAAGTAACTTTTGGCAATTGGTAACGGAAAATCATGCATGTGAACTTCCATTAAGCGTCCTTCCATTAATTCTCTTCGAACTGTCGATTCTGGCAAGAATGACACACCTAGCCCCTCTTCAATAAACCTTTTAGTAACATGCACTTGGGAGACGATCATCGTTTGAAGATCGGAAAATTTAATCGACAATTTTTTAAGCAGGTCATCCCAATATTCTGGATGATTATGCGTCAAAATTCTATTTGAGGATAGAAGGAATTCAACATCAATAGGTGGGCTGGATTCAGGATCCATTCCATCATTTGCAGAAACTAATAGAACTGGATCATCATAAAGAGGGGCGCAGGTGACGCTTTGATGAAAAACTTCCATTCTTGATAAACCACAATCCACCTCTCCCGATAGAACTGCTGAAAGAATACCTTTTGATTCTATAACTTGAATATCAAGCTTGATAGTTGGGTTTTCCTTTATATATTGTTGAAGAATATATGGCATAATGGAAGCAGCAATCAAGGGAGAAATAGCCAAAGTTAACTTTCTTTGCACTCCTTGCTTAAAAAGTTTTAAATCTTCTATGCTCTCCTCGAAATTTTCTAATAGAATATTAGCTTTTGGTAAGAACCTTCTACCTTCCTCTGTTAATAATACATTTCTTCCATTTCGATCAAAGAGAGACACATCCAAATATTCTTCTAAAAGTTTTATATGTACTGTAACCGAAGGCTGAGATATAAAAAGTTCTTCAGAGGCTTGCCTAAAATTCTCGTATTTTGCTGCGATGACAAATGTTCTTAGCCATTTTAAATCCATATTCTCCTCCTCTGATTAAAAATATTAATTAAAAAATGAAAATATATTTAATTTTTATTAATGATTGTATCACGTACACTAGTAGTATCAAAGGGGGATGGTCTATATGTTTCAAAAAGGTTTAAAGGGAGTCATTGCTGCAGAAACTTCGTTAAGCTATATCGATGGAGAACAAGGGTATCTCTTATATCGGGGAAGAGAAGCAAAAGAATTAGCTTTGAAATATAGTTTTGAAGCAGTAGCCTATTTTTTATGGAATGGTAGGTTTCCTTCCCGATATGAGGAAGATGTTATACAAAAACAAATGCAAAGAGCAAGAATTTTACCAGAGTACGCGATACGACTAATAGAGTCTCTACCACTTAACATAGGAATTATGGAAACAGTAAGGACGGTACTATCTTCATTAGGAACAGAAGATTATGACTGGAAACCATCTATGGATCAAGCCATCAAAATGGTGGCCATAATGCCAACTATAATTGCCTACCGCTATCGAGTGATGAATGGGTTACCCGTTGTGGCACCTAATGGGAATCTTAGTCATGTGGAAAATTTCTTATATATGCTTTATGGTGAACGTCCTTCGCAAGCGAATTTGAAAGCGTTGGAATCCTATATGGTTCTAACGATGGAACATGGTATGAATGCGTCCACTTTCACGGCGAGGGTCATTGCCTCAACGGAATCAGATATGGTTTCTGCCATTGTGGGTGCACTTGGGGCTATGAAGGGCCCGTTACATGGCGGCGCACCTACTGGTATCATTAAGATGTTAGATGAAATAAAAGAGAAACCTTTTGCTGAAAAATGGATCCGTGAAAAGCTGGAAAATCAAGAAAAAATTATGGGGTTTGGACATAGGATATACAGGTCACGAGATCCGCGGGCAGTGGCATTGCAACAAGTAGTAAGTTCCATACAAGGAAATAATCATTGGCTAGACTTGGCTAGTCATGTGGAGAAAACTGCGATACATCTATTAGAGGAATATAAGCCAGGAAGAAGGCTCTATACGAACGTTGAATTCTATGCAGCGGCAGTTATGAAATCGATTCAAATGCATCCTGACCTATTTACTCCTACGTTTTCTGCAAGTCGAACGGTTGGCTGGACGGCGCATGTATTAGAGCAGGCAGAGGACAATACGATTTTCCGTCCTGAAGCACGATACAAGGGTCCCATATTAGCTGAATAATAGAAAGTAATGGATGGATTAAGTATTGGAATACTTGGTCCATCTATTTTTATTTTATGAGTTAATAGTCCTAATTACGTAAAAACATCCCAGTAAATAAGTCTAGTTTTTAAAGCGTTTACAGAAATAACCCCATAAATTTACAAAGAGTTTACGAATTAATGTTATAGTTATTCCGAATTTTGTAATAAATTGTTGTAAATTGTATTTCCCAGGAAACCAAACACAAAAAGGAGGAAACTATTAATGAATTTTATTAAGAGGAGATTCATGGTTTTAACTGCTTCATTCGTGCTTTTACTTACCACTTTATTGCCTTATTCAATCCATACTGTGAATGCTGATGAGACCATGAGTGTGAAGGAAGCAATAGCATTAGGCAGTGGTATTGCTACAGTGGAAGGATATATCATTGGACATGCAGTGACAACAGGGTCATATAATTATTCAGCACCCTTTTCGAATGATTATAACTTTATCATTGCTGATGATCCCACTGAGACAGATAAGACCAAAATGATGCCTGTTCAGCTACCTTCGTCATTAAGGGCAGAATTTGGTTTACAAACGAATCCAGACATTATTGGAGAAAGTGTTCAAGTGACTGCATCAATCGTGAATTACTTCTCTGTTCTTGGTTTAAAGGATACTACAGCCATCCATTTTACGAATGATGCTGGAACTCCATCTGAGCCTCCGGCAACTGAAGGTCCAAAAATCTTTGAACTGCAAGGAGAAAGCCATACGTCACCTTATCAAGGAAAGACGGTTGAGGGAGTAAAAGGAATTGTTACACACGTAGTTGATAGCAATAATTTCTTCATCCAAGATCAACATGGTGATGGAAAACAAGAGACTTCTGATGCGATTATGGTCTACAAAAAAGCCCATGGAGTACAAAAAGGCGATGTTGTCTTTGTTGATGGTTCCGTAAAAGAGTGGGTATTGGACGGATATCCAGAGAAATTGGAAACGGATTTGCCGATGACTGAAATCAATGCTACTTCAGTATCCGTTGTCTTAAAGAGTCAACCATTACCTCTACCTGTAATTTTAGGTAAGGACCGTTTAATCCCTAGCCAAGTAATTGACAACGATTCTTTTTCTATTTTTGATGTAAACGAAGATGCAATTGATTTTTATGAAAGCCTAGAGGGAATGGTGGTAGGGCTAGAGAGTCCTTCCATTGTAGGACCTCAAAAATATGGAGAAGTACCAGTAGTTGTTTCAAGAGATGAAAATAAACTCTATACAAATTTAGGTGCTCCTTTGCTAACTGAGAATAATTCCAACCCTGAAAGAATTCATTTATTAATCAATAAAGATTTTGTGGCAAAGACAGGAGACCGATTTGACGGAATCGTCAAAGGTGTTATGAGTTATTCATTCAGTAATTACAAACTTTTAGTTGATACAACTAGCATGCCTTCACTTACTGTAAAAGACATTGAAAAAGATAGATTAAATTTTGAAAAAATTGATAGTAAATTAACTATCGCATCATACAATGTGGAAAACTTTTCTGCAAAAACTCCAGATGAGAAAGTGGAGAAAATTGCAAATTCATTGATTAATGAATTAAAGTCTCCTGATATCATTGGGTTAATTGAAGTGCAAGATAGCAATGGTGAAACAGACGATGGATTGACAGATGCTACACAAAGTTTTGAGAAGTTAGTAAATAAAGTTAGCGAGCTAGGTGGACCTGTTTATGCATTTACCGATATTGCGCCTGAAGATAAGCGTGACGGTGGTGCACCTGGTGGGAATATAAGGGTTGGGTATTTGTATAATCCTGAACGTGTAAGTTTAAAAGAAGCGTCGAAGGGTACTGCAAATGAGGCGGTCAAATATGAAAATGGTAGTCTTACCCTAAATCCAGGACGAATCGACCCTCAAAATCCTTTGTTCGAGGATACAAGAAAATCATTAGCAGCAGAATTTGAATTCCAAGGTGAGGACGTTATCGTCATTACGAATCATTTGAATTCTAAAGGTGGGGATTTACCGTTGTTTGGTAAAGTTCAACCACCTATACTAGGGAGCGAAGAAAAAAGAATCGAGCTTGCTAAAGTTATCAATGGATTTGTAGATTCCATTATTTCACAAGACCCAAAAGCAAACGTAGTGGTTTTAGGAGATCAGAATGATTTTGAATTTACTACGGCCTTAAAAACACTGGAAGGCGATGTTTTGCAAAACCTAATATACAAACTACCTGTACAAGAGCGATATACGTATAACTATCAAGGAAATGCACAAGCCTTGGATCATATGCTGGTCTCAAAGAATTTATATGAGAAAACGGAATTCGAGATATTAAATATCAATTCTCCTTTTATGAATATTCACGGGCGTGCGAGCGATCATGATCCATTGATTGCTCAGTTGGATCTGACGAACACACATGCAGTAAA
Source organism: Peribacillus acanthi (assembly GCF_003073175.1). GTDB lineage: Bacteria > Bacillota > Bacilli > Bacillales > DSM-1321 > Bacillus_BN > Bacillus_BN acanthi. Next base: position 44,847 of record NZ_QBBX01000003.1, read on the forward strand.
GAATTGCCCAGATCAAGCTTCTAATAATGGAAAACATAAAGGACATGATAAGAAACCAAAAGATCCAAAAGGGAAGGCTTGTGGTCATCCGAAAGCTTCATAAGTTATCTAAAAAGAGCATGGCTTTGAGCCATGCTCTTTTTAAATACTAAATGATCATATCATAATACTTTTCATAATGTTCTAAATATAATAAAATTGAATGAATAACCATTCATTAAATAGGAGGAAACAAGATGAGTCGAATATCATATATTGAAAATCTAAGGGAGTGGGAAGGTACGTTTTCTTTTTTCTACCCAATAAAAGTACGGTTTTCCGAAACAGATATGTTTGGGCATTTAAATAATACTGTCCCATTTACATATTATGAGATGGCGAGAATCGAATTTTTCAAAGCCCTTGGTTTTATGCAGGACTGGGTAAAGCCAAATAATGAAACAATTCCTGTAGTCGCAGATCTTCAATGTGACTTTCTTCAGCAAGTATTTTTTGATGAGAACTTACAAATCTATGTCAAGGCTAACCAGGTAGGAAATTCTTCTGTTGATGTCCACTACATGGGGAAACGAGAAAATGGACAGATTTGCTTTACCGGAAGAGGATCGATGGTACAAATCTCAAAATTAACTGGAAAGTCCGTTGCATGGACAGAAGAAATGAAAGAATTGCTTCTCAAAAGCGGGCCAAATCAGCTTTGTAAATAATTAAGTCATCTATCATGGAAAATAGTCACTTCCTTCTCCTCTTTCACATACTATATGATGACTAAATTTATACCCATTCCTAGGTTACAGCTGGTGAAGGCAAGGAGGGTTACAATACTTGAAGGAGAACGAATTCACTCATAAGCCATTACTCACCAAAAGAGAAAAAGAAGTGTTCGAGCTGTTGGTGCAGGATAAGACTACAAAAGAAATTGCAGGAGAATTATTCATTAGTGAAAAGACAGTACGGAACCATATCTCGAACGCAATGCAAAAGCTTGGAGTTAAAGGACGTTCACAAGCAGTAGTAGAGCTCCTTCGGATGGGAGAGCTTCATTTGTAAGTGAAGGTAAAGGGATAGGCTTATGTCTATTTCGTGTAAGCAGTGATACATGCTTAGAAAGCAGTTAGATGAAACGGCAGAAAAGGAAACGCTTTCCTACTGCTGCTTTTTCTAGCTGCTTATTTTCATTATGAATTACGGGATTTCCTCATAAAACTCCATTGTAATAAAAGTGACATGTATTACACCTTGAAATTTAAACAGATATAAGTGAAAATAATACATATGTAAGTAGACAGGGAGTTGTATTAATGGAATTAGAAAAATTGGAAACAGACCAATTAGTTGCTGATATCGAAAAAGAACTACGTTATATATCCTCAATTATTAAGCAAAAAGGAAGAGAAATCCTTAGCAATTATACCATTACCCCTCCACAGTTCATCGCATTGCAATGGCTTTTGGAAGATGGTGATATGACGATTGGGGAACTTTCCAATAAAATGTTTCTAGCATGTAGCACCACTACCGATTTAGTAGATAGAATGGAAAAAAATCGACTAGTGATGCGTGTCAAGGATGAGAATGATCGAAGAGTGGTTAGAATCCATTTACTTGAAGAGGGTAAACATATCATCGACGACGTAATCCAGAAAAGACAACTTTATTTGAGAGATATATTGAAAGATTTTTCTAATCTTGAAGTCCATACTCTTCAAAGCAGTTTAAAGAAATTACATCATGAAATGAAGGAAGATTGAGGCGAGACGTTTGAAACAACCGATTGGAATCATTGATTCGGGAGTTGGCGGTTTGACCGTCGCTAAAGAGGTAATGAGGCAATTACCACATGAAAGTATTATGTATCTCGGTGATACGGCTCGATGCCCATATGGACCGAGGACAGTAGAAGAAGTAAAACAATTCACATGGGAAATGACGCAATTTCTCCTGAAAAAACAAATCAAAATGCTGATTATTGCTTGTAATACGGCTACAGCTGCCGTCTTGGAAGAAATTAAGGCTGAATTGGATATTCCTGTACTTGGGGTTATTCACCCTGGAGCACGTGCAGCACTTAAACATACCAAAAATCTAAATATTGGTGTGATAGGTACTGTAGGAACTGTGAAAAGCGGAGCGTATTTATCTGCATTACAATCCATTAATGAAGATGTGAATGTAACGAGTTTGGCTTGTCCAAAATTTGTTCCACTTGTTGAGAGTGAAGAGATTAACAGTGCAATAGCCAAAAAAGTAGTAGCGGAAACGTTACGACCTTTAAAAGGGAAAAAACTAGATACGCTGATTTTAGGTTGTACACATTACCCTCTATTAGGTAAATTGATAAGTAATTTCATGGGACAAGATGTTAAGGTCATATCTTCCGGTGATGAAACGGCTCGCGAAACGAGTGTAATACTACAGCATAATGGTATCCAAAATAATCAAAAAGTTAAACCAGAGCATGTGTTTTATACGACGGGATCTAAAGATATATTTGGTCGTATTGCATCTTCTTGGTTAGAACGCCCTATACAAAATGTCCAAACAATCAAATTAGGTAACAAGGAATGACCCTTATTTTTAGGGTTGTTTTTTTTGTTTAGATCCTTCTACGATTTTATCTACATACTTTATTTTCATATGTGTTCTATTTTTTGGCAGGGCTCGTATAAATAGTAGTACAAACTGTAGTAGGAGGGATCGCAATGTCCAAAAAAAGAAATGTGACAATCGCGACAACAATTTTAGCATCTTCAGTATTGCTTGGTGGATGTGGTTTATTAGGTGGGGAAAAAAAGAAAGAGATTGATCCTCCTAAAGAAGTGACTTACGTTGAAGGAGCGGACAAACTAGAAGGGAATTCTACAGAATCTCAAGGTAAAGCAGAAGCAGAACAAAAAACAGTCATGACCGAACTTTACCTAATTGATAAAAATGGATTTGTAGTCCCTCAAAGTGTCGCACTTCCAGGTAAAGAAGGTATAGCCAAACAAGCATTAGAATATTTAGTAGAAAACGGTCCAGTTTCTAATATTCTACCAAATGGTTTTAGAGCAGTGTTGCCTGCTGATACCGAAGTGGATGTGAACATCAATAAGGAGGGCGTAGCTGTTGTAGACTTTTCACCAGAGTTTGCCACATATAAGGCAGAAGATGAGTTGAAAATTCTGCAATCCATCACTTGGACTTTAACTCAATTCGATTCTGTCAAATCTGTTAAAATGCGTATTAATGGCCATGAAATCAATGAAATGCCTGTTAATCAAACGCCAATCACCGATTCTGTATCAAGGGAAAATGGAATTAATTTAGATACGACGAGTGTTGTTGACATCACCAATACTAAGCCTGTTACGATTTATTATATTGGTGGTGAAGAAGGTAATTATTATTATGTACCTGTAACAAAACGTATCAGCGAAAATGGTTCTGACCCTGTTACAGCTGTTGTCGATGAATTGACAAAAGCTCCGAACTTCGCTTCTCATTTGTTAACAGAATTCATGCCAGACGTTGAATTAGTTGAAGCGCCAAAAGTAGCGGATGGTAAGGTGACGTTAAACTTCAACGAATCGATCTATGGTGGGTTTGAGGAGAAAACAATTTCTCAAAGCTTATTGACTGCTTTAGTCCTGACTTTAACCGAGCAGGAAGGCATTGAGAGTGTAGAAGTATTGGTCAATGGCAAGGCTGAACTGAAAAATACAGAAGGAAAGCCTTTGAATGAACCAGTAGTTCGCCCTGAAAAAGTCAATACAGGTAGTTTTTAAAAATGAAACTTTGATATACTATATAGTATTAAGAAAAGAGGTTGGCAATTTTGCCGCCTCTTATTTATTTGAAGGAGGATGAATAAATAAATGCGCTTTGATGGCCGCAATCATCATGAATTAAGACCGATACATATAGAAACCAATTATGTTAAACATCCAGCTGGATCTGTATTAATTAGTGTGGGCGATACAAAGGTAATTTGTACAGCTTCTATTGAGGAAAGAGTCCCGCCATTCATGAGAGGGGAAGGGAAAGGCTGGGTAACTGCAGAATACTCCATGCTCCCAGGAGCAACAGAGCAAAGAAATATCCGTGAAGCAGCAAAGGGTAAAATTACAGGTCGTACGATGGAGATTCAACGTTTGATTGGAAGAGCGCTTCGAGCGGTTGTTGATCTAGAAGCAATGGGTGAACGTACTCTTTGGGTGGATTGTGATGTTATACAAGCGGACGGAGGAACAAGGACAGCATCCATTACTGGTGCTTTTGTAGCTATGGCGCTTGCTTTTGATAAAATTCATATAGAGAAGAAATTAGCTTCTTTCCCAATAAAAAGCTTTTTAGCTGCAACAAGTGTTGGGTTGCTTAATGATTATGGTGCAGTTCTTGATTTAAATTACGTAGAGGATTCAGCGGCTTTAGTCGATATGAATGTCGTAATGACAGGTAATGGCGAGTTTGTGGAGCTTCAAGGTACTGGTGAGGAAGCTACTTTTACATATGACCAGCTACAAGAAATGTTAAGTCTTGCAAAAGGTGGATTAGAATCGATTTTTGCAATTCAAGCAGAAGCTTTAGGCGAAATTGCAGAAAAAATTGGTGCGAAATAAGGGGAATGTCTTGTGAAAACCATTTTAATTGCTACGAAGAATAGAGGAAAAGCAAAAGAGTTTGATGAAATATTTAAGCCAATGGGCTACCAAGTCTTGACACTTTTAGATATGACCGAGGATCTTGATGTAGAAGAAACAGGAATAACTTTCGAAGAAAATGCGATACTTAAAGCAGAAACCATATCAAAATACTTTGGAATTCCCGTTTTAGCCGATGATTCTGGTTTAATCATTGATGCTTTGGAAGGTCGTCCAGGAGTTTTTTCTGCACGCTATGCGGGACCTGAAAAGGATGATTTGGCTAATATGGATAAGGTCCTATCAGAAATGAAAGGAATTAAAGGAAACGATCGTACTGCTAGATTCCATTGTTCCTTGGCTTTAGCCTTACCCGATCGAAAAACAATCACAACTTTTGGGACTGTAGAAGGATACATAGCAGAAGAACCAGCTGGTACAAATGGTTTTGGTTACGATCCTATTTTCTACGTTCCAACTTATGACAAAACAATGGCACAATTGACTTCAGAGGAAAAGAACAACATCAGTCATCGTCACAATGCTATTCAGAAACTAAAAAGAATTATGAACGAACTCTTCAATAGGGACGATCATGTTCTATGAAAATTCTAATTGTAAGTGATAGTCATGGGCAAACTGAAATTCTAGAATCTCTCAAAAAACGACACCAAGATGAAGTGCAAGCAATGGTCCATTGTGGTGATAGTGAGTTATCTAGTGAAGATTCAGCATTGTCTGGGTTTAAAGTCGTCAAAGGGAATTGTGATTTTGGAGGTACATTCCCTGAAGAACTGACATTTAGTCAAAGCGGCTATACCTTCTATGTAGCTCATGGCCATAAGCATAATGTAAAAATGACGTTGATGAATTTGATGTATCGTGCAGAAGAGGTAGCAGCTAACATAGTCTGTTTTGGACATTCCCACTTGGCAGGCAGCGAAATGATCGATGGTAAGCTCTACATTAATCCTGGTAGCATCAACCTTCCTAGAGGTAGAAAAGAAAAGACATATGCCATTCTTGAAATGGAAGGAACTATTGCAAACGTTCATTTTTACGATGAAGAAGGAAATGTTCAAAAACAACTATCCACTACTTACCATTTCTCATAATATGTTGTATAATAAGCGAGGAGATAAAAAATATCTCCTCGCAAAAGTTTTTTCTCGAAAATATATTGACTTTACAAAGTTATGTCACTATAATAAGAAATGTCCTTAATAAATAGTACATAATTTTTTGAGAAATATTTTTAATAATTATGTCCTGGTAGCTCAGCAGGATAGAGCAACGGCCTTCTAAGCCGTCGGTCGGGGGTTCGAATCCCTCCCAGGACGCCATTTACTGTACATACAACGTCATGACTTTAGTCATGGCGTTTTTTGTATTTAAAATTGTTTAATAATGGGACGGAAGATTATAATCTTGTTCTAAAAACGTGAAAAAACCCGTATTAAAATGATCTTCATTCTAATACGGGTTTTTCTAAATTAATGGATTGAGTAAACATAATTTTGGTCTAAGCTTTTATCACTTTTACATAGATTTTTGTTCAACGGCAACATTGGTTTGATAGAATTTTTTACCTATATAGGTTTGCAAAATCAAAAATAGTCCACCAACTGTCCAATATAAGGGTAATGCTGCTGGTGCAGAAAAGGAAAATATGGTCATCATAATAGGAGAAAGCAAGCCCATGATAGCCATCTGTTTTCTTTGTTCCTCCGGTATGTTTCCTAATGAAACTCGAAATTGAAAGAGGTACACCAAACCTGCAATGAACGGAAGGATAAAATCTGTATGTCCTAAATTAAACCAAAGGAAGTTATGGCTAGCAATTTCAGGTGTCATACGAATGGCATAATAAAACCCCATGAGAATAGGCATTTGTAGTAATACAGGAAGACATCCTCCCATTGCCGCAAGAGGATTTATATTATGCTTTTTGTATACAGCCATTAAATCTGCTTGATATTTTGCTTTATCTTCTGCTGTGCTTGCCTTTTTTAATTTTTCCTGAACCTCAGAAAGCTCTGGTTGCACATCCTTCATTTTCTCTTTCATCAACACTTGGCTTTTCGTTTGTCGAAGCATGAAAGGCATGAGTAATAGTCGAATGAGTAATGTGACAAGAATAATGGATAAGCCATAATTCCCCTCAAACCAATTGGCAATTGTTTTCAAAATTACTGAGAAAGAATAAACGAAATAATGGTTGAAGAATCCAGGAGTGGATGCTTCAATTGTCGTGGTTGATGCCTGCTGGCACCCAGTCAAGACGATTAGTAAAAGTGTAATATATAGTAACGGTAATCCTTTTTTCTTTTTAATTTGCTCCATAATAATCCTCCTTGAATAGTTAGAACTGAGTTCGGTTCAAAAAGGATTTTGGAGTCTTCGTCATCCACGCTCTCTTTATTTCTGACTAGCAGGGCAAACCATTGAAGAATGGATTGTGCTTGCGGAAAAAGAATTTGGTTCTCAGCGACCTTTTCCATTTCATCAGTATGAGTGCTTATCTTAAAAGGGCTATTTTTCGTGTTTAAATACTCTACTAGAAAATAGAATAGCCCAATCGTGGCAGTAGTTTTAAGGAATATGCTTGCAAAGAAAAGATAAGGTCCTATTTCATGCCATTCTAAAAATTCAATCATGGACTATCCCCCTTTCTAATATAAGAACACTGCTTTTACATTATATACGAAACTACATCCATGCAAGTTTCTTTTTGGTAGTTGGAAAAAAATAAAATTAGAAAAAAATTTATTTCGGATAAATATTGACCCTATCATAATGAAAGCGGATACAATTATTTTGATTAATCAAAATAATCAAATAATTCATAAAATAGCTATTGACGCTCCATTTAATAAGGCGTAATATAATCCACTAATAAGACATTTAAAGGTTTTTTGAGAAAAATTTAAAAGGTGAAATGGCTGGTCTAACGGCCATGTTTTATCCATAGACTTTAATTATTTAAAGCTGTATTAATTTATCTCGCTAATAATAAAAAGTGAATAGAGGAAAGCGACGAAGAGGAAAAGTAGTCATTTGGAACAATCTTTACAGAGAGCCGAGGGTGCTGAGAACCGGCATGATCCCATATGATGAACTCACCTCTGAGCTTCAGTCTGAAAGTTGAGTAGGACTGAACGAGTGCATACCGGCACTCGTTATCAAAACTAGGAACTATCATTTAGTTCCAAGAGTGCGTGCATGGATGTTGCACGAATAAGGGTGGTACCGTGGATAGGTTTTATAAAGCCTTTTCACCCCTTTAGAATTGCTGAGGCAATCATATTTGGGTGGAAGGGCTTTTTATGTTGTCTTTTGGTTTGTTTTCTACAATCTATGATTCATACAGAAAGCGAAAGAATTGAAATGAAATTTGGAGGTAGATTTCATGATACAAAAAGCTGCAGTAGCTGTAAAAAGAGGTGGGAAGGAAAAGCATAAAGGAGCAGACTTTCTCATCGAGGCACTAAAGAAACAAGAGGTTGAGGTGATTTTTGGTTATCCAGGGGGAGCGGTATTGCCCATATATGATGCATTATACGATGCTGGAGTCACACATGTTTTAGCTCGACATGAACAAGGTGCAATCCATGCTGCGGAAGGTTATGCCAGAATCACTGGAAAACCAGGTGTAGTCATAGCGACTTCTGGTCCTGGCGCTACAAATATCGTTACTGGTCTTGCCGATGCAATGATTGATTCTCTACCTCTTATTGTTTTCACCGGTCAGGTTGCTACTAGTGTCATCGGTACAGATGCATTCCAAGAAGCGGATGTTTTAGGAATTACCACTCCGATCACCAAGCATAATTATCAAGTAAGAAAACCGGAAGACCTTCCAAGGATCATTAATGAGGCGTTTTTTATTGCCACTACAGGTAGGCCAGGTCCAGTCCTCATAGACATACCGAAAGATGTAGCAACTTTAGAGGGAGAAGCAGAGATGAATCCGGATATTCATCTCCCGGGTTATCAGCCTACCACCCAACCCAATTATCTTCAAATCCGAAAGCTAGTGGAAGCAGTCAGTTCTTCGAAAAAGCCAGTCATTTTAGCTGGAGCTGGTGTCCTGCATGCAAAAGCTTCGTCACATTTAGTAGAGTACGCAGAACAACAAGGAATCCCAGTCATACATACTTTATTAGGATTAGGGGGATTTCCTGCAAATCATCCATTGTTTGTAGGCATGGCAGGCATGCATGGAGAATACGCGGCCAATATGGGGCTTTACGAATGTGATTTACTCATAAGTATTGGTGCAAGATTTGATGATAGGGTAACAGGAAATCTCACTACTTTTGCTCCAAAAGCGGTGAAAGCACATATTGATATTGACCCAGCAGAAATTGGCAAGAATGTTCCGACGGCAATCCCGGTAGTTGGTGACGCGAAAGAGGCACTCCTTCAACTAATCGAACAAAATGGAAAAAAACCACAAAATCATGAATGGTTAGAAACGATAAAACATTGGAAGCAAAAATATCCATTAAAATATGAAAATACTTCAGAACAAAAGCTAAAACCTCAAAGAGTTATAGAACTATTACACGAAAAAACGCATGGTGATGCGATTGTTGTAACGGATGTAGGACAGCATCAAATGTGGGCAGCTCAGTATTACCCTTTACGTACTCCTAACCAATGGGTCACTTCAGGAGGGCTTGGGACGATGGGATTCTGTGTACCAGCAGCGATAGGAGCCCAAATTGCAGAACCTAACAAGACCGTCATTGCTTTAGTTGGAGACGGTGGCTTCCAAATGACTGCCCAAGAACTTGGGGTCATTGCAGAGATGAGCCTACCCATCAAAATAATTATTATTAATAATCATTCCCTTGGCATGGTACGTCAATGGCAACAAATTTTTTATAAGGAACGTTACTCTCATAGTCTTCTTCCTCATCAGCCTTCATTCGTTAAACTAGCAGAAGCGTATGGGATCGAAGCTTATGAAGCAGGTTCTGAAGCAGAAGCAGAAAAAATAATAGAAGCAGCTCTTTCAACTCCTAAACCTATTTTAATTGATATGAAGGTAGAAAGTATGGAGAACGTGTACCCGATGGTAGCTCCAGGAAAAGGTCTGCACGAAATGGAGGGGATTTAGGTATGAAAGGCATCATCAGCTTGACGGTGTTAAACAGACCAGGAGTACTAAATAGAATAACCAACCTATTTTCTAAACGCAATTATAATATTGAAAGCATTACGGTTGGTCATTCTGAGCAGGAAGGAGTATCTAGAATGACAGTGGTGGTACATGTTGAAAACGAAAATCTGCTTGAACAAATGACGAAACAACTTAATAAACAGATCGACGTTTTAAAAGTAACCGACATTAGCAATCATTCTATCGTAGCAAGAGAGTTAGCCTTAATTAAAGTAACATCGACACCACAAACCCGTGGGGAAATTTATTCGTTGATTGAACCTTTTAGAGCTTCAGTTATTGATGTTGGAAAAGAGAGTCTAGTCATTCAAATTACTGGTGAAAGTGAGAAAATAGAAGCTTTCTTAAATTTGCTAAGGCCATATGGCATTAAAGAAGTGGCTAGGACTGGAACGACAGCCTTCTCAAGAAGTACTCAAAAAAGCAACCAACCAATCAAATATTCACTTGTTTAATGAAATTATTGATTATGAACAATTAAAATACTGGGGGAATTAACGATGGCTAAAATGTATTACAATGCAGAGGCAAATGAACAGTTCATAAAAGGAAAGAAAGTTGCAGTAGTTGGGTATGGTTCACAAGGCCATGCACATGCACAAAACATGAGGGATAGCGGTGTGGATGTAGTAGTTGGCCTTAGAAAAGGTAAGTCATGGGACAAAGCAGTGGAGGATGGCTTCGCGGTCTATCCAGTCGCAGTGGCAGTAGAATTATCCGATGTAGTAATGGTGCTACTTCCTGACGAAATGCAGCCAAAGGTTTATCAAGAAGAAATTGTTCAGGGACTAACAGCAGGCAAAGCTTTATTATTCGCACATGGTTTCAATATTCACTTTAACCAGATTGTTCCACCTAAGGATGTTGACGTTTTATTAGTGGCTCCAAAAGGACCGGGCCATTTAGTAAGAAGGACATATGAGCAAGATGCGGGTGTACCTGCTTTGTTTGCCATTTACCAAGATGTAACAGGCAATGCAAAGGAACTTGCACTCTCGTATGCAAAGGCGATTGGTTCCCTTCGTGCAGGGGCTTTAGAGACGACTTTTAAAGAAGAAACAGAGACTGATCTTTTTGGTGAACAGGCAGTTCTTTGTGGAGGGTTGACTTCCTTAGTAAAAGCAGGTTTTGAAACATTGACTGAAGCAGGATATCAGCCTGAGCTAGCATATTTCGAGTGTTTGCATGAATTGAAATTAATCGTTGATTTAATGTACGAAGGTGGTCTTGAAGGAATGCGATATTCCATTTCAGATACTGCCCAATGGGGTGATTTTGTATCAGGACCAAGAGTCATTAACGATCAAGTAAAAGCAGAAATGAAAAACGTCTTAAAAGATATTCAAGAAGGAAGGTTTGCGAAAGGATGGATTTTAGAAAATCAAGCAAATCGTCCAGAATTCACAGCTATCAATAATAGGGAAAACAATCATCTGATTGAACAGGTAGGCAGGGAATTAAGGAAGATGATGCCGTTTGTTCAGCAACAGTCTAAGAAAGAAAAAGCTTTAGTCAAAAATTAATTAAAAAAACTAGATAGAAAGGAGCGAGATTAATTTGAGGAAAATCCAAATTTTCGATACAACTTTACGGGATGGAGAACAATCAGCTGGCGTAAACCTAAATGCCAATGAAAAAATGGAGATTGCCATACAGCTTGAAAAGCTGGGTATGGATATTATTGAAGCTGGTTTTCCTTCTGCCTCTCCAGGTGACTTTGCTTCCGTCAAAGAAATCGCGAGGGTTGTGAAGAATTCGTCGGTGACAGGCTTATCTCGCTCCCTGCAAAAAGATATTGATACTGCCTGGGAAGCACTTAAAGATGGGGCACAACCAAGAATTCACGTATTCTTGGCTACATCACCCATCCATCGACAACATAAATTGAAAATGTCAAAAGATCAAGTAGTTGAAGCCGCGGTAGAGTCTGTAAAGTATGCATCCAAGCGGTTCCCTATTGTCCAATGGTCAGCTGAGGATGCGTGCAGGACAGAATTGGATTATTTAGCGCATGTGGTAGAACAAGTCATTAAAGCAGGGGCGCGAGTAATTAATATTCCTGATACAGTCGGATATATAACACCTCAGGAATATGGCGGGATATTTCAGTATTTGATCCAGAATGTACCATCCATCCATAAGGTTCAACTTTCAGCTCATTGTCATGATGATTTAGGGATGGCAATTTCAAATTCCCTTGCTGCGATATCGGCAGGTGCCAGTCAAATTGAAGGAACTATTAATGGGATTGGAGAAAGAGCAGGAAATGCTGCTTTAGAAGAGTTAGTGGTGGCATTGCATACTAGAGCCGATTACTACAAGGCAAATACAAGACTTAAACTAGGAGAAATTAAAAGAACAAGCGATTTGGTCAGTAGATTGACTGGAATGGAAGTGCCTCCAAATAAAGCAATTGTCGGTCGAAATGCTTTTGCACATGAATCCGGGATTCATCAAGACGGGGTGTTAAAAGAAAAAACGACCTATGAAATCATTTCTCCTGAATTAGTAGGTGTTTCGACTAATAGTATGGTGCTTGGCAAACATTCAGGACGACACGCATTCAAAACAAGACTTGAAGAACTGGGGCTTTGTGTTTCAGTGAATGATATGAATAAAATGTTTGTTACCTTCAAAGAACTGGCTGATCGTAAGAAAGAAATGACAGATGATGATTTAGTTGCACTAGTGCTAGAAGAAAAACTATCAAATGATCATCGTTTTTATGATTTAGTCTCCATTCAAATTCAATACGGAACGAATCAAGTACCAACAGCCACTGTGACAATCACGGGTAGGAATAATGAAATATTGATGGAAGCTGGTACCGGTGCCGGTAGCATAGAAGCCTTATATAATACGATGGAAAAGTGCATTCAAGATCCTGTAAATCTTCTGGACTATAGGATTCAATCTGTCGGGGCTGGCAGAGATGCTTTGGCACAAGTTTATGTGAAAATGAATTATTTAGGGATGGAAACGAGCGGCAGGGGGCTTGCCCAAGACGTATTGGAGGCTTCTGCTAAAGCTTATTTACATGCAGTGAATCGAGTTATTTATTTAAAGGATGAGAAAAAAGTCTTGATATAAAAGATAATCTATAAAATTTATTTCTTACTAAAGGTTGTTGTTAAGGGCGAATAATCCAAAGCTAATGTTTAATTGCCTGCATTACAGCTTGTATAAAATTAAAAGTTTTCATGAAGGGAGAGAGAGGTATGTATAAGAAAATTGCCGTATTACCTGGAGATGGAATTGGGGAAGAAGTGACAAAGGGTGCTGTTGAAATTTTGGAGTGTGTTGCTGAACGTTATGGACATAACTTTCAGTTCCAATATGGGCAAATCGGTGGGATTGCACTAGATCAGACAGGTCAACCTCTTCCTGAAGAAACGGTAACTCTATGTAAAAAAAGTGACGCGGTATTATTAGGTGCTGTAGGAGGGCCTAAATGGGATCAAATTCCACCTAATCAAAGACCAGAAACAGGTTTGCTGAAGATTAGAAAAGAATTACAATTATTCGCTAATTTACGTCCTGTTACTTATTATTCTAGCTTATCCGATTCATCTCCCCTACGTAAGGAAATCATTGAAGAAGTAGATTTCGTTATCGTTAGGGAATTAACGGGAGGCCTTTATTTTGGGAAACCTAGTCAAAGGACGTTCCGACATGGGATTGAAGCGGTTGTAGATACTCTTTTTTATAAGAGAGATGAAATTAAGAGAATTATTGAACTAGCTTTCCAATTGGCACGTACGAGAAAACAAAAAGTAACATCGGTTGATAAGGCAAATGTACTAGAATCAAGTAGGCTTTGGAGGGAAGTAGCAAATGAAGTTGCTAAGGATTACCAGGATGTTCAATTAGAACATATGTTAGTGGACAATGCGGCCATGCAATTAATCAAGAATCCGAAACAATTTGATGTCATCGTTACAGAGAATATGTTTGGAGACATTTTAAGTGACGAAGCGTCCGTATTGACTGGTTCACTTGGAATGCTCCCGTCAGCGTCATTGTCGGAAAATGGCCTGAATTTATATGAGCCGATTCATGGATCAGCACCCGATATTGCAGGGAAGAATGTTGCTAACCCAATTGCGATGATATTATCAGCAGCGTCAATGCTTCGTCTTTCCTTTGGATTAGAAGAGGAAGCGGAAGCGGTTGAAAAAGCAGTTAAAGATGTATTAGAACAGGGATACCGTACAAAAGATATCACATCTAAGGGTAATAGCGTTCTTTCTACGGTTGAGATGGTAGCTGAAATTAAAAATAATATCCTTGATCAAGGAGCGATTTCTAATATCATGCAAGCCTACGCATAAATGATTATCTATTCACTTAAGCGAGTAAATTATATCGAAAATAATTTTATTAGAGTCTTGCCAACCTCTGTTTTTGTTTTGGTGGACTCTTCTATACGAGAAAGTAACAAGACACGTCCTTAATCCGGCCGTGTCTTCTTTTAAACAGTTTAAAAGGTAATAGTTTGAACCTAAATGAAAATCAAGAAACATATTATAGGGTTTAATATCCTCAATTAAGCCGATATGGTCCTAGGAAAAGAACCAGTGTAATTAGGCCTTTCTGAACAAATAGAACAGGTAAAAAAACTGTTAGGGGGATAAGCATGGGGAAATCGATAATCGAGAAAATTTGGGAATCTCATATTGTAAATAGGGAAGAGAATAAACCGGATCTCTTATATATTGATTTACATTATATACACGAGGTAACTTCCCCACAAGCTTTCGCAGGGTTAAGAGTAAAGAGTAGAGGTGTAAGAAGGCCAGATAAAACGTTTGCTACGATGGACCATAATGTCCCAACGGAGAATCGTTTCGTCATTCATGATGAAACTGCAAGGAACCAGTTGAATGCACTTGAGGAAAACTGTAAGGAATTTAATATTCCACTTGCTGATTTGAATAGTGCAGACCAAGGTATTATTCATGTTATTGGACCAGAATTAGGACTTACTAAGCCTGGAATGACAATAGTGTGTGGCGATAGCCATACATCTACACACGGTGCCTTTGGTGCGCTTGCCTTTGGAATAGGAACTAGTGAAGTTGAGCATGTTCTTGCGACTCAAACTTTATGGCAAACGAAACCGAAGACAATGAAGCTGGAGGTTAAGGGAAGTTTACAACATGGGGTTACTGCTAAGGATGTTATTTTATATATTATCTCCAAGTTAGGAGTCAATTTTGGAACGGGTTATGTTATTGAATACTGCGGAGAAGTGATTCGCAATATGTCAATGGAAGAAAGGATGACCGTATGCAATATGTCCATTGAGGGTGGGGCTCGAGCGGGTTTAGTTAGCCCTGATGAAACAACTTTTTCTTATATAAAAGGAAGGAAATATAGTGAAAAAGGAAGTTCTTTTGATGAACAGGTCAAATTTTGGAGAAGTTTAGCCAGCGATGAGAGTTCGATTTATGATCATGAAATTGTCATTCAAGGTGAAGACATCACACCTATGGTTAGCTGGGGCACCAATCCTGCCATGTGCAGCCCAATAGATGGAACCATTCCTCGAACAGAAGATTATGAGGATAAAGTACAACAGCATTCCTTACAACGAGCCCTTCAATATATGAATTTAAAAGAAGGTTCAACAATGGGAGATATTCCAATCCAACATGTATTCATTGGCTCATGTACCAATTCAAGAATCGAGGACCTTAGACAAGCAGCGGAAATCGTAAAAGGTAAAAAAGTGAAATCAGGAGTAAGGGCGCTAGTGGTACCTGGTTCTCAGAAGGTCAAACAACAAGCGGAAGATGAGGGTTTGGATGTTATCTTCGTTGATGCCGGATTTCAGTGGAGGGAGTCTGGATGTAGTATGTGCTTAAGTATGAACCCGGATATGGTACCAGCAGGGGAACACTGTGCCTCCACTTCAAACCGGAATTTCGAAGGTAGACAAGGACAAGGTGCAAGAACCCATTTAGTCAGCCCAGCAATGGCAGCGGCAGCAGCAATCTATGGTTCATTTATTGACGTGCGTACACTAAGTCAACAGCAATTAGTTAAAAAAAACATATAAAGGGAGCTGAGAGACATGAGTGGATTGAAGACTGTAATTAGCAGGGTGGCAGTATTAAACCGGGCTAACGTGGATACGGATCAAATTATTCCGAAACAATTTTTGAAAAAAATTGATCGGCAAGGTTTTGGTGACTACCTCTTTTTTAACTGGCGATTTGATGAACATGGAAATGAGAGAGAAGATTTTGAACTGAATCAATTAGATGCAAAAGGGTGTACCATTCTTATTGCAGGAGAGAACTTTGGGTGCGGCTCTTCAAGAGAGCATGCTCCATGGGCCCTTTTGGATTATGGATTCAACGTTGTGATAGCACCATCTTTTGCTGACATTTTCTATCAAAATTGCTTGAAAAATGGTATGCTTCCTATCAAGCTTTCGAAAGAAACTATCCAACATCTCATTGAAAAAACAAGTGCTGTTCAAAGAGAGTTGGAGGTTGATTTACCTAACCAAGTAGTGAAAGACTCTTCAGGGTTTGAAGCTAGATTTGAAATCCATCCATATTGGAAAGAAATGCTTGTCAACGGTTGGGATGAAATTTCATTAACCTTGCAACTAGATGAAAAAATTAAATACTATGAATTCATGCATGGATAGATAGCACAAGAAGTGATCCCATTTCAATGGATAGGTTTTTCCCTTCATTATGAAAAAAGTTATTATCCTCTATTATATTATTCTAGAATTTGGTTTCCCTATACTTGCCGTGCTACACTATTAAAAAGCAAACGTATTGAATAAGGCGGGTTTTAGGTATGAATCACAAAAACAAACAGAGGCAAGACAATGTCATCCCGCTACCTGGGTTATCTGATAGATTGATTAAGCTTGGGTTGGACTCTCTTGCAAATAAAAACTTCAAAGAAGCTTATTCCTATCTTACACAAGCGGTCGAATTAGAGCCTGATCACGCAGATTTACATATTGGTCTTGTTGTTTCAATGGTTGAGCTTGGGTTATATAAGGAAGCCAAACAGCTTTGTAAGGAAATCATGCATAAAGGAATCGGTGACTATTTCCAAGTTGTGAGCATTTATTTAATGGTGCTTCTTCATTTAAATGAGCACGAAGAAATGGTCTCAACTATTGAAGCGTTGCTGGATGAAAATGAGGTCCCTCTTGATAAAGAGGAGTCATTTGAAAGGATGTTAGAATTCAGTAAAAGAGTCATATTAGAGCGACAGACAAAAAAAGAAGCAGAAGTCCTACCGGAGTATGAAGAGTTTATCCTTAAAGGTAAAACGGATAGCGAACAATTTTTCCTTCTATCTAAGTTATCTGATAAAAACATTCGACCATATGCTTCTCAACTGGAGGATTTTTTAGTGGATGAAAAAGCCCATCCATTCCTAAAGACTATGGTTTTAACTATGATGGTAGAGCAACAATACGGGATAGAAATCTCAATTGTGAAACTAGGTCGGAGCATGAATGCTGTACCTTCAGAGCTACCTCTTGTTAAAGATGATACAGCGCTGTTAAAACTTATTGAACTCCTGGATAATGGATTAGGGCAAGAAAATCCAACCCAATATGAACTCGCTAAAAATATTCTAGAACGACACCATTTTATTAGTTATCCGTTTGGTTTTCCTTTTCATGATGAAGAACTGGTGGCTGCCTACCATTATTTATCCGATGAATATCAAGGTTCTGAACCGGATCCGGTAAAAATAGCATCCCTTTATGCGTGTCAACCAGAAAGAATAAGTGAGGCGCTGGGTCATCTACGCGCTCTGGAGGAAATATCTTCTCCCATAATTTAAGCTATTGCTGTTGAAACAAAGACAACCTATGTTATAATGTAGTGGTTGTAATGTAGAACATACAAAAAACGACTTTCTCAATTCAGTTTGAGAATTTTGTAAGAATGACTTGTGAGCAATCAACAAGGCATATTAAAGCAAAATAATGAAGTATATAGATTTTTGGAGGGAAACGCATGTCTGTTAAATGGGAAAAAAAAGAAGAGAACCGCGGAGTTCTTACAATTGAAGTTCCAGCTGAAAAAGTAAACGAAGGTTTAGACGCTGCATTTAAAAAAGTAGTAAAGCAAGTAAATATTCCTGGATTCCGTAAAGGAAAAATGCCTCGCCAAATGTTCGAAAAACGTTTTGGTGTAGAAGCGCTATATCAAGATGCTCTTGATTTCATCCTACCTGAAGCTTATGCAAGCGCAGTAGAAGAAGCAGGAATTGATCCTGTAGATCGCCCTGAAATCGATGTAGAACAAATGGAAAAAGGCAAAAACCTTATTTTTACAGCTACTGTAACTGTTAGACCTGAAGTTAAATTAGGTGAATATAAAGGTATCGAAGTTGAAAAGCTTGATGCAACAGTAACAGAAGAAGACGTGGACGCTGAAATCAAAGCTATGCAAGAGCGCCAAGCTGAGCTAGTTGTTAAAGGAAACGGAAAAGCTGAAAACGGTGATACTGTCGTAATCGACTTTGAAGGTTTTGTAGATGGCGAAGCATTCGAAGGCGGTAAAGCTGAAAACTACTCACTTGAACTTGGATCAGGTTCATTTATCCCAGGTTTCGAAGATCAATTAGTTGGTTTAGAAGCTGGTCAACAAAAAGATATCGAAGTAAACTTCCCAGAAGAGTACCATGCTGCTGAGCTTGCTGGAAAGCCTGCAACTTTCAAAGTTACTCTTCATGAAATCAAAGCAAAGCAACTTCCTGAGTTAGATGATGAATTTGCTAAAGATGTTGATGAAGAAGTTGAAACTTTAGCTGAACTAAAAGAAAAAACAAAGAAAAACCTTGAAGAGAGCAAAAAGCATGATGCTGAACACCAATTACGTGACGCTGTAGTAGAAAAAGCTGCTGAAAATGCAGAAGTAACTATTCCAGAAGTAATGATTGAAAACGAAATTGGCCGCATGATGAAAGAGTTTGAACAACGTCTTCAAATGCAAGGTATGAACCTTGACCTATACTTCCAGTTCTCAGGTCAAGACGAAGCAGCTTTAAAAGCTCAAATGAAAGAAGAAGCTGAATTCCGTGTACGCATCAACTTAGTTCTTGAAGCAATCGCAGATGCTGAAAACCTTGAAGCAACTGATGCTGATGTGGACAGCGAAATCCAAAAAATGTCTGAGCAATACAACATGGATGTAAACACAATCAAGCAAGCTTTAGGTAACCTTGAAGGTGTTAAAGCAGACCTACGTGTTCGTAAAGCAGTAGATTTCCTTGTTGAAAACAGCAAGTAATTAAATAAATCATCTAAATAAACAAGGCGCGATTATTTCGTGCCTTGTTTTATACCATATACTAGACTAGGATTATTTCTTACATAAGGTGTAAAATAAGGTTTAGCACGCATATACATATTCTATCTATTCTTAATAAAATTCCTGGGTTTGGGATTGCCTTTAAAGGGCAAAATACATAGTACTGTGAAAATGAGTCTCTAATTGACTCGTTTTCTCTAAGCAATATCGTTTTTCTTTTACATAAGAACGTGGTAAAATGCAACTTAATCAATCTTCAAAGCTTGATGGGAAGGTTTGGATATCGGTGAAAATGGCCGTCCAGACTTCTTTGTTATACAGGGAAAAGTTCTAAAGGGGTGAGAGATCATGTTTAAATTTAATGATGAAAAGGGACAACTTAAGTGTTCTTTTTGTGGTAAAACTCAAGAGCAGGTACGCAAACTCGTAGCTGGTCCTGGAGTATATATTTGTGACGAATGTATCGAGCTTTGCACAGAAATTGTGGAAGAAGAGCTAGGCACTGAGGAAGAAGTAGAATTTAAGGATGTTCCTAAGCCGAAGGAAATCCGAGAAATCTTGGATGAGTATGTAATTGGTCAGGAGCAGGCAAAGAAATCGTTGGCTGTAGCTGTATATAATCACTACAAACGAATCAATTCGAACAGTAAAATTGACGATGTAGAACTTTCAAAAAGTAATATCTCTTTGATCGGACCTACAGGTAGTGGTAAAACATTATTGGCTCAAACATTAGCTAGACTTTTAAATGTGCCATTTGCAATTGCGGATGCAACATCTCTAACGGAAGCAGGTTATGTTGGGGAAGATGTTGAAAACATTCTTTTGAAATTGATTCAAGCTGCTGATTATGATGTAGAAAAAGCTGAAAAAGGTATCATCTACATAGATGAAATTGATAAAGTTGCTAGAAAATCTGAAAATCCATCCATCACTCGTGATGTATCTGGTGAAGGTGTACAGCAGGCGTTGTTGAAAATCTTGGAAGGTACTGTAGCTAGCGTTCCACCTCAAGGTGGCAGAAAGCATCCTCATCAAGAATTCATCCAAATCGACACGACGAATATCTTGTTTATTTGTGGTGGTGCATTTGATGGAATTGAACCTATTATTAAACGACGTCTTGGTCAGAAAGTAATTGGATTCGGTTCTGATAATAAGAAGGAAGAAGTAAAAGAAAAAGAGTTATTATCAAAAGTACTTCCTGAAGACTTATTAAAGTTCGGATTAATTCCTGAGTTCATCGGGCGTCTTCCAGTAATCGCTACATTAGAGCAGCTGGATGAAGAAGCATTAATCGAAATCTTGACTAAGCCGAAAAATGCTTTAGTGAAGCAATACCAAAAAATGCTTGAGCTGGATGATGTTCAATTGGAATTTGAAGAAGCGGCCCTTCATGAAATTGCTAAAAAAGCAATTGAAAGAAAAACAGGTGCACGTGGATTACGTTCAATCATTGAAGGAATCATGCTTGAAGTCATGTTTGAATTGCCTTCACGCGAAGATATCGAAAAATGTATCATTACAGCTGAAACTGTAACTGAAAACAAACCACCAAAGCTGTTATTGACAGACGGATCGGTTGTTGTCGGTGAAGAAAAAACAAGCGCATAATTTGTATAACCATAAGGAAGGAAGGCTCATTTATTTTGAGTCTTTCTTCTTTTTTGCATTAATTGTTGTTTTTTGCCTGATGTTTACTGCTCCAATCCAAACATGAGTAAATCAACAATGTACTTCAGGATAGAAACCACAGGCCATAACACCTAGGAGACTCCCACCCCTTCCTGCAGAAAGCAAGTTCCTCTCGCTGAAATCAACGGACAAACTTTCTAATACATTCAGTAGCCACTTCAAGTTAAAAATCACCAGACTATCTCTTTTGTAAAAATACGGTTAATTCTCCTGTTCCAAGGAGATACTAGCAATACAGAACAGAGATGATTTTCAGGAGGTACTTCGATGAGCTGGACAGGAATTGCTGTGTTTATCCAGTTGTTTTTTGGTGTTGTAATTGGTTTGTATTTCTTAAATCTCTTAAAAGGGCAACGTTCCCAAAGAGTGACGATCGATCGTGAATCCCGAAAAGAAATGGACCAACTAAGAAAAATGCGCTCTATCTCATTAACTGTGCCTCTAGCGGAAAGAGTAAGGCCGGCTAGCTTTGACGATATTGTAGGGCAAACTGATGGAATTAAAGCTTTAAAGGCAGCATTGTGTGGTCCGAATCCGCAGCACGTTATCATTTATGGTCCTCCAGGAGTAGGAAAGACAGCTGCTGCAAGACTTGTGTTGGAGGAAGCAAAAAAGTATGAAAGGTCTCCCTTTAAACGGAATGCGGTTTTCGTTGAGTTAGACGCAACTACAGCCCGATTTGATGAAAGAGGAATTGCGGATCCCTTAATAGGTTCGGTCCATGATCCAATTTACCAAGGTGCAGGGGCAATGGGGCAAGCCGGAATCCCTCAGCCAAAACAAGGGGCTGTTTCAAACGCCCATGGTGGGGTCTTGTTCATTGATGAAATAGGGGAATTGCATCCTATCCAAATGAATAAACTCTTAAAAGTATTAGAGGACCGTAAAGTCCATTTTGAAAGTGCCTACTACCAAGAAGAAAACAATGGAATTCCCGCACACATCCATGATATTTTTAAAAATGGTTTGCCTGCGGATTTTCGCTTAATCGGAGCCACAACACGAACACCAAGTGAAATTCCTGCAGCCATTCGCTCGCGATGTATGGAAGTATTTTTTAGGGAACTGGAACAAGAAGAAATCATAGAAGTAGCCCAAAATGCTTCAAAGAAAGTTAATATTAAAGTCAGTGAAAATGGAATGACTATCCTTTCTACATACGCAAGAAACGGTCGTGAGGCTGTCAACTTAGTTCAAACAGCTGCTGGCCTTGCAATCACTGAAAAACGTGACTTTGTGAAAGATGAAGAAATTGAGTGGATCGTCCAAACCAGCCAGTTGAGCCCAAGAATGGAGCGGAAAATCGGGGAACAATCTAAAATTGGTTTGGTGAATGGTTTAGCGGTTCATGGTCCGAACAGTGGTGCATTGTTGGAAATTGAAGTGACAGTAATCGCTGCAAAGGATAAAGGTTCTATCAATATCACTGGAATTGTAGAAGAAGAAAGTATTGGTGGAAGCGGAAAACAAATTAGACGAAAAAGCATGGCAAAAGGCTCAATCGAAAATGTGGTGACAGTATTAAGATCCATGGGTGTGCCTGCAGACCAATTTGATATTCACGTGAATTTCCCTGGGGGAGTTCCGATAGATGGACCTTCAGCTGGTATTGCTATGGCTACTGGTATTTACTCTGCGATTTATCGAATTCCTGTCGATCATAAAATCGCCATGACTGGTGAAATGAGCATACATGGATCAGTTAAACCGGTTGGAGGAGTGTATCCAAAGGTAAAGGCAGCGAAGTTAGCTGGTGCTGATACAATCATTATTCCTCAAGAAAACATGCAGTCCATCTTGAAAGAAATAGAAGGGGTAAAAATTGTTCCTGTCCTTCATTTTAGAGAAGTTTTAGATCTAGCATTAAAGAAGGAAGAACGACCAGAGGATGTCTTACCCAATCTTACGTTTCCACCTCGTGAAAAGAGTGTCTAAAAAAAGTGCTTCGGTGTAATTCGACACCGAAGCATTTTTTATGAACACCATGAGAATCAGCCTAGGGTAAATATAGAATTGATGTTTTTAGATACATCTCGGTGTTTCAATAGGGAGCAAGTTTTATGAGTCTTGTAATCCCAACATATAACATGTGAATTTGCTGTGATACACATTTTAGACGGGCAGTTTTGGAGATACTAATCGCATACATCTCATAAATTCAAACTGATAGACACACCCTGGCAAATAAGATAGAATTGTTAAAAGGTTGAGCAATGCTGAAATGGATGGATGCTTTGTCTTGATTTTCATAATTCCTAATCTTTATGCAGTTGATGAATTTCAGGGAATGCCTTGGAATTTTTTTTAACATATCGGTATTATTGGTTATCAACATTTCGCTTTATTTTTGGCGTATAGAAAAAAATATCGCTTATTCTTTTGGAGGTATTAGGCATGGCTGAACAAAAACAACTCATCGTCCCCCTCCTTCCGCTAAGAGGATTACTCGTTTACCCTACTATGGTCCTGCATTTAGATGTAGGTAGGGACAAGTCTATTCAGGCTTTGGAAAAAGCAATGGTGGAAGAACATCTTATCTTCTTGACCACTCAAATGGATGTTTCCTTAAACGATCCGAGTGAAGAAGATGTTTACACTATGGGAACTTTGACAAAGGTTAAGCAAATGTTAAAGCTTCCTAATGGGACTATCCGTGTTTTAGTCGAAGGTTTATCAAGAGCTGAGGCTATTTCAATTCAAGATCATGATACATATATGACTGCTGAATTGTTAACTTATGACGACTCAGAAGAGAAGGATGTCGAACATCAAGCTCTAATGAGAACGCTTCTTGAATATTTTGAGCAATATATTAAAATGTCCAAGAAAATTTCAGCAGAGACATTTGCATCCACTGCAGATATTGAAGAACCAGGACGACTAGCAGATATTATTTCATCTCATTTACCGTTGAAGTTGAAAGAAAAGCAGGAGATTCTTGAAACAATCGACATTAAAAAGCGTCTTGGCAAGGTTATTGATATCATCAATAATGAACGTGAAGTGCTTAATTTAGAAAAGAAAATTGGTCAACGTGTAAAGCGATCAATGGAAAGAACACAAAAAGAATATTATCTTCGTGAGCAAATGAAGGCCATTCAAAAAGAACTTGGAGATAAAGAAGGCAAAACAGGTGAAATTGCCATTTTGACTGAAAAAATCGAAAAGGCTAATATGCCGAATCACATTCAAGAAACAGCGATGAAGGAATTGGACCGCTATGAAAAGGTACCTTCCAGTTCAGCAGAAAGCGCTGTAATTCGAAACTATCTTGAATGGCTTGTCGCTCTTCCATGGTCTAATGCGACGGAGGATAATATCGATATTGCTCGAGCTGAAAAAGTATTGGATAAAGATCACTATGGTTTAGAAAAGGTGAAAGAAAGAGTTTTGGAGTATTTGGCTGTGCAAAAGTTGACCAACTCTTTAAAAGGACCAATCCTTTGTTTAGCAGGACCTCCTGGAGTAGGAAAAACAAGTTTAGCAAGGTCGATTGCAACCTCGTTAAATCGAAATTTTGTCCGTATTTCTTTAGGTGGAGTACGTGATGAATCCGAAATTCGTGGACATCGTCGAACCTATGTTGGTGCAATGCCAGGTAGAATTATTCAGGGCATGAAAAAAGCTGGGACGATTAATCCAGTATTCCTATTGGATGAAATCGATAAAATGTCCTCTGATTTCAGAGGTGATCCTTCTTCTGCTATGCTTGAAGTGTTGGACCCAGAGCAAAATCACAACTTTAGTGACCACTATATAGAAGAAACATATGATTTATCGAAAGTGATGTTCATTGCCACTGCCAATAACCTAGCAACTATTCCTGGACCATTGCGTGACCGTATGGAAATCATTAATATTGCAGGTTATACGGAACTGGAAAAATTGCATATCGCAAAAGACCATCTATTACCAAAGCAAATTGCTGAACATGGATTGAAGAAATCACAGCTTCAGATCAAAGATGAAGCGATTCAAAAAATTATTAGATACTATACTCGAGAAGCTGGAGTTCGTAGTTTAGAGAGACAGCTTGCGAATGTATGTAGAAAAACGGCAAAAATCATCGTTGCTGGGGATAAGAAAAAGGTCATTGTTTCTGATAAAACTGTTGATACTTTCTTAGGTAAACCGAAATTCCGTTATGGTCAGGCTGAAATGGAGGATCAAATCGGCGTTGCAACGGGATTAGCTTACACGACGGTTGGTGGAGACACCCTTCAGATTGAGGTTTCTCTTTCCCAAGGAAAAGGTAAGCTTGTCTTAACAGGGAAACTGGGTGACGTAATGAAGGAATCAGCCCAAGCAGCCTTCAGTTATATTCGTTCCAAGCCTGAAGAACTTGGAATTGATAAGAATTTCCATGAAAAATACGACATCCATATCCACGTTCCTGAAGGAGCAGTACCAAAAGATGGTCCATCTGCGGGTATTACTATTACGACGGCGCTCGTTTCTGCTTTAAGTGGAAAACCTGTCCGAAGAGAAGTAGGTATGACAGGAGAGGTAACATTACGTGGTCGCGTATTGCCGATTGGTGGAGTTAAAGAAAAAACATTAAGTGCACATCGAGCAGGTTTAACGAAAATCATTTTGCCGAAGGATAATGAAAAGGACATAGATGATATCCCTGAAAGCGTAAGAAATGAATTAGAATTTGTCTTAGTATCCCATGTTGATGAGGTATTGAAGCAAGCATTAGTAGGTGCAAGCAAATGAAAGTAACACATGCGGATATAGTGATTAGCGCAGTAAAACCAGAGCAATACCCAGAAGGTAATTTACCGGAATTCGCTCTGGCAGGAAGATCGAATGTTGGAAAGTCTTCCTTCATAAATAAAATGATCAATCGTAAGAATTTAGCAAGAACATCTTCAAAACCTGGTAAAACCCAGACTTTGAATTTCTACATCATAAATGAAGAAATACACTTTGTAGATGTACCGGGGTATGGGTATGCAAAAGTAAGTAAATCCGAGCGTGAGGCATGGGGAAGGATGATTGAGACTTACTTCACTGCACGTGAACAGTTAAAAGCTGCCTTATTGATTGTCGATCTTCGTCATCCTCCTTCCAAGGATGATGTGATGATGTATGATTTCTTAAAACATCATGGAATCCCGGTAATTATCGTTGCGACAAAAGCCGATAAAATCCCGAAAGGTAAATGGCAAAAGCATCTCAAAGTTGTAAAAGAGACTTTGGAAATCGAACATGGTGACGAAGTGATTATGTTTTCATCTGAAACAGGGCTTGGCAAGGATGAAGCCTGGTCAGCACTATTTAGACATATGAAATAGAACTAAATACTGTTTAAAAAAAGAAACAGCCGATCTTTTGATTGGCTGTTTCTTTTTTGAGTTTTATGAAAGATAAGATTGTATGAATGAACATTTATGTAATTGGAAAAAATTAATTATGGGGTCAACTAGAAATTTAGCTTATTAGTTATTTTTTTCGGATAAACATTACATAAAAACCAATGCCTATTAAAACAAAAGGCCAAAATTTCAATGCTGTATCCATTCCGTTTTCAAGTACACCCATCATCTTAAAGATTCGATCATAGAAAAGGAGAAGGATCGAGACAGTAAGTAGTAAGATTCCATGGAACATTCCCTTTTTTGTTTTATTGGCTCGTAAAATGAATCCTAAGGCGATAATTAATATGAATACTCCAATGTCATTTGGCCAAATTTTAAGTTTTCCAACCACGTGAAAATGCAGTCCGAAACCGAATAAAATCACTCCGGGAAGAATACTGTCAAACTCTTTACCCATATATGCTTGCAGTAAAAAGGCTATGCCTACTATTCCAAGCAATGTTGGCCAGGAATAAAACCCTTCGAAAAGAGTGATTGCGTTTTGTTGCATGAAAAAGTAGAGACCAAATCCTATTAAAATGACTCCAGGAAAAATATGTTGGGATTTCATAAATTACCTCCATAAAAATCAATTGTAACTGCTTGCAACATCAATACTTTTTTGGTACGGTACATTAGTAGGTTTATGTCGAATATTGGTGATAAATAGTTGGTTCTATTATTAATAATTAAGGAAAACATTACTGTTTCCATGTTAGCATATGAATTCATATTCTGTTCATAATTTTTTCAGGTACGAAACAATGTCCATGATATAATGGTCATGGAACTTTTATAGTCAAAATTAATTGGGGGTGCGAAGGATATATGCATATTTTAGCAGTTGGTCTCAACTATAAAACTGCCCCTGTAGAAATTCGTGAACGTCTATCATTTAATGAAACTGAGCTTGCAGATGCAATGCGAGCATTAAATAATAAAAAAAGCATTTTAGAGAATATCATTATTTCTACATGCAATAGAACGGAAATTTACGCGGTTGTCGATCAAATCCATACGGGCCGTTATTATATTAAAGAATTCCTTTCCCAATGGTTCAATCTTGAAGTAAGTGAATTTTCACCATTCCTATTCATATATGAGGGTGATGGTGCGGTAGAACACTTATTCCAAGTGAGCTGTGGGTTGAATTCAATGGTACTTGGAGAAACACAAATCCTTGGTCAAGTACGTTCTAGTTATCTTCTTGGACAAGCTGAACAGACTACAGGTACAGTGTTCAATCATTTATTTAAACAAGCTATTACTTTAGCAAAGAAAGCTCACGCTGAAACGGAAATCAATACTAATGCTGTTTCTGTAAGCTATGCAGCAGTAGAGTTAGCTAAAAAAATCTTTGGTTCTTTAGAAAATAAGAATGTACTCGTTTTAGGAGCAGGTAAAATGGGTGAACTTGCCATCCAAAACCTCTATAGTAACGGTGCAAAAGATGTGACGGTTATTAATCGTACGTTTGAAAAAGCTTTGAATCTTGCAGAGCGTTTCTCGGGCAAAGCAAAACAGCTTCAAGAATTACAATGTGCATTAGTTGAGGCTGATATCCTTATCTCTTCTACAGGATCCAAGGATTATGTCATCACTAAAGAAATGATGATGCAGGTCAATAAACTGAGAAAAGGCCGTCCTATTTTCATGGTCGACATTGCTGTCCCGCGTGACCTTGATCCAGATTTAGCAAAGCTTGATAGCATCTTCCTTTATGATATTGATGATTTGGAAGGGATTGTAGAAGCTAATCTTCAAGAGCGTAAAAAAGCTGCTGAATCGATTTTGATCATGATTGAAGGCGAAATAGTAGAGTTTAACTCTTGGATTAATATGCTCGGTGTAGTACCAGTCATTTCTGCTTTACGTGAAAAGGCTTTAGCGATTCAGGCGGACACAATGGATAGCATTGAAAGAAAACTTCCACACTTGTCTGAACGTGACATGAAAGTCCTTAACAAGCATACAAAAAGTATCGTAAACCAAATGCTCAAGGATCCAATCATGTTTGCAAAAGAGCTAGCGGGAAATCAACCTGAAAGTGCAGAAGCTCTTCAGAATTTCATTAAAACTTTTAATATTGAAGAATTGGTGACTAAGCAAACAGCCACTGAGATTCAGCAACCAAGTGTAGCAAAAGTAGGATTGAAGCCTGTTCAGGCTCATGCGTAAGAGAGGCTTCTTCCTATGTTAGAAATGTATATGACAAGATTGCATGAGTTTACGGTAGTACTGTATGCGGTAAGTGTGCTCTTATACTTTATTGATTTCCTTCATAATGACCGGAGGGCAAACCGTTTTGCCTTCTGGCTGCTTGCGATTGTTTGGGTGCTTCAAACAATCTTTTTGTTTCTTTATGTCAAAAAAACTGGAAGATTCCCAGTCTTGACGATTTTTGAAGGGCTATATTTTTACGCTTGGGTATTAATTACACTCTCTTTAGCTATTAATAAGTTATTACGGGTGGATTTTACCGTTTTCTTTACGAATGTACTGGGCTTCATTGTTATGGCCATCCATACATTTGCTCCAGTTCAAGTAGAATCAGAGGTACTTGCCCAAAAACTAGTTTCAGAGTTGCTATTGATTCATATTACGATGGCAATCCTGTCTTATGGTGCATTTTCACTATCCTTCGTATTTTCCCTTCTCTATTTATTGCAATATGATTTGTTGAAAAGGAAAAAATGGGGAAAGCGCTTAATCCGGTTAGGTGACCTATCAAAGTTGGAACATATGTCATATGTATTAACAGTGATTGGAGTGCCTATGCTTTTATTAGCATTAATTCTTGGCTTGCAGTGGGCATACATAAAAGTCCCTGATGTGAGCTGGTTCGATTCGAAAATCGTTGGGTCATTCATTGTACTCATTTCTTATAGTTGTTATTTATATTTGAGGGTTCGTAAGCAAGTCTACGGAAAAACACTTGCCTATTGGAACATCGCTTCATTTTTTATCGTATTAATTAACTTTTTACTATTTGGAAGCTTATCTGCTTTCCATTTTTGGAACACTTAGGAGGGTCCCATGAGAAAAATTATTGTAGGCTCCAGAAGAAGTAAATTAGCTTTGACGCAGACGAATTGGGTCATTAACCAATTAAAATCCCTTGGGCTGCCATTTGAATTTGAGGTTAAGGAAATAGTGACTAAAGGTGATCAAATCTTAGATGTCACACTTTCCAAGGTTGGGGGCAAAGGGTTATTCGTTAAAGAAATCGAACAAGCTCTTTTAGATAAAGAAATTGATATAGCTGTCCATAGTATGAAAGATATGCCTGCAGTATTGCCAGAGGGACTGACAATTGGTTGTATCCCTTTTAGGGAAGATCATAGAGATGCGTTAATTTCCAAGGATGGTAAAACATTAGATGAGCTTCCTGCAGGGTCAATCATTGGAACAAGTAGTCTTAGACGTAGTTCCCAAATTCTTGCGAGAAGACCAGATTTAGAAATTAAATGGATTCGTGGAAACATTGACACTCGTCTTCAAAAATTAAAGGACGAAGATTATGATGCGATTATTTTAGCAGCTGCTGGATTAGCTCGGATGGGTTGGAAATCTGAAGTAGTTACAGAATTCTTAGATACAGATTTTTGTTTACCTGCAGTTGGTCAAGGCGCTTTATCTATTGAATGTCGTGAAGATGACCAAGAACTATTGGCACAACTTAGCAAATTCACCTGCAATAAAACGAAAATCGCTGTTGAAGCGGAACGTGCTTTTCTTGATAAAATGGAAGGTGGCTGCCAGGTTCCCATTGCCGGTTTCGCTACGGTAGACGATTCCGAAAATGTTACATTAACATCACTTGTGGCAAGCCCGGATGGAAAAGTCATCTATAAAGAAATGATTTCAGGAAAAGATCCTGTTGAGGTTGGTCATGAAGTAGCTAGTCTACTTTCGAAAGAAGGAGCAAAAGAATTGATTGACAAGGTTAAAGAGGAGCTGGATAAGTAATGGATGAACAAGGCTTTCTCCATCAAAAATATGTGTTAATCACAAGAGGAAGCAACCAGTCCTATGAAATGTCCAGCAAGATTAAACAGCACGGAGGGATTCCTATAGTAATCCCTCTCTTGTCGTTTCAAAAATCAGAAACCAACCGAGAAGAAATCTCCGCTGTGTTGAACAGGCTCTCGAATTTCGATTGGTTGGTTTTAACGAGTAAAAATGGTGTCGATTATTTTTTCGAATGGTTACAGTGCCTTGAAATCCAAACAACATTACCGAAAATAGCAGTCATTGGTGCAAAGACCCTTTCTTACTTACAATCAAAGGGATTTGAAGCAGATTTTATTCCCACTACATATGTTGCTGAAGTGTTTGTAGAAGAATTTTTAACAATCTTAAAACAAGGGGAACAAGTTTTAATTGCTAAAGGAAATCTTGCGAGGAATATTATTGCCGTTGCCATACGTGAAAATGGTAATCTTTGCGAAGAAATCATCATGTATGATACCGTAATTCCTGAAGGCAGTGACAGTGCTTTAAAAGACTGTTTAAGTGAAAAAAATATCGATGTCATTACTTTTACAAGTTCTTCAGCGATTGACCACTTTATGAAAGTTGTGGAGCACTATCAATTACAAGATTACATACGGAATTCACTGATCGCCTGCATTGGTCCAATTGCAAAGGCGACGGCTAATAAACATGGATTGAACGTCGAAATATGTCCGGACGTGTATACCATTGATGGAATGATTGACTCTATGAAAAGCTATTATTCGAATAAAAATAGGAGGGACTTAGAATGAAAGACCTACAGTTCACACGTCATCGAAGATTACGCCAAAACGCGAATATGAGAGCACTGGTAAGAGAAACATTTTTACGTACGGAAGACTTAATCTATCCAATCTTTATCGCTGCAGGAGAAAATGTGAAAAATGAAGTCACCTCCATGCCAGGAGTGTTTCAATTATCCTTAGATAAATTCATGGAAGAAGTGGATGAGGCAGTAGAGCTTGGCATCAAATCAGTTATTCTATTTGGTGTACCTTACGATCATGAAAAAGATGAAACGGGTACTGGGGCATTCAGCCACAATGGTTTAGTCCAACAAGGAACAAGATTAGTGAAGGAAAAGTATCCTGATTTATTAGTAGTAGCTGATACTTGTCTATGCGAGTACACAAGTCATGGTCACTGCGGCATTGTAGAAGAGGGCAAAGTACTAAATGACCCAACTCTAGACCTTCTTGCAAAAACGGCTGTCAGTCAAGTTGAGGCTGGTGCGGATATTATTGCTCCATCCAATATGATGGATGGTTTTGTTGCTGCTATCCGTGCTGGTTTAGATGAAGCTGGATACCATGATGTTCCGATTATGTCTTACGCTGTAAAATATTCTTCTGCTTATTACGGACCATTCCGTGATGCAGCTAATAGTGCACCTCAATTCGGCGACCGCAAAGCTTATCAAATGGATCCTGCAAACCGATTAGAAGCATTACGGGAAGCAGAATCGGATATGATGGAAGGCGCGGACTTCCTAATGGTCAAGCCTGCATTAGCATATATGGATATCATTAGAGATGTGAAAAATTCCTTTAATTTGCCTGTTGTCGCTTACAATGTTAGTGGAGAATACTCCATGATCAAAGCGGCTGCACAGAATGGTTGGATTGATGAAAAGAGCATCGTAATGGAAACGTTGACCGGATTAAAGCGTGCTGGTGCAGATTTAATCATCACATATTTTGCAAAAGACGTGGCTAAATGGGTGAAAGAGCTGTAATTAATTTTATAAGATTAAGGAGACGTTGATATGAGATCTTTCGAAAAATCAAAGCAAGCGTTTCAGGAAGCAAAGTCACTTATGCCAGGTGGAGTAAACAGTCCTGTCCGTGCTTTTAAATCTGTAAATATGGATCCGATTTTCATGGAAAGTGGAAAGGGATCAAAAATTTATGACATCGATGGCAATGAATATATCGATTATGTTCTTTCTTGGGGTCCGCTAATCTTAGGACATACAAATGATCATGTTGTAGAGGAAATCAAAAAAGTAGCTGAAACGGGAACAAGTTTTGGAGCGCCAACTCTTTTAGAAAACGAACTTGCCAAGCTTGTCATCGAGCGTGTCCCTTCCATTGAAGTTATTCGTATGGTGTCCTCTGGAACGGAAGCTACCATGAGTGCTCTACGTCTCGCACGCGGATATACTGGAAGAAACAAGATTCTTAAATTTGAAGGATGCTACCATGGCCATGGGGATTCCTTATTGATTAAAGCAGGGTCTGGAGTTGCTACTCTTGGACTACCTGATAGTCCGGGAGTGCCTGAAGGTGTGGCAATGAACACAATTACAGTGGCATACAATGATCTGGAAAGCGTGAAATATGCCTTCGAGCAATTCGGGGATGATATCGCTGGTATCATTGTAGAGCCGGTTGCAGGAAACATGGGTGTTGTTCCTCCACAACCTGGATTTTTAGAAGGGTTGCGTGACATTACATCACAATATGGAGCGTTATTAATTTTTGATGAAGTTATGACAGGGTTCCGTGTAGGATATAACTGTGCACAAGGCTACTATGGTATCACACCGGATTTAACATGCCTAGGCAAGGTTATTGGTGGAGGACTTCCAGTTGGAGCATATGGTGGTAAAGCTGAAATCATGGAACAAATTGCCCCAAGCGGTCCTATTTATCAAGCAGGCACACTTTCTGGAAATCCATTAGCGATGGCAGCTGGATATGCTACTTTAAGTCAGCTAAAGCCTGAACATTATGATGAGTTCAATAAAAAAGCAGACCGACTTGAAGAAGGCATCACTGAAGCTGCGCGTAAATATGACGTCCCTGTATCCTTTAACCGTGCAGGCTCAATGATCGGATTCTTCTTTACGAATGAAGAAGTAATTAACTACGAAAAAGCAAAAACTTCTAACCTTGAATTCTTTGCAGCATACTATCGTGAAATGGCTGAGCAAGGTATCTTCCTACCACCTTCACAATTTGAAGGAATGTTCCTATCAACCGCACATAGCGATGAGGATATTGAGAAGACGATAGAAGCAGTTGAAAAATCATTTGCTGCATTAAAAAGATAATGAACTACGTCCTGTGTTACAGGGCGTTTTTTTGTTGAGAGCTGGGATACACAAAACAAACATGATTTTCCTTTAAAGAACCGGTACTTACTGTCATATTCCTGCTTCATTATACATAGAGTTGTATTGGTATATATATCGTTTTGAGCCATGAGGGGAGGAAATTATTTTGACGAATGATCAATCGTACTTACGATTTTCATTAGAAGAGTCTGTTTGGTTTCAAAAAGGACAGGAAGTAGGGGAGCTATTTAGTCTTGCCATTGATCCAAATGTCACCATTGCTGAAAATGATCAGTATGTAAATATAAAAGGATATTTGGAATTGACAGGCCAGTATCGTAGCAGTGGTAGAAGTCAAGTGTGGGAGACTGGTGATATATCGCCAAATAGTTTCCAAAGAACGATTCAGAATGTGGAAAGGGATGATCAAGGTTATAGCACTTTTAAACATGCCTTCCCTGTAGACATTTCAATTCCAGCCAATAGAATTAGTTCACTGGACGAAGTGAATGTAATGATTCAGACGTTTGATTATACTATGCCTGAAAATAATTGTTTAAAATTATCCGCAGATTTATGTATTACCGGTATTTACGGGGAACAACAGTTTACCCCGCAACAAGAGCCTGAAACCCATCATCCGTATCAAGCCTTTACACCAGAAACTGAAGAAGTATTTGCTCATCGATCCTACGAGACAGAGGAATTAGATGAAGAAGTTGAAGAATATGAAAACGAAGAATCTGCCGAAGTTGTGGAGCCGATACTTTATCGTGAAGAAGATGAGTATGAGCCTTTTACCGTTGAAGCATCCAAACTTCCACGTGAAGACGAGGAATCTTATACAGAATCTACTTTCGTATATCAATATGAGGATGAAGAAGTATCCTCTCAAAAAGAGTCATTTACTGAGATTCCAGTCTTTCATTATCAAGAAGAAATATTGGAGGAAGGGGAGCAAGAGTACCAGGTAAGGCAAGAAAATCAGGTTTTGCAGGAGGAATCTCAGTACGACCAAGATGTATCAGTTCTTAATTCACCATATTATCAGGAGGACTATAGTCAAAGAATTGAAGATGCAGAAGAACAACGGATAACACAAGATACTTTTGTTCAAGAAGTAGAAGAGGAAGTAGTCGTGGAAACTGAAAATGTAGAGGAAATCTCCTATCAGGCAAGTCCAAGGGTCAATACTACATTTTCTGTTCAGCAATACGCAGAAAAAGCTTCAAATGCAGAAGCAGTGGAGCAAAAGCCAGTTGAAGAAAAGCGAATTTCCACTGCGAGCGTTTCTTTAACTGACTTTTTTGGGAAGAAGGAAACTCAGGATAAAGCGATACTAAAAGTTTGCATTGTCCAACATGGAGAAAATTTACATGAAGTAGCCAGTCGATATCAAGTTCCAGTCCAGGATATCGTAAAGAAAAATGACTTAGATGATGAAAATGATATTTATGAAGGTCAAGTCCTCTACATTCCACAAGTTGTAGCCAATCGAAAATAATATTCCATAACAGTTTGGGCCTGGCTCAAGCTGTTATTTTTTCGAAAATCCAAAGAGACTGGGGGTGAAGGGATGGAATTGAAAAAAGAAATGGAAACCCAAGTCGACGAAATCATGAAATTTTACATGTTACAGGTGAGATATCATGAAAACATGGGCAAAATTGATAAAATTTATACAGATCAAGGTGTGTTCGCTTTAAAGAGCATAGATCCAAAAATAGGTATGGATTTTATACGGAACGTTCAGAAACTGTATCAAAGAGGCTATAACCGCATTGTTCCCATTTTCATGACCATGGACAATCGTTATGGAGTTTTGAACAATGGTAAGCTGTATTATTTGATGCCCTGGCTTTTAGATGACAATAATAGTGAGAGAAATGAAAAGCATAAGCATATGTTTCGAGAACTAGCCAGGATGCATACGCTAACGTCCAAAGAAATTGAAGTCAAAAAAGAAGAACGGGAAGCACATTATGAAAAAACAGTGGAACTGTGGAATAAGCAGAAGGAATTTCTCGAGGAATTTGTTCAAGCTAGTGAACGTAAATGGTATATGTCGCCTTTTGAGTTATTGTACTGCTCATACTATCATGACATTTCACAAGCTCTAACCTTTTCCATCAAAAAGTTAGAAGAATGGTATGAAAAAACGAAAGATAGTGAAAAGCTTCGGACTGTGGTCACACATGGAAAGGTATCAATCTCCCATTTTTTATATGATGACAGGGGCTATGGACATTTTATTAATTTTGAAGATTCAAAAACAGCCCCTGTTCATTTTGATCTATTGCCATTTATAGTTAATTCATGTAAAACGTATCCTATCCGTCATGATGATGCGATTGATTGGTTATATACGTATTTAAAGTATTTTTCCTTAAAGGAAGAAGAAATGATGTTGTTCTTAAGCTATTTAGCCCATCCAGGAGCCATCATATCTTCCGTAGAACATTATCATGAAAAACGAAATCAAAGAACAGAAATTATGTACATGAAAAACCTTCAACGTAACTATTGGACATTGAAAAATGTGGAGTATGTCGTGATGAGAATTGATGAAATCGAGAAACAGAAAAAAGCTGCAGCCGCTGCGGCAGCCCAGCAAGATTAAAATTCCTACGTATTCCTTTATTTACCGAAATTGTAGCCTTTATTACCGAACGGGACATCTTTTTTACCGAAATTCCAGATTTATTACCGAAGCAGCCTCATATATTACCGAAACGCCTAAATCACACGATTTTTTCTCAAATCCAATCTGACCGAAGGCTAACTGCCAAAAAGACTAATAAGCCGAGGAATAAAATATCAAATGCAGTCGGAAAAAAGAAAGTCCGGATTCCTTGGAATATGCAAAAAGGAATAATAAATTGATTGCAAAGAGCTCGCAAATTACGTAGCCAAGGGGGCATGTTGTAGGGATTGTATCTTTTTTTCATTTTAGCCACCCGCCTTAATAGGTATTTGTTTTATCTTATTGTTATTCAAAGAAAAAGGTGAAAATAACTGCACATTAGACGAGTCTGCGTATATACTAGTAAAAAATCGGGAAAGATTATTGACGTTAAGATTACATTTTTGTACTATAAACGTAACTCTATAAAAGTAAAAGCAAGGATTGGGATAAGTAGACTTGAATTCTGATTTCAGAGAGAGAAACCATTTGGTGGGAGGTTTCTTATTCAAGAGCTAGTCGAAGTCACCCATAAGCTGCATTCGTGAACGAATTTTTTAGTAGTGAATGCCGGTGAAAAGCCGTTATTGTCATTAAGCGCCGAATGGGTTTTTTCATTCGGAAAAAAGGTGGTACCGCGAACAACTCTCTTCGTCCTTTTCACAAGGAAAGAGAGTTTTTTTATTTGCAAAAAAGTGTTTTAGGAGGGCTAAACATGGAAACAGAACAACAAACTACCTCAATGCCAACTAAATACGATCCGAAAGCTATTGAAAAAGGTCGTTATGAGTGGTGGCTAAAAGGCAAATTTTTTGAAGCAAAAGATGATGAGCAAAAGGAACCTTATACAATCGTTATCCCGCCACCGAACGTTACAGGGAAGCTACATTTAGGTCATGCTTGGGATACGACGTTACAAGATATTTTGACTCGTATGAAAAGAATGCAGGGCTATGATGTTCTCTGGTTACCAGGAATGGACCACGCTGGAATCGCTACTCAAGCGAAGGTAGAAGAAAAGCTACGTAGCGAAGGGAAGAGCCGTTACGACTTAGGTCGTGAAGCATTTGTTAAAGAAACATGGAAATGGAAAGAAGAATATGCTGGCCATATCCGTGAGCAATGGGCTAAGATGGGTCTTGGTTTAGACTACTCTCGTGAACGTTTTACACTCGATGAAGGTCTTTCTAAGGCAGTTAGAGAAGTTTTCGTTTCCCTTTACAATA
This sequence comes from Peribacillus acanthi, assembly GCF_003073175.1. GTDB lineage: Bacteria > Bacillota > Bacilli > Bacillales > DSM-1321 > Bacillus_BN > Bacillus_BN acanthi. Next base: position 82,004 of record NZ_QBBX01000003.1, read on the forward strand.
AAGGCTTAATCTATCGTGGGGAATATATCATCAACTGGGATCCTTCCACGAAGACTGCCTTATCTGATATCGAAGTTATATATAAAGATGTTCAAGGTGCTTTTTACCACATGAAATATCCATTGGCTGATGGAAGTGGTCATATTGAAGTTGCAACAACACGTCCTGAGACGATGCTTGGTGATACTGCAGTTGCCGTTCATCCAGAAGATCCACGCTATAAGCACTTGATTGGTAAAACCGTCATTCTACCAATCGTTGGACGCGAGATCTCAATTGTGGGTGATGATTATGTTGATATGGAATTCGGTTCTGGAGCAGTAAAAATTACTCCAGCACATGATCCGAATGACTTTGAAATCGGAAACCGCCACAATTTAGAACGAGTTCTAGTGATGCATGAAGACGGCACGATGAATGGAAAAGCTGGCAAATACGAAGGTATGGATCGTTTTGAATGCCGTAAGCAAATCGTAAAAGATCTACAAGAGCAAGGTGTCTTATTCAAAATTGAAGAGCACATGCATTCAGTTGGACACTCAGAGCGTAGTGGGGCAGTCGTAGAGCCTTACCTATCCACTCAATGGTTCGTAAAAATGCAGCCTTTGGCAGATGCAGCAGTGGAACTTCAAAAACAAGAAGAGAAGGTCAACTTCGTACCAGAACGTTTCGAAAAGACTTATCTACACTGGATGGAAAATATCCGTGACTGGTGTATTTCCCGTCAATTATGGTGGGGACACCGCATTCCAGCCTGGTACCATAAGGAAACAGGTGAAGTATATGTAGGACATGATGCACCTGCTGATGAGGAAAATTGGAAGCAAGATGAAGATGTTTTAGATACTTGGTTTAGTTCAGCTCTATGGCCATTCTCTACAATGGGTTGGCCGGATGAAGAGGCTCCGGACTTTAAGCGTTATTATCCAACAGGCTGCCTAGTAACTGGATACGATATCATTTTCTTCTGGGTTTCACGTATGATTTTCCAAGGCTTGGAGTTCACAGGTGAGCGTCCATTTAAAGACGTTCTAATCCACGGACTTGTTCGTGACTCAGAAGGTCGCAAAATGAGTAAATCACTTGGTAACGGTGTTGATCCGATGGATGTCATCGATCAATATGGTGCCGACTCCCTTCGTTATTTCTTATCGACTGGAAGCTCACCAGGCCAAGATTTACGTTTCAGCATGGAAAAAGTAGAGGCGATCTGGAACTTCTCCAATAAGATTTGGAACGCTTCACGTTTCGCATTGATGAACATGAACGGTATGAAGTATGAAGAAATCGATTTATCCGGTGAAAAATCAGTTGCAGACAAGTGGATTTTAACACGATTAAATGAAACGATTGAAAATGTGACTCGACTTGCTGATAAGTATGAATTCGGAGAAGTTGGGCGTCTACTTTATAACTTCATCTGGGATGACTTCTGTGACTGGTATATTGAAATGGCGAAGCTTCCTTTATACGGTGAAGATGAAGCTGCAAAGAAAACAACTCGTTCAATCTTGGCATACGTACTTGATAATACGATGAGATTACTGCATCCATTCATGCCGTTCATCACGGAAGAAATCTGGCAAAACTTACCTCACAATGGAGAATCGATCACTGTTGCAGCTTGGCCGACAGTGAATGCTGACCTTTCTGATTCAGAAGCAGCAGAAGAGATGAAGCTTCTAGTAGAAATCATTCGTACGGTACGTAATATCCGTGCAGAGGTGAACACACCTTTAAGTAAAAAAATCAGCTTAATCCTTAAGACGAAGGATGAAAAAATCTCTGAGATGCTTCAAAAGAACAGTGCCTATATTGAACGCTTCTGTAACCCAGAAGTATTAACGATTGGCACTAAAGTCGAAGAGCCAGAGCAGGCTATGACTGCTGTAGTAACAGGAGTAGAATTGATTCTTCCATTACAAGGATTAATCAATATCGAAGAAGAGCTGAAACGTCTAGAAAAAGAACGTGAAAAGCTTGATAAAGAAGTAGAACGTGTTCAGAAAAAACTGGGTAATGAAGGCTTTGTAAGTAAAGCTCCAGCTCATGTTATTGATGAAGAGCGTGCAAAAGAGAAAGACTACGTTGAAAAACGTGATGCAGTTGCTAACAGAATAAATGAATTAAAGAAATTAAAATAAAGTAAAATTAATACGGCTTATAATATAACCACCAAAAAATCTAATTTTTTGAGGCGAGGTTATATTATGAGCCATTTTATTTTTTATATAGAAAGTAGAAATACATAATATATATAATATATTTAGTAATTAATTAAGGTAAATAGGTGCAGACAAGGAAATTAAATAGGTGAATGGTAGGGGGATTAATGAAGAATTATAAAACAGAACAGTACACATATTTTTACGAATGTGAAAAAATGGTTTCCGATCATCTTAAGACAAACTATCTTTATTTTGATTTTACACATGAGGAATACTCAATCACTGAACAAAAACAAAATATAGAAAAAGGTATAATTAAATCCATTGATTCTATACTTAATTATCCTAATCTAGTGCTTGAAAAAATAAATTTAAATTCCAATTGTATACATATAATATTGAACCCATTTTATAATATTGATACTATATTTTCCATTTTCATTACTAAATATATTATAGAATATCAGTGTCTTCCATTTGACTTTGAGAGAATATATAAGAATTTGAAAAATTTATTAATAATAGATAAAGAAATGAATTTAGACGCAATTATTATTGCAGCTAAACACCAAAATAAACCAGGAGATGTGATTAATAAATTTTTACTATTTTTCGAAAAGAATCTTTTTATTTTAAATGATAAGGATTCTACAGATGTTAAAAATTGTATGTTATTGAAAGAAAACGATTTAAGTTTATTTTCTCAAGAGTTGGCATTATTGAAGCTAGATAAAGAAAACTATCTCTCAGAATCTAACAATCACTTATACACAAAGACGGAAAATCTAGATGTTATTTTAGATGAAAACAAGGTTGAAGAAATAAAAGTGAAAATTTATTTACAACCACCTACATCTCTATTTTCGGAATATTGGGCTAAAACTGAAAACAATGGTTTATATATATTATTTTCAGATGGCATAAAAATAAAACCTCTTATTACCGGCTTTAACCATAAAAGACTAGTGAAAAATCTATCTTTTTTTGAAAATTATTACCGAAAGCCTTATGAGGAAAATGAAGATTGGAAGATAATAGATGGAGAGATATGCAATAACGATTCAATTTTAAAACAAAATCAAATTCTTGAAATTATGAGGGAATATACAGATCCCTGGATTTCAACGCAGAAAGTTTCATATGTTTTCCCATTCCATTTTGATTATAAAAAATTCAATCGAATTCAAAAGAGATTCTCAAAAAGATTTGGTAGTCCTATCAATGAGGAAAACAAATATAAACAGTTTTCTAAGAATTTTCTACCATTGTTTAATGACTATTTTTTTAATAATACAAAACTTCCAAATTCTCAACTACATAGTAGAAACTTCTTAGTAGCAGCTAAAAAAGTTATTACATTTAATGAGGATTCCTTTTCAATTGATAAGGATATTTTGATAGATAATCCATTATTATTTAGGGAAATAAAAGTAGAATCTAGATTATTCAAATATGGAGTAGGTTTTTTAGTTCTAAATTCTAGTTTTTCAGGAGACGTTCCTTTAAATTATATTTTGGAAATTGATAAAAGAATTTGTCAAGATGTAAATAAAATAATTAGTTACTTCTTAAAAGAGGAAATGGAAATTCAACATGAGTCCACAAGAAAAGGAATAGCGTATGAATCTATTGAAATTATAGGAAATACTTATATACCAGAAAAGAAAGAAAATATAGTATTAAAAACGTGTAGCGCAACAAAAAAAACATATATCTCAAGCCTAGAAGAAAAGAATAGAGAGATTCAACAAAAGTTTTTACAAAGGGGAGATTTATTGTTTTATGGGTTTTCACGTAGTTGCGGTGTTCAATATTTAGTTGAAAAAGACTCAATAGATCGAACTGGATTAGAAAAATTATCAAAGAATTTTCTTGAGGAAAAATTTTTTATCTTTTTGTTTTCTGCACAACAAAGAGATGGACTACGGAAATTTTCTGATAAAATAGTCCGTGACAGTCTTGTCTCTGAAAAAATGAATGCAAGTGCTATACGACAAGATTTTCTGCACTTTTTAACACAAGCTAAATTGGGACATATTTCTGATAATAATGTTATTGCAAAGTTTTATGAAAAATGGCAAGTAGTATTTGATAGTGAAGCCATATATAAAGAAGTTAACGAAAAATTAAATGCCATTGATCAATATCAGCAAACCAAGTTATCTTTCCGATTTAATTTAGTTTCTTATGTTTTATTTCCAATTGTCTTTTTATCATCTCTTTTCACTATGAGTATATTCAAGACCAAAAGTTCATTTGAATTAGATGTTTATATAGTTTTGCTCATGTGTGCTTTTTCAGTAGGACTCTTCTTTATTAGAACAAAGAGTAAATAGAGGTGATTTTGTGGATTATAATCAAATAATTAAACGTGAAGAAGAGTTTAGAAATGAGCATATAAGCGCAAATAATTTTTTAATACTAAAAGGTAATTTACCTGTTATGGTATCTGCACCACATGCAGTAAAACAAATTCGTAATGGAAGAGTAAAACAATCGGAATCTTATACCGGAGTTATTGCTGAACTTTTGCATGAAAATGGTAGTATTCATTCAATTATTAAAACAAGAAATAATAATGATGATGCTAATTATGATAAAAACTGTCTTTATAAATTAGAGTTAATAAAATATATAAAAAATCAAAATATAAAATTCTTACTTGATCTTCATATTATGAATGAGTCTTATAAAAATTCAATTGAAATAGCAACTGGATATGGTGAAAACATTCAAAAAAATTATTCTGTAGTAGATACTATTATTAAAGTTGCAAAATCATTAGGGTTTAATGATTTTGCCAATGATTATCATTTTAAAGCAGATAATCCTAATTGTGTTGCTGCTTTTGTTAGTAAACATTGTAAAATTCCAGCTATTCAAATGGAAATTAATTGGAGAGAGATTAATGCTGAAAAAAATAGAAAAGGCTTTTACCAAATCTATTTATTTTTGTTAAATACTTTAGAAGAAATGTCAAAACAAAATTGTAAATAAATATTGAGATAAATGTTAATGGTCTTTTATTTTATCACTAAGGAGAATAAGTTTATGTTTACGAGCATGGAAAAGGCACAGGATTTCTTGTTTAATAGAGAAACCAAATTGGGAATGGAATTTGGACTTAAAAGAATGGAGGATATGCTGAAAGAATTTTCAAATCCTGAAAGGAATTTTAGAAGCATCCATCTTGCTGGTACAAACGGAAAAGGTTCTACACTAAATGCATTGAAGGAAATATTAATGGCAGAGGGCTTAAAGATTGGTAGTTTTACTTCACCTCATCTTGAAAAAGTCAATGAGAGAATAATGATCAATCAAATGATGATTACTGATGAAGATTTTCTTTGTTTGTTAAATAAAATTCTACCTATATTAGAAGAAGGTAAAGCTGGTTATAGAGCAACTTATTTTGAAATTATAACAGTTTTAGCCATCCTATTTTTTGAGAAAAGTGAAGTTGATATTACACTTTTTGAAACGGGATTAGGAGGAAGATTAGATTCAACAAATGTAATAACACCATTACTATCAATCATTACTTCAATTTCACTAGATCATACAAGCATATTAGGGGATTCTCTGGAAGAAATTGCATATGAAAAAGCTGGCATCATAAAAAAAAGAGTTCCAGTTATAAGTGGTGTTATTGACCAGGGACCGAGCAATGTAATTGAAGAGAAAGCAATAAATGAACAATCATCAATTTATCGATTAAACTCTGAAATAATCATAAATGATATTCTTCAAAAACCAGATTTTCAAAGTTTCTCATTTTCTATGGATAACAATCATCTATCAAATATAGATCTTAAAATGCTAGGAAATCATCAAATAAATAATGCAGCATTGTCAATTGCAGCTGTGTTTTTGTTAAATGAAAACTATGGTTTAAATATTTCTGAAGAAAGCATTCGAAAAGGGTTAAAAAAAGCAATGTGGGCAGGTAGATTTGAAGTTCTTCCTAATAATATCATCTTAGATGGATCCCATAATCCAGAAGGTATGAACGTTTTAATTGATACTTTAAAAATTAGATATCCAGATAAGAACTATCATTTTGTGTTTACATCATTAAAAGATAAAGACTATAAAAAAGTAATTAGTATGTTGGATTGTGTTGCTTCCTCCATTACTTTCACACAAATACCTTTTGCAAGAGCTACTACTACAAATGAATTACTTATGGCTAGCACTTGTACTAATAAAACAAGTAAAGAAAATTGGAAAGAAGCAATAAAACAATCTATGTTTGTATGTGGTCCGAATGATTTATTAATTGTTACGGGTTCTTTGTATTTTATAGGGTTGGCAAGACCGTATATAAAGGAATTATTAAACTGAAAATAATGTCAACAATTATTATGTAATATTTTCAATTAAATTAACTGAAATATATGACAAAAGAAGGATTAATTGATAATATTTGTATAGTATAAATGGAATCATACTAGAAAGGGGTGGGAATATGCAGGTTAGTAAACTTTTAAAAATAGTCATCTGGTTTTTATGGATTTTAATAGTACCAGCAGGCATCTGGCTTACACATCTATATTTCCCATCACAAATTTCTGGGGATCACTGGATTTTCGTCCAATTTGCAATACTAGTGTGCTTGCTTGCATATTTTCCACTTGTTATTAACCAAACGCCGATCTTTAGTGCGCAAGCGGTTTCATTGACCGTCTTTCTAGTTTATGGTTTATCTACTGAATTAATTTTGATGCAAATTGCTGTTCTTGCCCTAATGTTAAAGGTAAAGGTAACAAAACAAGACTCCTTTAGGATTCCATTAAACTCACTAATGTTCTTTTTGGTTTCACTTACTAGTGGTCTAATTTATTATGCTATAGGTGGGACTCATTTTGCGTTAGATATAAATAATAAAGAAGATTTTTTGAAAATTTTAGCGTATGCAACTACTTATTTCGTTATTAATCAAACGATTTTATCGTTAATAATCATCTATTTGTTTAAAAGAAAACGGAATATTTTCGGGAAAGATTTGTTAGTCGATTCGATCAGTTCAATTATCGCATTCCCAATAGGGCTTGTGCTGTTCACTCTCTACCAACAGCTAGGATCAATCGCCATTCTCTTTGTTGGGATTCCTATGTTAGGTCTCTCTCTAATTTTGCGTCTCTATTATTCTTCTGAAAACATTAATAGATTTCTGCAAAAAGCGAGTGAAGTGGGTCATCAACTTGCCGAAAGACTAAATGTTGATGAAGTATTGGATGTATTCATCAATCAAATTTCAGAAATATTCCATGTGGATGTGGCGTATATTCTTGATGTTGATCAACAAAAGCAAGAGCTCTATATGCTACGTTCAATAAATGGTAGGAAAGAAAAATTCCGTCCATTGAAACCTTTTGAAGGAATAAGTGGGACAGTTTGGAAAACGGAACAATCAGTTTTGTATTGCAAGCAAAAAGAGTGGAAACATCTTTCAATGGGGACTTTACCTGATTACATTGAAAGTGTTCTTGCAGTACCTATTCTGCGTAACTCTGAAGTTCGAGGGGTATTGTTACTCGGAAGCCGTCAACAAAGGGCCTATGAAAAATCCCAATTGATGATTGTCGATATTTTATGTTCATACTTGGCCATCGCTGTCGAAAATGCCAAGCACCATCAAATTGCCAAACAAAAAAGTGAACGTTGCGCTCTGACAGGACTTTACAATTTTGGCTACTTTGAGACCAAACTATCTCAACTTTTTATGGATAATAATGAAGCACAAGAAAAGAAGATCTCCATAATCCTAATAGACATAGATCACTTTAAATCTGTGAATGACAATTATGGTCATCAAAGCGGCAATGATATCCTATGTCAAATCGCTAAACGAATTAACGAATATGTTGGTGACCGTGGACTAGTTGCAAGGTATGGTGGGGAAGAGTTTGTAATCATGGTGGAAAACTATTCATGTAGTGAAGTCTATAAAATGGCAGAGGAAATTCGCAAACTCATTGCTACACGTCCATTTACCGTTACTTCTGATCTAGAGACAACGAGATCCAAAATTCTAGTGAATATTACGGCGAGTATCGGTTTCGCTACTGCACCTAAAGATGCAGATGACGCGATGTCATTAATGAGGCATGCAGACCGTGCCATGTATACGGGTGCAAAAAGAGCTGGACGCAATAAGGTTGCACAGTATATAAAATAAGCAAAAGGCCTTTATTTGGTTTTTTGCTTATTTGTATGTGTCAAAAACGAGAAATGCTATCAATTCTTCGTTACTTTCGACATAGAATCATATAAAATAGTCATGAGACTACAAAATAAATGGGGTGACGTCAATGATGCTAGGTTTAACAATGATTATATCTTTCTTACTAATTGCCGTCTTGTTAATCCTGTTACCTCTAGGATTGTCTAATAAAGGCAAAATCCTTGTTCTCGCTGTCTGTGCATTATTAGGCTTGATGGGATTTGTTGGTACATCCGTCTTCCCATTATGGCAAATCATATTAATCCAAGTTTCCTTGGCTTTTTTGCTATCATACATATTTGATAAGAGATTACAAGATTCCATATATACCAATCATCAAGAGGATGAGGAATTATTACTAAAACAGGACACACCTATACCATTATATTCAATGATCGAATTAGAAGAAAAAGCAAAAGGGTTTGAAACGGTCGATCAATATTATTCTTCAGTTCTAGTGCCTTCAAGTGAGGAAAAAGAAGTAACTATAGAACCGGTCATTGAGATAGAAAACACTTTAGACATTGAAGAGGAACCTTCGCCTGTAGAAAAAGCTGAAACAAAGGATATTGAACTTTTTGAAGAACAAGCTGAAGAAGTTCCTGAACGAGAGAGCGATTTTATTATTCCTCTACAAATCCAACAAGATGAACCTTCTCATTTATCTAGTAACGATAATGGGGAATTGCCATTCGAGGTAATTGAAATGGATGGAATTGATTTCGATGGAGTGGATGATGCTGAAGCGTTAATGATGGCTAGAATGAAGTCGTTCGATCATGTAGAATCTGACGCTATTTCTACTAACAGAAATAGTATAAACGAAGATACAATTGATGAGATTGAACTTGCATTAGCACAACAAGAAAAAAAACAAGTTGAAGAAAGTAATCCGTCTATAGAGCTTTTTGATGATTTGGAAGAATTATATAAAAACCGTAAGCAATCTTAGAAAGGAGCAGTGAAAATGGAGCAAAAAACAGCGATACCACTACGACTATTTTTAATCATTCTTTTTTGCACATTGTTCATCACTGCCTTTTCCCGTATTGGAGTGTTTGCGTACGAAACGGTATTCCAGAATAAGCTACTATTTGTCCAAAATACCTTTATCGGTCCAGTTTCAGTAGCCAGTCTTGAACAAAATCAAGCTATACAAAAGTTGAATGAAAAAACGATTGAATGGAAGTCTTCCTCAAAGGTTGAGATATCTTTTTCTGATAAAAGCATTCAGTTACCAAGTGATATGTTCTATTTTCAAATTGAAGAATCTATTTTGTCGGCAGGGGATGGAATGTCTAATCCGTTATTTGTCACTGTGAAAGAACAACAACTAAAGGACCAATTATTAATGATAACTGACGAATCAATAGTTGAAACGATTGATCTAAAACGATTAAAAATGGAAATTGAAAAGACGGTTGGAACTTTACAACAGTCAATCGTCAGTTTCAAGTTGTCTGAATTTATCAGTGAAGATACATTGACTAAAAATGTAGTTCTTTCAGAAGTGACGAAGGAGATACCGGATAAAGAAAAGACGGAGAGATGGCTCACCAAGCATAAAGAGATGGTTATTCCTGCTAAGTCCAATTTTTCTTTACTGAATTACTTGAAGGAGACTAATGAATCGACTTTTTCCAGTGAATTTTTAACTACTATAGCTTCAAGTATGTACCAATCTATTTTGCCTACAAATTTGCAAATAGTAGAAAGACACACAAGTAAGGAAATCCCTAATGGAATTCAGTTAGGATTTGAAGCAAAAATCCTAAAGGATGAAATGGATTTCATCATCTTCAATCCAAATGATAGAGAATATGTCATCAGCTTTGTCCCACAAGAGAGTGGAATGACCATCCAGGTAAAGGGAATGCAAGCTGGCCTGTCCTATAAAGTACGACTCGAAAATGAAAAATCCTATGAACCGAAAAAAATCATTCGTTACGTAGCTAATCTAAATTCAATCAAGTCAGAGCAAAAGATTAAAGGGAAAAAAGGATACTCCATTTCAGTCTACCGAGACATTTTCGATCCAAAGGGAGAGCGTCTTGAAGCGGTCTTAATGGCTGAAGATTTTTACTTGCCGGTGAATGAGGTTGTGTTTGAGGAGATTAAGGCTGAGGTGGAAGGAAATACAGAAATTGAACAAAATTCTGTAGAAACTTCAGTCGAAGAACAACTTTCCGAGGAGGAAGTTGTTGAAGAAAACAGCAGTCAATAATAATTTTGGTGTTAAATAATCATAATTCAAGATATAGAGAGATTATTGTATGGGAGGTTAATAATTCTATGTTTATTTCTATAAAGAATAATAGAGGGATAACTTTGGTAGAATTATTGGCTTCTTTTACAATAATAAGCATAATTACGTTGGTGTTTTTTACATATTTTACAAATGCCTTTCAGTATAATAATCGCACATCAGAAACACTTAAAACCGTAAATATTGCCAGGGAACAACAGGCCCTCATAAAACAAGAACCGTATAAATCTGAGTTTCAAAAATTCATAACCAATATCAATACCTATGCCAGTGCATCAAATCTATTAATGTCAACATATCCTAACCTAAACTTAAAGAAAAACATTGAAGTAGTAACACGAAAAGAATTACAGGGGACGAACCAAATAGATGTGACTTATTATAAATTTACAATGAACGATCCTTCCTATTTGATAGAAGTGTACCTCAAACAACAGCCAGAGCTTGTTACAGTAAAAGTACAATCCAATCTATACAAAGTTTACATTTATGTGAACCAGAACAATAAACTTTCTTCTGACACATATACTTTTTTTGAATATAAAAAATAAGGAGAAAAAAAGAATATGTTTAAGGGACAGAAAGGACTCACTCTGGTTGAAGTGTTAGTTTCAATGGCAATTTTGTCTATTCTAATCATCCTTACAAGTTCGGCGATGATGAACAGCCTGAACTTCTCAAAAAAAGCAACGAGTCAAGTACAACTCCAACAAGAAGCTAATTATATTCTAGCTGAACTAACTAATTTTCATGAAACTAAGAAGAAATACAAAGTGACAATGGATAGAAATCCAAAAGCTTCTAAGATAACTTTAATAGATCAAAATGGAAACACGTTAACAATTTCAGACTCCCGATTCAACTATACATTGACACTCATTGTAGGCTCTGTTACTCAACTACCTACAGAATTTGAGGTCGATCAATCGTTTAATAATAAAATTCTCCACATAAAATTAATTGTTGAAGATGAAATGGATTCTAGAAATCAATTTGAAGTGAAAACGATCCTTTCTAGAATGTAGAGTCTTGGAGGTTAAAATGATTGTAAGGAATAATAAAGGTGTCACTTTGGTTGGTGTTTTATTAATTACTGTGATAATCAGCATTTTAGCTGTTACATTAACTAGTATGATAGTAAATAATATGCACCAAATAAAAAGGACAGAAAAAGGAATCCAAGTAAACGATGTTGCAGAGATGGGTATTCAATATCAATCTATTCATTTTTCGGATTTTTATCATATTAGGCTTACAGAAATTATTTCAAATGTAAAATCCAAAATAATTACAGATTATAATAACAAAGCCCTTAATACTAACGAATTTTATGAGGAAACCATCGCAAAAGACTTAGTAGACTCGATTAAGGGAAATGGTTTATTTTTTTCTCATTTACCCAATACTTTATTACTTTCTAAAAATATTGATCCAAATGACAAACGAAAATTTGAAATAATCTTTGAAAATCCATCAACAGACTTAAAATGCCCCACTTGTGGAGATATTGAACCAGGCGAATCAATTAGGATTTCTTTCTTAAGTAAGGGAACAGGAGACAATTTTAAGGGTGAAAAAAAAATTAAATCTACTCTTAATATGGAAATCGGGGCTATTACTATAGATTTAGGACCAGGTAATGGAGGAGGGACAGGTGGAAACACTCTTCCACCAAGCTATGAAACCATCATTACTGCTCCTATAAACTTACCACAATGTACTAATTTGAATAATTTTGGGAGCAAGGATTGTTCTTATAAGGGTTCTGTTACAATTAATGATCCATCTGATATTTCCAATGTGGATATCTTAATAGAAGGTTCCTTAGTTGCATACAAGCCTATCAACAAAGGAATAGAGAATTCTACTCTTTATGTTAAGGGAAGTGCTGATTTTAACGATCCTATCAATGGAATTAGCAATTCGTTTATTTATATTGGTGGAGCAGCAGAATTTAAGAATATTAACCAAGGTATAGTAAATACCACAATAGTAGTAATAGGAAGCGCAAATTTTAATGTGAATGGAAATATTAATGGAATGAGTAATTCTTCGATATATGTTAAAGGTAACGCCAATTTTAACGATAAACATATTAATGGTTTTGATTCATCAGCAAAAATATGTGTAGGTGGCACTGTATCGGGTGTTCCAAGTGGAAAGAACTACAATATTTACTCACCAACTAAAAACAATGCATTATTCATTGAAAAATGCGGTAGGCCAGGTGGTTTGACGGAGTCGGGGATTGATATTGGGTGGGATATAGATACCTCGGATATAACGTACGAGTATAACTAGATTAAAAATGATAGATTGATCTATTGTGAACTTAAGAGAGGTGAAGAACATGACTATGATTAGGAAGCGACTAGGTGATTTATTAGTTGAAGCAAATATAATAAATGAAAATCAGCTTCAAGAAACCTTGCGTTCTAAAAAAGATGGCCAAAAACTGGGAGATGCTTTATTAGAGCGGGGATATATAAGTGAACAACAATTGATTGAAGTTCTGGAATTTCAGCTCGGGATACCACATATAAGTCTGTTTAGATATCCAGTTGAGTCCAATCTGGTCAGTTTAATTTCAAAAGAGTTTGCAATGCGTAACATCTTGATTCCAATAAAAAAAGAAGGTAATCAACTAATAGTTGCAATGAATGATCCAATGGATTATTTTGCATTAGATGACTTAAGGTTATCGACTGGATTTCAAATTTCCCCAGTTATTTCAACTAAAGATGAAATACTCTCTGCTATACATAAGTATTACAATATGAAAGAAACGTTTGATGATATAAACCCAGATCAATTGATTGAAGGGGATTTAGATGGGGATGAGGCTCCAGCTGTACGATTGGTTAACCAGCTTTTGTCAACAGGAGTGCAACTCAAGGCGAGTGATATCCATATCGATCCACAAGACGATAATCTGATTGTTAGGTATCGTGTTGATGGTATTTTACGGACTGAAAGAATTCTCTCGAAAAATATTTACAATTTGTTAATTGCTCGTATCAAAATCATGGCTAACTTAAATATTACCGAAACTAGATTGCCACAGGATGGTCGTATTAAGATTGAGGTTAATTATACAACCGTCGATTTACGTATCTCCCTACTGCCAACCGTGTATGGAGAAAAAGTAGTCATCCGTATTTTAGATTTATCGAGCGTTTTAATAAGCCTGTCTCAATTAGGATTTAATAAGGTTAATCTTCAGAAATTCGTCTCAATGATTGAACGTCCATCAGGAATGGTCCTGATTACTGGACCTACAGGGTCAGGGAAAACTTCTACTTTATATGCTGCATTGAATCATTTGAATACGGATAAGGTTAATATTATTACCGTTGAGGATCCTGTGGAATATCAAATTTCAGGCATTAACCAAGTACAGGTGAATCCTGCCATTGGCCTTACATTCTCAAAAGGATTACGTTCAATTTTAAGACAGGATCCAAATATTGTTATGTTGGGTGAAATTCGGGATAGTGAAACAGCAGAGATTGCCGTCCGTGCTTCATTGACGGGTCACTTGTTATTCAGTACTTTACATACGAATAGTGCCCTTACTACTATCCCAAGATTGCTAGATATGGATATTGAACCTTATTTAGTAGTATCTTCGTTAGCTGGTGTTGTTGCACAGCGTTTGATTCGTAAGGTTTGTAAAGAATGTGTAATTGAATACGAACCTTCACAAATGGAAAAAGATGTGTTCCATAAACGAGGAATTAAGGTAGATAAACTTTATAAGGGTTCTGGATGTCCGAACTGTCAAAACAGTGGATACAAAGGCAGGCTAGCTATCCATGAAGTTCTTGTGGTGGATGACAACATTCGAACGATGATGACGAATAATAAGCCTCTTGTAGAAATTAAGAGCTACGCGATGAAAACTGGAATGATCTTCTTAATTGATGATGGACTATTGAAAGCAAAGAATGGATTAACAACAGTGGAGGAAGTGCTGCGAGTGGCACTTCAGGAATAGGGGGGCACTTAATGAAAGAAAGATTAGACTATATATTAACGGCAGCTTTTGAATTAGGTACTTCAGATATTCACTTGACTGTTGGAGTTCCTCCAATAATGAGGCTTCATGGTGAGTTGAAGCAATATGGGAAGGACAAGCTTCTACCATCTGATACTGAAGCGATGGCTAAAGCGATTATTCCAGAAAACTTATGGGATACATTCAAAGAAAAAGGCGAGCTTGATTTTTCTTATGGCATTCCTAGTGTATCCCGTTTCCGTGTGAATGCATATCATCAACGTTCTTGTATCAGTTTAGCTATTCGTGTTGTTCCCACTAAAATTCCAACGTTAGAGGACCTGCAGCTTCCAGAAATATTGAAACAGGTGTCTGAGAAGCATCAAGGCCTGGTTTTGGTAACGGGTCCTACTGGTAGCGGAAAGTCTACAACTCTAGCAGCAATGATTGACTATATCAATAAGAACCTAAAGCGGCATATTATTACTTTGGAAGATCCAATTGAATATTTGCACAAGCATGGTTCAAGTGTGATTGATCAACGTGAAGTTGGCTTTGATACTAAAAACTTTGCAAATGGGCTGCGTGCATGTCTTCGTCAAGACCCAGATATTATATTAGTTGGTGAGATGCGTGATTTAGAGACCATTTCTACAGCCATAACAGCTGCTGAGACAGGGCACTTAGTATTAGGAACATTGCATACGACAGATGCACCAGCAACGATTGATCGGATTATAGATGTGTTTCCACCAAACCAACAGCCACAAGTACGGGTTCAACTTGCTTCGGTCTTGAATTCAATTGTATCTCAAAGGCTTTTACCAACTGTTAATAAAAACGGTCGAGTGGCTGCAGTTGAAATCATGATTAATAATTCAGCTGTGCGAAATCTGATTCGTAACGAGAAGATTCATCAAATTCATAGTGTTATGCAAACTAGCAGGGCACAAGGGATGCAAACACTTGAAATGGCCGTTAAGAAACTGTTAGAAGCAGAAAAAATTAATCCAGCAACTGCAGCTCCTTACATAGGGGAAGGTGTCCTTTAATGCCAGTCTTTCGCTATACAGGACGGGACCGCCGAGGAAGAATCAGGCGAGGGAAAATTACTTCTGACAACCGTAAAGAAGCTGTCTCAAAAATAAAAGAGATGGGCATTGCGGTCACTTCAATAGAAGAGTTAAAAGGAATATTATATAAAGAAGTAAACCTAAACGTAAAAAAGGTAAAAAATCAAGATTTAGTGATTTACATTCGGCAATTTTCTACCTTGTTGAAAGCTGGTATATCTGTAGTTGAAACTACTAACATTCTAGCAAGGCAGACTTCTAGTAAGTTATTAAAAAAAGCATTAGAAGATATTGCTAACAGTCTTGAAGAAGGAAAGCCTTATTCAGATTCAGCAGAAATTCACCGAAAGATTTTCCCTCCTTTATTCATAAATATGATGAGAGCAGGGGAAGCAGGCGGAAATTTAGATGAAATTCTTGAGAGAATGGCAGTATATTACGAAAAACAACACAATACTACACAAAAAGTGAAATCTGCCATGATGTATCCTGCAACAGTAGGAATTATTTCAGTAGTTGTTGTCGTGTTTCTATTATCGACTGTTGTACCGGCATTTGCTGATATGTTCCATTCTTTTGGTGGAGAACTACCACTCATTACTAGAATGGTATTGGGATTAGGTGATTTTTTTAAGAAGTATTGGTGGCTTTTATTATTAATTTGTCTATTCAACCTTCTAGGTATTCAATATTTGCGATCAAATAAAACGACAAGGTACTATTTTGACTTCGCGTTATTGAAAATACCTGTAATTGGAAAGCTATTGCAAAAAGCTAGTATCGCAAGAATGTCCCGTACCTTAGGTTCACTTTTTGCTAGCTCAGTGCCTATTCAACATTCATTGACTATAGTTGAAAGAATTATTGGCAATGAAGTGCTTGCAAGGGTAATAAGAAACAGTAGGAATTCTATCGAAAAAGGGCAATCAATTACCGTTCCTATGGAAAAGCATTGGGCATTTCCACCCATGGTCACCCATATGATAGCAATAGGAGAAAAATCTGGGACTATGGATTTAATGCTGGACAAGGTTGCAGACTTCTATGAAACCGAGGTAGACAATGCTACGGATCAAATTAAAGCCTTAATGGAACCGATGATGATTGTTTTCTTATCAATAATGGTGGGTGTAATAGTATCAGCTATTGCGGTGCCCATGTTTAGTATATTTGAAACGATACAGTAAAAAAATTTACAATTCTAACACATTTATATTTGAAAAATATGACTTTTTACTCATATAATAAGAGTATGAAAAACTGCTAGAATAATAAATTGGATGCAATGATTGTTCTTTCGTAATTGGGCACTTGAAAGAACAGGAGCGAGTAGTGCAACCCGCCAATTTTACCTTTAATGTTGAACAGTTACTGTTCGAATTAGATGTAATGATTGGCATTTTTATTCCTTTTAGAAGATTAAATATTCTGAAAATGGTTACTTTAGGCTGAAGCCTATGTAAATAAAATTATTATTACCAAGGAGAGAATGTTATGTTAAAGCGATTCAAGAAACATTTCAAGAATCAAAAAGGTTTAACACTTGTGGAATTATTGGCCGTTATCGTTATTTTGGGGATTATTGCGGCGATTGCTGTGCCGAGTATTGGTAATATCATTGAGAATAGTAAGAAAGATGCTCATGCTGCAAACGCTCACATGGTAATTTCTGCAGCAAAGATTGCGAAAGTAGATGGCTTAGCTTACGATTATCCAACAACTGGTACTGACCCAAAAACAGGATATCAAATCTCGACACTAGTTTCAGGTGGATACTTGGATGATTTTAATGATGCTGATAATAATGCCGCAAGCTATGATGGGGCATCCTTTGTGAAATATGATGATACATCTAAAACATTTAAGGTTTATTTGAAAGGTTCTAAATTTTCTGTCGGAACAGCAGCAGCTCCATTGGCAGCTAAAGATATAAAAAGAACAAATGTTTCAGTAACACCAACTACTCCTTAATAAAACACAGTTGTGATACTTCGAAAAAAATTTATCTTGCTTATTGTCAGTCTTTCTTTAGTAGTTCTTTTCAACTCCGGAAGCTGGCTATTAATTAAGCCAGCTTTCAAACATATAGAGGACGGAGTTCATCAACTTAATGGTGTGCAATATATCCAAGCAACTGAAAACTATCTACTCTTTGAAGATGTGTACTTAGATAATGGTGTTAAATTGTTAACACTAGGACAATTAAAGAAATCTGGCTATGTAGGTACGAGACAAGATATGGGATTGAATCTCGAAATCTTCTCACCACCACAACATCCCTATTCGGATGACTCAAGAATATTAATAGTAAAGTCCAATAATCAAACTCAGTATTACATCAGACTTTGCCCATACAGGGTTAAGGTGTGTTCAAGGGATTCTGAAACTCTTTTAGACACTTTCCCAAAATAAACCTCACTCCTTTTCATAAGGAGTTCTTTTTTTACATATCCAACTGAAGTAATAGTTTAGTATAATATTAGATACAAAGTTGTTAAAGGATGATTTCTATGCTACTAATTTATCTATATATTTTCATACTAGGAGCAATTTTAGGATCATTCTATAATGTGGTTGGTTTGCGTGTTCCATTGAATCAATCCATCATTAAACCACGTTCCCATTGCCCTTCCTGTAAAAGAACTTTAACAGCAGTGGATCTAGTACCGATTTTTTCTTACCTAATTCTAGGCGGGAAATGTCGGGGATGTGGTCAAAAAATTTCTATTAAATATCCGTTGATAGAGTTAAGTACTGCTTTTTTATTCGTTCTTGCATTCTATAAGATTGGGTTCAATTGGGAACTGCTTACCGCCTGGACCTTTATATCATTATTGATTATTATCATAGTTTCAGATATTGCTTACATGCTAATCCCTGACAAGATTTTATTGTTCTTTCTACCGTTGTTAATTATAGAGCGGATTTGGCTTCCATTGAATCCTTGGTGGGACTCTATTGTTGGCGCATTCTTCGGTTTTGGACTGCTCTTTTTCATCGCGGTAATCAGCAAAGGTGGAATGGGCGGTGGGGATATTAAGCTCTATTTTTTGATTGGAATTGTCCTTGGATTCAAGTTTACCTTGTTATCCTTTTTCATCGCTACGTTTATCGGGGCCATTTATGGACTAGGAATTATTATGGTGGGCAAATTCAAGAAAAGGCAACCGATTCCATTCGGTCCTTTTATCGTAGTAGGCTCTCTGATGGCGTATTTCTATGGTGAAAGAATTATTAATTGGTACATAAATACTTTTTACTTGTTTTAAAAAGGAGTGAGGCGGATGGGGTCGTTAATAAGGAGCAGTCAACATAGAGTACACTTTGTTATTAAAGACCGTTATATTCGCTTTGTTGAAAGTGGGAAGAAGAACAGTTTTTTTTCTTACGGACAAAAATGTCTACCGGAAGGAGTCATTGTCGAAGGCCAAATTAAGCAAAAAGAGACCTTTGCGATGATCTTGGATGAAATTGTCGACGAATACAAATTGAAAGGTAGTAAAATTGCGTTTTGTGTTCCAGATTCATTCGTAGTTATCCGGAAAGTTTTAGTACCATTTGAAATAGTAGAGGATGAACTGAAGGGTTACTTATATATGCAGCTTGGTGACACGTTGCATCTTCCGTTTGAGGATCCTATTTTCGAAGCGATTGACATTGGCAAGAAATCTGGCCAGAAAGAAATCTTGTTAATTGCGACGAAGGAATCTATCATTCATGAATTCACGGATCTTTTTAAAGAGTGCTCCCTAAAGCCAGTGGTGGCAGATTTATCGATTCTTTCACTTTATAGATTATATTATCATTTAGGCCAATCTGAATTGGACGAGCATGCTCTAATCGTGCAAATCGGTGTTGATTCAATACAATTGTCAGTATTCGCTAATCATCGCCCTGAGTTTGTAAGGCTAACGAAACTACCGGTGAATGAGAATCAAATAGAGTCATTTAAAGCCCGTAGTGGCCAGGAATACTTTATTTGGAAGGATGAAGAAAACGGGCTTGAATCGTTGGCACGTGATACAATAAATGAAATAGAACGATTTATGACTTTTTATCGATTTAATTTAACTAAAGGTAGAAACGGAATTACCAAGATGGTCCTAACAGGAGATCATCCTGGTATGGAATACCTGGAAAAAAAGATGGAAGGCTCGTTTGAGATTCCTATCCAATCTTTATTAAAACCATTGTTCCAAACGAAAAAGGGTTATAATATCCCTCCTGTTTTCACAGATTGTATTGGACTTGCACTAAAGTAGGTGTCGAGAATGTTAGTGGATATAAATTTAATGCCCCAAAAAGAAAAGAGTAGATCATTCCAACTTCTTGGCATACTTATGCTTTTCTTCATCGTGGCTGCAGTTGCGGTTTACTCCTGGTTTGCTTATGGGCAGCAAGTGGAAAAGGAGGTCAGGCTTCAGCAACAGCTCGCGTCACTGGAGAAACTTGCGAATATTCAACAAGAAAAACAGTTGCAAAGCGCTGACCAAAGTTCTACTAGTGAATTAGAAACTGCGATTGCTTGGGCAGAGAATTATCCAGTCTCGACATTTTTATTGCTGAGACACTTGGCGTCCCTACTGCCAGAACGAGGGTTTTTGTTGAATTTTTCGTATCAAGATAGTGGAGATGCTCAATTGACGATCCAGTTTGATTCTTCAAGGGAATCGGCGTTTTATTTAAAGCGCCTTGAAGAGTCAACTTTCATTAAAGAAGCAACATTGTTAAGCATCGTCACCGAAACGATTGGACAAGAAGAATCTCAACCCACCTTAAAAAACGATGTGTTACCAAGGTATATTACCCAATATACGCTGAAGGTCGATCTTGAGGCATTAAAGCTAGTTGAAAGAGAAGGGGAGGTGAAGCCATAATGGATTCCCGTAAAAAATTCCTAACTCTTATTGTCATCATCATCGGACTTGGTACATTGGGATTTGGATATGCGTTTTGGTTTCATTTCTTACCTTTAAAAGAACGAATTTCTTCTTTGAGTACGACCATTTCTGCTCAGGAAGAAAAGCTAGACAACGTTGGAACTCAGGGTACTGAGAAAAAAGGCGAGATTTTGACACAGACGACAGAGTTACAGAAGAAGCTTCCGGTCGCACCTCTAGTTGACCAGTTCATCTTAGAATTGGAAAGAGCGGAAGTGGAATCTGGTAGTTTAATTACTAGTTTTACATTCGGCCAGAACCAACAAATAGCAACAGAAACTGGTGAAACAGGAAGTGGCATGGTTTCAGAAATTGCAAATTCCATTGTTTCAGTAGAGACCAATTCTACAAGCGAGGCTGCTAATACTAACGAAAACGGCCAACCTATTGAATCCCTTCCTGCTGTTCCCTTACCTGATGGAGTCGAGCAGCTTACGGTATCCATGACGGTTGAGTCGCCTTCTTATTTTGAATTGGAAGCCTTCATTAAGGCGATTGAGGATTTGCCTCGTATTACGAAAATTGATAATCTCACCTTTACTGGGCAACGAGAAGTAAGGGAATCATCAGTAACGGTTACTAAGTTAACTTACAGCGTCACGGTTTCTACTTTCTATTTCCCTAAATTAGAAGATCTGAAGAGTCAGGTACCGAAATATGAAAAACCTGCACCTTCTGAAAAAATCAATCCTCTGGTACCAATAGAAGTAACACCAAGTGTTGATTCAGCTGATAGACAGGATGTAGAGAGTGAAGAAGAAAATCCGTCCAATGATGCGAATGAAGAAACAGTAGATAACCAGGATTCTGAGGAAGAGAAACACGAGTATGTAATGGAAGAAAAGAACGGTAAATCCTATAAAGTTTACGAGCATAAAGTAGAATCAGGAGACACGTTTTTCAATCTTGCCATGAAATACTATAGTGATCCTGAAGAACAAAAGACGATTAAGTCTTGGAATGGAATCAGTCGTCTTATGGCTGGAAAAACCATCGAAATTCCCGTCCTCAACAATTGACGATATTTGACGAAAGCTATTGATAACAAGACGACAAAAGTCTTGTTATTTTTTTTTTCTCCTATGTTAGGATGGAACAAACCCCGTCGAAAGGAGGCATTTTTAGGGAATGGACAAGTCAAAACCTTCTACTATCACTATTAAAATCAATGGAAGAAATCGTTCTTTCAAGGAAGAAAAAGCCCCTGTAATTGAAGAAGAGCCTTCTTTCCAAGAAGTTATACAATCACAACAAGAGTCTGCAGCTTCTGCTGAAGCGGAAGAGGAAAGCTTCGATTGGATTCTTCCTACACCTGAAGATGAATTTTCTAAAAAAGAATCAATTTTTGTTACGCCTAATAAAAACAACAAAGGTGCAACAATCACGACAATTGGGTGGAACAAGAAGAATAATTCTGTTGGACTTATAAAATCTTTATTGATTGCTATCGTCTTTGCTGTAACGCTTGGCATTAGTTTTGGATGGATTGTTCTAAATACGATTACTGCCAAAAAAGAAGAGAGTGTGGCAACAAGTGTGCCTACTCCTACTCAAACGGAGACGAATCCGACAGAGTCTGCGGACATCCCACTTCCTTCTATTCAAGCGTTTGTTGTGCAAGGGGGAGTTTTTAGCACCTTAGAAGCTGCTACAGTACAACAGGAGGCTTTTAAGTTGAAGAAATTAAGTACAGAAATCTTTCAACTGGACGGGAAGTTTTACATTCTTTTAGGAGCGGGAAATAATTTAGAAGGAACAAAAAGCATTTCAGTGTATTATAAAGGGCTAGGTGTTGATGCATTCTGGAAGGAAATAACGATCGAAGCACCCAAAGAAATGCAAGCCAACGAAACCGATCTAGATACCATCACGAAAAGTATCCAGTATTTCAATAGCTTAACAGCACTCTATTCATTAGCTATGACAGGAGATAGATCAGTGAAGGTTAACGGAGATGCTAATATTCAGGAACATCTTCAAGCTAATGTATCTAAGCTCGAAGATGAGTCTATGCAACAGGCTATCACTGAGCTTTTAACAAGCCAATCCAAGCTGTCTGATTTCGCTAAAAACGGTAAGATAGAGGAGTTAGTACAAGGACAGCAGCACTTATTAAACTTCTTAAAAATCTATCAAAAGGGCTAATGTCGAAACACGTTTATTTACCGGGAAATGATTCGACATAATCGTGGTAAAAGAGATCCATAATGGTCTCTTTTTTTTGCTTCTTTTTAATAGTTTTTTTAATAAAAATTGATTCCCCGAATAAAATACATCTCATTTTCTTGTTGGAAAAGAAATACACATTTAATGTACGCTTTCATTGTACATGTTCCTCTTATTTGATACGATACAAGTGTATCTCCCAATTTGAACATGTAAGGCAAGGTGATGAAAGTATGCATTCTATTATTTTAGCTTCTTCTTCTCCTCGAAGACAAGAACTCCTATCTCTTCTACAAATCCCCTTTAGAGTTCACTCCAGTGATATTGATGAGTTTATTCCACACGATATTGAAGCAGAAGAAGCAGTCGTACAGCTTGCTGAAAGAAAAGCAAAGGCGGTCGCGACACAATTCACGGAAGAAATAATTATTGGAAGCGACACAGTAGTGGTTTGTAATGGCAAAATTTTAGGTAAACCCGTTAATCGTGATGATGCGTTCTCTATGCTTAGACAGCTATCTGGTCGAGAGCATCGTGTTTTGACAGGTGTAGCAATAGTTAAAGGCGACAAAGTGAAAAGTTTTTATGAAGAAACGGAAGTGACGTTTTGGGAGCTGACTGACAGTGACATCACGTCGTATTTAGATAGCGGGGAGCCTTTTGATAAAGCGGGGTCCTACGGTATTCAAGGATTCGGTTCACTTTTTGTTAAGAAAATTAACGGTGATTATTTCAGTGTCGTAGGTCTGCCGGTTTCCAGATTATCTAGAGAACTTAAGCACTTCCAAGAGTAAGTCGGTTCATGCTTCCTTTCGTCATTTAATGGGAAAGGAAGATACTATGACCACCAAAATGTTAATAAGAGATTTTCCAAAGGATGAACGTCCGAGAGAACGATTCCTCCAAGATGGTGCACAAAGCTTATCAAACCAAGAATTGCTAGCACTTCTGTTAAGGACAGGCACGCAAAATGAATCTGTCATGCAGCTATCTAATAAGCTGATCTCACATTTTGAAGGATTGCGATTATTAAAGGATGCATCGGTAGAAGAAATGATTAGCATCCGGGGAATCGGTGAGGCAAAAGCAATACAGATATTAGCTGCAGTTGAACTGGGAAGAAGAATCAGTAATTTCACTGACCAAGACAGATATGTAATTCGTTCTCCAGAGGATTGTGCAAATTATTGTATGAATGATATGCGCTTTTTAACGCAAGAGCATTTTGTGTGCCTTTACCTCAATACAAAAAATCAAGTCCTCCATAAGCAAACGATATTTATTGGAAGCTTGAACTCAAGCATTGTTCATCCACGTGAAGTCTATAAAGAGGCCTTCCGAAGAAGTGCAGCAAGCATTATTTGTGTTCATAATCACCCTTCTGGCGACCCTACTCCAAGCCGTGAAGATATTGAGGTGACAAAAAGGCTCGCCGA
Organism: Peribacillus acanthi; assembly: GCF_003073175.1. Taxonomy (GTDB): domain Bacteria; phylum Bacillota; class Bacilli; order Bacillales; family DSM-1321; genus Bacillus_BN; species Bacillus_BN acanthi. Next base: position 106,276 of record NZ_QBBX01000003.1, read on the forward strand.
ATGCGGGAAAATCATTGGGATTGATATATTAGACCACGTGATTATCGGTGATAAAAAATATGTCAGCTTGAAAGAAAAAGGGTATTTGTAACACTATCAAAATTTTTGACGTTACTATATAATATTATTTATGATTTTTTTTTAGAAAGAAAATCAACACACGGAAAATAACGCTCATTTCAATTGCCCATCAGCGGAAATAATAGGGCCTTAAACTCGTACAAGATAATAGATTATTATTACTTCGTATACAATGCATTTATGTTCAGAAAGGGAGATACTAGAATGTTGGGAATTGGTACAAAAGATCTTGGAATTGATTTAGGTACAGCGAATACGCTTGTATATTTAAAAGGAAAAGGAATCGCAGTCCGCGAACCATCAGTTGTTGCGCTTCAAACAGATACAAAACAAATTGTAGCGGTTGGAAATGATGCGAAAAATATGATTGGTCGTACACCAGGTAATGTTGTGGCTTTACGTCCTATGAAAGACGGCGTAATTGCAGACTATGAAACAACTGCGACTATGATGAAATATTATATCAACCAAGCTCAACCAAAAGGTTACTTTTCAAGAAAGCCTTATGTAATGGTATGTGTACCTTCAGGGATTACGGCAGTTGAAGAACGTGCTGTTATTGATGCAACACGCCAAGCAGGAGCAAGGGATGCTTATACGATTGAAGAGCCATTTGCTGCAGCGATTGGGGCAAACCTTCCTGTATGGGAGCCTACTGGTAGCATGGTTGTAGATATCGGCGGAGGTACTACTGAAGTCGCGATTATCTCATTAGGGGGAATCGTTACGAGCCAGTCAATCCGTATTGCTGGTGATGAGATGGACGAGGCGATTGTCAATTATATCCGTAAGACGTATAACCTTATGATTGGGGAGCGTACAGCCGAGTCCATCAAGATGGAGATTGGTTCAGCTGGAGATCCAGACGGAATTGAAAATATGGAGATTCGTGGACGTGATTTGTTGACAGGTCTGCCAAAAACGATTGAGATTTCAGCAGAAGAGATTTCAAAAGCATTGCATGATACGGTTTATGCAATTGTCGATTCGGTTAAAAATACATTAGAGAAAACACCACCTGAACTAGCGGCTGATATTATGGATCGCGGAATTGTCTTGACTGGTGGAGGTGCTCTTTTGCGCAATTTAGATAAGGTCATTAGCCAAGAAACGAAAATGCCAGTTTTGATCGCAGAAAATCCACTGGATTGTGTTGCGATTGGTACGGGTAAAGCGTTAGATCACATTCATTTATTCAAAGCGCGTGCAAAAGATTATCGTTAATTTTAACTAGCAAATAATATCGAGGTGTAAATCATGCCACAGTTTTTTCTAAATAAAAAACTAATCCTACTTTTGGTTAGCATAATCATCCTCGTGGCATTGATTGGGTTTTCATTAAGAGAGCGTGACCGTTTGAGCTGGCCGGAGCAATTCATTAAGGATGCTACCGGTCTTGCTCAACAAATTTTCCATACACCTGTGGCGTATATTACAGGTACGATTGAAAATTTTCGTGATCTTCAAAATACATATGATGAGAATAAGAAATTGAAAGCTCGATTAGACGAGTATGTAAAGCTTAAAACGGAAGTGCAGGATTTAGAGAAGGAAAACAAGGAGCTTAGGGAAATCCTTGATAAAAAAGATAGCCTACACGATTTTACTCCTATTCAGGCTACAGTGATTGGAAGAAACCCCGACCGCTGGTATTATGAGCTTGTAACTATTAACAAAGGTAAAATTCATGGCATCGAAAAAAACATGGCTGTTATCACTGCCAAAGGATTAATTGGTAGAGTCAAGTATGCCAATCAATTCACTTCCTCTGTCCAACTGTTAAGCGCGCAAGATCCAAAAAATAGGATTTCTGCGTACATTCAAGGTGAGAAAGATATTTTTGGGCTGATAGAAGGTTATGATCAGAAAAAACAAATGCTCAAATTGAAAAGAATTCCTTTCAATGAAAAAGTGAAAAAAGGTTCTCATGTATTGACTTCGGGTTTAGGCGGGATTTTCCCTGCTGGTCTTGTAATCGGGACTGTGGAAGAAGTAGAGACGGATCAATACGGTTTGACTCAAGTTGCTTATTTGAAGCCAGCTGCGGACTTCTATGACATAGCAAACGTGATGGTGGTGGACCGTAAAGTGAAATCAGCCAAGTCTTTATTAAAGGAAGATGAAACATTGGAGTCATCGGAGGATGAAAACCTGTGAGAAAACTAATCCTTCCTCTCATAGCAGGCTTTATTTTTATTTCTGAAAGTCTATTTGTCAATATCTTTTTAGGTGACCTGTTAATAAGTAAGAATATCTTTGTACCACACTTTATTATGATTTTTCTTATGTTTTTGGCTGTATATGGGACAAGGAGGACAGCCTTGGTTTATGCTTTAATCCTAGGCATCATGTTTGACGTCGTTTATACAGAAGTTCTAGGGATTTATCTCTTTGCTTTTCCTGTCATTACTTTCCTTTTTTCAAGCTTTATGAAGGTATTACAGAACAATATTTTGATTGTTTCCATCATGACTTTGCTTAGCATAGCCATTTTGGAAGTGACGATTTTCCAAATGAATTTAATCATTGGTGTCGCATCCATGTCGTATCATGAATTTGCAACAGTGAGACTTCTACCAACATTAGCCTTGAATGCGGCAGCGGTTGTTATTTTTTCATATCCATTAAAAAAACAAATCGAAAAACTTCAGCTTGAAGGTCTGAGGGACTAATACCTTTAAGCTGAAGTCCTACTTTAGTTATATCGAAAAAAAGGAATTGGCTTTTCGGATGTAGAATTATTCATTCATTGAGGTGACAATGGAGTTATGAGTATTAGAAGTTCTCAAACTGTTATGATAAAAGGCACAAAGGAAGGCCTGACGCTCCATCTTGATGATCACGGCTCGTTTTATGAGATTAAAAGGGACCTCGAAGAAAAGCTTTCGGCAAAATATAAATTCCAAAAACATGACCCACTTATTTCTGTTCGTGTACATACAGGAAACCGTTTGTTGACTCCAGAACAGGAAGAAGAAATCAAAAATTTGGTTCAAAAGAAGGAAAAGCTTGTCATTGAGGCATTTGATTCCAACGTCATACCATTTGAAGAAGCAAAAAGGTGGAAAGAAGAGAGCAGTATTGAAACCATTGCTTCCATTGTAAGGTCTGGACAGGTACTTGAGGTCAAAGGTGACCTATTGTTGATTGGAGATGTTAACCCAGGTGGAACCGTCAAAGCTGGTGGAAATATCTTTATTATCGGTATGCTAAAAGGTGCAGCACATGCTGGATGTAATGGAAGTGTAGAGTCGGTGATTGCAGCATCTGTCATGAAGGCTTCACAACTTCGAATTGCAGATAGTGTGGCATTGATTCAAGATGATTCACAAGAAGCAACGCATGAAATGGAATGTGCTTATTTGAGTGAGAAAAACGAGATAGTTATAGATAAGTTACAAGTATTGAAGAAAGTAAGACCTATTTTAAATAGATTAGAAGGGGGACTCTAATCGTGGGCGAGGCTATAGTAATTACATCTGGAAAGGGAGGAGTCGGGAAAACGACGACTTCCGCTAACCTTGGTACATCGTTAGCAATCCTAGGGAAAAAAGTTTGTTTAGTGGACACTGACATCGGCCTTCGTAATTTGGACGTTGTCATGGGGCTTGAAAACCGCATAATCTATGATTTGGTGGATGTGGTGGAAGGTCGCTGCAAAATCCATCAAGCTCTTGTAAAGGATAAGCGATTTGAAGGGTTGCTGTATCTTTTACCGGCAGCACAAACAAGTGATAAAAATGCAGTCACTCCAGAGCAAATGAAAAAGTTGATTGACGAGCTGAAGCAGGATTATGACTATATCATTATCGATTGTCCAGCTGGTATCGAACAAGGGTATAAAAATGCAGTTGCAGGAGCGGATAAAGCTATTGTTGTTACAACTCCTGAAGTATCCGCAGTCCGAGATGCTGATCGTATTATCGGTTTGCTAGAGAAAGAGGAAAATGTAGAAGCTCCAAAACTTGTGATCAATCGTATCCGTAGCCATATGTTAAAAAGTGGGGAAATGCTAGATATTGACGAAATCACAACTCATCTATCCATCGATTTGATTGGAATCGTAGCGGACGATGACCAAGTAATCCGAGCTTCAAACCAAGGTGAACCTATTGCTTTAGATCCTAACAATCGTGCATCTGTCGCTTATAGAAACATCGCAAGAAGAATTTTAGGTGAGTCGGTTCCATTAAAAGCATTAGAGGACGAGCCTAAAGGTATGTTTGCAAAAATTAAAAAAATGTTTGGCGTCAAGTCATAACAATTCTGAAGCATCCGACCATGTGTGGGGTGCTTTTTTGATATCTAATTTTATTCCTCTAATCAACTTGAAATATTTACCAATATATATACACATACAATAATTTGAAATGTATAATAAAAAGAAGAACGAAGTAGGAGAACAGGTATGAAATCTAAAAACCACTTATCTGAATTGGTCATTTTAAAAGAGATAGCTGAAACTTTAAATAATGGTACTGATCTTAATATGGTTTTAAATGAAGTATTGGAGAAACTTCTTGAAATTACAGGTTTTGGTACAGGGTGGATTTTCTTGCTTGATGAGTATGAAAATTATGAGCTAGTGGCCTCAGTTAATTTGCCCCCTGCATTAATGAATGAGACACATACACCAATGATTAGGGGGAATTGTTGGTGCTTAGACCGATATAAAGATGGAAGACTGGATAAAGCAGTTAATATCATCGGATGTAAAAGATTAGAAGATGCGATTGAAAATCAATGGGGAGAGACGTTTGGACTCACTCATCATGCCTCGGTTCCTTTGAAGTCAGGAAATGAAAAATTCGGGATTTTAAATATTGCATCCCCAAGCAAAGAAACCTTTAAGAATGAAGAACTAGCCTTATTGGAGTCAATTGCATTACAAATTGGTAATACAATCAAACGAATTAATTTGACCGAAAAGCACCGTGCACTTGCACTAGTGGAGGAACGCAATCGATTGGCTCAAGATTTACACGATTCTGTAAATCAATTACTATTTTCTATGAATCTCATGGCTAAAGTGGGTGCTTCACTACACCAAAAAGAAAAGATTATAGAAACCTTCTCTGACATTCAAAATCTTGCTATTGAGGCACAAGCTGAAATGCGGGCGCTTATTTGGCAATTAAGGCCTAAGGAGCTAGAAAAGGGTATTATCTGTGCCTTGAGTGGTTATGGTCAGATGATTGGGCTTACTGTCCATAGCAACGTAAAGGGGACAGCATTATTACCTGCCCATGTTGAAGAGTCACTTTTCCGTATTGCACAAGAAGCATTTAATAATAGCCATAAGCATTCTGGATGTAACGAAGTTAATTTATCAATTGAATTAAAAAAGGAAAAAGTACATATGAGTATCACTGATTATGGAAAAGGCTTCGATTATCAACCAGATTTAGAGCTTCCTAGCTGGGGATTAAAAAATATGAAACAAAGAGTTGTATCATTGAATGGAAGCTTTCAATTTAAAAGTGAGCGAGGCAAAGGTACAACCATTGCAGTAACCATTCCATTTTAGGAGGGACTCTAAGTTGACAATAAAAATCGTTATTGCGGATGATCACCATATTGTGAGAAAAGGATTAGTACTGTTCCTCCAATCTCAAGAAGGCTTCACGGTTGTTGGAGAAGCAGAAAATGGTCAGGTGGCTGTTGAAAAAGCGGCTGTACTAAATCCTGATATCATGTTAATGGATCTTTCAATGCCAATACTAGATGGAATTGAGGCTACTAAATTAATTCAACAGCAAAATCCAAATATTAAAATCTTAATTCTAACAAGCTTTGCGGATCAGCATCACGCCATTCCTGCCCTAGAAGCAGGAGCAAAGGGATATCAGTTAAAGGATAGTGATCCTGATAAACTGGTTCTTGCGATAAAAGCTATGATGAGAGGGGAAAGTGGGCTGGATCCATCGGTCACAGCACATTTGATATCTCATATTCAAGGAAAAAAGTCCGAGCGCAATCCAATCGATGAACTTACTTCTCGAGAAATTGAGGTCTTACGTGAAATTGCATCCGGGAAAAGCAACAAAGAAATAGCGTCTTCGTTGTTTATCACTGAAAAAACAGTTAAAACACATGTATCTAATATCCTCGCCAAGTTAAATTTACATGACCGAACTCAGGCTGCTCTATATGCGGTAAAGCAAGGTATTCATAAAGTGTGACTCTACGACTATAGTTGTAGAGTTTTTCTTTTTTCTATCGGTCTATTATCTTAAAAAATTTTCTGGCCATTGAATGAGGCTGGAAATCTGTGCTCTCCCTATACTAAAAGTAACAAATACCAAGGAGAGAACGGATATGAAATTACTAATTATTAATGGTAGTCCAAGAAAAGCAGGGCGTACGACATTAGCGGTTAAAAATATGTCAGAAAAATATGAAATGGAGATTATTGATTTAAGTGCACTAATTTTACCTCTATTCAATGGAGATGCTTCACAGGAACAAGATCCTTCAGTCCTACATTTACAAAATGCAGTAAAAACCTCGGATGGCATTCTTTTAACCTCACCAGAGTATCATGGTGCAATGAGTGGAGCATTAAAGAATGCGCTCGATTTCCTAGGTAGTGAATACTTTGCCAATAAACCAGTGTCCCTCATTGCGGTTGCAGGGGGAGGCAAAGGGGGGATTAATGCTTTAAACAATATGCGCACAACTGGTCGTTCACTATATGCGAATGTATTGCCTAAACAAATTGTTCTTGATCCAAAAGACTTTGATTATAAAAATCAGATAATATTGGAGGAGGCTTTATGCAATATCGAAAAACTAATAGATGAGCTGAAAATGTACACGGAGTTCTACCTACTACAAAGAGAGAGGGAGGGAGTACGTTGAATACACTCTATAAGGATTTTCGGTTTCGAAGGATCCTAGTAGCGAACATAGCTTCATCGATTGGTTCAGGAATAACGATGATTGCGATTCCTTGGTTGTTGGTTACGTCTGAGAATGGTTCTGCTTTATTCGGATATATTACGTTAGTTATGACCATCATCAATTTTATGATTACACCATCAATCGGCTTTTTGGTTGATAAATGGTCTCGAAAAAACATATTGCTAGTAGGTGAAATATTCGGTTTTATTATGCTGGTTGTGTTTGCAGGAATTGGGCTAACAGGAGGAACATATGAAACATGGCATTATATCGTTCTGTATTTTACTGGAAGTCTTTACTATACTCTCTTTTATCCAGCAATGTTTGCTTTTAATCAAGAGGTATTTGAGAAAAGCCACTTTAAAGCACTAAACGGAATGATGGAGGTGCAAGGGCAATTATCAAGTATGATTGCCGGTGCAGTAGCAAGCTTCCTAATGATTAAAGTGGAGTTACAATGGATTTTAGTCCTGGACGCATTCACTTATCTGATTGCCATTTATTTCTTTGCTAGAATTCCATATAAGAGGTTAGCGGTTGAAAAGAACAGTGATCGATTTACTAGGAAAATGACTGAAGGGTTTAGATTTATGTCAAAGAGACCAATCATGTTTCTGTTTCTGATTGCATCTGTTATGCCTTTTATAGGTGTAATGATGACGAATTACCTGTTCCCAGTCTATCTATCGGAAGTCCTTAAAGCGGAAGAATCCATCTATGGATTGCAAAGTATGGTCTATGGCCTGGGAGCTATGTTTGCTGGGATGATGATCCCACTTGTTGCAAAGAAGCTAGGCAATGAAAAAACGATGGTATGGACTGTGTTTTGTTATACTCTATTTATTTCACTGATTGTATGGGTCAGTTTGCCACTCTATCTTGGATGTATGTTCTTTATTGCAATTGGTAACTCAGGTGTTAGAGTAGCTAGAAATTCATTTATGATGGATCATATTCCTAATGAAATTATCGGAAGGATTGATAGTCTATTTAGAGCAATTGGGCTTGCCATCCGTATACTCCTTCTCCTCATCTTTACAAATTTAGCAGAGACAGGAGTCATCTTGAGCTTTGGAATTCTAAGCATTTTGATGCTAATCGCTTCAGTGACGATTTATTTCTCTTGGAAAAAATTATGGAAAAATGAAAAAGTTAGTGTAATAGGACAATCTTCTACCATTTAGGTCAAAGGTTTCTGAGCAATCAGGGGCCTTTTTGGCTTATTGCATTTTCTACTCTTGTTCTAGATTTTATGTATTTCAAGAATAGGTTGGACAAGTCGCTCATACATTGATACAAAGTATCGATAAAAGGAGCCCGGGATAGGTGATGATGAGTAATCGAAGAAAGGAAATACGAAACCGTATTGCAAAACGAAAAAAGATGAAAGACAGTCGATCTCGTGATTGGAATACCATCTACGAAAATGATCGAAACCGAAACGGTTCATTCTCTAGTTATGAAGTATCGGACGACAGTCATCCACTGTTTAACAAGGAAATGATGTTGTTTAAGGTTCTTGCAGCAGCTTTGCTCCTCATTGGTACCGCCGTTCTTTTCAAGCATCCTTCCGTAAAATTGGATAAGCCTAGGGAGTTGGTGCAGAAATCTCTTTCCTATGAATTACAATTTGCAGCGATTACTGATTGGTATGAAGAAACATTTGGAAAGCCCATAGCTTTTTTACCGGACCAAAAACAAAAAGAAAGCATGGAAGTCAGTAAAAAAGAAAACGAAGGAACGGTTACTTATGCGGTCCCAGCATCCGGGAAAATTTCTCAAAGTTTTGAGGTCAACGGGGAAGGCATTATGATTGAGACGGGGAAAGATTCTAAAGTGGAAGCAATGAATGAAGGCTTAGTCCTTTTTGCAGGGGTTAAGGATGGGCTTGGCCAAACAGTCATTATTCAGCATAGTAATAAAACAGAGTCCTGGTATGGTCATCTTCAAAAGATTGATGTCAAACTTTATGAGTTCGTAGAAAAAGGAAAAGAGCTTGGGACTGTTTCAAAAAGTGAGGAAAGTGACAAGGGTGAATTTTATTTCGCGATTAAATCAGGTGATTCTTTCATCGATCCGAATCAGGTGATATCGTTTGATTAAATATTTTGGTTTGTTTCCTAAAGTCCGGATTCATCCTACTCTCTGGGTGATTGCAGGATTATCGGTTCTGACTGCACATTTCATTCATATCCTTATGCTGTTATTAATTTTATTGGTTCACGAAATGGGTCATGCTGCAGCTGCCCACTATTATAAGTGGAGGATAAAGTCGATTTCTATACTTCCCTTTGGGGGAGCCATGGAGACTGAAGAACATGGAAACCGTCCTTTAAAAGAAGATTTGGTGGTGACGCTTGCTGGGCCATTACAACATCTATGGTTAGTAGTTGTTGCATATGTGTTAAATAATATAGGGTTATTACCTAACGACCTTTTTAAAATATTCTTGTATTTAAATTTGGGCGTCTTTTGCTTTAATTTATTGCCGATATGGCCTTTAGATGGGGGAAAGCTATTACTCTTAACCCTATCTAAAAGAAAGTCGTATATGAAAAGCCAGGAAAGGACATTACAGCTTTCCGCGCTATTTTGCTTCACTTTCGCCATACTAATCTTCATGTTTTCTCCATTAAACTTAAGTGCTTGGATTATGGTAGGATTCATTCTTTTTTCGATTTGGATGGAGTGGAAGCAACGCCACTATTCGTTCATTCGATTTTTATTGGAAAGGCACTATGGGAAGTATGATGATATATATGCCCTTTCCCCTATTGAAGCAGATGAAAATATGAAAATTTATAAAGTACTGGAACAATTTCAGCGAGGGAGTAAGCATCCAATCATCATTATGAAAAACGGCAAGGAGCGAGGAATGTTAGATGAAACTGAACTCCTTCATGCGTATTTTTCTGATAAGCAGATTCATGGAAAAGTTGGAGACTTATTATTTTCCTATTAAACATATTAGATGTCGATGGAACTACATTATCTGTAGTAGTTATGGTATCCTTTCTTCAAACGAGAAGAGAGGTTTTTTGTTTGTTAGAAAAAAAATTGATAGTTCATAATGGCATCCGAGAAAAACGTTTTGGTTTATTGAAACAAAATAAATTGGAAGCCTTTGAGAATTGGTTAGATGAAAATCAAAGCATAGTTGGAAATATATACGTTGGTAGAGTGGAAAAAGTAGTACCAGGGATGGACGCTGCTTTTGTTAACTTTGGAAAAGAAAAGAATGGATTCCTACATAAGGAGCAGCTACTTTCGTTTCGATTAGCAAGTGATCAATCCAAACCGATTACATCTTTCCTCCATCAAGGAGAAAAAATCATGGTCCAGGCCATATCGGATGAAATTGACGGAAAAGGGGCAAAGCTGACAGGGATTATCGAGCTATCAACAGAAAGACTGGTTTACATGTATGGACATACTCATTGTTCTGTATCCAAGAAAATGTCAGAAGAGGAACAAAGAAGATGGATAGACACTGCATCGAAGATTAGAAGTCCACATGAAGGTCTTTTAATCAGAACAGGAATGTCCGGTATGGAGGAACAGGGGTTAATAAAAGAACTCGATCAATTGAGGAAAGAATATAATCAGCTTTCTTCACGTCTTCAAAATGCGAAAGTCGGAGATGTATTGCAAAAGAAAAATGATTTTCCTGATCGACTGAAGGACGCCTTGCTAAAAGAGAAAACTGGGGCAATATGGGTTGATGATATCGATTTGTATCAACTGTTGAAAAATTGGTTGGATCAACAGGAGTCACTTGACTGGTCCATTCACTATTACAGAGAAAAAGAAAATATCTTTCATCACTTTAATATCGAAGCACAACTTGAAAAACTGCAAAAAAGAATCGTTTGGCTTGACCATGGCGCCTATATCATCATTGAAGAAACAGAAGCATTAGCTGTAATTGATGTAAATACTGGGAAATTTACAGGAAAGCAAGATAAAGAAGTGACGATAAAGCAAACGAATATCATGGCAGCTAAAGAAATCATGAGACAAATTAGATTACGAAACATCAGTGGTATCATTCTTGTGGATTTTATTAATATGAAAACGAAACAAAACCAACAGGCAATTCTTCATGCCATGAAAGAAGAACAGCATCAGGATGACCGTCATGTGCATCTTGTTGGTTTTACAGAATTGGGTTTACTCCAATTAACAAGAAAAAGGCAAAATCCACCCTTGTCTAAACAGCTTATGATAAATTGTGAAACATGTAACGGACATGGTAGCGTAGAAAGTCCACAGACAATCGCTTTCAAGCTGGAAAGAGAACTGAGACAATTCCAACATCATGATGGGGATTTTGTTACTATTGAAGCAACAAAAGATGTCATAAGCCTCTATGAAGGTGAAAATATCATATATAAACAAGAGCTAGAAAAGCATCTTAGAAAAGCCGTTCATTTCAAGGTATTAGATGCAGGGAAGCCTACTTATGTTATTCGAGAATTCGGATCCTGGAAATAGGGTAGGAAGGTGAAATCCACTTTTCTTGTTGACACTTAATCTAGTTCATGGTAGGATTTTAATGTTATGTTTGTAGCGCACCCGTGCTACAACCGCACAGATCAGGTATGTAAGGTTTTGTTTTATGCAAAACGCCTGTGATTGGCGAGTCTTAGACATTAGAGGAGGTGCAAGTATGTACGCAATTATCGAAACTGGCGGTAAGCAAATCAGAGTAACTGAAGGTGATGTAATCTACGTTGAAAAATTAGACGTGGAAGCAGGCGAAGCAGTTACATTTGACAAAGTTTTATTCGTTGGAGGCGACAACGTTAAAGTTGGAAGCCCACTAGTTAACGGTGCAACTGTTACTGGTACTGTTGAGAAGCATGGTCGTCAAAAGAAGATCATCGTTTTCAAATACAAAGCGAAGAAAAACAACCGTAAAAAGCAAGGTCATCGTCAACCTTACACTAAAGTTGTTATCGGCAAAATCAACGCTTAAGGGTATGATTGAATGATTACCATCAAAATGGATTATCGTCCCGATGGAAGGATTTCGTCCTTCACATTAAACGGACATGCCAATTTTGCAAAGCATGGGCAGGATATTGTTTGTGCTGGTGTTTCAGCCGTATCCTTTGGAGCTGTTAATAGCATATTCGCTTTGACCGATGTTCAACCGAAAATCGATCAAGGGGGAAATGGAGGCTATCTTCATTGTGAAATTCCTGAGGACCTTCCAAAGGAGTCACAGGATAAAGTCCAGCTCATATTGGAAACGATGCTTGTATCCCTACAGACGATTGAACGTGATTATGGAAAATACATGAAAATAACCCTCAGCAAATAGGAGGTGGAACATATGTTAAGATTAGATCTTCAGTTCTTCGCTTCCAAAAAGGGAGTAGGTTCTACAAAGAACGGACGTGACTCAATCGCAAAGCGCCTTGGTGCTAAAGCGGGCGATGGTCAATTCGTATCAGGCGGCTCTATCCTTTACCGTCAACGCGGTACAAAGATTTATCCGGGTGAAAACGTAGGCCGTGGCGGAGATGATACTTTATTTGCTAAAGTTGATGGCGTAGTTCGTTTCGAACGTTTCGGCCGTGACCGCAAAAAAGTTAGCGTATATCCAGCTGCACAAGAAGCTTAATGTTGCAACTTAGAAAACTCTAACCGTTTGGTTAGAGTTTTCTTATTATATAATATATAAATGAAAGACTTTTAGTTGCTATTGAAGTCCTTTCTCCCATAATTGGAACTAATACTTATAGCAAATATCGTTCATACAATACTTATACTATATTTCTTGGGAGTTTTTTTATGGAAAAAAAACAGTGGACAACAATTGATCTGTTGCGCTATTCCCGTCATGATTGGCTTAATAAAATGCAGTTAATCAAAGGAAATCTTGATTTGAACAAACCGGATCGGGCAAGGCTTATCATGGAAGAAATCATCCTAGAAGCAAATAATGAAGCGCGTTTATCCAATTTAGACATGCCGAAACTGACGGAATTGCTGCTTACCGCAAATTGGATGGAATATTCATATTCAGTGGAATTTGAAGTAATTGGGATGGATCATGGCTGTCAGTCGGTTGACGAAAGCATTTCAAGATGGACAAGCAGATTCCTCAACATATTATCGTCCTCACTTAGCCTACTCCATGAAAATACATTGAAAATTACCATAATGCAAATAGAAGGAAAAATCCGTTTTTCCTTTGACATACAGGGAAAGATAGAAAAGAATAATGAATTATTAATGCATTTGAACCAAAATCTGCATGAAGACCTGGAACTAGATATAGAAGAAGCCGATGAAACAGAATTGGTTTTCCATGTCTGGGCTAATTGCAAAAACAATGATAATGTCGAGAGCACAGCACAAGATGAAAGCAAGGACGTGAGTAAATTATGATGTTTGTCGATCAGGTAAAGATATATGTTAAAGGCGGAGACGGTGGAAACGGAATGGTTGCCTTCCGCAGAGAAAAGTATGTACCAAACGGGGGGCCAGCTGGTGGAGATGGTGGAAAAGGTGCAAATGTCATCTTTGAAGTGGAAGAAGGACTACGTACATTAATAGATTTCCGTTACCAAAGGCATTTCAAGGCGCCTAGAGGTGAACATGGTATGTCAAAAGGACAACATGGAAAAAACTCTCAAGATATGATTGTTAAAGTTCCACCAGGTACTGTCGTGAAAGATGAGGATACGGGAGAAATCATTGCTGACCTTGTTGTTCATGGACAACGTGCTGTCATCGCAAGAGGAGGCCGAGGTGGTAGAGGGAATACTCGTTTTGCTACTCCTTCAAATCCTGCTCCTGAAATTGCGGAGAATGGAGAACCAGGACAAGAAAGATATATTATTCTTGAATTAAAAGTATTGGCTGATGTAGGCTTAGTAGGTTTCCCAAGCGTTGGGAAATCGACACTTCTATCGATCGTTTCTGCAGCTAAGCCAAAGATTGCAGAATACCACTTTACTACGATAGTACCGAACTTAGGGGTTGTTGAGACTGAAGATGGTAGAAGCTTTGTTATGGCAGACTTACCAGGATTGATTGAAGGGGCACACGAAGGAGTTGGCTTAGGACATCAGTTCCTGCGTCATATTGAAAGAACTCGTGTTATTGTCCATGTTATTGACATGTCTGGATTAGAAGGCAGAGATCCTTATGAGGATTACCTTACGATAAATAAAGAGTTGAAGGAATATAACCTTCGTTTAACTGAAAGACCGCAGATTATTGCTGCTAACAAAATGGATATGCCGGATTCAGCTGAGAATCTAAAAGCTTTCCAAGAAAAATTAGGTGAAGATGTCAAGGTCTTCCCAATCTCCTCTCTTACTCGAGAAGGAGTACGTGACATGTTATTCGCAGTAGCGGATACATTAGAAGACACACCAACCTTCCCTCTTGATCATGAAGTGGAGGAAACAGGGGTTCATCATGTCATGTACAAACATGAAACGGCACCTGAAGAGTTCTTCATTACACGTGAGCCGGATGGTACGTTCGTGGTAACAGGTGAAAAAATTGAAAAGCTGTTCAAGATGACTGACTTTAGTCGAGATGAGTCAATCAAACGTTTCGCTCGTCAGCTTCGTTCGTTCGGTGTTGATGATGCCCTACGTGAAAGAGGCGCACAAAATGGCGACACAGTAAGGCTTCTTGAATACGAATTTGAGTTTGTTGAGTAGTATAGTACGATATGTAAATAAGGCTCATTGAGGTGAGTTCATTTGAAAAAAACAGATAAAAAGTTTTACCTTGTTCGAGAGGATGTTTTGCCGGAAGCCATGCAAAAAACATTGGAGGCAAAGGCAATGATTGAAAGAGGAAAAGCGGAATCCGTTTGGGAGGCCGTTCAGAAGGTTGATTTAAGTAGGAGTGCTTTTTATAAGTACCGTGATACTGTGTTTCCTTTCCATACGATAGTCAAGGAAAAAATCATCACTCTTTTTTTCCATCTCGAAGATCGATCAGGGACGTTGTCAGAGCTTCTGTCCATTGTGGCAAAGACAGGCTGTAACGTTTTGACCATTCACCAGACCATTCCTCTACAAGGAAGGGCGAACGTAACCCTTTCATTAAATGTAAGCGATATGAAAACAGATATGGATTCTTTGCTCTCAAGCATGAGGAAGCTTGAATTTGTTGACAAAGTGGAAGTGCTAAGTTCTGGCGCTTAAAAAAATAATAAGACCTGGTGAACAATGTGTTCATCAGGTCTTATTTTTGTTCTAATTGTTATTGATAATATTCTGAAAATAGTCTAAGATTAACAGTAATTTTTTACGAACAGATGAATGGAAGAGGAGATTAGTCACTTGAAAACAATTGCATTCCTAGGTCCAATTGCCACTTTTACAGATTTAGCTGTTTCATCCATTTTTACAGGGTGGCATAAACAACCTATGCTTACGATTCCTGAATGTCTTGATGCCGTGAGTAGCGATGAAACGGACTATGCTGTAGTCCCTCTGGAAAACGCATTAGAAGGATCCGTCAACATTACGTTGGATTATTTAATTCATGAAATCCATCTTCCTATATTAGGCGAGATTATAGCACCAATCCGTCAACATTTAATGGTGCACCCTGAGCATGTTGGTAGATGGAGGGAAGCAGAGGGGATTTTTTCACACTCTCACGCCCTTGCCCAATGTCATAAATTTCTCCATAGGGAACTAAAAGGGATACCCTGTGAAAGTGTGACTTCTACGGCCGCTGCGGCCAAATTGGTAAATGAAAAAAGTGATAAAGTATATGCAGCTATAGCGAATGAACTTGCAGCCAAAGAATATGGTCTTGTAACAGTTAAGGAGAATATTCACGATTATGATCATAACCATACACGATTCATAGTAGTTGGAAAGGAAAATATTCATTTTCCAAAGAACGATTCGGTGTTTAGAGGGATGAAAACTTCTTTAATGATTGTGTTACCCGATGATCACGCAGGGGCGCTTCATCAAGTTTTATCTGCGTTTTCGTGGAGAAAACTTAACCTTTCCAAAATAGAATCTCGGCCTATGAAAACGGGATTAGGGAATTACTTTTTCATTGTAGATATCGAACAGGAGATGGATGATGTTTTGATACCTGGAGCCATACAGGAATTAGAAGCGTTAGGAAGTAAGGTAACTCTCCTAGGAAGTTATCCAAGCTATTCTTTTAATTAATTTTCTTTTTTTCTAGATGTCAGGTGCTCCTTGAAGTGCCTGACATTTAATTTTTTTACCAGGTTTGGAGTTATCAAAAAAAGACTGACTAAAAAAGTCAGTCCGACACTTAGTTTTCCATTAATAAATTTGCTTGGCGTAGCACTTCCACTGCTTCATTCAGCAATCTTTCATTTGGAGCAGATAAAGTGTGTAGGTGAACACCGTTCGTCAATTCGGACAAGTATGTAGCATTAGTGCTATTCACTTTTTCCATAAAGTTTTTCACTTCTTTTCGGTTACTGACCATGATGGATGCAGTTAAATCACCGTAGACAGGATGTTCGATTTTTACATCTTTAACAGTAACGCCCAGATCCACTAGTAAATTGAGCTCTTCCTCTGCCCGTTCTGGTTTATGAAAACATGCTACAATTTTTTCATGAATTTCCCTGTTTTCCATAGGTTGAATATAAATATAACCTTGACTCGTAGCTAGAATAGGTTCATTTCGTGCTTTAAGGAGGGTTATGTCACCTACGATGACTTGTCTGCTAACGTTTGCTCTCTTGGCCAATTCGCTACCAGTTAAAGGGTTCCTACTTTCCTTTAATAAATTCAGCAGGACTTCTCTTCTCTCATCGCCTAATAATTTGGTTTTGTCAATCATGTAGAGCTTCCTCCTTGAATCTTGAATTATTCATAATAAACCGTTTGAATAGGTTTCACACACTTTGAGATGGCGTTTATAAGTTTTCTAACATCTTGTTCGTTCGTATCTTCCCCAAATGAAATCCTTACAAACCCCTTGGCCTCAATCTCTGGGATATTGATTGCAACCATCGTTTTTGAGGGGGATTGCATCCCAACTTGACAGGCGCTACCTGTTGAAACCGCAAACCCTGCTCGATTTAATTCCATCATAACAAATTGTCCTTGCATTCCGGAAAAAATTAATCCAACAATACCTGGTAACTGATTCTGATCGGAGAAAGCCTTAATTTCTTGAAATAAGACGCCTTTCTCAAGTAACCCTTCGAGTAATAATTTGCGTAAATCTGATGGTGTATTATGATTTACATCCCTTTTCACTAGTCGTTCTGCAGCAAAAGCAAATGCGACTACACCTGGAACATTGACTGTTCCTGAGCGGAACCCAAATTCGTGATTGATTCCATGTAATGGTGGTTGTAACGATTGGATTTTTGGAAATACCACCGCTCCGACACCCATTGGACCATAAATTTTATGGCTTGAAATAGAAAGACTGTCTGTACATTTAGCAATACTCTTTAGTGAAAGCTTTCCGAATGATTGTACACAATCCACATGAAGAAAAGCTTTATGATTCTTCAAAATGGAATGGATTTTTTCAATAGGTTGAATAACTCCAATTTCGGGATTTACATGTTGAACAATAACTAAGCCTGTATTCTCTCGTATTAATGCTTTTAAAGAATCTAAATCAATCATACCGTCTTTTTGGTGAGGAATGTATTCGACCTCAAAACCACGATCACTAAGACTATGAATGAATTGTGTGATGGAGGAATGTTCAGTTTTTGATAGTAAAATGTGGTTATGGTGTTTTGGTGTGTTCCATAACAATGTTTCTAGTGCCAATCGATTACTTTCTGTTCCTCCACTTGTAAAGATAATAGTCTCTGAAGGAACTGCAAAATGAGAAGCAATCGATATCCGCGCATGATCTACAAGCTGTTTGGCTTCTCCCCCAATATCATGTAAACTACTTGGATTTCCGTAGTAATTTTTGGAAACGTTTAAATACAACTCAAGGACTGTAGGGTGTATTGGAGTAGTAGCCGCGTAATCGAAATAAATCATGGTATCACATCCATTTGTAAGTATAAAAAAATAGCAAAGTAAAAAACTCTTGTCAATAGTTTAATAATGTGTAAATATAAGTGTCAAGACACCTGTAATAACAGGAGGAAGACCAATGTTTACCAATGACATTATTATTATAGGCAGTGGGATTGCTGCACTTCAAACAGCAATTGAATCAAGCAAGGTAAAGAATGTGAGAATCATCACAAAGTCTAAGTTGAGAGATAGCAATTCATATTTAGCTCAAGGTGGTGTCGCAGCGGCCTTTTCAGATAAAGACTCACCTGCATTACATGGAAAAGATACAGTAGATGCAGGTAGATATTACAATGATCTAGCAGCTGTAAATAGTTTAGTCGAAAAAGGACCAGATGCTATTAGGCAATTGATAGAAGATGGCATGTGTTTTGATAAGGATGAAAGTGGAAACATTTCATTAGGTATGGAAGGTGCCCATAGTGTAAGGCGGATTCTCCATTTTAATGGAGATGCCACTGGAAAGGGTATCATCAACCATTTATTAAATAAGTTGTCTAGTTCTAATGTTAACATTTCGGAATGTGAGACTGCTATAGAATTATTAGTCAATAAATCAGGACATTGTGTTGGAGTAATGACAGTCAATGAAAATGGGCAATATATGCACTATTTTGCTCGTCATGTAGTCCTTGCTACGGGCGGTTGCGGTGCACTCTATGAATATTCATCAAATTCCCAGAATGCAACAGGCGATGGAATAGCATTAGCCATCCGTGCAGGAGCAGTGGTCAGGGATATGGAATTCATACAGTTCCACCCAACCTTGTTATTCAGCCATGGAAGGGCATCTGGACTCATTTCAGAGGCAGTCCGAGGCGAAGGTGCAATTTTAGTCAATGCATGTGGAATGAAAATCATGGAAGGACAGCATGTCTTAAAAGACTTGGCTCCTCGCCATGTGGTATCACAAACCATTTTTTCTCATTTAGAGATAGGTGATCGTGTGTACTTGGATATCTCCATGATTAAGGATTTTGAAGTTCGATTCCCTTCAATTGCAACTTATTGTAAGGATAGCGGAATTGATTTAACAAAGGGTAAAATCCCTGTCGCTCCTGGAAGTCATTTTTTAATGGGAGGAATTTCTACTGATACGAAGGGTAGAACCTCTATTCCAGGTCTATACGCTGTTGGAGAGGTATCCTGTTCGGGGTTGCACGGAGCTAATCGCCTTGCTAGCAATTCTTTATTAGAGGGATTGGTTTATGGCAAAGAATTAGGCCATTATTTAAGTTCTCTAAATGATTCATTGCAAACCATTGATTTGGATTTTGTGGATTCAAGAGAAGATTTATCCTTACATTTGCCGAACGAATCAGAAATCAAAAAGATGATGATGCGTTACGTCGGGATTGTTAGGGATGAAAAAGGGTTAAGAACAATTAAAGACTGGTTAGAAAGATATGATTTATCGTCCCTTCTTTACATTCGTTTACAAGGACTATCCCCAGAACAATGTAAAGTCGTGTTGATGTTAATTAATGCATGGATTATTACGGAGGCTGCTCTTCTTCGAACTGAAAGTAGAGGAGGACATTTTAGAAGTGATTTTCCATTCGAAAATGATTATAAATGGAGAAATCGTACCATTTCGTTTACAAAAAACCATTTAATTTCAACTAAAAAGGGGACTGCTTTATATGAACAAGCTGAAGCTAAGACAAATGCTGGAAGCTTTTTTTATTGAGGATATAGGGGAAGCCGACATTACAAGTGAATCACTGTTTGAACAACACAACCTTGGAAAACTACAGTTTCTTGCCAAAGAAAACGGTGTGTTTTGCGGAAAGTCAGTTATTGAGATTGGTTTTTCCATGATGGATACCAATTTGAAGGTAAATGTGCTGGTGAATGATGGTGAGGAAATTGAGCCAGGCCAATTGCTGGCTGTGATGGAAGGGAAAATGAGCGATTTGTTGACATGTGAACGCGTAGTGCTAAACCTTGTCCAAAGAATGAGTGGCATTGCGACAGCTGCAAAGAGAGCCTCTTCAATTTTGGAAGGCACCGGAACAAGAGTCTGTGATACAAGAAAGACAACGCCAGGATTACGCATGCTTGAAAAATTTGCGGTACGGACTGGCGGAGCATTCAATCATAGAACGGGGCTTTATGATGCGGTGATGATTAAGGATAACCATATCGATTTCGCAGGTGGAATCACAAATGCTGTTAACTTAGTTAAGAGCAAGATTGGACATACGGTAAAAGTTGAAGTGGAAACTGAAACACAAGAACAAGTTTTAGAGGCAGTAGAAGCCGGTGCTGACATTATTATGTTTGACAATCGAAGTCCCGAGGAGATTAAAGAATTGATAAAACTTGTCCCACCTCATATCATTACTGAAGCATCTGGAGGAATCAATTTAACCAATTTAGCTTCGTATCGTGATTGCGGTGTTGATTACATTTCCCTTGGTAGCTTAACTCACTCGGTTAAATCACTCGATATTAGCGCCAAAGTATACAATCATGAAACGATTACACTGTAAGGGGGAAAACTCATGAGCATTCTTGAACAAGTAGTAGGTACAACTATGCTGCCTGAAAAGTATAAATCCATGACCGATGAAGAAATGCATGTGAAAATAAACGAGATTAAACAAAGGTTGGGAAAATCTTTGTTTATTCCAGGGCATCACTACCAACGGGAAGAAGTGGTGGTTCACTCTGATTCTACAGGAGATTCTCTACAACTGGCTCAAGTATCTGCGGATAATAAAGAAGCAAAATATATAGTATTCTGTGGAGTCCACTTCATGGCGGAGACTGCAGATATCTTAACAACAGATGATCAACTCGTTATTTTACCTGATATGAGAGCAGGTTGTTCCATGGCGGACATGGCGGACATTCATCAAACTGAATCAGCCTGGGAGAATTTGTCCAAAATATTTGGGGATTCTATTATCCCACTGACATATGTGAACTCAACTGCCGCAATTAAAGCATTTGTAGGAAAGAATGGTGGAGCAACGGTTACTTCTTCGAATGCTAAAGAAATGGTAAGCTGGGCTTTTACTGAGAAAGAAAGGATACTGTTTTTGCCGGACCAGCACTTAGGTCGAAATACTGCTTATGACCTTGGGGTACCACTTGAACAAATGGCAATTTGGGATCCTATCAATGAAGTTCTTGATTATGAAGGAGATATCCAAAAAATCAAGGTCATTCTTTGGAAAGGTCATTGTTCTGTTCATGAAAATTTCACGATCAAAAATATCGAATACGTACGCGAGCAATATCCTGAAATGAACATCCTTGTTCACCCGGAATGTAGTAGAGAAGTAGTTGAAAAGTCAGATTATAATGGATCAACTGCTTACATTATCAAAATGATTGAACAAGCAGAACCAGGATCACAGTGGGCCATTGGAACGGAAATGAACCTTGTGAAGAGATTGATGGATCGCCATCCTGACAAGAAAATCATTTCATTGAATCCATACATGTGTCCATGCCTTACAATGAACCGAATCGACCTCCCTCATTTGCTCTGGTCACTGGAAAGCATAGAGGCAGGAGAACCAATCAATATCATCAAAGTTGAACAAGAAGTGGCGGATTACGCAATATTAGCGTTAGATAGAATGTTACAAAGAGCATAGTGAACCCTCAAACAAGCCTGTTTTCTAAATTAGGCTTGTTTTTTGTTTCATGGGGACAAATCCAACTATTTAAGTCTTTCCTAACATCTTTTTCCTTATCATTAAAGGATTGAATCCCCTTAGAAGAGGGGGGAAACCTCATAACAGCAAAAAGAATTACGTAGGGACATCATAATTTCATTTTATGATGCATAAGTTTTGATGAAAAATGTTAGCACTTTGCCCAATGCTTCATAGTATATAAGGACATATGCATAGGAGGGAAATCAGAGTGAAAATTCATATTGTCCAAAAAGGGGATACCCTATGGAAATTAGCCAAACATTATGGCGTGAATTTTGAAGAATTAAAAAAACTAAATTCACAACTTAGCAATCCAGATATGATAATGCCGGGTATGAAAATTAAAATACCAAACCCAAATGCTTCTGCATCAAAAGAAGGTTCAGCAAAGATTAAATACGGTGTTAAAAAAGAAGCACCTATCCATGGAGGAGCCGTGAAAGAAGTTCCGTTATCTTCACAGCTTGCCGGCCAAAAAGAAACCGTGAAAGAGCAACCAATCATGAAAGAGGCTCCGATTGTGAAGGAGCAACCGATTGTGAAAGAAGCTCCGATCGTAAAAGAAAAGCCAATTGTGAAAGAAGCTCCAATCGTGAAAGAAAAGCCAATCGTGAAAGAGCAACCGATTGTAAAAGAAGCTCCCATCGTAAAAGAGAAACCAATTGTGAAAGAAGCACCACTGCCACAAAAACCAATTATGAAAGAAGCACCTAAAACAAAACCCGTGGTTCCCGAAATAGATATTAATAATTACTATTTGGTGAACATGAATAAAATGAAACCAGCGCCTGTAAATGTACCACTCATGCCACAAAAACCAACTAATATTATGAAACCGATGAAAGAAGAAAGTCCGGAAAGCCCAGTTGTGCAAGCACCGATAGCTCAACCGGAATGTATACCTATTACACCACTTATGCCAGGAACGGGTTTTTGCCCTCCTTGTCATCCATGGGCATTTCCAATGGTCCAAGGGGCAATGTACCAACATATGCCAATGCCTATGATGGAAGAAAGCCCAAGCTCGATGGAATCCTCTTCATTTATTATGGGAGGAACATTCCCAGGACATCAACAACCTTACGGGATGCAACAACCACCATTTGGGCATATGCCACCAATGCCATATCCAGGAATGAATCAACCTCAAGCTTACCAATATAGCGTCCCACAAGCCCAAGGTTTGCCTTCATTCGTTCCCCATAAATATCAGGTTGAATCATCGAGCTTAGGTGAGTCTTCCTCTCATATGATGGGTCATCAAATGATGCCATTTGGTCACCAAATGCCTTTTGGAAACGTTATGCCGATGAACGTAGCAGGAGCACAGTATGAACAAGAAGAAGATTGTGGGTGTGGGGATTATGAGTCTCCAGAATCCTCTTCAATGGTGCAAGGAGCAGGAGCTGCACCGCAAATACCGATGCCACAACAAATGGGGTACCCTCAAACAGGACTTGATGGTATGCAAATGCCTGGCGGCCAAATGCCATTTATGGGAGGACAACAGCCAGCAGCGGGTCAAATGCTGTTTATGGGAGGACAACAGCCAGCAGCGGGCCAAATGCCATTTATGGGAGGACAACAGCCAGCAGCGGGTCAAATGCCGTTTATGGGAGGACAACAGCCAGCAGCGGGTCAAATGCCATTCATGGGAGGACAGCAGCCAGTAGCGGGTCAAATGCCATTCATGGGAGGACAGCAGCCAGTAGCGGGTCAAATGCCATTCATGGGAGGCCAACAGCCACCAGCGGGTCAAATGCCATTCATGGGAGGCCAACAGCCATCAGGAGGTCAAATGCCATTCATGGGAGGACAGCAGCCATCAGGAGGTCAAATGCCATTCATGGGAGGACAGCAGCCATCAGGAGGTCAAATGCCATTCATGGGAGGGCAGCAGCCAGCAGCGGGTCAAATGCCATTCATGGGAGGACAACAACCACCAACGGGTCAAATGCCATTTACAGGTACAGGGCAACCTTATCCTGGGATGATGCAACAAGGTACGATGCAAAATTTCCCTGGAATGTTTCCAGGTTCATCTCAAATGCCAGTAAATCCTCAGACCTTTGAAATGCCAAGATTTGCTGATGAAAGCAGCGAGTATGAACGTTAATCATTTAGAGGGAGACAGTGTATTCTACACTCGTCTCCTTGATTATGTGGAAGAATGTTCCTTAATATTGTTGAAATACATTAAGCTAAGAAGCAATGTATATGTAATTTATACAAATGAGGGAACCTTCTTATTAAAAGGATTTTCCTCGTATGAAAAAATGGAACTTCAAATAGCATTCACTTCTTATCTGTATGAGCAAGGCTTTTATGAGACCTATAAGTTTCGTGAAGATCAGAAGATTTTTTTATATAGAGGTTTAACATATACGTTAATTGAGTTTCTTCCCCCACGTTCAAAAAAATTCTCCTATAAAAAAGAGACTGACAGGGTTGAAGGATTGATTCTTCTTTCCAAGTTTCATGAAGCAGGGAAAGGATTTATTTCTCCAACGGGAAAGTCTTTGCCTAAACTTCGCCAAAAAGAAAAGTGGGAAGAGCGACTTAAAGTTTTCGAACAATTTGTACCTTCTGTTCAAACCTTCGTGGCTGATTCAATCATTGCATCGTATATTGAATGGGGAAGGTGGTCATTGGAAGGATTGGCTAAATATTATGGTTATCTGAAAAAAGAAGAAAATACAGTGCTTCATGGCGACGTGGCCCACCATAATTTTTTGCGAAAGAAAAATGGAGCTTTATCTATCATTGATTTTGACTTAATATCTTCCGGCCCCCCTATATTAGACATACTCCAATATGCGAATCGAATTCTTCCTTATTTACATGATTTTGAGGAAATTTGGGATTATCCTGAAATCAACAAATATAAGTCCAATACTGCTTTCTTATATGCTCTGGCATTCCCTGCTGATATATTTAGGGAATGGAATAGAATCTTCCGTGATAATTTAGTCCATAACCAAATTTATGTCCACTCAATTTGGAAATTAACGGTCGAACAATATGCTGAACGAATGAAGTTTTATACTTCTTTGTCCAAAATGGTAGGAGAGTAAAGTACCTCCAAAATTTATTAGAAATACCTATAATTTTTTTGGCTTAAAACCTCCGTTTCTTTAAACACTAGTAAGGAGAAGGTAAGACTGTCCAAACAGGTTACCTACTCAAGTGTAAGGAAAAGGGGGTTTTCCTATTGGGCAAGAAAACGATATTGGTTCCAGTAACGCTCCTAGCGATTGCTGGGATTACCGGATGTTCTACAAAGGAAGAAGCAAGAGATTCTGTAAATAACATGACTGAAAATGTGGGTTATTATACGAATCACAAGGAAGAAAAAGGGAATGCGATTTTGCTTGATGAACAGGCACCTGTTCCTCACATGATGAATGACTACAATGGTTATTACGAAGGTCGAGAAAAAGAGAGACTAGAACATGATGGAAACCCTACTGTTCCTATTTCAGACCGTGATCAAGGGTGGTTTAGACAAGATGGTGATTATAATCGAGATGATAAGAACTATCATAATCACTTGGTAACGACCCGACCGGCAAGAGCCTCTTACTATACAGCGTATGAGGGAAGATTGGCTGAAAAGCTTTCCCAAGCTGCTGAGAAAGATGACAATGTAAAAGCAGCCAGATCAGTCATCAATGGTAATAAAGCGATGATTGCTGTTTTGATTACAGACTTTGATAAGTCTCAAGAAACGAAGCAACGATTAGAGAAACAGTTAAAACCGTTAGCCGGGGATAAGAAGGTATATATCCTAACAGATTCGGGTGTGTACTATTATGTGCAGTCATTAGATAATGGGCTTCGTGATGGTGGAGGAAGTAAAATTGACCAAATGAAGGCTGATAATATGCTGAAAGATTTGTCCAACCATCTCGAACATAGTGAGTAATTGATTTAGGGGGCGATTGCTGCCTCCTTTTTTATGGTATGAACATTACAAATGTATAAAGGCAAGTTCTCTAAATTAAATGGTTAAAAATAGCATGTGCGGACAGACTATGGGTAAAGAATTATATTTTTTATTCAATTATGATGAAATGAATCAATCTTTCACCATGAGGTGAGTTTATGTTAAAGCGCACTTTTTCAAAAAGGTATTACATATTGTTTTTATTTTTATCCATCCTGTTATTTGCTATCTCTACAACGCTAGGAGAAGAAAGCTTTGCTAAAGAAGCAAAGCAAAAACTTGTCAAGAATAATACAGCAGAATTACAAGAAGTCATGATTCCCTCCAAACCATTAAAAAGAAAAATCGTTCTATTGAGAGAATACTTGGATGGAGATGTCAGTGAAGAGACTGTTATGGTTGAAATCTTAGCAATGGAAGATTTGTGGGCTCAATATAGAGATTGGCAGCTCGTTGATCAAAATAATAATAGGATGATATTTAAGAAAAAAATGGATGATATTTCACCGTTGCTAAAGGCAAACGGTTATTTTGGAATTACGGAGGATGGAACTCTCTCCATTTTTAATGGAAGACCAGATAGTGCTGATATCATTCACTCCTTCTTCCAAATTGATGTAGAGAAACTAGAAGGGTTGAAATATGAAGAATTGAAGCATGGCATTCGAATCTTGGACAAACATCAATATGTTCAGGTGCTAGAAGCCTACAAACCTTATTCAGTTTTAGGAATGCAAGACTAGAGATATTACCGAGCGGAGTATAGTCCTCTCGGTATTTCCTGTTTCACTTCTTTAACTTCTATAGGATTGTATGTTACAATGTTGTACAGCAAACTGTAGGAGAGGGAAAATTTGTTCGATTATATTACTGGTACCGTGGATTATATTAGTCCAGAATACATAGTCGTGGATAATGGGGGGATCGGGTATCTTATTATGACGCCTAATCCTTTTATTTTTTCCACTGGCAAACAAGAGAAAGTTTATGTTCACCATTATGTTCGTGAAGATATTGCGGCCTTTTATGGCTTTAAGGGTAGAGAGGAAAAGGCTTTATTCCTTAAGTTAATCAATGTTACCGGAATTGGACCTAAAGGTGCATTAGCCATATTGGCCTCTGGTCAAGTGGAACAGGTTGTTCAAGCGATTGAAAATGAAGATGAAAAATTCCTATTAAAGTTTCCTGGAGTGGGCAAAAAAACGGCTAGACAAATGATTTTGGATTTAAAAGGAAAATTAGAGAATATCGTTCCAGATTATTTCCCGAATTTGTTTAATAATAAGCTTGAAACTGTTCAGAATTCATCTTATTCTGATTCTCTCGATGAAGCAATGGAAGCGTTAAAAGCTTTAGGGTATTCAGATAAAGAAGTTCAAAGAGCTGCGAAGGATTTACAAAAAGAAACATTAACTACAGAGGCCTATATTAAGAAGGCGTTACAATTGATGCTAAAGTGATTGATAAAAAGGAGGGAAGAACATGGAAGAGCGTATCGTTAATCAAGAAGCTGATCTACAGGAAATTTCTTTCGAACAAAGCTTAAGACCTCAAAATCTTCGGCAATACATTGGGCAGGATAAGGTGAAAGAAAACCTTCACGTTTTTATTGAAGCTGCGAAAATGAGGGAGGAAGCTCTTGACCATGTTCTTCTATACGGCCCGCCAGGATTGGGGAAAACAACATTGGCAACGATTATTGCCAATGAAATGGGTGTTAATATTCGCACTACAGCAGGTCCAGCCATTGAACGACCAGGTGACCTAGCGGCGATTTTAAGCTCCTTGGAGCCAGGTGATGTTCTTTTCATTGATGAAATTCATAGATTGCCAAGGACGGTTGAAGAAGTTCTCTATCCGGCAATGGAGGATTTCTGCTTGGATATTGTCATCGGTAAAGGGCCAACAGCACGTTCTGTTCGCTTGGACCTTCCTCCGTTCACTCTAGTTGGTGCCACTACACGAGCGGGATCATTAACTGCTCCATTGAGAGATCGTTTCGGTGTCCTAAGTAGATTGGAATATTATGAAGAAGCACAACTAAAAGAAATCCTTCTTCGGACCGCAGATATACTGGAGACAGAATTATCAGAGCTAGCTGCTGTTGAATTGGCAAAACGGTCTAGAGGAACTCCCCGGATCGCTAATCGTCTTTTACGTAGGGTGCGTGATTTCGCCCAGGTTAAAGGCTCCGGGGAAATTACATTTGATCTTGCACAATATGCCCTTGAGTTGATGCAAGTGGATAGACGTGGACTCGATCATATAGACCATAAGCTCCTATTGAATTTATTAGATCGTTTTCGAGGTGGTCCGGTAGGGTTAGAAACAATTGCTGCAACAATTGGAGAAGAATCGCATACGATTGAAGATGTTTATGAACCTTATTTACTTCAAATCGGCTTTCTTCAACGTACTCCAAGGGGTAGGATTGCAACGGACCTTGTATACCAGCATTTTGGTAGGGAGGTACCAGTAAAATGACTGGAATTCCTAAGATAATGATGATTTTAGGGGCAATCTTACTAATCTTGGGTTTCTTAGCCCAGTTTATTAAGATAGGTAAGTTGCCAGGAGATATTCTGATAAAAAAAGGGAATGCTACTTTTTATTTCCCTATTGTGACCTCCATTATCGTCAGTGTGGTACTTTCATTAATTTTTTATGTTATTGGAAGGCTAAAATAGGACATAAATTTTGTACAGGATGTGAAGGACAATGAAGGTGGATTTATTTGATTTCCATTTGCCAGAGGAACTGATTGCTCAAACCCCCCTTTTGCAAAGGGAAGAAAGCCGCCTCATGGTTTTAGATAAAAAAACCGGTGAGACAAAGCATGACATTTTTAAGAATATTAAAGAGTATATAAGACCAGGTGATTGCTTAGTCTTGAATGATACTAGAGTATTACCTGCACGTCTTTTTGGCATAAAAGAAGATACAGGGGCGAAGGTTGAATTATTATTGCTTAAGCAAGTGGAAGGCGACACTTGGGAAGCATTAGTAAAACCCGCAAAACGTGTAAAAGTAGGTACAGTATTGTCTTTTGGAGATGGTAAACTAACTGCTACATGTGAGGAAGAGCTTGATCATGGAGGAAGAATCATTAGTTTTAAGTACGAAGGAATTTTTTATGAAACATTGGATGAGCTTGGCCATATGCCACTTCCGCCTTACATAAAAGAACAGCTCGAAGAAAAGGATCGTTATCAAACGGTTTTTGCTAGAGAACGAGGGTCAGCAGCGGCTCCAACGGCAGGCTTACACTTTACGGAATCATTATTAGAGCAAATTAAGGATATGGGTGTTCATATTGCTTTTATCACACTACATGTGGGACTAGGAACCTTTAGGCCAGTTAGTGTGGATGATATAAACGAACATGATATGCATGCAGAGTTTTACCAGATGACTGAAGGCACTGCTCATTTACTGAATGAAGTAAGAAGAAATGGCGGTAGAATCATTACAGTAGGAACAACCTCAACAAGGACTTTAGAAACAATCGCCGCAAGGAATGACGGACAATTCGTAGCTGAGAATGGCTGGACAAGTATCTTTATTTATCCAGGTTACGAATTTAAAGGAATAGATGCGATGATTACCAACTTCCATTTACCGAAGTCCACTTTGATTATGTTAATCAGTGCATTGGCAGGAAGGGAAAATGTACTTAGAGCATACGAAGAAGCTGTAAAAGAGAAGTATCGATTCTTTAGCTTTGGAGATGCAATGCTCATTATATAATTTATGAGTCTATAAATGGCTCGAAGGGAGTAAATAGATTGACAGCGATTCGATATGAATTGATAAAAACGTGTAAGCAAACAGGAGCTAGGCTAGGTCGTGTACATACGCCACATGGTTCTTTTGAGACTCCGGTTTTCATGCCAGTAGGTACATTGGCAACTGTAAAAACAATGTCACCAGAAGATATTAAGCAAATTGGTGCAGGGATTATTTTAAGTAATACATACCATTTATGGCTAAGACCAGGTCATGAAATTATTAGAGAAGCTGGTGGATTGCATAAGTTTATGAACTGGGATCGAGCAATCCTTACTGATTCTGGTGGTTTCCAAGTTTTCAGTTTAAGTGAATTCCGACAAATTGAAGAAGAAGGTGTCCATTTCAGAAACCATCTAAATGGAGATAAACTTTTCCTTTCTCCAGAAAAGGCGATGGAAATTCAGAACGCTTTAGGGTCAGACATTATGATGGCTTTTGATGAGTGTCCACCATATCCAGCCTCGTTCGAATATATGAAAAGCTCTGTGGAAAGGACTTCTCGTTGGGCTGAGCGTTGCTTAACTGCTCATCAACGTCCGGACGATCAAGGTTTATTTGGTATTGTCCAAGGTGGAGAATATGAGGAACTTAGAAAGCAAAGTGCTAAAGATTTAGTATCGTTAGATTTCCCTGGTTATGCCATTGGAGGTCTTTCAGTAGGTGAACCAAAAGATGTTATGAATCGTGTGCTCGACTTTACTACGCCTTTGCTTCCGCAAGACAAGCCAAGATATCTGATGGGTGTAGGCTCTCCAGATTCCTTGATCGATGGAGCAATCCGTGGTGTTGATATGTTTGATTGTGTACTTCCAACCCGTATTGCTCGAAATGGTACATTAATGACAAGCAATGGACGCTTAGTGGTGAAAAATGCCAAATTCGCTAGAGATTTCGGGCCTCTTGATGAGAATTGTGATTGCTACACTTGTAAGAATTACTCAAGAGCTTATATCAGGCACTTGATAAAATGTGATGAAACATTCGGAATTCGATTAACGACTTATCATAATCTATATTTTCTGGTAAAATTGATGGAGAATGTGAGACAAGCGATCCGAGAAGATCGACTTGGCGACTTCAGGGAAGAATTTTTTGAGCAATATGGTTTCAACAAACCGAATGCGAAAAATTTCTAAATAATTTGCTCGTAGAAAGGAGTTGAATTTCATGGCAGAATTATTGGGTACAGTGGGTCCTTTACTAATTATGTTCGTCCTATTCTATTTCCTTTTAATCCGTCCTCAGCAGAAACGTCAAAAAGCGGTTCAAACTATGCAAACCGGACTAGCAAAAGGCGATAAAATCGTAACAATCGGAGGCCTTCATGGCTTTGTTGATTCAATCGATGATAACAAAGTTGTCATCAAATGTGGAGATGGTTCTCGTCTTACATATGACCGTGCTGCAATCCGTGAAGTAACGGAAAAAGGTACAGGTATTTAATCACTTGAAACATAATCATAATGCTAAAAGCCCGAAGGAATAATTCTTCGGGCTTTAGTTATTCTTATTTATTTCCACCACTTAAATTGACTCCAAGAATTCCACCCATCATGCTAGTTGCGATAAAGCAACCATGATAAATCCATTCTTTAGCTGAAAAACTACTGTCATGTCCAAGGTATTGAAAAAGTAAAATAATGGCTGTATAAAGAATACCAGTGCCTCCACCTAGCATCCAACCCTGTTTTTTACCCTTTCCACCTGAGATGAATCCACCAATGAACAATGATATAAAAGTCATTGCCATCATGACATAAGTGAGAGAGGATTCAGTCAAGGATGAAAACCTTAAAATTAGTGAAAAGATAAAACTTATGACGATAGCGAAGATAAAGATGGCCCCTACTCCAAACAAGATCGCCGAACCCATTTTTTTTGTTTCCATTCTCCCTCATTCCCTTTCCATTTAACTTCAAGCAATATAAACGCTTTGTACAAGCATATTCTCACTATTTTTGATTTAGACTATAGACATTGCAATTTTCATGATGGTAGGGGGGAACGCTTGTGGAAGCCTTTGTTCATATTGGATTACGAACAATATTTATGTATGTATTAATTATTATAATCTTCAGGTTAATGGGGAAAAGGGAGATAGGGGAACTGAATATACTTGATCTTGTCGTATTTATCATGATTGCAGAGTTGGCAGTTATCTCGATAGAACAGCCAAATTCACCGATCGTCCATTCTATCTTTCCAATGATTATGCTGATGCTCATTCAAATTACCTCAGCTATTCTGTCATTAAAAAGCCAACGCTTTAGGGAATTTGTAGATGGTCGTCCAACCATGATAATAACTAATGGAAAAATAGATGAAAAAGCGATGAAAAAACAAAGGTACAACTTTGAAGATTTGTTGGTCCAATTAAGAGAAAAGGATGTTCAAGATGTAAAAGAAGTAGAATACGCCATTTTAGAAACTTCGGGAAAGTTATCGGTATTTAAAAAAGAAGAGCAGAACCAAAAGAAAACGAAAACGAAAACATCGTCCTTGGCCCTGCCTTTAATTTTAGATGGAGCGATTCAACAACGGAACTTAATTGAATTTGATAAAACACAAGAGTGGCTACTAGAACAAATGAAAAAACAAGGCTATCCTGACATAACACAGATTTCTTATTGTAGTTATGACAATGAAGCATTTTTTATCGATCAGAAAGATGAATCATCATCGAATTAGAATGTTGATATAAGGGATTTTTTGTAGTTCACTCTTCTTGATGACTTTCATAACAATCAACAATAAGATAAAGACTATTGTCAAAACCATGATGGAAGTTAATAAATTGGTGATTGGTCCCAGAGCTATAAATATTTTATTGTAGCAGAGGAATCCAATAAAACCTGATATGAAAGTCACCCCTAGTGTAACTAAGTATTGACGAACTTCAATAGTGAAAGAAACTTTTTTTACGATTGTGAAAAAATGTAGGAAAGTGACTAATACAATTCCAACTGCCATACCAAGCGCCGCTCCCATAATTCCAAACTCTTCTCTAGAAGCAAGTAGAAAAATGATTGCAGTTTTTGCTACAGCGCCAATCAAACTGTTAATCATAGCTGCCTTTGCTAAATTCAATGCTTGTAAAACCGATTGAAGGGGCATTTGGTAGTAATAAAATATGAAAAACGGTGCCATGAATTTAATAAATACAGCAGACCCGGAAGTACCATACATCGCTTCCATGAGAGGAACTGCAAATACATAAAGTGCAATGACGGATAAACAACCTGTAATGAAAGTAATTCTTAAAGCTTGTTGTAGCCTATGCTGGATTGTTTTATGGTCTCCTGAAGCATGGGCTTCGCTAACGGCAGGTACGAGGGAAGTAGAAAGTGCCATCGTTACGAAAGAGGGAAGCATTAATAAAGGAAGGGCATAGCCTGTTAGCTCCCCATATTGTTTGGTAGCCACTCCTGCAGCGATTCCTGCTATTGCCAAACTTTGAGCGACTACAATAGGTTCTAGAAACCAGGCAATCGAACCGATCATCCTACTACCCATGCTAGGCACGGCAATACTCATTAGTTCATTAAATGTATCTCTTCCTTTACGTACCGATTTAAAAAATTTGCTCCTCACTTTAAAGTGTTTTTTGATTTTAAATGTAGTCATTAGGTATGCAAGTGATACTAGTTCTCCAATTACCGAGGAAAGCATTGCGCCTGCTGCTGCATATTCAATTCCATACGGAAGGAAAGCTTTTGTCATGACTGCGATGAGGGTGATGCGAACTACTTGTTCCAAAACTTGTGAATAAGCTGCCGGTTTCATATTTTGCTTTCCTTGGAAATAACCCCTTAAAACAGATGAAACAGCTATGATTGGAACAATTGGTGCAATCGCCATTAGTGGCCAATACGTCCTTTCATCGGTGAACAATGTCTCAGACAATAGAGGAGCTAGTAGGAAAAGTGCAGGAGTAAAGATTAATGACAATCCAACTGTAATACTTAATGAAACGACTAAAATCTTCTTTATCTTCTTTTGGTCTCCAACGGCATTCGCTTCTGCTACGAATTTAGAAATGGCGACAGGCAGTCCAAATTGAGTGATGGTGATCACTAGGAATAAAGTTGGGAGGGCCATCATGTAAAGCCCGACTCCTTCTTCGCCAATAAATCTTGCTACCACTATACGATTGACAAATCCTAGTACCCTGGTAATCAGACCAGCAACCAGTAAGATCATTGCTCCTTTAAAAAACTTCGACATGCCGATTACCTGCCTTCTCAAAATGAATCAATTCATATACAATAATTTATATGCTTGCAGTTGGACAAAACATGACAAGCGTTTCTCTCATCCTAGAAACCAGTCCTAAAAATAGAAAATAGGTCGCAGAGAGAGGTAGAATTTATGGGAAATAGTCATCAGTTTGATGAATTTAAGCAAAGTGTCATGCCTGCATTACAGAGCAAAAGGGAAGAGTTTGTCCTGTATGGCTACGGGGAAGTGAAGGAACAGGACATTTGGCACTATCTTCAGAAGAAAAAATGGAAAAAGCATCAAGGTTCTCCATTGTTACATAACATCGTGAACGATATCTTGAGACTAAATGTAAGTGAGTATATACATTTTGCCACTATCGAAGCGTTTAAGGCCTCATCGAATGGATTAAATGGCCCGGATTCCTATAAAGATTTATTGGGATGAATAAATTGTACTTTCGGTCTAGCATGCAAAATATACAATTGTAATCAGATTGACAGTGTTTTTAAATTGTCTCATAATATGGTAGGAGCTTCGACATTTTCCGAATGATTGTTACCTATTATTTTTTTCTAATTTAAGTAAAATAAAGACCTTAACATTATTTATGTGACGACATTTTCTCTTA
This sequence comes from Peribacillus acanthi, assembly GCF_003073175.1. Lineage (GTDB taxonomy): Bacteria > Bacillota > Bacilli > Bacillales > DSM-1321 > Bacillus_BN > Bacillus_BN acanthi. The sequence continues at coordinate 140,554 of NZ_QBBX01000003.1, forward strand.
AATGTAAGAATATTCAGTTTTTATGTCCGGTAGAACTTTTGTCTCTGCATCTAATGTTTCGTTAAGGCTTGAAAAGTACCTGAGGAGGATCAATACATAATGGTCAAAAGATCAAGAATTGTCGTCTTTTTTATCTTGGTCATTGCAATATTCGCAATGATGGGGACGACTACAACAAGAATATTGGATAATATTAAACTCGGTTTGGATTTGCAAGGTGGATTTGAAGTCTTGTATGAAGTTAAATCTGAAGATGGCAAAAAAGTAGATGAAGACACGTTAAAAAGCACCGCGAGTGCTTTAGATCGCCGTATAAATGTATTGGGTGTTAGTGAACCTAATATCCAGATCGAAGGTACAGATCGAATTCGTGTACAACTTGCGGGTGTTGAAGACCAAAATAAGGCTCGTGAAATCTTATCCACACAAGCAAAACTTTCTTTTCGTGATTACAATGACAAGGAAATGATGACCGGTTCGGATTTGAAGGAAGGCGGAGCATCTCAGACCTTTATGGAAAATCAACCTGTGGTTGAAGTCACATTAAAGGATGCTAACAAATTTAAAGAAGTAACAGAGCAAATATCCGCTATGCCTGCGCCTACAAACGTTTTGGCAATTTGGATGGATTTTGAAGAAGGCAAAGATTCTATGCAGAAGCCTGAGACTCAGGATAATATGATTTCAGCTCCTTCTGTAAGGGAAGTATTTAGCCAAAATACAGTACTAATCACTGGTTCTTTTACCATTGATGAAGCAAAAGAATTAGCCAATTTATTAAATGCAGGTGCTTTACCAGTTGAATTGAAGGAAATCTATTCAACTTCAGTTGGAGCGAAGTTTGGAGAAAAAGCGTTAGACCTTACCATTATGGCAGGGATTATTGGGGTAGCTATCATCTATCTATTCATGCTTTTGTATTACCGTTTCCCTGGTTTCATAGCGACTATTACTTTAACTATTTATATTTATCTAATCCTTTTAGTATTTGATTGGATGAACGGTGTATTAACTCTACCAGGTGTGGCTGCACTTATACTTGGGGTTGGTATGGCTGTAGATGCCAACATCATTACTTATGAGCGTATTAAGGACGAAATAAAGCTTGGGCGTTCTATAAAGTCTGCGTATGAAGCAGGAAACAAGAACTCGCTTTCTACAATACTAGATGCTAACCTAACGACCATCTTGGCTGCGGGAGTATTGTTCTATTTCGGTACAAGCTCAGTTAAAGGTTTCGCTACGATGTTAATCATTAGTATTTTGATGAGTTTCGTAACAGCAGTATTTGGGACTCGAATTTTCCTTGGACTTTGGGTCCACAGTAAGTTGTTCAATAAAAAGCCAGGTTGGTTTGGTGTTAAAAAAGAGGATATCAGTAACTTGGCAGATTCTGAAAACACATTAGATATGCCGACTAAATTTGATCGATTTGATTTCGTTCATAAACGTAAAGTTTTTTACGGAATCTCTTCTGCAATGACTATTATCGGAATCATCTTCTTATTGGTGTTTGGTTTAAACCTAGGCATTGACTTCAGTAGTGGGACAAGGCTTGAGATTCCTTCAAAGGATTCTCTAACTACTGAAAAAGTGCAAAACGAACTTGAAAAGCTAGACTTAGAAAGTGATGATATTGTCCTTTCAGGTAAAAATAATGAAACTGCAGTAGTTCGTTTGAAAGGTGTTCTTAATAAGAATGAAATATCTGAATTTAAATCGCATATGAACAAAGCATTCGGTATGGAGCCTAATGTGAGTACTGTTTCTCCTACTATTGGTAAAGAACTTGCGAAAAATGCTTTGATTTCTGTGTTAATTGCTTCGATTGGAATCATTTTATATGTAACCATTCGTTTTGAATGGAGAATGGCTTTACCAGCCGTCATCGCATTGATGCACGATGCTTTCGTAATCATCACACTGTTCAGCTTATTGCGTCTTGAAGTGGATTTAACCTTCATTGCAGCTATCTTGACAATTGTTGGTTATTCAATTAATGATACAATCGTTACCTTTGACCGAATTCGTGAAAACATGCGCTCGAAGAGAAAAATTAAGTATGTTTCAGAATTAGAAGATATTGTAAATATCAGTATTCGTCAAACGTTAGCTCGTTCAGTTAATACTGTATTAACAGTAATCATTACTGTTGTGGCGTTGCTTGTATTTGGAAGTGAATCGATTCGTAACTTCTCGATTGCGTTGTTAATCGGTTTAACAATAGGCGCATATTCATCAATTTATATAGCTTCCCAACTATGGCTCGAATTTAAAATTAAAGAGTTGAAGAAAAAAGGAACATTGATTACTTTTGTAGAAAAGAAACAGAATACGGATGAAGCGCAAGTTTAATTCATCATACAAAGCCGTGGGAGCATTCCTGCGGTTTTGTAATTTATTCACAATTAATAATAGGAAGATAAAACAATTTGAAACGCTTTTGCCTGTCTTGTATAATAATGAAGGTTAAGGGGTGAATGTATGCTACGATCAAAAACCCGTTGGAAAGTCCAATTACCTAATGAAGAAAAAGCGAATGTTCTCTCCGCTCAGCTTAAAATCGCACCTTTGGTAGCAAAATTACTGGTGAACCGTGGAATGGATACCTTGGAATCAGCACGGTCTTTTTTATTTCCGGAAGAAACTCCTTTTCACGATCCGTTTTTGTTAAAGGGAATGGATCTTGCCGTGAACAGGATTCATCGTGCAATTGACCGAAAAGAGCATATTCGCATTTTCGGGGATTACGATGCAGATGGAGTCAGTAGTACGACAGTTTTAATGGAGACATTTAAAAAGCTTAATGCAAACGTGGATTTTTATATACCAAACCGATTTTCGGAAGGTTACGGCCCTAATGAAACAGCTTTTAGACTTGCTAAAGAAGAAGGAGTTTCATTATTAATAACGGTCGATACTGGTATTTCAGCTATACATGAAGCTGAAGTAGCCAAAAATCTGGATTTGGATTATATTATTACAGATCACCACGAACCTGGACCAATTCTTCCAGAAGCCTTAGCTATTATCCATCCAAAGTTAGAGGATAGTAGTTATCCATTTAAGGACTTGGCTGGTGTAGGTGTTGCTCTTAAACTAGCCCATGCATTATTGGGGGAAGTGCCAAACGATTTACTTGAAATAGCTGCAATTGGGACCATTTCAGATCTTGTACCTTTATTCGGTGAGAATAGACTGATTGCCTCTAAGGGTATTCAGAATATGAAGACAACTTCTAGGCCAGGATTACGTGCATTATTCAAGGTTGCTGGCATAGAGCCTTCATCATTAAATGAAGAATCCATTGGTTTTGGGATTGGCCCTCGTATTAACGCTGCTGGTAGGTTAGGAGATGCAGATCCTGCTGTTGAATTATTACTAACAGATGATTTTGAGACAGCTTACTATATTGCAAATGAAATAGATGGCTTAAATAAAGAAAGACAAGCATTAGTCCAGCAAATCACTTCTGAAGCTATTCAAGAAGTAGAAGAAAATTGGCCTATTGATGAAAATTCTGTCATTGTAGTCGGTAAGGAAGGATGGAATTCAGGAATCATTGGAATTGTGGCTTCCAAACTGGTTGATAGATTTTACAGACCGGCCATCGTGTTAAGCTTTGACCGAGAAAAATGCTTAGCTAAAGGATCTGCTAGAAGCATCGAAGGTTTTGATCTCTATCAAAATCTTTCAAAGTGTCGGGAATTATTGCCTCATTTTGGAGGACATCCAATGGCGGCTGGAATGACACTAAAAATAGAAGATGTAGGAGAATTAAGGGAAAGACTAAATGAATTGGCTATTCAGCAACTGACTGAAGAAGACTTTGTTCCTGTCACTAAGCTTGATACAGTCACGACTGTTGAAGAAATCACACTTGAAAGCATAGCTCAAATGGATCGACTCGCTCCCTTTGGAATGGGAAATCCAAAACCAAAAGTTTTGATTGAGGATGCAAAAATTAGTACCATTCGTAAGATTGGAGCAGATTCTAATCATATGAAGTTAATGCTCGAACATAATGGTTTTTCATTAGATGGAATTGGTTTTGGTCTTGGGGAATTGGTAGACCATATTTCACCTATATCATCTATTTCTGTTGTTGGGGATGTTTCAATTAACGAATGGAACAATATACGTAAACCTCAAATATACTTGCATGATGTCTTAGTAAATAATTGGCAATTATTTGATTTTCGTAGTTCAAAGAAAATTGATACAACTTTAGAGAAAATACCAAAGGATAATCGTCTGTTAATCGTATTTAACCAAAAGACATATGAAAATCTACAATTGGATTCATATCAATCTGAAACGGTTGTCTTGTTAGAAAAAATAATGGATCAACCTAATTTTCTTAATGGAAAAAATATTGTGCTAATTGATTTACCTTCAAATTTATCTCAATTAAATACCCTATTTCAATGTGGGAAACCAGAAAGAGTGTATGTTCATTTTCATCAGGAGCAGCATCATTTCTTCAGTACCATGCCTACAAGAGATCACTTTAAATGGATGTATGCTCTCATCAAGAAAAAAGGCTCATTTGATGTCCACAAGTATAGTGATGACATAGCCAAACATAAAGGCTGGTCTAGAGATACTGTTGATTTTATTGTTAAAGTGTTTTTTGAACTAGATTTTGTTACAATAGAGAATGGATTTATTTCAATAAAAGAACAAGCTGTAAAAAGAGACTTTCACGAATCCCCGTCATATAAAGAAAAGAAGGAACAATTCCAACTGGAAAATGACCTTTTATATTCTTCATACGGGCAGCTATATCAGTTTATAGAATCGTTACTGTCAGAAAGTGTGCAGCTTGAGGAGGAAATGGAACAATGGATTTAAAGCAATTTGTTACAATCGTGCCTGATTGGCCAAAGCCCGGAATAAAGTTTAAAGATATTACAACTTTAATGGATAATGGTGACGCATATCGTTATGCTACGGACCAAATCGTAGAATATGCAAAAAAAAGACAAATCGATTTAGTTGTAGGACCTGAAGCTCGCGGATTCATTATTGGATGTCCTGTTGCCTATTCTTTGGGAGTTGGTTTTGCTCCGGTAAGAAAAGAAGGGAAATTGCCACGTGAAACAGTTAAAGTTGAATATGGTCTTGAATACGGAAAAGATGTATTAACAATCCATAAAGATGCAATCAAACCGGGTCAAAGAGTTTTAATTACAGATGACTTGTTGGCTACTGGTGGAACAATTGAAGCAACAATTAAGCTTGTTGAAGAACTTGGTGGAGTTGTTGCAGGTATTGCGTTCCTAATTGAATTGTCCTACCTTGATGGAAAAGACAAATTAGATGGTTATGATATTCTAACTCTAATGACTTACTAATAAGATAGAAATCCTATTGTTAACAATTATATTGTTGAATAATAGGATTTTTCTTTTATTCAGGAATCCTCTGTAAATCATGGAAGTCATTTAGGATTTCTTATAAAATGGGAATAATTATCACAATTCCCTCAAGAAAAATGTCGAAATAGGAAGAAAAGAGGGGGAAACTCTTTACATTCTCCTTCTTTTTTTTGATAATAGATACAATATCATTTTTTACAAGAAACATTCGTTTAACTTTAGCCCTGTGTGAGAGGCTGGAAGTTATTTTTTATATAGGCTTAAAAAAATCCCGTTATTTAAATAAAAAGGTGGTTTCATGGCGAACGAACAAGTAATTAGTGCTGAACAGGTAATCGAAAGAGTTGCAAAGTATTTACAACCTACGGATGTGGATTTGGTAAAAAAAGCATATGATTATGCTGAGAACGCTCATAAAGAGCAATTTCGTAAATCAGGTGAACCTTATATTATCCATCCCATTCAAGTAGCTGGGATTTTAGCGGACTTAGAATTAGACGCTGCCACTGTTTCCTCTGGTTTTCTACACGATGTTGTCGAAGATACTGGGGTTACTTTAAAAGAGTTAGAAGAAGCCTTTAATCAAGAAGTGGCTATGTTAGTTGATGGTGTCACTAAGTTAGGGAAAATTAAATATAAAAGCCAGGAAGAACAGCAAGCCGAAAACCACCGTAAAATGTTTGTCGCTATGGCTCAGGATATTCGGGTCATCCTTATAAAATTGGCAGATCGTCTTCATAACATGAGGACCTTAAAACATCTTCCGTTAGAAAAGCAACGCAGAATTTCTAATGAAACTTTAGAAATTTTTGCACCGCTTGCCCACCGACTTGGTATTTCGACCATTAAATGGGAACTCGAGGATACAGCTTTAAGGTATTTAAATCCACAGCAGTATTATCGAATTGTCAATTTAATGAAGAAAAAGCGTGCAGAACGTGAAGATTATTTAGATGGTGTCATTCAAGAAGTTCGCGATCGCCTTGGTGAAGTGCATATTAAAGCAGAAATCTCTGGAAGACCAAAACATATTTATAGCATTTACCGTAAGATGGCGCTACAAAATAAGCAATTTAGTGAAATCTATGATTTGCTTGCTGTGCGTATTCAAGTGAATAGCATTAAAGATTGTTATGCGGTACTTGGAATCGTTCATACCGCGTGGAAACCAATGCCTGGCCGATTCAAAGATTATATTGCAATGCCTAAACCTAATATGTATCAGTCTTTGCACACTACAGTCATTGGGCCGAAAGGTGATCCTTTAGAAGTCCAAATCAGAACATTTGAAATGCACCGTATTGCTGAATACGGGATTGCTGCCCACTGGGCTTATAAAGAAGGAAAAGAAGTTTCTGAAAATCAGTCTCTTGAAGATAAGTTGACTTGGTTCAGAGAAATTTTAGAATTCCAAGATGACGCTACGAATGCAGAAGAGTTCATGGAATCGCTAAAAATTGACTTGTTTTCAGACATGGTATTCATCTTTACTCCAAAAGGAGATGTGTTTGAATTACCAGCTGGTTCGGTCCCAATCGATTTTGCTTATCGAATACACTCAGAAATCGGCAATAAAACGATTGGAGCCAAAGTCAACGGGAAGATGGTCACTTTAGATTACAAGCTTAAGACGGGGGACATAATTGAAATCCTCACATCTAAGCATTCTTATGGACCAAGTAAAGATTGGTTAAAACTTGCTCAGACTTCACAAGCCAAGAATAAAATTCGTACCTTCTTCAAAAAACAGATGCGTGATGAAAATGTTGAAAAAGGTAGAGAGCTTGTTGAAAAAGAAATCAAGACAATGGAATTTGACTTGAAAGAGATTTTAACTAGTGAAAATATTAAACGAGTGTCAGAAAAATTCAATTTCGCTAATGAAGAAGATATGTTTGCTGCTGTTGGATACAACGGAATTACTGCTTTACAGGTGGCTAACCGTTTAACAGAAAAGTGGCGTAAAAAGAAAGAGCTTGAACAAAAGGCAAGCATTACAGACGCAGTATCTGAATTAAGGTCGCTCCACTCTGTAAAAAAGCGCGAATCTGGTGTGAGAGTTCAAGGGATAGACAATTTATTAATTCGTTTATCACGTTGCTGTAATCCAGTCCCAGGTGATGAAATTGTAGGTTTTATCACGAAAGGTCGGGGAGTGAGTGTCCATCGAAACGACTGCACGAATATTGTCGGTGATGATGCTGAAGCAAGGTTAATTCCTGTAGAGTGGGAAAGCAGCTTAAATGATAGAAAAGAATATAATGTGGATATAGAAATAAGCGGGTATGATAGAAGAGGTCTTCTGAATGAAGTACTTCAGGCGGTTAATGAAACGAAAACAAATATTACTGCTGTTTCTGGTAGATCAGATCGCAATAAGGTTGCGACCATCAATATGTCTATTGCCATTCATAATGTAAACCACTTACAGAAAGTAGTGGAGAGAATTAAGCAAATCTCCGAAATATATTCTGTACGTAGGATTATGAACTAAGGGGTTCTACAATGAGAGTAGTTTTACAAAGGTCAAAAGATGCAAGTGTGACAGTATCAGGCGAGGTTATTGGGCGCATTGAAAAAGGTCTAGTCCTTCTAGTAGGCATAACCCATGATGACACGGAAAATGATGCCATCTATCTAGCAGATAAAATAGTGAATCTTCGAATTTTCGAGGATGAACAAGGTAAAATGAATCATTCACTGCTAGATGTAGGTGGACAAATCCTATCCGTATCACAATTTACTTTATATGGGGATTGTAGGAAAGGAAGACGTCCGAACTTCATGGAAGCTGCAAAGCCTGATTATGCAGTTCAACTCTATAATTTTTTTAATGAACAACTCCGTCAAAAAGGAATTGAAGTGCAAACAGGCGAGTTTGGTGCCATGATGGATGTTCGGTTGATCAATGATGGTCCTGTGACGTTAATATTAGAAAGTCAATAAAAGAAGCTTAAAAGCAGTGGTGCACTCCACTGCTTTTTGTTTATACTTAAATTAAACCAAAATTAGGAAGAGAAGCTGCAATTTGACATAATGGTTTTTAGTAGGGAAAAGAATTTTAGCCCCAATCCCCTGTCCTTTGCTAATGGCCACTCTGTCGGTAGGATCTAATCCAAGGGGAATGAAGAAATGAGAATTCAAAAAATTAATGAAGAAATGGCTATGGAAATTTTGCAATGGAAATATGAACCGCCTTATGATTTTTATAACAACGAAGCTACTCCAGAAGCCCTTGCAGAACTCTTAGAAAATAACTATCAAGGGATTATTAGTAGTCAAGAAGAATTAATTGGTTTTTTCTGTACAGGCACTGCTGCACAAGTTCCAAGTGGCGCTCTATTAGGCGTTTATGAAGAAAAAATGTTGGATATTGGCCTAGGGATGAAGCCAGTATTGACGGGAAATGGGAAGGGGACGGATTTTTTTTCTTTTGTAATTAATACCATACAAAAACAGAATGAAAGCATTCCGTTAAGGTTAACCGTTGCTAGTTTTAATCAGAGAGCCATACATCTTTATAAAAAATTTGGATTTGTGCATAAATTTGAATTTACTAGTGGACCATACGATTTTATGACGATGATACAGGTTAAAACACATGAATAACATAAAGGGTGCTAAATGAGTCGAATGACCTCTTTTAGCACCCTATTATTACTGGAAAAATTTTAAGAATGACCGCCAATTTCATATCACTTAATAAAATATTCTGCTAAACCATTAAAAATCGCCTCTGAAACAGCCTCTTGATATGCGCTTGATACCACTGTCATTTCTTCGGCGGGGTTAGAAAGATAACCTAACTCCAATAAGATAGCAGAGTTTCCATTTTCCCTAATTACATGATAATCCCCTTTACGAACGTTCCTGTCCTTCATGGAAGTACCCGTAATTAATTGTGTATGTATTTCATCAGCTAAGTCTTTCTGATATGGATGATAATAATAAGTAGTTATACCATTGACGCTGCTATCATTAATGCTATCGTAATGGATACTGATAAAGGCATCAGCGTTATGGTAATTTGCAGAGCTTGCTCTAGACCTCAATGTCACATATGTATCGCCAGTTCTAGTCATAACCGTTCTTCCGCCTGCAGCACGTATTTTATCACTTATTAATTGTGCTGTTCGAAGGGTTAAGGCTTTTTCCAGTGTTCCTCTGGAGCCAGTTGTACCATTATCACGACCTCCGTGACCTGGATCAAGGACAATGGTCCTATTGGAAAAATACTTTTCCATGCGAGACTTTGTTATTTGAGGAGCGTCACCTTTAGATGAAACAATCCACCCTGCCACATAAGCGGTTTGGTCGTTCTCTAATCCGATTTTATACCATTCTCCTTCGACGGAAATTAAAGGGAAGGATTCTCCTTCTTTAGTAGATAAAATGACTTCTGAATGTGCATTTGGTTCTTTTCTTAGTAAAGTTCCATGATGGATTATTACGACTTTACCATTTTTAAAGTCTTTTTTCTTAATAGGATGGGCATCTATTGATTGTCGTACATACCACATGGGTATCCATCCTATTTCTTTATTTGGTAGAGTTAAAGCAATCCAATTATTCTCTTCATCCAAAACTTTAAATTCATGTCCCTTTTTTAATGTAGTCATTATTTTCCCTGAAAAGGAAGGAGTTGTACGGACTTTAATAGACTGTGCAGTGACGATGGCTGTGCCACCTTTTAAGGACTCTTTCTTGCCCTTAGTTTCAGTGTTTGATGAATCTTCCTTTTGTTTAGATGGGTTTCTTATTTCTAGATAATCCTCGTGGACCCACCCTATTTTCCCTTCATATTGAACTTGAAGCCATTTATCTACAACTTTAATAATTTCAACTTTTGTGTCTTGGATAAGTTTACCGATTATTTCAGAATCTAATGAAGGCTGAGATCTAAAATTTAATGACTTCACTTTGATAATTCCAATTGGTTGTTCAGATTCTGTAATCAATTCTTCTTTGTTGTTTGTCGGTGTTGAGCTTGTCCTAATGAACTCAGAGGATGCCCAACCTTCCATTTCTTTCGACTTCACCTTAAACCAGTTTTCATTGCGTGTCAGAATTTGTATGTGCTGATTTTGTTTGAGACTACCAACTATTTGGAAATTAGTTCCTGGACCAGTACGGACTCGAAGGCTTTCCACAAGTACAGTTCCTGTTTCAAATTCCGCTTCCTCTTGTTTTCCATTTGGATTTGAAGAGGCTGCTTTTTTGACAAGCCAGTGAGCCACCCAACCAGTTTTATTATGTAATTTTACTTCGTACCATTCTCCCTTTTCACTTACAACAGTAAACACTTCACCTGCTGAGGCCTTTTGGGCAATAGGATAACTTAATCCTGGACCCTCACGGATATTAATTACTTTTTTATTAATCGTAACCTCATACCCTTCTGCTTGCTTTTGGTCATCTTTGGTGGCACTCGTAGGGAAAATGAGGAGTAAAACGATTAATGTCTTGATCCATATCTTCAATAGCCGTTCCACCTTTCTTATTGATGGGTTCTCTAGTGCTTTAATAAAATTCTCGATTTTTAAAAAATTCCCTTTAAAAAACGTAAAAAAAATGAAAAATAGGGAAATCCTATTAGGGTGATAATTTTTCTTAGTCTTATTTTCTAATACCAAAAATTCATTTTACCATATAGGGGAGGCATATTCATGAGATTTAGTGATAAAGGCAATATGAGCCATTCAGGTGAAAACCAATTATTTGGAGTGGATTTTCATGATTTTATTCAGAAAGAACAAAATTCTGATATGTATGAATTAGCTACTGAATTTGGTTTAAATATGAGGGAAGTTAGAAAGTTAAAAAAGAAACTAGAACGGTCATGATAAATAATTAATTTTTCAGCTTATCTTGACATTCAATCCTTCGAACATTATTATTAGAAAAATAATAATACATAAAATGATTGAAACCGGTGAGGGAGAAAAGTAATTAAGACACACAAGACAAGAGAGGGACGGTCAAAGGCTGAAAGCGGTCCTACTTGATGACTTAATGAACGAACACTCCTTAGGCTTCGCTCTGAAAAGATAGTTAATCTTAGTAGGAGATGGACGTATACAGGCGTTAACTGTTTAAAGAGGAAGTGTCTTAACATGGCATTTCAATTAGGGTGGCACCACGGGAATCAAACTCTCGTCCCTTGTAATTCAAGATTACAAGGGACGAGAGTTTTTTTATTTCTCTTGCCCTCTAAATATTAAATAAAGGAGAGATAAATTATGTCCATTCAAATTCCAAGAGGAACTCAAGATATACTACCTGGACAATCTGAACTATGGCAATTTATCGAATCGCAAGCTAGAGACTTGTGCAGAAGATATCAATATAAAGAAATTCGTACTCCTATCTTCGAACATACTGAAGTTTTCCTTCGTGGTGTTGGCGATACAACTGATATTGTGCAGAAGGAAATGTACTCCTTCCAAGACCGTGGTGGCAGGGATATCACACTCCGTCCTGAAGGTACAGCACCAGTAGTTCGTTCATTCATAGAAAATAAAATGTTCGGGTGGGCCACTCAACCTGTAAAACTGTTTTATTTCGGACCAATGTTCCGTTATGAACGCCCTCAAGCTGGCCGCTTCAGACAATTTGTCCAGTTTGGTGTGGAGGCAATAGGAAGTGCAGACCCAGCTATTGATGCAGAGGTATTGGCATTAGCAATGGGAATGTATAAAGGAATGGGACTTAAAAGCTTAAAGCTAGTGATTAATAGTCTAGGGGATAAAGAAAGTAGAACTATGCACCGAGAAGCTTTAATCAATCATTTTAAGCCTAGAATTGGAGAGTTTTGTAGTGATTGTCAAAGCCGTTTAGAAAAGAATCCATTAAGAATTCTTGATTGTAAAAAGGATCGAGACCATGAATTAATGGCATCTGCACCTTCCATTCTTGAGTACTTAAATGAGGATTCCAAAGCTTATTTTACAAAAGTACAAGAGTACTTAAAAGCCCTTGAAATCGAATTTGAAGTCGATCCGACTCTAGTACGTGGCTTGGATTACTATAATCACACTGCTTTTGAAATCATGAGTACATCAGAAGGATTTGGAGCTATTACTACTTTATGTGGTGGTGGAAGATATAACGGTTTGATGGAAGAACTAGGTGGACCTGTAACACCAGGGATAGGGTTTGCGATGAGTATTGAAAGATTGATTGCAGCTCTTGATGCAGAACAGGTTAGACCTGTTTGGGATGATAGTATTGATTGTTACGTTGTTAGCTTGGGAGAATCCGCAAAAGATTACTCTGTTAAGCTTGTTTATGAATTAAGAAGAAGAGGATTCTCTGCAGAGAAGGATTACAATGATCGTAAAGCAAAGGCTCAATTCAAAGCAGCAGATCGTCTAAATGCAAGATATGTTGCCGTGTTAGGTGACGATGAGCTTGCCAAGGAAGTTATTAATGTAAAAAACATGGAAACAGGCGAACAAATTGAAGTGGGATTAGATCAGTTTATAGAAAAATTTATGGAATTGCAGCGATAATGGAGGAGGAACAAAAAATGTACGGTAGATCATACTTCTGTGGTGAAGTGACAGAAAAAGCTATTGGTGAAGAAATCGTAGTTAAAGGGTGGGTTCAAAAACGTCGTGATTTAGGTGGGTTAATTTTTATTGACCTTCGTGACCGTTCAGGCTTAGTACAGGTTGTTTTCAATCCAGATGTATCTAAAGACGCACTTGAAATTGCAGAAAGAATCCGTAGCGAATATGTGTTGGATTTAAAAGGGACTGTTGTGGCTCGTCAAGAAGGAACTGTGAATCCTAAAATGAAAACAGGTCGAATTGAAATCCACGCATCAGACGTTTCCATCATCAATGAAGCGAAAAATCCTCCTTTCATGATTGATGATAAAACGGATGTGTCAGAAGATATCCGTCTAAAATATCGTTACCTTGACCTACGTCGTCCAGTAATGTTTGAGACATTTAAAATGCGTCACCAAACTACACAAACAATTCGTAATTTCTTAGATAGCGAAGGCTTCCTAGATATTGAGACTCCTATCTTAACAAAAAGTACTCCTGAAGGAGCTCGTGATTACCTAGTTCCAAGTCGTGTTCATGAAGGGGAATTCTATGCGCTTCCTCAATCCCCTCAGTTATTTAAGCAGTTACTGATGGTTTCTGGTTTCGAAAGATACTATCAGGTTGCTAGATGCTTCCGTGATGAGGACTTACGTGCTGATCGCCAGCCAGAATTCACTCAAATCGATATTGAAACAAGCTTCATGAGCCAAGAAGATATTATGTCACTGACAGAGAACATGATGGCTAAAGTCATGAAAGAAGTAAAAGGGTTGGATGTTGCTCTGCCATTCCCACGTCTGACTTACGATGATGCAATGAATCGCTATGGATCGGATAAACCAGATACTCGTTTTGAAATGGAATTAGTCAATGTTTCTGAACTTGTGAAGGATTCAAGCTTTAAAGTGTTCTCAGGTGCAGTCGAAAATGGTGGGGAAGTAAAAGCCATCAATGTAAAAGGTGCAGCTTCTAAATACTCTCGTAAGGACATTGACGCTCTTGGAGAATTCGCTGCAGTTTATGGAGCAAAGGGATTAGCTTGGTTGAAGGTCGAGGGTGACGGTTTAAAAGGTCCAATTTCAAAATTCTTTGAAGGTGAAGCAGGAGAGGCATTAGGCAATACGTTGGAGGCACAAGAGGGAGACCTTTTATTATTTGTAGCCGACAAGAAAAATGTAGTTGCGGATGCTCTTGGTGCACTGCGCTTAAAACTTGCGAAGGAACTTAGTTTGATTGACCAAAACAAGTTCAACTTCCTTTGGGTTACAGAGTGGCCTCTTCTTGAGTACGATGAAGAAGCAGAGCGCTATACGGCAGCTCACCATCCATTCACAATGCCTGTTCGAGAAGATTTAGAAAAATTAGATACAGATCCTAGTAGTGTCAAGGCTTATGCATATGACTTAGTGCTTAATGGATATGAACTAGGTGGAGGATCTTTACGTATATTTGAAAAACAAATTCAAGAAAAGATGTTCTCATTATTAGGCTTCTCTCCTGAAGAAGCAAAAGCACAATTTGGATTCTTATTAGAAGCATTTGAATATGGAACACCTCCACATGGTGGAATTGCCCTTGGTCTTGACCGACTTGTGATGTTGCTAGCTGGTAGAACAAACCTTCGTGACACGATTGCATTCCCAAAAACGGCTAGTGCAAGTTGTCTACTGACAAATGCACCGGGCAAGGTGAGTGAAGCACAATTAGAAGAGCTGAATTTAGCCTTAGCTCCAAAGAAATAATCTATTTTTAGACAAGATTAAGTCAGAAGGGTATTCCTTTTTTCTGTGAAAAAAAGGAATAATTTCCTATATGACTTCACTTGAACCATAAGCATTTTTTATGCTATGATATTACCAATAAGCGAGAGTCCTGATGTGTACGTCACCATAACCTATAAGTTTTGACCGAACACTTATAGTTACGGGAGCCTACGTTTCAAAGCCGCGTAAAAGCCTCATCTCGAAGAGGACTTACAAAAGCCTAGAACAAGGCACCCACCTGCGTAGAGCGGGTTCAAAACAAAGGAGGAACGGCACGATTGGGGCTCTTGCGCCCTTATATGAGTATTCAACCTGTGTGGGAAACTGCACAGGTTTTTTGTATTCTCAGAATATAGTTGACTACATAGAAGTAAGTCGACGTATTGTCCGTTTTTCAGAATAAATGTTCTGCACAACTCAGGCTTGGCGCTAGTCAAGTTTTCTAATTGATTTTGGCAGGAACGAGGTACATTCGGATAAATAAGGGTAAAGTAATGAAGAGGTAATCCAACTAATTTAGACAATTATAAGGAAACTAAGATGTTTCCACTTTTCTGATAGAAATACTTGTATTAATCAATAGATATGTTATAGTACTGTTTGAATCAATCGTAGATATAATAATGGAGTTGATAAAATGCTACATCAATTTTCAAGAAATGAATTGGCGATCGGAAAAGAAGGCCTTGAAAAGATGAAAAATACAACTGTTGCTGTACTTGGTATCGGTGGTGTAGGTTCATTTTCTGCTGAAGCCTTAGCGCGTTCTGGCGTTGGGCGCTTAATTCTTGTCGATAAAGATGACGTTGATATTACAAACGTCAATCGTCAGTTACATGCATTGCTATCCACTGTAGGCAAATTTAAAGCTGACTTAATGAAAGAACGAATCTTGGATATTAATCCTGACTGTGAAGTCATTTCATTGAAAATGTTCTATACAGAAGAAACCTATGAAGAGTTTTTCAGTTATAAACCTGATTATGTAATTGATGCATCCGACACGATTTCTTATAAAATTCATTTAATGAAGGAATGTTTGAATCGTAATATCCCAATCATTTCGAGCATGGGTGCTGCTAACAAGATGGATCCGACTCGATTCCAAATTGCGGATATTTCTAAAACACATACCGATCCAATTGCGAAAGTTATTCGTACACGTCTTCGTAAAGAAGGAATTAAAAAAGGTATCCCAGTAGTTTTCTCTGACGAAAGTCCAATTGTGATTCGTGAAGAAGTGCGTAAAGAGGTTGGAAAAGACGACGCTGTTATTCGAAAAGCAAAAATGCCACCTTCCTCCAATGCATTTGTACCTTCTGTAGCTGGTTTGGTTGCTGCTAGCTGGGTTGTAAGGGATATTCTTAAGGATGTTAAAGTTGTACGAGTAAGTGATGAAAATAAGTAAAGAAAAAGCTCAAGTGCCATTACCTTCTGGTTGTGGCGCTTGAGCTTTCGATTTTTTCTTGAACTTGAGCCAATGCCTGTTCAAATTTCCCTGTCTTTTTGGGTTTATAGTACTTCTTATTTTTTATCTTGTCTGGTAGGTATTGCTGTTGAACCCAACCGCTTTCATAATCATGGGGATATTGATATTCCAATCCTCTTCCAAGATCTTTAGCGCCTTTATAATGAGCATCCTTCAAATGGTCTGGCACATCTCCACTTATCCCTTTACGAATGTCGCTAATTGCTGCATCAAGTGCAGTATAGGCAGAATTCGATTTTGGAGATAGGCATAACTCAATCACGGAATTTGCTAGTGGAATCCTTGCTTCAGGAAATCCTAGTCGTTCGGCAGCCTGGACAGCTGCAAGTGCCCTCGGTCCTGCTTGGGGATTGGCAAGTCCAATATCTTCATAAGCAATTACAACAAGTCTTCTGCTGATACTAACTAAATCGCCTGCTTCGACTAATCTACCTAAGTAATGCAATGCCGCATTTACATCGCTTCCTCGAATTGATTTTTGAAATGCGGAAAGCACATCATAATGAGCATCACCATCTTTATCGTGGGAAAAGCTTTTCTTTTGGATACATTCTTCTGCATCTCCAACTGAGATTCGGATGATCCCATCCTTATCCGGTGGAGTTGAAGACACCGCTAATTCTAAAGCATTGAGTGCACTCCGGACATCTCCAAAAGATGCAGTGGCAAGATGTAGCAATGCTTCTTCTTCAATTTCAGTTTGAAACTTCCCTAAACCTCTTTCTTCATCTACTAATGCCCTCTTTAAGGATAGTAGAATTTCTTCTTCCTCCAGTGGTTTCAGTTCAAAGATTTGACATCGACTTCTAATGGCAGGATTGATTGCATGATAAGGATTACTTGTAGTCGCACCAATTAAGACAATGCTTCCATTCTCAAGGTGAGGAAGGAGGAAGTCTTGTTTGGCTTTATCAAGCCGATGGACTTCATCAAGTAGGAGAATAACTTTTCCTGACATTTTGGCTTCTTGAACGACGATTTCCATATCTTTTTTATTATTGGTGACAGCATTTAATGTGCGGAAAGCATATCTTGTGCTTCCAGCAATTGCGCTGGCAATGGAAGTTTTTCCAACACCCGGAGGCCCGTATAGAATCATGGAGGATAGTTGTTTAGCGATGACCATTCTACGAATAATTTTTCCTTCACCAACTAAATGGTCCTGACCGATGATTTCATCTATGGATCGAGGGCGCATCCGAAATGCGAGTGGTTTTATGCTCATTTACAGTAATACCCCCCAGATTTATCTTAATACTTCTAATACAATCGGTTTTATATACTTTATCATAATGTATAATATAGATAAAATGCATAACATTTAGTTGTATGCTATAATTTCAAAAGTCTTTCATTCTTTAATAGCCATTATACGTATAGGAATGATTTACATTTGATTTTGCTGAGTAATTAAGCTGCTACTTTATATATATTGAGGTGCCAAAAATGAAGATTTCTACTAAGGGACGTTATGGGCTTACAATCATGATTGAATTAGCACGTAAACATGGTGAAGGTCCAACATCATTAAAATGTATTGCTCAAACTCACGACTTGTCCGAACATTACTTGGAACAATTGATTGCCCCTCTTCGAAATGCAGGTCTTGTAAAAAGCATCCGTGGTGCATATGGTGGGTATGTCCTTGCAAAAGAACCGAACCAAATCACATCAGGCGATATTATCCGAGTCCTTGAAGGTCCAATAACTCCTGTTGAGGGAATTGAGGACGAGGAGCCAGCGAAACGTGAATTATGGATCAGAATTCGGGATGCCATTAAAGATGTTTTGGACAGTACCACACTTGAGGATTTGGCTAGCTATTCGGAAAATGGAAACAATGATTCGTATATGTTTTATATATAATTTTTAGATTGGTGGATGGAAGGAGAATAATAGGTGGAACGCATTTATTTAGACAATGCTGCAACAACCCCAATGCATCCTAAAGTCATTGAAGAGATGTTGACAGTCATGCAATCGCATTTTGGGAATCCTTCAAGCATTCATTCCTTTGGTAGAGAATCAAGAAAGTTATTGGATGATTCCCGATTGGTATTGGCTAAAAGTATTGGCGCAAAACCAAATGATATTCTAATTACTAGTGGTGGTACGGAAGCGGACAATACAGCTATTATTGGGGTTGCTGAAGCAAATAAGCATCGTGGTCGTCATATAATTACTACAGCCATCGAACATCATGCAGTATTGCATACTTGCTCTTTTCTTGAGAAACAAGGTTATGATGTAACCTACCTACAAGTAGACGAAAGTGGCAAAATTTGTCTTGACGATTTAAAACGAGCTCTAAGAGAGGATACAATTCTTGTTACCATTATGTATGGTAACAATGAGGTAGGCACAATGCAGGAAATCATCGAAATCGGTTCGATGCTTCAAGAACATGGAGCTTTCTTTCATACGGATGCAGTACAAGCATACGGAATAGTTCCAATTGATGTAAAGGAATTGGGTGTAGACCTGCTATCTGTTTCTTCTCATAAAATAAATGGTCCAAAAGGAATTGGATTTTTATATGTAAAGGAAGGTGTGAAACTTACACCTTTATTATATGGTGGAGAGCAGGAAAAGAAACGTCGTGCAGGAACCGAAAATATACCGGGTATTGTGGGATTTGCTAAGGCAGCTGAGCTAGCTTATGAAGCAATTGAGGTAAAAGTAGAATCCTATCTTTCTTTTAAAAGAAGAATGATTGATATTTTTATGGAAGAGGAAATTCCTTTTTCAGTAAATGGCGACACGAAAAGTGCACTTCCACATGTATTGAATATTAGCTTTCCTGGCACTAATGTAGAAGCAATGCTTGTAAACCTGGATTTAGCTGGGATTGCAGTTTCTAGTGGGTCTGCTTGTACAGCGGGTTCTATTGACCCGTCACACGTATTGGTCGCCATGTTTGGCAAAGGTTCAGAACAAACAATGAACTCTATCCGGTTTAGCTTTGGAATGAACAATACAATGGAACATGTGGAAAAAGCAGCTAGGGAAACAAGTAAAATCGTTAAACGATTAATAAGATAGAGATGAGGTGACATCATGAAAAAAGAACCTAAGGATACTCGTGTGGTAGTAGGCATGTCCGGTGGCGTCGATTCTTCTGTAGCGGCTCTTTTGTTAAAGCAACAAGGGTACGATGTGGTAGGAATCTTCATGAAGAACTGGGACGATACAGACGAAAATGGAGTTTGCACAGCTACGGAAGATTTTGAAGATGTCATCAAGGTTTGTAACCAAATTGGCATTCCATACTATGCAGTTAACTTTGAAAAGCAATATTGGGACAAGGTGTTTACGTATTTCCTGGAAGAGTATAAAGCTGGACGGACTCCAAACCCAGATGTGATGTGTAACAAAGAAATCAAGTTCAAGGCTTTCCTTGAGCATGCACTGAATCTTGGAGCTGATTATTTAGCCACAGGTCATTATGCTCAAGTTGAATTCCGTAATGGTGAATATAAAATGCTTCGTGGTATTGATGAAAACAAGGATCAAACCTATTTCTTGAATCAATTGACACAGGAGCAACTTGAGAAAGTAATGTTCCCTCTTGGAGGCATTGATAAATCCAAGGTACGCGAAATCGCTAAAGAAGCTGGTTTGGCTACTGCTACAAAAAAGGACTCCACTGGAATATGTTTTATCGGGGAACGTAATTTTAAGGAATTCCTCAGCAATTATCTACCTGCACAGCCTGGCGATATGACAACTCTTGATGGTGAAATTAAAGGTAAACATGATGGATTAATGTACTACACCATAGGACAGCGCCAAGGCTTAGGAATCGGTGGAAGCGGTGATCCATGGTTTGTAGTAGGCAAAGATTTAAAGAAAAATATTCTTTATGTGGAACAAGGTTTTGAAAATGAATTGCTCTATTCAGACTCAATTAAAGCTGTCAACATTAGCTGGGTAGGAAAGGCACCTACTGAAGAGTTGATCTGTACGGCGAAATTCAGATATCGTCAAGCTGATAATGGTGTTACAGTTAAACTGTTACCGAATGGAGAAGCAGAAGTCATTTTCGACCAACCAATCCGCGCGGTAACGCCTGGACAAGCAGTCGTATTTTATAATGGTGACGAATGCTTAGGCGGAGGAACTATCGACGAAGTATTCCGTAATGGTGAAAAACTAACCTATGTGGGTTAATAACACTTATCCCTCTGCTAAAATGGCAGAGGGATTTTAATTGTAGCCTGACCACAGGCTGAACTTTGGTTGTGGTATACTATTAACTAGAATTTTGGATAGTGAGGAGCTTATGCATGGATAAGAATCAACAAGGAATTCAGTTTATGAAAGAAGGAAAATGGGAGGATGCCGTTAAGATATTCTCGCAAGTTATAGAGGAAAATCCTAATGATCCTGTCGGCTATATTAATTTTGGTAATGTATTGACGGCAGTAGGTGAGCTACAGAAGGCGGAAAACTTCTTTAAAAAGGCAATCGAGTTAGATGAAAAAGCTGGCGCTGCCTATTATTCATTAGGGAATCTATATTTTGATGCAGACAAGCTGATTGAATCGAAGGATATGTTTGAAAAAGCTCTTCGCTCGGGTCTTGAAAATGCTGATACGTACTTTATGTTGGGAATGACTTTGTTAAGCTTAGATCAGCCTAAACTTGCAATGCCTTATTTGCAACGTAGTGTTGAATTAAATCCTGAGGATGCAGATGCACGTTTTCAATATGCATTATGCTTGGCAAACGCTGAAATGTATGATGAGCTAATCAAAGAACTAAACGAAGTCATTAAGCTAGATCCGAATCATTCAGATGCTTATTACAACTTAGGAGTGGCGTATGCAGGTTATAAGGAGGATTTAGAGGCTTCATTAGGATATTTCCAAAAAGCACTTGAAATACAGCCTGACCATATACTTGCTGCAAACGGTAAAAAAATGGTTGAAGCAGCGATGGAAGAATAGGGTTTCGACAAAATTCGGGCGGTGACAGGCACCGGAATAAAAGGAGGGAAGGACATTGCAACACTCACTCGATTTATTTGCAGATGGTAACAAGCAGAGAATTTTTATGAAAGGACGACATCTTGTTACAATTTTTCATAATGAACAAAATTTATATTCTGTCGTTCGTATTCGTGTGGATGAAACTAATGCTGTGTATGATGAAAAAGAAGCTGTTGTGACCGGTTACTTCCCTCAAATGTATGAACATGAAACGTACATATTTTATGGGCAATTGAAGGACCATCCGAAGTTTGGTCTTCAATTCCAAGTTGAACAATTTCAAAAAGATATTCCCCAGACAAAGGATGGAGTCGTACATTACTTATCTAGTGACTTGTTTAAAGGAATCGGAAAAAAAACAGCTGAATTAATAGTGGACACCATTGGTGATAATGCCATTTCAAAAATCCTTGAAAATCCTTCATTGCTTGATAGCGTCCCTAAACTTGCTGGAGATAAAGCAAAAATGCTTTACGATACCCTTGTAGAACATCAAGGATTAGAGCAAATAATGATTTCTCTTAATCAATATGGATTTGGGCCACAATTATCGATGAAGATTTATCAGGTTTATAAACAAGATACGCTAAGCCTAATTCAGCAAAATCCATATAAATTAGTTGAAGATATCGAAGGGATTGGCTTTAGTCGAGCAGATGAACTAGGATATCAGCTTGGGATAAGTGGAAGCCATCCTGACAGAATTAAAGCTGCCTGTTTATATACATTGGAAACATATTGCATTCAAGAAGGCCATGTATACATGGATGCAAAAGATTTGTTGATTCATGTAAAAAAACTTCTGGAAGAGAATAAGAGAGATGGAATCGAATTTAAAGAAATTTCTCAAGAAATATTGAAATTGCAAGAAGAGAGTAAAATTTTCATTGAAGAACGAAGATTATATACTCCTTCCCTCTACTTTTCAGAAAAGGGCATTGTGACTAGTATTCAAAGAATCCTTCAACAAACACAGTACAACGACCAGTTTCCAGAATCAGAATTTTTAATGGCGTTGGGAAGCTTAGAAGAACGACTAGAGGTAGAATATGCACCTGCACAAAAGGACGCCATTCAAAAAGCTTTAATGTCACCCATGCTTCTATTAACAGGAGGTCCTGGTACTGGGAAAACCACCGTCATTAAAGGGATTGTGGAGCTGTTTGCAGAATTGCAAGGGGTTTCAATGGATATTAAATCATATAAGAATGATGAACCCTTTCCATTTATCCTAGCTGCCCCAACAGGAAGGGCTGCTAAAAGAATGAGTGAATCTACTGGATTACCTGCAGTCACTATTCATCGATTACTTGGTTGGAACGGAAATGAAGGGTTCAGTCGTAATGAAGATAACCCAATAGAGGGAAAACTCGTCATTGTAGATGAAATGTCTATGGTAGACACGTGGCTTGCACACCAATTATTAAAGGCACTTCCAAAAGATGTACAACTTATTATGGTAGGAGATGAAGATCAACTGCCATCTGTAGGGCCGGGTCAAGTTCTAAAAGATTTACTTCTGTCAGAAAGTATCCCTACCGTAAAGCTTGAGACAATTTACCGGCAATCAGATGGTTCTTCCATTATTGAATTAGCCCATGAAATAAAAAAAGGTCGTCTACCAGATAATATAGCTTCACAGCAGAAAGATCGTTCCTTCTTTCCATGCAGTACAGCTCAAATCTCAAATGTTGTTGAAAAAGTCGTTTTAAACGCTAAGAAAAAAGGCTTCACGTCAAAAGATATCCAAGTTTTGGCACCTATGTACAGAGGGCCTGCAGGTATCGATAGCCTGAATAAAATGCTACAAGAAATATTTAATCCCAATACCGAAGGAACAAGAAGGGAATTAACTTTCGGTGAAGTCGTCTACAGGGTGGGAGACAAAGTCCTCCAATTGATTAACCAGCCAGAGAGCGGAGTTTATAATGGTGATATGGGAGAGGTCATTTCAATCTTGTTTGCAAAGGAAAATACTGAAAAACAAGATTTGGTGATTGTTTCCTTTGAGGGGGTCGAAGTAACCTATACGCGCCAAGACCTGACTCAGATTACTCATGCTTACTGCTGCTCTATTCATAAATCACAAGGCAGTGAATTTCCAATTGTGATTATGCCTATAGTAAAAAGCTATTATAGAATGCTACGTAGGAATCTTATCTATACTGGGATTACTAGAAGTAAGCAGTTTTTGATATTGTGTGGAGAAGAGGAAGCCTTAAGAACTGGAATTGAACGCAACCTGGAACAAACAAGAAAAACTACACTTCTAGAAAAACTGAAGTTAATCAGCTATACTCAAGAAAAAGCAATTGAAAACAAGTCCTATGAGGAATTATTGTGGAGTACTGACCCTTTAATTGGTATGGAGAGCATTACACCTTATGATTTTATGGATAAAAATATTGGGTGAAATTAAAAGAGGCTGAATTTTTGGTTGATTAAATTCAACCAGAGAGTCGCTCCTTTATTTTTTTTATCCATTTTCTCGTTCTAAATGAGGGCATCGGTGAAATTTAAGTTTTGTGAAAAAATGAATTTAGAAACCTGAGTAGATTGTAGTTGAAGGCATGAAGACTCCTGAGGGATTAGGTGGACAGCTGAGACCCTGCAGACACCAACGGCGGCAAGGAGGATCAGCGCTAGCCCAGCGGATAGCGAAGCTCCTGGAACGGATATCAATGGGTCATTACTACAAAACGTCCTAAAAAAGAGAGTGTCCCAAAAGTTTATACCTTTTGGGACATCTTCTTTTACCTAATATTAATTTTGAATATACTTTTGGAACACACTAGCAAAATCTTTTGTAGTGTGTTTAGCATGGATTTCTGTCATCCAAGTATTCACAAAATTGGCGATTTGACCAAACTCTTGGGATACATTTGCTTCAACAGTACGATTATTTCTTATCACTTCTTCAGCTACCTGGAGGCTTTTATCTCCGTAAGAAAGTAGCCTAGCGTTATCCTTCTGAATCATGGAAATAGCAAGAAGTGCTTTGTAAATGTCAGCTACTTCTGTAGAATGTTTTTTATGTACATCGATGGATAAATTTTTATTTCCGATAGTAAACTTCAATTCGATATCTAAATCGATTGTTCCTGCAGTTTCAATACTTACCGCACTAATTTCGTGTAAGCAATAATCATAACGCTTTAAATTACGTTTTGAACTGACAGCAGAATCCCCATCAACATGTATGAGAGCTAAATTTGTAAAGCAATATTCATCTTTTTTAGATTTGATAAGAAAGAAAATCTTTTCGTTATCTTCACTCAGTACAAAATCGTCAGACTCTGTTTTATCATAATCGGAAGGTTTGATGATTTCTCCAATATCACTAAGACCTAGAGCTTCGCTTGCTAATTTCTTAAACATGAAATTACCCCTTTCCAACAATTCAAGTACTCATAAATCATACCATAAAATCACCTAAATGAATGATCTGAAATTCAAAAAAATGTAAAATGGTTCCTTTGAATTATGGAAGGAAAATAAAGTTAATATAAGGTGGAAGCCTTAATTAACAAAGGTTTTTTTCGAGAACATGGAAAACGTTACACCTTATGATTTATTATCGCTAAACAGATAATATGAATGTTCGGAAAGGATGGTGCACTTTGCGGACATTCTCATTATTAAAGGGCTTGCCTTTGTACTCTATAACAGGGAAGAAAATGGGTGAGGCATGTGACCTGACCATATCTGATGAAGGTAAGGTAACAGGTGTACTATTAAGCCGATCAGCTATCTTCAAACGGACCCTTCAGATTCCATTAGAAAAAATCGACAGAATTGAGAGTGAGGCTATATACCTTAAGGACGATGATTTGACAAAAATTGAATCAAAACCCTACAAATATACACTCCATCATAAAGATTCGATAGCTGGTAAACAGGTAATTGGTAATAAAACTGGTAAAACTATCGGAGTGTTGGAGGATGTATATTTTACGGAAAATTTGGGCAATATTGTAGCATATGAAATTTCCAATGGTTTCTTTTCGGATCTTGCAGATGGAAAACTCAAAATACCTACACACAATCCACCATCACTCGGAGAGGATACCATCGTCATTTCTGAAGCCGTTCAGTGAGGTGTCAAATTGTGATAAAATGCCCAAATTGTTCTAGTAAGGATATTGGTAAGATTGGTGTAAATCAATATTATTGCTGGGGATGTTTTATTGAATTGTCAGTTTCTAAAGGTATGATTAATACTCACCAAGTTGAGGAAGATGGAAGTCTAAGTTCACTTGATGATCTATTTGAAGAGGAAGATCGAAGATATTCTATGTAATGTGATACAATTCATTAAATAAGATTTCACAAGAGGATGAATCTAAAGTGTGTCTAACCCTTTAGGTTTAAATAGTGTATTCACTATATAAACCTAGGAGAGCTGACACCTAAAGGAGTTCATCCTCTTTGTTTTTTTAAAGAAGAGTGTTTCCGAGTTCTTCACTATAGCCTGTTTTCATAAACTTTATTGCTTTATTAGTAAATGTAACGGAAAGTAAGTGGCAAGATTAAATTCCTAATGTGGAATGAGCCTAATTTTATACAGCATCATACTGCATGAAAAATCGTTCTCCGTAAACAATACAGGTATATTATGAGGTTTGCTACAAGGAGGTAGTCGAATGAATATACCAATGAAGTGGTTCTATCGATTAGGCTTCTTACTGTTATTGTTTGTGGTGATTTATGTTTTTTTTATATTAAAACCCCTTTGGATGCCAGTCCTTCAAATCATAGTAACAGTGTTAATTCCGTTTTTAATTGCAGCCTTTGTCAGCTATCTTCTGCATCCTGTCGTAGAATTACTCCATCAAAAAGGAATGAAGCGTGGAATAGCAATTGTTATCATTTATTTTCTATTTTTTGGGGGAATCGGTTTTGCTTTATATAAAGGAGTGCCGATTATGATCCAACAGGTGAAGGATTTATCTGAAAATGCCCCGGTATTTACTAAACAATATCGAGTCCTATTAGACGAGTTGGATCATCATACATCAGATTGGCCAGCAGCCTTTAAAGAAAAAATAGATAAGGGTATTGTTTTTGCGGAAAATAGAATGGATGCCCTATTTTCGAGGGTAACTGGTTATTTAACAGGATTTATGGATTTCATCTTTTTAATTGCCATAATTCCTTTTATTGCCTTTTACATGCTAAAGGATTTTGAAGATATTAAAAGAGGGGCGTGGTACATCACCCCGAACAAATGGAGAAAAACAGGGATATCTTTTCTACAAGATGTAGAACATTCCTTAGGCAGTTATATTAGAGGCCAATTAATCGTTTGTGTGGCGATAGGTTTTATATCCACCATTTTATTTTGGTTAATTCATTTAAAGTATCCTTTGATACTCGGTTTCATTATTGGTGTAACAAATGTAATTCCATATTTTGGTCCTGTGATTGGAGCAATACCAGCTATTATTATTGCAGCAGCTTTATCTGGGAAAATGGTCTTGTACGTTGTACTTATTGTTTTTGGATTGCAATTTTTAGAAGGGAATATCCTCTCTCCACTTATTGTAGGAAAAAGCTTACATATGCATCCATTGATGATTATGCTTGCCCTACTAATAGGGGGAGAGATTGGTGGAGTAGTAGGTCTGATTATTGCTGTTCCTATTCTTGCGATTATGAAGGTAGCCATTATGCACGCTCGGACACACTATTTAATAGCCAGGAAGGAAAAACTTCAGAAAAACCCAATTAATGAACCATAATAGATGTCTTCGCAAATATTGACAAAAGTCCTTGTACTGCCTATAATCCTGTTTATAGGTTAACTATAAGTAAATCGTTGAAGGATCAAGTATGTTATAGTCCATCTGAGTGTATGACACATAAGAGAGGAATTTCCTTGGCTGAAAGAAATTCCAGATGAAGGATAACAGAAAGCTAATCCGGAGTGTAGCTAATTCCTACCGTTTAACCGCGTTAAGGTGATTCTAAGGTGATGGACTTGAAATTTAGGTCCATAATCAGGGTGGTACCGCGAGTTATGTCTCTCGTCCCTGTCAGGGGATGGGAGCTTTTTTTATGCCTTAATTTACATATTTTACCATTTTACAGGAGGGAAACTATTATGAAAAAACTAACAGGCGCTCAAATTCGCCAAATGTATTTAGATTTCTTTAAAGAAAAAGGACATCACGTAGAGCCTAGTGCTCCACTTGTGCCCCATGATGACCCATCATTACTTTGGATTAATTCAGGTGTAGCTACATTAAAAAAATATTTTGATGGCCGAGTAATTCCTGATAATCCTCGTATTACGAATGCTCAAAAATCGATTCGAACAAATGATATTGAAAACGTAGGTAAAACAGCTCGCCATCATACATTCTTTGAAATGTTGGGTAATTTCTCAATCGGTGAATACTTCAAAGAAGAAGCTATAACTTGGGCATGGGAATTCTTGACTGACGAAAAATGGATTGGATTCGACCCAGAAAAACTTTCAGTTACGATTCACCCAGAAGATGAAGAAGCGTTTGAACTGTGGAATAAAAAGATTGGTGTACCAGCAGACCGTATCGTACGCCTTGAAGGGAACTTCTGGGATATTGGTGAAGGTCCAAGTGGTCCGAACACGGAGATTTTCTATGACCGTGGTCCTGCATATGGAGATGACTTCAGTGATCCTGAATTATTTCCAGGTGGAGAAAATGAACGTTATTTAGAGGTTTGGAACCTTGTATTCTCACAATTCAATCATAACCCAGATGGATCATACACACCGCTTCCAAAGAAAAATATCGATACTGGTATGGGCTTAGAGCGTATGGCTTCTGTCATTCAAGATGTACCTACGAACTTTGACACAGATTTATTTATGCCAATCATTCATGCTACTGAAGAAATTTCGCTTGAAAAGTACCGTGTTAATAATGAAAAAGACGTTGCTTTCAAAGTAATTGCTGACCATATCCGTACAGTTGCTTTCGCAATCGGTGATGGAGCATTGCCTTCTAATGAAGGTCGTGGCTATGTATTAAGAAGACTATTACGTCGTGCGGTTCGTTACGCAAAACAAATCAACATCAATCGTCCGTTCATGTATGAACTAGTACCTGTTGTAGGAGAAATCATGCATGAATTCTACCCAGAGGTAAAAGAAAAACGTGATTTCATCGCAAAAATAGTGAAAAATGAAGAAGAGCGTTTCCATGAAACTTTAAACGAAGGGCTTCACATACTAGCTGAAGTAATTAAGAAGGAAAAAGCGAACGGAAGTACCGTTATTAAAGGTTCTGATGTATTCAGACTTTATGACACCTATGGTTTCCCAGTAGACTTGACTGAAGAGTATGCTGAAGAAGAGGGCATGACGATTGATCGTAATGGGTTTGAGACGGAAATGGAAGCACAGCGTGAACGTGCACGCGCTGCTCGTCAAGATGTAGATAGTATGCAAGTCCAAGGTGGAGTTTTAGGTGAAATTAAGGTAGAAAGCCAATTTGTTGGCTATGAAAACCTTGAGGCAGAAGGTACAGTCGTTGCCATTGTGAAAAATGGTGAATTGATTGAAGAAGCACAAGCTGGTGAAGAAGTGCAAGTAATCCTTAGCCATACTCCGTTTTATGCAGAAAGTGGCGGACAGATTGCAGATAAAGGCTTCATCGTAAATGAAGATGTCAAGCTAGTTGTAAAGGATGTTCAAAAAGCTCCTAACGGTCAAAACTTACATGGTGTCATTGTTGAGCACGGAATCTTAAAATCAGGAACTAGCGTTGTTTCTGAAGTAGATGCTGAGTCAAGAAGCCATATCGTAAAAAATCATACTGCGACTCATTTATTACACCAAGCTTTAAAAGATGTTCTTGGAGAGCATGTTAACCAAGCTGGTTCTCTTGTACAAACAGACCGTTTACGTTTTGACTTCTCGCATTTTGGTCAAATTAAACCTGAAGAACTTGAGCAAATTGAACAAAATGTCAATGAACAGATTTGGAAAAGCACACCTGTAGTCATTGAAAACAAAGCTATTGACGAAGCAAAAGCTATGGGAGCAATGGCTCTATTCGGTGAAAAGTACGGTGATATTGTTCGCGTCGTTCAAGTAGGTGACTACAGCATTGAGTTATGTGGTGGATGTCATGTACCTAATACTGCAGTTATCGGATTGTTCAAAATCGTATCTGAATCAGGTATTGGTGCTGGAACTAGAAGGATTGAGGCGGTAACTGGAGCGGCAGCTTACAAAACTTTAAACGACCAAATCGGTATATTAAAAACTGCTGCGGCAAAAGTGAAATCTAATCCAAAAGATGTCCCTGCAAGAATTGATGTATTGCTTGGAGAAATTAAGGAATTACAACGTGAAAATGATTCATTAAAATCTAAGCTTGGGAATATAGAAGCAGGCAATCTTGTTAATAATGTAGTTGAAGTAAATGGAGTTCCTGTTTTAGCTGCAAAAGTACAAGCATCTGATATGAATAATCTTCGTAACATGGCTGATGAACTTAAGCAAAAGCTTGGATCAGCAGTTTTAGTACTAGGATCAGTCCAAGAAGACAAAGTTAACCTGATTGCAGGTGTAACAGATGATTTAATTAAAAAAGGATTCCATGCTGGTAAATTAATTAAAGAAATTGCGACACGTTGTGGAGGCAGTGGCGGAGGTCGTCCAGATATGGCTCAAGCTGGTGGGAAAAACCCAGAACAATTGGACTCTGCGCTTAAATTTGCTGAAGAATGGGTAAAATCAATTTCATAATCCCAGACTGTTAGTGTACAATGGTAGTAATAATAACCAATTTCCCAATCGAGATTTAGGGATTTCCTTATAACTTGATTGGGAAGATTGAAAAAGGTACAATAATAAACTGAACTCTTAAAGTGAGGTGCACGTATGAGTTCCTTTGATAAGACGATGCAATTTAACTTTCCAGAAGAGCCATTTGAACGTGATATTAGAGAGGTTCTATTTCAGGTTCATGAGGCCCTGCAGGAAAAAGGCTACAACCCGATTAACCAAATTGTTGGCTATCTTCTTTCTGGAGATCCAGCCTATATCCCACGTCATCAGGATGCGCGTAATTTAATTCGTAAACTTGAACGGGATGAAATTATCGAGGAATTGGTCAAATCTTACTTAAAGCACAATCGTGAGGAAGCATAATGCGGACTATGGGATTAGATGTAGGGTCGAGAACTGTCGGAGTTGCAATTAGCGATGCGATGGGCTGGACAGCACAAGGAATCGAAACGATTAAAATCAATGAAGAGCAGCAACAACTAGGATTAGATCGAATCGGCGAACTTGTGAAAGAATATGAAGTTACTAAGGTTGTTGTTGGTTTACCCAAAAATATGAACGGCACTATAGGTCCCCGAGGGGAAGCTAGTGAAGCCTATGCAAAGGCAATTGAAGTCAAGCTTGGTTTACCTACAGTATTGTGGGACGAGCGTCTGACTACGATGGCTGCCGAAAGAGTATTATTGGAGGCTGACATGAGCCGAGCAAAACGAAAAAAAGTAATCGACAAAATGGCGGCTGTCATGATTCTTCAAGGATACTTAGACAGCGTGTCAAAAAACTAATGAGGTGACCATAATGGAACACGGACAAAACAATATTACAATCGTTGACGAAAGCGGTAACGAGCAACTATGTGAAGTACTTTTCACATTTGATTCAGAAGAATTCGGTAAATCATACGTATTATACTACCCAATCGGTGAAGAAGATGAGAATGGCGAAATCGAAATTCATGCATCTTCTTTCGTACCTAGCGAAGATAACCGAGATGGTGAATTGTCACCAATCGAAACAGAAGAAGAGTGGGATTTAATCGAGGAAATGCTAAACACATTCCTGGATGAAGAAGAAGACGAAGAGTAAAAACTAAGAAAAGCCCTTCACGAACTGACGTGGAGGGCTTTTTTGTGCTTTAAGAACCTGCAGCGAAGAAGAAAGAGATGTAGAGACCAATTTTTAGGAATAATGTATATCTGCAATAAAGGTTTTCTACAGCCGAGGCTAGGTACTACCCAAGTTTTCTTATGGATTCGAAATCCTCATTTTTACAAACTTTGTCGGATACTGTGATTTTACCTCGAAATTTTAGTATAATGATTCGAGATAGCTTGTACCAATTAATAATAAGTAGCCAATAGATATAAAAAAGTGGATCATTCTCTCTGCTTTTCAACCATGAAAGGGGAAAGTTATGTCTGAAAATCAATCAAAAAAAGACTTTATGCTTCAAAAGCTCTCAGAACGAAGAAGTGAAGCAAAAGTTGTAAGAAAAATAGTAATGATTACTTCTCTTATTATCTTCCTTGTAATATGTGGCTCTGCCGCTGGCATTTATGCATTTGTTAATTCAGCTTTAAAGCCGGTAAATCCTGAGGATGAAAGCTTAAAGACCATTGAAATTCCAATTGGCTCTTCAGTAACAGGGATCTCGAATATTTTAGAGGAAAATGGCATTATTAAAGATGCTCGAGTATTCAAATATTACATTAAATTTAGAAACGAAGCAGGATTCCAAGCTGGTCAGTATAAGTTATCTCCATCAATGACGTTTAAAGAAATTCTTGCTTCTATTAAATCGGGAAAAATCATGCAGGAAGCTGTGCTGAAAATGACTATTCCTGAAGGGAAACAACTTTCTCAAATTGCTGGTATAATTGCAGAAAAAACAGGCCAAGATGCTGAAACAGTGCTTAAAGAAATAAATAGCAAAGCTTTTGTTGAAAAAATGATGGCACAGTATCCAGATTTAATTTCGGAAGAGGTATTTGAAAAAAATATTAAGTTCCACTTAGAAGGATATCTGTTCCCAGCAACATACGAATTTTTTGAAGAAAAGCCGACTACTGAGCAAATAGTAAATGAAATGTTAAAGAAGACCAACGAAGTACTTGTTGATTATCAAGGTGCAATGGAAGAAAAAGAATATTCACCACACAAGTTACTTACTATGGCGTCATTGATTGAAGAGGAAGCCACTGAAAAAGTTGAACGAGAAAAAATATCATCTGTATTCTACAATCGAATAGAAATTGGAATGCCTTTACAAACCGATCCTACAGTCCTATATGCCTTAGGGAAGCATAAAGATCGAGTCCTGTATAAAGATTTGGAAGTGAATTCACCTTATAATACGTATAAGGTGAAAGGTTTACCTCCTGGACCAATTGCCAATGCTGGAGCATCATCCATTGATGCTGCCTTGGAACCTGCTGATACTGACTACCTATATTTCCTTGCAACATCAACTGGTGAAGTTATCTTTACAAAAACGTTGGAAGATCACAATCGCGAGAAGGCTAAGCACATTACGAATAATTAATGCAATTGGCCAAGCTTGAGGAAGTTTGGCCAATTTTTGTAAATGGTTATCTCCGCCAACTGTGGAAACAACACACATCCATTAAATGAGAGATTGTTTAGCAATTTACAATCTATTGTGGTAAAATGGTTGAAGTGATTTTTATTAGTTAACATATTTCCTCGGCGCTTGCCGAGTTTTTTCTTGTAAAGTCAACATAGTGGCTAATTTTAAGAATAAAGTGCAACTAGACATTTGCCAGTCCTTCTCCTTGGTGTAAGTCAAGTTTTCTCAAAATTTCAAGTATACGATTGTTGGGCGTAGTATCCATCTCTGGTAACAAGTTATGGCTACGTCTCTTTCTTTGCAATGATATAAAAAGTTTTGGAGGTACTTCATGAATCAAGAGATGGAGTCATATTTAACATCTTTAGTAACAGAGAGGAATGCTCTTTTTACAGAAATGGAACTATATGCTTCAGAGCATGGAGTACCCATTATGGATTTAATAGGGATGGAAGCTCTACTTCAATTATTAAGGCTGCATAGACCTAAAAAAATATTAGAAGTAGGTTCTGCAATTGGTTATTCCGCTCTAAGGATGGCGCATGCTTTACCAGAATCCTCTATTGTAACCCTTGAACGAGATGAAGAGCGAATTGAAAAGGCACGACATTACTTTCAAAGGTCAGAGCTAGGTGAAAGAATTGTCCTCTTGACTGGGGATGCATTGGAGCTTCAAGAGAAGGTAGAGGAATATGGTCAGTTTGATGCAATCTTTATAGATGCAGCTAAAGGACAATATAGAAAGTTTTTTGAACTATATTCACCACTACTTTCAGCACACGGTTTAATCATTACTGATAACGTGCTTTACAAAGGGTTAGTAGCTATGGATGAAAAAGTAATCGATCAAAGACGAATCAGAAGTCTTGTTAGAAAAATAAGAGAATTTAATGTTTGGCTATCCGAACATCCTGATTACCATACAACAATCCTACCAATTGGTGATGGGGTTGCAATATCACTAAAGAAATAAGAGGTGAAGGTTAGTGAAGAAACCTGAATTACTTGTAACACCTACAAGCGTTAATGATATTCCTGGCTTAATTGAAGCTGGGGCCGACGCGTTTGTAATTGGTGAGCAGAAATTTGGATTACGTTTAGCAGGAGAATTTTCTCGTGGAGATGTAGCAAAAACTATTGAAATGGCACACATTGCTGGCAAAAAAGTATATGTAGCAGTGAACGCAATCTTTCATAACGATAAAATTGACGCATTAGGAGAATATTTATCCTTCCTACAATCCGTGAATGCAGATGCCGTTATTTTTGGTGACCCTGCTGTGTTGATGGTTGCGCGCGAAGTGGCACCTGAAATTCCATTGCACTGGAATACTGAGACGACAGCCACAAATTACTACACATGTAACTATTGGGGTAGAAAAGGGGCAAAACGTGCTGTATTGGCCCGTGAAATTAACATGGATGCCATTATTGAAATGAAGGAAAATGCCGAGGTTGAGATTGAAGTACAAGTTCATGGAATGACTTGTATGTTCCAATCGAAACGTTCTTTACTTGGAAACTACTTTGAATACCAAGGCAAAGCTATGGAAGTTCAGAACCGTAAATTCGATAAGGATATGTTCCTACATGACAAAGAACGTGAAAATAAGTATCCAATTTACGAAGATGAAAATGGAACACACATCATGAGCCCAAATGATATTTGTATCATAGATGAGCTTCAAGAAATGATTGAAGCTGGTGTAGATTCCTTTAAAATCGATGGGATTTTAAAGTCAGCGAACTATATTAAAGAGGTCACGAGTTTATATAGAAAAGCAATCGATCTTTGTGTTGAAGATACAGATGCATATGATGACATCAAAACAGAATTAGTTGATCAAATTGAAGAGATTCAACCGGCTAATCGCCCATTAGATACGGGCTTCTTCTTTAAAGAAACAGTTTATTAATAGAAATGGAATGGAGGAATAGCCTTGAAAGCTATTACTGATAAAATTTCTGCAATTGTTGATGGAAAAAGAGTAATTGTCAAAAAACCTGAATTATTAGCTCCGGCTGGAGATTTAGAAAAATTGAAAATTGCTGTCCGTTATGGTGCAGATGCAGTATTTATCGGAGGTCAAGAATATGGTCTTCGATCCAATGCAGGAAACTTTACTTTTGAAGAAATGAAAGAGGGCGTAGAATTCGCTAAGCAATATGGAGCAAAAATCTACGTCACTACCAATATCTTTGCCCACAATGAAAATATCGATGGATTGGATGATTATCTTCGTGGAATCGCTGAAGCTGGAGTACATGGAATAATCGTTGCAGATCCATTAATAATAGAAACATGTCGTAGAGTAGCACCTAATGTTGAAGTTCACTTGAGTACTCAACAATCCCTTTCCAACTGGAAAGCAGTTCAGTATTGGAAGGAAGAAGGATTGGAGCGTGTAGTTCTAGCTCGTGAAACAAGTGCTGAAGAAATCCGTGAAATGAAAGAGAAAGTAGACATTGAAATTGAGACATTCATCCATGGAGCGATGTGTATTGCTTATTCTGGACGTTGTACACTTTCAAATCATATGACAGCCCGTGACTCTAACCGTGGAGGTTGCTGTCAGTCATGTCGCTGGGACTATGACTTATATCGCATGAGTAGCGATGAAGAGTTAGCATTATTCGATAATGAAGATTCTCCTTTCGCTATGAGCCCTAAGGATTTAAAATTAATCGAATCTATTCCTCAAATGATAGAGTTAGGAATCGATAGTTTAAAAATAGAAGGTCGAATGAAATCCATTCACTATGTTGCGACAGTAGTAAGTGTATACCGTAAAGTCATTGATGCGTATTGTGCGGATCCAGAAAACTTCAAGCTAAAGAAAGAATGGCTTGAAGAGTTGGATAAATGTGCAAATCGCGAAACTGCTCCTGCATTCTTTGAAGGTGTTCCAGGGTATAAGGAGCAAATGTTTGGGAACCATAGCAAAAAGACTTCTTTTGACTTTGTTGGTCTAGTTCTTGACTATGATGCAGAATCCCAAATGGTTACCCTGCAACA
>NZ_QBBX01000003.1:176128-184407 GCF_003073175.1 Peribacillus acanthi
CGGAATTATTTCAAACCGGGAGATGAAGTAGAATTTTTCGGTCCAGAAATTGAAAACTTCACTTCAAAAATCGAGAAAATTTGGGATGACAAAGGCCAGGAGTTGGACGCAGCTCGACATCCACTTCAAATTGTTAAGTTCAAAGTAGACCAGCCTGTTTATCCTTATAACATGATGCGTAAAGGAGAACTAGCATGAAGAAAAAACCCGTTGTAATAGGGGTCGCGGGGGGATCCGGATCAGGAAAGACTAGCGTTACCCGCTCAATCTATGAGACATTCAAAGGGCATTCCATTCTCATGTTAGAGCAAGATTATTATTATAAAGATCAAAGCCATCTTCCAATGGAAGAACGATTGAAAACGAACTATGATCATCCATTGGCTTTCGACAATGATTATCTGAAGGAACACATCAATCAATTATTGAATTACCAACCAATTGAAAAGCCAGTGTATGATTATGCACTGCATACACGCTCTAATGAGGTCATTCATGTAGAGCCGAAAGATGTTATTATCCTTGAAGGAATTCTTGTACTAGAAGATGAAGGTCTTCGTGATTTAATGGACATTAAATTGTTTGTTGATACAGATGCAGACATTCGTATATTACGTCGCTTATCTAGGGACATCAATGAGCGTGGAAGAACAATTGAATCTGTCATTGAACAATACGTAAATGTTGTAAGGCCGATGCATAATCAATTTATCGAACCATCAAAACGCTATGCAGACATAATCATTCCTGAAGGCGGCCATAACCATGTTGCCATTGACCTAATGGTTACAAAAATTAAAACAATTCTTGAACAAAAGTCATTTTTGTAATAACATTGCATAGATAAAGTATATATAATTAAATAGTACAAGCACGAACTCAAATTCGTGTGAACTACTATGAATGATGCGCGCCCTTTATGGACGCGCACTTATCTATGGATTCCTCTTTCGGGAATCCATTTACATAATTAACTGTGTCCGCACTGAGGCTACACTAGACCGTAATCTAAAATTAAAGGTCGAATAAAATATTTATAGTGTTGGATGGTCGGGGTATATAAACCTTGATTGAGAACTAAGAAGGAGTGAAAAAGTTTGGCTACTGAAAAAGTTTTCCCAATGACAAAAGAAGGTAAGCTTAAGCTTGAGCAAGAGCTTGAAAATTTAAAATCTGTAAAACGTAAAGAGGTCGTAGAACGCATTAAGATTGCTCGTAGTTTCGGTGACCTTTCCGAGAACTCAGAATACGATTCTGCTAAAGAAGAGCAAGCTTTCGTTGAAGGTCGTATTACAACTCTGGAAAATATGATTCGTAACGCAAAAATCATCGAAGAAGATGAAATGAATTCCGATGTAGTTACATTAGGTAAAACGGTTACTTTCATTGAGCTTCCAAATGGTGACGAAGAAACTTACACTATTGTTGGTAGTGCGGAAGCTGATCCGTTCGAAGGTAAAATCTCTAATGATTCTCCAATCGCTAGAAGTCTTTTAACTAAGACTGTAGGTGATGAAGTAGTCGTTCAAACTCCAGGTGGAGAAATGAATGTACGCATTATATCTGTAAAATAATAATCACTATGTTTTAAATGACTACACCTCGTCGACACTGTTGATGAGGTGTTTTTATGTTGAAGAAAAAAAGAATTTATACCTTTGCAATTATTCAAATGCTCCTGATTTGTGCATTATTGGGAAGGATTGCCCAAATACAGTTAATTGACACTGAATCTTTTTCGAAACATCATGTTAATTTAATTGAAGCAAGTGTTGATCAGAGATCACAAACCGTTACGGTAGACGATGGGAGAGGGAAATTTTATGACCGATTTGGAAATCCATTAGGACATGAAGAAATCCCGACGTTGATTCTCTTTCCTTTTTTAAAGAAAATGACATGGCCGTCCAAGACGATAGCAAGTTTGGCAGGAATCAATGAAGAAAAGCTACTAGAGAGCATAGAAGAAGCGAAAGAACCATTTGCTTTTAAAAAGGATGGAAAGCCAATTAAGCTATCTAAATGGCAAATGGAACAAATCAATAACCTTAAAATCCCAGGTATATTTGCTGTCGAACAGAATTTTGGTGTGAAACATGTCCCAGCACAACAACTGATTGGAGGGTTAACTCAATCTGCAGAGGTAAGAGATAAACGATATGGGGACAGGGAATTATCAATCAATACAAAATTCGGAGATAAAGGTCTTCAAGAGCAGTTTGATGAAGTGCTTCTTTCATCCGGTGAGTCAAAGCTTGTGTTCCACGTTGATGGAACAGGTGGACCTCTATTCGGTCTAGATGTGAAATACTTATCTCCATCGAACCCTTATTATCCGGTAAAGGTTATTACAACCATCGATCAAGATGCTCAACGATTAGCTGAGACTTTAGTAGCAGAACATCATATAGAAAAGGGAGGGTTAATTTTACTCGATATTGAAACGAGTGAAATTAGAGCACTGGTGTCAAAGCCTGATGTAAGTAATAACCCCAATGAAGGAGAAGGGGCTCATAATTTTATGTTTAAAAGAGCAACACCTGGTTCTGTATTCAAAACAGTAGTGGCAG
Source organism: Peribacillus acanthi (assembly GCF_003073175.1). Taxonomy (GTDB): domain Bacteria; phylum Bacillota; class Bacilli; order Bacillales; family DSM-1321; genus Bacillus_BN; species Bacillus_BN acanthi. The sequence goes on from NZ_QBBX01000003.1 coordinate 178,699, forward strand.
CGGCAGCCATTGAAAGTGGAATAATAGATACAGAATCTAACCGGATGTTTAATTGTGATCAAAATATATTGGGCCAAAGTGAAAACGTAAAGAGGAAATTAGGGCAGCTTAATTTTGTTGATAGTTTTGCACAAAGCTGCAACCGGACTTTTGCCGAATTGGCCAATGACTTAAAAGAAATAAAGCCAGAATTGCTAGAGGAATATGCTGAAAAGTTAAATCTCATTGGACGCTCAGGATGGACTGGAGAGTTATTTCACAATGATTCCTTTGAGCAATTATACAAAGAAGAAGAAGGAAGAGTTTGGGGAGCGGAAGATTACAAAAAGGATAAGAACTTTATATCGCAAACGGCGATCGGTCAAAAGGATGTACAGGTCACTCCTTTAGCAATCGCCAATATGATGGCGACCATTGCTAAAGGCGGTGAAAGGAATAAGGTAAAAGCCGTCGATCGACTTGAATACGCAGATGGTACTTTATTAGTTGACTTTAATTCTAAAAAAATCGAAGGTAATAAAATAACATCATTTACAGCTCAAAAGCTACAAATGATGTTAAGAGAAGTGGTAACCAATTCAAAAGGTACTGGAGCATTATTAAACAATCTTCCATATAGTGTAGCTGGAAAATCTGGGACAGCCGAAACACAGCAAGAACATGATAAAGAGAATTTATGGTTTGCAGGCTATTTTCCTTTTGAAAAGCCAAAGTACGCCCTTGTGACGGTCAGATTAAATGCGACTGAAGGTGATGAAGGGGTAAAAAAATTATTCGCCGAAATGGTGACAGGATTATACACATTGGATCATCGTGAAGAATAGATATTACTTCAAAGCACAGAAAGGAAATGGTAGAATGGCGTAAGGGAAAGCTTTGCTTAAAGGGGGAACATAAATTATGAGAAACGGTTTTGACTCATCTAGATACAATTCTCGCTCAGATTTGAAGAATAAAAAGAGAAAAATCAACAGGATTTATAACATACTACTTGGTATTGTCATTGTGTTAATTTTTATTGTTGGAGGCTCAATATTCCTGGGAGGTTCTAACGAGGAAGCGTCCACAGTAGATGAAAAAAAGAAAGCGAAGTCTAAAACAGAACAAAAAGATTCTGAAGAAGATACAGCTGCTTCTGTTGAGGAAGAGGAATCAGAGTCAACTGAATCTGAATCTGAAACTGCGACAGAAGAAAATACGGAAGATACAGAAACTGAAGAAGAAGTTGTAGAAGAAAATGAAGACTCGTTAGCTTCTGATCCAAATGGAAAAGTGGAAGTAGAGAGTAGTGGGGAAAATGTAAAATCAGCCTATACTAATGAAACGTGGAAGCCGGTAGGGACTACACAGGTAGGTGAACATAGTGCTGACTTTACCAAAGATGGAACTGATTGGAATGAAATGGAAAAAGCGATTATGTATGGAGCTGGATTAACGGAAGGTAGCTATACATTATGGTGGCTTGAAAGAGGGGGGAACCCTACGAGTCAAGCAATTGGAACCATATCTCCAAAAGATAATAGCACAACATATCGGGTTTATATTGATTGGATTGATGGTGAAGGCTGGAAACCAACGAAAGTGGAAGAATTAATAGTGAACGATAAAAAGAAGTGATGAATTGAGGTGTCTACCAATATTTGTGTGGACACCTCTTTTTTGACCTTTAAAAAGCTAATTCTTTGAATCATGGAAATTAACTTTCAATACTTTGAATATGATGAAATAGAGATTTTCGATTTATTTCACAGAGTCCTAATTATTTTGCCCGGAAATGTACAACCGCACTATAAAATCTTCTTCCTTCTTCGCTCACGAACATTTGGTGAGAAACATTGTTTACTCTCAGCATGATCGCTTTGTTTATTTCAATTTGATTGGCGATTTTTTTTTCCAATTCTTGAATACTCTCTGCTTCAAAGAATTCAACTTTATCCTCCATTAAATCAAAATGTATATTCAAGATACATGCCTCCTTGGTTCAATTAATATATATCCATCAATATATTACCAAACGGGCTCGAATTTTAATACTTGAAGATTATCTGTTCTATATGTTAAATTTAGAACAGTTTTTAATTTAATTCATACTATAACTATAGGAATTATATAAATTAAAGGGGAATCATAATATGGGTAGAGAATTTCTCGATGTTTTTGAACACTGGGCGGATTCTTATGATGAAACGGTAATTGGTCATGATGAGGAGTATAAAGAGGTTTTTCGTTTTTATGAACAAATTCTTCAGACTGTTGCGGATAAAGCGCAAGGACATGTGCTTGAATTTGGAGTAGGGACAGGGAACTTAACTCAGAAATTACTACAAAAAGGGTACAAGGTTACAGGAATTGAGCCTTCGGAGCCGATGAAGAGAATAGCAGAAGAAAAACTAACGGGAGAAATTACATTAAGAGATGGCGACTTTTTAGAGTTTTTAGTTGAAGAAAAGGTTGATAGCATTGTCAGTACTTATGCTTTTCATCACTTAACGGATGAAGAAAAGGAAAAAGCCGTCCAACAATATGGAAACCTCCTTGCAACTGGTGGTAAAATAGTCTTTGCGGATACGATGTATGAAACAAAGGAATCGTATAAACAAGCAATCAAAAATGCGGAAGAAAAAGGCTTTTTGAATCTTGCTAAGGATTTGCAGACTGAGTATTACACCACCATTCCATTTCTGAAAGAAATTTTAGAAGCAGCAGGTTTTAATGTGGAATTTTCTCGTTGCAATGATTTCGTCTGGATTCTTGAAGCAACCAAACTATAATAACGAGAAGAGGTTGTACCATGAAAGTTGCCATCATCGGAGCAATGGAAGAAGAAGTTACAATACTTAGAGGACAATTAGAAAATCTGAAACAAGAAACTGTTGCAGGTTGTGAATATAATTTAGGTACATTAAATGGTGTAGATGTCATTTTATTAAAATCAGGTATTGGTAAAGTAAATGCTGCAATGAGTACTGCTATCCTTTTAGAAAAATTCCAGCCTGATGTTGTCATTAATACTGGCTCTGCTGGCGGTTTTTCTCCTAATTTGAATGTGGGGGATATTGTAGTTTCAACTGAGGTTCGTCATCATGATGTGGATGTAACAGCATTTGGATATGAGTATGGCCAGGTGCCACAGTTACCAGCTGCATTCAAAGCGGATGACAAATTGGTCGAGGTAACCTTAAAAGCTGCCGAATCAATCCATGATGTCGCGGTGGCAAAAGGATTGATTGCAACAGGAGATTCATTCATGAATGATCCAGTCCGTGTAGAATTCGTGCGTGGGAAATTCGAAGATCTTCAGGCGGTAGAAATGGAAGCTGCTGCAATCGCGCAAGTTGCTCACCAATTCAACGTTCCATTTGTTGTCATTAGAGCTCTTTCTGACATTGCTGGAAAAGAATCAAACGTAAGCTTCGAGAACTTCCTTGAAAAAGCAGCGCATCATTCATCACAATTAGTTGTGAAAATGGTAGAGCAATTGAAAAACTAATTTCGCTACTAGAGGATTGCAGTCCATATTGGCAGTAATCCTCTTATTTATACTGAGTGTTGTAAAGGATGTTAAGATGCAGCACCTATCCCGATATCTTATCTAAAGCTTACCAATCGGGAGTTTGACTAGAATCTACTTGGATAGGTTCAGAAGATAGGAGTTTTGAAAATGAATGTTTACAAAAGCATACACGATTTAATAGGAAATACCCCGTTGTTACAACTATCTCATTTTTCTCTGCCAGAAGGTGTCAATATATACGCAAAGCTAGAGTATTTTAATCCAGGTGGAAGTGTCAAAGATCGCTTAGGAAAAGAATTACTAGAAGCTGCGCTAAAAAGTGGTGAGCTAAAGCCTGGAGGAACGATTATCGAGCCTACTGCAGGGAACACGGGAATTGGTTTAGCTTTAGCTGCAATTAATACAGGAATTCAGGTTATCTTCTGTGTGCCAGAGAAATTCAGTCAGGAAAAACAAGAACTGATGAGAGCTTTAGGAGCTAAGGTAATTAACACTCCTACTTCGGAAGGTATGAAGGGTGCTATTGCAAAAGCAAAGGAATTGCTAAATGAAATACCTGATTCGTATTGTCCTCAACAGTTCGGGAATCCTTCGAATCCAGAAACGTATTATAAAACAATGGGTCCTGAAATTTGGGAACAGCTTGATGGAAAAGTAGATGTTTTTGTTGCTGGAGCAGGTACAGGTGGGACTTTTATGGGAACTGCGCGCTACTTAAAAGAAAAGAATCCTAATGTGAAAACGGTAATTGTAGAGCCTGAGGGTTCCATTCTAAACGGTGGCGAATCAGGACCTCATAAAACGGAAGGCATTGGTATGGAATTTTTGCCAGGGTACATGGATTCTGAATACTTTAATAGTATCTATACAGTGCTTGATGTAGAGGCGTTCCATTATGTAAAGGAACTAGCGGCCAAAGAAGGATTACTTGTTGGCAGCTCATCTGGAGCGGCATTTTACGCTGCGTTGAAGGAAGCTGAAACAGCAAAGCCAGGGACAAATATCGTAGTAGTATTCCCGGATTCTAGTGAAAGATATTTAAGTAAGAAAATATATCAAGGAGGTATTTAGGATGAAGAAGAAAACGAAGCTTATTCACGGCGGCATTTTTGGAGATCCTCATACAGGTGCGGTTTCTACTCCGATTTATCAAGTAAGTACTTATAAACAAGAGGGTATAGGGAATTTTAAGGGCTTTGAATATAGCCGTACAGGAAATCCTACAAGACATGCATTGGAAGAATTAATTAAAGACCTAGAAGGTGGAAAAAGAGGGTTTGCCTTCGGTTCAGGTATGGCTGCTATTACTGCTGTAGTTATGCTATTCGACAAAGGCGATCATATAATTTTCACAGATGATGTGTACGGTGGAACTTACCGTGTCATTTCAAAAGTAATGAATCGATTTGGTATCGAGTCTACCTTTGTAGATACAAGTGTTGTCGCTAATATTGAGAAGGAAATTCGTCCAAATACTAAGGCTGTATTTTTAGAAACACCGACAAATCCATTATTAAAAATTACGGATATTGAAGCTGTTGCTGGTCTTACAAAAGAAAAATCATTGAAATTAATTGTTGATAATACATTCAGTACTCCATACTGGCAAAATCCTATCTCACTAGGAGCTGATATTGTACTTCATAGTGCAACGAAATATCTTGGAGGCCACAGTGATGTTGTCGCTGGTCTTGTCGTAGTAAATGATGATCAACTTGGTCAAGATATGCACTTCGTACAGAATTCCACAGGTGGGGTATTAGGTCCACAGGATTCTTGGTTGCTAATTCGCGGAATCAAGACTTTAGGTGTCCGTATGGAAGAAATTGAGGAAAACACTAAACAAATCGTTGAATTCTTAAGCTCTAATTCTTCAGTAAGTAAAATCTTCTACCCAGGCCTAAAAGATCATCCAAACCATGAAGTTGCTGCGAAGCAAGCTACTGGATTTGGAGGAATGGTTTCCTTCGATGTTGGAAGTGCTGAAAGAGCGGATGAAGTATTATCAAAACTAAAATACTTTACTCTGGCAGAAAGTCTAGGAGCTGTAGAAAGTCTTGTATCTGTACCTGCTCGTATGACTCACGCGTCAATCCCAGCTGAAAGACGCGCTGAGCTAGGCATCACAGATGGCTTGATTCGAATTTCAGTAGGTTTAGAGGATGCGGAAGACCTAATTGAAGATTTAGCACAAG
>NZ_QBBX01000003.1:184417-192013 GCF_003073175.1 Peribacillus acanthi
ATTAGCATAAGGTTAAAGGAAATGGGAGCAGATCCTATTTCCTTTTTTTAATGCCCGTGTCGCTGTTTGGTAAAATACTTCATTGAATTGGTAATAAACTTGAGATTTCGGTAAAAAAACTCTTCTATTCGGTAAAATATTTAGTCCGTTCGGTAAAATCCTAGAAATGAGTAACGTCTAACATTATTCAATTTCCTATTTACATATCGATTTCAGCTCAACCAGTGAGTAATCCGTGATTTTTATGTATATATCATAGAAAATTTCCATTTTCCCAACAGTTTCATAATGTTCTTTATTCCTCATCATGATAGAGTTATAGAGTAGACTTTTTATGAAAGTGTAGGTGGGATAAGATGGAGAAGCAGAATAAAGTTTGCCAAAACAAGATGGTTGATTATAAAAGATTTGCTATTACACTGTTAGCTGTTGGAGTATTCTTTTATTTAGGTGCAATTATCCCATCCGAAGGCAAGAGCGAATTTGACACATACGTTATGTTTGGTTCATCTTTAGGGTTCCTTGGTGGGTCCATTTTCTATTTCTTCAGGTCTAAGGCTTATCAAAATAAATTAAATAAACAAAAATGACAAAACCCAATGGACAAACATTGGGTTTTTTTGTTACTACAATTAACCGTTTGCCATGTCCACTTTCTAGGCTAATATCTGAAAATATCGTTTTACCTTTAAATAAAAGCTGTGTTAAAGTCTATTGTTGATATTTAGCTTTTTTGTTGATTGAAGTGAAAGATGATTGAATCCTGGAGGATTAACATTACAGGCTTGGCGCCCCTCTGAAAGCAAGCGTCTGGAACGGAATTCAACAAGGCAAATTTAACAGATCCTAAATAAAAATATTGACGAAAAAACTTTTATAAAAATAGGCAAATTTAGGGTTTACTTTTGAATGGCTTTTGGATATACTTACCAATGTAATGAAAAATTGTAAAAAGGAGGTCGAATGAAATGACTAAAGTTTATTTCGAAATTGTAGGGAATACCCAAACTGAATATCAATCTTCACACATTCGACCAAACCGGTGCAATTTATAAAGTCTTTACTTAATTATGCTATTATCATGACTTTATGGCCGTAGGAAGAAATGTGTTTCCTGCGGCCTTTTTATGCCTAAAAATGACCGTCAGGGGATATCGTCCTGCGGTCTTTTTGTGTCCAAATTTCATGAAATAGCTCACATAAACTTTTAGGAGGTGATTTTTTTATGACCCTGAATCTAATATTATTTACCATTACAATTAATGCCAAAAATACGACTCTTGAAGAGGCAATTCATCAAGAAAACATTAAAAAGATGCACGATAATAACTTCAACAAAGTCCTGGAATTTAGACAAATGATTTAATGAAAACAAATAGAACCACAGTAGGAGGTGAACAGCAATGACCCTGAATTTAATATTATTTACCGTTACAATTAATACCAAAAATACGACTCTTGAAGAAGCAATTCATCAAGAAAACATTAAAAAGATACACGATAATAACTTCAATAAAGTCCTGGAATTTAGACAAATGATTTAATGAAAACAGACAGAATCACAGTAGGAGGTGAACAGCAATGATCCTGAATCTAATATTATTTACCGTTACAATTAATGCCAAAAATACGACTCTTAAAGAGGCAATCCATCAAGAAAACATTAAAAAGATGCATGATAACAATTTTATTAAAGCGTTACCCTATAGACAAATGCTGTAAGGAAATTTAAAAAATCTTTTCATTGGAGGTGATCGTATGACGTTGAATCTTTTATTTTTCACCATAATCATTAAAGCCAACAAAACTTCCTTAGAAGAAGCAATTCATCAAGAAAATATTAAAAAAATTCATGAAGAAAACTTCAAAAAAACTCTACAATACAGACAAATGCTCTAATTAAGCTTTTATCAAACAAAGGAAGGGTGGAGATTATTATGCAAAAAATTATGGTAAAAAGAAGTGAAATCATGTGGGTTTATAAGGACACTGGCTAACGAAGTTATATGTCACAAAGTTGTAATGGTTTCTTTAAAAAATGTTCAAATCTATAGTAAAGTACTAAGCCTTTTATATGGTAAATTCAAATTATCATATAAGTAAGGGGGAGATTTAAAATGTTCTCCATGGTATTTACTTTAATCATATCTGCAGCCATTGCGTTGATTATTTCAGCCGAAGTTAGTATGGATTAGTAATTGGAATAATAATAATAATAAAGAAGGGGCCGATTCAAGGTTGTATTTAAAATTACAACCTTGAATCGGCCCCTTGCCTATGCAGGTAAAACTAACTTATATTAACAACCAGCTTTATCCCAGCAACTATTAAAAAACCACCATCCACCAAATATTAATACGATAATTAATAATATGATGAAGAATGCATATGCTGCTCCAAATCCACCTCCATAGCATGGATAAGGTGCTGGATACCCGTAAGGCCCACAACCATAGACCATATGTGACCCTCCCTTCATGAACACATAGCTCTCTCTTTAATAGCATATGGGTGGGACAACTTTGCGGTGAAAGAATGGTGTATGAAAACTAAGTACTCTAAAAAATGAAAAACGACCTGAAAAAGGTCGCCAAATAGTAATACCCCATTATTTTCGTTTTTTTTCTTTTTCGGCACGATAAAATTCGTGAAACATTTTCATTAAGGCCCTTTTTTCAATTCTTGATACATAGCTTCTTGAGATATCAAGCTCCTTCGCAATTTCACGCTGTGTCTTTTCTTTTTGTAATCCTAATCCAAACCTACCTACAATGACTTCTTTTTCACGTTCATCCAGGACATCAATGTATTTTTTCACTTTTTCAATTTCCATATTCAACTGAATCATTTCAATGACGTCCTCAGATTCAGATTTTAATACATCTATCAAGCTGATTTCATTCCCTTCTTTATCTTGACCGATGGGATCATGTAGGGAAACATCTTTTTTGGTCTTCTTAGTTGCTCTTAAATGCATTAATATCTCATTTTTAATTACAATACGGTAGTGCGGAATTCAGAAAATTTATTACACAAACATGTTGGTGACTTTATGTATGAGATATTTTCTACAGATTGAGAGGGCTTTTTAGCTCTCTCTTCTTTTGTTCCAAAGAAAATCTTCTCTCCTATTTGCATTATTAATCCTTTTGGTAATAACTTTGTGTAATGTATACTTTCCAATAGTCCCGCCCCCTATAATATGTTCGATAAAAACACGAACATACGTTCCTTTGATGAATTAATTATACATCTATTATCCCACAAAAACTAGGGGGACAGTTGGGATTTTTATGCCTACAAAAGTTTGAAAATCACGACAATCTTCGACTTATTCTGACAAAAATTATAGAGATTTCAGGGTTTTCACTACCTCTATATACTTTTTAATGTCATCAGGCGACAAGTTTTGACCCTTCATTTCTTCAGCGAACGAAACCCATTCAACCCCCAGTTCTTTTAATTCGTCGGGAACCTCCACTTCTTCTCCAAATAATTGGGGCATGGATGTTTCATATAGATCGCATAATTTTTTTAGAGCAACTAAACTTGGGATAAGCCCTTTTTCGATTTTACTTATATAAGAATGATTTACATTAATTCTGTCAGCAACTTCTTGTTGTGTGAGTTTTCTTTCTTTTCGTAAACTCTTTAATCGTTCTCCTATCTCTTTATCTAACTTTTCGACTTCCTTCAAAACTCCACACTCCTAAAACGTGTAAATTATTGGATAACAATTTCCTGTATTACGTTTTTTATTATACCTTTATGTCTGTAATTTCTCCAAAATTATTTGAAATTTGTTGTTGACATATATTCAAGAAGTTGGTAATCTTAGGTTAAGAAATTTGAATATGATTCAAGTTTTAAGGAAATAGCTACTACCAGGAGGTGTTGCTAAATGGATGCGCAAAAATTAAAAATCATTCGAATTAAGAAGGGAATCAGCCAGAAACGCTTAGCAGAGCTAGTTGATGCGGATTATTCGTACATCAATATGATTGAAAACGGAAGGAAAGTTCCGAGCTTGGCTTTGTTGGAAAGAATTGCAAATGCACTTGATTGTAGTTTGAAAGATTTTTTTTGATTATCAACTTGAATATAAGTCAAGTTTTGGAGGTGCCATATGAAAGTAACCATCATTAAAGGTCCAATGTTTGAAAAAATCGAGCAAGATGTCTATCGCTATATCAGTATGGTATTGACAAAGCAATCTAAAGAAAAAACAAAGGAGGAAGCAAAATGAACATCGAGCAAAAGCTTGAAGTGATCCGATTAGCATTAGAACAAGGAGCCCACATAAAACTTCAATTTCATAATTTATCAGATGAAAAACAAGCGGAAAGCATTATTGCTGCATTAAGTGAAGCTACAGGAAAAGAGTATAAAAAAGATTCTAGTGAAGGTACTCATTGGTTAGAAATAGATGATTATTACGAATCTCGCTTACAAATCACAGCGTTTTACAATCAGTCTTACATGATTGAAGATATCAATTTCGAAGGAGTGGAAGAACATGCGTGATCATCCAGTGATTGAACAAATGGAACGATGCGGATACATGGTAGAAGAAAATGAATGTGCTGGCAGTGACTACTTTGGAGATGAAATTCGTTCTGAAGATGACATTGTGAAGTTTGACGGTGAAATCATTCTGGAATGTAACTTGCGCAGGTATTTGGAAGAAGAAATGGGTTTTGAATTTACAACAGCATAGGAGGATGAAGAAATGAAATTGTACGAAATGACTACACACTATCGACAGTTGTTAGACATGGCAGAGGAATTAGATCCAGAGGTGTTCCAAGACACATTAGAAGCTATTGAGGAAGAAATCGAAGACAAAGCAGAGAATGTTGCTAAATTGATTCGCACATTAGATTCAGATATCGAAGTAATCAAGGCAGAAGAAAAACGCCTAGCAGATCGCAGGAAGGCGTTAGAGAACAAAATCGTATCGGTTAAGACTTATCTGCAAGAACAAATGGAGATTGCCGGAATTGACAAAGTGAAGCGCCCTACGCTAACCATTTCAATCCAGAACAATCCACCATCTGTCAGCGTACTAGACGAGAGCCTAATACCTTCAAATTTCATCATACCACAACCGGGAAAGATTTCTAAAAAAGATATTCTTGCAGCTCTCAAAGAAGGACAGTTTATTCCTGGAGCAGAGATCATCCAATCAAAAGGAGTGAGAATCCGATGACTATCTACCACGCACACGGAAAGTATTTTCTTCAAGTATACGATGGTATTCGTGAAGTGTCATTTGCTCAATTAATTGAGTGGGAAAAGCAAGGATTACAATTAGAAATTTTAGTGGGGTGCTTATATGACTGAAATGAACATCTATCAAAAATTAGTTGAAGTTAGAAAAACAGTTCCTTACCTACAAAAAGAAGCTAAAGGCCATCAATATCAATACACAGGCAGTTCACAAGTATTGTCAGCAGTACGATCAAAAATGGATGAATTGGGCTTAATGCTCATATGTAAAGTCCTTAATCATAATTTAATCGAAGGCCAAACAGCAAAAGGCACTAAAGAATATATGACAGAACTAGATATCGAATTTGTGTGGGTGAATGCAGAAAAGCCAGAAGAAACAATTAGTTGCCCCTGGTACGGCCAAGGGGTAGATACAGGCGAAAAAGGTGTAGGGAAGGCTCTAACCTATGCGGAGAAATACTTCATGCTTAAAACTTTCAACATTGCGACAGATAAAGATGATCCAGACTCCTTCCAAGAAAAAGCAGAATCTTACCGTAAACCTGAACCTATTTCATCTAAAGAAGTAGGCGAACTAAAGACGAAGGTGCTCGAATTCGCTCAACTACGAGGTAAAACCGATGCAGACGTATATACAGCCCTAAACATTCAAGACATTACGAAATTAACCTCACAAGAAGCAAAAGAAATCATGGCTAAGATTACTGGTTGGATCGCTTCTGCTAAGAAAGAACTCAAAAAAGAAAGCAAAGGAGCCTAACCCCATGACATACACCTTAGAAGATGTCGAATCTCATTTTAAACAGCAACAACAACTATACGGAAACTTAGCAGACCAAACATCCTTTGACATGATTTTCAGCTTAATCAATGATAATCGCCAAATGAAAGAAGATAACAAAAGAATAAATGAAGATAACAGCCGTTTGGCTAGCTTAAACCGCCATTACCTATTCAAATTCTTCGATGGTGATGTCATGAAAATGCAAAGGGAGTTTAGTTATATCAAAGATTAAAGGAGGAACAAACAGTGAGTTTTTATGAAGAGGATTTTTATTACGAATCAAGTGAGTTTGATATTCAAGTTGATCAGTTCAAAGAAAGTTTAATGAAATCGGTTAAAGAAGAATTCGTTTCTGAAATGGAACGTTTGAAAAAAGAAAATGAAGAACTTCAAGATGTTAAATATAATTTCGAAAAAATAAAACAGGACTTTGAAATTAAAAAAAGACACCTAGAAAGTGATTATCAAACACTAAAGAATAATGTTCGTAGAGAACGATTGAGTCAATTAATGAAGGAATTAGAAGTAGAAATGTATACGGTAGCTTCAAGAGGAAAAACGAAACCTAAGTGTGATAAATGCGATGAAGAACGACGGATTTATTACAACACACCGTCTGGAAGGAGAACATACGAATCGTGTGAATGCGATTCACGAACAAGTGTTTATGAACCTATTCCAATCCTTCTAAGCTCATTCAGTATTAGAAGTGGAGAAGGTAATGCCTGGTACAAAGTAGTTGATAGAGATAGACATGATGAATATCTGTCTTATTACGAAGATAGCATTTCTGGTAAGGAATTAATTACTTCTGAAGAGCAATTCGAAAGTATTGGTTACGCATATAAAACATTATTCAAAGACAAAGATATCGCTCAGAAATACTGTGATCATAAAAATAATGTTTGATATCTATGGGAGCTGTCACAGGCTCCCGATTATGGGGGATAAACATGGACAAGCACATTCTGTTAGATGAAAACCATCCTATATGGAAGGTGGTCGGAACGATTGCAGCATTGGTCATTACAATCGGATATCTGGTGTTATGTCATGGATAAGAAAATGCAGAAAGTCCGCATACAAAGGTCCACTAAATGGGATTGTTTGAAGGTGGTTATGGAATTAGAAAAACGAGGATTTGAATGTTTAGCACCGATTAAAGAAGTGTTCAAACATGGAAAGTCATGGATCAACGTGAAAGAGCATGGTCGGAAGAAATCTATATTCAATGGCAATCAACAAGAGATTTATTACATAACAATCATGGGGAGGGTTGTCGATGAATCCTCAACACTTTAAGGAATTGCTAGGAACGGTCATGAAAACATCTGGATACACTCAAAAAGCAGTAGCAGAACAAATAGGGATTACGAAAGAAACAATAATCATATGGAAAAAGAAAGGGGTTCCAGTGGCGATTAAGCCATATGTAGTCAGTGTGTTAAGGGAAATATGTTTCTCTAGCGGGAAGTGGAGAAAGACCAATTAGAAAATGGGGTGGATTTCATGAAAACAGAAATCAAGAAGTGCCTCGAATGTCAGTCACGCAGCGCCATACATTGGAATAGAAGTTTTTG
>NZ_QBBX01000003.1:192023-202658 GCF_003073175.1 Peribacillus acanthi
CATGATTGTTTAGAAAAATTATTAAGTGAAAAGGTGAAGGAGGGAGAGAATGGCAGCCATCGGACTTACAAGAGACTTACTAAGTCACTTATATACAAATAAAGGTTATTCAGATAAAGAAATTGCAGACTTTGTAGGATTAGACAGAACTTCCATCGTCCACATGAGACATACATACAACATAGAAGCGAGAAGAAGTGTAGGAGAGATTGGAGAACGATATGTGTTTCATAAATTATTGAAACTAGGTCATACAGTAGTAGATATGAACAAATTCGATAAAACGAGCATATTCGATTTATTGGCAGATGGGAAATGCAAAATTGAAGTGAAGTCGGCCAACATGGATAAGAACTCCTTTTACTTCTCCTTATCTAACAAAGCTGAATTACAGCATGTGGAATCGGACCATCGTATCAAGTTGAAGAACGGAAGAACTAGAAAGCTCTATAGAAAGACTTGCGACTACATGATTTTAGTAGGTTTTGATAATAAGAGAGTGTATCCGTTTATCGTACCATCCAATGAGATAGATGATCGCAGTCAAGGGATTAGAATCACGTTAAAACGCGACAACAAGTATTGGGAGTATTTCCAGAAATGGGAGCAATTAAAAAAGCCCTCTGTTGGCGCAGAGGACCCGCAAGAAAAATAATTCATATTACAGTATATCACTCTAGGACAACTTTATACCATTGAGGTGAAAAAAAGTGGCGAAATACAGACACGTTCACGTTGAATTTTGGCAAGACCCTAAAGTATTAGAAGAAATGACTCCTGAAGATAAATACTTTTATCTGTACCTACTTACAAATCCTAATACGACTCAAATAGGAGTTTATCAGATAACTAAGAAACAAATGGCTTTTGATTTGGGCTACTCCACAGAAACTATCAATAGCTTGTTGGAACGATTTAGAACTGTTCACAAACTAATTAAATATAATGACCAGACTAGAGAACTTGCCATTGTTAATTGGGGGAAATACAACCTCAATAAAGCAGGAAAGCCTGTTATAGATTGTATCAAAAAAGAATTATCGGATGTAAAAGATAAAACATTGCTCTGGGAAATCATGAATAACATCCCTAATGAAACCATTACTAATGAGTTTTCACGATACGTCTACGATACGTACCACGATACGTCAACGACACGTGGACAAAAAGAAAAAGAAAAAGAAAAAGAAAAAGAAGTAGTAGAGGAAACTCCTCCTGCTACAACCAATCCCATTCATTTTTACGAATCTGAAATAGGCAGACTTTCACCACTCCAGATGGAAGAACTATGGCAATGGGTAGATGATTTCAACGGTCAGTCTGAAATAGTAATTGAAGCTATCAAAATAGCTTTGGATAGAGATCGTAAAACAGTCGGCTTTATAAAATTCCTCCTCAAACAGTGGAAGGAGAAAAACGCTTTCACTTTAAATGATGTACAAGCTCTTGAGAAATCATATGCAACGAAAATCAATATTAGAACACATCAAAAACAAAATGAATTACCAGTGAAATACAACGCACTAAGCCTGGAGGATTACTGATGTTAAACATTCAAGAAGTAGTCCATGAATTAGAAGGTAATTTACTAGGTTGTTTATTAAAGGATCATAGCTTAATAGACGAAGTGGTGTTATCTGAGCATCACTTCCAATCCCTTCTACATCGAGAATGGTACAAGCTCCTAATGGATTTTCATAAAGACGGGAAACGATTAGATTTTATCACCTTAAAAACCGTGGATGATGTGAAGGTTCATGAGATGGGTGGTTCTAGGTATATGAGTGACATGATCAACAGTGTCCCGTCACTCTATGCTTTCCCTACTTACCAACAATCTATTCTGGACTATCACAATATATCCAAAGCGAAGGACATTGCCACAGACTTCCTATTCAATGTGAGTCAGTTTGCGAAAAAAGAAGAGCTGCTGTCCTTCATGGAAAAGGTTTCACGATTAGAAATTAGCACAGTGAATCAAAAAGAAAACTTTAAGAGTCGAGTAGCTAAACGTGTAGGTGAACATATGGATGCCCCATTAAAGGGCTATAGCGGTGTAAATACAGGTTTTGAAACGCTCAATAAACTAACAGATGGTTGGAAACGAAAAGACCTCATAGTGCTTGGTGCAAGACCTTCAATGGGCAAGACGGCATTTGGCCTCGCCACACTCTGGAAAGGTAGCCAACAAGATCCAGATGTTATGCCAACCTTCATGAGTGCAGAAATGCCAGATGGGGGAATCATTGACCGATTAATAGCCCAAGCCGGAAATATCAACTTAGCCAAATTACGAAACATTAATAAATACTTTAAAAGTCAAGAGGAACATAATCGTTATGCTCAAACCGTCGGAATTTTAGAGAGTAGTAGATTTGAAGTGTATGAAGAAGTAACCGTTCCTGCCATTCGCGCAAGAATGAGGCAACGAATTAAGGAACATCCAGATAAAAAGCATATATGCTGCATTGACTTTCTTACTCAATTAAGGCCAATCAATCCAACAGGGAACAGCAATTATGATTACGGAAATATGGTGCTTGATATCAAACAAATGGCTAAAGATTTGAATATCCCTGTAATTCTTCTTGCCCAATTGAACAGACAAAACGAATCCAGGCAAGATAAGCGACCTACCATGTCAGATATTCGAGATACCGGAACAGTCGAACAAGCAGGGGATATTATAGGATTTCTCCATCGAGAGGATTACTACAAGCGCGATCAGGAACCAACGAACATCACAGAGTTGATTATTGCTAAAAACCGTCAAGGAAGAACAGGAGTTTTAAAATTCAGAAGTGATTTAGAGACTCAAAATTTCTATGACATATATTTGGAGGGGAAATGACCGTTCAAGAAATATACGAAAAAGCTGTTTCAAGTCCGTATTGGGAGCTGCAGTTGCTTATTGAGTTTCTGGTGCATGAGAAAAAGGTCTTGGAGTTTACAGATGATGAAGAAAAGCTACAGTTTTACTTTCAAGACCGATTCAATACACAGATGAACGAACACATAAAACAGTACAAAAGACTAAGGGAAGGTGGAAAGCGTGCTCATTGAAGATGTTCTAGTGGAATACGATTCTCAAGGACGTATTAAATACCATCCAGAATTACATAACAAACAAGGATTGCCTTGGTCAGAGGAAGACTTAGAATATCTTTGCAAATATGAATCAATAGATGACCGACAAACGATAGCGATGGCACTAGGTAGAACGGTCACAACGGTAGATACAAGGTTGCATTTACTAAAAAAGACTGGCCGATTTGAGTATTACAAAAATCTGAATAAACATTGGTGAATGGGATGGAAGTACAAATTAAAGAATTACAAGAACAGTTAAGAAAGAAAGACGAAGCACTTGCCTTAATGGAAAAAGAAATTAAAGCCTTATTTAAACAATCCGAGTATTGGAGATTACGAGCTTTAAAGAATGCGGAAGAATCACTAATCGATGTGAGGGTGTAAACAGGAAATGACTATGGATTATGCATTGGAAAGGAAGGAAATCAACGGGGAATATCTCACTAAAGAAGATATTTTAGAGAAGTACCAAAAGGCTGTCCACAAAGTATTGAAGCCGTATGTAAAGAGAGCAAAAATGCATGGAGTTGAATACGAGGATTTATATAGTGAGGGGCAAATTGGGTTAATGAAAGCCTATGACAATTATGATGATTCTCTAGGATTTAAATTTTTAACGTATGCTTTTCCGAAAATCTTAGGAGAAATTCGACGATTCATGCGGGACCAAAATGCTGGACCAAAGTTTTCAAGAAAAGTAAAAGAATGGGCAGTTAAAGTGACGATGGATGATTCAGTTAATGAGATAGTAGAGAAATTAGGTATCAAGACAGATGAAGCGAAATTAGTTGTTGATTATAAACGAAATTTTTTATCAGTTTCGACTAACCAATTGATCGCTGGAAACGGGAATGGTGATAAGGATATGACCATCGAGGACACCTTATCCACTCAGGAAGATTTCAGCAGAGTTTTCGTGGACGAGTTTATGGATTATTTGAAGGAACATCACCCTAATCATCACATTGTTGTTAAAGGGTTGCTGTCCAATCAGTCACAAGCTCAAATCGGTGAAATTTTAAAGGTTTCACAAGTGCAAGTATCAAGAATGATAAAAGTCCTTCGTGAAATATATGAGGATTACAAAGGAGACGAAGATATGAGAAAACCTGCTATTACTAAAGAACAATATTTAGCGCTTAAAAGACAGGGTCTTAAAAACAAAGAGATTTGTTTAAATCTTAACATTTCGGGTGTAACTCTTTCCAAATATAAAAATAAATGGAAAGAGTTAAGAGAACAAAAATATCCCGTTAAAGAAACGACAAAAACAATAGGTGAACATCCGCAGCTTATCGAAGTCTTGAAAAAGAAAATTGCGGATTTAGAGCGACAAGTTAAAGAACATCCAGAAATAATGAGGAAAATTACAGAGCTAGAATCTAAGAATTACAGACTGGAAGAAGAGATGAAAATTTTGGTTCAGAAACAGGATCAAATTATTTCTGCCACTGATGATGTAGAAGAAGAACTAAATCAATGGAGAAACAAAGCGAATTTATATGCTCAAGAAAATGAATGTTTAGTAGAAGTGAACAGAGACTTGCAGACTTATGCTGACGCTTCAAGAAGGGAAGCTAATGCAGCAAGAGCGTTATTGAAAGAGGTTCTGTAATGACACTTCGAAAGTTTAAATTGATTGACTCTTACATCTGTAATGAATGCATTGTTATTTTCTCTTTGCATACCAAAAGAAAAAGAGGAAGGGTGTTTTGCCCAAGTTGTGGGGATTGTTTCGATGTAACTAAACTAAGTGAAACCATCCAAACACGACCACCTCACAAAAATTGGACAGATGAAGAAATAGAATTAGTAGATCGCTGCATTAAAGGTGAATTACAGCCTTATCAAGTGGCATGGAAAACGAAACGTACCGTGCAATCAGTTAGAAATCGAGTGCATCGAAGGAAGGTTGAATTAAATCTAATCTAATGAGGTGTTGTGATGCAGACATTCTTTCCAATTCCTAAACCTTCTCATAAAAGGCGAGTAAAGAAACGCGGAGAGCGCAGCAAGTTTTCGAAGATGGTACGTGATGCGGTGAAACAGAATTATAACAATGAATGTGCAATGTGTAGCCGTTTAGCGCACCATGTTCATCATGTGTGGCCGAGGTCAAGGTCAGGAAGAAATGTTTATACAAACGGTTTATTACTTTGTAATGACTGTCATAAAGAAGTGCATGCAGACAACAAATTACTGAATCACTGGATAAGGCAATTCAAAGAGATGTACGGCAAACATTTTTACCAGGACAGAGAAGATCTAATGGAAGTGTACAAAACGGAATTTGGTAAGAAAACCAACCTAGAGGTTCAGAAGTGGATGGAACACAATGAGGTATTCGAGATATTAAGGAAATGAACAATAGACACAAAAAGCGAAGTGACTTGTAAGTAATTCTTACAGGTTGAAAGGAGATAAAAATGGGCGAAAAAATGGTTCCTGTAATTGTGTTAAAAAACAAGAATAAAGACAATCGGTATTTAGCTTCACATATGGATTTTGGAGATTGGGATGACCCGGATTTGGATGTAACCTCTGATGAAATCGAATGTGCCTATATGATTTGGAGGTCGGATTTATCAACTCCAAATGAATCGGATGTTGAAGAGGTAAAAAGGTTTTCGGAAATTCATAAAAAATATATGATTGATAAATTTGGTGAAGATGCAACAGTCACTTTTGATTTTGAGGAAATATTGAAAGTGTATGAACCTGTAAATATTGAAATATCTTATGAGAAGTTCGAGGTAGCAAAAGATTTAAATGAAGACTGATGGATAGTAGGTGGAGAAATGACAGTTAAATGTACTATGTACTGTCCTAAGTGTCAAAAAGGCTACGAAGTCAAAGACCTTCAATTACAATTCTTTTTCATAATGGAAGAGTGTAATGAGTGTAACGAAGAAGGGAAATTCGTTTTTAAAGAGTGTATTTTATAATGTCTTAGCACGGAGAATAGGGTTAGGTCTAACGTGAACTTAAGCTCCGGTACATAATGTACCAGACATAAAAGGAGTGAAGGAAATATGAGTAGTGCTTGCACTTGTCATATTGATGGAGAGTTATGTTGGTATTGTTTATATGAAAATCAGCGACAAATTAACATCAAGTATGAAAACACCTTGAGAGAAATTTCTCAAATGCAAAAAGTAAGAGGTATAGGCATTCTTGAAAATAAATACAACAAAGTAATTGATTTAGCTCAAATGGCAATGCGATACAAATAATTATGTCTCTTTCCGAAGATATAGCGCAACAAATGGGTGAAAGTGTGAAGATTGATACTGCTTCATACCTCAACCTAAAAATAGCAATAAATCACCATTTTCTATATTAGTCAATAATCATACGAACAGTAAAGGGGAACGAATTAATGAATAGTGTGCAAATTATCGGTAATATCTCAACAGACATTGATCTAAAAGCTATACCTTCTGGAAAGTTTGTAGCGAAGTTTAACGTAGCTATAAATAATCCATTTAATCGAGAAAAGGTTAGTTTCCTACCGGTTGAGGTCTGGGGTAAAGTCGCCGAAAACACCTCTAATTTCTGCAGCAAAGGAAGCAAAATTGGAGTTGTCGGTCATCTGGAAGTGGAGCAATGGGAAAAGGAAGGTCAGAAACAATATAAAACTAAGATAATTGCTTCTAGTATCGAGTTTTTAACGCCTAAGAGCCAAAATGAGAGTCGAAACACGCAAGGTAATACAAATACGCAGGAAACTGAAATAAGAACAGCGGGAGGCAGAAATAGCAGTCAATACAACCGCGTTGATGATCCATTTAAAAACTCTGGACAACCACTAGATATTTCTGATGATGATTTACCGTTTCAGTGAGGTAAAGCGATGAACTGGAACGAAGCAACAAAATCACAATTACTTACGATAGCTCTACACGATAATTGCCCGGTAGACCACAAATACCGGGCTGTGCAAGAGCTGCAAATGAGATGGAATCAAGATATGCTCCTAGATTTAGTCAGAATGTACGGACAGGGGAAAGAAGTATGGGAGATAGCAGAGTATTTAGGGATTAGTGAATCAGATGTAGCAGCAAGTATAAAGGATTACAAATTGTATCGGGGGAGAGTTAAGAATGAATCTACAAAAATTGTTTGAAGCACAAAGAAAGTTAGGAAAGGTCGGATTATTTAATTACAAAGGTGAAGATCGATTTAATAAATTGGTGCTGGCACTCCTGGTTGAATTGGGTGAGTGTGCGAATGAGTGGAGAGGGTTTAAGTTTTGGAGTAAGGACCAAGAGCCAAGAACGAAAGTGCAAATCCATAAATCAGCAAGTAATGGACCATTTTATAAAAACCCACTACTTGAAGAATATGTGGACGGATTACATTTTGTTTTGGAATTAGGGATTGAATTAGGATTTTCTAATCAGATTTCAAACATTAAACCTATTCAAAATCAAACAATCGAGCAACAGTTTATCTGGATAAATGTTAAAGCTACAGCATTAATAAATTATCAAAGTCTGCCGATGTATCAATATTTAGTTGCAAATTATATCGGTTTAGGTGAAATGCTCGGATTCACTTGGGAACAAATTGAACAAGCCTATTTCGAGAAACATGAGATCAACATTGAACGCCAGGAGAATGGATATTAATGAGCGAAAAACCAGACAACCTAACCATGCTGTTTCTAATAAACTCTGTTACGAATTTCAGCGATGAATAGCTATTAAGCCTAAGTGAAGAAGAGTTAACACGACTATACGAAGATAAGGTGGAGAAACGATGAAACCAGATTTATGTGGTGTATGTAATGAAGAGATACCTGTTCATCACGCTTGCGTTGCGAGGACAGAAACCCATACAGATTATTTTTATAAATCAACTTGCTATCACTTATCTTGCGAAGCCAAAATACCAAATAATCCATGTGCTGATTGTGGTCTTCATAGACTTATGTGTAATGAATGTAAGGAGGAATAGAGGATGAATACAAAATGGTACTGCTACCGTAACCCCATGACAGGTGATGAAGTCCGTAGGGATGAACCTATGAGTTTAGAAGAAATGCAGAATACAGGATTAGAGTTTATGAGAATGTATGATTGGTCGGTCAGTGAGAAGGAGCGTAAATGCAAATGAGCAAATACCACGCTAAGAAGACAATCATTGACGGCATTACATTCGATAGCAAAACAGAATCAGAGTATTACCTCCACTTGAAAGAAAAGTGTGAGCGGTGGGAAATCCAAGCATTTAATCTTCAACCATCTTTTGTGTTACAAGAAGGATTCAAAAAAGATGGTAAATGGCATAGGCCCATTATGTATATTGCTGATTTTGAAATATTACACACTGATGGTCGGATAGAAATAGTAGACGTCAAAGGAT
Source organism: Peribacillus acanthi (assembly GCF_003073175.1). GTDB lineage: Bacteria > Bacillota > Bacilli > Bacillales > DSM-1321 > Bacillus_BN > Bacillus_BN acanthi. Next base: position 200,481 of record NZ_QBBX01000003.1, read on the forward strand.
TCGAAACAGCAGACTTTAAGATTAAGAGGAAATTGTTTGAGAAGAAATATCCTTACACTCTAACTCTGATGAAATATGTGAAGAAGTATGGCGGTTGGATCTCAGTAGATGAATGGAAAAAGCTGAAGAGGGTGAAATGATGAATATTAGAATTAAAGAAATTCCTGAAGCTGATAAATACACCGTGTTCGGATGGTGGTATTACAGTCGTGTAGGTGAGGAATTCGAATTAATTAAAACAGAAGGACCGCCAAAAAAGTCGGAAATATATTATCTAGTAAAAGATGGTGACGATAAGAAACACGTTAAAATCGCTCATGCCGAAGTAGTGTGGTGAGCAAATGACTCCACCTATTCAAGAAGAAGTCTTATCACCCGAAGAACTGAAGGAAGCATTCAAAGAGGATTTACCTAAAGGAGCTGCACTAGCGATCAAACTACATAATGAGCTCCTAACATCCATCAATGCGTATGAAGAAAACCTAGATGCACTCACACCCTTCCAGATTGCCAAACTAGAACACTATTACAATCGTGCTGAGCGTGAAGCGTGGAAGATAGCAGGATACTACAAGAGCCAGTATCAGTTCTATTTTGGTAGAGCCAGTACAGAGCGTGGACAAAGTTATATATATGAGCGTGAGACGAATAAGAGGGCAATCAATGACTCGAACTATGCTAGTCGGATAAAAGAGGGCATTAACCTCGAAAAGTCAGGGATTTATGAAGGGTATTATGTGACCTGGAAAGGGATTGCGGTTTCCTATCAAGGAATGCAGAACACATTGAAAGACATGATTAAGGCGATTAAGAAAGAAGATGGAGAGCAATAGTCCGGTTATCAAGTTTTACTTTACAACTGTTCGGTAATTCCGAATTGTTGTTGACCTAAAAAGCGAAGGAGTGAAAAACATTGAAAGATTGTCCTAAATGTAAAAATAAAATGGTTTATTCCTCTGGATATCTAGTGTTATGGGATGGGGTAGAGGTCGAGATTATAGTTTGTAAAAAATGCGGTTACGAAGAAAATGTAAAGGAAACTGCATAGTTCGAAACTATAGTTTACGTTTAAACCGTAAAAATGCAAAGTATAGATAACACAGGGGGAAAATAGATGAATTCATTTCAAATATACAATGATCTACTACTGGACATAGAAATCCTCCAAGAACAAATAGAAATGGCAGATAAAGAACGAATGCAATGGTATATCGGTGGTAGGTTATTTAATACTGTGCCGATGGATAATGCGATAGCCCGATTCGATAAGCTGTCAGATAAAATTGAAAAGATGCAAGAAACACTATTAATCAAAATAGCTGCAAGGAATCGGATTGTGGAGCAGTTAGAACAATATGCAGGATTAGAATACAAAGTATTTTACATGAGATTCGTACAATGTAAGTCATTAAAAGAAATCGCAGAAGAATTACAATATAGTTACGATTACATCAAAGAAGTATCCTCACGAATTGGGAAAACAACCCACCACGAACCCACTGACATATTGATAAAAGCATAGTAACATGAGAGTATAAAAGGAATCATTGATGATACCTTTTAAATTCAATAAACACTAAAACGATCCTGCGTTTTGTAAAAAGGTGGAGAGGCGATACTCGGTAACAGGGGTATCGTCTTTTTTCTGTTCGATAATGGTCATAAGTGGGAAATCAAGCGACAACATACGTCATGGGGTGGGGGCGGTCGCTTATTTGTTTTTTGTAAACAGGATATTCGAAATATGCTTGCTCATCTTCAGTCCTTAGTGACACGGTTTCCTGCCGGGGTGGCACAGGAAAGTATAAAGGGTATCTTGTTTAGAGGAAATAAGAATGGAGTGGATAAGATGGTTGATTGGATTAAATCAAGATTCAGAAATCATCGTTATGTAAGTATAGGGACCTCTTCTACAGGTGGAACTAAATACAAATGTATCTATTGCAAAAAGGAATTCTATTTGCCGTTGGAATGGTCTTTTTCTATTGACGTGAAGAAACTAAAAGGATGCAAAGGTAGGGGATAGAGAATGGAATACATGGTATTTGCTTTAGTATTACTTCTTCTGGTATTCATCATCAAGCGAGAAGAACAGGTCAAAGACGAACGTAAGGATTTATTGGATCGCATTATGGCGAAAGATTATATGGAATATAAAGAAACAACAACCGAGCCAGT
>NZ_QBBX01000003.1:202668-229908 GCF_003073175.1 Peribacillus acanthi
AAGTATGAGCCTGTGAGTGTGACAGAAGAACTGGAATACTGGAATGAAATCGAATCAAAGAGAATGTAAGAGGGTGGTGTAAATGGCTAAGTATGAAGAGTGGCTAACCGATGAAGGGTTACTGCTTATTGAAGGTTGGGCGAGAGATGGTCTTACAGATGAACAGATAGCTCATAACATCGGCATACAGCGACCTACCTTGTATGATTGGAAGAAGAAGTATTCTGACATATCAAACGCCTTAAAAAAAGGTAAAGAGGTAATAGACCGCCAAGTAGAGAATGCATTGCTTAAACGAGCTCTAGGGTATTCATATGAAGAGGTAATATATGAAGAAGGGGTAGAGACTAGACGAGTGGTTAAAGAAGTCCACCCGGACACGACTGCTCAAATATTCTGGTTAAAGAATCGTAAACCTTCTGAATGGAGAGATAAGCAGAGTATTGAACACAGTGGCTCTATCTCTTATGAAAAGTTGTTAGATGACCTATGAGTGCGATAGATAAGATTAAAGCCATCTTAAAAGACTCACAAAAGTACATGGAATCCCTGTTGAAGATTCGTACTAAACGAGGGGATTTAGTCAAGTTCAAACTCAACTCTTCTCAAAAACGGTTGAATGATAAAATCAATGAGCTTCAAGCGATGGGTAAACCTGTCCGTATTATCATATTGAAAGCTCGTCAGATGGGATTTTCTACTCTAACAGAGGGACGGATATTCCACAAGACAGCTACAACTAAACTAACCAACAGTTTTATTATTGCTCACAAGGAAGAAGCTTCTACAAACCTTTTTTCTATGTCTAAGCTATTTTATGAAGAATTGCCTTTACCACTAAGACCGATGAAGAAGGCTTCTAATGCAAAGGAATTAATCTTTGAGAATCCTACTCCTGATCTAAACGAGAAACAAACCAATCCAGGATTAAGAAGTAAGATTAAGATTGATACTGCAAAGAACTTGGATGCAGGGCGTTCATCTACGATTCATAACCTTCACGCATCAGAGGTAGCTTTCTGGGATAATGCGGACACCGTTATGTTAGGTCTTATGCAAGCAGTACCGAACACACCAAATACGATGGCTATTATTGAAAGTACAGCGAATGGGGTAGGTGGTTACTTCTACGATATGTGGCAGAAAGCCAAGCGAGGGGAGAATGACTTCATTCCTCTCTTTTTTGCGTGGTATGAACACGATGAATATCAAATGGAAGTGCCGAGTGGATTCACACTAACGGATGAAGAACAAGAATTAAAAGAGCTTTATCATTTAAAAGATGAACAAATTGTTTGGAGAAGATGGGCCATCCGTAATAACTGTGGTGGTGATGTCGAGAAATTCAAACAAGAATATCCTTCTCATGATGAAGAAGCGTTCCTTACTTCCGGTAGACCACGCTTTGATGTGCAAACTCTCCATAAATGGTATGCGAAAGCTGTACCAGGTGAAAGAGGATACATCGAGCATAAGAAATGGGTACCGGATGATAAAGGGTATTTAGAAATATGGGAGCAACCACAGCCGAACAGATGGTATGTCATTGGTGCCGATACATCAGAAGGTAAGGTTAATGGTGACTATTCGACTGCTACGGTATGGGATATTAAAACCTATAAACAAGTAGCGAAATGGCATGGACATATTGATCCTGACTTATTCGGTGATGAACTATCTAAACTAGGTTACTACTACAATACAGCCTTAATCGCACCAGAAAAGAATAATCACGGATTCACTACGATTAATAAGCTAAAGAATCTTAACTATCCGAATGTATTCCAAATGGAACGATATGACGAAACAAGCGATAAGACGACTAAAGAGCTTGGATTCTTAACCAATCGTAAAACCAAGCCATTAATCATTGATAACATGGCAAGGATGATCAGAGAAAGCTTGATTGAAACCAAAGATAAAGACCTAATAAGCGAGTGTATCACCTATATTCGAGAAGATGATGGGGGTACGAACGCACAGGAAGGGTGTCATGATGATTTAGTAATGGCTTCAGCTATTGCTCTATTTGTGATGTCTAATTATGTTGGGGAGTATTATGAGTATTTCGAGAATACCACCTTTACCCCTAACAAAGATAAACACCTTCCATTTGCTTTACAGGATGATATAGATACTACAATCAATTGGAATGACTTGTGAGGTGAAACCATTGGCAGAAAAAGACCAATATAAACGAATCGTCATGCACTTTCGAGAATCCCTTTCAGCATTAGCACCATTAAGGGAGGAAATGAGGGAGTATGACGATTTTTATTTAGCAAAGCATTGGAATAAGGAACGTCCATCTTGGCGACCAGATCCCGTTGTCAACTATGTGTCGTACATTGTAGACCAGAAAGCGCCACAGCTTACGAACCAAAGGCCGAGTGGATTAATCTTACCGACTGCCCAAGATGATGAAGAAGCAGCGAAGATATTCACACAGGTAACGGATGTAGTGGCTGAACGTGTGGACTTGGATGATAAAGTCGACCAAGTAGTAAGAACAGGGTTATTGTTCGGTACTGGATGGTTTAAGGTGTATTGGGATAACAGCATTACAGGTGGGAGCCAAGAGAAGGGGAATCTATTTGTTGGGGATATAGCTGTCAGTGTTCCAGATCCGAGTAATATTTTTACCGATCCTCAAGCTACTTGCGTAGAGGAACAGCGTTACATGATCTATGCGGTACCTAAAACGATTTCATGGATTGAAAAGAAGTTCAATACGAAGGTCGACCCTGACCAAGCATTTGAAACCGAGCTATACGACAGGCCAACTAATAACTCTCGTAAAGATTCCGTTATGTTCTATGAATATTGGTACAAGGATAAAGACAAGATCAATGTTATGTATGCTGCAGGCGGTAAGATTCTGAAGGATATCAAAGAAGTTTACAAGCATGGTAGATATCCATTTGTACCATTTGTAGCGAAGAAGAATCGCAAATCCATTTGGGGCATTGGGGAGCCTAAGAACATCATAGCGAATCAGAAGCTATTGAATAAGTTAATGGAGTTGCCGACAACCAACGCATTGTTACATGCTAATCCAATCACATTAATAGACCCATCAAGCGGTCTAAATGCAAAGCAGTGGCAGAATAAGCCAGGTATTGTTTCTTATGCTAAAAATGCAAAGGATGCAGTTCATATTGTTACGCCACCACCATTAAGTAATGATTTATATAAATTAGCAGACCTTCTACAAACGTTCATTGAACGTATAGGGGGCGTATATGACAGTATGACAGGAGAAACACCTAATGGGGTGACTGCTGCTACTGCTATACAACTATTACAGGAACAAGGCTCTATTCCGATTAAGGGAATTGCTCGTAACCTGTATCAATCCGTGAAAGATGTGTATGAGCTCATGATTGAACTAATCAAAGAGAACTACACCGAAACCCGTTACATTCGTGTCATGGATGAAGATGGAACATTTGAATTTAAAGAGTTCAACGCCATTGAGTTTGCAGAAGTAGATTTTGATGTGAAGGTTTCTGCTGGTGCATCTACCCCTACAAGTAAGGCTTATATTGCTCAACTAGGTTCAGAACTATTTGATAAAGGAATCTTGCTACCATCTGAATACGTAGAGATGCAAGAAGGGTTGCCGAATAAGGATAGAATCGTGGCGAGGTTACGTGAACAAGAAGGTATGGCGCAACAACAACCGCCACCAGGTCAACCGATGGGAGCTCCGCCAATGGGCGCACCTATGCCTATGGAGCAACCGCCAATGATGCCACCACAACCGCCAATGAATTTGGATATGATCATGCAACAAGCACCTCCAGAGATTCAACATGAAGTACAACTCATGCTACAACAGGGAATGAGCGAGGAACAAATATTACAAACAATTTTAGGACCTCAACAATAGGTCTTTTTATTATGAGGAGGAAAAGGATATGTTGCAAAAAGGAATAGGGGTACCCACACCAATGAATTGCCCAATAGAGGCAGGAGAAAGCAAACCTTTAATTGTGAGAGTTGAACAACTTCACAGAAACGCTCAAAAAGTTCTAGACAAAGCGGAAAAGATTTTCGGTGAATTATATAGTGTTCGTAAAACGGAGGGATCCGATTGTTGCGAACCTAGCCCGAGCCTGAATTTAGATTCTACAATTAATGATACAAGCTATGTCTTATCCGTTCTGGATTCCTGTTTGTCAGAAATACTTTATCGATTAAATGGTGAATAATAATAGGATTTTTGGAGGGAAAGTAAAATGAAAAAATATATCGGATTTAAATTAATTCAAGCTGAGCCTATGAGTTTAGGCGACTATAACACTTTTCGAGGATGGAAAATTCCGAGTGATGAAGATCCTATGAAAGAAGGATATAAAATTCTTTATCCAGACGGTTATGTAAGTTGGTCGCCAAATGAGGTATTTGAAACTTCATATATGCAAATTGGGGATAACAATTCTATCACTCAACAAAACGTTGATTCATTCATTAAAGAAGTTAGTGTTAATACTCTTGGAGAAAAAACTACAGTCGTAAGAGCTACACTTGTTAATGGTTTTGAAATTGTTGAGTCATCGTCTTGTGTAGATCCTGCTAACTATTGTGAGAAGATGGGCGCAGAAATTTGTTTAAACCGTATCAAAAATAAAATTTGGGAGTTGTTAGGGTTTTTACTCCAAACTGCCAATAAAGGAATTAATTAACGGGCTAGGGATGAGACTTCCTTAGCCTATTTTTATACCAATTTATCAGCCTACCATAGCTGAAAGGAGTTTTAAGAATGAAATCACTCGCCAACCATAGCGATCTATTAAAGTTAGATTTACAGTTTTTTAGTGAGGAATTACCACCAGAGCCAATTGAACCGTCTGACCCAATCGAACCACCAACAGACCCTATTGAGCCTGTAGAACCAATTGACCCATCCCCACCAGAGGATGATGATTTCTTTGAAGTGAAATACAACAAAGAAAATGTTCGTATTAAGCGTGATGAAGCACCTTCTTACATTCAAAAGGGCTTGAATTACGATAAAGTGCAACAACGTGCTACCGAATATGAGCAACGATTGCAAGAAATCGCTTCTCTTACAGGCTATCAAAGTGTTGAAGATCTCTTTCAAGCTACTGCTAAAGTCAAAAGGCAGGAAGAAATTGCTCGACAAGCACAAGAATTTGGAGTTGAAAAGGAGTTTTACGAAGAAAAGCTTCAGCCTTTCAACCAAAAACTATCGTCATTAGAACAAGAACTACAAACATATAAACAGCGTGAAATTGCGAGCCAAGTAGAAAGAGAAGTCAATGACTTGCGTACGAAGTATGAAGATTTCTCTCAATACGAACCGCAAATATTCGAGTTAGCCATTCAAAATGGTTACAAATTAGAAGATGCTTACAAGCTCGTAAGCTATGAAGATCGCTTTAACAATCTAGGCAAGCAAAAGGAACAAGAGGTATTAGCAAGGGTTACGGGTAGGGGAGAAAAGCAAGTACTTGCAGGCAATGGACAACCCTCTAATATCAACTTTGATCCATCTAACATGAGTTTAAAAGAAATTGAAGAGCTTTCTACTCGTGTTCAGCGAGGGGAAAGAATCACATTTTAGGAGATGATACACTATGGCAGTACACACTACTGGAACAGCTGGCTTATCGCCAACTATGCAAACGTATTATGATAAAAAATTACTTTCTCGATTATTACCGGAACTATTTCACTTGAAATTTGCTCAAAAACGACCACTACCTAAGAATGGTGGTAAGACTATTAATTTCCGTCAATTCACAGCTTTAACGCCTGCGACTACACCATTGACTGAAGGGGTTAAGCCAGCAGGGAATGCGTTGAACATGACTCAAAAGACAGGTACAGTCAATCAATATGGTGATTATGTCGAAGTTTCTGACGTACTAGACCTTACTGCTATTGATCCAGTCTTAGATGAAACATCGGACCTATTAGGAGAGCAAGCAGCACAAACATTAGATATCATTGCTCGTGATATCCTGGTAGCGGGCACTTCAGTCCAATATGCGAATGGTCGTGTTTCTCGTGTGACAGTTGCAGCAGGGGATAACCTAACAGTTGCTGAAATCCGCAAAGCAAAACGTACACTAAAGCGTGCGAATGTGAAACCTTTAGAGGGTGGCGATTATGTCGCTATCGTAGAGCCAGGTGCAGTATATGACCTTCAATCCGATACGAAATGGGAAGAAGTGTCCAAGTATGCTGGCGGAAAACAAATCTTTGATGGTGAAGTGGGGCGTTTATATGGCGTTCGTTTCATCGAAACATCCTTTGCTAAGAAGTTTACAGGCGCAGGAGCTGCAGGGGTAGATGTATACGCTACACTTGTATTCGGTAAAGACTTCTATGGAATGGTCGATATTGCAAGTTCTGGTTCCGTACAAAACATTATCAAGCCACATGGTTCAGCAGGAACAGCCGATCCATTAGACCAAATTGCGACCTCGGGTTACACCCTAGCTGCTTAAATCCAGCCCGAGTAAAACCCGTTCTAATTGACTTGGAGTTCCTGAGAAGGATAACAGGGGGCAAGCAGGGAAACCGTGCAGCCTGAGAGACTAAATGAATGGGCTACTGAAATTCAGTAGATGCGATAGTCCGACCTCCCGCAATAATCGAATCATGAAACGGGAGAGGCAGACAGAAATGATCTGCCCGCCTAATGTTTGAAAACCACTTTATATTTCATAGAACTTGGAACGTATGGGGAAATAATTTCTCTTAGTCTCCTAGATGATGAACGATGTAGTCTGATGTTGAATTGATTTCTGCTTTTAATATGGTCAATGGCAGTAGATAAACCCCAACGGTCTTGAAACCAATCTTTCATAAGAATGTGTTCGTTGTAAGTAAAACCGTTTGTACAAAAAGTCATTGTTCCATATCTCTTGTTAAGAGAACCGTCATCCATAAACCAAACAGCTAATGCTAATTCATCGACTTGTTTTAACCATTCTTCGGAAATTGTTTTAATCTCATTCGGATAAAACTTTGTTCTCAATTCGGTTAAATAAGGATGGGTAACGGTGTTGATAGTAAAAAACGGAGCATGATTATGAACCGATTCTTTTTTTGCATGATAAGGTTTGTCGGAAATAATGAAATGACCAAACTTTTCTTTTTTCCATAATAAATAATCATATTGCTTTTCTCCGTGCCCCATTACTAGACAACATGTACCACTTCTATTAGGGCGTAAATATCCATCGCCTAATAAAGTTCCGATAATAATAGATTGTTGTTCTTTGGTAAATGGAATTTCTCTTAATTCGGCATTAGGGCGCAGATCAAATTCAATACCATATTCTCTACAGTAGGCATATACATTAGACCAACCTCCTTCGGAATATCCGAGTGATTGAGCTATTTGATTAATGTTTAACTTTTGGTTAAAGATTAAATCTACTAATTGCTCTTTGGATGGTTTGATAAACTTACGTCTTGGTGGCAAATCCCAAATTTTTGCCCATTTCCGTAAGAATCTGCTGTCTGTATATCCGTATTTCTCGGCAATTTGTTGCCAACTTAAATCGGATAATACATCTTCCATCAATTGTTCTTTAGTGGGTTTCTTCATACAATCACTCCTTTTCTACAATTTAGTTGCAAATTGATTGTATGGTTCTATTATATCACATTAGGTTATCAAGTAACAGCAGGTGGAAAGCACTATTCACAGTGGTACGCCTTGAAGAACTAGCTTGCGTTCGTATCGAGCATACAGTTTCCGGTTAATGAGTGAGGGGGGAGAGCAATCTCCCTCCTTTTTATTATGATTAAAAATTGAAAGGATGAATGAACATGGCAAAAGAAAAAGCAATTTTAAACGATGGTGAAATGGATAAAATCACAGATGAAACAGGGAAATTGTTAGCGGCACAACCAAAAGTGCGTATCAAGTTACCGTTGAGTGCTGAAATGAAACAAAAGCTAGAAGCACAAGAAAAGGCTGGAAAAAATGTAGAATGGCCTTTCCATCCTGTACAAGTTAATGGCTATATCTATCAAATTCAATTAGGTAAAACGGTAGAAGTACCTGAAACGGTAGCTGATATTTTAGAACAAGCAGGGCTTATATAGTTCCTGCTCTTTTTTTATTTAGGGGGTGAGTAGATGAAGCTCTCACAGTTGATCCAAGAAGTAAGCAAAGACATCGATGATACATTATCCAATGCAGATATAACTGGTTGGTTGAATCGAGCGATTGACGATTTAACACCGTATGCCAAGCATAAGAAGATAGCCACGATTCAAACCGTCATTGACCAGAAAAATTATGAGTTACCCTCTGACTTTCGAAACCTTGAACACTTGTTTGATGAAGGAATAAAGCGTGAATTGGCACTCTTGCCGATGGATGACACCTACAACAGAGGCTATAAGAAATGGGGCAATACGTTGATTCTTCAACCTGTACCAAAAGAAGCAGGAGAATTAACGCTCTATTATCATGCCAAGTTGCCACGTTTAGTCAATCCAGATGATGAACCTGTCATTCCAAGCGAGTATCACGATCTATTAGTCTTGTATGCAGTCGCTAAAGCGAAGTATCAAGATGAAGAGGAATCCATGCAAGCCATTGCCATGAATGAGTATTACGCAAGGCGTGAGCAGTTCATCACCTTCAGCCAAACAGGTGAGATTTATCAAATCCAAGATGTGTACTGGTAGGTGAGATAGATGGCGAAAAAATATCTCTTTACCTTACGAGATTTCTCAAAAGGGCAGAATGATAAGGATGCTCCGAACATCATCGAAAACAATGCACTCGTAGAAGCGAAGAATGCCATCATAGGACGTGGATATGTCTCTAAGAGGTTTGGGTATAAGAAGTATTCTAATCTGTTACCAAAGCCTATCAACAATATGTATACGCTTCATAAGAAGGATGGAACAAAAGAGTTTCTATCTGTATCGGATAAGAAGCTGTATAAGGATACTGCAGGCACTCTGACAGCTATTCCATTTAACGTGATTACCGCCTTATCAAGCGATAACACGCAGATTATCAGTTACAAGGATAAAGATGTGAAGGATATAGTCTTAATCGCTGACGGTGGCAAATTGAAGGCCTATGACGGTACAAATATATCGGAAGTAACACCTCATACTGCAACTACTGAACAACAAACTGATCCTGGTTTAAATGATTTGGCTAACCTAACGAAATTTAGAGCGTTGGCTATCAAGAAAGACCGTATCTTTGCTGCAGCTCATCCAGACGTAAAGAATCGTTTAAGTTTCTGTCATCATGACCCAAAAATTGGATATGCGACCTATAACTATTTCCCTGCTACCTTCTTTATTGACTTTGCCACTACGGATAATGATGAAATTATGCAATTAGAAGTGTTTAGGGATGCCTTAGTCGTATTATGCAAACGGTCTATTTGGATACTATACGGTGATGGCCGGGCGATTACGGACTATGAGATGTACCAAATCAACGTGCCTACAGGGTGTATTGCTCCTAATAGCGTACAAATTGTAGGAAATGACCTGTTTTATCTTTCTGATGACCATGTTTACAGGATGTATGCGACTGATAAAAACTTTATATCTGCGAAGGTAGTGAGTGAGAATGTAGAAAACACACTCAAAAAGATATCGAGAGCAGATAAAGAGAAAGCTGTCGGTACATTCTTTAAAGATAGATACTATTTATCCTTTCCAGATGGCACAACGCTTGTTTATGACACGTTATTGGATGGATGGACAGTCTGGACGAATATCAAAGCAAACTCCTTCTTGAATCGAGATGGGGTTTTATTTTTTGGCTCAAACAGTGGATATGTCTATCAATTTGATGAAACCATCTTCAATGATGATGGAGTTCCAATTGAGTTCAAGATGATGACAAAGAATTTTGACTTTGATTACGATGTCCAGGATAAGAAATTCAAAAAGCTTTGGACGGTAGCGCAACAGTATGACGTGAAATCCTCCACCTTCAATGTGAAAGCTCAAATTGATTACCTCATTCGGGATATAGTCGATGTATCTACGGATCAATCCTTTATATGGGGCGAAGCAGTGTGGGGTCAAATGCATTGGGGTTATAAGGAAGTCGTACAGAATGAGTTACGCATCCAATTACGAGGTAAACATCTACAATTAATTTTTACTAATGACAAACTCGATGAACCATTTATGTTATATGGGTTTGCGCTTCAATATAAATTGAAAAAGCCATAAAGGGGTGATAACGTGGCTCAATTACAAAGACAGTATGATTTTCAAGATGGACAAAAGGCTCCTGCTCAACAGATGGATGATGAGCTCAACAACCTAGTCAATGGTCACAATGTTTTAGATGCGGATGTAGTCAATCACAAGGCTAAAGGAGTTGACCCAACATCTTCTGACTCAACCAGAGATAAACATGTCAGCAATAACGATTTAAAAAACTTACAAGACCAAATAACAACAAAAGGCAATGAAATCAACCAATTAAAAGGTAGTGGTGGGGCTAGTGAAATTGGAACTAATCCAATTACAGGGATATCTTCGGCAAATGTTCAAGTCACGTTGGAATCATTAAACGACAAAATCAATCAGACGGTACTGGGACAGATTCCTGATGGTTCGATTACAAGTACGAAATTAGCTTTTGATCCACAAAAAATCACCGACACTGTAACAAATGCAAAATTCAAGTTTGGGATAGAAAACGGCAAGTTGTTTATAGAGGAGGTCTTATAAGATGGCAATCGGAGACAAAATGTATTTGGGTTATCCGAGCTTCGACAATCATTGTCATTATAATCAAAGTATTGGAACTGCGGAAGTCGTTATTACTCTACCTTTTCAAGTAACCAATTTTAAATATATCAGTAATGACGATCCGACCAATGATTTAATCATAGCCTTTAATACAGGGACTACCGCAGATAGTGGGAGTGGCCTGAATGGGGTTATTACTTTAAAGGGCGGAGAAACCTTATCCGACTTTAATAAAAAGGCTACAGTCATAAAATTTAAACGGACAGCAGGAACAGGTAATGTCCGAGTGTTGGGGGTGTAGCGAATGGGGTTGAGTAAACCTTCAGGTGGTGGAATTCCTAAGTATTTACCTAAGAGTAAAGTGGGGACTGTTAATACTATAGCAAGTACCCCAACTATAATTCTTGATGTGGTAGGCAAGGGAGCATTAGACCAAGTTATTTTTCGTTTAGCGGGGCACACTTCTGAACAAAGAATAAATATCATAATTGACGGAGTTTCTGTTTATCATTCTCGCACCATTCTTAACCAACCAGTTATAGGGTTAGTTGATGAAACGTTTGTAAAATCTACTTATTCTGCTTCTACATGGACTAGCGGAGTCCCTAGTTTTCTTGGGACGGATTATAGACAACAAAATATTAAAAAAGTTGACCTCCCTATGATTGCGGCTGTCAATATGTCTGCTGATGTGTATTCTATTCCGTGTCCACTTATTTTTAATCAATCTTTGAGAATTGAATACACCAATTTATGGGTAGGTGCTGACCAAGCTATAGATACGGCTATAGTTTACAGATTGGAGGTCTAATATGTCTATTAAAAGACAAACAGAAGAAGGGAACTATATTATTACTGAATATGATAATGGAACTATTGAAAAAGTAGTTAAAATGAATCCTCCAATTTTTGAGGAGATTTTAAAATCCCCTTCATTAGAAGACCGTCTAACAGCATTAGAAGAAGCAACCAATATTTTACTAGGTTTATAGGAGGTACTACCATGAGTAGACTATACAATTTTATTTTAAATCAATGGATCATGGGAAAAGACGAAACTTATGTTCAAAACGCTTTAGCAAAGGGGTACATTACCCAAGAGGAAGCTGTTACGATTTTAGCCACTCCACAAGCGGTCTAACATAAATTTATTAAGGGTGAGGGATGATTCCTCACTCTTTTTTTATATAAAGGGGTGAATATATGGCCACAATGAATGACTTTATCCGAAACGAAGTAATTCGAAAAGCCAAAGCAGGAGAAAAAATGGATTCAACCACTCCTGAAAAACAAGCGTTGTATGACCAATACGCTAAAGCAGCGCCCAAGCCTGTAACGACTAAACCTGTGGTGACTCCGCCAAGCACACCAACGTATAAGGCACCTACCTATACAAAGCCTGTGGTATCACAACCAACACCAACTTCTCAACCTAAGCAAGCGAATGCTTCAGCAGGATATGGATATGGCGTAGGGTTCGGTAATGCAGGTCAGCCAAAAGGGTACACAGATAGGAATGAGGAAATTAATCGTACAGAATCCGTTATTCAGAATCGTGTCAACTCAGGGATGGATTTAACGCATCAATTGAGTCACTATAAAAACCTTACAGGGAAGGATTATGTTATTCCTCAAAAATCGAACGGAACGCAAAACCCGTCAACATGGACACCGCCTAATCTAGCACCTAAAGCGGATAACCCTGTATCGAATTATCATACATGGGTAAAAGACCCAGGTTCAGATATTCATCGATATGTGAATGATGAACAGGAATTACGATCCATCAATCCTTTGTATGATGTGAATAATCAACGTCAAGGCTCCATCCTAGATGCATTAAAAACAGGCAACTGGCAAGGATACGATAATTTCCAAGCAAAACAGGCTCCTATGCATTACAACACAGGGGCTGATGGAAATGCTGTTAAGAATAAAGATTATTACAAACAGTATATTGAATCCACTATGGATGCCATTAAAGAAGCGAAAACACCACAGGAAAAAGCAAGTTGGGAAAACCGATTAAAAGAATGGGTGACAGACTTTAACAATGCACCGGTAGGAGCTTCTGGTGGAATCCCATACATTGTAGGCATGAATGGTGTGGGCCAAAGTAATAACTACGGAATCCCACAAGCAAGCGATTCTTGGATGAATTCTAACTACAACAATCCGAATGTATGGACCAATGGATATGAACAACCTCGTATGTGGTACGACAACCCTGTATTCCAAGACAATCCAGAGTTAGGCATGAGGGTGTTGGATGCACAGGAACAATTTTTACAAGGGGATGCATTAGCTGCAGCTCGTAACATTAACGATCCGTATCTTGCAGCATTGATGAACTATGCCCAAGGTGGAGGTCAATACCAAACTGCCAATGCACCTCAAAGCGGTGGAGGTACAGGAACACCTACAGGAAATGCGCCAACAGGAGGAACTGGAACCGCACCATCAAGCGGAGGATTCCCTACAAGCTCACCTTCTGGTGGATTCTCTTATCAAGATGCATTGAAACAAGTTCAAGGCCAAGTAGACCCACTCTATCAACGTGCAGTCGAAGCGTTAAAAGGGCAGAAGTATCAGAATGAATTGGATGCTTCACAGGTCGCTTCAGCTCGTGGATTATCTCACAGTGGATTAGCTGCTGACCAACTGAATAAGATTGCCATAGCGACACAAGGCAACTTAGCCGATATGGAAGCCGAACGTGCTGCCAAGATTTCTCAACTAGCCCAAGCGGTGTTAGAACGTCAACAAGACGTAGATTTCAGAAACAAACAATTTGATTGGTCCGTATTTACAGATGGACGTAATTTCGACTACCAAAAAGGCAGAGACGGTGTGATGGATGGAAGATGGCAATCAGAGTTCGAATATGGAAAGAATAGAGATTCAATAAACGATCAATGGAGAAACAAAGAGTGGGACTATCAAACAGGGCGTGATGCCATTGATGATGCGAGATACGCAGATGAAACCAAATACAAACGTGATTATCAATCTAATCGTGACGCAATTGACGATTACTGGAGAAAACGAGAGTACGATGCTTCAAGATATGACCGAGCGAAAGATGTGGAATGGAGAAAGATTACATTCAACAATATGTCAGCTTCTGATAAAGCACAAATGGATTGGACGATTAAAAAGTATGGCGAAGATAAAGCATGGGATTTATTCGCTCTTGAATACCAAGGCGAGTTAGCCAAAGGTCAAAGCCAAGCCGAATTAGACTACTACAAATCGGGTTTTAATGGGGTAGGGGAAGGTGGTGGGTACAAGAACAACTACAAAACCACAGGTCAATCAGGAAAAAGTTCATCGTTCAAAACCTATCAAACTCATTTGAATGAAGCGATTAAACTAGGTGTTCCTTCATCATGGGCTACTTCTCTTACTGAATTAGTAGGTCGTGAATCCTCATGGAATCCAAAAGCGGATAATCCGAAAAGTACAGCCTACGGATATGGACAATTCATTAAAGATACTCGTGCCGCATATGAGAAAAAGACAGGTTTAGATTATGACAATCCTGTTCATCAGTTAGTGATGATGGCACAGTATGTCAAAGATAAATATAAAACTCCAGATAAAGCTCTTGCCTTTTGGGATGCTAATCATTGGTATTGATTTCCCAATGATGCTGCCATAAAATATCGTGGAGAAAAAGCGAAATTAAACGATGTATGAGGGAAGTAGTTTATTCTACTTCTCTTTTTAATTTAAAAAGGCGGTGAATATTTTGCCTTCCAAATTTGATAAAGATAAATACAAGAAAACCTTTGACCAAAGATTTGGTGCCGGAGCGTATGACTCTGGCCTTTCTTCTGCTCGTAGTATAGGTAAAACAAAGGCAGATGCGGAAATTGCAAAGGAAGAATACAAAGTCCGCAAGAAAGCCATTGAGAAAGCAGAAAAAGAAGCAAAGAAACTTGCGGAAGAAGAAGCTCTATACGGAACAAGCAAGAAAACCTTTGAAGCCAAATTAAAGGCTAGAGGGGAAATCACGAAACAACAAGAGAAAGTCCATGCACAAGGTCGTGGCGGTCATTTACCAACTCGTGAGAATCAGATGAAAGAACGTAAGAAGATTGAAGCGGGGAAAAAGACACCTGAATATGCAATGGCTGAATCGAAGCGACAAGCGAATAAGGCGAAGGAAAAGGAACAGGAGAAAAAGAAATCCCCTGGCTTTTTAGACAAGCTGAAAAAATCTGAAATAGGTAGAGCAGCGAAAGCGGCAGAGGATTTCTTCAATCCTTTTGATAAAATCAGTGCCAAAGATGCGGTGAATACCTATTTAAAAGGGGAACGTTCCAATACTGCCAAAGAAGTGAGTCGTGGAGCCAATCGTTTTGTAGATTCTACCACTTTAGGAATCATGAGCAACCTTGATAAAAAGGTGAATGACCGTACTCCTTCCTATACCTCTGAACGTAAGATAGGCGAGGGTGGAGGAAAGGATATGATTTCCTCTGGTTTAGGGTATATCATTCCGGGTATTGGTGCAGTCAAAGGAGTTAAAGCAGTCGGATTAGGAGCCAAACAAGGCACAAAAGGATTATCCAAACTCGCTCAGATCGGTAAAGAAGGTGCCATTGTCGGTGGTGCTATGGGTGCTGCTGAAGTGGGGATTCGTGAAGGGTTAAATCCAGACGATTACAATTGGAAACAAAACGCTGCTCATGTTGGAATCGGTGTAGGGGCTGGAGCAGTCGCAGATCCTTTGTTACATGGATTAGGAAGTGTGGCTTCTAAGCAGTGGGGGAAGTTGGCTAAAGGGGATGTTCCTACTTACACAGGTAAGCCGAGCGAAAGTGCTTTAAACAAACTTAAACCTAAGTCTAATCCTACTCAACCAAGCAACATGACTGATGATTTCTATAATCGAATGATGAGTATATCTAAACCAAAACCAGAGCCAGAAGTGGCGGCTACTCGATTATCAGAACCAATTACACCTAACCCTCAACCTTCTTTAAACCGATTAAGAGTAGGCAGAGATTATGAACCTATTGAATCCTTAGCAAATGGTGAGCCACCATTAATAAAAGTCGCTAACGCAAACGCTAAGCCTGTACCGAAGGGTTATGACAGTGTGCAACACATTGACAATCTAATCAGTCGTGAAGTAAAACCTACGCCTAAATTATCAATCGGAC
The DNA here is from genome assembly GCF_003073175.1 of Peribacillus acanthi. Classification (GTDB taxonomy): domain Bacteria; phylum Bacillota; class Bacilli; order Bacillales; family DSM-1321; genus Bacillus_BN; species Bacillus_BN acanthi. The sequence goes on from NZ_QBBX01000003.1 coordinate 218,574, forward strand.
AACGTGTGAAGGGGTTTGGAGATCGAACCTACTATAATATGTTTGATGATGTTTATGGATTGGCTCGATTGGATAAAGCGAAAGGGAAAAATGTTCGTGATTCAGACAGTGCGATTGCTACAGCTCACCGTTCAAGGGGTGCCAGTGCAAAGGCTCAACAGGAGTTAGAACGTGGATTCTTTGATGCCAATGGCGTAAAGGTAGGTAATAGCTTTACCGATATCCTTCAACAGTCTAAAGATCCTGACAAACTAGAAACCTATCTAGTGGCAAAAGGGATATTAGATTATGACGCTAGGGGTATGGTCGCTTTAAAAACAGATGGATTAAACCAATTAGAATTATCCAATGTTGCCACTAAACAAATGGAGTTAGAAAACCCTAACATTGTTCAAGAAGCAGAGGAATTCTATGCTTATTTGAAAAATCAACGAAATATCCTAAAAGAAGGTGGGATATTTAACGATGCTCAAATCAAACAAATGGAAGAAAATAACCCTAATTATGTTCCAATGGAACGTGTCATGGATGAAGGGATTGAAAACTTCACTCCTGGCAAAGAAGGATTAAGAAAACGCTTCGCTAATGTAGGAAACCCTGTCAAAAAACGTACAGGCAGTGAACGTCAAATCATTTCACCATTTGAAACAACGGTTAAACGTCAATACGTTTATAACAACATGGCTGAACGAAATAAGGCAGGGATGGCAGTATTAAATCACTTACGAGATATGCCGGAAGATAATATATTCGGGAATATTATCGAAATGGAAGAAAACGCAGCTCTCAAAGTAATGAAAGATGCGGATAATATCGCCAATGCAACAGATAATGAGATCCCTGAAAAGATTAATGAGTTGTTCCGTGCAAAAGAAGGGGATAACAATATTATTTATGTCTATGAAAATGGGAATAAATATAAAATCCAGGTCAAAGACAAAATGTTATTCGATAGCATGATGGCATTGGATACCAAAGCTCTTCCTGCGTGGATGAATATTATTAATATGCCTGTTCGAATGTTAAGAGCTGGAATCACCTTATCCCCAGACTTTGCTCTTAGAAACTTCCTTCGTGATCAATTAACAACCGGTGTTACTTCTCAAAAGGGCTATATACCGTTTTACGATGCTGTTTTAGGGGCTTCTGAAATAATAAAGGGTAGGAAAGGCAATAGTGAGTTAATTAACGCATATACTCGTAACGGAGGGAATATAAGCGTATTACACAATATTGACCGAGCTAACACTTTAAAAACCATCCGTGAATTAAAGGGAAATGTACCTGTGATGGAGAAGTTAAAGAAGTTAGCTAAAGATCCTTCTTTATTACTAGAACCATTGCGAAAAGTTGGGGAATTTTCGGAAATGATGACTCGTATTGGTCACATGAAAAGAGCAGTTAAAAAAGGTGAAACAATGGAACAAGCTGCTTACGATGCTCGTTCTACGATGGATTTTAACAGAGCGGGTGCGTGGGGTAGACAAATCAACCAAATGACAGCGTTTTTTAATGCATCTTTACAAGGTTTGGATGTATTGGCTCGCTCATTCAAAGACCAACCTGTAAAAACAGCAAGAAACTTAGGTTTATATGTTGTCGCTCCAACAGTAGCATTGTATCATGTGAACAAAGATCAACAATGGTTTAAAGATTTACCCGAAGAAGAACGAGATAAAAACTGGTTTATTAATACTGGAGAAGAAATCATTAAACTCCCTAAACCATTTGAAGCGGGTATCTTATTTGGTGCAAGTGTAGAGAGAGGTCTTGATAAATTTTACAACAATGAGGGTGGTGAATTTGACGGATTTATCGAAGAGGTAGCAAAGACATTTGTTCCTGAATTAATTCCTACTGCTGTTAAGCCATTGTTAGAAGTGTATACCAACAAGAATTTCTTTACAGGGAATGCTATTGATTCGATGGCTGATGAAATGCTTCCGGCTAAAGATCGTTACAACGCTTATAATTCTCAATTTGCCATTAAAACAGCCGACCTTTATTCTAGGGTTAATCCTAATACAGAAATCTCACCTAAAGACATTGATCAGTTAGTGAGAGGGTATACAGGCACTTTAGGAACATCAGTTAATGAGGGGATTGATGCCCTTATAGGTAGATTGAATCCTAATATCCCTGAAAGACCAGATAGAGGGAATCAGACTACTCCTTTCATACGTTCATTAGTTGTTAGAAATCTTGAAGGGAATAACAAACCTACTAACGATTTCTATGAAAGATTCGAAAAGCTAAGAAGTATGAAAAAGACGCAAGGAGAACAATTCCAACTTGCTGGTGAAAAAGCTGTTGTAGAGAAAACGTACAAAGCTATTAGTGATCTTCAGAAAGAGAAAAAAGACATTTTAAACAGCACAACGTTAGATGGTGAAACCAAAGCACAACTAATCAAGGATTTAAACGAACAAATTACCGAAATGGCAAGAAGTGTGAACATGTTATCAACCGGAGAGTGACTTTATGAAGTTAATTAAAGGGATTGGAAACCTTTTTAGTGATGGGTTTTTGATGATTGTGGGATTGATAGTAATAATTGGAGCATTAATCGTCTTCGATTATGTTCATTATTACGTTATCGTTCCAATTATCCTTATAGGCTTTGTAATTGTTGGGTTCATTTGGATGTATTGGTTTATAAGATGGATCGTAAGAACAATCAAAGCAACTTATTTAGAATCAAAAGACAGGAAAGCCGACTCTTAATGGGTTGGCTTTTTTATTTGGGGGAATGAAAATGGATTTACAAATTGTACACAGCTACCTATTCGGAAACGTAAAATTCTTAGACTTATTACTCCTGGCGATGGCGATTGATATCTTCACAGGTGTCATCAAGGCATGGAAAGAAAAGAAACTAAGAAGTCGAAATGCGTACTTCGGCTATGTTCGGAAGATTGCCGTGTTTGGGATTATCATTGCAGCCAATATCGTGGATGTTATCTTGCAATTAAACGGTGCTATCGCCTTATCCACCGTGATTTTTTACCTTGTAAATGAAATACTATCCATCACGGAAAACGCTGCTCAAATCGGCATTAAAGTGCCTAAAATCATCACAGATAAACTACAGGTCATTCAGGAGGAGGAAAAAGATGAAAATCGAAAAGAGTAACTTATCCTTTCGTGAACCTCTCACTCCAATCAAGAAAGTGGACAAGCTAGTCCTACATCATCCTGCACACAAAACATGGGGGATAGAGGATATCCACGAATACCACAAAAACACGAAGCGATGGAATGGGATAGGGTATAACTATTTCATTACCTTTGATGGGCGAATCATTGAGGGTAGAGGGAAAAACATAGGTGCTCATTGTTCTGGCCATAATGACCACACATTAGGCATCTGCTTCCAAGGAAACTTTGACGAGCAAGAAATGACAGCCGAACAAATTCAAGCCGGTGGATGGCTCATTTCTCAACTTGTGAAAGATTACGGTTTAACCCTAAATGATGTGATCAGACATAAAGACTTAGCGAAAACCTCATGCCCAGGTAAAAACTTTAAATTAGAAGATGTTCGCAATGCTGCCTTAGAGGTCATCAATCCTAAAGTCAAAACAGCCACAGTAGAAAAGAAGTATCGCTTATTCACAGGAACCTTCAGCGATAAAGAAACAGCCGAGAAAATGGCTGTAGAGCTAAAACAAAAGTATGGCTGGACCATTTATATTAGAGAAGAATAAGAAATGCCCTCCTAATTTGGAGGGTTTTTTTCTGTTTCATATAGATCATCGACTTTACACCCTAATAATTCAGCTAACTTAAATAATTCCGGTGCAGAAGGGTGTGTTTTCCCTGTACACCAATTCGATAACGTATTCCTTGAAACGTTCAATTCTTTTTGTATGTATTCCCTTTTAAAAGGAGATCCCTTAATCATTTTCCCTATATTAGACTTCATGTTTATCACCTTGATTAATACTTTCCACACTTACTGTCCGAATTCCTTTCACAATTTCTTTTGCAAATTTGCCTATTTTTTTGTGCAGGACACGCAATAAAAATGTCTAATCAGAATACTATTTAAAAAACTAGTCAAATGACCAATTAAAAAACCTTCTAACTGTCGATTCTAGTAGTCTTTTCAGATTTCTTGTAGAGACTTTTAAAAAGACTCCTTTTTTATAGCAATGTCAAAGTTTTTTGATTTTAAAATGAGTCTTTCAATCAAGGACTATACTTCGTATATCTAAGGGTGGTGGTGGCTGAATGTTATTTGAGATTACAACATCAATCTTTGCTGGTGGTTTGGCTGGTTATTCTTATTTAAAACAAAACGGTAGGGGAGATGATGCAGCAAAAATTCAGAGAATTTGCAACAACAACGGATTGACGATTACAGAGGATAAAAAGAAACGCAATATGCAGTTATTACGAAAATCAAAAATCAAAGATGGGAAAGACATAGTAGGAACAGAATACGCTTATCGAATTCCCCTAGGATTAAGTTTTAAGGATTTTGAAGATAAAAAAAGTCATTTACAAGATGGATTAAATAACAAGCAAACCATTTTAGACATTAACTTTCAAGATCTTAAAACTTTGCAACTTGACCGAACCATCATACAAAACATCAAGAAATTATTGAACAAGAAAAAGACACTCAAAAAGGAAATTGAAATGTCTTATGATGGGGTGTTGAAAATCCGTGTCTACAATGAACCTTTGCCTAAGAAATATGATTTTGAACCTGGAATGACTACAGGGTGGAAAGTGCCTGTAGGAAAAAGTCGAAGTGGATTAATCATTCATGATTTTGAAAAGAAAGCACATATCATTGTGGCCGGAACAACTGATTTTGGGAAATCCAATTGGGTAAACTGCACTATTAATACCCTTCTTATTAATAAACCAGATGACGTAACCTTTACGCTTATTGATTTAAAAGGTGGTTTAGAGTTCAACCGATATAGGAAGTTAAAACAGGTGAAAGCCTACGCAACCAATGTAGAGGAAGCAAAAGAAGCCCTGCAATCAGCAGTTGATGAAATGAAACGTGTAACAGCAATATTATTGGATAAAGGCCATTCCAATGTTAAAGATGCAGGATTTGCTAAAAGGCATTTCATCATTATAGATGAAGCTGCAGACATGGCAGACAATAAGGATTGCCAAGAGCTATTAAAAGATATTGCCAGGAAAGGAAGAGCTGCAGGATTACGATTAATCTATACCACACAATACCCAACAGTCGAAACAGTAAGTTCCCAAGTGAAAAGAAACTGTATTGGCAGATTATCTTTTGTCTTAGATACCGCAACAGCTAGTGGGGTGGTATTAGATCAAGGTGGGGCAGAAAAACTTCCTCCTATACAAGGCAGAGCTTTATACAAAGATTTAGGTTTAATTGAGGTGCAAACGCCTTATATCACAAATGACAATATAAACAAAACGATACAACCTCACATCAACATCAGACCGAGAAAGGAAAGGGTTGACATGAATGAAACGAGAAGTGACCTGGAAGCAAAGGGAAGAAAACATACTCTTATCATTGAAGAAACTGGACTATCTTAATAGATCCCAATTGCAAATACTTCACAACTTAGGAACAGACCGTAACGCTTCAAGAGTATTGCAGAGAATGAGCGAATTTTTGAGTCATTTTAAAGATGGTGAGTATATCTATTATCTTAATAAAGAAGGAAGGGAACGAGTAGGAGCAACCAAAGTCTTGAAGAAAACTGCACAGGCTAGACACTACATTATGAGAAATTCTCTTTTTATCGCTTATGGGTGCCCTTCTACTTGGAGAAATGAAATAAAGCTAGAAGTCCCAAAGGTGGTGAAGGTGATAGCAGATGCACTGTTTCAACGTGAAAAGAGATATCATATTGTAGAAGTAGACCACACACAGAAAATGACCAAAAACAAAGGGAAGATAGAGCGTTACAGAAAATTAATCGAATCAGGAGTATTTGAAATCCCTCCTAAATTCGTCTGGATCACCACAACAGAATTAAGACGGAAACAAATCATGTCACTGTCAAAAGGGTTAGACACACAAGTTTTTATGGCTAAAGATTTTTATTAAGGGGGAACCATCATGTTTAGACGTAAAGAAGAAAAATGGTCAGTAAAGGAATTCATGAACCGCCATAATCAAGTAGAGGTCATCGACTCATTATCACCTTACGAAGTACACACAGCCAAAAAAGCCAAAACTGCAACAGTCTCATTCGGACTATCACTTTTACCACTAGCCTTTGCTCCACTCATGCAATCCACTCCTGCTATGGCTGCCGAATCCCTTCCAGTATTAGCTCCAACCGATGCCATGTATGACAAAATGCTTCATGCTTTTGATCCTCTCATTATGTTAGTTCAATCTCTCGCTTACCCTGTTGCAATGGTAGTCGTATTAGGTGGCGCAATCATGGTCATGATCAACCAAAGTGAAAAAGGATTTAGCATGATGCAGAAAGCCGGATTAGGGTATGTACTCGTTCAAATGACTCCATTAGTTTTGAATATCCTAGTCGATGCCATGAAGGCGATGTAAGATGATAGTCCGAATTACTTCCAAATTCAAAGAAATCAGCAGTATCCATCCTAACCCTCATACTGGGGTGGATATCGCATTAAAAGAGGGGACACCATTACGGAGCATTCAGGATGGAATTATTGAAAAAGTATACGATGGCAGCACGAATATAGGAAAGGGAATATCTGTTCGTTTTGAAGATGGTACACAAGGTATATACGGTCATTTAAGCGATGTAAAAGTAAAGGTAGGGCAATTAGTCCATGATGGGCAAATCATCGGCTACAGTGGAAATACAGGGCGTTCTACAGGCGAACATTTACACTTTGCCTTACAGAAGGATGGAGAGTTTATTGACCCTACTTCAGTCGTAGATCAGACCGTCAATTCATCTTGGTGGAGTCGTTTCTTAGAAAATGGATCAGTCGCAAACAATGACTATCCAACTTTATTAGATGTAGGGAGGAATACACTTGAAAAAATGTTTAGTCATGGGTTTGAGCATTGGCTTTCGAATTATATGTTGGCGTTACCTGTCTTGGTGGGGGTTAGCTTTGGTGTTTTTGGTCTCCTTAGCATGGTCCATCGCTCGCTTGCGACAGCTGGTGTAGGAATAGTGTTAGTGATGGGGGCAATTGCTGTCATATAGGAGGGATACTATGTTTTTTCAATACTACTGTTCATTCTGCCAGGAATACACCTACACACTATGGAACGTATACACCTCGGTCAATTGCTTCAACTGTTGCGGAGAGTCACAGGCTACAGGACTATCAATTGAATCCTTAGAACAAATCGGCTCGGCACTTTAACAGTGCGGAGCCTTTCCTAGTAAAAGGAGGATGATGTTATGCGTCCAGTAGTCATTGAAATGGTAAAAGGTAAACCTGTCATAGTGAGCTGTCCGAAGAAGGTCCAAGTGATTATCAGAGAACCTAAGAAAAGAGGATTCAAGAAACAGCTACGCACAGGTCTTTACCATGTCAAAACCTTTTTAGGCATCCATTAGGATGTCTTTTCTTCTTATATAAATAAGGACAGCCCTTATCTTCATACCTTGTAAAGAGGTGATTATCATGAAGGTAAAAATTATCAGAGGACCTTATACAGACAAAAACATTCAAGATTGTTATCATTATATAGTACAACAATACAGAAAGGAGAAACGTCTTGAAAGCAATTTACGTTCGAGTGAGCACAGAAGAACAGAGTATAAAGGGATACAGTATAGACGGCCAGATTGAAGATTGTGTTAAAAAAGCCGGGACTTCGAATGTATTAAAATATGTAGACGATGGGTATACAGGAGAAATCCTTGAACGGCCAGCATTAACAAAGCTTAGAGAAGATGCTATCGCTGGGTTAATAACAGAAATTATTTGTTATGATCCTGACCGACTTTCACGCAAATTAATGATTCAATTATTTTTGGATGATGAATTTAAAAAACAAGGAATTCAATTAACTTTTGTAAATGGGGAATACGCAAATACGCCTGAAGGCCATTTGTTTTTTTCTATGCGTGGAGCCATATCGGAATTTGAAAAAGCTAAAATCAAACAAAGAACAATGGGTGGAAGAAAACAAAAAGCTAAAAAAGGAAAGGTTGTGAAGGATTCAAAACTATTTGGATATTTTTACGATAAAGAAAAAGCAACGCTAATTATCAATGAAAAAGAAAGTAAAATAGTTAAGATGATTTTCGATTACTACACAGATTCCTCATATAAGTTCAAAGGGGTAAACGGGATTGCCAACCACCTTACGGAAACAGGGGTCCCTACTAAAAATGGCGCGAAAGTTTGGCATCGTCAAGTAGTTCGTCAAATCCTCATGAATGAAGCGTATACAGGAAAATACATTCAAAACCGATACAACACAGAAGGAATGTATGTAAAAAGGCAATCTGGAAAGGCTGCTTCTCAAACCATACGACCAGAAGAAGAATGGGTGGTAATGAAGATTCCTTCCATTATTGATGAAGATCAATTCCAGTATGCACAACAATTATTGAAAGAAGGAAGAAGAAGAAGTACAAAAAACGGAATACATGACTATTTGCTTTCTGGCTTAGTGCGGTGTGGCCGATGCGGATCTACCATGACTGGTAGAAGGACCCTTTCGCACGGGAAAAATTTTTATATCTATGAATGCAGGAAGAATTATGCTGGAGCTAAGACAAAAGGCTGCGGCAAGCAAATGTCCGAAAATAAGTTAAATAAGATTGTTTGGGAACATGTAGTATCGATATTCAATAACCCAGAATCGATTTATGAATATCAAGAAGAAGAAAAAGGAAAGCGACATATCTTAAATGAGATGCAAAGAATCGAAGAAGAATTAGAGAAAAATAAAAAAGGCCGAAAACGTCTGATCACGTTAGTCAGCCTGGATGATGATTTGGACTTAGAAGAAATAAAGGACCAAATCAAAACATTACAAGAAAAAGAACAAGAACTCACCTTATATTATAACCAATTGCAAAAGGAATTAACAGAAGGTGAATCTGTAAATGATAGTGTATTTGAAGAAGCAAAAGAGATGTATTTAAAACATGGTGATAACGTACCAAGGGAAGAACAAAAATATATAATCAATAAGTGTGTGAAGGAAATTGTAGTCTCAGCTGAAGGAGACGTAAGCATTTATTTGTTTTAGGGGTGTATCATTTTGCACCCCCTTATTGTAATCGAAATCTCATTTTCTATACATCTTGCCGCATAGGTTGCTAGCTTAGTCCCTTTTCCTTCTGAATAGCTTTCAATCGCCTTGATTAATCCAATCGTCCCGATGGATATTAAATCTTCAGTATCCTCTCCTGTATTTTCGAATTTCTTCACAATATGTGCAACCAATCTTAAATTATGCTCAATTAATAAGTTTCTGGCTTCTGCATCTCCGTTAGCCATAAGCTTTAAGTATTTTTGCTCATCTTTAGATGATAAAGGTTGAGGAAACGCATTATTTTTTACATACGACACCAGAAAAAATAATTCCTTCACCAAATAGCCGAGCGCAGTAAGAATGTCCGGCATAAATTCACCCCCGATTTATTAGACATTCGCCTATAAGTAATACCTATGAAAATAGTTGTTGAATCGTGTCTGTACTACTCAATTATTTTTACATTTTATTGTCATAACTGAGGATAAAGTAATTTTTATGGTGCAATAAAATAGAAAAATTCTGAAAAATGAGATATAATTGGAAGCAGTTTAGGAGGTATGTACATATGAAAACGTATTCGCCTGTATGGGATTTAGAGGTGTTTTTTAAAGGGGGAAGTGAATCAAAAGAATTTGAATCATTTCTAACTGCAGTGAAGGATGATTTAAGTGTATTTGAAGAAAAGCTTCATCAATGGGAAGTTTCTAATAGCTTATCCGATGCGGCTGAATTGGAATTGATTCTAAATCAATTTGCAAAGGCGTACAGTAAATTACGTCAGGCTGGTGCATTTGTTAGTTGCTTGGAAGCTCAAAACTCCAAAGACAAAAAGGCTTCAACATTAAGAGCGGAAATTACGGCAAGCAGTGCTTATTTCCAAAATATTTTAACTAAATTAGATGAAAAATTAACAAAGATTGATGATCAAGTATTTGGTGAATTAATCAATACAGACCCTTTACGTGAACTTCAATTTATTTTAAATGAACGAAGAGTCCGTGCTAAGGAAAAGCTTTCGGTTGAGGAAGAGACATTAATCACCCAATTGGGAGTCGATGGATATCATGGATGGGGCCAATTGTATGATACGATCGTAGGAACTATTACGATACCATTTGAAACAGATGGAAAAGTAGAGCACCTATCTGTTGGTCAAGCTTCCAATAAGTTCTCACATCCAAAACGAGAAGTTCGACAAGCTATCCTTACTGAGTGGGAAAAGGCATGGAGTGATAAAGAGGAATTATTTGCAAAGGCATTGAACCACCTAGCAGGATTCCGCCTTTCAGTCTATAAGAAACGTGGATGGGAAGAGGTTCTTAAAGAGCCATTAGAGATAAACAGAATGCAAAAAGAAACCCTTGAGAGTATGTGGGGTACTATTGCGGAAAACAAAGAGCCTCTAGTGAAATTTTTAAATAGAAAAGCTCAATTGCTTGGAGTGGAAAAGTTGAGCTGGAGTGATTTAGACGCACCTCTTACTGAAAGTGAGCAATCTACAGTAAGCTACCAAGAAGGAGCAGAATTCATACTGAAACATTTCGCTAAGTTTGGGGAAAAACTTACCTCGTTCACTGAAAAGGCGTTTGAAGACAGATGGATTGAAGCTGAAGATCGTCCTAACAAACGTCCGGGAGGTTTTTGTACTGGATTCCCTGAAAATGAACAATCCCGTATCTTTATGACGTATTCAGGTACACCTTCTAATATCTCAACCCTTGCGCATGAGCTAGGTCATGCCTACCATTCTTTTGCTCTTAAAGGAACTCATCCTTTAAATAGAGGGTATGCGATGAACGTTGCGGAAACTGCATCAATGTTCGCGGAAATGGTGGTTTCGGATGCATCATTGAAGGAAGCGAAAAATGAAAATGAAAAATTGACATTGCTAGAAGATAAAATTCAACGTACAGTAGCATTATTAATGAATATCCATGCTAGATTTCTATTCGAAACGAGATTTTACGAAGAACGGAAGAAGGGTATGGTTAGTGCTACCAAGTTAAATGAATTGATGCTTGAAGCACAAAAAGAAGCATATGGAGATGCCTTGTCTGAATACCATCCGACATTCTGGGCATCAAAACTACATTTTTATATTACAGGTGTGCCATTCTACAATTTCCCATATACTTTCGGTTTCTTATTCTCGCTCGGTAT
>NZ_QBBX01000003.1:229918-278342 GCF_003073175.1 Peribacillus acanthi
TATGCCATGGCGATAGAAAAAGGTGGAGATTTTGAGGAAGCTTATATGAACTTATTGAAGGATACTGGTTCAATGAGAATAGAAGACTTGGCTCAAAAGCATCTTAATGTTGATTTGACACAAAAGGATTTCTGGAAAAAAGCAGTGGATGTTTGCATAGCGGATATAGAAGAATTCTTAACACTAACAGATGATCTTGTAAAGCAGACAAACTAACAGATTAGTAAAAATGCTCCCGAGTATGGGAGCATTTTTTTTTGGAGGTAACACTATACTTTTTTAAGTTTGAATGGACTAACCATTAATAAAGCTAATATTAGAACTAAAAACAAATAGAAAGCAGGCGGCAATATAGCTTGACCTAAAAAGCTTAACGTAGCAAGGCAACCTGCTGCTGTAATTGGTAATCCCACAAAATAGCCATTGTTCTCTGTAATATTGAATCTAGCTAAACGGAAAGCTCCACAGCCAATATATAAAACTGTAAAAAACATACCTGGCGCACCAAAATCAAATAGAATTCCTTGATATAATAGTAGAGCTGGGGCTACACCAAAAGAAATGATGTCACTCATGGAATCCAATTGTTTCCCAAGATCGGATTCAATGTTTAATTTGCGTGCAATCATTCCATCAAAACGATCCGCTAATGCAGCTACAAATATTAACAATAGTCCTAAATGTAACTGCCCTCGGACTACAGCAAGAATTGCAAATCCACCTAGAGATAAATTGGCTAAAGTCATGACATTAGCTGTTTGAGCTTTTAATTTTTTTATTGTATGATCGAAAACTTCGGATAAAAACATAATTTTTCACTCCTTATTCAAAAACAAAAGGGACATATACAGGTTGTTTATTATATAATAATATTTTATTCTGTACAGGATATGCAATAGAATATGAATTATTTTACATTAATGGAGGTTCTACAGTGATTGAACCATTATATAAAGCGATGATTGAGTTGACGAATGGAAGAATAACATCTCAGTTTATGAAGAATTTTTCCCAATCTAAACTAAGTAAAAAAGTGATTCCTTCTTTTTCAAAGTTGTATGGCATAAATACTCAAGAAATGAAGAGGGGCTTGCATGAATTCGAGACTTTACATGACTTTTTCACAAGAACCTTAAAAGATGAGGCTAGAGTCATCGATTTACAACCAAAAAGCTTAATCAGCCCGGTTGACGCGGTTTTTGAGGATTTTGGAATAATCGAAGATACGAGTAACATCACAGTAAAAGGGAAAATCTATTCTATTCACGAAATGTTAGGTGATGAAGAGGTCCTAAAAAAATATATTGGTGGGAATTATGCGGTCCTATATTTGAGTCCAAGCCACTATCATAGAATTCATTCTCCAATTGAGGGTCAAGTAATCGCTCGCTGGACACTTGGAGGGAAATCGTACCCTGTTAATAAAGCAGGTTTGAAATATGGAAAAGCTCCTTTATCTAAAAACTACCGAGTCATCACGGAAATCAAACACTCTGATGGTCATGTTGCACTAGTAAAAGTTGGAGCGATGTTTGTAAACTCTATTGAGGTAACCAATCTAAACGAACAAGTAAAAAAAGGGGAAGAAATGGCTTACTTCAGCTTTGGTTCTACAATTGTCTTACTATTTGAAAAAGCGACCTTTACTTTAGAGGATAGCCTGAATCTTCCCGCAGAGATCAAGCTAGGTCAAGTATTAGGAAAAGTAGGACAATAAATTTGAGTCAGATTTAAATATCTATTTCAAAGCACAAAAAAACCTGGGCGCCTTGAGTGGCGTCCAAGTTTGTTATAATATTGCGTATTTTATATTTATGAAGAAACTTTAATTCTGTTAGATAAAGAGCGACGGTGAATTTCTTTTTCAATTAATCGAATAAACTCTTTGCTAAGTTTTAATTCAGTTGCTTTGTAGTAGGATTCGATTAATAGATCATCTGATAGTTTATTCATAGAGAAGCCTAACGGCTATTCACCTCCATATTTTAATAGAAACTTACAACAAGAAAATACATAAAATGGTAGGTTCTTTGTTGTACCCTTACTCTATCAAAAATAAACGTATAGAACAACCGTTCCCTTATCCACAGCTAAAGGTGGATAAGTTGTTAATAAGTTGTTTATAACTACATGGCTTATGGATGTATCAAAGGGAATAATGTGAATAAGGTTATCCACAAAAAATAGAAGGTTGATTTTTGTCGAAAAATATTCTGATTTTTTTTGGAATAATTTAATTATCGGTATATACAGTGAAAAAAATCTACATTTGAACGATAACAGTGGCTGTAGAAAAATGGAGAATTTTGAAAGCTCCATCGAAATTCGTTATTATATATATGTACAAAAAGAGCCTAATTTAAATATAAAATTTGTTGTGTAATGAGGTGTTTACCGAATGATAAAAAATTTTCTGCCAAGCGAGCATGTGAAGAGCATATTCGATATTAGTCCTGAAATTCTGTTAGAGAAAGGCATAAAAGGAATCATAACGGATTTAGACAATACATTGGTGGAGTGGGATCGTCCAACCGCCACTCCAAAGCTTATTGAATGGTTTGAAAACATGCGTTCACATGGAATTCTAGTTACGATTGTCTCAAATAATAATGAGAGACGAGTTCGTACATTCTCTGATCCCCTCAAAATTCCTTTTATTTTTCAAGCACGAAAACCTATGGGGCGTGCGTTCCGTAAAGCTATTAAACAAATGGGAATAAAGAGAGAAGAAGCAGTTGTAATTGGTGATCAGCTCTTAACAGATGTTCTTGGTGGAAACCGTAATGGTTTTCATACCATTCTTGTTGTGCCAGTTGCATCGACAGACGGGTTAGTTACTAGATTTAATAGAAAAGTCGAAAGAAGAATTCTTACATTTTTTAAGAAAAAAGGAATGCTGCAATGGGAGGACCAAAATTGAATAATACAGAATTAATTAGTTGTATTGGTTGTGGAGTAGAAATCCAAACAGAGGAGCCTACGAAATTAGGCTACGCACCAAAATCTTCATTGGAAAAAGAAACAATCATATGTCAACGATGTTTCCGCCTGAAAAACTATAATGAAGTCCAAGATGTATCATTGACAGATGATGATTTTCTGAAAATCTTGAATGAAGTTGGAAGAAGAGATGCCCTAATCGTAAAGATTGTAGACATCTTTGATTTTAACGGTAGCTGGCTACCAGGGCTACATCGTTTTGTCGGAAACAATGATGTCCTCTTGATTGGGAATAAAGTTGACTTGTTACCGAAGTCGGTCAAGCACAATAAAGTGATCAATTGGATGAAACAAGCTGCGAAAGAATTAGGATTAAAGCCGATCGATATCATGTTGGTAAGCTCGCATAAAGGAAGCTTTATTAAGGAAGCTGCTGAGGCGATTGACCGTATTCGAAAAGGTAAAGATGTTTATGTGGTAGGTTGTACGAATGTAGGTAAATCAACATTTATTAATCGGATTATCAAGGAAGTAACAGGCGAAGGAGATATCATTACAACTTCACACTTCCCAGGTACAACACTTGATACTATTGAAATTCCACTTGATGATGATAAAGCGTTAATTGACACTCCTGGGATTATCAACCACCATCAAATGGCTCACTTCGTCGATAAAAGAGATTTGAAGTTCATTACGCCAAAAAAAGAAATCAAACCGAAAATTTATCAATTGAACGAGGAACAAACCTTGTTTTTTGGTGGCCTAGCACGCTTTGATTACGTTGCAGGAGGACGAAAGTCATTCACTTGTTACTTGTCAAATGAACTGATGATTCATCGTACGAAACTTGAAAAAGCAAATGAACTTTATAAGAATCATGTTGGAGAGCTCTTAACACCTCCAAGACCTGAACAATTAGATACCTTCCCAGAAATGGTCGCACATGAATTTTCGATTAAAGAAGCAAAAACGGATGTTGTGTTCTCCGGTTTAGGCTGGGTTACCATCAATGAACCTGGTGTAAGAATTGTTGCCCATGTCCCAAAAGGTGTGTCTGTTATGATTAGGAAATCTTTAATATAAGTAGGTTGTTTTAGCAAAAAGATCCATTAAATAAAGGAAGGGGATAGAAATTGTGAAGCAGCTATATGGTGTAATAGGCGACCCGATTAGCCATTCAATGTCCCCTGCAATGCATAATAGTGCTTTTTCGGATCTGGGAATTGATGCCTATTATCACCCTTTTCATGTAAGCCCAGAACATTTAAAGGATGCAGTCAAGGGATTGAAAGCTTTAAATATTCAAGGATTCAATGTAACAGTCCCTCATAAAACATCCATCATCCCGTTACTTGATGAAATTGACCCTTTAGCTTCTGCGATTGGTGCAGTCAATACTGTGGTAAAAAAGGATGGAAAACTCATTGGGTATAATACAGACGGTTTAGGGTTCGTATCAGCACTCTTACATGAAATGGGTAATCTCATTCATCCAGAATGCAATATCTTAATTGTTGGGGCAGGAGGAGCGGCAAGAGCGATTTTTTATACATTATTAAGTAAAGGTTGGACTAGGGTCGACATTTGTAATCGTACGGTTCAACGGGCTGAGGTTTTAATTGGTGAATGTCCTATTGTCGGAAAATCAAAACCGTTAACTTTACAGGAAGCACAATCAACCCTGAATGATTATGATTTAATTATTCAAACGACATCAATTGGGATGAGTCCGCGAACGAGTGAGATTCCAATTGATTTAGAAAATTTAAAGCCAAATAGTGTAGTATGTGATATTATTTACAATCCATTAAAAACAGAGTTGCTAAAAAATGCATCCATTAAAGGAGCTAAAACTCAGAACGGAATTGGAATGTTCATTTATCAAGGGGCGCTGGCTTTTGAATTATGGACAGGAATAAAACCGGATACGGAAAAAATGAAGAAAGTTGTATTGCAACAATTAGGAGGAACAACATGTTAACTGGAAAGCAAAAAAGATTTTTACGTTCTAAAGCACATCATTTAAACCCAATTTTCCAAGTAGGTAAAGGCGGGGTTAATGAAAACATGATTAAACAAATAGCTGATGCATTAGAAGCTAGAGAGCTACTAAAAATTAGTGTTCTTCAGAATTGTGAAGATGATCGCGATACTGTAGCTGAAGAACTTTCAAAAGGAGCTCGTGCAGATCTTGTACAAATTATAGGAAACACAATCGTTTTATATAAAGAATCGAGAGAAAATAAACAATTGCAGCTACCATAAGGAATGTGTCTTATGAAAAAGAATATTGGGATACTCGGTGGAACCTTTGATCCACCCCATATTGGACATTTAATTATTGCAAATGAGGTCATGCATACTCTTGGATTAGACGAGATTCGATTTATGCCGAATTCTGTACCTCCGCATAAGGAAAAGACTCAAAAAATATCAAATCAGGCACGATTAGATATGCTGGAACTTGCAATAAAAAGTAATGGGCAATTCCGCGTAGAAGCGATAGAACTTGATCGAGAAGGGCCATCCTACACGTATGATACGATTCGATTGCTTCTACAGCAAGAACCAGATTTAAATATCCATTTTATTATTGGTGCGGATATGATTGAATATTTGCCGAAATGGTTTAAAATTGATGAGTTAGTTACAATGGTTCAATTTGTTGGAGTGAAACGACCTAGTTATAATGAAGTCTCTCCTTATCCTATCCAACTAGTTCAAACCCCTGAATTAGTTATTTCTTCATCGATGATTAGAAGTCGGTTAAATTTGGGGAAGAGTATTCGATATTTAGTTCCTGAACAAGTGGAAACATATATCAAGGAGAATGGTTTATATGAATCGTGAAGCTGCTCTCTCTCTCGTTAAGAGTCAGATGACGGAACATCGCTACCACCATACATTAGGCGTAGTTGAAACAAGTATATGGCTTGCTACTCTATATGGTGCTAATCCTGTAAAGGCCGAGCTTGCAGCAATCTTTCATGATTATGCAAAGTTTCGTTCAAAAGAAGAAATGAAAGAAATCATCATTTCGCAAGGTATGTCTAAAAACCTTCTAGAGTACAATGAAGAGCTTTGGCACGCACCTGTTGGAGCATATTTAGTGGAAAAAGAGGCTGGAATCAAAGACGGGGAAGTCCTTGATGCTATTAGGTATCATACTTCAGGCAGAATTGGGATGGCTTTGCTTGAGAAAATCGTATTCTTGGCAGATTATATTGAGCCAGGTAGACATTTTCCCGGAGTTGAAGAGGTAAGAGAAGCGGCCAAAGAAGATTTGGAATACGCTTTGTTCCTTTCTGTAAGGAATACGATACAATTTTTAATGAAAAAAAATCAACGCATTTATCCAGATACTTTTTATATGTATAATGACCTTTTAGGGTCGATTAAGCAAAAATGAAAGATTTATGGGTATGTCTTTTTAGGGTAAAATAAATTTAAAGAGTGAAACATACATTGGAGGAAAAACATACATGAATGAACGTGACCTGCTATTGACAGCGGCCAAAGCTGCAGATGATAAGAAAGCTGAAGATATCATTGTCTTGAATATGAAAGGAATCTCGCTTGTAGCAGATTATTTTTTAATCTGCCATGGGAATTCAGATAAACAAGTGCAAGCCATTGCAAGGGAAATGAAGCAAACAGCAGAGGAAAAAGGGTTTACAGTTAAAAGAATGGAAGGTTTTGATGAGGCACGCTGGGTGCTTGTTGATTTAGGAGATGTAGTGGCACATGTCTTCCATCGTGAAGAAAGAAGTTACTATAATCTTGAACGTCTATGGGGAGACGCGCCAACAGAGCACATCCTTAATGAGCTTAACCAATGAGTTACCACCGCTTTGCAAACATCTATGACGAGCTAATGAAAGACGTTCCATATGACCTTTGGGTAGAACGGTTCATGGAACAAACACAAAAGCTACAAAATGTATGTGAAAACGTCTTGGATATTGGCTGTGGTACAGGTGAGCTTGCGATTCGTTTTGCACAAAATGGGTTCAATGTGACTGGTGTGGACCTTTCGGAAGAAATGTTAATGGTAGCTTCTGAAAAAGCTACTCACAATGGGGTTAGTATCCCTTTTTATCAGCAAGACATGAAGGAACTTGAAGGATTAGGAGAATTTGACGCAGCAGTCATTTTCTGCGATTCCTTAAACTACCTACGCAATGAGGCTGATGTAAAGTCGACTTTCAGTAGAGTCTGTGAGCATCTTAAATCAGATGGACTTTTCATGTTTGACGTTCATAGTATCTACAAAATGGAACATTTATTTCACAATCAAACGTATGCGATTGTAGATGATGATGTATCTTATATTTGGAATTGCTTTGAAGGTGAGCATCCATATAGTGTAGAGCATGAATTAACTTTTTTCATCCGTCATGAAGATCATGACCTTTACCAACGATTTGACGAACTCCATACTCAAAGAACCTTTGAGGTGGAATCTTATAAAGAGTGGCTCAATGAAGCGGGATTTGACTTGGTAGATGTTCTCTCTGACTTAGAGAATCTACCATTAAACGAATCCACAGAACGTGTACTATTCATTGCAAAAAAACGTTAAAAAAAAATGGGGACAGCAAATTTGCTTCCCCATTTTTATATTTAATAAAAAGGATTTTAGAGCTTCATGTCGAATCAATATTTAGCCCCAAATTGTTCTTCAATCTCTTCTACATCTTCATCGAATTTTCTATGAGTAGCTTGAATCAAATGATCAAAAACATCGCCCAGTTCTGCCTCCAAAACTTTGATGCCTTCTCCTGTAATTCCACCCTTTACACAAACTTTTTCCTGTAATGTAGGTAACGAATAGTGTCCTTGTTTTAGTAATTCCCCAAAGCCAATGAACATTTTTTCAGTCAGTATAGTAGCGGTTTTTTTGTCTATGGATGTTTGTCTACAAGCAGCGTTAATGAATTCTTGGGCTAAATAACTAAAAAAGGCTGGTCCACAACTAACTATATCAGAGGAAATTCTTGTGATCTCATTTTCAATTTGAATTGGAACTGAAATTTTAATGGAAAGGTCGTGAATGAAATCTTTCCAATAATCTTTGCACGATTGCCCAAAACTTATTAATGAAACCCCTGAAAGTGCTCTATTCGTAATACTTGGAATAAATCGTGCGCATGAACAATCTATATATTGCTCCAATTGGGAGACGGAAATAGGACTAGTGATGGAAACGATACATTGTTCCTGATTTAAGTGTGGTTTTATATTCAAAAGAATACCATGGATATCCTTTGGTTTAACACAGATAAAAATAAGATCGGCCAATTGGGCGATTTCGCTACTAGAATTAACGATTCGGATTCCATTGAACCGTTCTTTCAGTACTTCAAGCTTTCCTAAACTTCGATTGGTTACAATTAATTTAGACTGTTCCACTGCCTTTGACTCAATTAGTGCTTCCACAAGTATGGTCCCCATGTTACCAGTCCCAATTACTCCTATCTTCATCAGTTTCACCCCCTGAGAACACACTTCTCCTATAACGATATGAATGGAAAAATTATTTTATACCTTGGACGAAAAAGGAGCGGCTCCAATGCTTAGAAATAAGAACAAAATATTTTTAGGGATCATAGTATCTTTTGCGATTGGTGGCACCATGTTTTTTCTTCATGAAAAAACAAAAGCAGAACCACCGAATGAGGAATTTATTATTGAAAGTCAAAATGAAGAAGAGGTGGTCATTAAAACAGATAAGGGTGGTAATACAGATCAAGAAACCCCTGAAATTATCATAGTGGATGTAAAAGGTGCGGTGGTTAATCCAGGAATATATCCTTCAAAAGATGGTGAACGAGTTCATGATATAATTCAAAAAGCTGGAGGTACAGTGGATAATGCAAATATTAATGCCATAAATCTTGCCCAAAAGGTAGAGGACCAAATGGTTATTTATGTACCATTAATAGGTGAAGAAACAATCCAATCTTTTGTGGGAACAGAACAAGCGACTTCAAACGTTGAAGAAAAGTCTTCTGAAAAAGTGAATTTAAATATGGCAGACGAAATGAATTTGCAAACTTTACCTGGAATTGGTCCATCAAAAGCGGCTGCTATTGTAGAGTATAGAAATCAGAATGGAGGATTTAAGGCAGTGGAAGAACTTAAAAATATATCAGGAATCGGGGAAAAAACATTTGAAAAATTAAAAGATCTTATATCTGTTGAGTAAATTTTATCTCTATTCAATTTGAAATGGGTTGTGTAGAATGAAAGTAGATTTTGACGAATGATGTACCAGGGGTGATTACATTTGGAAAGAATTAGTTGGCATCAATACTTCATGGCCCAAAGTCACTTGCTCGCAATGAGAAGCACATGTACAAGACTTGCGGTTGGAGCAACAATAGTAAGGGATAAACGTATCATTGCAGGAGGTTATAATGGCTCCATAGCTGGCGGGGAACATTGTATAGATGATGGATGCTATGTAATTGATAATCATTGTGTGCGTACCATTCATGCTGAAATGAATGCAATCCTTCAATGTGCAAAATTTGGAGTGCCTACTGCAGGATCAGAGATATACGTAACCCATTTTCCTTGCCTCCAATGCTGTAAATCTATCATTCAAGCAGGTGTTAAAGCAGTCTATTACGCAATGGACTATAAAAATCATCCATATGCGATCGAATTGTTCGAACGGGCTGGAATTTTGGTTGAACAAGTTCCTCTAGTGGGTAATGCTTTAGACCCTACATCACCTGGAAAAAGGGATTTGATGAATGAAATGTTGAATGAACTAGAATGTAATGGTATAGAAAAAGAGAAGCTTCAAATTTTTAAAGAAAAAGTAAAAGAGTTATTTTAATATGAATCAATGGAATCCTCTTGAACCTGTATTATGGACCGTATCTGCTATTGTAGGCATTGCGGTCTATACTTTCCCCAATATTTACACGGTTGTATCCTTTCTAGTTTTGTTGTTCCTTACCTTTAAAATCCTTCCACAAAGAAAAAGTGTGATTGCAATTTGTATTGTGCCTTTGTTTATCTTACTCTCCTATCTTCATGAAACAGGAAATCAAACTAACTTCAAGGAGGGTAATTTCACGATCACAGTAAGATTCATTGATTTATACCGTTTGGACGGAAATGCCTTAAATATGGTAGTGAGTAGTAAAGAAGAAAGACTTTTGCTCTTACACACATTTAAATCAAAAAAAGAGCTCCGCGACTTTGAACAGAAATTTTCCCTTGCTAGTACCTGTAAAATGGAAGTTTCTTTTATTCTTCCAAATGAAGCGCGTAATCCTAATTCCTTTAATTACCGACAGTATTTAAAAAGGCAAAACATTCATTGGATTATAAAGCCTAACAATAAACTAATCGAATCGTGTCAGGGAGACAAGAAAACTCCTCTTGAAATCGTTAAAATGATGAGGAAATCCTTTATTGATAAAATTAAGGAAAAGACTGCTGGAGAAGTAAGAGGTTTTGCGATAGCCATGCTGTTTGGAGATACAGATTATTTGGATATTCAAACATATAGCGAATACCAAAAGTTAGGATTAGTTCATTTAATTGCGATTTCTGGTTTAAATATTGTGTTACTAGTGTCGGCTATATATTTATTGGGTATTCGTGCGGGTATCACAAGACAATCCATGAGAGGGCTCATCCTAATCTTACTACCTGTCTATTGCATATTAGCTGGAGCAAGTCCATCTGTAATAAGAGCTTGTATAATGGTAGGTTTGTTCATGCTTTTGACGTTTTTTCGTTTTAAAATTTCACCGACCACAATTTTATCTATAGTATCCATAGCGGTGTTAGCGCATACACCAACAATGTTATTTGATATCGGCTTTCAATTATCATTTGGGATTACGTTTGCGTTATTATTCTCCAAAAAAATCCTATCAAGAAATTATGGGAAGTATACGTTTATCAAACAAAGTTTCAATATCAGTATTATCTCTCAACTAATTTCCACACCCATTATCCTCTTCCATTTTTCAGAAATCACCTTGATTGGAATCTTTCTCAATATTGTGTATGTACCCGTTTTTTCATTCGTTATTCTCCCAGGCTCAATCCTTTTATTTCTTTCAATAATTCTAATTCCATTTATCATGCCAGCTATACAATGGCTTTTGGAAATGGTACTTGGAATTTGTAATAATTTTGGTCATTGGGTGAGCTTATTTCCTTTATCATCTTTTGTACTAGGGAAAGTAGGATTTCCATTTATTATCCTATTTATGATGGCTGTATTATGTTTATTTATTAGTTGGGAAAAGATTCAATTACAACAAATTATATTATCATCTAGCCTAGTTTTTTTATTAGCAATGGGACAGTTTTTTATCAATGAACGTTCACTAAATGGAGAAATTGTTTTTATTGATATTGGACAAGGAGATTCTATTCTAATTCAGCAACCATTAGGTAGAGGGACAACATTAATTGATACGGGCGGAATCTTAAGATATGAGAGAGACAAATGGGAGAAAAGAAAAAAGTCGTTTGATCCAGGAAAGGACATAGTTATTCCGTTACTGAAGAGTAAGGGGATACGAGAAATTGATCGCTTAATCTTGACCCATCCTGATCAAGACCATATTGGTGGAGCGAAAGGTATTCTAGAGAGCATCCGTGTTAAGGAAATCATTATTGCTGAACATTCAATAGATGAGTTTAAACAAATTCCATTCATTGTAGATGAGGTGGAGAACGGTAGGCGAATTTCTTTTGTCAAAAGAGGGGACCAGATTTCTATAGGAAATAATGATATCTTGCATGTATTAGGCCCGAATGAAGACCATGAAGATAAAAATGAAGAATCCATTGTCTTAGCAGGAAGGATAGGGGGATTGGAGTGGATGTTCACAGGAGATCTTGGAAAATCGGGAGAGGAAGAGATACTTTTTTCTTATCCAAAAATAAAAGTGGATGTATTAAAAGTCGGACACCATGGCAGTAAAAATTCTACATCAGAAAATTTCCTAAAGCGATTAAATCCAAGATTCGCAATAATCTCTGCTGGGAAGAAAAATAGATATGGTCATCCTCACAAGGAGGTAATTAACCATATTGTTAGTGAAGGCATCACCCTTTATCGTACAGATATTAGCGGAGCCATCACTTATTCCTTCCGAGTAGGGGGCAAGGAAGGAACATTTTCCACACAACTTCATACTATAAAGTGAACCTTGAGAAATTGGTTCAAAAAGAAAAAAACTGCTATATCGCAGTTTAGTGAAGTGCCCTGGGGCATAAGGGAGGCCTCCTAAGTAGAAGGCCTATGTAAAGAATAAATTATGACCCAAAGAAATGGATAACTGTAGCGATAACGAACATAGTAGCGAAGAATCCAAAAGAAACGATGAATCCTACACCGGAATCAATTGCATCATTACGCTTTGATTGTACATCTTTTTCAAATTGATTCATGTCTAAACCCTCCTATTTCTATTTTAGTATAAGCGATTCCCCAAAAAAAATCTACAACTCACGATTTGTTTTCCTATACTGACAAGAGTTGTCACAAATAGTTTACAATTGCGGGGTAAAAATAATACCACAAAGCGGTTCACCAGTTCAAATCACCAGCCGCTATTCCCGTCTTTGAAGTAAGGGACCCGGGGCTTACTTTCTGAGACGTTTATATAGATTGAGGGAATTGATTACTCGTATCAATTCCCTCTTATACTTGCCAAAATGTACGAGCATGGCTACCATTGTAATATGAAAACAAAAGAGGCGATGCATTTTGGTTATAGACGTTTGGAAAAGCATAAAAAAACAACATTTTCAGCCCATTTATTTACTATTTGGCAATGAGCCTTTTTTAATAAATGAAACAAAGAGGATTTTGGTGGACCATGTTCTCCAACCGGAAGAATTAGATTTTAATTTCTCCTCATTCGACTTGGAGGAAACCCCAGTCGAAGTAGCGTTAGAAGAAGCTGAAACCCTACCATTCATGGGAGAAAGACGTATAGTATTTTTACATAATCCAGTCTTTTTAACAGCTGAAAAAACAAAAGAAAAAGTGGAGCATGATGTAAAACGATTAGAGCAATACATAGACAATCCAGCTCCCTTTTCAATTGTAGTTATTGTGGCCCCTTATGAAAAGCTTGATGAGCGGAAAAAAATAACGAAAGAACTGAAGCGGAAAGCGGCTGTTGTGGAAGCGAAGAAACTTTCTGAGAATGAACTGGTGAATTGGATTGAAGAAAGGGTAATAGCCCAAGGTAACGCTATAGATCAAGATGCAGCACAAGCACTTGTGAATTTAAATGGTACGAATTTAATGATGTTATCGAGTGAGATAGATAAAATGGGGTTATTTGTCGGTGATCACGGGAGAATTACTCTACCAATCGTTGAAAAACTCGTTTCAAAGTCATTTGAACAAAATGTCTTTACACTTGTGGAAAAAATTCTGAATCGAAATGTGGCAGATTCAATTGAAATTTTACAAGAATTAATGCGACAAAATGAAGAACCGATAAAAATTGTTAGTATAATGGCTGGTCAAATTCGTCTTTTGTACCAAGTAAAAGAATTAGCAAATCAAGGCTATCAACAACAAAGAATTGCAGGATTACTTAAGGTGCATCCATATCGAGTGAAGCTTGCGATGGAGAAAACTAGAATGTTTCAGACGAAAGAATTGCTGTACCTAATCAATGAGCTTGCTGATGCCGATTATAAAATGAAAACCGGGCAAATGGATAAAGCGTTATTGATGGAATTGATTATATTGAAATTGAATAAAGTTCATTCTTAGTGGTACTAAAAAAGACCTTCATAATTAGAGGGTCTTTTTTTAGTACCTTTAAAGAATGTATATTTTGACACAAAGAGATATGTCGTAGTGGTCAATTTTAGGAATAAAGTGCAACCAGGCCAGCTTAGGCTTGGCGCTAGTCAAATTTTCTATGGAAAAGGAACGAAGTTGCTCCAATGAATTTTTAGACAAAAGAAAAAACGATCCAAAGAGGATCGTTCTCATTAAGCGTTTGTTACTGCATTAAGCTTTTTAGTAAGACGAGATTTCTTACGGGCTGCCGCATTTTTATGGATTAATCCTTTAGATGCAGCTTTGTCTAATTTCTTAACAGCCAATAAAAGAGCGTCTTTTGCGTTTTCATCATTGATAGCAATAGTAGCTTCTGCGTTTTTAACAGCAGTACGCATTGCAGATTTAGCAGTAGCGTTTTGTACTCTATTTTTTTCTGTAGTTTTTACGCGTTTGATGGCAGATTTAATATTTGGCATTCCGTTCACCTCCTACAAAGACATCGAGATTATATCAACTCGACTAATCATAAACAATTCGCAACAAAAGATATTCTAACAGACTGTCTTTTATATTGCAATACCAATCGTTCAAGTATCTTTGAGGGATAAAGGAACGATAGCTTTTATTATATATCTAATTTAAAAAATAATCTATAAAAAAATGCAGAATGAGAAATCTAGGGTTGGAAAAAATAGTTCTATATATGTTGGGAGGCTATCAAATTGAATAATAACCTGGATTTATCTAAATACTCAATCCGAACTGACTTAGCTTTGGAAGCTAATGAAATGGCTATTGCCGAAAGAGGAGTCACTAGTACAGAAAATCTTTCCAAAATAGAAGGGGTCATTATTAAAGAAAAAGAAGTGGATGATATAAAGGTTTCTTTGGTTGAAATCACAGAAGAAGGTGAAAAGGCGATTGGTAAAAAAAGGGGAAGCTACATAACGATAGAGGTACAAGGAATCCGTAATCAAAATACCGATATCCAACAAAGGGTTGAAAAGGTTTTTGCGGAGGAATTCGCCTATTTTTTGAAAAAGCTTAATTTAACTAAGGATAGTAGCTGCTTAGTAGTAGGTTTAGGGAATTGGAATGTCACTCCGGATGCATTGGGTCCTTCTGTCATTGAAAATTTGTTGATTACGAGGCATATGTTTGAATTAGAGCCTACACAAGTGGAAGAGGGGTTTCGACCTGTTAGTGGGATTTCTCCTGGTGTTATGGGGCTTACTGGTATTGAAACAAGCGATATCATACATGGCGTTATCGAAAAAACAAAGCCTGACTTTGTCATTGCCATTGATGCATTAGCTGCAAGATCCCTACAGCGAGTTAATTCGACGATTCAAATATCTGATACCGGTATTCATCCTGGGTCGGGAGTGGGTAATAAAAGAAAAGAGTTAAGTAAGGAAACGCTAGGTATTCCTGTCATTGCTATTGGTGTTCCTACCGTTGTTGATGCTGTCTCCATTACGAGCGATACGATAGACTTTATCTTAAAGCATTTTGGTAAAGAAATGAAAGAAGGTAATCGTCCATCGAGATCACTTGCCCCTGCAGGCTTCAATTTTGGGAAAAGAAAACAGCTTACAGACGAAGACCTACCAGAAGAAGAACATCGTAAGACTTTTCTAGGAATGATTGGGACATTGCCTGATGAGGAAAAGAGAAAATTAATTTACGAAGTTTTATCCCCAATCGGTCATAACCTAATGGTTACCCCAAAAGAAGTGGATGTGTTTATTGAGGATACTGCAAATCTTATTGCCAATGGATTAAACGCAGCTCTGCATGAAGCAGTGAATCAAGATAATACAGGCTTCTATACAAGATAATCAAAAAATCGTACATGTAAGGGGGCGGATAACCGCCTTCTTTTGTTTTTTGTTCCATTTCACAAGTCATTAACATAGTCCACACACAATGATATTCCTTTCATTTTAATTAGACAGAATCCTTCTAGTAAATGGTATTGCTAGTTTAGTCTGCATAAATTAAATCTCTATCTTTTTTTCAAAAGAAAAACTTTTCGTTCTATCTTCTCTACTAAATACATAACCATTTAATAGACAAGCTTGGAAAGGGTGGTAGTATGAGACGTAATTTACATGTAGAACGATTTACGATTATCCAAGGAAATACCATTGTTAAAGGCTTCTTTTCCGTTGTCATTTTGATGCTGTTTATCTTTTCTGTCAGTGGAATATTAACATCAATGAAACCTGAATTTAGATTCTCTTCTCAATCAGTGAATGAAGCGACCAGTATTTTCTCTGGGGAAATGCTTTATTCTCTTCTTGCACAAGAGAACCAATATTTTAAACAAGCCATTCCAGAAAAGAAAAAAGTTTCGATTCAAAAAGAGATGCTCAAGTATAGTGCCAACATTTCTTTGGATGATCCAAGGAGCTTGCTAGGTCGAGAGCTTCCGGGGTTCTCCATTTTTGATAGTGATATTCTACTTGCAGGTACTGGGACTAATTATACAAACATGCCATTTGAATCTGCACCACCACTTGAAGTGTTAACTGCAGAAAGAGATGCTGCTCTACAAAATCTTGAAGAACTTGCTGAAACGATTAAAGACAATCCGACAAATATACCACCTGCAACAACTAACGGGAAAAAAGTAGTTTACGTTTACCATACTCACAATCGAGAGTCCTATCTTCCTTACTTAAAGGGTGTAACAAATCCCGATAAGGCTTATCACTCCCAAATTAATGTTACAAAGCTAGGGGAGAAAATGATGAAAGAGCTACAAGAGAAAGGAATCGGGACGATTGTTGATACCACTGATGTGATGGGAAGTCTTAATAAGAAGGGTCTATTTTTTCCAAAAGCCTATCAAGAATCTAGAGGGGTTGTTCAACAAGCAATGGCAACTAATAAAGATATTACTTATTTGATCGATATTCATCGTGATGCAAAGCGTAAAAAGGATACTACCATAACTATAAAGGGGAAGAGTTATGCTAAGCTTGCCTTTGTGATAGGTGGGGATAATGCCCAGTACAAAAAAAATTACGCTGTAGTTGAAAAAATACACCATCTAATGGAAAAGAAATATCCAGGACTTTCAAGAGGGGTTATTAAACAACAAGGTGCGAGAGTAAACGGAAAGTACAATCAGGATCTTTCTGGTAACGCCATGCTTATAGAATTCGGTGGAGTTGACAATACTTTTGAAGAGCTTTATGCATCCGTCGAAGCGTTCACTACGATTTTTAGTGAATATTATTGGGCTGAAAATAGTGCAGAGCCTGTCAATGCTTCCACTCAATCGGATAAAAAATAAAAGCATTTAA
Source organism: Peribacillus acanthi (assembly GCF_003073175.1). Lineage (GTDB taxonomy): Bacteria > Bacillota > Bacilli > Bacillales > DSM-1321 > Bacillus_BN > Bacillus_BN acanthi. Next base: position 246,968 of record NZ_QBBX01000003.1, read on the forward strand.
AAGAGGTGTTACCTTGATTAAATTTATGATGAAATGCATGCTCATTGTGTTGATTTTGTTTTTTGGAGTTTTGTTTGGTATGCAAAAAGCAAATGAAGGCATGAAGAAAATGAAGGGGTACGATGATCCCTCCCTCTATAGTGCTTTCACAGTCGATGAAGGGAAATCTGGCGTAGAAGCTTCGGTTTTAGGACAAAAAGTCACAAGCCATGACCTGGAAAAAAAGAAAAAACAGTTGGAAGACATGGAAGCTTTCAATTTGTTTTCTTCCATTGGAAAGAAGATGTCTGATGGTATTAGTGGTGTTTTTCAATCTCTAATTAATTTATTATCAGGTTCATGATTAATACTAAGCAGCCACTGGCTGTTTTTTTTGTTATTCTCTGGATGTACACCGTTTATTTGGGCGGATTTAAAACCTCCTTTAACTCTTACTTCGCAAAACAAGCGCCTTTCGCTTTTCTTTTAATCATAGATTGAATGTTGTATCTTGTATTGATATAATCAATGCTAGTGTATTTGTGTCGAATTACAGGAGTGAAATAGATGAACTTAGAAGATAAATTAAAAAGACAGAAGAATATCCGCAATTTCTCCATCATTGCCCATATCGACCATGGTAAATCAACATTGGCCGATCGAATCCTGGAGAAAACTAATGCCTTAGCTCAACGTGAGATGAAGAATCAGTTACTAGATTCAATGGATCTTGAGAGAGAACGTGGTATTACCATTAAACTTAATGCTGTCCAATTGAAATATAAAGCAAAAGATGGTGAGGAGTATACTTTCCATCTAATTGATACTCCAGGCCATGTAGACTTTACATATGAAGTCTCTAGAAGTTTAGCTGCTTGTGAAGGAGCTGTCTTGGTTGTAGATGCTGCACAAGGAATTGAGGCACAGACGTTAGCAAATGTGTATCTGGCCTTAGATAATGATTTGGAAATTCTTCCTGTCATTAACAAAATCGATCTTCCAAGTGCGGACCCTGAAAGAGTGCGTAATGAAATTGAAGAAGTAATCGGATTAGATGCTTCTGAAGCAGTTTTAGCTTCTGCAAAAGCTGGTATCGGAATAGAGGAAATACTTGAGCAAGTGGTGAAGCAAGTGCCGCCACCACAAGGAAATCCTGAAGCTCCATTAAAGGCTTTGATCTTTGACTCCCTCTATGATGCATACAGAGGTGTTATCTCATTCATCCGTGTTGTTGAAGGATCAGTAAAGGTTGGAGACAAAGTTAAAATGATGGCGACGGGTAAGGAATTTGAAGTAACCGAAGTTGGTGTGTTCACACCAAAAGCGACTCTTCAAGATGAACTTACAGTTGGTGATGTAGGTTATTTAGCTGCATCGATCAGAAACGTTGGCGATACACAAGTTGGTGATACGATTACTAACGCGAAGAACGGTGCAACTGAAGCACTTCCAGGATACCGTAAGTTAAACCCTATGGTATATTGTGGTCTTTACCCAATCGATTCTGCTCGTTTCGTAGACCTACGTGAGGCTCTTGAAAAGTTACAGTTAAATGACTCTGCGCTACAATTTGAGCCAGAAACTTCCCAAGCACTTGGGTTTGGTTTCCGTTGTGGTTTCTTAGGATTACTTCATATGGAAATCATCCAAGAACGTATTGAACGTGAATTCAAGATTGATTTAATCACTACCGCACCAAGCGTTATCTATCACGTTAAACAAACAGATGGAACAGAGATACGTGTAGATAACCCTTCTGATATGCCGGATGCTCAGAAAATTGATTCGGTAGAAGAACCATACGTAAAAGCAACGATGATGGCTCCAAATGATTATGTAGGTGCTATTATGGAACTGTGCCAAGAAAAGCGCGGTATATTCATCGACATGCAATATATGGATGAGACACGTGTAAATATTGTTTATGAAATTCCATTGTCAGAGATTGTATATGATTTCTTTGACCAATTAAAATCAAGCACAAAAGGATATGCTTCTTTTGATTATGAGTTAATTGGTTACAAAGCTTCTAAGCTTGTGAAAATGGATATCCTATTGAATGCTGAAAAGGTCGATGCGTTAAGCTTTATCGTTCACAAAGACTTTGCTTATGAAAGAGGAAAGGTCATTGTAGAAAAATTGAAAGAGCTAATCCCTCGACAACAATTCGAGGTACCAATTCAAGCAGCAATTGGCCAAAAAATCGTTGCTCGTTCAACCATTAAGGCTATGCGTAAAAACGTTTTGGCAAAATGTTACGGTGGAGATATTTCACGTAAGCGTAAGTTACTAGAAAAACAAAAAGAAGGTAAGAAGCGCATGAAGCAAGTAGGATCTGTCGAAGTTCCTCAAGAAGCCTTCATGGCAGTATTAAAAATGGACGACACAACACCGAAAAAGTAACGATACAGGAGGCTAGAGAGGACATAATATCCGCTAGCCTCTTTTGTACTTTAAGATAGTATAAATTGGCAGCGAAGAAGTAAGGCGACATAGTGGCCAATTTTAGGATTAAAGTATAAGTTCAACTAGGCAATCGCCAGCACTTAGGTTTGGCGCTAGCCAAGCTTTCTAATTTTAAATGGAAAGAAGGAATGCCCTATGACAAAAAGTGCCTATATTCATATTCCTTTCTGTCAGCATATATGCCACTATTGTGATTTCAATAAAATGTTTGTTAAAGGTCAGCCAGTCGAGGAATATTTAGATGCACTAAAAATGGAAATGAAACTGGCATTAGAAAAATATCCTACAAAGAAGCTTTCAACAATTTTTGTTGGAGGAGGAACCCCAACGGCACTTGATGAAACACAGCTTGAAAAGCTTTGTCTATCCATAGAGGAAATTCTTCCTTTTGATGAAATGGACGTTGAATATACTTTTGAGGCAAACCCAGGAGATCTTTCAGACGAAAAACTACAGATATTATACAATCATGGTGTTAATCGACTTAGTTTCGGAGTACAAAGCTTCAATGAAGAGCTGCTACACAAAATTGGAAGAACACATAAGCCTAAAGATGTTTACGAATCTATAGAAAAAGCCCAGAAGGCTGGATTTACAAATATATCGATTGATCTAATATATGGACTGCCTGGGCAGACATTGAATGATTTTAAGGAAACGCTACTTGATGCATTGGCATTAGAACTCCCTCATTATTCTGGTTATTCCTTAATCGTAGAACCGAAAACCGTTTTTTACAACCTTCAACAAAAGGGTAAACTATCGTTACCTCCACAAGAAACAGAGGCGGCAATGTATGAACTGCTAATGGAGCAGATGGACAAAAAGGGATTAATACAATACGAAATCAGCAACTTTGCAAAACCGGGGTTTGAAAGCAAACATAATCTGACGTATTGGAACAATGACCAATACTTTGGTTTTGGAGCTGGTGCCCATGGTTATATTGGTAATACAAGGGTTGCGAATTTCGGACCTTTAAAAAAATACATGGAACCCATTAATCAAAATGAGCTTCCATTTATTGATGTTCATGAAGTCACATTGGTAGAAAAGATGGAAGAAGAGATGTTTTTAGGCTTGCGAAAAATCGATGGTGTTTCGATTGAAGGATTTTGTCAAAAATTCGACAAATCTCCAATTGAAATATTCGAAAAGCCGATTTATGAATTGAAAGCAAAAGAGTTAATTAAAGTGGACAAATATTTTATTTCGCTTACACATAAAGGCAAACTGCTAGGAAATGAAGTGTTCCAAGCGTTTATAGGGGTATTGTGATTCATAAAGTGCAGAAAAGTTTTCTTTTGAAAATTGATGGTGAAAAATGAATTTTTACTATGCTAAACCGTTGACAGCATATGTGCCATCTGATAATTTATTAATAGATTTAGCACTCAGTACACAAGAGTGCTAACAGGGGTGATCATTTATGTTAACTGATCGTCAGTTATTAATTTTACAAGTTATCATCGATGATTTTATTCGATCAGCTCAACCGGTTGGATCTCGTAGTTTGTCGAAAAAAGAAGAAATTACCTTTAGCTCTGCAACGATTCGGAATGATATGTCCGACTTAGAAGATTTAGGGTTTATTGAAAAAACCCATACCTCTTCGGGACGTGTTCCATCTGAAAAGGGTTACCGTTATTATGTAGATCACTTGCTTGCCCCAGAAAAGCTTAAAAATGATGAAGTATTAATGCTTAAGTCCATTTTTGAAGAACGAATTTATGAATTAGAAAAAGTAATTCAGCGTTCTGCCAAAATATTGTCAGAGATGACGAATTATACAGCGATTGCACTTGGGCCAAAGATGATGGACCATAAGCTAAAACGCATTCAAATCATCCCTATTAATCATGAAACTGCAGTTGCCATTATTGTTACTGATACTGGCCACGTAGAGAATAAAATGATTAATTTACCTTCAGGATTCAATATGCTGGAGATAGAAAAAATGGTCAATATTTTAAATGAAAGACTTGCTGGAGTTCCTTTAATTGAATTGCGTGACAAGATTTATAAAGAAGTAGCGATCTTGTTACGACAACATATTAGCAATTATGATTCCATCATAAATACGATCGCAGACTCGATTGTAATTCCAACAGGTGAAAAGCTATTCTTTGGTGGAAAAACCAATATGCTCAGCCAACCAGAATTTCATGATATTGAAAAGGTACGCACCCTGCTGTCTCTTATTGAACATGAAAAAGAAATGTATCACTTAATTAAGGAAAATCCAATTGGTATACATGTCAAAATTGGCAAAGAAATCAATGACCCTGCCATGGAAAATTGTAGTTTAATTACGGCATCTTATTCTATGGGCAATGAACAGGTCGGAACCATTGCCATCCTTGGACCTACTCGTATGGATTATTCCAGGGTTATTAGTTTATTGAAATTATTCTCAGACGATATTTCCAAGCTAGTAACAAACCTGTATCAAAAATAAATTCCATGGAAATATTGAGTATGGACTGCTTATGTGAATGCAATGCAAGCTTACCCAGTAAATGGATAGCTTGCATTTGTTAATAGAGTTTTACGATGTACTGAACAAAAGTGCAGTTATTTTTAGGGAGGTGAGATTGATGTCAGAAGAGAAAAAGAATGAAACGTTAAACGAAGAATTAGTTCAAGAAAACGATACTATTGAACCAATATTCGCTGAAGAAAACCAAGCGGTTAATGAAGAAGATACTAGTGAACAAAGTATACTTGCTGAATTAGAAGCGAAGGCAAATGAATGGGAAAATAGATATCTTCGTTTACAAGCCGATTTTGAAAATTCAAGACGCCGTACTAAGTTAGATCTTGAAGCGGCACAAAAATATAGAGTCCAGAATTTAGCATCAGACCTATTGCAATCTCTAGATAATTTTGAGCGTGCATTGAAAATTCCAGCTGAGCATGAAGAAACTAAATCTTTAATGCAAGGTATGGAGATGGTGTATAAAGGAATCATGGAAGCTTTGAAACGTGAAGGTGTAGAAGCAATGGATACGGTTGGGCAACCTTTTGATCCACATATGCATCAAGCTGTTATGCAAGTCCAAGATGAAAATTTTGAGTCCAATGTAGTCGTTGAAGAGTTCCAAAAAGGCTATATGCTCAAGGATCGTGTGTTACGACCTGCAATGGTTAAAGTGAACGAATAGACTACATAAATACAATTTAGGAGGTTACTATAACATGAGTAAAATTATTGGTATTGACTTAGGTACTACTAACTCTTGCGTATCCGTATTAGAAGGCGGAGAGCCAAAGGTTATTCCAAATCCAGAAGGCAATCGTACTACTCCTTCTGTAGTAGCGTTTAAAAATGGTGAAAGACAAGTTGGGGAAGTGGCAAAACGTCAATCAATCACAAACCCGAACACAATTATGTCAATCAAGCGCCATATGGGTACAAACTATAAAGTAGAAGCAGAAGGTAAAGAATATTCTCCTCAAGAGGTTTCTGCTATTATCCTTCAACACTTAAAAGCTTATGCTGAAGAATACTTAGGTGAAAAAGTTACTAAGGCTGTTATCACAGTTCCTGCCTACTTCAATGATGCTGAACGTCAAGCAACTAAAGATGCAGGTCAAATTGCAGGTTTAGAAGTTGAACGTATCATCAACGAACCAACTGCAGCAGCATTGGCATATGGTCTAGATAAAACGGATGAAGACCAAACAATTTTAGTATTTGACCTTGGTGGCGGAACGTTTGACGTTTCCATCCTTGAGCTTGGTGATGGAGTATTTGAAGTTAAATCGACTTCAGGGGACAACCGTCTAGGTGGAGACGACTTTGACCAAGTCATTATTGACTATTTAGTAGAACAGTTCAAAAAAGAGAACGGCATTGATCTATCTAAAGATAAAATGGCTCTTCAACGCTTAAAGGATGCTGCTGAAAAAGCGAAGAAAGACCTTTCAGGCGTAACTACAACTCAAATTTCTTTACCGTTTATCACAGCTGGTGAAGCTGGACCATTGCACTTAGACCTTTCTCTATCACGTGCAAAATTCGAAGAGATTTCAGCAGGACTTGTTGAGCGTACAATGGGCCCTACTCGTCAAGCTCTTAAAGATGCTGGATTAAGTCCTTCTGAAATTGATAAAGTTATTCTTGTAGGTGGATCAACTCGTATTCCTGCTGTACAAGAAGCTATTAAAAAAGAAATCGGTCAAGAACCTCATAAAGGTGTAAATCCTGATGAAGTAGTTGCAATGGGTGCTGCGATTCAAGGTGGAGTATTAACAGGAGACGTTAAAGATGTTGTATTACTAGACGTAACACCATTATCACTTGGTATTGAAACAATGGGAGCTGTATTCACAAAATTAATCGACCGCAATACAACGATCCCAACAAGCAAGTCCCAAGTGTTCTCAACGGCTGCTGACAACCAAACTGCGGTAGATATCCATGTCCTTCAAGGTGAGCGTCCAATGGCTGCAGATAACAAGACGCTTGGTCGTTTCCAACTATCTGATATTCCTCCAGCTCCAAGAGGAATCCCTCAAATCGAAGTGACATTTGATATCGATAAAAATGGTATCGTTAATGTACGTGCAAAAGATTTAGGCACTAACAAAGAGCAAACCATTACTATCAAGTCTTCTTCTGGTCTTTCTGATGAAGAAATCCAACGCATGGTTCGTGAAGCAGAAGAAAATGCTGAAGCTGACAAACAACGTAAAGAAGAAGTTGAACTTCGCAACGAAGCAGATCAATTAGTGTTTGCATCTGAAAAAACTCTTAAAGATCTTGAAGGAAAAGTTGACGAAGCAGAAGTGGCAAAAGCTACAGAAGCTAAGGATGCTTTGAAAGCGGCTATTGAAAAAAATGATTTAAATGAAATTCGCGAAAAGAAAGATGCACTTTCAGAAATCGTACAAAACTTGACAGTGAAGCTTTACGAAGAAGCAGCTAAAGCTCAGCAACAAGCTGGGGCTGAAGGTCAACCTGCAGGTGCAAAAGACGACAACGTAGTGGATGCGGAATTCACCGAAGTAAACGATAAAGACAAGTAAGAACCTAATTCCAATGCTGAAAAAGTCAAAGTCATACCATTAGGCTTTGGCTTTTTCCATGTTGCGACATGCGATATTAGAGTGGTAGAATAATCTTTATGTGAAAGAATTCGGGAGATGGATAACTTATGAGTAAACGTGACTTTTATGACGTTCTTGGAGTTTCAAAGAGCGCATCAAAAGACGAAATTAAAAAGGCTTATCGAAAGCTTTCAAAAAAATATCACCCAGACATCAATAAAGAAGCTGATGCTGCGGATAAATTTAAAGAACTTACAGAAGCTTATGAATCATTAAGTGATGATCAAAAGCGTGCACATTATGACCAATTCGGTCACACTGATCCAAATCAAGGATTCGGTGGAGGAGCTGACTTTGGTGGATTTGGTGGTTTCGAAGATATTTTCAGTACGTTCTTTGGTGGCGGCGGTGGCCGTCGACGTGACCCAAATGCTCCACGTCAAGGAGCAGATTTACAATATACGATGACACTTTCCTTTGAGGATGCTGCTTTTGGAAAAGAAACAGATATCGAAATCCCTAAGGAAGAAAATTGTGATACGTGTAAAGGATCTGGTGCAAAACCTGGCACACATCCAGAAACCTGTAAACATTGTGGTGGTAGTGGGCAAGTAAGTGTAGAACAAAACACTCCATTCGGACGCATCGTAAACAGAAGAGCATGTCATGTATGTCAAGGTAAAGGTAAAACGATCCCGGATAAATGTACGACATGTGGTGGAGCTGGAAAAGTTAAGACTCGTAAAAAAATTAATGTCAAAATTCCTGCAGGTATCGATGATGGACAGCAATTACGTGTATCTGGTCAAGGTGAACCAGGTGTAAATGGTGGACCTCCAGGTGACTTATATGTAGTGTTCCACGTAAGGCCACATGAATTTTTTGAACGCGATGGTGACGATGTATACTGCGAAATCCCTCTGACATTTGCACAAGCAACTTTAGGGGATGAGATTGAAGTTCCTACCCTGCATGGCAAAGTCAAATTAAAAATACCTGCAGGAACACAAACAGGGACTAGATTCCGTTTAAAAGGAAAAGGGATTCAAAACGTCCGTGGGTACGGTCAAGGTGACCAGCATATTGTAACGAAAGTTGTTACTCCAACCAAATTGACAGAAAAACAAAAGCAATTATTGCGTGAATTTGCTGAAATCAGTGGTCAACATCATGATGAACAAGCAGACAGTTTTTTTGCAAAAATGAAACGGGCATTTAAAGGCGAATAGGTGAAGAACAGATAGGAGCGGTTAATATGAAATGGTCAGAAATTGCGATTCACACAACAAATGAAGCGGTTGAACCTATTTCGAATATCCTTCATGAAGCTGGGGCTAGCGGAGTTGTGATTGAAGATCCTGCTGAATTGGTGAAGGAGAGACAAGACCAATTTGGGGAAATCTATCAACTCAACCCAAATGATTATCCAACTGAAGGAGTAATCGTCAAGGCTTATTTGCCAGTGACGAGCTTTTTAGGTGAAACAGTAGAAGAAATCAAAGAGGCAATTAATAATTTGATCATTTATGATATTGACCTTGGCTTGAATTCTGTCACTATTTCAGAAGTGAATGAAGAAGAGTGGGCAACTGCATGGAAGAAGTATTATCATCCAGTTAAAATCTCTGAAAAGTTTACAATTGTGCCTACTTGGGAAGAGTACGAACCAGTTCATAGTGATGAGTTAATTATCGAATTAGATCCTGGAATGGCATTTGGAACTGGCACACATCCAACGACTGTAATGTGTATTCAAGCTCTCGAGAAAACCGTCAAAGAAGGAGACACTGTTGTTGATGTTGGAACGGGGTCTGGTGTGTTAAGTATTGCAGCTGCTCTATTAAAATCAAAAAATGTCACAGCTTTAGATTTAGATGAGGTTGCTGTCAAATCCGCCAAATTGAATGTTAAATTGAATAAAGTCCATGAGGTAGTATCCGTTTCACAAGGAAATCTTTTAGATGGTGTCCAAGAACAAGTGGATGTTGTCGTTGCCAACATCCTTGCAGAAGTCATCGTCCGTTTTACTGATGATGCTGCCAACATCCTAAAGTCAAATGGCTATTTCATTACATCTGGGATTATTCAGCAAAAGAAACAAGATGTGAAGGATGCATTATTAGCATCAGGATTTGAGATTATTGAGACATTGTCTATGGAAGATTGGATTGCTTTTATTGCAAAGAAAAAAGGTTAATGAAAATGAGCGCAGACGACCATTCATGAGCTGTTTGGGTTTGCGCTTTTTTTTCCTTCCTGTATAATATCACCATGATTAAACATGTGGACTTTTCATAGGAGCGGGTGCAAAAAGTGCAAAGATATTTTATTGAAGAATTTGACCCTAATAGTGGACAAGTAAACATTTCTGGAGAAGATGTGAAACACATCAGTAAAGTAATGAGAATGTCTACAGGAGACGTAATTTTATGTACCACTACGGCTGGTAAGACTTGTCGAGTCGAGATACAAGAAATTACCAATGAACAAGTATTATGTAACGTTATAGAATGGATAGATGAAACGAATGAACTACCAATTAAGGTAGTGATTGCGAGCGGTTTGCCTAAAGGGGATAAACTGGAGTACATTGTCCAAAAAGGGACCGAGCTGGGAGCCTGTGGGTTTGTCCCTTTTAATGCTGATCGTTCAATAGTTAAATGGGATGAGAAAAAATCACAAAAAAAACTTGAGCGTTTGCAAAAGATTGCAAAGGAAGCTGCAGAACAGTCCCATCGCTCTTTTTTACCAATGATTCATGATTCCAAGAGATTGAAGGACTTAATTGCTTTTTCAAAAGAATTTACACATAAGGTTGTAGCATTCGAGGAGCAGGCAAAACAAGGCGAGGTTTCTGCATTCGCCAAGGTTTTGCAATCTGCTCAAAACGGTGACAGTTTATTAATTGTCTTTGGACCTGAGGGAGGATTATCCTCTATCGAAATAGATGAATTAGAAAAAAATGGGTTCATAGCGTGTGGGTTAGGACCTAGGATTATGAGAACAGAAACAGCTCCCCTATATGCATTAGCAGCTGTTTCGTACCAACTTGAACTTTTGAGGTGATTAATATGGCAACTGTTGCTTTCCATACATTAGGTTGTAAAGTAAACCATTATGAAACGGAAGCCATTTGGCAATTATTTAAAGCAGATGGCTATGATCGTGTTGATTTTGAAGGTAGTTCGGATGTTTATGTCATCAACACGTGTACCGTAACAAATACAGGAGATAAAAAAAGTCGACAAGTAATTCGTCGTGCCATTCGTAAAAATCCTGATGCGGTAATCTGTGTTACTGGCTGTTATGCACAAACATCTCCAGCGGAAATCATGGCAATTCCAGGCGTGGATATTGTTGTAGGTACACAGGACCGCAATAAGCTACTTGGATTTATCGAAGAGTTCCGAAAAGATCGCCAACCAATCAATGGTGTAGGAAACATTATGAAGACTAGAGTTTATGAAGAACTGGATGTACCTGCGTTTACAGACAGAACTCGAGCTTCTTTGAAAATTCAAGAAGGCTGTAATAACTTCTGTACGTTCTGTATTATTCCATGGGCTCGTGGTTTAATGAGATCACGTGATCCTAAAGAAGTAATCAGACAGGCACAGCAATTAGTTGAAGCAGGATATAAAGAAATTGTCCTAACGGGAATCCATACAGGTGGATATGGTGAAGACATGAAGGATTATAATCTTGCTATGCTATTAAGAGATTTGGAAGAACAGGTAGATGGTTTAAAACGAATCCGTATTTCTTCTATCGAGGCTAGTCAAATTACAGATGAAGTAATCGACGTTTTACGCAATTCTAAAAAGGTAGTTAGACATTTACACATTCCGTTACAGTCAGGGTCCAATACTGTCCTTAAAAGAATGAGACGTAAATACACGATGGAATTTTTCGGTGAAAGATTAAACCGTCTGAAAGAAGCACTCCCAGGACTTGCGGTTACTTCAGATGTTATTGTTGGTTTCCCTGGAGAAACTGAAGAAGAATTCATGGAAACATTTAATTTCATCCAGGAACACCAATTTTCTGAGCTGCACGTATTCCCTTATTCAAAGCGTACGGGTACACCTGCTGCGCGTATGGAAGATCAAGTGGATGAAGAAATCAAAAATGAACGCGTTCATAGATTAATTGCATTATCTGATCAACTTGCTAAAGAATATGCATCTAATTTCGAAGGTGAAGTGCTGGAGGTTATTCCAGAAGAACGCTTCAATGATGCTGAACAAAATGATCTTTATGTTGGATATACAGACAACTACTTAAAAGTAGTATTCCCTGCGACTGAAGAAATGGTCGGGGAAATCGTCAAGGTGAAAATTACGAAGGCTGGCTACCCTTACAATGAAGGTCAGTTTGTTAAAGTAGTGTTAGATGAACCTGTAATCGCTGTTTAATAGAAAAAATGCCCAAACCATCAAGGTTTGGGCATTTTTTAACTTTAATTAGCTCTTACATTCATTAGTCTAGGTGAAAATGAGTAGTTCAACTAGATTTGTGAGTTTTATATAGGATTTTCGCTTTTTAACTGAAATTTATCTTTTTTATATTTATATTGTGATTTTTAAGGAATAATTGTTTCTTATTTTGAACTTGTACTTTTTACAAGGAAATTGCGATTTTTTACAATCCTATTAGCACATTAAGATTAATACTGAATGTCTAAGTAGGGTCCTGTATCTAGATAGAGATTTACTTTCGTCCATGAAGCCTCACTAAGAATCTGCTGAATAATCCTGTAAATGGCAACATGACTAAGGAGCAAGCCGCATTGTAAATGACGCTAGCATGGGCCAATTGAACCCCTTTCTCATGGGTTAAAAAGGCAGCCGCAGCCTCTAATTGTCCGATGAATGGGAAGAAGATTATTGCCCCAAGTAAATTCAACCATATATGTGCGTAAGAGGTAAGTTTAGCTTCTTTCCCTGCACCGATGCTTGCAAGATAAGCTGTTATACAAGTCCCGATATTTGCTCCTAACATAATACTGATGGAAGATTGAACAGAGAGATCTCCGCTAGCTAGGAAACCCATACAAATCCCTATAGTTGCTGAACTAGAATGGATGATGGCCGTTATGATTGCACCGACTATTAATGCAATGATTAAATGTTGATCCATTTGCTCCATGATGGTTGAAAAGTATTTGTATGATGATAATGGAATAGCTAATGACTTAAAGCCTTCAATCGCAGTGAAAATGGCACTTAGACCAAAAATAATAAACCCAACACTACGTAAATGGAAATGGGAAAATAGAATGAGAATTGCTCCAATGATAGCTCCAGGAACAATCCCTTTTTCTAAAGGGAAAGCCATAAATTCTGCAGTGACAGTAGTTCCAATATTTGAACCTAAAATAATGCCAATGCTTTGCTGAAATCCCATACTTCCGGCTGATACTAAACCAACCGTCATTACTGTAACTGCAGTACTGCTTTGTAGAATGCCCGTCATTACAGTCCCGGCTAAAAAACCTTTCCAAGGTTTATTGGTAACGGTCTTTAATGCATCATTCATTCGTTTGCCAGATAAATTAAACAAGCCTGAACGTAATAAATACATCCCTAATAAAAAAATTGAAATAAACAAACAAAACAACAATAGCTCTTTCAAAATCATCACCCCAGCGTGTCACATACTTCATTCATATGGACGAGCTAAGAGGTTCATGAATATTTTTATAAAATATCTCCACCCTATACATAAATAATCGACTGGTTGTCTCATATTTTTGGAATAGTAGTTGACCTTGAAATATCAATATATTATAATCGATAGGTACATGATTTAATCATGATTCAACTATGAGTTAGTGTGTTGTGTTCGGAGGGAGGGAAAGAGATGTCTAAAACCGTCGTTCGTAAAAACGAATCGCTTGAAGATGCTCTTCGTCGCTTCAAACGCTCTGTATCTAAAACGGGTACACTGCAAGAAGCTAGAAAGCGCGAATTTTATGAAAAACCAAGCATAAAACGTAAGAAAAAGTCAGAAGCAGCTAGAAAACGTAAATGGTAAGAGAGGGTGGAAATATGAGTCTTCTCGAGCGTTTAAATGATGATATGAAACAAGCGATGAAGAACAAGGAAAAAGACAAGTTATCTGTCATTAGAATGCTTAAGTCATCCCTTCAAAATGAAGGAATTAAACTTCAAAAGCAAGAATTGACAGCTGACGAAGAGTTAACGGTCCTTTCTCGCGAATTAAAACAACGCAAAGACTCCCTCCAAGAGTTTCAAAATGCAGGTCGTGATGACCTCGTTGAAAAAACCCGTACCGAAATCAATTACGTTGAGGTATATATGCCACAGCAGCTATCAGAGGAAGAAGTTTCTGCGATTGTACAAGAGACAATTGCTGCAGTAGGAGCTACTTCTAAAGCTGACATGGGTAAAGTAATGGGAGCGCTTATGCCGAAAGTTAAAGGTAAAGCGGATGGTTCTCTAGTTAACAAATTAGTACAACAACATCTTACTTAAACTCGCTTTTAAAGCCGTAAGCATTATGCTTGCGGCTTTTTAGTATGCGAAAATAATTCTTTTTGGAATTGAAACTTCTTTCCTTTACATTCGTATATACAAGTATTAGATATTAATTAGTTATCAAGTGAATATAGAGAGGGGGTATTATTATGGTACGTAAAATCTTTTCCATAGTGGCTTTATTAGTTGGGATAGTTCTTTGTTTTCTACCACAAACATCTAATAGTTCTAATGATCTTGTATATATCGTTCCAGTGGAAGATACAGTTGAAAAAGGTCTATATGCATTTTTAGAGAGAGCAATTGAAACAGCCCAAGAAAATGGAGCAGATGCTGTGATACTAGAAGTCAACACTCCTGGTGGAGCAGTAGATGCAGCTGCCAAAATTGGTAAGTTACTTTCAGATTCACCTATCAAAACGGTGGCATGGGTTAATAACCAAGCGCTTTCAGCTGGAGCATTCATTTCATTGAACGCTGACGAAATTTATATGGTACCTGGTTCCACAATGGGTTCAGCCGCAATCATTGATTCAGAAGGAAACACTGCTGATAAAAAAGCACAATCCTATTGGTTGGCTGCAATGAAAACGGCAGCAGAACAGCATGGGAGAGATCCTAAGTATGCACTTGCAATGGCAGATGAAAGTATTGATTTACCTGATCTAGGAGCAGCGAAGGGGAAATTATTAACGGTAACAGCAGAGCAAGCAGAGGAAATTGGATACAGCGAAGGTACTGTAACAACACAAAAAGAACTATTGAAAAAAATAGGTTTGGAAAATGCAGAAGTTCGTAGTGTTGAAGAAAGTTTTGCAGAAAAGATAGCTCGCTTTATAACACATCCAGTGGTTGTTCCGATTTTATTAACAATTGGCAGCTTAGGATTAGTAGTTGAATTATATTCCCCTGGTTTTGGTTTGCCAGGCTTTATGGGACTATCTTCATTATTGCTATTCTTTTATGGCCATATGGTTGCAGGATTAGCTGGTTATGAAGCCTTGCTCCTGTTTGCGATAGGTATTGTGTTGATTGTATTAGAATTATTTCTTCCCGGGGCGATATGGGGAGTACTTGGGGTAACTGCCGTTTTAGGTAGTTTATTCCTCGCTAGTGGAAATATTGTCCATATGGCGATATCCATCTTGATTGCTATTGTGGTATCCTTAATGGTATCAATCATAATGGTAAAGGTGTTTGGTAAAAAAATGAAATTTCTCAGACGCATTATTTTAACCGATGCTACAAAAACAGAACAAGGCTATGTATCGAATCAAAATCGTCTAGATTTAATTGGCAGAGAAGGCTTAGCATTGACAGACTTAAGACCTTCAGGGACGGTCCTTTTTGATGAGGAGAGGGTAGATGTTGTGACAGAAGGCTCCTTTATTAAAAAAGGAAGTAAGGTTAAAGTGCTCAAAACTGAAGGAGCAAGAGTAGTAGTAAGGATATTAGAATAGGAAGGATGATAGAAATGGTCTTAGCACCAGGAACGGTATTTTTATTAGTGGCTGTTTTTTTAGGAATCATTTTGCTAGCGGTGTTATTTACATTTGTTCCAGTAGCACTTTGGATTTCTGCTATGGCAGCTGGAGTTCGCGTAAGCATTTTTACTTTGATTGGAATGAGGCTACGTCGCGTTATTCCTAGCCGTGTTATTAACCCTTTGATAAAAGCACATAAAGCAGGACTATCACTGACAACAAACCAATTGGAAAGTCATTATCTAGCTGGTGGGAATGTCGATCGAGTAGTAAATGCATTAATTGCAGCACAACGAGCAAATATTGAATTGAGCTTTGAACGTACAGCAGCAATTGATCTAGCAGGTAGGGATGTTCTTGAAGCTGTTCAAATGAGTGTAAATCCTAAAGTCATTGAGACGCCTTTTATTGCTGGTGTTGCAATGGATGGTATTGAAGTAAAAGCGAAGGCAAGAATCACGGTTCGTGCTAATATTGAGCGCCTAGTTGGGGGTGCTGGTGAGGAAACAGTTGTTGCCCGTGTAGGTGAGGGGATTGTATCGACAATTGGTTCGTCATCTAACCACAAAAAGGTATTAGAAAATCCAGATATGATTTCTCAAACTGTTTTAAATAAAGGATTAGATGCAGGAACAGCGTTTGAAATTCTGTCGATTGATATTGCAGATGTTGATATCGGAAAAAATATTGGAGCGATTCTTCAGACCGACCAAGCAGAGGCAGATAAAAAAATTGCGCAAGCAAAAGCTGAGGAAAGACGTGCAATGGCTGTTGCTCAAGAACAAGAAATGCGTGCCCGTGTAGAAGAAATGAGAGCAAAAGTAGTAGAAGCCGAGGCTGAAGTACCTCTAGCCATGGCTGAAGCATTGAAATCTGGAAATATTGGTGTAATGGACTATATGAATATCCAGAACATCTCAGCTGATACAGAAATGAGAGGTTCTATAGGAAACATTTCTAAAGACGATAATGATAAGAAATAGATGATTGGAAAGAAACATTTGTAAGGAAGGAGGTTTCTTTCAAATGGGAGATTTGATAGAGGTATTAACGAGTAATCCATTTATTATCATTATTCTGATAGGGTTTATTAGCTCATTGTTTAAAAGGTTTAAAGCAACTCCTGAATCACCAGATAAAAATCCAAGACCGACAAAAATACCAGAGATATCAATCGAAGACTATTTTCCTGCCCAACCAAAACCGGCTGAATCAAAAAAGGAATTGTCTTCCTATCATCAAGATGTGCTAAAGAAATTAAAAGAAAAAACACAAGCAGAAATCGAAAAAAAGGAAGATCTCTCTTTAGATGTGGAACCTACTATGATTAAGAATGAACATACGACTAAGCAGCTTCTAAAGACACCATTAATGAATGAAGTCCAACCTCAACTACATTTCTCTAGAAAAAAATTAGTCGAGGGTATCATTCTTTCGGAAGTTTTAGGTCCTCCAAGATCAAAGAAACCATTTTTCCGTAATCGGTAATTTTTCTTGCTAATACGTAAAAATATGTGCTAGAACCCCTTTTCATTTCATACATTTGAGATGAAAGGGGGTTCTTTTTTATGACACGAAAATGGGGGCAAACATTTAAACAACTCGTAGAAAAAACGGTAGACCTTCCTAAGGATGTCATGATGGACCTTCCAAGGATAACGATGATTGGACAGATTCATATTTACATAGAAAACCATAGGGGTTTGTTGGCTTTTTCGGACAAGGAAATTCGACTGCTGTTAAAACAAGGACAACTGCTAGTGAAGGGAAATGGATTTGTCATCAAGACGATTCTTCCGGAAGAGATTTTATTGGAAGGGAAAATTGATACAGTTTTATTTATTAATGAGTAGTTCAGGAGGGGCCCATGAAGAACCATTGGATAAACTTTTTTTCAGGATATGTACAAGTGAAAGCACTAGGGATTGGGATAGAGCGGTTTATCAATGAAATGGTCAGACAAAGCATACCGATTTGGAATGTGAAAAGGGTGGGAACGGAAACGGTCATTTTCTACATTTCACTTAAGCATATCCATAAACTACGAGCCATTGTAAGAAAAAGCGATTGTAAAGTAACATTTAAGCTACGAAGGGGAGCGCCTTTTTTGACAAAAAGGCTCTTTAAAAATAGCGGTTTTCTCCTTGGTTTTTTTGCATTCCTTATTAGTCTATTTATATTGTCTAACATGGTTTGGGGGATAGAAATCAAGGGAGCCAAACCTGAAACTGAATATCAAATTAAGCAAGAATTGGACAAGATGGGAGTCCAAATCGGGAAAATTCAATTTTTTCTAGATGATGTTGAAACGATTCAAAGGAAATTATCTGACCGTATTGGCGCTATTACTTGGATTGGTGTGGAGTTAAAAGGGACAACTTATCATTTCGAAGTTGTGGAGAAAAAACAGCCGAAAGAAGAAGCGAAAATATCGAGGCAACATCTGGTAGCATCTAAAAAAGCAATTATTCGCAAATTATTTGTGGAAAAGGGTCAAGCTGTCGTTTCAATCAATGATTATGTGCAAAAAGGGCAATTGTTGGTTTCTGGTATATACGGAAATGAGAAAAGTCCTGAAATTGTACCGGCAAAAGGTGAGGTTTTGGGAGAAACATGGTATAAGACAAGTATTGAGGTTCCGCTGAAAAGCAAATTCTCCGTCTTTTCAGGAAAAGAAAACACGAAACATTACATTACGATATTTGGATTTGAATTACCAGTATGGGGCTTTAAAAAAGTAGACTATCCAGATTTTGAAACAGATGTTACGATCAAACCCTTTTCATTTCTTAAATGGAAGCTTCCTATTTCCTATTCTAAGAAAGTGATTCGAGATAAAGAGGAAGTATGGAGGGAATATAAGAAGGATGAAGCGATTAAGCAAGGAATCCGTATGGCAAAGCAAGATCTAGCAAAAGTCATTCCATCAGATGCTAAAATCATTGGAGAAAAAATTTTGCACGAAAGCATTGATAATGGTAAAGTAAATTTATTAATCCATTATCAGGTAATCGAAAATATAGCGATTGGGCAACCCATCATCCAAGGAGACTGAGTAATGACAGAAGATCAGAAGATGTTAAATTTACAGCTTGAATCCCCAAATGAAGCACTATCATTATTGGGTATCTCAGACTCAAATTTAAAGGTCCTTGAAGAAGAATTGGACGTATCCATCATTACAAGGGGAGAATCTATTTCTATTGGAGGGGAATTGTCTTCAGCTGAGCAAGCATACAATATTATTGCTGCTTTGCTACAAGTCATAAGAAAGGGAATTGCCATTAGTTCCCGAGATGTCACATATGCGATTCAATTATCCAAAAAGGGTACGTTAGAGTACTTTCATGAAATATATGAAGAAGAAATTGCCAAGAATGCGAAAGGTAAAAGCATACGCATTAAAACTCTTGGACAAAAGCAATATATCCAGGCCATTAAGAAAAAGGATTTAGTATTTGGAATTGGCCCAGCGGGTACAGGTAAAACATATTTGGCTGTTGTCATGGCAGTGAATGCATTGAAAAATGGTTCAGTCAAAAAAATCATTCTTACAAGACCGGCTGTTGAGGCTGGAGAAAGTCTAGGCTTTTTACCAGGTGATTTAAAAGAAAAAGTTGATCCATATTTACGTCCTTTATATGATGCGTTACATGATATCTTAGGTTTGGACCAAACGGCAAGATTACTTGAAAGAGGTATCATCGAAATTGCACCACTCGCCTATATGAGGGGGAGAACATTGGATGACGCATTTGTCATATTGGACGAGGCACAAAATACGACACAGGCACAAATGAAAATGTTTTTAACAAGGCTTGGTTTTGGTTCGAAAATGGTCATTACAGGTGATAAATCACAAATTGACCTCCCGCGAGGAGTGAAATCTGGTTTAGTCGCAGTCGAGGAAATCCTCAAAGAAGTAGATGGTCTTCGCTTTATTTATATGGAACACAGCGATGTAGTAAGACATCCATTAGTAGGTCGCATCATTCAAGCATATGATAAAATAGACAATTAAAGAGGCTGACTCAAAAGGTCGTGGAAGGACGATCATTTGAGTCGGCTTTTTGTGTTTCTTAAATTGTAAAGACCGCTTAATTTGAGACTTTTCTGTAAAAGGATGAAACTTGGCCTAAAAACTGTTATCATTTTACATAATACATAAAGCATACTACCTATAGAATAAAGCAATGGTTTGTAAGTATGGGAGGTCCAAATGGATTTATCGATATTAATTGAGAAAGCGAAAAACCTACTTCAAAACAAGATTTTTCAAATGCTGTTATTTTTAATGCTAGGCTTCATCTCTTTTTTTCTAATGTTTTCTAATGTGAAACCGGAAAAAGTGGATGTTCGTCTCCTCGAGGCATCTCCTCAAACTATTCGTGCTCCTAAAACAATCGAAGATATTGAGAAAACTGAATCGGAGAAACAGAATATTTTAAAAAGTGTAGAAGATGAGTATGTTTTAAAAAGAGAAGTTACACAAAACCGTTTAGACTTACTGACCTCTATATTCGATGCAGTGAAAGAGGTTCAATCTGAAAAGGAAAGCCTTTTAGAGCAACAGGAAAAAATTAAGCAATTAAACGATCAGGCGTCGGAAGAAACTACGAAGCTACCTGATGTTAAGATACCTACTGCTGATGAACAGTTGAATTCGGTGAAGAAAAAAATGACTGATGACATTAATAAGTCATTACCTGATTGGGTTTATCGGTCAATGATTGAAGCTGCTCCTTCTGAATTACAAACAGCTCAAGACATAACACTTACAGCTGTAAATACGGTTATGAGCAAACAGGTTCAAGCAGATCAAGTAGAGAATGCTAAAAAGAACGTTGAACAACAATTGCAATACACAAGTCTGAATGCCGATTTACGAAGAGCATCTATAGAATTAGGTAGATTCGCTGTTACGCAAAATTATTTCCTAGACCGAGATAAAACGGAAATAGCAAGACAAAAAGCAATTGAAAGTGTTGAACCGATAAAAATTTTGCAAGGACAAGTAATCGTAGAACAAGGGCAGTTAGTTGATCGTGAAATTTATAGACAACTGGAATTAACTGGATTGTTAGATAAGAAAAATTCAATATTACCTTTTATCGGCCTAGGTTCTTTCCTTTTATTATTAATGGGAGCCCTGTATTATTACTTTCAAAACTATATTGATGGTAATGAAGATAACAATAAAACAACTCAGCTTCTTATTTTTAGTCTTGTATTTTTGTTAGCCATTATTATTATGAAAACCCTTAGCCTTTTTACTAAAAATGATTTAATTGAATCAGGCTACTTTTTCCCTGCGGCTATGGGTGCAATGCTGATAAAGATTCTTTTAAGTGATCGTTTTGCTACAGCATTTACGATAGTGATGAGTTTGTATGCGACACTCATTTTTAACGTCGGCACAACAAGCCAGTTGAATTACACGATAGGAATTTATGTTTTATTAAGTGGGTTGGCTGGAATATTGTTATTGTCATCGCGAAACTTCCGCTCGAAAATCTTACAGGCGGGGGTACTTCTGTCTTTAGTTAATTTAATGATCATTTTTTCAATCTTGTTTATAATAGATGTTCAATTTAGTAATATGGAATATGCATTTTATACATTGGCTGCATTTGTTTCGGGTCTAGTTTCTTCAGTATTGACAATAGGATTGTTGCCATTTTTTGAAGCTGGTTTTGGGATTATTTCAACAATTAAATTGATTGAGTTGTCTAATCCAAACCATCCTTTGTTAAGAAAAATCCTCACTGAAGCCCCTGGTACCTATCATCATAGTGTAATGGTTGCAAATCTGGCAGAAGCAGCCTGTGAGGCTATTGGTGCGAATGGATTATTAGCACGCGTTGGCTGTTATTATCATGATATCGGAAAAACGAAAAGACCTCAGTTCTTTATTGAAAACCAAATGAATATAGAAAACCCACATGATCGGTTAGCGCCAGCAACTAGCAAAGATATTATAGTTGCACATGCAATAGATGGTGGTAAGATGTTAAGACGGCATAAAATGCCGCAGGAAATAATTGATATCGCAGAACAGCATCATGGTACGACCTTATTGAAGTTCTTTTATCATAAAGCTGTTAATGATGGAGAAAATGTTAGTGAATTAGAATATCGTTATCCTGGTCCTAAGGCACAGACAAAAGAAACAGCTATTATTGGTATTGCAGATAGTGTAGAAGCGGCAGTCCGTTCATTAAAACAGCCTACTCCTGATAACATTAAAAAGCTCGTGAAAAGTATTATTCAAGATCGCCTTAAGGACGAGCAATTCGATGAATGTGATATCACGATGAAGGAATTGAATATTGTCGAAAAATCATTGTGCGAAACGATGAATGGAATTTTTCACTCACGTATCGAGTATCCAGAATTCAATAAAACCAATCCAAAGGAAGGTGATAAATAATGAGATTAAATATAGATTTCACAGATGAAACGAATCTTGTACAAGAAAAAGATATTGACTTAGTGAGTAGCGTTTTACAATTTGCTGCTGAGAAAGAAAATATTGAACCTGATACGGAAATTTCGATTACTTTTGTAGATAATAATCAAATTAGGGAAATTAACAAAGAGTATCGTGGTAAAGATACTCCAACTGATGTTATTTCATTCGCTATGGAAGAAATGGGAGAAGATGAAATACAGATAGTTGGAATGGAGCTGCCTAGAGTTTTGGGAGATATTATTATTTCTATTGATCGGACAAAGGAACAGGCAGAAGATTATGGTCATTCTTTCGAAAGGGAACTTGGATTTTTAGCACTTCATGGTTTCCTACATTTACTTGGCTATGACCATATGACAGAAGCTGATGAGAAAAAAATGTTCTCAAAACAAAAGGATATTTTGGATGCTTATGGACTACAAAGATAAAAAGTACGTTCCATATAGACTTTCTCGTAGTTTTGGCTTTGCCATTTACGGCATTTTCCATACAGTTAAAAATGAGCGCAATATGCAAATACATGTTTTTGTTGCTGCTGTAACAATAATATTAGGCTGTATGCTTCCTTTATCTTACATAGAGTGGCTATTCATTTTTTCAGCAATCGGAGGTACTTTATCATTAGAACTAGTCAATACGGCCATTGAAAATACAGTGGATTTAGTAACTGAAGAAAAACATCCACTAGCAAAAATAGCCAAAGATGTGGCAGCAGGAGCCGTGCTTATTTATGCGCTTTATTCGGTCATTGTAGGCTGTATCATTTTCTTACCTAAAATTTATCAATATTTATAAAACAGTCCATTTTTAAAAACACCATAGATCATTCAATTTTAATGTTAGAAAATTCTGACAAAAAGATTACACTTTTGCTACATTCTACATTAGACAAGGGGATTAATGTAAAATATGTTTACATCCTCTATGGTCTACTTAAATTAAAGATGATGCAAAGAACTTAAATAATATCATGACCAATATCACCGGAGGATTACATGACAACTAAACAAGGCTATAAATCAGGATTCATATCAATCATTGGACGCCCTAATGTAGGGAAATCAACTTTTCTAAATAGGGTTATCGGTCAAAAAATCGCTATAATGAGTGATAAACCACAAACGACTAGGAATAAAGTTCAAGGGGTATTAACCGTAAATGACGCTCAAATGATATTTATTGACACTCCAGGGATTCACAAACCGAAGCATAAGCTTGGTGAATTCATGATGAAGGTCGCAACCAATACCTTAAAAGGAGTAGATTTAATCCTCTTCATGGTAAACGCACAAGAAGGTTGGGGACGTGGGGATGAATTCATTATTGAGAAATTAAAGGAAGTCAAAACACCAGTTTATTTAGTTATTAATAAAATAGATCAAGTTCATCCTGATGCTTTATTACCGCTTATTGAAAAGTATAAGGAGCATTTCGACTTCCAAGCAGTTGTACCAATATCAGCACTAGAAGGCAATAACGTAGAGACACTGTTGACTCAAATTAAAGATTTGTTACCTGAAGGTCCACAATATTATCCGGCCGATCAAGTGACTGATCATCCAGAACGATTCATTATTTCAGAGTTAATACGTGAGAAGGCTCTTCACCTAACGAGAGAGGAAGTTCCTCATTCGATTGCAGTTGCCATAGAATCGATAAAAAAAGATGAAAATGAAAAAATTCACGTGATGGCTACGATTGTAATCGAACGTGATTCACAAAAAGGAATAGTCATTGGAAAGCAAGGGAAGATGCTCAAGGAAATTGGCCAGCGTGCTCGGAAGGACATTGAACAATTATTAGGATCAAAGGTTTATTTGGAACTATGGGTTAAGGTTCAGAAGGATTGGCGCAACAAAATGTCCCAATTAAGAGATTATGGCTTTAGGGAAGACGAATATTAATATTGTTCATTGCAGTTCGTGTGTACATGGAAGTACCATTCTTGAAACTTGGCTTTTTTACCAAATTTGTTTCTCATGAAAAACTATAACATCGGTCAAGATAATCTTAAGGTTTGGGATTTACATGCTAGTTTTACACGAAAGGTGGGCTTAACATGTTAGATTTTACTTGGAAGGTTTTTTCGCAGACGGGTAACATTGACACCTATTTACTGTTTAAAGAGCTACAAGTGGAGAGACAAGACGGACCCGATTTGATTCAAGAAGAGCTAGCAGAAGTGGATTTTCCAATCTCCTAATTAAGATGATCAGGCTGCATGGAAGGTGGCTTGTCTTGTTACAAAAATGTGAAGGCATCGTCATTCGCCGGACAGACTATGGAGAAAATAATAAAATTATTACCATCTATACAAGAGAATTAGGGAAAGTAGGAGTGATGGCAAGAGGGGCAAATAAGCCAAGCAGCAGACTCTCTTCTGTCACTCAATTATTTTACTATGGATATTTTCTGTTTCAGTCCTCAACAGGGTTAGGTAGCTTAAATCAGGGTGAATCCATTGATTCGTTCCGACATATTCGAGAAGATATTGTGGCAACTGCCTATGCTTCATTTGTAGTTGAACTATTAGATAAGGCAACGGATGATAAAAAGCCTAACCCATTTTTGTTTGAATTATTGTATCAAACACTGCATTACATAGACGAAGGATATGACGCGGAGATTTTGGCTTTTATCTTTGAAATGAAACTCCTGCCATTATTCGGATTAAAACCGATTTTAGATTATTGTGCCGCATGTGGTTCAACAGAAGGTGAATTTTCGTTTTCCATCAAGGAAGGCGGTTTTCTCTGCCATAGATGTTTAGAAAAAGATCCTTACCATAAAAAAATATCTCAACAAGTCGTTAGATTACTGCGTTTGTTTTATTATTTCGATTTGAATCGTTTAGGGAATATCTCATTGAAAGATGAGACGAAATCACAAATCAGGACGATTTTGGATACTTACTATGATGAATATGCTGGTGTTCAGTTAAAGTCTAAAAAATTTTTAAAACAAATGGACCAACTAAAGGGGTTTTTTTAATTTTTAAAATTTATGGTCGCTGTTGACAATCATCAAGTGGTTGTATAAAATGCATATTATTAAAATAGTTGCGACGAAGGAAAGGAGTACCTGTCATTTCTATAAAAGCGAACCTGGGATGGTGTAAGCCAGGGTATAGAGCGTCAGGGAAGGGCATTCCGGAGCAAATGAAGCCTATTATTTAGGCAAAAAGAGGTCGTCCAATGACGGCAAATAGGGTGGAACCGCGGGTAAACTCTCGTCCCTATGCTTTAAGGCATAGGGATGGGAGTTTTTTGTTTTATTCTTTAAGAAAAAATAAAGTGGTAGCTAAGAAGTAAATTGGCGAAGTGACTAATTTTAACTAATTTTAGTACTAAAGTATAAGTGCAAAATGGTTCTTGCCTATCAAGTTTTCTTATAGTGAAAATTCCGCCCCTACGCGATAAAATTTTGGAGGTGCTTTATGAATATTCAAAACATGATATTAACATTGCAAAAGCATTGGTCTGAACATGGTTGTATCCTAATGCAAGCATATGACACTGAAAAAGGTGCAGGGACAATGAGTCCTTATACATTCCTTAGAGCCATTGGGCCAGAACCTTGGAATGTTGCTTACGTAGAGCCATCAAGACGGCCGGCGGATGGTCGATATGGAGAGAATCCAAATCGTCTATATCAACACCATCAATTCCAAGTGATTATGAAACCTTCCCCTGATAACATTCAGGAAATATATTTAGATTCCTTACGAGCACTTGGCATCAATCCTTTAGAGCATGATATCCGTTTCGTAGAAGATAACTGGGAGAATCCATCTCTAGGATGCGCGGGACTTGGTTGGGAAGTATGGTTGGATGGAATGGAAATCACTCAATTTACCTATTTCCAACAAGTAGGTGGCTTGGAGTGTAAACCAGTATCTGTTGAGATCACCTATGGTATCGAGAGACTTGCATCTTATATACAAGATAAAGAAAATGTATTCGATTTGGAATGGACTAACGGTTTTACAGTTCGAGATATTTTTGGTCAGCCAGAGTATGAACATTCAAAGTACACCTTTGAAACATCAGATACGGAGATGCTTTTCTCACTGTTCTCTATCTATGAAAAAGAAGCACATAGACAAATGGAAGAGGGTTTAGTTCATCCAGCCTATGATTATGTATTAAAGTGTTCCCATACATTCAATTTACTTGATGCAAAAGGTGCCATTTCTGTAACAGAAAGAACGGGTTATATTGCAAGATGTCGTAACCTTGCACGTAAAGTTGCAAAGACATTTTATGATGAGAGAGAGAAGCTTGGCTTCCCAATCTTAAACAAGAAGGGAGAGGGTACTAATGAGTAATCGTGATTTGTTGATTGAAATCGGTTTGGAAGAAATGCCTGCAAAGGTAGTAACAGCTTCAATTAATCAATTTGCCACAAAGGTGGAGAATTGGCTAACAGAAAAAAAGATTTCAATTCAATCTGTAAAGAAATACTCTACTCCTCGCCGATTGGCATTATTAATTAAAGATGTCGTAGAAACTCAAGAAGATATTACAGAAGAGGCAAAAGGTCCAGCGAAAAAAATTGCCCTGGATAGTGAGGGGAACTGGTCAAAAGCTGCTATCGGATTTACAAGAGGGCAAGGAGTATCAGTCGAAGATATTTTCTTTAAAGAAATTAACGGTGTTGAATATGCACATGTTATGAAATTTACTAAAGGTCAACAAGTGGTTGAATTACTTCCGGAATTGAAGGAAATTATTACTGGATTGACATTCCCGAAAAACATGCGTTGGGCAAATCAAGATATGCGCTATGTAAGACCAATCAAGTGGATTGTTGCTATATTTGGTCAAGATATTATTCCAATGTCCATTACTACAGTGGAATCAGGGAAAGTAACAAATGGTCATCGATTCCTTGGTAATACGATTGTAGTGGATGCTCCAACTTCTTATGAACAACAACTTGAAGAGCAATTTGTAATCGTTGACGCGGAAATTAGAAAGAACATGATAGTTTCTCAACTACAAGCTTTGGAAAAAGAAAACGGATGGACAATTCCTGTAGATGAAGACTTGTTGGAAGAGGTAAATAACTTAGTAGAATATCCAACGGCCCTATTTGGTTCTTTCGAAGAGGAATTCCTAGAGTTACCCGATCGTGTCTTAATTACTTCCATGAAGGAACATCAACGCTATTTCCCTGTAAAAGACAAAGAAGGGAAACTCCTTCCGCATTTCGTGACAGTACGAAATGGAAATGATAAAGGATTACAAATTGTAGCTAAAGGAAACGAAAAAGTTCTACGCGCTCGTTTAGCAGACGCTTCATTCTTCTACCGTGAAGACCAAAAAACAAGTATCGAATCGTCTTTAAAGAAACTTGAAACCATTGTCTACCATGAGGAGATTGGGACGATTTCTCAAAAAGTAGAACGTGTAAGAACTCTTTCTGCTCAAATAGGTAGAGCTCAGAATATTTCTGAAGCTGAATTGAAATTAACCGATCGTACAGCTCAAATTAGTAAATTCGATTTAGTGACGAATATGGTATACGAATTCCCTGAATTACAAGGATATATGGGTGAACGTTATGCACGTATGAAAGGGGAAGAAGAGGCAGTAGCTGTTGCAATTAATGAACATTACATGCCACGACATGCTGAAGATGCTATCCCTAGTAGTACTATTGGTGCGCTTGTAAGTATTGCAGAGAAAATGGACACTATTGTTTCTTGCTTTGCAATAGGCATTATCCCAACTGGATCTCAAGATCCTTATGCATTGCGTAGGCAAGCTAGTGGTATTGTTCAAATTCTTTTAGAGAAACGTTGGTCCCTTACAATTGAGCAACTGCTTAAGCTGAGCTTAGGTTTGGTTGAGGAAAGTGGACTCTTAAAGACTGACCTAACAGAGGTTTATGAAAATCTTGTTACATTCTTTAAAGCTAGGGTTAAGCACTTATTGAATGAAAAAGGCATTCGTTATGACTTGATTGATGCGGTGCTAGAAAATGAAATAGGCCAAATTCACACTCTTGTAGAAAGAGCACAAGTATTGGAAAAGAAAAAAAATGACCCAGAATTTAAAGGATGCATGGAAGCTCTAAGTAGGGTAATGAACATCGCAGTGAAAAGAACTGTTCCTACAGATGTAAATCCTGAGTTATTCGAAAATGAATATGAAAAGGGATTGTACCAAGCTTTCGAAGTTGTGAAAAATCAATACTATTCTGCTGATAGTGAAGAAGTAAAATACCAACTTCTATTGACTCTAAAGGAACCTATTGAGAATTACTTTGAGCATACGATGGTAATGGCAGAAAATGAGGAACTACGTAATAACCGTCTATCCGTTATGCATGTAATGAGCTTAACTATTTCTAGTTTCGCAGCAATGAATAAGGTTTTGACAGCGTAGGTAATTAAGAGGTGAAAAAGGAGTGATGAAATATATCTCTACCTTTTCACCTCTTTATATTTACCTCTTAAGTTTGTAAAATACATAGGCTAATTTCTGCCACCCATACAGTAGTTGAGACGGAAAATTCTGCAACATTCCAAGAAATTGAATCCACCTGGAAAATTGCGATGGGACATGAGAATTAGGTGAGTGGTTCGGTCCGTTAAAAAAGAGAAGTATTTTGGGAAACTCAAAATTGGTTTTAAACAGAGTAGCTTATTAAAAGATAAATTTGCAGCAACTCATAAAAAGGTTATAATATTCATATATAGTATGACGTAATTATGCAATGTGTAGTTGGGTGGTGAATATTATCGAACTGAACAAGAGACAGGAGTTAATCCTACAAATCGTTAAAGACCAAGGTCCAATAACAGGTGAAGCGATCGCCGATCAATTAAATTTAACAAGGGCTACCCTGAGACCTGATTTGGCAATTCTTACAATGGCAGGTTATTTAGATGCAAGACCTAGAGTGGGATATTTCTATTCTGGAAAATCTGGGACTCAATTATTAACAGACAACCTAAAAAATATTCACGTCAGGGATTATCAATCAATCCCAGTTGTAATCAATGATAGCATTTCAGTCTATGATGCTATATGCATGATGTTTTTAGAAGATGTGGGAACATTATTTGTTGTAGATCAACAGTCTTATCTTGTAGGCGTCCTTTCAAGAAAGGATTTATTAAGAGCTAGTATTGGTAAACAAGAACTTTCTAGTATACCAGTCAATATAATAATGACTCGTATGCCAAACATAGCCATGTGTGAAAAAGATGATTTGATGATCGACGTAGCAAAAAAGTTGATTGAAAAGCAAATCGATGCATTGCCTGTCGTGAAAAAAGTTGAAAAAGGTTATGAAGTTACAGGCAGAATTACTAAAACAAATATTACGAAAGCTTTTGTTGCATTAGCTACAGAGGATCTGTAAAGATTTGGGGGAGTATATCATATGGATTCACCTATAATTTATGTTGTTTCCGATTCAGTCGGTGAAACGGCCGAACTTGTCACAAAAGCAGCTATTAGCCAATTCATTGGCTCTGATTTTTCCATTAGAAGAATTCCTTATGTCGAAGACGAAGCCAATGTTGACGAAGTTATCTCACTAGCAAAGCTAAATAAGGCACTCATAGCGTATACGCTGGTTAGGCCTGTAATTAGAGAATATATGAAAATGCAAGCTGACAAAGAGAATATCTTTGCATTTGATATTATTGGTCCACTTATGGATACACTTCAACAAAGATTTAACCTAACACCAGTTCATGAGCCAGGCCTAGTTCGTAAATTGGATGATGATTATTTCAAGAGAGTTGAAGCGATTGAGTTCGCAGTAAAGTACGATGATGGTCGTGACCCACGTGGAATATTAAGGGCTGATATTGTCCTTGTAGGCGTTTCACGTACATCAAAGACTCCATTGTCCCAATATTTAGCTCATAAAAGGTACAAAGTAGCGAATGTTCCTCTTGTACCTGAAGTTGAACCGCCAGAAGAACTTTTTCTAGTTCCACCTGAAAAATGCATCGGATTGAAAATCATGCCTGAGAAACTGAATCATATTAGAAAAGAACGTCTAAAATCTCTAGGTTTAGGTGATCATGCAATTTATGCTAATATGGAAAGAATTAAAGAGGAACTAAATTATTTTGAGGGTATTATTGGAAGGTTGAAATGTCCAGTAATCGATGTGACAAACAAAGCAGTCGAAGAAACTGCTAACACGATCATAAACCTTATACAAAAAAAATAAAAAAAAGCACTTAGGTGCTTCAGACTGTAGACAAACTCTAAGAATTAAGAGTTTGTCTACAGTCTTTTTTCAATTAAAATAATTTATATACTAGATAATCCGTTGATTTCCGTTCCGGGCGAACGCTTTCCGCGGGGTGTGACTTGAGCCTCCTCAGTCGCAATGCTCCTTGCGGGGTCTCAAGCTTCACACTACTCCCGCAGGAGTCGTCGCCCTCCACTCCAATCAACTAGTAACCGGTTAAAATAGAAGAGGTGACGTACAAAATGATGACAAGAACCCAATCAAATGAACGAGAACAATTAGAAATGTTGGCGATTGATCAACTTGTGCCTAATGACCATTTAGTACGAAAAATTGAGGCAGCGATTGATTTTACCTTTATCTATCCATTGGTTGAAAACCTGTATTCTGGGCTCGGTCGTCCAAGTATTAATCCAGTAGTCTTGTTTAAAATGGTATTCATCCAATACATATTTGGCATACGTTCTATGCACCAAACCATAAAAGAAATTGAAACAAACATGGCCTATCGATGGTTTCTAGGATTTGGTTTCTACACAGAAGTCCCTCACTTCTCTACCTTCGGTAAAAATTATGAGCGTCGTTTTCACGATACCGATGTGTTCGAGGATATCTTCTATTATATTTTGAAGGAGATTATGGATAAAGGATTGTTGTCTGCTGACCATATCTTCTTAGATTCCACACATGTAAAAGCCAGTGCTAATAAACGCAAGTATGATAAGAAAGTTGTTCGTAAGGAAACTCGCGCCTATGAAGAGAAACTTCAATTGGAACTCAATTTAGATCGCGAAGAACACGGGAAAAAGCCATTTCCTCCTGAAAAATTGGAAAAAGAAGAATGGAAAGAAATTAAGGAAAGTACGACAGACCCTGAAAGTGGCTACTATGTGAAAGATGAACGAACCAAACAGTTTGCGTATTCGTTCCATGCAACCACAGATGAAAAAGGATTTGTATTAGGCACGATAGTAACTCCGGGAAATGTACACGATAGTCATCTGTTACAACCACTAGTAGAGAAGGTAATAGAAGAAGTAAAGAAGCCACTTGCAGTCGCTGCTGATGCAGCTTATAAAACGCCAGCGATTGCGAACTTTTTATTAGAAAATCAAATGTTACCTGTCCTTCCTTACACTCGTCCAAAAACTAAAGATGGTTTCTTCCGAAAGAATGATTATGTGTATGATGAGTATTAT
>NZ_QBBX01000030.1 GCF_003073175.1 Peribacillus acanthi
CGTTCTACCCCGGCTACGGTTATCATATATCGATATAAAAAATGGTCAACCAGAAATATTTTCTGGCTGACCTTATAATACGAACGGGGGCGTTAGTTAAAGATCATGAGATGCCGTTAGGGTAGCTTTTTTGCTTATTGGGAACAAAAGGGGCAGGTTATTTGAACAAGAGTAGTGTATGAAGAGGGACGAAGAAATGGTATAACTACTTAAAGACTATGATGCTTCTGGATTTTTAGAAATAGAAGTGCTTCATAACATAAAATATGAGGGAAATAAAGAGTGCTACTACTACAACACTTACAATTGGTACTGACGATAATGAAGCTGGTGATCTTTAGTTAAATATGGTGATGATTGTGAGACTATTAATAAATCACTATCTGGGGTACCGTCAGGAAAATGGGGATTAATAAAGCTAAGCCGATTTTCAAGACGGTTCCCCAAGAAAAAAGGAACAGCAATGATCATAACAACGACTATAGATGGGAACCCGGTAGAAAGTCTGGGTGTTTTAAAAACTTTACTGATCTCTGATGTCAAAAATCAAAGATTATGATCTTGTAGGGGTACCACCAGCAAAACGCGCATTTTCCTGATGGTACCCCTTTTTGTTTAAAATAATTTTTTATTGTTCATGTTTCCAACTTGTTGATTTACCTGACTTAGGGCAATTAGGGAACTTTTGACCTGCTGTTAATTCAATATGATCCCCGTCTGCGTCTATATAATGACCTGTTTCCATTACTGTTTCGCCAGTTTGATGAGAGTGTTGATGTTGTGTCATAATAATCCTCCTAATAATGTTAGAATCAAATCTCACTAATGAGATCTCAGTACTAGTTATACTTTCCTCGGAGTGAAACATTATTCGGCGGAACATCACTTTTATACAATCCTAATATCTTCAATAATTTTTTCAAATGGAACTTTGCTGATACCTGATAAATCTTTAATTACAATCCTATTTTGATCAATTAAAAATAATTTAGTGGCATGGATACCTTGGCTGTGTACTAGGTTTTCTCTGCGGCATCATTGATATTATTAATAATAAACATAATAGCATTTTAATTATTTGGAAAAAAGAAGGGCAAAATGTACCGAGACAAGGAAAAAGAGAGGACTGTTTTGTTCTACTTATTTACTCTCCTTATGAATGTTACAAGAATTATTTTGTTTAGTTCTCTCTGAACACCCTGCTAAAACTAGATAGATGAGGACGAGTTATATTAAGAACCTTATCAATATGTTTACCCCTGTAATTGTATGGAAATATCTAATCTCTATTCGATCATCCATAAACAAATTATATTCAACCATAGAAAAAGTAAGAGTGACCAATATTAAATGAGTAAAGAGTAATGCTGTTGCATTGATATCTAAATCTATATCCATATTAAATTCTATATGCTTTTCCAAAAGTTAATTATAGCTAAGTTAACTAGTTACTACTTGAAACAATAAATTTAACAATAAAGGCTATCATTGAAACTCTTCAGTGCTCCATTTATAGCCTATTCCCCAAACAGTCTTCAAGTGTTGATCCACAGGATATCCCACTTGGCGCAATTTTTCTCTGATATTTCTTATGTGGGAATCGATTGTGCGATCATCAATTTCCGTTTTAAAACTCCAAAGTACTTGAAGCAAATGATCTCTAGAAAATACCTTGTCAGGATACTTTAAAAACAAGGACAATAGGGAGAATTCTTTTGGTGTCAAAGATACTTTGTGGGTGAGATAAGTTGCTTGAACTTTAGATTCATCAAGTGATAACCCTTTAAAATTCATGATGCTATTTTCAGGACCCTGAACTATACGTCTAAATAAGGCTTCCATCCTTGCCAGCAAAACATCCGGATTTAAGGGCTTGGTTACGTAATCATCGGCACCATTTTTTAAGCCCTTCACCATATCTTCATCACCACTTCGAGCAGTTAACATAATGATTGGTATGGAGGAAAATTCACGAACTTTTGCACATGTTGTCCAACCGTCCAAACCTGGCATCATCACGTCAAGGATGAGTAAGTCTGCATGCTCGTTCATTAAAAAGCCAATTGCCTCATCACCTGAATTTTTTTTGATACATTTGTATCCGTGAGGGGAAAGGTAAAGCTCCAGCAAATTAAGCATTCTTGTTTCATCATCTACTAACAAAACTTTCTTCATTTATAATGGCTCCTTAAAAATCAATTTAAAACATGTTCCTATTCCGACTTTACTCACGACTGAAATGCTTCCATCATTAATTTCCACTAATTCTTTTACAATGGATAACCCCAACCCGAATCCACCGGTTGTTCTTGCGCGGGATTTCTCTACACGGTATAAACGATCAAATATAAAAGGTAAATCAGTTTCTGGAATCCCAATTCCCTCATCCTTAATAATGATGTGTACCTCATTTTCCTTTTTCAAAGCCTTAATTACTGTTTTGGACCCTTCAGGCGAATATTTAAGAGCATTATCCAATAGGTTTAATAACAATTGTTCAAATCTATTAGGATCCAAGTAAAGTACTAGTTCTTCCATACATTCGAGTTCCAATGTAATGTGTTTGTTGTTGAATGCAGGCAAGACTTTATCATAAATAGAATTCAAAGATGAATTGATCATTACTTTTTCTTTTATGATAGGAAAAGTATTCTGATCAACACTTGCAAGTGAAAATAATTCTTCAAGCAATTGACTTACTCTTTC
Organism: Peribacillus acanthi; assembly: GCF_003073175.1. Lineage (GTDB taxonomy): Bacteria > Bacillota > Bacilli > Bacillales > DSM-1321 > Bacillus_BN > Bacillus_BN acanthi. Next base: position 2,707 of record NZ_QBBX01000030.1, read on the forward strand.
TGATTCTTCATGTATGATGGTTAAATATTGTGCCTTGTCTTTCTCGTCTATACCTATTCGTCTGGCTATATCAGAATACCCTTTGATATAGGTTAGGGGAGTCCTTAGTTCATGGGAAATACTTGCTAGAAATTCGTTTCTTTCCTTTTTCATATAGTTTAAATCACTCGCTAATTTCTGTATGGATTGTGCTAATTCTCCTAAATCGTCTTTATTTTGTGTAGGGAGTGTTACAGAAAAATCTCCTAAACTTAATTTGTTTGTTGCTTTTTTCATCAAAATGATTGGTTTGGTCAAGACGTTAGATAAGAAGAATATTGTAACTAGCAATAAGATAAAAATTAATAATGATGCTAGGATAAAATGTTTGTTTAATTGGCCTATGAACCTCTCAATGGTTTCAGTCTTCTTAAACATGTATACATAACCTTGTTTATCTGCTGTCACGCTATCAAATGCTGTAACTGTTGATATGTGATCTTTACTCAAATCCTTTTGCAGAATGAGCCCATTTCTAGGAACTTCATCAATAGAGAGTTCTAAAATGGCTTGCATGTCCGGGCTAAGCGATTGAGAAGAGATGATGACATCCCCATTATTATTAGTTACCACAACATCAGTATCTGAATAGGATTCCATAAGTTTAATATGCTTTAGTGTTTCTGAATCAGATGAAATTTCTAAAACATCTCTATGACTATTTCCACGGGATTTTAATTCTTGTAATTCTTCATTTATCCTCGAGTGAATAACATTACTATGTAAAAATATCATCGAAGTTGATTCGATTAATAAAATGCATATGAAGAACCACAAACCTAATTTCAAAGAAATTTTCATATGAGTTCACCTTCTTGTTTATAGAAACTAATTTAAGTTATGAAGAAAGGTTACAGAAGCAAAGAGGATATTTCTATATCTTCTCTTCCAGCATTTTCACAACTTCTTCATCTTTTCGTAATTGTAGAATAAGTAATTGCATCGTAAAAAGAGCACTTGCAAAAATTAAGACTGACGGTATTTAAAAAGATTATCATCTTAGATATTATTTTGAATATTTATTACTATTCTGTTTATACCTTCTGGTATCTCAATTTCTAATAATGTTTCAGAAGTAACTTTCATTAAACGGCGAATTTCTGCAGGAATTGAAACTCTCCCATTATGAAGTATGCACTTGTTTAGGGACTGATTATTATTTTGGTTTTCGATATAAATGCTTTCTCGAACATTATATATAAACAGATAATCCCCATTATTAAAACCAACTTGGTTTAACACCCTTTTTTGAATAAAGATTTGTCCAGTTTTAGATAAGTGTCTATAATTCAACAGTCCAACCCCTTTTTTATACCACCAGACAGCAATTATGCCGCAGATTATAAGTCACTAAGAAAAAAATCGCTGTTGCTTAAATAGTAGAATATAAATATGCAGAAAATATGCAGTTAATAAAGCAAACTCCTCTTTAACAACATTGTTTATTACTTGTTAAGAGTCTCCCATGTGATAATATAACGATGTTTAGGTAAATCTTGTTTTTATTGAGAGAGGAGACTTTTAGCATGAAAAGAATAGGAGTATATTTGAGTGTTGTACTAATCATTTTAGTTGGTTGTACAGAAAATAATGAAAATCAAAACAGTGAAGATGTCCCTGAACTAATAAAGGTTAATGTTGAAATGAACCCACAAGACATAAATGCGAACACTGAAGTAATAATAAAAGCTAAAGTTACACAAGGAAATGATGTAGTAGATGATGCTGATGAAGTTAAGTTCGAAATTTGGAAAGAAGGTCAATCTGATCAAGAACATGTAAAAATAGATGGGGAATATGATTCTGAAGCAGAAGTATATTTCATCAAGAAGACTTTCAATGAACCAGGTCAATATTTTGTCATTTCCCATGTAACGGCAAGAAGGATGCACAATATGCCGAAAGTACAATTTGAAGTAAAATAATTACATGTAGTGCATTTATGAATTTAAGAGTTTAATTTCTGTTTAATTACTGAAACTTAGAAATTTACTAATGGCAACACAAGGAAACCGTTAACTTCATGTTCAACGGTTTTCTAACTGTAAATAAAGTAAAATTTTCCCTTCCGCAAACATAATGCTCTTTTTAGAGTTCGTACAAGGAGATAGGTAATTCGTATTGTCATAAGTTTTAAAATCGCAGGATGAAAATACTATTTTATGTTGAGTTTTAGGAAAGGAATATAGATGATATAATGTCATAAAAAGAAGGGGTGGAGGTGTCAAATGTCAACTTTAGATAAAGATGAAATGAATGAAAATACCGACCATAGTGAGACTCTAGACGAGGAAACCTTGTTTATTGTATCTCAAACTTTTAAAGCAATTTCTGATCGGACTAGAATCAGAATCCTACATTTGTTATCCAATAAAGAACGTTCAGTTAATGAAATTGCAGATCAGCTAGAAATGTTACAATCTACAGTGTCACATCAACTTAGGTTTCTAAAAAATTTAAGATTAGTGAAGTATCGCCGCGAAGGGACAACCATATTTTATACTTGTGACGATCAACATGTAATGGACATCCTACAGCAAACGATTAAACATGCACAACATCATTAAAAAACAGCCCTGCAATATTCAATGATGTTTCATCAATGGATAAGAGTGCAACCCATAGCAAATTCTAACCCATTTGTAATAAGGTATACGTGATTCTCAACTGTAGCGATTCCCAAAGAGACAGATACAGCATAAATAATACCATCATAAGGCTCATTGAACTCGACGTGGTGATATATAGTGAAGTATAGAATAAACTGGTAGAGCAAAGGACTGAATATCCTTGTACCGGCGGCTCGATTCCGTCCCGAGCCATCCTTCAAAACACTGATAGTATCAGTGTTTTATTATTTTTTATTTATTTGGTATTTTCTTCATGATATGAGTCTTTTTACCTGTAATATAAATGACATCTATTATACAGTTGGATTACAAATTAATTGCGTTCCCCCACATGCTTATTTTTCTATGTTAAATTAATAGAGGTTATCAAAGAAAGTAATATCTACGACCTAAATACATAGAGATAAACCCTTCATTTAGAAGGGTGAAGTAAAGTATAGGGGGAAGTAATGTTGTTTAAAAAAGATAAAATGTTGGGGAAGGGTGCAAAGCAGGTCTTTGTTAAGGCTGCTGCATTGACGTTCGCGCTATCTTCTTTGACTTTCCATCATGGATTTGCAGAGGAAAATAAAGAAATAGCCACTATATATCATGTATATTTACAAGATGAATATATTGGGAGATTATCTGATACTAATGCTTATAAAAGGCTTTTACAGAATAAAATAGAAGCAGCTGAAAAGAAATATCCTCAAATGGAATTCGGTGCTGATCAAGATCTTGCTTTCATTGAAGAAACTGTTTTTGAGCCCAATCATCAAAGTAAGAAAGTGTTAGATCGGTTGGAAAAAGAGCTGTCTGTCGACGCAAAAGCCTTTGCCATTACAGTAGACGGTCATCCAATTGCTTATGTAGAAGATAGGATTTCTGCTAATCAAGTATTAAAAGCTCTCCAATTACAGTACGTGTCAGAGCAAGAATTGGCAGAGACAGAAGAACGAAAGAAACGGGGAGTGACAGATTCTCCATTAACAGAACCTAGTTCTCGAGTATTAGATGTTAGATATACTAAACTGACTGATATCAAAGAAACTCATGTGGAACCAGAAAAAGTTCTAGATGTTCAAAAGGCTTTAACATTGATAAATAAAGGCACTCTAGAAGAGAAGAAGTATGAAGTTAAAGCAGGTGATGTTCTAAGTAACATCGCTAGTGACCATAACTTGGATATGAAGACATTGCTGGCTTTAAACCCAGGATTAACTGAAGATTCCGTGATTAAGGTTGGGATGAGTCTCAATGTAACTGTCACTAAACCTTTAGTAGAAGTGGTCGTTGAAAAAGATGTTTTCCGTGACCAACCTATTCCTTTTGAAAAACAAGTCGTAGAAGACCCTAAATTACCAAAGGGTGAGACGAAGACGAAGCAAGTCGGGAAAAATGGTAAAAAAACAGTTTATCTTTCTATAAGGGAGATAAATGGAAAGCCTTCTGCTCAAAATGTATTATCTGAGAAGGTCGTCCAAGATACAATTCCTCAAATAATTGTAAAAGGAACCAAAGTGATTCCTTCTCGTGGCACTGGAAAGTTATCATGGCCAGCTGTTGGAGGATACATTACCAGTAAAATGGGACAACGTTGGGGGAAAATGCATAAAGGAATCGATATTGCAAGACCAAGTGACCTCACTATTAAAGCAGTGGACAATGGTGTTGTAACCTTTGCTGGAAGAGCCGGTGGGTACGGTAATAAAATTGAAATTGATCATAAAAATGGTATAAAATCCTATTATGCGCATCTTTCTAGTATAGATGTTAATGTTGGCGATGTAGTAGAACGTGGCTCGAAAATTGGAGTTATGGGAACTACAGGTAATTCCACTGGAGTACATCTTCACCTAGAAATCACTAAAAATGGAAAAGGTGTAAATCCACTTTCCTATTTGAATAGATGAGTATGAAGTCCTCGGAACCTCCGGGGACTTTTTTAAAATTAGGTATAATAAGAAGTCACTATATTTTATAAAACCGTGAAAAATCATAATAGTATCTCATTCAAAAATATAACTTCCTATATTTTCAATAAGTATTAGTTTAAAAAATTTTCTAGTAAATGTAATCTTATTGTTAAGTAATATGCACATTATCTGCATATTTTTAATTTAGTATTTGATAGGAAATAATCCAATTATTTTTTAAATATCCATTGCACAAAGTTGGTTTTTATTTAAAATTAGTGCAAAATCCTGGGTTGACTTCTTTTATACAGAATACATAATATATATGTGCATATATTCATGCTGATTTGGTAATTCCATGCATTCTAGTAAAATATTTATATTTAGGAGTGTTCTCATGAAAAAAATAGTTATATCAATATCCCTAATCGGAGGACTCATTGGTTTAAGTGCCTGTAGTTCGGATAACACCAATATGGAACCTATCGTACAAACCAAACAGGGTAATATTTCTAAGGAAGACCTTTATGAAGCAATGAAAGATAAATATGGGGAGCAGGTCCTTCAGCAAATTGTTTATGAAAAGATCTTGAGCAAAAAATACAAAGTTGACAATGAAGAAGTGAACCAAAAAGTCCAAGAAATTAAGGACCAAGCTGGGGCTAATTTCGAGATGGTACTTATGCAAAATAATATTAAAGACGAAAACGAATTGAAAAATGTGTTAAAATCTCAACTTCTGATAGAGAAGGCGGCAATCAAGGAGATAACAGTAACGGAAGACGAAATACAGAAAAGCTATGAGGACTACACTCCAGAAATTAAAGCAAGACACATTCTAGTTGAAGATGAAAAATCAGCTAAAGAAATTAAGAAAAAGTTAGACTCAGGGGAAGAATTTGAAAAATTAGCTAAGGAATTATCGAAGGATCCTGGTTCCGCAGAAAAAGGAGGAGATTTAGGTTGGTTTGGTTTAGGCAAAATGGTTCCTGAATTCGAAAAGAGTGCATACTCTCTGAAAGTAAATCAAATCAGCAATCCTGTAAAATCACCAAATGGATATCATATTATTCAAGTTACTGATAAAAAAGAAAAAGAGCCTTTTGAAAAAATGAAAAAAGAACTCGAATATCAAATAAAGGTTTCCAAAATTGATGACAATTTAGTAAAAGAGGTAATGACAAAAGAAATAAAAGTAGCCAAGGTAGAAGTTATGGATAAGGAACTAAAAGGTATATTCGAAGAGGATCTCTCTAAATAATAGGGCGAAACTTTGTAAAGAATCCTATTAAATAAGACTGCATTCTGACATATTGTTACAAGGAAAGAAGGAATATTCTTGAGATTAGGAAGAATTAGTATATCTAATATCGTTCAAAAGTTAAAAGAGCAAGGGATAAATGCCACAATTGTTAAACCTAGACCAGCTTGGCTTTTATATAAAAACTATACAAAGAACACTATACTATTTTTAAAATGATTTGATTGTAGAATAAACTGATTATTAATAACCATAAGTAATAATTTAGATGATTTTGGGCTGCAGCAGCAGCCTTTTTTGTTTATTCGACATACAAACAACACTAATGATAATGTGGACCAGTAAAATGAATTTATATTTCACATTAATAAACATTTTAGTTTAATTACGTTCTCTATGTGAAGTAATTATGTAGGATATGTGACTAATTTATGAAAACATACTTAAATGAATTTATTTACCCTACCTTCACAAGTATAATGAAGTAATTGAAACGAGAAACTGTTATTAGCTATCTAGATAAGTTAGGGAAAAATATGTAATTATTCTATGTTAGAAAGGGATTGAGATTTTATTTTTTCAGGTGCATAATATTCTTATATGAACACACAAACATACTTAATATTAGTGAACGATTCAATATATCCTTATCAAGTAAGTTGAAATGGGTTCCTGGAGGTAGAAAATGATTAAGAAAACACTTCTATTTTTTGCAACATTATTTTTAATATTCTCCAATCAAGTATTTGCTCATACTGCATTAAAAAATTCCACCCCTAAGAGTGACGAAGTAATCACAGTTCCGCTTCAAGAAATATCGTTAATGTTTGGTACGAAGATTGAAGAGACTAGCAACTTATTATTAACAAATGAATTAGATAAGTCGGTACCATTTCAAACTTTTGTTATAGAAGATAATCAAATGTTGGCAAATTTTTCTAAACCACTCGATAATGGTTTATATAATGTTAAGTGGAAAATCTTTGGTGCAGACGGGCATCCAATAGAAGGAGAATATTCATTTACTGTTAACAATCCTATGGAAGATAAAGCAACTGAAAGTAATCAGGAGAGCAAAAAGGAAACAAGTAAAATTGTTGAAGAAGCACAACAAAATGCTCCAATAGAAAAAGAAAATCCTAGGGAACAATTTAAAATGCCATCATTTATTATCCCTTCAATTATTGGTTTCTTTTTTATCATAATAATTGGAACTCTCTTGTGGTTATTTAGGAGGGGCAAAAAGAAATGTTAATCGTAGGATCAATTACAGAAGCGATGCTTTATCTTAGTTTCTCCATATTAATGGGTACTTTTATACTTAGGATTGTGCCTAATTCTTATCGTCCTGAGATTAATGTACCTAAAGGAGTATTAATGCTTTCTATAGCTGGTATTGCTCTATTTTCATTTTTTCCTGTTCTACAATTGATAACACATCTTTACCAGGATATCGGATTTCTACAAACCCTTAAATCCATTTTATTTACTTTTGAGGTCGGGAAGTCTTGGGTTTTCACTTTCTTTGTATCTAATGTTTTCTTTATTTACATTGTATGGGTTGATTTATCAACCAAAAAGAAATATTCCTACTTTGGACTATTGATTATATTTATATTAATTCTATCATTGGGTTGGTCTAGTCATGCCAGCTCCTATTATCCATTAAAAGGTTTCCTAACACATACTACACACTTTTTGTCCGTTTCAGTTTGGGTTGGAATATTAATAGTTGTGAGTTGGTTCTCCACTAATAAAGCCAATTGGTTCAACTTTTTAAAATGGTTTACTCCAGTTGCCATGATTTGTTTTTTCACAACTGCCATTACAGGATTGATATTGATGAGTTTTGTACTAGATTTTAAGGATTATACAAACTCATGGATGATTCCGTATGGACAGGCTCTACTATTTAAACATTTAATGATCATTCCTTTATTAGGATATGCCTTCATCAATAGCTTCTTGATGAAAAAAAGATTGAAATCCAATCCGGAGTATAATCCGATTCCTTGGACAAAAGCAGAAAGTCTAATAATCTTTTTAATATTCTCCATAACAGGTACATTAGGCCAACAATCACCGCCACACGAGACAAACATAGCAACATCAGGCGTATCATCTTTATTTCATATTTTATATCAGGGATTGTTCAACGAAAATATGAAGCTAAGTTTCATATTCAATATAAATGGCGTGAGTGCTCTCTTATTAGCAGTCGTATTCTTTATTCTGTCCTTTATTAGTTTCATAAGAAAATCATCGTCGTACCTTTCTTTTATATTGTTTTTATTAAGTGTATTAAATTTTTATTTAGCTATTATGCTAAGTTTACGATAAATAAGAATTTAGAGGTGTAATCATGGGAAAATCCACAAAATCTCCATTCAAAATTATAGTATTATTGACGTTGGTAACCTTTTCATTAATAGTCGCTTTTGTAGTATTTAACCAAAAAGATAAAGAACCTTCTGTAACCACATTCCAAAAGCAACCCGATATAACTGGCCAGCCGACTATAGGGAATAGTGATGCTCCTATATCAATTGTTGAATTCGGTGACTTTAAATGTCCATCATGTAAAGCATGGGGTGAAACAATATTTCCACAATTGGCAAAGGACTATGTAACAACTGGTCAAGCAAAAATTACGTATATTAATGTTTTGTTTCATGGAGAAGAATCAAAACTTGGATCTTTAGCAGCCGAATCAGTTTTCAAGAATTCCCCAGATTCTTATTGGGAATTCCATATTGGACTTTTTAATGAACAGCCTACCGAAAACCATGATGGATTATGGATTACAAAAGAAAAAATTCTTGAGGTTGCAAAACAAGTTAAAGGAATTGATATTGAGAAATTATCTACTGACATTGATGCTCAATCCGGATTAGAGGAACTCAATAAAGATACCAACTTAGTAAAAGAGTATAAAGTTGAAATGACCCCATCAATCATGGTGAACGGGACTATGCTTGAAGACCCTTTTGATTATGAGAAAATTAAAAGTCTCATAAAAAAAGAGTTGGAGGAAAATAAATAATGGACAATGTTTCTAATGGTTATGAAAAGAAACAAATAGTATTGTATTTTGCTTGGATAGTTTCAATAGTTGCTACTTTAGGTAGTCTATATTTCAGTGAAATACGGGGATTTGTTCCTTGTGAGCTATGTTGGTATCAACGTATTTTAATGTATCCGTTAGCCTTCATTTTAGGTGTGGGGACGTTTCAAAGTGATTTTACAGTCAAGAGGTTCGTATTACCTATGGCGGGTCTTGGATGGTTGATTTCGTTGTATCATTATATGCTACAAAAAGTTCCAGGTTTTGCGGAAATTAAACCATGTGTAAATGGCGTGCCTTGTAGTGCACAATATATAAATTGGTTAGGATTCATTACTATTCCATTCTTAGCGTTTACTGGGTTCACATTAATAATAGTGTGCATGCTATTAATCAAAAATAGAAAATAAAAAGAAAGGACAATCCATTTTGTGAGGGATTGTCCTTTTGTTATGGTAACTGAGATTATTATTATTTTACCTGTTGATTTAAGGGTACTCTTTCTTCATTTAATTTTTTAAGTTCCTTATCAGATTTCCTTTTGAAAAAGTACATGACTATTAATGTGAAAATAGAAAGAATTACATAGGCTAATATTATATACAAAGCATCGCTGAACAACTTTTACACACTTCCTTTACTTTATTTAAACTTTTTATAACATACATGCTCACATACACATATAATAAATATAGTTCAATGTGTCGCTTAATGGAAGGGAAAGTATCAAAGAGAAAAAAATTATATAACCTTATTTAGTATCCACATTGTTAGTATCAATCCTAATCATAATGTAGGAAAGAACACTAGATAGAGTGGCTCCACCTAAAATAATTAGGGCACGTACTTGCAATGGTATTTCTGAATACTCTTTGTTAAGAAGCCATGTTGCCAGCACTGAAACTAAAATCATAACTAAAATGATAATATTGAATCTTTTCACAAAATCACATCCTAATAAAATTTCTTATTCATATTATCATAAACCTAAATTGATTAATAATCGAAAGGTTTTATGGACACCAAATAGATCGAATTTATTATATTGACAATCAAACATTCTTTTGAATAAAATAAAGTCAAATATATGTTTGAATGTATATGTATGGAGGTTTTACATTGGAGAATCATGATATTTGTGAAATTACCTGTATCCATGAAGAAAAGGTCAAGGATGTTCGAAGTAAATTAATGAAGGAAGACATCATAGAGATTACAACTTTATTCAAAGCCCTCTCTGATGAAACGAGAATCAAAATAGCTTTTGCACTTACAATCCAAGAAGAATTATGTGTTTGTGACGTTGCTAATATTATAGGGTCAACAACAGCTACAGCTTCTCATCATCTACGACTATTAAGAAATTTAGGATTAGCTTCCATTAGAAAAGAGGGGAAGTTAGTATATTATTCAATTAAGAATTCGCACTTTAAAAATATGATTGAATTAGCTTTTAAATATCGAAACGGGGTAAAAAATCATGAGTGAAGCTAATCTAAAATCTCAAGAAAGTACGGTGTATCGTGTCCAAGGTTTTTCTTGTGCAGGATGTGCCAAAACCTTCGAAAAGAATGTCAAGCAGCTGAGTGGTGTCTCTGATGCCCAAGTCAATTTCGGAGCATCTAAAGTAACTGTTGTAGGTAATGCTACTGTTGAGGATTTGGAACGAGCAGGAGCCTTTGAAAACTTAAAAATATTACCAGAGAAGTCAAAGCAAGTTATTCCAAAAGAGCCGTTTCTAAAAAAATATTCGGTATTGTTTGTTTCTGTAGCCTTTATAGTATTAGGTTATCTTTCGCAAAACGTTTATGGTGAAGATAATATATCCACAATTTTGGCATTTTTGATGGCTATTTTGATCGGTGGATATAGCCTATTTAAAGTAGGTTTAATGAACTTAATTCGATTGCAATTCGACATGAAAACCTTAATGACCGTAGCTATCATTGGGGCTTCCATTATTGGAGAGTGGAGCGAAGGTGCAATCGTTGTGATATTGTTTGCTATCAGTGAGGCTCTGGAGCGTTATTCGATGGATAAAGCTAGACAATCTATAAGGTCACTTATGGACATTGCTCCTCAGGAAGCATTAGTTCTAAGGAATGGAAACGAGATTACAGTCCATGTTGATGAGATTCAAGTCGGGGATATCATGATAGTTAAACCTGGCCAGAAAATTGCAATGGATGGAGTTGTTGTTAAAGGGTATTCCTCCATTAATCAAGCTGCTATTACTGGTGAATCGGTTCCAGTTGAAAAAAACGTAAGTGATGAGGTTTTTGCAGGTACTTTAAATGGAGAAGGATTATTGGAAGTTAAGGTCACAAAGCTTGTAGATGATACTACCATAGCTAAAATCATCCATTTAGTTGAAGAAGCCCAAGCTGAACGTGCTCCATCTCAAGCATTTGTAGATCGCTTTGCGAAATACTATACACCTGCAATTATGATTATTGCTGCGTTGGTTGCTATAATACCCCCACTTTTATTTAATGGAAGTTGGGAAGATTGGGTTTACCAAGGATTAGCAGTGTTAGTAGTAGGGTGTCCATGTGCACTAGTTGTTTCAACACCTGTTTCCATTGTTACGGCTATAGGGAATGCAGCAAGAAATGGTGTTTTGATAAAAGGTGGTATCCATTTGGAAGAAGCCGGATCACTTAAAGCAATTGCTTTTGATAAAACCGGTACGCTAACTAAGGGAACTCCTGTAGTAACAGATTACAAGATTTTACTTAATAATGATCCTAATGAACTTTTGGGGATTATTGCAGCATTAGAATCTAGATCACAACACCCACTTGCATCAGCAATTATCCAAAAGGCAGTAAATGATGATATATCTTATAAGGAGATTGAAGTTGTTGACTTCTCTTCTATAACAGGGAAAGGAATCAAAGGCAGAATTAATGGCATGGACTTTTATATCGGAAGTCCAAAGCTGTTTGTGGAAACCCTATCATCCTTTGATATTGCTGGGATTGATAGTGAAATCAAAGATCTCCAACTACAAGGGAAAACTGTAATGGTTATAGGTGCTGACCAAAAAATCTTAGCTTTATTAGCAGTTGCAGATGAAGTCCGTGAAAGTAGCAAAGATGTCATAAGAAAACTTCATACTCTTGGATTGAAAAAGACAATCATGTTAACAGGAGACAATCAAGGGACCGCAAATGAAATTGGCAGGCAAGTCGGAGTATCTGAAATTAAGGCTGAATTGATGCCTGAGGATAAACTGAAATTCATAAAGGAAATGCGCTATGAATACGAAAAGGTCGCGATGGTTGGGGATGGGGTCAATGATGCCCCGGCATTAGCGTCTGCTACGGTTGGAATTGCAATGGGTGGAGCTGGTACAGATACAGCTCTTGAAACAGCAGATATTGCTTTGATGGGGGATGATCTGAGTAAACTCCCATTTACGATTAAACTAAGCAGACAAGCATTATGGATCATCAAACAAAATATTACTTTTTCAATTGTAATCAAATTACTAGCGTTGATTTTGGTCATTCCAGGATGGCTTACTCTATGGATAGCCATTTTTGCAGATATGGGAGCTACATTATTAGTGACAATAAATAGTTTGCGACTTCTAAAGGTTAAGGAATAATTCGTATATAGAAACGAATGGGGGATAGATATTTCTTTCTATCCCTGATTCCTGTTGATGTGTATGGGTATAGTTTTACTAGATTTAAATTTTAATAAAATTGATTATGAAGGTGACTTACTTGAAGAAAAAAAGGCTTATTATACGAACTATGATATTAATTCTTCTATTATCTGCAGTTGGTTACGCATTGTATGGAAACTTTACTAAGGATAGGTCCAGCATTAAAGTAGGATCCACTGCACCGGACTTTGTATTAGAAACTTTAGATGGGGGAAAGGTCAAATTATCAGATTTGCGTGGGAAGGGCGTTTTCTTGAACTTTTGGGGGACTTGGTGTAAACCATGCGAAAAAGAAATGCCTTATATGGAGAAGGCTTATAAGATATTTAAAGATAAAAATGTTGAAATTTTGGCCGTGAATATAACTGAAAGTAACCTAGCAGTTTCAACTTTCGTAAATGAGCGAAACTTAACCTTTCCAATTTTAATGGATAAAAAAAATCAAGTAACGCAACATTATCAAATTGGACCTATTCCTACTACATACTTAATTGATGAAAATGGAAAGATCACAAAAATAATAACTGGATCCATGACACAGGAAAATGTTTTGGAGTATATGAGTACCATCGTTCCAGAATAGAAAACAGCCCTCAGGCTGTTTTTCATTTGTCTTGTAAATCGTCTGGAAAATCAAAGGATTAAAGAAAAAATGAAATAAGAAAACAAAAATTCAGATGTTTGAAGTGAACTTTAATAATTAAAAGACAAAGGAAGTAAAATATTATGGAAGAATTAAATTTAGCATTAGCATTCTTGGCAGGTCTATTATCATTTGTTTCACCCTGTTCCTTACCACTTTACCCAGCTTTTCTCTCATACATAACTGGTATTTCCATCAATGATATTAAAGCTGGCAAATCAATTTACAATAGTAAGGCATTATTACATACTTTCATTTTTCTATTAGGTTTTTCTTCTATCTTCATGGCACTCGGGTGGTCTAGTTCATTAGTCGGCACCTTGTTCATTGAAAATAAGGAATTATTAAGACAAATCGGAGCAATAATCGTTTTCTTTTTTGGACTAATAATGACAGGTTTATTAAAGTTTAATTTCTTACTGGAAGAAAAAAAGTTTCAATTTAAGAGCCGGCCGGTAGGATTCTTTGGATCTTATTTGATAGGCATGGGGTTTGCAGCAGGATGGACACCGTGTACAGGTCCTATTTTAGCAGGTGTAATTGCTCTTGGAATATCGAACCCTGGCAAGGGATTACTTTATATGGCAATTTATTGCCTAGGGTTTGCCATCCCATTTATTTTAATGTCCATTTTCATTGAAAAAATTGCATTTATAAAAAAACATACCCAGACGATGATGAAAATGGGAGGATATTTGATGTTAATAATGGGCATATTTCTTTATTTTAACTGGTTAACAAAAATTATTTCTTTCTTAACATTCAGGGTTTTTGGGGGATTTACTGGTTTTTAAAAATGGTCCTTTTGCACTTTGGTAAATAAATAGTAGATTTACATTTAATCTCAATTTTTATAAAAAGATATTGAAAATTTATGGTGATTCCGTCATAATGCTTATATATGAACATATACTCATATATATATAGAATAGATTTGGAAGGAGCTATAATTTATGGGTCATCACCATGGACATTCACACGGACATGGGCATTCACACGCGCATACTAACAATAAGAAAGCGCTACTATTGTCTTTTGTATTAATTTCTTCATTTATGGTAGTTGAAGTAATCGGAGGAATATTAACAAATAGTCTAGCGTTATTGTCCGATGCAGGGCATATGTTAAGTGATGCAGCAGCATTAGGATTAAGCTTTATCGCTATCAAATTAGGAGAGAGAAAAGCATCCCTTTCCAAAACCTTTGGCTATAAGCGATTTGAAATCATTGCTGCAGCATTAAATGGACTTACTCTTGTCCTTATTTCCTTATATATTTTTTATGAGGCATACCGACGATTGTTAAGCCCGCCTGAAGTGATTAGTAAGGGAATGCTAATTATTTCAGTCATTGGATTGCTAGTAAACATTGTAGCTGCATGGATATTGATGAAAGGTGATAAAGACAACAATCTGAACGTTAGAAGTGCGTTTCTACATGTTATCGGGGACATGCTGGGATCAGTTGGTGCCATTGTAGCAGCACTACTTATAATGTTTTTAGGATGGGATGTAGCTGATCCAATTGCAAGTGTCATGGTTTCAATATTAATTATCATAAGTGGTTGGAGGGTAACAAAAGACTCATTCCATGTATTAATGGAAGGGACCCCCCAACAAATGGATATTCAAAAAGTGAAAGAGGCATTATTGAATATACCAGGTGTCAAGGATGTTCATGATTTCCATGTTTGGTCAATCACTTCTGAGATTCCAATGTTAAGTTGTCACATTACTTTAACAGGTGATGTTGGGCATGATGAAGTACTTCATCAAGCACAATCTATTCTTCATGACAACTTCCATATTGAACACAGTACTATACAAGTGGAACATGAAAATAAAGGGTGTCCAAGTCATCATGGAACCTGTAATTAGAAACTCTGAATACATCTAAATTCATCATAAAAATTTCATAATCTCCATATAAATATTTAAAAAATTTAATTGAGTAGCCTTTTATTAGTTGGGATTGCAAGGCTACTCTTTTTTTAAGGGTGATAATATGTTACATATTTTGTCATTTAGCATGTTATCTACAGCCATTGGAATTGGTGGAGGTGGAGTATTAGCATGGTTATTAAAAGGGTATCAAAGAAGTTTGTCAAAAATATATGCTATTTGCGCTGGTATGATTCTTGCTATATTGCTGTCTGAAATTATTCCAGAAGGGATAGAGCTAGGAAACTTCAAAGTTTTTATACTTGGAGTTACTACAGGAATAATAATATTTGAACTTCTTCATAGGATGTTTCATAATGTAATTCAGTCTAATAACAACTATCAAAAAAAATCTCTTATCTACACGGGAATGCTACTCAGTCTCTCAATTTCTCTACATAATTTCCCCATTGGCATATCATTAGGAGCAACTAACAACACCTCTATTAGAAAATCACTTGTACAAACCATTATTCTTCATAATATTCCTGAGGGGATTATTATGTTTCTTCCACTATTTCTAGCTGGTCTAGGTTTCTTAACATGGTTGTTATTAACGATCTTTTCTACTTTACCCATTGCAATTGGCGCTTTTGTAGGAACCCAAATTGGCATCGATAATACACTTTTGTGGTCCTATATATTAGCTCTTGCGGTCGGAATCATCTTTATGGTAACCATTAAAGAAATTTTCCTAGTATCTATTAAAAAATCTTATAAAGTCAGTATCATGATTTCACTTTTGAGTTTTATTCTAACCTTTATTTATTTTTATATGGTCTAACAACAAATAATAAGAAAATAATTTAACCTGTTTAATAAGGATGGGGCAATAAATTGGATTTAGTATTCCTTATCCTTTTATATATGGATGAATGTTCTCTATGATAGTATCAGTTACTATATTGGGAAACTTATGGATAAATCTAGGGATATTAATGTATTCATGCCAAAGAGATGTTCAACTGGTTGCATAAAGAAGAAATCATTAATTCAAATTGACTAATTATTACTTCAATAATATTCTCCTTAGTTAACTGAAAACCCAACTTAACTCTTAATCGACCTGAGATTGGAATGGCAGGTCAAGATTAGGGGTTTTTTATTTTTAAAATATATATGTAATGAAGGAAATTCAATTGAGATTCTGATTCTTTCTTATAAATTTTTATTACTATGCTTCAAAAACATGAATATGCATCTGAGAAATTATATAAATATTTAAATTGGTAATTGACAAAAATAATGTCCGTACCATAAAGTTATAGACAAGGATAATAAAGTTGCGTTAAGGAAACTTTTTAAAAGGAGGTTAAAGTATGTCTGAGAATAAACTTTCTCGTAGAGATATATTAAAGATAGGGACGACAGGTGCTCTTGGAATCGCGGGGAGCTTTTATCTAAATAAAGTATCAACATTTTCCGGAGGAGGAGTAGTTAAAGCAGAAAATCACCATGCAGGTAGTAAGAAGAGTCATTCTGGTAGCCACTCCAATATGATGGATACTACTAAAACAGAAGGTTACAAGATGGCTGAACGTTTATTAACCGAGTTTGATTATGGGAAAGTTTCCACACTTTCGGATGGACGTACCCTTCGTGAATATGAAGTAGTAGCGATTGATAAAGAAATTGAAATTGCAAAAGGAATCAAATTCCCTGGCTGGACCTATAACGGAACAATCCCAGGTCCAACGTTTCGCTGTACGGAAGGGGATTTATTAAGATTTCATTTTACAAACAAGGGTAGTCATCCACATTCGATTCACTTTCATGGCATCCATCCCCCTGAAATGGATGGAATTACATCAATTGCACCTGGAGCTTCATTTACTTATGAATTTGAAGCCAAGCCATATGGATTACAGATTTACCACTGTCACGTTCTTCCACTAGCTAGGCATATTCACAAAGGTCTTTATGGTAATTTCATTATCGATCCAAAAACACCTAGAGAAAAAGCCGTGGAATTAAATATGGTAATGAATGCCTACGATTTAGACTTAGATGGAGCGAATGAATTTTACACGGTTAACGGATATGCATTTGCTTTTATGAATCATCCAATCAAAGTAAAGAAAGACGAACTTGTACGTATTTACTTAAGTAACTTAACGGAGTTCGACTTAATAAACACCTTCCATTTACATGCTAACTACTTTACGTATATTCCAACGGGCAGAAATGATAACCCGTCTCAATTCACTGATACGATTATGCAATGCCAGGGTGAACGAGGAATTATTGAAGTCCGATTCCCTTACAAAGGAGCGTATATGTTTCATGCCCATGTAAGTGAATTTGCCGAACTTGGATGGATGGGATTCTTTGAGGTTATATAGAGAGGAGGGTTGAATATGAGAGGTAAATGGATTTTAACTGGACTGATTCCCATGGTTTTATTATTGGTAGTAGTTGGTTGGGTCTTTAAAAATGGTGCAGGTGTAGAAAAAGATCCTGCAGCTCCGATTGAAGTATTAAATATTGAGAAGGTTACGGTGGTACCTGGGGGATTTGAGTTGGACGTAAGTAATACTGGGCCAGAAACATTAACTATTTCTCAAGTTATTGTGGATGATTCAGTCTGGAGTTTTTCAATGGATCCGAGTCCAACACTAAAAAGATTTGAAGATGGGAAGGTCACCATTAATTATCCTTGGGTTGAGGGTGACCCTCACACCATATTATTAGTATCAGAAAATGGTATTATAACTGAAGCAGGAGTAGCAGCTGCGACATTAACACCTGAACCAACATGGAAAAACTTCTTGAATTATGGGGTTATCGGATTCTATGTCGGTATAGTTCCTATCACATTAGGGTTATTGTGGTATCCATTCATGAAGCGTTTGAAAAGGAAATGGATTAATAGCATACTAGCTCTAACAGTGGGTCTTTTACTCTTCTTATTTTTCGGTACGTTATTCGATGGATTTGAAATAGGAGCAGAAGCTCCAACTGTTTTCCAAGGAAACATGGTAGTCATTATCTGTACGGTCCTTACTTTCTTACTCTTAATTGGTTTTGATCAATATCAACATCAAAGACAGAAAAGAAATGAATATTCTCCTTTTGCTATTGCCTTATTGATGGCCACAGGGATAGGACTTCACAACTTTGGTGAAGGCTTAGCAATAGGATCTTCATTTGCGCTAGGAGAAGTTGCATTAGGTACGTTTTTAGTCATTGGCTTTACTCTTCATAACATTACTGAAGGAATAGGAATTGCTGCTCCATTGCTAAAAATCAAGCCAAAGTTAAGTACTTTTATTTTATTGGGTACTATAGCTGGAGCTCCTGCTATTTTAGGAACCTGGTTTGGTGGATTTGTTTTCTCACCTATTTGGGGAGCTGTATTTCTCGGAATTGGAGCGGGAGCGATATTACAGGTTATCTTCGTCATAGCTAAAATGCTGATGGAAGACCATAAGAAAAACAATGAACCTTCCGTCTCCTGGATGAATTTTGCTGGATTCACCATTGGGATACTGATTATGTATTTCACTGCATTTTTTGTAAAATATTAAGGAGGGCTTGATATGGCGAATATAGGAGTCAGTGGTGCAGTATTAATTCTTGTTCTAGCATTAATTGTTTTTGGACCGAAAAAGCTTCCAGAATTAGGTCGTGCAGTAGGTTCTACTCTAAGGGAGTTTAAGCAGTCAACAAAAGGCCTCATAGAAGATCAAGAGAAGGAAAAAGAGCAATAAATTTAGGAGGAGAAGATAATTATTTATCTTATTGCAACACTATTGGTGCTAATAGCATTAATATGTCCTATAGTAATTTATAAGCTATTAAAAAATAAAAGTAATAACTCATGGATCTTTGTTGGTATTACGATAATCCTGTTAATTTTGATATTACTTTTAATTACCCTTTTATTATAATTGTATTCTTTATGTATCGTCATAGGTGAGTCCAATAAATATGCAAGCCGAAGTCACCATATTTAATCCAGGAAAAGGATTAAATATGGTGGCTTATTTATTATTGTATTGACATTTATTTCTAATTTTAATACCATATATATGAGCATATATTCATATTCAAGGGTGTGTAATGATGTACGATGTTGTAATTATTGGTGGAGGTCAAGCAGGTTTATCTATGGGTTACCATTTGAAAGGATCTTCATTATCCTACCTAATCCTAGATAATAATAAAAGAATAGGCGATGTGTGGAGAAACAGGTATGATTCCCTTGTCTTGTTTACTCCTCGTTCCTACAGTTGCTTACCTGGTTTACCTTTGGAAGGCGATAAATCCGCGTTTCCAACAAAAAATGAAATTGCTGATTATTTAGAGCTTTATGTAAAAACATTTGAATTGCCAATTCAACTAAACACAATAGTAAAAAGAGTATCGAAAGAGAAGAATCTATTTAAAATAGAAACTCACCAATCCATCATTCAAGCTAAAACTGTAGTTATTGCAACAGGAGCCTTCCAAACACCTTATATTCCTTCCTTTTCAAACCAACTTTCTCCTAATATATTGCAACTTCACTCTTCGAATTACCGTTCGCCTTCCCAATTGAATGAAGGAGCGGTGTTAGTGGTTGGTGGAGGGAATTCCGGATCCCAAATAGCAGTTGAACTATCAAAAAATCATGAAACGTTCCTTTCAGTTGGACAAAAAATCCGGTTTTTACCTATGTTGGTAGCTAATAGGAGTATCTTCTGGTGGTTTGATAAAAGCGGGATTTTAAATGCGAATCGACATTCTTTTATAGGGGGAAAAATCCAGAATAATCCTGACCCCATTTTTGGATATGAATTAAAGGGGAAAATCCAAAATAGAGAAGTTAAAATGAAAGGTAGAACAGCTGATATAAAGAATGATGAAATATATTTTGAGGATGCCTCTTCAATTAGGGTGAAAAATATCATTTGGTCCACAGGATTTTCATCTGATTTTACATGGATCGATATTAAAAATTTATTAGATTCAAAAGGTAGAATAATTCATGATAGGGGTGTAACTAATATTGAAGGACTTTATTTCCTTGGACTACCTTGGCAGCATCGTAGAGGGTCAGCCCTTTTATTGGGAGTAGGGGAAGATGCAGAATATCTATACGATAGAATCCTAATGAATGGTAGTTAGGGTTTAAGGTGTGCTTATATAGTTACCTAAGCCGACAGCGAAAAACCTTCAATTATGTATTCAATGAAGTGAGCCCAAAGATTAGGTCCCGATATTAGGTTTATGTTTCAGTTGTGGTGAATTATTTCAGGTCTTATTAATATAGCGGGTGCGTTTTGTCAAATAAGTGGGTATTAGGAAGGGACTAAGATATGTGGGTTAAAGTGATGTCGGTTTTCAACTGTGATGCAGATGAATTATTTAAAGAAGTAAAAAATACTAAATCTCTTATGTATATAGGAAAACCACTTGTAAAATTTGTGCAGTTACCAAAACATCCTCTCCCAGAATTATGGAAAGAAGGTAGGTATCTTCTTAAAATGTATATTCTAGGATTTATACCATTCGGTAAACAATGGATAGTAATTTCTGTTGATAACGACATTAAACATATTAGAGATAATGGTTATAGTAAGTTAATAAAAAAATGGGACCACAACATATATTTAAAAGATATTGGAAACAACAAAACTCTTTATGTTGATACAATAGATATAAATGCAGGTATATTAACAATTTTTATTGTGTTGTTTGCTCAAATATTTTATAGATTGAGACAAAAAAGATGGAGCAAACTTATTAATAACAAATTTAATTATAGCGTTTAGAAATTGCTAAATTTAAAGTTAAAAGTAAGGGGGTACGTTAGTCCAATAACCCTTACAAAAAAGACCGTTTAATCGGTCTTTTTCTTTCTATTTAAAATCAACAATAGGGTTTAACAGAGTCTTTAATTTTAATAAAGTTCTTCTCCACATATATTCTGCACATCTTTAATGTATCATGGATAAAATAGCACTGACTTGAAGGAGTTAACATGTATAGTTTTTTTAGCCAAATTAGTTCATTCTTAAGTGAGCCTTTTTTTTCTATCGTAGAAGATCTCAAAGGAATTCCCGTTCTCTTTGCTTTTACGTTGGGGATTGTAGGCGCACTTGCACCGTGTCAATTTGTTACAAACATTAGTGCAATAACCTTGTTTGGTAACCGCTCTTTACAAAGAAGTATTGTTTGGAAGGATGTCTTTTGGTTTATCGTTGGAAAAATATTAGCATTTTCTTTATTTGGGATTCTATTTTGGCTATTAGGAAGGGGAGTTCAAGAGACTCTTACGCTCTTTTTTCCTTGGCTTCAGAAGTTAATTGGTCCCTTACTACTCTTAGTTGGGTTGTATTTGATTGGATTCATTCCTTTCAAAGTTTCAATAAACTTAATTAAAGACTTTGATAAAACCAAGAGTGAAAGTTTTTTCGGCGATTTTTTTCTAGGATTCAGTTTTTCTCTAGCATTTTGTCCAACAATGTTTGTTTTGTTTTTTATTACCCTTATGCCTGTTTCTATTACCAGTTCCAGTGGATTCCTTTTGCCACCAATTTTTGCATTAGGAACAGCTATCCCGCTAATCATTTCCATGTACCTAATTTGGGAACTAGGTGAAATTAGCAGAATTAAGAAAAAAGGTAGGAAAGTTGGGGTAATTGTCCAAAGAGGAGCCGGGGCAATCTTGATTCTTCTAGGTGCTATTCATATGTTGATGTTTTGGTATTAATCCATGTTTCTAAATGTAGTAAGTTCTATTATGGAACTTACTATTTTTTTCTAATTAAAGATAAGGTCCAGTAGTAGTAGAAGAAAAGGAATTTCCTAAATTAAAACTAAAATGCATATTTTCTGCAAAATTTTGTTGTAGTATAACCTTGTTATTAAGAGAAGGGGGTAATTGTTTATGAATAAAATAAAGTCCATTATTCTTATCATTTCTTTAATCTCGGCTTTAGTCATATCCGCATGCTCAAATAATGATAATCTATCCAATCATAAAAATATGAACCATGAGTCCATGAACCAGAAGGAAGAAACGAAAACGAATAATGAATCTGAAAAAAATGAAAATGCTAAAAGTGAAGAAATTTTAGATGGTGTAACCTCAGAACCTAATCAAAATTCAGATTTAGGGCTACAAACCTTGAATACCAAGAATGTTACCCGGTTAAATACAAGTGATCCTATCCAAGCAGCGATATTAACTTCGCAAACCATTTTTCCTGCAACCCATAAGGAAAATCAACCCGGCACGGTCATATTAGTTCCACTTGAAAGTTGGCAAACAGGTCTAGCATCAGCCGATTTAATACATCATCCAAATAACGGCCCAATGCTTTTCTATACTAAAGATGGAATTCCCAAAGAAACGTTAAATGAAATTAAACGGCTAAATCCTAAAGGCAATACTGAAGGAGTTCAAGTCATGGTAATGGGAAATGTAGATGAAGATATTTTAAATACATTGGACCCATTCTATGTTGAGAATATAAATGGGAGAGATCCAGCTGAATTAGCAGCTAACGTAGACGAAAAGTACGCACAAGTCTCAGGTGGGGATTATCCAACCGGAGTCATTATAGTTTCTTCAGATGATGAATCAAAATTATATTCAATTCCGGCCATTAATTGGATATCTCATATGCCTGAACCTGTCTTGTTTGTGTCCAGGGATGGAATCCCAAAATCTACGATCAAATCACTACAGAAAAGAAAAGATGCAAAAATATATTTATTGGGTCCTAAATCTGTAATTTCTACTAAAGTTGAAGACAAATTGAAAGAATACGGAACAGTCAATAGAATAGAAGGTGAAAATCCAGTTATCACATCAATAGAGTTTGCAAAATTTAAAGATGAGGAATCATCTTTTGGATGGGGATTCACTGAACCTGGTCATGGGGTATCATTTGTTTCAACCGAAACTCCCTCATTAGCAATTGCTGCTGCACCATTTTCACATCTAGGGAAGCATGCCCCACTAATATGGATGGAAAAAGGAAAACCATCAAAACCGACCTATCAGTTTTTATCAACGATAAAACCAACCTTTAAGGATGACCCTACCGCTGGTCCCTATAATCATGGTTTTATTATCGGAAAGCAGGATGATATTTCATTTTCAGTTCAAGGCATCCTTGATGATCGGTTAGAAATTGTTCAAAAAGATGGGAAAGGTCATTCTGGTCATTAACGTAAAAAGAATGTAAAACTTTTAATGGGGATAATTAGTCTATTTTTATGGGTGCTTATCCTTTTTTATACTTTAGGAAAGTGAATATTGACAGCAAAGAAGTATTTCGACCTAGTGAACAATTTTAGGAATAAAGTAACAGTGCAACTAGTTAATTGCCGCCGCTCATTGTCCGGTTACACCTCCTTATATTAAAAAGGAACATTGGGGTTTCGATGATCCTGAAAAAGCTGAGGGAACAGAAGAAGAAAAATGGGCATTCTTCCAACGTGTGCGTGATGAGATTGGTGAGCGTATTGAACGCTTTGCCAAAACAGGCGAATAACCTTGAACCAAAAAGCCAGGGTAGTGCATACCTTGGCTTTTTATTTGTCCATATTTAATTTGTGAAAACTTTCACTTAAACTAAACCAGCTAATAGTTTGTCAATATCTTTCAATTAAATCTTAAAATTTTTCATGCTATACTAAATTTACGCATACCAAA
>NZ_QBBX01000031.1 GCF_003073175.1 Peribacillus acanthi
TCCGAACACGGAAGTTAAGCTCTTCAGCGCCGATGGTAGTTGGGGGTTTCCCCCTGTGAGAGTAGGACGTTGCCAGGCAAAAAGAAGAAGATCAGCTGATGAGGCTGGTCTTTTTTGTTTGTTTTAGAGAACCGGGAGGTTCCTTAACTATTAATTGAGTAAAGGGAGATAGGCTATAGTAAGCTCCGACGAGGGAGGTTCGAGGAGTCCGAGGAAGAGAAGGAGCGAAGCCCGGAGTGTGCTTTGCACATGAGGACTGAGTGACTGAAGCTGACGAAGGAATCCGAAGGGCATCGCTTGTCGGCATCCGAACACGGAAGTTAAGCTCGAGCGCCGATGGTAGTTGGGGGTTTCCCCCTGTGAGAGTAGGACGTTGCCAGGCAAAGAGAAGAAGATCAGCTGATGAAGCTGGTCTTTTTTGTTTGTCTTATATTCAAAAATACGAAAGATTAATGGACGAAGAGAGCGAAATACCTACTCCTTGCTGAATGACTTAATAATATATTTTTCACTAATATTCAGTTAACAATTGACTTGTATAATCTAGGATGTTAATATTTTCCTCTGTGACGGAAAATGTGAGGAGGGAAATGAGTGATAAGATTAAATGGAATTAGCAAGTCTTACAAGATCGCTAAACGTACTTCAGGATTAAGACAGGCTACTAAGGCTCTTTTTTATAGGGAACATACCATTATTCCAGCATTAACAGATATTTCTTTTTCGATAGAACCGGGTGAGATTGTCGGATATATAGGTCCAAATGGAGCTGGTAAATCGACTACTATAAAAGTGATGAGTGGAATTTTAGTACCTGATAGAGGAAGCTGTAGCATCATGGGATATACTCCATGGGAAGACAGAGTTCAGTATGTGAAAAATATCGGAGTGGTATTTGGTCAGCGATCTCAGCTTTGGTGGGACGTACCTGTTATCGATTCATTTGAACTTTTACGTGATATCTATAAAATACCTCAAAAAGAATATGAAAATAATCTCCATTTGCTAGTAGAAGCACTTGAACTACAAGAGATATTAAATTCGCCAGTTCGTCAATTAAGTTTAGGTCAACGGATGCGTTGTGAAATTGCTGCATCTCTCCTTCATAGCCCTCAGATATTATTTTTGGATGAACCGACAATTGGTCTTGATGCTGTTTCAAAAATAGCAGTTCGACAGTTTATAAAAAGAATCAATCAAGAAAGAGGAGTTACTATTATCCTTACAACTCATGATATGAGTGACATAGAAGCCTTGGCTGAAAGAGTAATCTTAATTGGAAAAGGAAGATTGCTTTATGATGGTAACTTAGAAGAATTACGAAGTCGATTTGGAACGATAAAAACAATAACGGTCGATTACCAAGAAAATAAAAATCCTTTTGAAATTCCGGGAACTCAGTTACTTTCATGGTCACCAGAAAGAGCTGTATTATGTGTCGATACAGAGAAAATCCTCACATCTGAAGTAATTACATATTTATCTAGAAGGCTAGATCTTATTGATGTAGCAATTGAAGCTCGTCCAATTGAGGATATAATTGTTCAGCTTTATAAGGAGTATCAAATATGAGTGTATATTACTCCGTTTTGAAATTGCGTTTGCTTAATGGTATGCAGTACCGGGCAGCTGCTTTGGCAGGTGTGACAACACAGTTTTTTTGGGGATTTATGTTTATTATGATTTTTCAAGCTTTCTATGAAAATGCTACAGTAAACCCACCAATTACCTTAAAAGAACTTATTATTTATCTTTGGTTACAGCAAGCCTTTTTAACTTTTATCATGTTATGGTTCCGTGATAATGAAATATTTAATCTTATAACGACCGGAAATATTGCGTATGAGTTATGCAGGCCGTGCGAAATTTATGGATTCTGGTATGCTAAGTTACTTGCCCAGCGTCTATCAAGTGCTTTACTTCGATGCTTCCCCATACTTATAGTTGCTTTCTTTTTACCTGAACCTTATCGAATGACTCTCCCATCTAGTTTGACTGCAAGCATTTTATTTTTTCTAACATTAATTTTAGGACTATTGCTTGTCGTAGCCATTTCAATGTTCATCTATATTTCAGTGTTTTTTACTATGTCTCCAGTAGGTTCGACTTTGATAATAGGTGTCCTTGGTGAATTTTTTGCTGGGTTGATTATTCCGGTTCCGTTGATGCCGGAATGGCTCAAAAGCATTGCCTATGTATTGCCATTTCGATATACGGCAGACTTTCCATTTAGGATTTATTCAGGACATATTCCGCAAAATGATGCTCTTATTGGAGTACTGATTCAGCTTACTTGGCTTGTAGCACTTATTTGGCTTGGGAAATTGGGGCTGAACAAAGCTTTACGTAGAGTCGTTGTTCAAGGAGGATGAGAGAGTTTGCATCTTTATTTTAGATATTTACTCATTTTATTAAAATCCCAAATGCAATACCGTACGTCCTTTTTTCTCCTATCGTTTGGTCAATTTTTCATTCCTTTTGCAGTATTTGCTGGTCTTTATTTTATGTTTGAGCGTTTTGGCCAGATAAAAGGATGGGAGTTCTTTGAAGTCGCTCTTTGTTTTGCAATTATTCATATTGCTTTTTCTGTCAGTGAGTGTTTTGCTAGGGGATTCGATTCTTTCTCCAGTCTGATTGTAAATGGAGAGTTTGACAGACTTTTAGTTAGACCAAGGAATACAGTCGTTCAAGTGTTAGGGTCAAAATTTGAGTTTACTAGGGTTGGTCGCTTACTTCAAAGTACTTCTGTATTAGTATGGGCACTTATGAATCTTTCGATAAATTGGGATGTCATTAAAGTTTTAACTCTTATTTTCATGACTATCAGTGGAGTATTAATTTTTGTAGGAATCTATATTCTTGCAGCCACCATGTGTTTTTGGACGGTCCAGGGGTTAGAAGTGGCTAATATTTTTACGGATGGTGGAAGGGAAATGGCGCAGTATCCACTTAACATTTATCAAAAATGGGTGACTAAATTTTTCACATATGTGATTCCTTTTGGTACTGTGAATTACTTGCCACTTAACTATATCCTTGGAAAAAGTGACGGAAATGATCTTCTTTATTTGTTAACTCCCGTAATAGGAAGCCTTTTTATACTTCCTTGTCTGATAGTATGGAAAATTGGAGTTAGACATTATCGCTCAACAGGGTCATAAAAAATAAGAGAGCAAGGAAACCAATAGGGTTGATAACCTTGCTCTCTTATTAAAAATAATACGTCTCTAGTTTGATTCTTCTTCTACAACCTTCTTTAAATTCTTCAAATGATCTCCATCTTCTTTCTTCAAGATTTTAATGAATAGGGGTTTGATCAATTTCATCATGATGCCAGATGCATTTACTTCACACTCAAAATCTACCTTTGTTCCTTCAGCAACTTCATTGAATCGATAGTGGTAAATCACTTCAATGCCTTGCGTGACACTCTTAACGGAGAAAGCTTTATTTGGTATGAGTTTAATAAATTCAATGATGGCTGCTGCTTCCCTTCCTCTGATGACCCTCGTTTCTTTAAATTTAGTACCTTCAGCAAGGGGACCTTCTGTTATTTTTTCCGTCTGTTTTACATTAGGCATGATTTTGTTTGAGTTTTCCATATTAATAGTAAAACTAAAAACTTCTTGAATGTTTTTTTTAATGGTTACTGAATCTGAAAAAGCCGCCATATTTTTCGCTCCTTATCATTGGATAGTCGTTAAGTTGTTTGAAAGGGTTGTTTTGATTTCACCATTTTTTATTAGAAGTACATCTCCTATTATTTCCAAATTGTTAGATTCTATAATAATACCATCTCCATCATTACAAGCTAAAATGGATGCCCCGGTTATCTTAGAATAGCGTAACACGTTTTCTATGAAAACAGGATCCCACCTGTTGAAGTGTGGGAGAAATTCAAAAGGGGCAATTGAAAGAGTATATAAGTCTGAAAGGTTTTGTAGAGTTTCTTCCATATTGCTTATGAATAACTGAAACAGCCCAGCATTATGGCCAAATTGTACAGCTCCTCCACTCACTCCTATTAATATTCCCCCATCAAGGACATATTTTTGTAAAGTTGGGAAGAAATGATGTTTTTCAAGATTGTTCCTAAGATAGATAGGATTGCCTCCTGATAAATGAATGGCATCACATGAAAGAAGTTCCTCGACTTGCGATGTGGAATTCTCTTCTTCTAAATCAAATAAATAAAAATCTTTTAAGCCATATTGTTGATAATAGGATTTCTGTTTGTTGAAGTAGGTTTTGTCTGGATCACCTGTTGCAGGAATATAACCTATTTTGGATGCTTGTCCTTTTGGCAAGGCAGCAATTAGTCTTTCATCAATGCGTCTATTCTCTTGGATGATTTGGTCGCTATAGAAAAAAAGTTTTGCCATGATTTCACCCACTATCGTTTATTCACATAATTTTACAACGTATTAGTGAAGAATGTGATTTTTGATTGGATTTGATTGAAAATGATGTTTTATTAGAAATAAATTGATTGTATGTGGATGAATTTGATTGATTTTGGGTGGTGTTCTAGTTATAATATGGATACGTCAATTGAGGGAGTGAAGAGGTTTGTTAACTGCAGAACGTCATCAAATTATTCTAGAGCTTTTAGCAGATTCAGGTGTTGTTGATTTGCAAAAACTTGTACATAATACGGGTTCTTCCGAATCAACCATTCGTAGGGATCTGGCTTACTTAGAACAAAGAGGATTATTGAAACGAATCCATGGAGGAGCGACTGTACCTTACTCAAAAATTGATGAACCTAACTTAT
Source organism: Peribacillus acanthi (assembly GCF_003073175.1). Classification (GTDB taxonomy): domain Bacteria; phylum Bacillota; class Bacilli; order Bacillales; family DSM-1321; genus Bacillus_BN; species Bacillus_BN acanthi. The sequence goes on from NZ_QBBX01000031.1 coordinate 4,775, forward strand.
TAGATAAAAGTTCAAAGAATAGTCAGGCTAAAAAAGATATAGGTAAATGGGCTGCTAGTCTAGTCCGTGATGGAGATTGTATTTATTTAGATGCTGGAAGTACGGTATCAGAAATGCTTCCTTATTTACTTCCGAAGAAAATTGTAATCGTTACCAATGGATTGATGCATATTGATACATTGGTTAATTCTGATATTCCTTCATATTTGTTAGGGGGAAGAATGAAATCGAATACAAATGCGATGGTTGGTGCTTCCGCGATTCAAAATATTAAGCAGTATCGTTTTGATAAGTGTTTTCTAGGGATGAATGGTATTGATATTAAAAATGGATTTACAACTCCAGACCCTGAAGAGGCACAAATTAAGCAGTTGGCCATCGAATTATCTGAGAAAGCTTATGTTTTAGCCGATCACAGCAAATTCAATGAAACATACTTTGCAAAAGTAGCGGATATAGAACAGGCTACCGTCATTACGATTGGATTAGATGCTCAGATCGCCAAATCCTATGGTCAAAAAACAGGCATAGAGGTTGTGACACCATGATATATACAGTTACATTAAATCCTTCAATCGATTATATCGTCGAAGTGGAAGAGTTTATTATAAATGCGGTGAACCGAATGGAAAAAGAAGCAAAGTATCCAGGCGGAAAAGGAATTAATGTATCAAGAGTATTAAACCGTATAGGTATACCTACGAAAGCGTTAGGTTTTGTTGGAGGATTTACAGGAAGCTTCATTACAGACGCCCTACACTCAGAGGGGGTTACTACCGATTTTGTCCGTGTAGATGGTGATTCTCGTATCAATATTAAGCTTAAAGCGGTACAGGAGACTGAGATTAATGGTAATGGACCCATAATTTCAGCACATTCACTTGAGCTTCTTCAGGAAAAGTTGGATGAGATGAGAGAAGGAGATTATCTTGTTCTAGCAGGTAGTTTGCCTTCTACTTTACCCCAAGAGCTTTATGCAGACTGGATACGGAAATACAGACAAAAAGGAGTTCACGTAGTGGTGGATGCTAGTGGCAAGGTTTTAGAAGAAGCTTTGAAGCATCGTCCATTTTTAGTGAAACCGAATCACCATGAGTTAGCCGACCTCTTCAATACCACGATTACTTCAGTTCAAGACGTTATTTCTTATGGACATAAAGTAGTGGAATTGGGTGCTGAAAATGTGATTGTTTCTATGGCTGGTGAAGGAGCACTTTTAATTACAAAGGATAATGTGTTTAAAGCGACTGTCCCAAAAGGGGAAGTTGTGAATTCAGTTGGAGCAGGAGATTCTCTTGTGGCTGGGCTTATCGGTACTTTTTCAGAAACGAATGATTTGATGAAAGGCTTCCAATTTGGGGTTGCTGCTGGAAGTGCTACAGCATTCAGTAGGGACTTATGTACAAAGGAAAAGATAGATTCTTTGCTCAATCAAGTAAAGATAACAGAAGTTTAATAGAGAGGGATAAAAATGAGAATAACAGATTTGCTTAAAAGAGATACAATCATTATGAATCTAAAAGCTTCTACTAAAGAAGCGGTCTTAGATGAAATGATCAAAAAATTAGAATCTGCAGGTCGCTTGGATTCAGCAGAACAGTTTAAAGAGGCAATTTTAAAAAGAGAATCGCAAAGTACAACAGGAATTGGGGAAGGTATTGCAATTCCGCATGCAAAAACAGCAGCAGTTAAGGTACCTGCACTTTGTTTTGGGAAGTCTGATGATGGAGTAGATTTTGAATCATTGGATGGCATGCCAGCGCATTTATTGTTCATGATTGCGGCAAGTGAAGGGGCAAACCAAACACATCTAGAGACATTATCTAAACTTTCATCCTTTTTAATGGATACTAATTTCCGGAAAAGACTTTTAGAGGCAAAAACAGCAGATGAGCTTCTAAGTATTATTGAAGCAAGAGAAATAGAAGAAGACGGTCCAGTTGTGGAAGAAGAGCTGTCTGCTTCAGAACAATACGTTTTAGCAGTAACTGCATGTCCAACAGGGATTGCCCATACGTATATGGCAGCGGATTCCCTGAAAACAAAGGCAGCAGAGCTTGGCATAGCTTTAAAAGTAGAAACGAATGGTTCAACAGGCGTAAAAAATGCTTTAACTTCTGAAGATATAGAGAAAGCAACTGCTATTATTGTTGCCGCGGATAAGCAGGTGGAAATGGAGCGTTTTGCTGGAAAGCATGTGTTACAGGTTCCTGTTGCAGAAGGGATACGCAAACCAGAAATTTTGTTAGAGAAAGCTCTTAAGCGGGAAGCGCCTGTTTATAAGGCATCCGGTAAAGGAAAAAATTCGGAAATTGAAAATGAATCAACAGGGAAAGGTTCTTACTTTTATAAACCTCTAATGAATGGAATCTCGAATATGCTTCCATTTGTTGTTGGTGGTGGCTTACTAATCGCATTATCTTTCCTATTTGGAGGAATCAATGCGGAGGGACCTCTAGCAGAGACGTTGAATAAAATTGGTGGAGCCAATGCATTTTTCTTAATGGTTCCTGTCCTAGCTGGATTCATTGCCATGGGGATCGGTGACCGACCAGCATTCGCACCTGGGATGGTAGGTGGATTATTAGCTGCCACAGGAGGTGCAGGTTTCCTTGGAGGTTTAATTGCAGGTTTCTTGGCAGGGTATGTAGTGGTAGGATTAAAAAAGCAATTTGAACGTCTTCCACAATCATTAGAAGGAATTAAGCCTGTTTTACTTTATCCTTTCTTTGGCATTCTTATTGTCGGTGTAGTTATGATTTTTGTCGTCAATACACCAGTGAAGTTTATGATGGATGGATTAACTGCCTGGTTAAATGGTTTTAGTGGTGCTAACATTGTCATTCTTGGTTTAATTCTTGGTGGAATGATGGCAGTCGATATGGGAGGGCCGATTAATAAAGCAGCCTTTACATTCGGAATCGCCATGATTGATGCTGGGAATTTTGGTCCACAAGCAGCCGTGATGGCAGGAGGAATGGTTCCGCCACTTGGATTAGCACTTGCCACAACCATTTTTAAATCGAAATTCACTAAAGCAGAGAGAGAAGCTGGAAAGACCAATTATATCATGGGGCTTCTTTTATCACAGAAGGTGCAATTCCGTTTGCAGCAGCAGATCCACTTCGTGTGATTGTGGCTTCAGTAGCTGGTTCTGCAATAGCTGGCGGTTTAGCTTTACTTTTTGGTTGTACCTTACAGGCTCCTCACGGTGGAATCTTCGTCCTATGGGCGGTTCAGAACCCAATCATGTATGGAGTGGCCATCATCATTGGAGCAGCTGTAACCGCAATAATCGTAGGATTTTGGAAAAAGTCTGCTCTAAATTAATTGTCTGTTAGTTGATAACTTTCATTACCACCTGTACAATGTTTCATTACAGGTGGTTTTTTATTTTTTGACTTAATCTTAAAAGATTGTTGTTTATGAATAAATTTTAGGCTGTGTTAATATCCATTGTTGATTCTTAACTGTTTGTTGATTTACGTTCCAGACGTTTGACTCAGGGGGATTAGCGTTACAGGCTCGGCGAACGCCTACGGGAAAGAAAGCGTTTGGAACGGAAATCAGCCAATTAACACTAGTTAATACATACATCTCTTACTGGAGGTTATTATGAAACAACCTACAAAGAAGACATTCGAGGTTGGGCAGGACGAGACGATCGATCAATGCTTAGACCGAATGAAAAAAGAAGGATACATGCCTGTCAAACGAATTGAAAAACCCATTTTCATGGAAGTGGAATCGGGAAATAAAACAGAATTTGAGCCAATTTTCAGAAAAATTATCTTCGAAGGCAGGAAAATTGAGTAAAATACGAACGTTATTAATGTTTTTGTTATATAATGTTCGAAAATTAATTGACTACTCACGATTTGATTGGTATTATACAACTATACAAAGCATTCTCTCATATAATCTTGGGGATAAGGCCCATAAGTTTCTACCCGTTTACCGTAAATAAATGGACTATGAGAGGAAGTATGAACGATTTGGTCTTGATAGAGGTCCGTTTCGTCTGATGACCTCTTTTACAAACCGGATGGTCTACTTTCTCTTAAAACTAGAAAAGTAGACTATCCGGTTTTTTTGATGGAAATATATTGAATTCTAATAGAATCCTATTTTCAGGAGGGAAAGAAAATGAGACCTCTAGTCGGTGTCATAATGGGAAGCATTTCAGATTGGGAAACAATGAAGCATGCATGTGAGGTGCTGGACCAATTGGAGATTCCGTTCGAAAAGAGAGTAGTTTCTGCCCATAGAACGCCAGATTTGATGTTTGAGTATGCAGATAGTGCTAGGGAACGTGGAATCAAGGTTATTATCGCAGGTGCTGGGGGAGCAGCTCATCTTCCAGGAATGGTAGCCTCAAAAACGACTCTTCCAGTCATAGGAGTTCCTGTACAAACAAAAGCCCTTCAAGGAATGGATTCTCTACTCTCGATTGTCCAAATGCCAGGAGGAGTTCCAGTGGCGACTGTAGCAATCGGAAGAGCAGGGGCAACGAATGCTGGATTATTAGCAGGTCAGATTTTGTCCATTCAAGATGACGTGATTGCAACAAGACTAGATGAATTGCGACAAGAAACGAAGGAAAAGGTGCTGGAGAGCAATGAACAGCTTAAATAAAGTCATATTACCAGGGCAGACGATAGGAATTGTTGGTGGTGGGCAATTAGGAAGAATGATGGCGCTTTCTGCTAAAGCTTCAGGCTTTAAGATTGCTGTTTTAGATCCAACACCGAACTGTCCATGCGGTCAAATAGCCGATATTGAAATAAACGCTGCATACCACGATCGAGAAGGTTTACGTCGACTAGCTGAAGTAAGCGATGTCATCACCTTTGAATTCGAGAACGTGGATGGCGAAGCATTGGAATGGTTACAAGAGAACAGCTTCGTTCCTCAAGGGTCAGAACTTTTAAAGATTACGCAAGATCGAATCAAGGAAAAGCAGGCGATTGAAAAAGCTGGAGCAATCGTCTCGCCTTATGCAGTGATCGAAGATGTAAGTGGAATTTATGATAATATAGATAAGCTTGGCTATCCTAGTGTACTAAAAACGGCAAGAGGTGGGTATGACGGGAAGGGCCAACTGGTCATTCGTGACTTTGAAGATATTGAAAAGGCGAAAGAATTACTAGTAAAAAATGTTTGTGTACTAGAAGCATGGGTGCCTTTTATCAAGGAGATATCAGTTATTGTCTCCCGAAATCCAGATGGCGAAACGGCAGTATTCCCGGTTGCTGAGAATATTCACAAGGATAATATTCTCCATCAAACCATCGTACCGGCGCGAATTTCGCTAAAAGCAGAAAAAAAGGCCCGGAAAATTGCGACACAGCTAGCAAATTCAATGAAACTGGTTGGGACGCTTGCAGTGGAAATGTTCTTAAAAGAGGATGACAGCATTATCATTAATGAACTTGCTCCAAGACCTCATAATTCAGGTCACTATACGATGGAAGCTTGCGAAACATCCCAATTTGAACAACACATAAGAGCCGTTTGCAATTGGAGGCTTGGAAACACAGACTTAATGAGACCTGTTGTCATGACTAACATTCTTGGCGAGCATTTGGATAGACTAATGAATAAAATTCCAACGTTACCAGATTGGAAAATCCATCTTTACGGGAAAGCCGAGGCTAAAGAAAAGCGTAAGATGGGCCACGTGAACTTGATGCGTGAAAGTGTAGAGATTGCACTGGATGAAACAAACGAGAGTGAAATTTGGTAACTACTTAAAGAACCGGAGGAACAAAACATGATTGAACGTTACACTCGACCAGAAATGGGTGCGATTTGGACAGAGGAAAATCGCTTTAACGCTTGGTTGGAGGTAGAAATCCTTGCATGTGAGGCTTGGGCAGAGCTAGGAGCTATTCCTAAGGAAGACGTAAAACTACTTCGTGAACATGCATCTTTCAATATTGATCGTATCAAAGAAATCGAAGAAGAAACACGTCATGATGTGGTAGCTTTTACACGCGCAGTCTCTGAAACTTTAGGAGAAGAGCGTAAATGGGTACATTATGGTCTTACTTCAACAGATGTAGTAGATACAGCCCTTTCTTATATGATTAAACAAGCTAATGAGATCCTTCAACAAGATATCGAAAACTTCGTAGAAATCTTAAAAGTGAAGGCTCAAGAGCATAAACATACAGTTATGATGGGTCGTACACATGGGGTACACGCAGAGCCGACTACTTTTGGATTGAAAATGGCGCTATGGTACGAAGAAATGAAGCGTAACCTAGAGCGTTTTAAAGAAGCTAGACGTACGGTTGAGTTTGGGAAAATTTCTGGAGCAGTTGGTACATACGCCAACATCGATCCGTTCGTTGAACAATATGTGTGTGAAAAGCTTGGTATTCAAGCAGCACCTATCTCTACTCAAACGTTGCAACGTGACCGCCATGCCCACTATATGAGTACAATCGCGCTTGTTGCGACTAGTATTGAGAAGTTTGCGGTCGAGATTCGTGGATTACAAAAAAGTGAGACACGCGAAGTGGAAGAGTTTTTCGCCAAAGGCCAAAAAGGATCTTCAGCAATGCCACATAAACGTAATCCGATTGGATCAGAGAATATGACAGGAATGGCTCGTGTTATTCGCGGATACATGATGACTGCTTATGAGAATGTAGCATTATGGCATGAAAGAGATATTTCTCACTCCTCCGCGGAGCGAATAATCTTACCAGATGCGACCATCGCACTGAACTATATGCTGAATCGCTTCGGAAATATCGTGAAAAACTTGACGGTATTCCCTGAAAACATGAAGCGCAACATGGATCGTACACTTGGATTAATCTACTCTCAACGAGTTCTACTAGCTTTAATTGATAAAGGTCTTGTACGTGAAGAAGCGTATGATACCGTTCAACCGAAAGCAATGGAAGCTTGGGAAATGCAAGTTCCTTTCCGTCAACTAATCGAAGAAGACGAGAAGATTACAAGCTTGCTATCAAAAGAAGAAATCGATGATTGTTTTGATTATAACTATCATCTAAAAGCAGTAGACGGGATCTTTGAACGTCTCGGGTTATAAAAAGTAAGATTCTTGTCCCTTATCGAGTAAGGGGCAAGAATCCCATTACCTCTTTATCATCTTTAAAATTCATACTATTCTGATTTTTGGAGGTTGCCTCATGGAAAAGCTTGGTTTGCTTTATGAAGGAAAAGCAAAAAGAATCTATGCTACGAATGAAGAAAACGTTGTGTGGGTGGAGTACAAGGATTCTGCAACAGCCTTTAATGGTGAGAAAAAGGCGAATATTAGTGGAAAAGGTGTTCTGAATAACGAGATTACCAGTTTACTATTTTCAAAGCTAGAGCAAGCAGGTATCCCTTCCCACTTTATTGAGAAAATTTCAGAGAAAGAGCAGCTGGTGAAGAAGGTAAGTATTATTCCTTTAGAAGTAGTAGTAAGGAATCTTGCAGCAGGTAGCCTTTCGAAACGGTTAGGAATGGTAGAAGGTACGAAGCTTAACAAGCCAATGGTTGAGTTTTATTATAAGGATGATAATTTAGGTGATCCACTTTTAACAAATGCACATATCGAGGAACTAGAGATCGTTACAGATGCAGAGCTGAAACAATTACAAGAAAAAGCTCTTGCTATCAATACAGTTTTAACTACATTTTTTGAAGAGTGTGGAGTAAGGCTTGTAGATTTTAAGTTGGAGTTTGGTAAAACAATGGACGGTGAAATTTTACTAGCGGATGAAATCTCGCCTGATACCTGTAGATTATGGGATATGGAAACGAATGAAAAGCTAGATAAAGACGTATTCCGTAGAGACTTAGGTAGCTTAACTGATGCATACGAACAAATTTTAACTAGACTTGGAGGAAAATTACATGTATAAAGTAAAGGTTTTTGTAACATTAAGAGAAAGCGTTTTAGATCCTCAAGGAACAGCAGTGAAAGGTTCTTTACACAGTCTATCATTCACGGATGTTCAAGATGTTCGTATCGGTAAATACATGGAGTTGACTTTAGCAGATTCAGTTAAAGATGTTGATGCAGCAGTAAAGGAAATGTGTGAGAAATTATTAGTAAACACTGTAATCGAAGACTATCGTTATGAGGTTGAGGAGGTCGTGGCTCAGTGAAATTTGCAGTCATTGTTTTCCCAGGCTCCAACTGTGATGTAGATATGTATCATGCCATCAAGGATGGTTTAGGTGAAGAAGTAGATTATGTTTGGCATACAGAAGGTAACCTCGATCAATATGATGGAATCCTTTTACCAGGTGGATTCTCATATGGTGACTACCTTCGTTCCGGAGCAATCGCTCGTTTCTCCAATGTTATGAAGGAAGTGGTAAAGGCAGCAGAAGCTGGGAAGCCGGTTCTTGGGGTATGTAACGGATTCCAAATCCTACTCGAAGCGGGATTACTTCCAGGAGCTATGAGAAGAAATCAAGGCTTAAAGTTCATGTGCCGCAATGTAGAACTACAGGTTGAAAACAACGAAACAATGTTTACAGCTGGCTATGAGCATGGAGAAGTCATCACAATTCCAATCGCACATGGTGAAGGAAATTACTATTGTGACGAACAGACTTTAGAAGAACTAAAAGCTAACAAGCAAATCGCTTTCACCTATCACGGTGAAAATCCAAATGGTAGTTTAGCAGATATTGCTGGTATTACGAATAAACAAGGAAATGTTTTAGGAATGATGCCGCATCCAGAGCGTGCTGTGGAAGAGTTGTTAGGAAGCAAGGATGGAATCAAATTATTTCAATCGATCGTGAAATATTGGAGGGAAGCACATGTCGTTAATGCTTGAGCCAAGTCCGGAAATGATTAAAACAGATAGAATTTATGCAGAAATGGGACTATCCGATGAAGAGTTCGCGATGGTAGAGAATATTTTAGGTCGTACTCCTAACTACACAGAAACAGGTTTGTTCTCTGTTATGTGGTCTGAACATTGCTCTTATAAAAATTCTAAGCCAGTCCTTCGCAAGTTCCCAGTAACTGGTGAAAAGGTTCTTCAAGGACCAGGGGAAGGTGCAGGAATTGTCGATATCGGTGACAATCAAGCGGTTGTGTTTAAAATTGAATCTCATAACCACCCATCAGCAATTGAACCTTATCAAGGAGCAGCAACAGGAGTAGGTGGAATCATCCGTGATGTATTCTCCATGGGTGCTCGCCCTATTGCTCTATTGAATTCCCTTCGTTTTGGTGAGCTTGACGATGAGCGTGTGAAATATTTATTTAAAGAAGTTGTAGCTGGAATTGCTGGATATGGAAACTGTATCGGAATTCCAACAGTTGGCGGAGAGGTACAATTCGATGCTCCTTACTCTGGTAATCCACTAGTTAATGCAATGTGTGTTGGTTTGATCAACCATGAAGACATTAAAAAGGGTCAAGCACATGGTGTCGGTAACACGGTCATGTACGTAGGTGCTAAAACAGGCCGCGATGGAATCCACGGTGCAACTTTTGCATCTGAAGAATTGACAGATGCTTCAGATGAAAAACGGCCTGCAGTTCAAGTTGGCGATCCTTTCATGGAAAAATTATTGTTGGAAGCTTGTTTAGAGTTAATCCAATCAGATGCTCTAGTTGGAATTCAGGACATGGGTGCTGCTGGTTTAACAAGCTCATCAGCGGAAATGGCAAGTAAAGCTGGTTCTGGGATTGAAATGAATTTAGATTTAGTGCCACAACGTGAAACAGGTATGACAGCATATGAAATGATGCTTTCTGAATCTCAGGAGCGCATGTTGATTGTTGTTAAAAAAGGACGCGAGCAAGAAATCGTAGACCTTTTCTCTAAATATGACTTAGAAGCTGTATCGATTGGTAGAGTAACAGATGATAAAAAGCTTCGATTACTTCATAAAGGTGAAGTGGTTGCAGATTTACCGGTAGATGCTTTGGCAGAGGACGCTCCAGTGTACAATAAGCCATCTGCTGAACCACAATATTACCGTGACTTCCAAGCGATGGAAAACTATGTTCCAGAGATTACAGACTATGAAGCTACTCTAAAAGGTCTGCTATCCCAACCAACGATTGCTAGTAAGGAATGGGTGTATGACCAATACGATTACATGGTACGTACTAATACAGTCGTTGCACCTGGATCTGACGCTGCAGTAGTTCGAATCAGAGAAACAAATAAAGCATTAGCGATGACAACTGATTGTAATTCACGCTACTTATACCTAGATCCTGAAACAGGTGGGAAAATTGCGGTAGCAGAAGCAGCTCGTAACGTCATTTGTTCCGGAGCAGAGCCATTGGCAATCACAGACTGCTTAAACTTCGGAAATCCTGAAAAACCAGAGATTTTCTGGCAAATACAAAAAGCAACGGACGGAATGAGCGATGCATGTCGTACGTTAGGAACACCTGTAATCGGTGGAAACGTATCTCTATACAATGAAACGAATGGTGTAGCGGTCTACCCAACACCTGTAGTTGGTATGGTCGGTCTAATCCATGATGTTGAACATATTACGACTCAAAGCTTTAAAGATGCAGGAGATATAATCTATGTTATTGGCGAAGCTGCCGATGAGTTTGGAGGCAGTGAGCTTCAAAAGATGACTGAAGGTACTATTTTTGGTAAAGCTCCACACCTTGATCTTGAAGTGGAAGCAAAGCGTCAGTCACAAATTTTACAAGCCATTCAAAACGGCCTAGTTGCATCAGCACATGATGTTGCTGAAGGTGGTTTATCCGTTGCTTTAGCAGAATCCTTGTTCAAAGGTAAAGGTCTTGGGGCAAACGTGGTCCTTAATGGGGAAGCAGTTTCAGTATTATTCAGTGAAACGCAATCAAGATTCTTACTATCTGTTAAACAAGAGAATAAACAAGCTTTTGAAGAAGCTGTTGAAGATGCAATTTTACTAGGTGAAGTAACCAACTTACCGATCCTTCATATTGAAAATGATAAAGGTGAAGTATTGATTGATTCTAGCGTGGAAGAATTAGAGACTGCTTGGAGAGGAGCAATCCCATGCTTGCTGAAATAAAAGGCCTAAACGAAGAATGTGGTGTATTTGGTGTTTGGGGTCACCCAGATGCAGCCCAAATTACGTATTACGGTCTTCATAGCCTTCAACATAGGGGCCAAGAAGGAGCAGGAATGGTCCTAACAAATGGAGAAGAGCTTCGTGGTGTCAAAGGCGAGGGTCTTGTGACGGAAGTTTTCACATCTGAAAAGATGAAGGGACTTTCAGGAAAGTCGGCCATTGGACACGTACGATATGCAACGGCAGGAGGAGGCGGATATGAAAACGTCCAGCCCCTTCTGTTCAACTTCCAAACAGGCAGTATGGCATTAGCTCATAACGGTAACTTAGTCAATGCGACTCAACTAAAAGCACAGCTTGAAGCTCAAGGAAGTATTTTCCAAACGACTTCCGATACAGAAGTACTTGCCCATTTAATCCGTCGTGGTGGATTTAGTGATTTGAAGGAACGAGTGAAAAATGCATTAAGCATGCTTAAAGGAGCTTATGCATTCCTGATTATGACGGAATCTGAAATGCTGGTGGCTTTAGATCCGAATGGTTTGCGTCCTCTATCGCTTGGTCAATTAGGAGATGGCTATGTGGTCGCGTCTGAAACATGTGCCCTTGATATTGTCGGAGCAAAATTTATTCGTGACGTAGAACCTGGAGAGCTACTCATCATTTCAGATGAAGGTGTGAAATCGGAACGCTTCGCACATTCAAATACGCGCTCTATGTGTACGATGGAATATGTTTATTTTTCCCGTCCTGATAGCAATGTAGATGGGATCAATGTTCATACAGCTCGTAAAAACTTAGGGAAACGTCTTGCGATGGAAAAGCTTATAGATGCTGATGTTGTGACCGGTGTTCCAGATTCAAGTATTTCAGTAGCCATCGGATATGCAGAAGCTTCTGGAATTCCTTATGAAATGGGATTGATCAAAAATCGTTATGTTGGCCGTACATTTATCCAACCTTCTCAATCTCTACGTGAACAAGGTGTGAAAATGAAGCTTTCGCCAGTCCGTGGAGTGGTTGAAGGGAAACGTGTAGTCATGGTTGATGATTCGATTGTTCGAGGTACGACAAGTAAGCGTATCGTCAATATGTTGAAGGAAGCTGGGGCGAAGGAAGTCCATGTAGTAATTAGCTCTCCTCCAATTAAAAACCCATGTTTTTATGGTATTGATACATCTACTAGTGAGGAATTAATAGCCTCTAAGTATTCTATAGAAGAAATAAGAGAATTGATTGGCGCGGACTCCCTAACATTCCTAAGTGTCGAGGGAATGATTGACGCAATCGGCCGTCCATTTGATGATGAAACTCGTGGCCAGTGCCTTGCATGCTTTACAGGTAAATATCCGACCGAAATCTATGAAAGTGCATTGCAGCCATTCCAGAAATGTTAATGTGGGTAACCCTAAGCCAACCGAACGTTGCCAGGATATATAGGGATAATCAGAAATGATTCTATATGGGACGTTTGATTGGGGGATGGGTCACCCCTTTTTAATGAAGAAAATTCGTACAGTAGTTACAATTTTTACGAAATCACAGGAGGAATTCTTGATGGCTAACGCATATAAACAAGCTGGGGTCGACATTGAAGCAGGGTATGAAGCTGTCTCCAGAATGAAAAAACATGTAAATAAAACGATGCGTCCTGGTGTACTTAGCGGTTTAGGCGGGTTCGGCGGAATGTTTGATTTATCTACTCTGGGATTAAAAGAGCCTGTTCTTGTTTCAGGAACAGATGGAGTAGGAACAAAGCTAATGCTTGCTTTTTTAATGGATCAGCATGAAACAATCGGAATCGATTGCGTGGCCATGTGTGTAAACGATATTGTCGTCCAAGGTGCGGAGCCATTGTACTTCTTGGATTATATTGCATGCGGAAAGGCACTTCCTGAAAGAATAGAAATGATCGTAAAAGGCGTAGCAGAAGGTTGTCAACAAGCTGGTGCTGCTTTAATTGGCGGAGAGACTGCCGAGATGCCAGGGATGTATGAGGAAGATGAATATGATTTAGCAGGATTTGCTGTAGGTGCTTGTGAGAAGTCTCAGCTTGTCACTGGAGAGAACATTAAAGCGGGAGATGTACTCATTGGTCTAGCTTCAAATGGAATCCACAGTAATGGTTATTCTCTTGTTCGTAAGGTTTTATTACAGCAATCAGGCATGAGTTTATACGAGCATGTAGACAGTCTTGGATGTGTGTTAGGTGAAGAATTGCTTAGACCTACTAGAATTTATGTGAAGCCTTTGTTGTCAGTTATGAAAGAATATACCGTAAAAGGAATGTCCCATATCACTGGTGGAGGCTTTATTGAAAACATTCCTCGTATGCTACCAGAGGGAATCGGTGCTGAAATCGTAGAGGGCTCTTGGAATATTAAACCGATTTTCAACTTGTTACAGGAAAAAGGAAGCTTAGAACCGATGGATATGTACAATATATTCAACATGGGAATTGGTATGGTTCTTGCTGTAAATAGCGAAGATGCCGAAGCAGTATTAAATCAACTTGAAGATTTAGGTGAAACGGCTTATATCATTGGTAAAACAGTTGAAGGTAGCGGCGTATCGTTTGTGAAATAATACTTGTATAAATAGAACTCCTTGGTGGAGGTACCCCATGATAAAGATTGCTATTTTTGCCTCCGGGAGCGGAAGCAATTTTCAAAGTATAGTAGAAGCAACTCGTAGAGGATCATTACATGCGGAGGTTGGTTTGCTTGTTTGCGATAAACGGAATGCCCTTGTTATTGAGAGGGCAGAACGCGAGGGTATTCCGGTTCTCGTTTTTGATCCAAAGGAATATGAGACAAAAAGTGCATATGAAGAAGTCATTCTTAAGACTTTAAACGAATGTAATGTTGAATTCATAGTACTTGCTGGTTATATGAGATTACTAGGGTCGGTCCTATTAAATGCATTCCAAGGTAGAATCGTGAACATCCATCCTTCCTTGCTACCTGCTTTTCCTGGAAAAGACGCAATCGGCCAAGCATTTCAAGCTGGAGTGAAAGTTACAGGAGTGACAGTTCATTATGTGGATGAAGGAATGGACACAGGACCTATCATTGCCCAAAGTGCTGTGCGAGTATTAAATGACGATGACCGTGATCGCCTTCAGGCTCGCATTCAAGAAACGGAACATACGCTTTATCCGACTGTATTACAAGATCTATTTGAAAGTTTAAAGATAACTAACTACTAGGGGGAACTATCATGGCAAAACGTGCGCTCATCAGCGTTTCAGATAAAACCGGTATTGTCGAATTCGCAAAAGGACTTAAAGAGGCTGGTTTTGACATTATATCCACAGGTGGTACGAAAAAAGCACTTCAGGAAGCTGGATTAGACGTGTTAGGAATCAGTGATGTAACAGGGTTTCCAGAGATTTTAGATGGCAGAGTTAAGACTTTGCACCCGAATGTACATGGTGCCCTTTTAGCACGACGAGATGATGCTGCTCACCAAGATCAATTGAACGAGCATCAAATTCAGCCAATCGATGTAGTTTGCGTAAACCTATATCCATTCCAAAAGACGATTGAAAAGACTGATGTGACAGTTGAGGATGCGATTGAGAATATCGATATCGGTGGTCCGACGATGCTTCGTTCTTCAGCTAAGAATCATGAATATATTACGGTTGTGGTTGATCCTACTGACTATGAGGTTGTCCTTTCAGAGTTAAAGGCTAATGGAGAGACGACAAAGGAAACTAGAAGAAGACTTGCAGCGAAGGTATTTCGCCATACTGCCTCCTATGACTCAGTTATCTCCCAGTACATGACAGAGCTTTCTGGAGAAGAAAACCCAGAAAGTATGACAGTAACGTATGAGTTGAAACAATCGCTTCGTTACGGAGAAAATCCTCATCAAAAAGCAGCATTCTACAAGAAGCCGCTTGGTTCTCTTTTCTCTGTTGCACAAGCAGAGCAATTACATGGAAAAGAGCTTTCCTATAATAATATCAACGATGCAGATGCAGCTCTTCAAATCGTGAAGGAATTTGACCAACCAGCTGCAGTAGCTGTCAAGCATATGAATCCTTGTGGAGTAGGAACTGGAGAAACAATTGGTGATGCTTTTCAAAAAGCTTATGAAGCAGATCCAACATCCATTTTTGGTGGAATTGTAGCATTAAATCGTGAAGTGGATGGGAAAACTGCTGAGAAACTTCATGAAATTTTCCTTGAAATTGTAATTGCTCCATCATACTCAGAAGAAGCGCTTCAAATTTTAACTGGAAAGAAAAATATTCGTTTATTAACAGTTTCGTTTGACAGTGTTCAAAAGGTTGAGAAAAAGCTGACTAGCATTGAGGGTGGTCTGTTAGTTCAAGATATGGACGCTTTTTCTTTAGAAGAGGCTAATGTTACAGTTCCGACAAAACGTCAGCCTACAGAACAGGAATGGGCTGCAATGAAGCTAGGATGGAAAGTGGTTAAACATGTGAAGTCCAATGCTATTGTTGTAAGTGATGAGCATATGACATTAGGTGTAGGTGCTGGCCAAATGAACCGAGTTGGAGCAGCACGCATTGCGCTTGAACAAGCTGGGGAAAAAGCGGCTGGAGCTGCAATGGCGTCTGATGCATTCTTCCCGATGGATGATACAGTCGAAGCGGCTGCTAAAGCGGGCATTACTGCCATTATTCAACCAGGTGGATCAGTTCGCGATGAAGACTCTATCAAAAAAGCTGATGAATACGGCATAACTATGGTCTTCACAGGCGTTCGCCATTTCAAGCACTAATTAATAGTAACTCTCCTTATTTTCAAAAAATGCACGGAAAAACCTAACTAATAAGGAATGGGGTTAGACCTCATTCCTATATATGAGGTGATTGGATGAATGTATTAGTGATTGGCCGAGGTGGCCGTGAGCATGCGATCGCTCGCAAGTTTAAGGAAAGCGCACAAGTAGAGAAAGTGTTTGTGGCTCCGGGTAATCCTGGAATGGAGGATGTGGCTGAACTTGTAAACATTGAGGAAATTCAGCACGAGGAATTAATAGCATTTGCTAAAGAGAATGAAATCAAGCTGACCTTTGTAGGTCCAGAAGTACCTTTATTGAATGGATTGGTCGATGATTTTGAGGCGGCTGGCCTTCAAGCATTTGGACCAAAGCAGAATGCCGCAATTATCGAAGGCAGCAAAGGTTTTGCGAAGGACTTAATGAACAATTACAACATCCCAACAGCTGAATACGGTAAATTTCAATCATATGAAGAGGCTAAAGCTTATATTGAAAAGATGGGAGCACCCATTGTCATCAAAGCAGACGGATTAGCAGCAGGTAAAGGTGTTGTTGTTGCGATGACAATGGAAGAAGCTTTGGAAGCTATTCATGACATGATGGTTCATGAAAAGTTCGGAAATGCGTCCGCTCAGGTAGTCATCGAAGAATTTCTTGATGGAGAAGAATTTTCTTTAATGGCATTTGTCAATGGTGAAAAAGTATATCCGATGGTTATTGCACAAGACCATAAGAGAGCTTTTGATGGAGACTTAGGTCCAAATACAGGTGGTATGGGGGCGTATTCACCAGTTCCTCAAATCTCCCAACAAATAGTCGATACAGCCATTGAATCCATCTTAATTCCAACTGCAAAAGCAATGGTAATGGAGAATCGTCATTTTACAGGAGTCCTTTATGCTGGTCTAATCGCCACTAAAAACGGTCCTAAAGTGATTGAATTCAATGCTCGTTTTGGCGATCCAGAAACTGAAGTGGTTTTACCGAGACTTAAAACAGATTTAGTCACAGTGATCCAGTCGGTCCTTAAGGGTGAAGAGCTTAACATAGAGTGGCATGAGGAAGCTGCATTATGTGTAGTCCTTGCATCAAATGGCTATCCAGAGGAATACGAAAAAGGGGCTGTCATAACCGAGCTTGAACATGCTTCATCAAATGCTCATGTATATCATGCGGGAACAGCTAAGAATAGTCATGGACAATGGATAACAAACGGTGGCCGTGTGTTGGTTGTAACTGCCATGGCTAAAGATCTAATTGAAGCGCAAAAAATGGCATACTCTTCAGTACACCACATTCAATGTGAAAATTTATTTTATCGAAAAGACATTGGATACAGAGCTTTACAATCTGTTAAGAATTAAGTTTCTTTAAATCATCTATTAACGGATGCTTTTTCTTCGAGATTTTTTCACAAACACAAAACCTAAGGCAATCAGTGATCCTATCAGAGCGATTAACACAAAGGAAATATCTGAAACATATTCAAAGAACATTAAATCTACGCCTCCTTAGTATGATATGAAATAGGACTGAGATGTTAAGATACTCAGTCCTATTTCTATGTCCCATTCATGATGGGTTTATAACGGAATCGGCCATTGTTAATTCCTCTTCGATTGAATTCATTTGCATGGCTAAATTTTTATCAGATACTTGATTACTGTTTTCGTAAAGTTGTGTTAATGGACAATATCGAAGGATTCCTTCCCCAATTTTCATAGCGCCCATCATAGCTACAAGAATATAGGACTCCTTATATGGTCTTTTTACCATTTTGGCGGTTGCCCAAGATAAGAGGGTAAATCCAACAGTAATCCGTACTAATGCATTGACAATCCCAATATTGGATTTTACGTTCATGTGGAATCGACTCCTTCACAAAGTAAAAATTTTAAAACTTTACTGTGCTAAATTGAAAAATATGCTAGTATTAAAAAACAAAGTATCTGGAAAATTCCACTATAAGACAAAGGGAGGTATGTTCATGCTCGAACAGCGCTATAGATGGAAAAACAAACATTTGCGTGAGCATGTCGCCGTGTTGGATGGTGAAAAGGCTCCGCATGTTTACTTAAAAAATGCTACTTATTTAAACCAAGTCGTGAGAAAATGGTTAAAAGCAAACATTTGGATTTATGACGATCGTATTGTATATGTTGGTGATAAAGAACCTTTGTTACTCGATGGTTGTGAAATGGTGGATTGCACTGACTTTTATTTAGTTCCAGGATATATTGAGCCACATGCTCATCCATTTCAATTATATAATCCCCATACCTTTTCGGAGTATGCATCTCAATATGGAACCACAACTCTCATCAATGACAACATGATGATTTTTTTACAATTAGAAAAAAAGAAAGCGTTTTCTTTATTGAAAGAGTTAAGAAATTTACCGTCGACCATGTATTGGTGGTGTCGTTTTGATGCTCAAACCGAGCTCTTAGATGAAGAAACCCTTTTCTCACATGGTAATGTAAAAGCCTGGCTTGAGCATGATGCCATATTGCAAGGGGGAGAATTGACAGGTTGGCCTCGTTTGTTAGATGGAGATGATATGTTACTTCATTGGATTCAGGAAGCTAAAAGAATGCGTAAACAAATTGAGGGCCATTTCCCAGGTGCTTCAGAAAAAACACTGGCTAAAATGATGTTATTCGGTGCTGATTGTGACCATGAAGCGATGACTGGTCAGGAGGTTTACACTCGTCTATTACAAGGATATACCGTGTCTTTACGACATTCTTCCATTAGACCTGATTTGCCAAAACTTGTGCAGGAATTAAAAGGCCTTGGAGTCGATTATTTTGAAAAATTATTCTTAAACACCGATGGGTCACCACCTTCCTTTTATGAAAATGGAATGACTGATCAATTAATTAAGATTTG
Source organism: Peribacillus acanthi (assembly GCF_003073175.1). Taxonomy (GTDB): domain Bacteria; phylum Bacillota; class Bacilli; order Bacillales; family DSM-1321; genus Bacillus_BN; species Bacillus_BN acanthi. The sequence continues at coordinate 23,447 of NZ_QBBX01000031.1, forward strand.
TATAGATGAAGGCATTTCACCTATCGATGCCTATAATATGGCTTCCATTAATATAGCTCGCTACTACAATATTGAATACTTACATGGAAACATTGCGACAGGCCGTGTAGCTAACATCAATTTCTTAACGGAAATTGAAAATCCAACTCCAGTATCTGTTATGGCTAAAGGTAAATGGGTGAAAAAGAACGGACAGGCTATGGAAGAAACTCTTAATACTTTTAATTGGTCGGACCATGGTTTTGGAAAGTTGGAAATCGATTGGGACTTGGACATGGATGACCTTCAATTTTCCATGCCATTTGGAATAGAGATGGTTAATGATGTCATAACTAAACCTTATTCAGTTCTTAGGGATGTTTCAGATGATGAATTATCTTTTGAACATAATGAGTGCTTCTTCATGTTGATTGACCGCAATGGAAAATGGCAAATCAATACGGTACTAAAAGGATTTGCAAATCGTCTTTGTGGGTTTGCTAGTACTTATTCCAATACAGGTGATATCGTTTTAATTGGCAAACGGAAAGAAGATATGATTTTGGCCTTCAATCGGTTAAAGGAACTTGGTGGAGGAATTGTCACAGCGGAAAATGGAGAAGTGATTCATGAGCTTCCTTTGACGTTACAAGGTCTCATGTCATCGGAACCAATGGAAGTTTTGATTAAGCAAGAAAATGAATTAAAGCAATTATTAAAAGATAGAGGATATAAATTCAGTGATCCCATCTATACTTTATTATTCTTTTCTTCTACTCACCTTCCATATATCCGGATAACTCCAAGAGGAATGTACGATGTTATGAATAAGACAGTACTCTTTCCGTCAATAATGCGTTAAAATATAAAAGTATAACTGTGCATATACAACATATATAGAGAAAAAAACCAGCTAGAAAATTAGCTAGGGGGGACAAAAATGAGACTGAGAGTTTTGACAGTCAGCCTTTTGACAGTTTCCTTATTGGCTGCTGGCTGTAATAAGAAAGAAGAAGTTTCTCCTAAGAAAGAACCTACTCAAAAAGCTCAGCCAGTTCAAGCCGAGGAGCTACAAGAAGAATCAGATGTAATGAAATATATTTTTCCGTTAACAGGGATCGGTACAAATGAAGTCTCGAATCAAAGAGCTGTTACTGTAATGGTTAATAATCATCCTAAAGCTCGACCGCAATCAGGAATCTCAAAAGCTGATATTGTATATGAAATGTTAGCAGAAGGAGAAGTTACTCGTTTCCTTGCTGTGTTTCAAAGTGAAAAGCCTGATAGGATTGGTCCAGTACGAAGTGCAAGAGATTATTATATTGAACTTGCAAAGGGACTTAACGGAGTTTATATCTGTCATGGATACAGCCCAGAAGCAAAAGCCATGCTGGATAGCGGGTTTATTGAGAATTTAAATGGAATAGTATATGATGGTACTCTGTTTAAACGGGATAAATCCCGAAAAGCGCCACATAACTCTTATATTACGTTCGAAAATATAGAAAAAGGCGCTGAAAAGAACGGTTTTAATATGGAGCAAGCCCCTGGTACATTTCCATTTTTGACTGAAGACGAAATGGCAGTTCTGAATGGAGAAAAAGGTGAAGCAGTAAGTATTTCATATGGTTCACAAACCTTTAATGTACGTTATGAATTCAATGAAGCGACATCTACGTACCATCGTTTCTCAAAAGGTGAACAGACCATCGACAAAGAAACGGGAGACCCTATTCAATTGAAAAATGTCTTCATTATTGAAGCTCCACATAAAATTGTCGATAAATATGGTCGACGTGACATCAACCTAGAATCAGGAGGCAATGGATACTTGCTTCAAGAGGGAAAATGGAATGCGGTCCAATGGGAAAATAAGAACGGTTTAATCATACCTGTTAAGGATGGAAAAGATGTTGGGTTTATTCCCGGCAAGACATGGGTGAACATCATCCCGCAAAGTCCTGGTTTAGCTGGCTCGGTTTCTTTCAGTGAAGGAATATAAAAATTATATTAAGGGGTTCATATATGCAAATTGAAAAACTAAGAGGAAAAGAACTGGATCAATTATTTAAAGCAATCTTGACTTTAAAAGATCTAGAGGAATGTTATCGTTTCTTTGACGATTTATGTACGGTGAATGAGATACAATCATTAGCTCAGCGTCTTGAGGTTGCTAGAATGCTACAAGAAGGCAAAACCTATCATAAAATCGAGACTGAGACAGGTGCAAGTACAGCAACGATTTCACGTGTAAAACGATGCTTGAATTATGGCAATGATGCCTATACTATGGCTCTTGATCGAATTAAAGAAGAAGAATAATCCCATACCCGGCTTAGACCGGGTTTTTTTGCGTCATTGTGGGTGTTTGGTAAAATGTATTGTTGATTTGGTAATAAAATTGAGATTTCGGTAAAAAAATGCTTCTATTCGGTAAAATAAGTAGTCTGTTCGGGATTAAGTCCATATAATTGTGTAAAAAGAAAAGAGTCATTTTACTCCTTCTTGGCTACAATGTTTTCAACGACGATAAACAAT
>NZ_QBBX01000032.1 GCF_003073175.1 Peribacillus acanthi
ACTAATCATAATTATAGAACACCATAAAAAAATATCCTATACTTTCTTGAAATCATGTACAGATACTTGGCTTTTCATAACCAGTAATTGTTACGGTTGCAGCTGAAATTGTTAAAGAAGTAACAAAAGATAAATAGAGGAAGGGGAAAAGTAATGAAAGTATGGCCTTGCTCATGTGGCTGTCAGTGTCCTACATGCACAATTAAGAGAATAATAGATATTGTTAAAAACTAAGAGTCATGGATGCTAATTAAATGCGTTCATGACTCTTTTAATTTCGAGTATTGATTTTTGATTATGTGAGGAGCTTATTTGCTCCTCGTGATATTGGTAAAGGGAGATAAATCATATGAAATTAATTCAACACTTATCAGATATTGAAGAGTTAAAAGCAAGGGGAAGTATTCCTATTGAATACCTTAAACAAATAGAAACTGAATTTTTGAATTGGTATGAGGCAGAAGGAATGAGAGAATCATTAACAGAGTTTCGATTACCAACAGAATCTTGCATGTATCATCTAGAAGAAAAAGAAGATACACGATTCATTACAAGTCAAATGTTAAACATTGAATATGTAGAAAAGGAAGAACTAAATGACTGTACCTATTTTCGTATTGGTCTCATGAACGACCATCAAATGAATATACTTTTCTTTTTAGAAGGAACAATAGATCAACAGTTTGAAAAATGGCTGCAACTTTAGGAGGTAATGTAATGTTTGAAGCACATAAACCCGTTTATATGACAAAGGCTATTACAGAGAAATTAAGTAGAGAACATCGTGACTTTATTGCTTAATACATACTAGAGAAACAGTCAATACTTAATGACTATCTACAAATCTTTGAATTCTATATTGAAGATAATCAACAATGGCTCATACAAAGACAGGAGGAACCTAACCGAGAAACAACTATCTATGTAGAGCTGAAGGCTAGTGAACCTATTAGTTGTAAAGTTTGGGTAATGGATCAAGGCGGTGAGGGAATTATTATATTATTTCCCGAAGACTATTAATTAACTATTCCTGCTTGCTTATGAAGCTACATATAAGCAAGCAGGAAGTTCTATTTCATACAGATACTCATAATATATATTTTTTTTGGAACCTTCTCATACACAGATATAAAAACAATAAAATAATGGGTCTACGTATATGTCAACGTATACCACAATATCAACATATATGTATGCAGAGAGGGAGTCTTTAAAATATGGATCAATATTATGGAATGAGAAGAAAAAGAAATATAGACCTAAGTCGTCACCGTCAACCCTTTGCTAAGGATCAGCAGTACGAAGTGGAAATAGAAGACGATGAGGAGGAAATTGAACTTGAGGAAGGATATGAAGAAATAGAAGAATATGAGGATGAAGACATTAATGAAGTAGACTTACCACATGAAGACCTTGGAGATCCGAACTACTTTATGTTAGATGGAAAGCCATTTAAACTAAAACAACAATCAAAGAAACAATCCTTTTCTGAAACGCATGTAAGAACTACCACTTATTTGGACAAGAACGTTCATCAGATCATTCGCATGCTTCAGCAGCAAAATCAAATTGAATCTATTACCAAGTTTATTAATGATAGTATTAAGCATTACTTGACTACAAAATATAGTAAATAGATAGTGAGGAAAGTAAATGGGGGTAATGCTGACAATGGCATTATCCCATCTATAGTACTTTGATATAATAACAGTTATATGAGTGATATGGAGGATAGGGAAATGACAGATGAAATCATTTACATAATAAAAAGAGAGCTACAAAAACCTAACCTACCTAAATATAAAAGGAATCCTTTAATTACGATAGAAAAGCATCTTTTAGGTCTATCGTCTACCTCGATTGCACTAGAACTTCAAATAAGCAACCGAAGTGTGCAAAGATATATTCAGGAATATAAAAATAATGGGCTCTCCTCATTCCTAAGGAATCAAAAGCCAGGAAATAAAAAAAAGTTAACCGATGTACAACTAGCATCAATACATAAAATTATTAATGAACCGCCATCAGAAGTTGGTTATTTATTGCCAGAATGGACTGCTCTGTTACTAAAAAAGTACATACAAAAAGCCTTTCAAGTCAGTTTATCGGAGGAAGCCTGCAGGCAACTGATATTGTCAATGCAGAAGGATAGAAAAAAGCAGACTCCTTTTAAGCAAAGGAAGTTATTTCAAGACCAGTGGTCAACCTATATGAGAGACTATGAAACTGAGATATGGGTTTTATCTGATATCTATTTAGGTATAAGAGAACGCCGGAAAAATAAACAAGGAAAAGTACCATATTACCCGGAAGACCTGCTAAAAGATCCATCTGAGATTACTAATGTGGATCTAACACAAAAGGCTAAGGAAGAATGGTTGCTTTGTTTAAAGGGTATAAAATCAGATGCATTCTTTTATTGGCATCACACGGATAGACACGAGGAGTTACCTCGGTATAAAGAAATCGTTTATACCATTGCAAAATATTCTAGGAATCATAAAAACATAATCTTTTTGCCGGATGCAGCCATACATCGGAGAAATTTCCATAAGATCCATATAAAAAAAGCCAAAAAAGAAATTAAAGTTCAATATTTTCCTGCTCAATCGGCAGATTTAAATCCTTTGTATAAACTAAAGGAAAACCTATTAGAAACATATCAACTTAAGAAAAAGAAAACTCAGGAGAGAAAAGTATTATCTGAGCAAAAAGTAAAGAAAATACTGAGTTATCTTGATGAAATAAGCTTTCACGAAAAGTGAGGCTTATTTTTTTGTGGAAAAAACGACAGAATTAATTGTGTTATAGAAAGTTTGATTAAAAGTCTGATTTTTAAAGGAAAATCCTAATTCTACTTAATACAGGGGGAATAAGTAGAAAAAATATGAACCTCAAAGGGAGAAGTCACTTCCCACGACAAAAAAATGGAGTTTCAAAAACGCTTTCGCCAACTAAAGTATAAAAGTTATATATTTTATTAGTAATTATTGCTCTTTGAAAATTGAATAGCGTTCCTTGCACAGCGCTCAGAACGAGTAGACTGCTAGGAAGCAAAAATCAACTAATTGGAGGAATTTATAATGATTATTACAAAAGAGATTTATCAGCAGATTGTACATTATCAAGTCCCAGAGGGAGATATGTTCGTTGGAGGTACTTATTTGAAAGGCTTCCAAATCAAAGTACAACAAAACGGACAAAATGCTGCGGATCAGTTTGATAAGTTGAAGAACATTTTTCAGAATGGGGCCTTTCCAGAAGAGTGTATTGTAGGTACTGACTCAGTTACTTACAAATTCAGATTGAAGGAGATTGCTAATATTCCTTTTACTGAGGCATACGAGGCAATGTTAGAACTATATGGTAAGTGGATTGTTAAGAAGCTTGAAAAAGATGATTTGACAGAAAATATAAATATACAAGTAGATATTGATCACTTGTATAACATGCCCAGAAACATTAGTCAGTTCCGTGACTTTCTTCTTAATACTGAGTGATTTAAGGCAAGAAAAGTGGATAACTACACATGAATAAAACTTGAGAAATGTTTACCAATATAAATAATTTTGATTCTACAATTGGAGGCAAAATCATGATACAGACGTCTATTTTAAATCAAGCAATATCAGTACATTTTAATACAACTGATGCTGCTGACTACTATATATCAATCAATCACTTCTGGATTACTTTTCACCTAGAGGATATTCCAGAAGATTGGAGACCTTCGACAAAGAGCTCGATTCTATATTATATAGGGGAAGATAACTATTGTGTGGATATAAGTGAAGGCCAACAATTTATGGTTGTTTTTCCGTTAAATAAGCCAATCTTCATCTATAAGCCTTATGGGCTAGAGGAAGCATTAACACAAGCAACAGAAAAAGCTATAAAAGTCATTGGGGAAATAGAAGAAATTACAATTCCATATGAGATTCATATAAACCTGACAAATCAAATCGAACCGTTAAATTGTAATGCTTGATACAAAATCAACTAGCTATTGAAATTGATATAAATAAATAAAAATTAATATTAACAAAGCGAAAGGTTACTCTAAGCCATTCGCTTTGTTATCTATGAAAGAGGATAATACCTTTTTGTTACTAATAAATGGAAATGGTTAAATATGATTAAACTGAATGTAGCGTAAAGATGAAATACTCTAAGGGGGGCAAAGGGGTGATAATTATTTACAGTTTTAAATACTCTAAGCATAGCTAGGCATTTATATAAAACTTAGCTCGAAAGCTTTAGGAGTAGACAATAACTATATTTCTAAATGACCTTTGCGAACCTATATAAGGGGGAATGTCTAGTGGTGCTAAACACTATTAAAAAAGATTACGACTTAAAGAAGGTAGGATCTAATATTCAATTAATTCCAAAAGTTCTAGGATACTTACCTGATCAAGCTATGTTGTATCAACTAAGAAGATTGCAACAGCATAAAGTAAATACAGTTTACCTGTTAAATCAACACGCCCCCCCTGCCACCATAGTTGCAGTGGATATTGAAACTTCATCTAAACACTTTTTAAATGGAGAAATCCGGTTGATAAGTGTCTACTCTGAGCAGGGTTCAATTGTTACAACTGAGGTTGCAGAGGTAGCAAATATTTTAGCAGATAATAAAGTGTTGAAAGTCTTTCACAATGCAGCTTTTGATGTAACTTGGTTAAAGGCTAAAGGACTGAATGTTCGAAACTATACGGACACTATGGTCATGTCTCAAATCATTAGAAACACTACTAAATCAACGAACTCATTACAAGCTCTTTCTTTAGAGTATTTTGGAATCATTTTAGATAAGCAACTTCAAAATGAATCTAACTGGCAAGGGGTCTTAACTGAAGCTCATAAAACCTATGCTTTAAGGGATGCAGAGATAACACTTAAACTCTATCACCGTTTATATCAAGTCATACAAGAAAAATGTTTAGATGTTGTGCTTAATCGAGAAATCCGCGCTCTGCCAGCCATAATTGAAATGAATGTGAACGGTATTCCATTTGATTTTCAAGGTTGGAAGACAATTCTTGAAGATATGAGTCGAGAGAAAGAGGAAATTGAGCAAGAGATCCTTGATTTTTTTGCTTCTCCAAACCTTAATCTTTCTTCACCAAAACAGTTACGTGAAGCGTTTGGAACTATTGGAATAAATCTTCCATCAACCAAAGAAGAAGACTTGGCAAAATACGAAGCAGAGCATTTAATGATTGGTCGACTTTGTAAGTACAAGCGATTAAATAAACGTATATCTACTTTTGGAGAAAAGCTTCGCGAAAAAATTCATTGCGATGGGAGAGTGTACGGAAACTGGCGGTTAATCGGAACTAATACTTCCCGTATGAGCTGTAAGGAACCCAATCTTCAAGGATTACCGTCACAAGCTAAACAATTCGTCAAAGCTCCCAAGAGCTGCCAGTTTGTAATAGCTGACTACAGTACAATTGAATTGAGGATATTAGCAGAAATAACTCAAGATCAGGAACTTATCAGTGCTTTCATAAATGGTGAAGATCTTCATAAGAAAACTGCGCGAGTAATCTTTAATTACAACGAGGAGCATGAAGTAACCTCTGAAGAAAGGCAGATTGGTAAAGTCGTAAACTTTGGCCTGATTTATGGGATGACAGCTTATGGACTTCAAAAGAAAATTACTGCCGCAACAGGCGTATTAATTTCATTAGAACAAGCAGAAATTTTCCGTAATCGTTACTTTGACTTATATAAATCAGTACTGAATTACCAAGATCGAATGTTGAAAGCAGATATAATTTCGACTTTAGGAGGACGCTACTGGTCAAAGGAAACCAGTATGTTAAAAGGAGGAGCCATTGCTCGTTATAACTATCCAGTACAAGGGACTGGAGCAGAAGGTTTAAAAGAAGCATTGGCTACTTTGATGCAGCATATGCAGCCTAATTGGAAACTAATTGCTGCAATTCACGATGAAATTGTTTTACAAGTTCCTCATCAAGATGTAGGTAAGGCACAAAAACTTCTCGTAAAAGTAATGACTGAGGGCATGCAAACCCTAATACCTAGTATTCCTATAGATATAGATATAAAAACAGCTACACATTGGACTAAATAATATAAAAGGATGATGAATATGACAACAATAAATAATTTAGAAATTATGGCTTCTCTACAGAAAGCACAAGAAAACAAGTCGACAATAGCACAGTCGGTGCCTCAACAAAAGTATAAAGCTAAGTTATTACCAGGTAATTATATTGCAGTTCTTACTAATGCTGTCTATGAGAAGAACCAACCATCGAAATTTGGAATTAACAATCGAGTCAAAGCAACATACGAGGTAATAAATAACGGAGAAACCCATGAGTTAATTGTTCAGTATTGGGAGTCACCAGCAGATTCCTCTTTGTATACAAGGCATTTATCCATTCTGCTGGGGCGAGATAGTCGAGATGGATTCACTTTAAACGAGCTAATCGGTTCCGTAGTTGAAATTGAAGTTGTACACAATGAAACTGAAAAAGGTGTATATGCCAATATTGAAAACATCACACCTGTTGATATAAAAGAATTCCAAACTGGAATGACAATTTAGGAGAAGCTAATATGACAAATCAAGGTAATTACATTAATGAATATATCAAGCAAGATTTACACGATTCATTAAATTTATTTGCGTTTGAGGTTCCTTTTCTTAAAGGAGCTTCAAACGACATTAATAACTTTACTGATCAACAACTAAAAGTATTTGTTCAACTATTAAAATCTTTTCCATATCAGATAAAAAGATATGAAAAGGCAGTTTTTGACTATTTAGATGAAGAAAAACGCAATCTTTTCACTGATTACCTTACTAATGAGCCTCCTAAGTCATATTCTTATGAGCAACTCGCTGCCCTTGAATTTGATGTGCTTTCAAGTGCCTTCGAATTTTTAAGCCCATGGAATCATTTACAACAGATTCAAACTAAATATCGTTGGTCTAAGCGCGGCTTGAGCTTGAACCCAAAAGGTAAACTTCAATTTGAAGCAAACACCTTTGCAACATATGTATTAGAACGATTAGAACTGGTACAAACAGAGGAAGGTAAAATTTATCGATATAATGGCCAAGGTTTGTATGTTCCTCTTAATGAAAACATACTAAAGTCATTATGTAGAAAAATACTTAATGAAGCGGGCAGGAGTTTATGGAAGAAAAACTTAGAGACAGAGTATATAGCTGCTTTGAAAAATGAGATTCCTTTTGTATTTGAATTTGATGGTGATCCCTTTAAGATTAATTTCCCTAATGGGCTATTTAACATTCAAACGATGCGTTTAGAACCACATTCATTGAAATATTACTCTATTAATCAACTAAATTATCAATATATTCCTTCGGAAAAATGCCCGAGATTCGAAAAATTTCTTAAGGAAATATTCGAAGGTGATATGGAAAGAGTCCAATTAGTTCAAGAAATGATGGGCTATCTATGGTTGAAAGAGGTTAAAATTCAAAAAGCTTTTATTTTTATAGGCAAAGGGTCTAATGGTAAGTCTGTTCTAGCTAAAACCCTTAAAAATTTATTGGGTGACCATAACGTGTCTAGTGTGGGATTGAGGAAACTTCAAGATCGCTTTGGACTTCAAGAATTCCCTGGTAAGTTAGTAAACATTTCTGGTGAAAATGAGTTTTCAGGTGATTTTACTACAGAAAATTTCAAACTAATTACTTCAGGCGATTCATTATCAGTAGAAAAGAAGAATCTAGATTCTTTTACAACAACAATTTATATTAAGTTAATCATTCTATTAAATAAAATGATGGATTGTCGTGATACAACTGATGCTTTTTTAAGGCGCTTAACTATTATTCCATTTAATCGAAAATATGTAGAGTTAAAGCTGGGTGAGGATCCAGTAGCGGGTGTAGCATACATGGATCCCAACCTTGAAAAAGAGCTAGAGAGAGAATTACCAGGAATCTTTAACTTCGCAATGGAGGGGTTAAAACGTTTACTAGAAAATAGTTTTAAAATGACCTCAAGTGTTATTTGTGATGAAGCCCTAGAAGTATATAGACGAAGTCAGAACCCTGTTATTAGTTTTATTGAAGATCGAGTTCAATTTAAAGAAGGATCAAGAGTTTTACGCTCTACAATATACGATAACTATAAATTATGGTGTAAGGAGAACAGCATTCAAGGCTCTCGCATATCTAGTAGACAATATATGCTAGATGAGCTAAAACACCAAATGGCACTTAAAGGTCATCAAATGAGAGAGCCAAAAATAAAAGGATTTTATTTCCTTGAAGGCATTAAATTAAAAGCAACTGATGGAAGTAGAAATACAATTGACGTAGTACCAGCTATAAAATAGTGGCGAAGGTGGCATAAAAAAGAACCATTAACACTAAAATAAAATTTTATAATAACTTTTAAACCTTTTTTAAAAATTTGGCGCCACCTATGCCCTATGTTGTTTTTACTGAATATTTAGACATATATTATAACCTTGAATGTATAGATTGTTAAATTAAAGGGGGATTAGTATGGAGAACGAAAAAACTAACAACTCACAATATAGCTTAATAATAGATATTTTAGCTGAAATGATTACTAATTATTTAACCAAAAATACGAAGAGAGATAATGGTGAAGTAAAGGAGGTAGGTAACGATGCACACATCATTACTAAAAAGTGATGACTTTATGTTCAGTGAAAGCACTAAAAGAAGAGTCGCTATCTATGCTCGTGTATCAACTGTTGAACAGGCTGATGAAGGCTATAGTATTGACGAACAAGTAAGAATATTACGCGAGTGGTGTGATCGATATGGTTATGAAGTATATAAAGAGTATGTGGACCGTGGTATTAGTGGCAAGAATATAGATGGTCGTCCTGCCCTAAAGCAATTAATAAGTGATTCCAATAATAAAAAGTTTGATATTGTAATAGTATGGAAGATTAATCGACTGTCTAGAGATATTCTAGATACACTGAGAGTAGTAAAAAACTTTAAGCAAAATGGGATAACTTTTAAATCTTATTCAGAGAATTTTGAGACTGAAACACATCAAGGGGAAATGTTTTTTCAAATGATGGCAGTTTTAGCAGAGTTCGAAAGAAAGCAGATATCAGAGAACGTTAAGCTAGGTATGATTGCAAGAGCAAGGGAAGGATCTTGGAATGGTGGTCAAGTATTAGGGTACGATACAGTTGAAATTTCAAATGAAAATAAAAAGAGGAAATCCACTAAGTTAGTTATTAATGAAAAAGAAGCTCAAACAGTAAGAAGAATTTTTCAGTTATATCTTGATGGAAATGGTTATAAATCAATAGCTAACACGGTTAATCATGAAGGCCACCGTAGTAAAAAGAATAACCACTTTTCAATAAATGCAATTAGAACTATACTAACTAATCCAATATATGCTGGGTATATCCGCTATAATGTTAGAAGAGATTGGAGTGAAAAAAGAAGAAATAATATTAATCCGTCTCCAGTTATTGAGAGAGGAAATCATACTCCAATTTTATCTGAAGACACATGGAATAAAGCTAAAGCAATTCTTGAAAAGAGGACTGGAAAACCTAATAGAGTCCACAGTGGGGAATATCCTTTAACTGGATTACTAAAATGTCCCGTCTGTGGAGCTGGAATGGTTCTTGGTAGAACTACTAATAAAAATAAAGATGGAACCAAAAAAGTGCTTGAGTATTATGTTTGTGGTACATGGAAGAATAAAGGTACTGCCGCATGTAATTCTAATAGTATAAGAGTAGATTATGCAGATAAGTATGTACTAGATAAAATTTCCCATTTTGCCAATACTGATGAATTGATTAAGGATGTTGTAGATCGTATTAACAACGGAGATAAAGACCAAATGGCCCCAGTTCAAAAGGAATATCAAATAATAATAAAATCCCTTGAGGGTATTAATAGTAAAAAAGATAAAGTCCTGGAACTTTTCGAAGATGGTGTATTAAGTAAAAGCGAATTAGTTGATCGGCTTGCAAAGATTAATGATGAGAAGCAAGTGCTAGAGGATAGGCTTAAACCTCTTGAAAAGCAGTTGAACCAAAGCAATCAAGTAGAAATATCAGTAAAAGTGGTTAAAGAGGTTATGACTAACTTTGAAAAAGTATATAAAGATACAATTACAACAGAACAGAAGAAGCACTTACTACAACTACTTATTAGCAGTATAACGATTAAAGATAGAAAAAAAATCGATACAATACAAATTCAATTAAATAATAATCTAGTAGATCGCTTCACATTAAAAGGAGAAGAGAAATCGTCTGATGATGATTTCTCTTCTCCTTTTTTAATTATATTTAGTATTTAAGTTCTAAGAGATAAATCAGCCTAATGGTAATCATAACCAATATATATGATATAATCTATTAATCAGAATACTTAAAGGAGATAAAGATATGACTAATAGATGGCATATATATTGTGAAGAATCGGGTGATAAAGCTATACCCTGGAAAGCAGGTTCTTCACACTACTATGTTATTACTGCAGTTCTGGTTAAAGAAGAAGATGAACAAGCATTAGTAGATACCATAGAATCTTTAACAACAAAAGTCTTAAGAATGAGGGATCCTATTGAATGGAAGAAACTTGATACCTATAAAAAAAGGGACGATAGATTGCTAGCAAAATTTTTTAAGAGAGTTTCCACTGAAGGGCCAGAGTTTATGATATCGAATGTGGTGTGTAACAAACACGAAACAAACGGAGCAGGTTTAGTAGACAGTCAAATCTTCATGAATTATTTATATGGCTTAATGTTTAAGAAGATTTCATGGTTCTTATCAAGAACTAACGCAACCGCAAAATTAGTAATTGATAGAAATACAGATCATATAGCTCAAGAGTCACTTAAAAAGTACCTTTCAGATGTAGCGAGATATCAAACTGGCCAGCATCCTAGATTTTCTAAACCCAAATGGACCAATCCAGAAGACCATGCAATACTTGGTTTCTCAGACTTCATATCAGGTGTTTCATTAAGGGCATTGAAGGACTATCATGAAAATGTAAATACTGGCTGTAAGGTTTGTGGTAGTGAATTATGTATTTATGAATGTTCAACAAGTAACTTTAAATACTTTAGAAGTTATAAATATCCAGTAGAATGGAACTTCACTACACTACCCAATTGGGATTGGAGAGGATTTTTATACCATCCTTATGAAAACAAAGATAACTACAAGCATATTTTTCTTCCGAGATAGCAAAAAAGGACTACACTTAGTAGTCCTTTAAAAACATATGTAAATTGTAATGATTTTAAAAAGATGTATGGCGGGAGGAGCCCACACTAATCTAGTGCTGCCACAAAACAGAGTTACTAAGACTCTAACGTGACCTGCCGCCTAACTATATAATATCATGTTTGACTAAAATGTCAACAGTGGAGACATGGGAGGATCCGATACCCAAATGGGTACTGCCACAAAGCGGAGTTACTAAGACCCCAACGTGACCTGCCATGTCTCTTAAATATATTATGTACATTAATTAGTTATGATACATTGTTTAATAAAATATACATGTTAGGAGTGAGAAATGTGAATAAAAACTATATTGAATTTTTAAAAGAATCCCCAATGTTTCAACTATCATTAACATCAAAGGAACTTTTCCATAGTAACTTCATCTCTTGGGTAATTTCAAATTATAAAAAGGAACATTCAAGGATTTTTTCTAAGTTCTTACCAGGAGATAAAAAACAACTTATAACTGGTGTTAACAGGGAAGAAAAAAATAAAGATATTGTAATCTACTTTCAAGATGAACTTGGTAATAAATCGAGCATTATTATTGAAAATAAAGTAAAAAGCATACCAGTATATGAACAACTAAGGGAATATACGACAGATAATCCATCGGAGCATTATATTTTACTTAGCTTAACTAAACCAACTTTTTTAGCTGATAATAAAAAAATACAGATACATGAAACAAATAGAGTTTGGGACTATTTAAGTTATTATGATTTGGCAAAAATGTTTGAGGAAACACTACCTGAAATAGGGAGAAATAATAAGTACCACGAATTAATTGTTTCTGACTATATACAATTAATAAAAATATTAGACAATATAACGAATGATATATATGAACAGACTAAAGGGGGAATGTATGATTTTTATAAAAAACATAATGAAATAATTAGTCTACTGAAAGAAGTACGGCTGCATGATTTTTATCTTAAATTAAGTCATGAAATAATTGCTTCAGAACTTCATAAAAAAATCCAAACTGAAATTCCTAATGTTAATCTTGTAGCAAGTAAAAATTGGAAAAAAGGAAAAGTAAATGAATTGTTTGCGGGATCAGGTTTCACTAGGGGATCAGGGATTAGTGAAGTAAAGTATGTAATTGCTGAAAAAGAAGAGACTCCAGTAATATTAGGGGTGCAAATTCAAGATGTTCAGTTTAGACTGTTTATCGAAAGTAAAAAAGGGTTTGCAAAGAAATTTGCACAGAAATTATTTGATGAGGGTATATGGTTTAATTTTTCCTACTTAAGTAATTCAGGTATTAAGACTAGCAAAGAATATCCACAAACGGGTGGTTCTAATAAGATCTTTAATACTTACTCAAATGAATTCCTTTATAGATCAGTGAAATTAGATAGATGTAAGATTAGCGATTTATTAACCATCATTTTGTATTATGTTCACGTTATACATAATGATAAAGAAAAGTTTCTGAAGATTATTGATGAATTATAATAATAATTACGAGGGCAGTACTTCGGAGAAGGTTTTGCAAGAAAAACCTCATTTTGAGTCATAACGGAGAACCGTATCATAAATAGAATTTTTTCTATTAAAAAAACCTTATCAAACATAAATTAACGTGCCGTGGGTGTGAGTTTCATTCATCACGGCCAACTAATGCCTTAACGTGTGCAAGACGTGAGTTAAGGCGTTTTTTTGTATTCTTAGACTTTGTAGAAGGACTTCTCCCTTTTTTACCAGCTTAAAATCGATTAAAATAATCAGATAATAGTAGATATTTTATTCGATAAATAATTATAATAGAATAAGATATGGTTATAATTGAGACGGTAAAGGTGTGCTCCTAGTTGGCGCCTTGCTTTTTGTAACACCTAAGCTTTTGCAAATATAGGAGATGAGGAAGGTTATAATGAGCAACTTACAGAAAAAAACAGATGTTATCTTAATTGGTGCCGGAGTCATGAGCGCGACTTTGGGATCCTTACTTAAAGAGTTAGCACCGCAATGGGAAATCAAAGTGTTTGAGAAACTCGCAAATGCAGGAGAAGAAAGTTCTAATGAATGGAATAATGCAGGTACGGGCCATGCTGCACTTTGCGAGCTTAACTATACATCCGAAAAACCTGACGGATCTATAGATATTAGTAAAGCTATAAAAGTTAATGAACAGTTTCAGCTGTCACGACAATATTGGGCTTATCTTGTAAACAGCAAACTAATTCGAAATCCACAGGACTTTATCATGCCAATTCCTCATATGAGTTTGGTTCAAGGGGAAGAAAATGTAGCGTTCTTGAAAAAACGTTTGGAAGCGCTGTCAGACAATCCTCTGTTTGAAGGGATGGAATTTTCCGATGACCCTAAAAAACTGAAGGAATGGATTCCACTTATCATGGAAGGTCGTACTTCGAATGAACCGATAGCGGCAACTAAAATAGATTCTGGAACGGATGTTAACTTTGGTTCTTTAACACGAATGTTATTCGACCACTTAGAGAGTCAAAACGTTGAGATCAACTACAAGCATAGTGTGGAGAATATTAAACGTACTAGCGATGGATCGTGGGAAGTAAAAGTGCATAATATTGATAGCGGTAAAATGGAATATCATACAGCGAAATTCGTCTTTATTGGTGGTGGGGGTGGAAGCCTGCATTTACTACAAAAAACCGGAATTCCAGAATCAAAACATATTGGAGGGTTTCCGGTAAGTGGCCTATTTATGGTATGTAACAATCCGGAAGTCGTGGCGAAGCATCATGCAAAAGTGTACGGTAAAGCCAAGGTTGGTGCGCCTCCTATGTCTGTTCCACACCTTGATACAAGATACATCGACAATCAAAAAACATTGCTGTTCGGTCCGTTTGCAGGATTTTCACCTAAGTTCTTAAAAACAGGTTCCATGTTTGATTTAGTCACTTCAGTTAAACCCAATAATCTGTTAACGATGTTAGCGGCTGGCGCAAAAGAGATGTCATTGACAAAATATCTTATTCAACAAGTTATGTTATCGAAGGAACAGCGTATGGAAGAGTTAAGAGAATTTATTCCGAACGCAAAAAGCGATGATTGGGATTTAGTAGTAGCTGGTCAGCGTGTACAAGTTATCAAAGATACTGAGGCAGGCGGTAAAGGAACACTTCAATTTGGTACCGAAGTTGTGAGTAGTACGGATGGCTCGATAGCAGCCTTGCTTGGTGCATCTCCTGGTGCTTCAACTGCTGTTCACGTTATGCTTGAAGTATTAGAAAAATGCTTCCCACAACATATGAAAGAGTGGGAAGAAAAAATAAAAGAGATGATTCCTTCATATGGAGTGTCATTATCGGATAACAGAGAGCTGTTCCAAGAAATTCATACCTCAACAGCACATGCGCTCGGCCTAATCGAAAAAGAACTAGCGTATAGTTAATTCTTTGAATGTAGAAACGAATAAACTTTATGAAATTAGTATCCAATAATGGGCATCCTTTCGGGATTCCCATTATTTTTTAGCGATTAATAATACTGGGTATGGTATAGGAACCTAGTTGCAAAGTTTCTAGATTAGAGAGGTAGTTATGAGAACAGAATGGATACTTCGCTGGTCTTTTTTTATTTTTGGACTGAGTGTTATAGCATTAGTTGTTGCGTTAACCATTTAAGGAAAAATAGTAGGAATAGGTCCTTGGGATGTGTTTCATTATGTTCTGTTTCTGAAACTGGGCTATCTATTGGTGTATGGTCCATAATTATAGGATTAGGATGGTCTTTAGGAGGACCGGGGGAATGCTCCTTACCACAGTGTAGAACTACTAGCGTATTTACTTGAGAAAAAGGAACAGAAAAAACTCGCTTCTCTTTAAGCTAACCTTGCTATTCATTAGTAGGTTAGCTTCTTTATGTAATAAGTGGGTATACTAATTTTAGGAAAGAAAAGAATGAAGAGGAAAATAAAAGAGTTAAGATGAATAGGAGGGAAAAATATGAAGACTTTTGAATTGAAATCAGGAACAACGGTTATGGTTGATGAGAGTAAAATTGTTATTGAAAGAACAGGTGGAAAAAGTGCAATGAAAGGGTTGTTTGCAGGAAGAGCGATGGGACAGATGACTATTAAAACGTCAGCCATAACAGGAGTAATCTTTTTCGCAGATTATTTGGTGATATGTGCATCGGGGCTTCCTACTCCCAATGACTTCAAATTATCGAGTGTTGCAGAGATTAAACAGTATCCGAATTGCATTGTTGCAAAAGAGCATGAATTAGAAGAACTCTACCAATATATAAATGGATTTATTAAATAAAAAACTAATCCCCAAAAGGCGTGTTTATCTATACACGCCTTTTGTTATTTAAATGTAGTAGATTGGATATTGCACCCTCTAAGTACATGAAATATAAATATCGAAAAAAGCATCTCGTAGATTTTTAGTTAAAAATCTAGCACCAAACGATTATTTTATAAGGGGTAGTTTGAGCGGGTATACTTTTGGTAGTAGGTCCATAAATCACAATTAGATTTCGGTTAGCAGGATTTTTCGTAAAGGCTTGCCCATTTGTCAGTACAATTTGGGTATACGGCGATATATTTAATTGTAAAAACCCATCACTACTCACTAACTGACTGTTAAAATAGTCTACTTTTACATTTTGATACAAATAATCTTTAACAATGATCAATGCTCGATATTGTGGCGGATAAATTAGAGGCACAGGGGCATTCCCATCATAATAGCCCGTAATTTGGTCGCCTACTGCTAACATCACTTGATCTACAACGTACGTGCTGGGTGAGACTACGAAATTGACTAAAGCTCCATTTTCGTTTTCTACAGACATTATTTTATAACATCCTTCACCTTCATCATTTTGTCCTATCATAAAATCACTGATCATGGTAATTGTTCCGCGGAAAGATACAAAGTTTATCATCTTTACCCCCCATTACTCAATCAACCAATCCAAATTAATTTTTTTAAATCCTTTACTGGACCCAGATTACGATTTCAAAGTAATTTATGTGAGGATGTTTAGAGAGGTGCAAAATAAGTTACTTTTCTTTACGAATACAATTTCTAAGTGTTTGAAGCTGAAGTAATTATGGCACTTCAAAGGGGAGAAGCACCAGAGGTTATGAGGAGAGAAAATGGCAATACTATCTGATATTCTAATGCATGAAAAACATGGGTAGTACATAACAGAGATTAATGGGCTGTACTTTTAGGGCAGAATGGCTTAAAAGCAAAAAAATTGAATAAAAGATGGTTTTCACCTATACTGACACAAGTATTTTTTTATGAAAGGTTGAGTTCAATGGATTTACAACTTGAAAATAAATTAGTAGTAGTAACAGGTTCAACTTCCGGCATTGGTAAGGGAATTGTAAAGTCATTTTTACAAGAAGGTGCAAAGGTGGTTGTCAATGGCAGAACCAAAAGCCGTGTAGATGAAACAGTTAATGAATTATCTGTTTTTGGGAAGGTCTACGGAATTGCAGGTGATGTGTCCAATCCGGTAGAGGCCCAAGAATTTATTGTCCAAATAAAAGAGATCGGGGAAGTAGATGTACTTGTAAATAATATGGGTGTTTTTGAAGTAAAGGATTTTGAAGATGTCACTGATGAGGAATGGATGCACTATTTTAACGTGAATGTACTTAGTGCGGTTAGATTATCTCGTTCATTTCTACCAGAAATGCTTAAAAGAAATACAGGTCGTATTATAAACATTGCAAGTGAAGCGGGAGTAAAGCCCCTGCCACAAATGATTCCATACTCTGTATCTAAAACGGCACTGATAAGTTTGTCTAGAGGATTAGCAGAACTTACTAAAGGAACCAATGTAACGGTAAACAGCGTGTTGCCAGGGCCTACATGGACAGAAGGGGTAGAGAGTTACATGGTAGGAGCATCCAAAGCAGAAAACGAAGAGCTAGAGTCATATACGGAGAACTATTTTAAAAAGAATGAACCAACTTCTTTAATTCAACGTTTTGCAACGGTCGAAGAAGTAGCTGATACTGTTGTTTTTTTAGCCTCAAATAAAGCGTCAGCTATTAACGGTAATGCTCAAAGAGTAGAAGGTGGTATAATTCGTTCATTATAAGGAATTTTTTCTAGTGAAACTTTAGGTCATTAAAATTAAATTCATCACCATAAAATCCTCTCAAAGAGATCTATACCATTCCAGTATAGTCCATCTTTAAGAGGATTTCTTATTAAGTTAGGTTAGTAGTTAATATGATAAAACACTTGCATTCTGTTTAGGAAAACGCCAAGCATTGCCGAATTCTAAGATGGTATGCTGATTAATTTCTATAAAGCTAACGAGTCCATACTCTTTTGTTAAGAACTTATTAGACTCAAGCGCGCTTGTTACCATTTCTTTACGGTTTTGTATATCTTTAATCATTAGAGTCTCACCTTGTACAAGAACTTCGTAAGTATCATCGCCGTCACTATAGGTTCCTTGCCAATGGATCCAGTCATTCACATTTGGAGTATATGCTGTTTTATATTCTGGGCAAGCATTGCTGTTTACCATGATAGATTTAATCGACTGTTCTTCTGTTGGAGTTCGAAATCCGACTGTAAAGACAGTGTTTCCATCATCGTCCTTGGCTAAATAAGTATCTTGGTTATAGGGGGATAATTCAAATTGTCTTTCGTTATACTTTAAAATCGCTTTTCCTGTAACGTATGAAATATCAAACAATCCATAATAGCTATGTAGGTAGGTGCCTGTGAAATGATCCCAATTTATCAACTCAGTAGCATTCGGTTGTATGGATGTATTTTCACCCTTACTTTCTTCCTTCAATAATTCATCGATAATCTCATATCCTGCTTGAAAGATATTTTCACCGTTGGCCAAAGCGATTACAGCGATTCCTTTTTCAGGAACTAGAATGAACTGACTGGAGTAATGGTAGCTATATTGTCCATAATGCCAGTAACGGTCAATATCATCCTTTGTTTCTTTAAAAAAGGTAATCCCACAGCCACCATTCGTTAACGTATGCCATTTACTTTGCTGACTTCTCATTTCATGTACTGAATCGGAACTAATGAGCCTTTTCTTTTGATACACTCCATCTTGCAAATGCATCAAAGCAAACTGGCTAAGATCCTGAATCGAAGAAAACGCATAATAAGAAGGATAGCTTGCAGAGTTATCGAAAAAACGGTGGGAAATGGACAGGTTTCCATTAACATCCCTATTGTGTGGCAATGCCAAAGGATAGGTCATTGCTATTAACGGGTTGTAAGTCGTCTGGTTCATCTCTAAAGGATCAAAAAGCATTTCCTGCATTAGAGACTCAAATGACTTATTCGTTACTTGCTCTGCAACGAAACCGGCAATATTTAGAGCGTGATTGCCATAGGAATAAGCTGTTCCAGGATGAAAAAGAATGGAAAGGGTCGGTACCACATCCTTCATATAATGATAAAGTCCAGACTCTTTATAACGGAAGCTTAATTCACCACCCGTAGGCAGTCCAGATGAATGGGATAAAAGCATACGAATCGTAATGAGTTTAGATAACTCTTGGTCAGCAGCTGTAAACCATGGGACATAGTATTGAACAGGCTTATCTAAATCTATTAAACCTTTTTCAACAAGCATCATCATGATCGTACCTGTAAATAGCTTACTTACAGATGCGATACGAAATAGTGTATCTGAATTTACGGGTACTCCCCAATCCTCTACATTCGTTCTTCCAAACCCCTCTGATAAAATGATCTCATGATTTTTAATAACAGCTACCGCAGCACCAGGGATGTTATTTGCTTTCATTGAATCTTCCATAATCTGTTGGATGTTCTTTATTAAAACTGACATAAAATATGTACTCCTTCTTTTACCTTCTAGTTAACTTGTATTTATTTCAATAATGAACTTGAGCTTTCCTGCTAAAGTCAAATAATACTAGAAATTCGAAGGGAAGTTATATGCTATAGTTATATAGATGAAGTAATTTTTCTTACTTTCTGAGAATTACTAGTAGAAGGGCTTGATGATTAGGATGAACATCTTTATCACGGGAGCAACCGGCTTTCTTGGATCTAACTTAGTTAAGAAATTAGTCGAGGAACACCATGATGTTTACGTATTGGTAAGGAATCAAAATAAATTAGAATCACTCTATAAAAAACTGAATGTTAATCATAGAAATCAAATACATGTCATTGAAGGTGAATTATCAAGAGAGTATCTTGGGATTCCTTCTTCAATCCTGCATAAGATGATGGGAAAAATAGATGCAATCTATCATATGGCTGCTTTTTTATCGTTTGATGAAGAAAAAAGAGAAGAAGTATTAGACATGAACATCAAAGGGACTCAGTATGTTCTGGACTTGGCAGAAATACTGAAAGTGAAAAAGTTTATCCATGTAAGTACTGCTTATACGCTTGGTACTCGAATAAAAGGATTAGAAACGTTATATCCTCTAGATTCTACTTTTATCAATTCATATGAAGAAAGCAAGTGTCATGCAGAGCATCTTGTGATGTCTTATAAAGAAGTTTTCGATGTAATGATCATGCGCCCGGCAATCATTATCGGAGATTCGAATACCGGGGAAGCGGATACCACTTTTGGTTTATATGGTATACTTCGGACGGTTGAATTGTTGAAGAAACGAGTCCAAAAAAGGGATACACTAGGACAAGAAAACTATCGTTTAGTCATAGAAAAAGATACCGTTTCTAATCTTGTGCCTGTCAATTATGTAACTAAAGCCTTGGTCCTAGGATTAAAACATGGTAGAAAGAACACGATTTATAACATCACAAATCCAAAGGCCCCAACGAATGAAATAGTTTTTGAGGCTATTAGGGAAGGTCTAGAATTTCCCTTCATTACCATCGTTTCTCAATCTCAAATTGGAGTGTTAACCGACTACGAAATGAAGCTCAACCAACCATTAGAAGTGTTTAAGGATTATTTGAATCGCTCTATTATCTTCGAAAGTGACAATACGAGAGAATTATTGGAGATAGAGAACGAAGCTGAGCTTAACCTGGACAAAGAAATGCTTTTAAGAATCATAAAAGGCTTTCAAAAAAGTAAAGTTATATCAACTAACTAAAACGTACCCTCCAAATTATTTTGGAGGGTTTTGTAACGAGATAAACTTGAATTGACACATTCTTTTCATTGAAATAGCCCCCATAGAATTATATAATGAAAATCGTTATCAATAATAATGAAAATCGTTATCATTTACATACAGTGTTTTATGGAGGAGATAAAATGGGGAAAAAGCCGTGGAAAGTCATGTCTACCTTGGCGATTGCAGGAAGCTTACTAATCGCGTCTGGATGTACAGAAAAAAAGGTAAGTACGGAAGCAAAGGTTGAAGAAAATAAAGGTGTAGAGAAAAAAGAAAACAATTCGAAAGTCTCTGTCACAGTAACAGACTACAACTATGATAATGCTGCCAATATGTTTGCATATGCAGAGTTTGAACTATCTGGTGAACCTTTACTAGAAGGGTTAGGAGTAGATTTAGATATTCTAGATCCTAAAAAAGTAGATTCACCAACAAAATTCGATTATACAGCAGGGATAGAGGCTTATGAATATTCTGAGGAAGCCATGTACGAAGTGGTTGAAAAATCAGGATTTGGATTGCATCTCATTCATGGACCTGTTGTCAAACAAATGGCCAACCAGTCGGGAAAAGATCCTGCTGAACAGCTTGGGGAACGATACTATCAGCTAGCTGATGCAGTTGGATACCCTCGTGAAGAAATTTTCAGCAATATGTTTCCAACTCTTATAGAATATTCAAAGGGAGACCCTCATTATAAACAAGAGGTTGATACGTCTGAATACGCCTCTGGTGAAGAAGGGACCTATGTTCCAAACTATCAAGTGAACTTTGCTTCTCTTCGTTGGGATCGCGATAAAATGGATAAAATCTTAAATCCAGCTGCATATGGAGCAACATTCTTAAAACAAACTCTATGGGCAGGAGACTTCTTGGGAGGTTTCCATACAGTGGATGGAGATGAAGAGCTTGAAGGAGAAACTTCGAACGATGATGCCGATCAAAATGTGGCATTAGGAGTAAGCTCTGCAGACGGAATGCAAGGGATGTTTTTAGTAGAAGGTATTTGGAATAAGTTGAATTATATCCGTGATGGCTTATTCTATGATACTAACAAGAAAAAATTAACGAATGCGAATTTTGGAAAGAAGTATGACGCATCTAAAGGTTTCGTGTATCTCCCTCACCAAATTGAAGTAGAGGAAGATGGGAACGATCAAGCGCCAAATGCTAAAGCCGTAACAATAAAGGATAGTCGTAGCGTCCTTCAGGATCAATGGTTAATGCTATGGCCTGCAGCGGAATTCTATGGCATGACAGATCAACGGAAAATCAACCAAAATGTAAAACCTTCCTTCCAAGCCTTGTTTGATGGAAATCCATACCCATCAGCTCCTGCTGAAAACGTGGATGAAGATGTTAGCAACGATAAAGTCTCCAACGATCCATACACAGTGAATGAAGATGTGTTACTTCATGTCTTTAAAAATATCGATGCGATGCACTTTAATAAAGACGAAGGAACATTTGTAACGGAGCATGATGGAGCAAAGCAAGGCTCTTATGTGGACACCTTCCAAGCAGGATATACGATTGAATCCCTTCGTATTTTCCAACGTGCCATTGACGGATTACCAGTTGGGTATGCGAATGCTGAAGCAGCAGAAGGGCTAAATACACCAGAAGGTAAGCGTGCCTTAGAACTAATCACTAACCAAGCTGATTTTATTATGAATAAATTGATGTTGGAAAATGGCTTAGTAGCAAAAGGCTATACAATTGGTAAAGGTACAGACGATCAAGTAACGTTAGATGCCCAGCTCGGAGCCATCAGAGGTTTAACTGCGGCATTCCTAGCTACAAAAGATGAAAAGTATCGTGAAGCAGCTCGAACGATTTACGTAGCCATGGATAAGAACCTATGGGACAATGAAGCGAACGCATACAAAACAGAAGGCGATAAAATGGTTTACAATCCTTACACTGCAGGTGGTGTAGCAGCTGTTTACCGTGTAGCTATCAATAACCTTAGCAATTTATCTTCTGATAAAGAACAGCCAGAAGCTTTAGAAATAGAGACGATTACAAACAAATATACAAAATTCTTTGATACAGTTATAGATGGCCCATCTCTGGAAGAAGGGATGCAGGTAAGTGAATTCTGGGATACAGGTGACTTCTATTATTCTGATAATCAATCAGGTAACACGGATAAAGACCATGTTCCACAAGTGCAAGCCGGACATGGTAAATTTGGAATCTCGCCTGTTCTAGCAACTGTTGAGGTAAAGAAAAAATAAACGAATAAGAGAGGCATTTTAATTATGAAAAAATTAGCCCTCTTCCTCTTAACGCTCCTTCTAATAGGGGCGTTAACTGCATGTAAGGAAGAAAAAACTGTTTCCATAGTGAAAACTGGTAAAGATTCTGTCATTAGGGATTATGCAGTCAATAGCAATAACATAGTGATGACACAGGATGGAAACACCATCTATACAGCGAACATGGATGTTCATTCAGTCACTTTTACCGATACCAAAAAGAACAAAGTGATTACAGAGATTCCAGTAGGAAAAGAACCGAGACAGCTTACTCTAAGTCCGGATGAAAGGTTTATCTTTGTTACGTGTTTGTTTGATGACAAAGTAGATGTCATCTCTGTAGAAAAAAAGAAGGTGGTTCAATCCATCAAGGTTGGCATCGAGCCTTACGGAATAGTGACGAGTCAAGATGGCAAAAAGCTTTACGTAGCGAATTACCGTTCTGGCTCCATTTCAGTTATTGATTTGAAAGACTTAGAGATTGAAAGAGAGATTGTAGTCGGTGATAGACCACGAACGCTCACAATAGCACCTGACGGAAAAAAACTTTATGTACCTCAATATTTGACAGGTGAAATCAGTGTAATCGACCTAAGTTCAAACGAGGTATCGAATGTTATTAAGCTGGCAGATTCTCCAAATCAAATAGATTTGAAAAAAAGCCAAGGAATCCCGAATACATTAGAGCAATTTGTCATTAGTACGGATGGCAAAACGGCTTGGATACCACATCTGTTAACGAATATAGATACACCGATTCATTTTGAAGAAACGATTTTTCCGGCTATCTCGATTATTGACTTGGAAACAGAAGAAGAGCTGGTCGAAGAACGAAAAGAGCTTTTTAAGGAAATGAACGTAACGGATAACAAGGAACAAACAATGATTGTATCCAATCCATATGATGTTGTTTTTCACCCAAATGGAAGTAAAGCGTTTGTCGTCATGTCTGGTAGTGAAGATTTGGTGGTATTTGACCTAATACGCGGTGGAAATGCAACCCAAATTTTAAGAAGGATTGAGGGGGACAACCCAAGAGGTGCTGTCATATCTACAAACGGTGACACGATTTATGCTCATAATGCCATGAGTCATGATCTAGCCCTAATTTCAACTGGAGGCGAAAATGCATATGCCCGAGTGAAAATGGAAGGGGATAACCTACCATTAATTAAAAGTGATTCCTTATCTCCGTTAGAAAGGGAAGGGAAGACCATCTTTTACAGTGCCAATAGTGATGAGTTTGAAACGGGTATTACAGGGAACAACTGGATGAGCTGTGCATCCTGCCATGCGGATGGAGATATGAATGGATTAACCCTTCAAACGGGTAAAGGCCCTAGGAACGTACCTAGTAATGTGGTAACCACGAAGACAGGCTTATTCATGTGGGATGGAAGTCGCGACGATTTTACGGATTATCTTTTAACAGTCCAAGGCGAAATGGGAGGCATGATGGAATATGACCCGGCAAAACCACTTCCAAAAAAAGTGGAACATATGTATGACGCAGTCTTCGCCTTTTTAGATAATCCTAAATCCTTTCCACCGCCTAAAAGCCCTTATCGAACGAATAAAGGTCAACTGACTGCTTCTGCACAAGAGGGGAAAGAATTATTTGAAGGAAAAGCAGGCTGTATCTCATGCCATGGTGGAAATGAATTCACCGATAGCGGCAGTGCTATTGATGAAACTGGCGAATTGACAACCGATAATACTCAATTTTTACATGATATTGGTACATCCAATAAGGAAGACCGCTCTTCAAACGGGGATGCCCGTGCTGGAATGAAGAATCCTAGGGATAGCCAACACTTTGATACTCCAACGTTACGAGGTGTCTGGGCTACTGCTCCATACTTCCATGATGGAAGTGCCAAAACCATTGAGGAGGCAATAACACGCCACCAACAAGAAGCGCAAGGATTGACACAAGGTGAAATTGCAAAAATTGCTGAATATGTAAGGTCCATTGAGTAGTATATAAAATGGATAAAGTTTTAGACTCTTGGGAAATGAATGATTCCCAAGAGTTCTTTTTATTTTTCATCTTAATCAACGGGCAAATTTTAGAGTCTAAAACAATATATATGAAAAGAGCCTACTAATAAGTGTTACTATGAATGTATAGTGATTATATTGTGATAGACAACTTAAGGCCTTTTCGTGAAAATTTCTTATTAGAAAGGAAAAACCTTATGAATTTTAAATTGAAAGAAGCAATTGAAATTCTTGAACGAACACCACAAACTCTGGAGCATTTATTAACTGGTTTAACAGATAAGTGGTCGCAATGTAATGAAGGTGAAGGCACTTGGAATGCATCCGAAGTCATTGGACACCTCATTGAGGGAGAGAAGAATGATTGGATATCACGATTAGAGATCATTCTTAAGGAAGGTGAAAGTAAACCATTTCCTCCTTTTGACCGTTTTGCTCACCTGAATGAAAGCCCTGGAGTTACAATTGAACAAAAGTTGCAAGAATTTAATAATCTTCGAATTCAAAATCTAACCAAGCTTAAAGCTCATATTGACTCTGGTTTAAATCTTGAGTTAACAGGTACCCATCCAGCACTAGGTGTCGTCAAGTTACGAGAGCTCCTATCTACATGGGTGGTACATGATTTAACCCACATTTCCCAAATTGTGCGAGTAATGGCAGAGAGATACCGTACCGACGTAGGACCTTGGAAGGAATATCTAGGCATTTTAAATAAATAACCTTTATGTAAAATAAAAGAGGCTGTCCCAAAAGTACGACTTTTAGGGGCAACCCTCTTTTTTTGGTTCTCGAATGTGATCAATGGATTTCCGCTCCAG
>NZ_QBBX01000033.1 GCF_003073175.1 Peribacillus acanthi
CTTCCCCTCAAACATAAAATCCCGTAGAAACACAAAAAACTGACTCAAATGATCGTCATTCAACGACCTTTTGAGTCAGCCTCCTTTTTAATGTGTATCCTCTAATTTTACAAGGCTATTGGTGATTTCGTCCTTTTCTTTTTCTGCTACTTCATTAGAAATGATTTCTTCTTTTAATAATTGATCTATAGCATCATGCTGTGCGTATAAGGAATGTTTTTGCAAATTGGTCTTTTGTTTTTCTTTAAGATCAGGATATTTTTGGAAAAGTAGTTCCGTTTCATTTTGTAGCTTTGAAAGTTCCTGTTCGTACTGAAGGATGAGGTCCTTTGATATGGCTTCTGTAATAAACAGGTTCTTTTTTACTTTCATAATTTCTAGAATCCCTGTCTCGAAGCGGTGTGCCCGTGCTATAAGTTGTTCATATTCCTGGTATCCTTCTTCTTTTTTATTCACTCCTAACCAGGATAGAAGAGGTTTAATGGATAAACCCTGGACAACTAATGAAAACAATACAACACTAAAGGCGATGATTAGTATCTCCTCGCGACCTGTAAAATCTCTGGGCAAGCTAAGGACTAGCGCGATAGAAAGTGAACCTTTTAAGCCTCCCCAATTGATTACGTGCTTCCATGAGGTAGGAAAGCTTTTGATAAATAACAAACTTGAGTAGACGGCAATGCTTCTGGCTATTAGTACAATTAGGATGGATACAATAATGAGCCACCATTTGTCTGTCAAATCAATCACGGTAATTTCCAGTCCAACCATTAAAAAGACGAGAGAGTTGGCGAGAAGGGCAGTAACCTCCCAGAAGTTATTGATATTTAACTTAGTAGCTGGGCTCATACCTATTTTCGCTCCATAATTACCAAGTATTAAAGCAGCCACCACTACAGCTATGACACCTGATGCATGAATCGATTCAGCGAGTAGAAACGAACCGTAAAATAGAATGATGCTGAAAATGATTTCTAATGGATAATCATCATAATACTTGGTTAATTGAGAGAATCCATAGCCAAGGGCCCCCCCTATAATCAGTCCAAGTGAGATGACTTTGAAGAATTCCCATAAACCCAAGCCTGCTCCTTCAACTCCGAGCTCCAAGTAGGTTAGTAAATAAAAGGCAGAAATCTTAAACAAAACGACTGCTAAACCATCATTAAATAAGCTTTCGCCTTCAATTACGGTAGCAAGTCTTTTGTTCACGCCTACACTTTTAAAAATAGATAAGACACTCACGGGATCCGTTGCGCTCATTAAAGCCGCTAAAACAAAAGCAGCTGGTATGGAAAAATCTAAAAACCAGATGGCTGAAAAACCGATGATGATAAAGGAAAGTAGTGTGCCGCCAAACGCTAAAGCAAGAATAGGTGCTTTGTTTTCTTTTAAATGGGAGAAGGGTAACTTGAGGGCAGCTTCCCCTAAAAGTGCGGGTAAAAACAGGGTGATTATGACAAAGTTAAAGATTTCTCCTTCTGTAATGAATTCCTTCAGTGGCTCCAGAACTGGAATATGGACAAGACCTATGAAAGTTCCTACTATGACTAGCGCAATTGGATAAGGCTGTCTGAATTTTTTTGCTATCGCAGTTATTCCTGCTGCAATCATGACTAAAATGAGTCCAAGTTCAAAAATATGATGCAAATCTAATTCGTGCATAGAATTCTCCTTCCTTTAAATAGATTTACTTATTTACAATGGTGAGTTAGTCAAAATTACCGTAGCACAAATATCGAAAAAATGGAAATAACTGTAGATATAAAACTTTACAGTCAATACATTTCACTCCATCTAATCTAGTTTTGCCTATCACATGAGAGTATACAAAGAAATCTCGGGTATAACACTAAGACAAATAAACAATCTTTGTATTCAATGACTGATAGGAGAGGATATACATGAAATGGAAAGGTAGAAGGACGAGCTCGAATGTAGAGGACAGAAGAGGTAGAGGAGTAGGAGGAAAAACCATTGTTGGAGGAGGAATAGGCGGCATCATCATCCTTCTGATTGTAACGTTCCTAGGAGGAAATCCAGGAGACTTTGTGAATATGGGAGCAGAGGATACCGCACCGTATGTAGAAACAGAACAGGATAAAGAGAGAGCCGAATTTGTATCCGTCGTTTTAGCGGATACTGAGGAGGTATGGACAAAAGTATTCAAGGAAGAAGGATTGACCTACGAAGAGCCGACACTTGTTTTATATTCAGGGAGTGTTGAATCTGCTTGTGGTGTGGCAGGTGCAGCAGTCGGCCCGTTTTATTGTCCAGGCGACCAGAAGCTTTACATTGACCTAAGTTTCTATGATGAACTTCAACAAAAGTTCCAGGCTCCGGGCGATTTTGCCATGGCATATGTAGTTGCTCATGAGGTAGGTCACCATGTGCAGACTTTATTGGGAAACTCGCAGAAGCTGGCTGAACAACGTCAAAATCTAAGTACGACTGAGTACAACAAATATCAAGTTCGTTTTGAATTACAGGCTGACTATTTAGCAGGTGTTTGGGCACATCATGCACAAGGAATGGACTTACTTGAAGAAGGTGACTTAGAGGAAGCGATGAACGCAGCAAGTGCTGTCGGGGATGATACGATTCAAAAAAGGTCACAAGGATATGTGGTACCAGATAGCTTCACTCATGGTACATCAGAACAAAGGAAGGAATGGTTTTATAAAGGATTCGAGGCAGGTAACTTAAAAGAGGGCGACACATTTAAAGTAAAGAATCCATAGGCTTTTCTAAATGAAACAACATTGCTATGAATATGAAATTAACTATCCCTAAGGTCTCTTTCAAGATAAAATTTGAAGGAGACCTTTTTACTATAAGCAGACTTAAATTTGTTAGATTTTTGAGAGTTTTTTTCTATACAATGGAAATAGCGAGGAGTTCGTGAAGAAGGTGATACTTAGTACATGTGGAATCGAATCATAGGATGGTTTATGTCCATTGTGATAATCTTTACGGTTTTATTTATGATTTTTAGTGACCAAGATACACGGTTTGTGAAGGTTAGGGCACAGAATGGAGTATTAGATTTATCCAAGGCATCAGAGAAAGTACATATGGTCGCCCTTTCAGGAGAGTGGAAGTTTACCTCTGACACCTTTAGTAATCCTGAAATCTGGGACCAAGAAGCTCCTAATCAATTAGTTCCAAAAGAATGGGATGGGGACGCCCAGTATGGTACCTATCAACTGATGGTTATATTGCCAGACCATTATTCCGAAGTTGGTCTTCGAATTCGAAACATTTGGTCAGCGCATTCCTTATTTGTGAATGGGGAAAGTTTAGCGGAAGTAGGTAGGATCGCGACTAACAAGCGAGAAATGATTCCACATAACCCTACTTATGAAATATATCTGAAACCGAAAACAAAAGAACTCCTCCTTACGATTCACGTCTCTAACTTTTATAACGCTCGTGGTGGTATGGTGTTTCCTATTGACTTAGGAGAGGCACAATCAATAAAGAAAGATGTGGATAGCGATTTTTCCTTAGAGTGGGCGGCAGTTCTTTTGCTATCAATCTTTAGTATTTTTCATATAACGATTTATTTACTTCGAAGAAAAGATATTGCCTATCTGTATAGTGGATTGTATTTTTTTAGCGTAGCCATTGTAGCTATGACTAGAAGTGAAAGAGTATTACTAAAGAAATTCCCCGAGTTATCTTTTGATTTTTATTTTCGATTTCAAGATTCTGTGACAATGTTTAGTCCAATCCTTTTATTTTTATTTATTGCCCATACCATCCCTTATGCCATCAACAAAAAATTGATGAGGATTTGGGTTGCTCCAATCGTGATCTATTCATTGCTAATACTCTGTTTACCTGCAAGATCTTTATCCTTCTTGCAGTATCCATTTTTTTATTATTTAAATGCTATTCTAGCGGTCATCATACTTCGCATCATAGTCATAACCTTTCAAAAAAAGCAATTGCTCCCTAAAAATGAAATCACCATTATTATTGTCATGCTGCTTTTTTTATTTGTGTCGACGATAAGCGGGTCTATTGATCAATTATTCTTTTCAGGGAGAAATATTTTTTCTAGGGTAGGGCTAATTGGGTTTATTATCTCGATGAATGTATTTTTAGGTATAAGACTCATTAATCGAACAGAAGACGCTGAAAAATTGATGAAACGACTAGAAAAGGCAAATGTGGCAAAAGATGCGTTTTTGGAAGTAACGATGCAAGAATTAAAAAATCCTTTATATCATGCTATCAACTTAACTAAAGCGGTTCAGCGTGAAACTCTTCAAGAGAATAACGGAACAAGACTCCAAATGATTGAACAATTGTTAGAGAGATTCATCTATTTAGTTAGGGATTTACAAGATTTTACTCGCATTCGTTTCCAAGACTATTCGATTGATATTCAATCGACTAATGTAAGTATGATAATCCAACATATTGAGCAGCTAATGGCTTTTTCTTTTTCTCGAAAGAGGATTGACTTCGATATGAAGATTCCTGAATCACTTTATGTTTTGGCAGATGAAAAACGGCTTACACAAGTGTTCTATAGAATCATAGGAGAGGCTTCTACTTATGCTTCCAATGGTTCCATTGAGGTAAGTGTTCAACAGGTGGAACAAGAAGTATATATTCATTTCAAAACCAAAAGCGGATATTTACTTACGTTCCCTGAACATCCACAGGCAATGAGTTTGTTATTAAGTAAGGAGCTTATCGAAGGGATGAAGGGACAGCTTTTAATTGAAAATATTGAAACGGGGCTACTATATACAGTCATATTACCTTTCTCTGAATATAAGGAACTACTGGATTTGACGATCCCCATGGTGCATGAAGCTAAAAGTAAAATTGCGGCAACCATCCATTATCCTACAGGGGCTCAAAGTATATTAATTGTAGAAGATGATCCGGTTCAGGCGGAGGTTTTAGCTTCTATGCTAAATTCGTCTTATTCGGTAATAATTACCTACACTGCACAGGATGCATTGAAGTTGGTAAGGGAAAATTCTGATATTTCTCTAGTCATTATAGACTCTTTAATGCCAGGTATGGATGGAATTGAATTAACAAAACACATCCGTCAAACCACTTCCTTATTGGATTTGCCAGTATTAATCACAACATCGGTGGATTATCCATCTGATATTGAAGCGATTTTTTCCTCAGGTGCCAACGATTATTTAATTAAGCCAGTAACGAGAGAGACCCTCTTAGCTAGAATCCGTGCGGTTGAACAAACGAAAAAATCACTAGCTAAAGCAGTAGAAAATGAAATGGCTTTTTTACAATCACAGATTAAGCCCCATTTTCTATACAATGCTCTTAGCAACATCATTTCGTTTTGCTATACCGATGGTGAGAGGGCCGCTCATCTTTTATCGATGTTAAGCTCTTATTTACGCTATATCTTCGAATCTGGTAAAGAGGGACATGATTCTTCCATTCAACAAGAAATTGAAATCATTGAGGCTTACGTTGAGATTGAAAAAGCTAGATTTGGAGATAGGCTCACATTTTCTTGTCACATTGAGCCATCGATAAATCCCTATGTTATTAAAATTCCGAGTTTACTCATTCAACCTATCATAGAAAATTCGATACGTCATGGTCTGTTTGAGAAAGAAGGAAATGGGCATGTACAATTGACCATTAAGCAAAATCAAAAGAACCTTGTGATAGAAGTGGTGGATGATGGTATTGGAATGACTCCTGAGAAAGTGGAGCAATTAATAGAAGGAAGTATAAGCTATAGAGGAATTGGATTCAACAATGTCTTACGCCGGGTAAAAGACATTTCTAAAGGGGATGTAGTAATTCAATCGGAGTTTGGCAAGGGGACTACAGTCATCGTTTTTATTCCAGTAAAGGAGCAATAAGCATGTGGCGAATTATGGTCGTAGAAGATGAAAAACCTATATTAGAATTAAATACTAGGTTACTAGAGGGGTCTGGAAAGTTTCAAGTTAAAGGTGCTTTTCAATCACCGCTTGAGGCATTAGAAGAAATACCTAAACATCACTTAGATGCTGTGCTGTTAGATATAGAGATGCCTAAGTTAACAGGTATGGAGCTTGCACAAAAGCTTGTTAAGGAAGGAATCGATGTACCAATCATCTTTTCGACTGCACATGCGCAATATGCAGTGGAGGCATTTCGAATCCAGGCATTAGATTATATCTTGAAACCGATGAGTCCTAATATCGTAAGACAACTGGATGAGCGCCTAGAACGTTATTATGGTGTCCATTCAAGAAAGCTTGTCCATAACCAACTAAAAGTCCAGCTATTCGGAGAAGCATTGGTTAAGAAAAGCGATCAAATCATAAAATGGCCAACTCGTGTTACGGAAGAATTATTTTATTATTTCCTTTTGCACGAAGGAAAGGTATGTTCAAAGTGGAGAATCATAGACGACATATGGAGTAATCTTGATGAAAAGCGCGCACTTGCCAACTTGTATAATACGATTTACAGAATGCGTCAATTATTTGTAGAATTAGATTTACCGATTATCATAGAACGTGTAAATGATGGGTATATTTTAAAAACGAACGGTGCCATAGAAATAGATCCTAAGCCAAACGAAGCAGCCTTACTTTTGGAAGATAAGGGGTATTTATGGGCGTATGGACTCGTGTATAAATAATAAAAGAAGTCACAACTTAGGCAACAGCCTTATTAGTTGTGACTTCTTTTTATCCCTGTACTTCACTCATCAAAGCATGTGTATTACCTTCTAAGTCTTGGAAGAACGTCATCCATACTTCTGTTTGTCCCATTTTAGTGACAATATGTGGCTCGTCTATGAAGGATACATTCTTTTCGAGTAATTCTTCATATTTTTCTTTAATATTTTCCACTTGAAAATAGAGGACGGAACTAGCGTGTGAAAACTCTTCTTTCTCAGGAAGGCTTAGCATTAAGCGGATTCCATTGCAATCAAAGAAAGCCATGCGATCTGTGTTAAATAGAAGTGGCAATCCCAATGTTTCCTTGTAAAATATGATGGCAGATTCTAAATTTTTCACAGGTACGCCTATCTGACCAATTTTTTTAATAGAATTTTCCATTTATATCTCTCCTGTTATTTGGTTTTTTCCTTTATATCATAAGTCAGTACTAGAAGATTTTCTTATCCAATATCACTAATTTTCTGATAAATTAATTATACATAATATGGGAGGCAACAAGAATGAAAAATATTGAATTTAGAAAAATAAAAATAGATGAATTAAATAATCAAATCCTCCAGAAATTCAATCGATTCCAGGAAACAAGTCAAGTTTGGTACAAGGAGGATGACGAATATCGTATTAAAGAGGACCATTTTGAAGAGAGATGGGATGAAGAAAAAAAGATACAGGTCATACAGGCGTTACGTGAATGTATACTATCTGGTGGGATAGTATTCGGAGCCTTTGAAGATCAGAAATTAGTAGGGTTTGCTAACGTGGAAGGGGAACTGTTCGGTAGTAAGAAAGAATATGTAGAACTACCTTATATTCATGTTTCCAATGAACTTAGGGGGAGTGGGATTGGAAAAAAATTGTTCTATTTATGCTGTGAAGGCGCAAGGGAATTAGGCGCTAAAAAGTTATATATCGCTGCACATCCATCAATAGAAACGCAACACTTTTACAAGTCTGTTGGCTGTGGGTATGCAGTTGAAATTAACGAAAAAATTCTAGCAAAAGAGCCGTTGGATATTCAAATGGAGTTGGTTTTGTAACAGAGCAGCCAAAGTTTTAAGAGTCCCATTTCTAAATATAGAAAGGGACTTTTGTTTTGAATGGGTATCTAGTTATAGTGAAACTTAAATATTGGAAATCTTTATTCTGTGCTATGAAAATCTAACTATCGTCTTTTTTAGTTTGATGTAAGCAAGTATATTCTAACGAGTAAAAAGTAATGTATTTAAAGTGTTTACATAAATGTATACAAGAAAACAATCAGTAAACGGGGTGTGTACATAACTGTGTGCATGTGCACAAAAGGGTATACATGTTGATACAGCGGTATGTGTACACCTTTGTATCTATGTACACTATGAAAAAACAAATGTATGCTTATTGAACACAACTTATGTAGCATTGACCCCCTCTAGTAACCTAAGATAACCTTCAGTTAAGCTTTTTCTAAGCAATCAACGAAAAGGGGATTGATGTGATGAACACTTCAAGAATCTGTGCGATCGATGTAGGAAACGACTCCGTTAAAGCCTTATTTGGAAAGTCTGACTATGAATTATACATACCGAATGTAATAGCTCGAGAAACGGAAGACAGACCTGTTATTGGAATAGAGGATTTAAATGATAAGGATCCAATCGAGGGTATTCATGTTAGAGTCCATTCCCCTGCATTAAAAGAGAATAACGTCATTTATCGTGTTGGAAACTTAGCCACGAAAAGCGATAACGCAAGTGAACTTGATCCAGGCAGCAGTAAGTCAGAGGAAGACCAAACATTAGTCATGCTGTTCGCTTCTATAGCCTTGGATGCTGCAAGAGAAGAAAATGCAGGAATCTTCAAGAAAACGAATCATGTAATCGAAGCTAATTATACACTTGGAACTGGATTGCCTCTGCGTGAAGTAAAAGAAGGCAAAGATGTAGGCTATCGATCCCAATTGTTAGGTTCCGTCCATCAGGTAGAGTTTTTAGTTACGCCTAAATACCAAGGTGTTAAGGTCAATATTAAGTTTGACCAGGTCAAGGTGTATCCTGAAGGCTTTGCGGCCTATATTAATTTGGTGATGGATAATGACTTGAATATTATTAACCGTGATTTAATCGATAAAAGTATCTTGATTCAAGATATAGGTGGATTGTCTACGGATGTGGCAGTTATTAAAAATCGTAATGTGGATGATGATAAAGCACAAGGTTTTAATATCGGTGTATCTGAAGCATTAGAGTCCATTCGAGAAGAAATTCGCTCTAAGCATGGAGTTGAATTGGATAGCCGAAGAGATGTGGTCGATATCATTACGAGAAAAAATGACCGAAACCATATCCGAGTGAAGGGGAGTAGGACAAGCGTCCACGATATTACCGATCGGATCCTATTAGATTTAGCCAAGAAACAATATCGTCATCTGCGCAATGTCTGGCAAAAGAATTCCCAAACGGAAATCTGCTATTTTGTTGGTGGCGGAGCTATGGTGTTGAAGGAATATATTAAAGCACTGAATAATAGCTTGGATGGATATAATATCGAGTTTTTTGAAGATGAAAAAGAAAGTATTTGGATGATGGCGAACGCTTACTACAAATTAATCGCAGATTTTGTTAGAAAGAATAATAAAGAGATGAAGAGTAAAGAGGCGGAAAAACAGCCAATACAAAAGTAGGGTGATTTCATGTCCAAAAAAGAAATGACTCGGATACAAAGGGGGCAGGCGATTACATTTCGTCTGCCTTCTGATACTCCTGAACACATCATTAAGCAGCTGCAAAATTTAAAGGAAACTGAGAGAAGAAACTTTTCTAGTAAAATAGCAGAATACGTTTTGGAAGGAGTCGGTCAGTCTCTAGCAAAAGAACGAGAAACCGTGACCATCCCTTTACCGAAACAATTAAGTAAGGAACAGCGGAATTGGTTGAAACATTCCCATTCGGAAGCGCTCCTAGGGAGTATTGTTTATCAACTTCTGGTCGACCCAATTCGTGCCACAGCAGTCCTAGCAACATTAAATAGCAATGCATTAGACATCAATCAAGCACTATATCTAGTGGAAAATGAGCCTGAGTACAGTGAAATGGTTGCCAATGTGCCTATTGCGCCGGAAGAATTCGAAGTGGAAGAGACAGATGAATTGGAAGACGATTTAATGAACTTTGATTGGAATAAGGCTAAACAAGAACAGGCGACGTCTGAAGATGAATCTGAGGAGTCCTTTGAACAAGAGGATGTAGATGATTTATTAGGAGGTTTCCTTGCGAATATGAATAAGTAGTTACATTTCCAAGGAAATTCCATCATTAATGCTGCCTGGGTCCCAGAGCAGCCTTTTTTCGTATGTTTGAATTATTCTTTCGTTTTGTGTCATTAATGTGATTCTTTGAATATAAAATAAATTACAATGTATTGATGTTGTTAATCCTGTTCAGAAAGGAGCCTTTGTGGATAAGGGAAAAACAGTAAATAAGAAAATAAAGGTATGGACGAATACCGATGTGCTTTTTTTAGCATCCATTTTTTATTTATTGGGAGCATTTACCGCAATCCTATGTTACATCTTCTTAATTTTCCATGAAGATCCGTCGATTCATGAAGAAAATAATAAACCTTCTTTACATCCTAAACAGACGAACAGTTCCTATAACAGCCCTCATTTATTTCTCCCTGAAAAAGAAAAAATACCATTAACTAAAGAAAACGAATATTTATTATGGGAAACTTCTACAGTGATCCGGAGTGCCTTGTTTCAATTTGTTAAGGCAAATGGGAAAATGCCCATTACTCTTACTTCCCTTACGCCTGAGTATTTACCTGATTTACCAAGAGATCCCATAAAACTGTCAAACGATATTGTGAGGGGTATGACTGGTGAAGGAGGATGGGTGTATAATCCTATTCCCATCCTTAGTACAGATGAAGTGGATATAATCAATGATATCGAGGCTTCCTTATTTCCCAATATAGAACATGACTTCAGTATCGGTTTTAAACCGTTGGAAATTATCATATCCAATCCTGAACATACCTTAAGAGTGGTATCCGGCAATCATACGATCAGGACTTATCCTGTTGGGGTAGGGAGGGAAGGGAAGATTATTACAGGAACTTTTACCATTAGAGATAAAGTGATGAATCCCAATAAACACTTATATCCTATAAACGAAAATCCTTATGGGAAAAGAGGTCTGGAGTTATCGAACCCCATGTATGCCATCCACGGAACGTATAAAACACAAAGTATTGGGGCAAATCAATCAAACGGATGTATCCGCATGTTAAATGAGGATGTCATAGAACTTTACTCGATGGTACCAATCCATACAAAAGTGGAGAT
Source organism: Peribacillus acanthi (assembly GCF_003073175.1). Taxonomy (GTDB): domain Bacteria; phylum Bacillota; class Bacilli; order Bacillales; family DSM-1321; genus Bacillus_BN; species Bacillus_BN acanthi. Next base: position 11,011 of record NZ_QBBX01000033.1, read on the forward strand.
TAGTGACAAGAGGCGGAATCCTATGGAGGAAAAGCTGCCATTGTCTATAGGTAAACGAAGTAAATTCTTATATGACCAAGATGATCATCCTACGGAAGAGGAATTAAATAAGACCTACTCTTGGTCCGGATAACAAAAAGGACGACATAAATTTCCGTGAGAAATTTCATGTCATCCTTTTTTTCATTTTACCCTTTGTTTAGGTTGATAATTTAAATCCTTGAATAATTGCTTCAGTTCATCCTTCGTAAGGTCTCTCCATTGTCCCAATGGTAAATTTCCTAAATGGATGTTCATGATTCTTGTCCGTCGAAGGCTTTTAACCTCATAGCCTAATGCTGAACACATGCGACGGATTTGTCGGTTTAAGCCTTGTGTCAAAATGATTTGGAATACATACCTAGATAGCTGTTTCACCTTACATGGTAAAGTTACAGTATCTAGGATTTCTACGCCAGATGCCATTTTATTTAGGAACGCAGCTGTAATAGGCTTGTCTACCGTTACAATATATTCTTTTTCATGCTTATTCTCCGCACGTAAGATTTCGTTTACTATATCGCCGTCATTGGTAAGGAGAATTAAGCCATCAGAATCCTTGTCGAGTCGTCCTATGTGAAAGATTCGTAACGGATGGTTCACGAAATCAACGATATTGCCTTTTATATGTCTTTCAGTTGTACTCGTGATTCCCACAGGCTTATTCAATGCTATATAGACATGTTCTTGTTCAGCTACGATTGGTTTGCCATCTACACGTACATCGTCCCCAGGTTCTACTTGGCTGCCTAATTCAGCAACTACCCCATTTATTGTAACTTTCCCCTCGGAAATCAACTTGTCAGCCCCGCGTCTAGACGTAAATCCAGACTCACTAATGAATTTATTAATTCGCAAACAGGTCACACCTTTAAGATAGATTTATGTTTATAAGATTACTTAATTTTATCCGCATGTACAAGTGGAGTGGGGTCTCCTCAAATTCTTTTTTATTTCGATTACCTTTTATTTTCGGTCTAGTAAAGTAATATTGTAAAATGTAATTCAGTAAGAATAGGAAAGAAGGAAAGAAATGCATATTTTGATGATCTTGATCGTATTTCTAATTGCTATATATGGTTTGATGTCGTCTTATACGCCCCTTGGTAGAAGAAGTTCAAAAGAAAAAATCCAATCATTTGAGCAATCTATAAATTTTTCAAAAGGTAAGTTTATCAATCAGATTCCCACTTCAATGGAAATGAAATTTTCTACTTCATTAGGTCTATTAAGAGACTTTATTAAAGGAAATCCTAAAGGAAAGCCGGATGCCCCGATTCCTATGGAAAAGCTGGTAATTCAATCACCGTTAAATGGGACAAAAATCACTTGGTTTGGTCACTCAGCTCTATTAATAGAAATAGATGGAAAGAACATATTGATTGATCCTATGTTTGGGAAAGCTCCTACTCCATTTCCGTTCTTTGGAGACAAAAGGTATAGCAAAGGACTGCCTTTTGATGTGGAGGAGCTTCCTCGAATCGATGCCGTCCTTCTTTCACATGATCATTATGACCATTTGGATTATTATTCTATAAAAAAATTAAAAAGAAAAGTGGAGCAATTTTTTGTACCACTTGGAGTAGGTAGTCATTTAAAAAGGTGGGGTGTCGCTCCTGAAAAAATTCATGAACATGACTGGTGGAAGGAGTCCAAGTTTGGAGGTCTCACTTTCGCTTGTACGCCTGCTAGACATTTTTCTGGGAGAAGTTTGAATGATCGTAACTCCACTCTATGGTGCTCATGGGTGATAGTGGGGATGCAGGACAGAATGTTCTTTAGTGGAGATAGTGGGTATGGTCCTCATTTTAAAGAGATTGGGGAAAAATATGGTCCATTTGATGTAACGATGATGGAATGTGGGCAGTATGACCAACGGTGGTCCGCAATTCATATGTTGCCAGAAGAAACGGTTCAGGCCCACTTAGATGTAAAAGGAAAAGTATTGATTCCAATTCATTGGGCTGCCTTCACATTAGCCTTACATGACTGGACAGACCCAATTGAACGAGTACTAAGTGCTGCTAATGAGAAAGGGATAATTATCTCTACTCCCAAAATCGGAGAAACTGTAATTCTTGCCTCAAATAAGTATCCTTCAGCTACATGGTGGAGATGAAAAATGATATTATGAGGAGCAATCAAGGACATGGAAACGGTACAAAAACAAGTAGAACGAATAGAAAGATTAGAACTAGCATTAACGATTTTTAACTCAAAAAGAGCTCTTTCAACTGTAGATAAAAATCTTTCTTTAAAAACACTAGGCAATTGTACATTATTGATGGACACAACTTCACCTCATTCAATTTATTACAATCGAATTAAAGGTTTTGGATGGGCTGAGGCAGATAAAATAGATGAAATATTGGGTGACTATTATGCAAAGGGCATCACTCCATGTTTTGATTTGACACCTACTCAAATTGATATTGAAGTTTCCAAAGCTTTAACTACCAAAGGATATCAGTGTGCGGAGCAATTGGTGTTCTTAGGTATTGAACCTACTAAAGGTTACTGCCAAGCGGGAAAAATTGAAATTGTTCAAGTAACAGAAGAAAATGTTCTAGAGTTCCTGGACCTTATTTCTAAATCCCAAGGTGGAAATGGATTTGAACAGGAAATCGTAAAAAGGAAGTCACATTATTTCATTGAACCATACTTTCAGAATTTCATCGCCTATATCGGGCGAGAAGCGGTTGGGATGGGATCTCTGTTTATTGAAGGAGATGAAGGGTATATCGCCAATGACTTTACTTTTCCTAACAACCGGGGAAAAGGGGTCCAGAAGGCTATTTTGCAACATCGACTTCAAGTAGCCCATCAACTTGGATTAAAAAGGGTATACACAGATGTTGAATTCGGAACGATTAGTCATGATAATATGGTGAAACTAGGATTTCAAACGGTATATATAAATTCTTTTTGGATAAAACAGTGATTGGAAGAAATTCTCTAGATTTTTGAATGAAAAAACTATCTCATCAAAATGCTTTATGCTAAAATGATGACTTAATTGCATACTGACAGTTCGTAACCATCCTGTCACTAAACAAAACTAGGGAAAATTGAAAGACTTTAATAGGTCATTATTTCACTTTGTTTTATAGGGAGAAATAATGGCCTTTTTAATTTTGAAAGGAGTAATAAATTTGTTAAGAGTGTTCTTTTATTTACTATCCATCGTTGCAGCAAATGTTCTAACGGCTGCTTTTGCACCCATTCACTTGGGCATGTTTTTGATTCCAGTAGGTACTTTTTTAATAGGGGCAACATTTATCTTACGTGACCTCGTGCAAATGAAATATGGCAAAAAGAAGACGTACTTGTTTATAGGTATTGCACTAATGCTATCAGCAATCGTTTCATACTTGCTAGGAGATTCCTTAATGATCGTCGTAGCTTCAGCGATTTCATTCATTGTCTCAGAATCAACAGATACTGAAATTTATAGCCGATTAAAACTTCCCATTGCATGGAGAATTTTCTACAGCGGACTTGTAGGGGGAATCCTTGATTCGGCACTATTTGTTGTCATTGGTTTAAGCCCAATCGGTGCAGGTTTCTTACCGTGGGAAGCAGTTCCTCTCGCAATCCTTGGGCAAGTATTAGCTAAAACCATGATGCAAGCTATTGGGGCTTGTCTATATGGGATAGTGAATCAAAAAATGAAAACAAATGTAAACTTTTCCTAATGAAAAGCTGTCAGATAGCTAGTCTGACAGCTTTTTTCTTATTTCGCTAATGGGTTACCCATATTTGCCCAGGAAATCCTAGGGTCAATGGTTCTTTGCATTCTATGATAAATTGGTTCAAAACCACATTTTGGCCAAAAAGTAGAGGAGGCTAGGTTCGTGATTCTCCAGTCAGTCAAGATGTATTGATATTCTTTTTCTTTTAATAGGATGATTGCTTCATTCATTAGTTTTTTTCCTACTCCAGTACCCATTTGGGCAGGTAAGGTCCCTGCTACACCTAGCTCAATGGTTCCAGTTGGAGTTATCCAATTGGATGGACAATCATAGTAGACTTGGAATCCAGTAGGTAAACCAGAAGACTCTGCGATTAGAAGTAGACCAACCTCTTCATCGACTATTCCTTTATACCCTTGTTCAAATTGAGAGACCGTTTCTGGTAAAACAGGGGAGTAAACTGGTGAATCATTTTGGAAAGACAGGATGATATCTGAGAACGTTCCCATAATTTCACCATCTTCTTGATTACCTGTTCTTACTTGCACCCTTTCAACATCATGAAAAGGTTTGTATTTATTGATTTCTAGTATGGCATGCTCTTGTTCATACCCAAAGGAAAGATTCTGATAGGCATTTGCGTATTTCCTATTTCCTGCAGGTACAATAACGTAATGGTTGAAGCATCCATTATGAAGCCATAATTTAGATGCTTCGGAGTATATAACTCGTAATAAGTTCTCAGGTTCATCGCTATGGATTGCGAGCCCCTCATACGATACCCATACATGTTTACCACGCGCTTCGTCGAATTTTATTTCCGCAAGAATATACCCTACCAGTTTATTTTCCTTATAAGCTCCCGTTGCGATCACTCTACTTTTTTCAAACAAGTTATCAAAAAAGGATGTGATAGCTTGATGATCTAGGTTGGCTTCTTGCAAAAAAACTAAATGATTTTTCTCTTCTTGCTGTCTTTCCGTAAATAAATTTACTAGTTCAGGAATATTACTTTGGTTCAATGAACTGAATTGATATGTTGCCATGTTTTTCCCTCACTATTAAAGATTCAATTATTTAGAATTATATGACATTAAAAACAAAACTAGTAGATTTTCGATATAAACTAGTTTTGAAAATGTTAAAAAGGACCGCTCTTTTTAGAGTGACCCTACCAATTAAAGATCCGATTGAACGTTTCTTCCAGGGTAATATTTCATTGATTCGTCTAAAGGGTGTTCCTTTGCTGTTAACTTCTCAGGTGTAATTTTAATCACTAGTGTTTTGCTGCCTAGTGATGAGCGATATCTATCTACGTGACTTTTTGATAAAGGAGCATTGTAATAACCTGGTACATATTTGTTAAGCATGGCTTGCATAACAGAAGTGGCTTCATCTAAGTCGGTAATAAATTCTGCGGTGCCGGAAACTATTACACTCATAAAAGCTGTATCGGTCATGGCTGGGATAGGATCAGCAATTGTTCCGTACTCCTCGCTAACGGTAAAGCAAGCATTGGGCTGATTTCGAAGGATATCTATTTTCCTTCCTTCAGCTGCTCCGTGAATATAGATGCTCCCATTCGACCACACGTAGTTTAAGGGAAGTACATAAGGCGTTTCGTTATCTATCAAACCTAGAAATCCTGTTTTAGTCTTGGATAAAAAAGCCTCAATTTTTCTTTCATCCGTACATGTACGTCCTGCTTGTCGAATTACCATACTCATTTTTTTCTCTTCCTTCCAATAAGTGGTGATATACTGATTGTAAGATGATTTTGACCCTATAAAAAGTGACAATTACTACATGTTGAATGGGGTCAGTTGGAGGAGCTATGATAGAATTAACACCATTACTTAATAGAAAAATAGGATTGCCTCTATATGTTCAGTTGTATCAATACATACGAAAAGAAATTGAGTCGGGTGGGATTGAGCCAGGTTCGGTATTGCCTTCGATTCGATATCTTTCCCAGCATCTGAATATCAGTAAAAATACCATTGAAAATGCATATCAGCAGTTGATTGCAGAAGGTTATGTGGAGAGTCAGCCTCGAAGTGGATTGAAGGTTTTACCTTTGGAACAACCACTTGTTTCTCTACAACCAAATGTGAAAGGTATTCAACCATCCACACAAGTTAAAAAGAATTCATATTTATACAATTTTCTTTACGGGGATATCGATAGGGAACATTTTCCGATGCAGAGTTGGAAAAGGTGTTTACAGGAGGCAATGGCGATAGAGGCTGACCTTTTTATGTACGGGGATCGACATGGGGATTACAATCTTCGGGTAGAAATCGCAAATTATCTTTTTCAAGCGAGAGGGGTAAACTGTGTTCCAGAACAAATTCTTATCACCTCAAGTACCCAGTATGCGATTAGTCTTATTTGTCAGTGGCTCTCATTAAATGGAGCCCCAATCGCTATGGAGAATCCAGGATATGATGGTGTAAGAACTGTTTTTCAAAACTATGGGTGTGAAATACAAACCGTTCCTCTTGAGTCAGATGGAATTGATATTGGAAAATTAAATGAAACAAATGCAAAAGTGGCTTACATCACTCCCTCCCATCAGTTTCCCTATGGCATGGTTCTTCCTATCCAAAAAAGGCTGAAATTATTAGAATGGGCACACCTTAATGGAAGTTACATCATAGAGGATGATTATGATAGCGAGTTCCGATATCAAGGCCAGCCTATTCCTGCCTTAAAAGCACTAGATACAAATGAAAGGGTCATTTATTTAGGAACTTTTTCAAAGTCTTTTTTACCTACTCTCCGATTAGGTTATGTTGTTTTGCCAACCAGGTTAATGGATGATTTTCAAAAACAAATAGATCAATACAGTCAATCTTCCTCGCCTCTTTTTCAAAAGGCTATGTTTTTATTTATGAAAGAAGGTAATTTTGAGAGGCATGTTCGAAAAATGAGGAAGGTCTATCAAGGGAAACATAAAGCCCTTATCCATGCGATTGAAGAGTATATGGGTGATCGAGTCGAAGTAATTGGTCAAAGAGCAGGCCTTCATATTTTACTGAAGGTTAAAGAAAAGCACTCTATAGATTTAATGAAAAAGGCCGAAATGCTTGGAGTGAAAGTATATAACACAGAAAAATATTGGTTTAAAGGAGAAAGTGAATCTTCTTCCATTATTATGTTAGGATTCGGAGGGCTAACTGAACAACAGATAATAGAAGGGATTAACCGGTTAAATCAAGCTTGGTTTAAATAATTGAGGATGGGGGAACGGCTACAGCTTGTTTCCTATTTTTTATTTTTAAGTCTATGTTGCACTGCGTGGATTGGAGTGGAAGATGAGACTCCTGCGAGAAAAAGGAGTGTCTTGAGCTAAATCAACAGACAAATTATAGCTACTTCTAAAATAAAATTGACTAAATATTATAAATATTTTAACATTATTGGTAATACCAGTTAGGTCTGCATAGAATACCAGTAGAAGTTTTTAAAGGAGTTAGATATGGAACAGGAATTTGTTAAGGGAAGATCCTCAGAAACCATTAAAAGAAAAATGGTCAAGGCAATTATAGAAAAAGATTATGCAATAGGTAGTAATTTACCCTCTGAACGGGAGTTAGTCGTGGAGTATGGTGTAGGTCGACCTACTATTAGAGAGGCGCTTCAGCAATTAATAAGAGATGGTTGGATTAAAGGGAATAAAGGGCTGCCAGCTACAGTCAATGATTTTTGGCAAACAGGGAATTTGACAACACTTGAAAATATTATTGAACATCAAGATGCTGTACCAGAAGAATTTGTCGTTTATTTACTTGAGGTAAGAGCATCCCTATCGCCTTCTTATATAAAAGATGCAATAACCTACAATCAACCGAAAGTGGTCGCTTTGTTAGCAAACTTAGAACAATTGAGAGAAGAGGCAGAATCATATGCCCACTTTGACTGGCAATTACAAAAGGGTTTAGTCAGACTTTCACCGAATCCAGTCTATTTATTAATATTAAATAGTTTTAATTCCTTTTATGTGAATATGGCAAAACAGTATTTTACAGTAGAGAAACATAGAATAAAATCTCGCCAATATTATCATGCCTTATTGCAAGCTTCACTTAAGGGTGATGCAGAACAAGCCGGGGAACTAGCAAGAGAAACGATGATAGAAAGCATAAAACTGTGGGAAAACAGAATTTCTTAAAAGGGTGGTGTTTGGTTTGGAAAAAAAGTATTTAAAAGAATTCATCTTATTTCCAGATGTAACGATAATGGGAATTTTGTTTGTCATAAGTGCAAGCTTTACGGCAGTTCATTTGGAGTCTTATAAAACATGGATTGCAGTTGTTATAGGAATGCTAGTATATGTTACATTCGAATATCTTACTCATCGCTTTGTGTTTCATCTCAAGCCTCCTAAATCACCATTTTTTCTCAAATTGTTAAAACGACTTCATTATGATCATCATGCTAAACCCAATGATTTGCACTTATTATTCTTACCGCTATGGTATAGCGTTCCTAATATAATTGTATTAGGAGTGATTGTCTATTATATTACTGGAAGTCTCGTTATAACTAATGCAGTTACCACCGGATTAATCATTTTCTTTCTATATTATGAATTCGTGCACTATGTCGCACATCGTCCTATACAACCAAAATCAAAATGGGGTCGATGGATGAAAAAAGTTCATATCTGGCATCATTTCAAGAATGAAAACTATTGGTATGGTGTAACCAACCCTCTTGGTGATGTATTGATGGGAACATTTGAAGATCAAAATCATGTAGAAAAAAGCTCGACAGCAAAAAACTTAGAAGCTCGTGGGGAGAAAATTGAAATGTAATTCAGGTAAGCGGAGTGATTATACTCTGCTTTTATTTTTTGTATGAAAGTATTAAAGGGTAGATTATTCTGATTTTCAATTTACTATTATATTTCTATTGATAAGGACATTTGTTTTAAAACGAGGTTATATTTAAAAGAATGTTGTAGATTTTTGTACTATGTTGATTGGACCGGAAAATAAGTGCCTAGAGCATAAATCAAAAGACAAATTTTTTTAGAATCTACATAAAAAAACTTTTAATTTAGTTGTTGACTTCTATATACTAGAATAGTATTATTAAGTCCTGGCCGAGAAACAAAGAAACTTCTGGTCGGCAAGTAATTGTGTTCAATGAAATTAGCTTTCAAAAAGTTGATTTAAAAGGTTGACACAGTGAAAAAGAGATGATAAGATAGTGTTCTGTCTTACAAAAATAGTTCTTTGAAAACTAAACAAAACAGAAACGTCAACGTTTAAATTTAAGTCTTTTAAATAAGACATTTTATGAGCAAGTCAAACACTTTTTGGAGAGTTTGATCCTGGCTC
>NZ_QBBX01000034.1 GCF_003073175.1 Peribacillus acanthi
TCTCCGCTTATTTTACTTCGCTAGTTACTTAATTAAGGAAGCATAAATACAGCCGAGTTTCCTATCAAATTTATCGAAGTATTAACAACCGTTTTAGCATATAAACTAACAGCATGAGAATGTTCATTCTCACTTTGCTAATTAGTATGCTAATTACAGTGTTAATTCTCAGGTTAAAATACCATAAATGTTGTTAGTCCAATAAAAAATAGCATGCTAAATCATATATGATTTAGCATGCTATTTGTGTTGTTTTTTTACATTTTTCACTCCAAAAGAGAACCCGTTATTTTTCATTCGGAGCATCCTTTTTTTCTATAGATTTTTTACACTCTACTATAAAAAATAATTCCTAACTTCACTCCAATCATTCACTCTTACATATCCTGTTTCATTGATGTTATGTAAGGCTGTGAATAATATCCCTTGTCCTCTAAATCTCTCAAAATGTCTTGGACTATCATCAATTAGGTAATCAGCATTAATAATGCTTTTGTCACCACAAAATACAAAATTCCGATCAGAAAGGAATGAAAAATGCTCCTTTAGCCATTCATACTTTGCTTCAAAAGATGAAGGATGTTCCATCGCAGCAGTAGTAATAAAGATTTCATAAAAATTACTAAGTTCTTGGATGACTTCTTGACTACCTTCCATAACCTTTAAATCACGAAAAAAGTCAGGTTCATCTACATAACCTAAAATCTCCTTTTCTAGATGAGGACGAATCTTCCATAATCTAGTGCCATGTAAATCATCACCAGACAGTTTTTCATTATATTGTGCATTGAATAAATTTAAATGTTTGGATACAAAATCAGCTATTACTTCATCCATATCAATAGCAATTCTTTTCATAATATAGCTCCATTAAATCCTAAAGTAGGGTAGACTCTAACTTCTCATTCCGAACTTCCAAAATATACTCTTTATACACATATTCTCTACCACCATTTAGTTCATACCAATTTCGGATTCTATTAACGTGTTCTATGTCACCTCTAACTTTATCCTCGATTTCTATATATTTTTCATAACTGTCATATTCCCATATCGCGAATATCTCTGTAGTTGTTTCATTTTTAGGCGTCATCCATCTCCCTATTAATCTAGCACCCTTTTGAATTTGATTTGGATAATTGACTTCTAGGAAAAGCGTATTTAATTTGGATACAAATTCATTTTTTACTATGTAATACTTTCTTCTGTAGAACACATCTTTCACACCCCTTTTACAGTTCTTTTTTTGCAACAATACAGTCCACACCATTAGCTTTAACCATGTCGATAATTTCGGTTGTAGTTCCTTCATCTGTAATAATCACATGTAACTTTGTTAATGGATACATGCCAAAAAACATATCCATTCCAAATTTAGCATGCTCTATTAATGAGACAATTTTTCTAGAGTTGTCATAGACGTTTTTATGGAAAATTGCGACTTCTGGAGTTGAGGTACTTAGACCTTTTGATGAAATTGCACCAGCAGTTGCAAAACATAAATCCACAGTAAACTGCTTAGCGAATTCATTCGCCAGTGAATCTGTCATATTACCTGATCTTTTGACATTCCCACCAATTAAATAAGTGTCTACATTCTCTAGATCTCTTAAATAAAAAGCAACTTCAATAGAATTCGTGACTACTGTGTAAGGAAAATTTCTCGGAAGAAATTTTAGCATCATGTAATGGATGGCAGCCCCACCGATAAATACGGTTTGATTTTCTTCAATATAAGAAGCTGCCAATTTGGCTATTGCATTTTGATCATCACTTCCCTCTCCATAACGAATGGAAGGAGGGGGTGGCATCTGTCTAACACTAGTAATAGGGATAGCTCCACCATGAGTCCTCTTTAAGACACCTTGTTCTTCCATCATAGATAAATCTCGTCTAATAGAGTCAATTGACATTTCAAATCTTCTAGCCAAATCCTTTGCAAAAACCCGACCATTTTCCTCAAGCATTTTTAGTATTTCTAGTCTTCTTTCATCAGAAAACAACTTCATCATCCCAACTTTTTTGTTATGTTTTTCCATATTATTCATCTTTTTTCACGTTTAGTCAATATATTTTTCTGTTTTACTCAGTTTTAATCATTTTTATTAATGATTTCAGAAGACCTTTTTAACAAAGATACTCCTTTTTAAAAGCAAAGCTCTTTTGAAAATGTGGTTCTGAAAAAACTGGTTCTGCCCCCTCAATTCTCCTAAGAACTGTCCCTTATTTCAAAATAAATTAAATGGTATATTTACCCTGCAATCCAATTAGGAAGGAGATATTCATTATGGCATTAGAAATGAGAAAACAATGCGAACACTGCAATTCACCTATCAGCGAGAATTCCGATGCTTATATTTGTGTACATGAATGTACTTTTTGCGGACCGTGCACAGAAGAGATGAATCGTGTATGCCCAAATTGTGGGGGCGAGCTCGTTAGAAGACCTAAAAAAGCTCAAAATACTTGCACCCTTTGACTTCTGGAACAGAAAGTATAGAAGTATTAAAAAAAACCAACATCCTCGTAATGTTGGTTTTACTCAATTAATGGATATTTTTCTTTTTAAATCTACCACCACGAACTTCTGAAATATCTGCAATGGCTAAAAATGCTGATGGGTCAATTTCTTCTACGATAGTCGTTAGTTTTGACTCTTCAAGCCTTGTGATAATGCAAAAAATAACCTTCTTATTGTCGCCAGTATAAGCACCCTCTCCGTGCAAATAAGTAACACCACGACCTAAGCGATTGTTAATTGCATCACCAATTTCCTTTGCCTCATCACTGATAATCCAGACAGACTTTGATTCTTCCATTCCCGTAATGACAATGTCAATGGCTTTAGCTGCCACAACATAAGCTAAAATTGAATACATTGCTCTATCCCATGAGTACACAAAACCAGCTGATCCTAGGATGAACAAGTTAATGAACATGACGATTTCACCAACAGAGAATGGTACTCTTTTACTTATTACAATTGAAAGGATTTCAGTCCCATCCAAAGCTCCACCGTTACGGATGACTAGCCCGACGCCTACACCTAAGAAAATTCCACCGAACAAGGTCGCTAGAAGAACATCTTCTGTAAACGGGTCGATTGGGTGAAAATATGTAGCAAAAATGGATAGCATAATGATTCCATATACAGTCGAAATAGCAAATGTTTTTCCAAATTGTTTATAACCTAAGTATACAAATGGTAAATTCAATAGGAATAGAAAGATTCCCAGTTTCGCTCCCGTAATATGGGAAAGCATAATGGAAACACCCGTTACCCCACCGTCAATGACTTGGTTTGGAATCAAGAAGATTTCTAAACCAGTTGCCATGAACAACGCACCGATGGTAATTAAAATGGTTCGTTGGATCACTTTTGCGGTAGACAACTTTTTGTGTTGCTTTTGTTGCGCTAATACTTCTACCAATAAAACCACACCTTTTACTATACTTTTCTTTCTATTATATACTAATATCGCGGTAGAGTAGTAAAGAGAAGTGGTAGAATCTATAAAAACTTACCAATTTCCCCTGTATAACGATAGTTTCTATTCTGATAATCAAATGTTAAAATATAAAATAATATTAAGGTACTTATACCTCTATAGTAGATTGTTTTTAGGAAGTGGAAAAATGAAACGATTACCTGTAATAATTCTGGTCATGATAGTAGTAGCTGTTTTAGCAACTTGGTTACTTAACAGAGATTTTTCAGAAATCCCTGTTGAAACAAGAGCAATGATAATAGCAGGAGGTACACTTGTATCTGGCTTCTTTGCCTTCATTATGACGAGACTTGATGAGCAAGATGCTAAAATCCAGCAAGAGAAAAAAAGGAAATAATAAACTGATATAAAGGAAGTAGTCTCTATGTTTAATGATGTCTTTAACTTAATTCTCGGTTATGGGATTTTATCTGTCCTTTCATTACTTGTGATGTATTTCTTAAAAAAGAAATCGGATAAAGAGTTGAAAAGCTTAGAGGAATCTCAGCAGATTCCAGAAAAAAAATAATAAATCAAAAAGCGGATGACAATAGTCGTCCGCTTTTTGATTTATTCAAATTTCGAAGGTAGACTAATATTGGTCAAAATGTCTAACTCTCTTACACGTGGCAAATTATAGGAAGAACTGCACAACAGCTTTTGGTCTATATAAGCTGGATGGCACATGACTTCAACCGTTTTTGGACCATCTACTTTTTGAGACAATTGGTCAAAATAATCGTACGTGGCACCTTCACCATAAAAATCAAAAAAGCTTACATCAGAAAATGCCTTTACTCCCTCAATAGGTTCCATCCCGTTTGTTCGAACTCTAAGATTATATTTCTGAGCTAGCCTTTGAACAACTGGTAAAAGCTCTTTCCTTGTATGAACGTGGTGATGACTATCAAAATGTGATGGTTGAAGACCTGTTGCAATAAAGCGATCGATTTGCGCGGTCCACTCTTTTTCCACTTCAACTAAAGAAATAGTATCATCCAAGACTGATTGGGACTTAAAGTTCCCGTCCTCATCAATTAGAGTAGGTACTTTTTCAGCAAGTGGTTTACCACAAGTTAGCACTAAATGAATGCCGACATTTAACCGAGGGTGCTTTTGGGCAAGCTCAATTGCATGATCAACTGCATCCATATTCATCATCATCGTAGTAGAATTGACAATTCCATTTACATGACTATCAATAATTCCGTAATTCACTCCACGTGAGAATCCAAAATCATCAGCGTTTACAATTAATTTAATCATTGTTTCCTCCACTACCAGCAGCTATCAATTATATGTAGTCTGGCCCCGTTTTTTAGGGACCAGATATATAGAAAATGCCATTTGGTAATAAAATTAATTGATTCGGTAATATATTTGGCCATTTCGGTAATAAACCAACCTATTCGGTAAAAAACGTGACCGATTCGGTAATAAAATCTTAACTTCGTCTACTTTTACGAATAATGAGCAAACTGTGGCAAGTAATCCTTATGCGCTTCTAGCATTTCATCTAAAATTTGCTTCGCTATTTTATCTGAACCCACTAATGGGTTAATCGTCATCGCTAATAGGGCAGTATTGTAATCTCCAGTAACCGCTGCATCAATCGTCACCCGTTCAAACGATTTAATCGATTGAATCAGTCCTCTAATCGCCACCGGTAATTCACCTACCACGATTGGTTTTGGACCGTCCTTCGTAATAATACAGCTAACCTCAACAGCTGAATCATCCGGAATCCCTGCAATTGCCCCGTTGTTCACTGTATTAACTGGTTGAATGTCTCTTTTATCTGTAAAAATAGAATGAATTAATCGACAAGCTGCATCACTATAGTATGCTCCGCCACGCTTTTCAAGCTGTGGGGGCTTAATATCCAAGTTCGGGTCTTTATATAGTTCAAATAATTCTTCTTCGAGCTTCTTTACGACTTCGGCACGAGTTCCACCATTTTCTGCTGCTTTAAGCTCATCTTCTACCATTTCACTCGTTTTATAATAGTAGTTATGATATGGGCATGGGAATAGATTTAAGGCCTTTAAGAATCCAGGCTCCCAGCCCATGGCATGTATGTTCTTCATGGTAACAGTATTGGCAGGGTCAGTCAGCAGATCGATTAATTGGTCCTTCACACTGACGCCATCAACAAAAACATCCATTCCATACACCATGTGGTTCAGACCCGCAAAATCAATTCGTACTCGGCTATGATCGACCCCTAACAATTGGGCTGCACCCATTTCCATCCCGATTGGCACATTGCAAAGCCCTACCACTTTTTTAATATTCGTATGACGCAAAACAGCTTCAGTAACCATTCCTGCTGGATTCGTGAAGTTAATCAACCAAGAATCAGGACATAGCTCTTCCATTTCACGACAAATCTCAAGAATGACTGGAATCGTCCTTAGAGCTTTAAATAGCCCACCTGGTCCATTCGTCTCTTGGCCGAGGATGCCATATTTTAATGGAATTCTCTCATCTTTCGCCCTCGCATCCAGTAAGCCAACCCGGAATTGTGTCGTTACAAAATCCGCATCCTTTAACGCCTCTCTACGATTCAAGGTAAGATGGACCTCTATTGGAACTCCTGCTTTTTCAACCATCCGTTTTGCTAAATTCCCTACAATTTCAAGTTTTTCTTTTCCTTCTTCCACGTCAACAAGCCATATTTCACTAATAGGTAATTCAGCATGACGTTTGATAAATCCTTCTATCAATTCCGGAGTATAACTGGAACCGCCACCAATCGTAGCGATTTTGATGCCTTTTTTATTCACCATTTTGATTCCCCATTTACGATAGCTTTTTATATAAATCGATAAATTCTTTCGTCATGTCCTTTACCGTCAAGGCGTTCATTAGGTGATCCTGTGCATGAATAAGTAGAATAGGCAGGTCATAATGCTCTCCTGCAGCTTCTCCTTGGATCAATTGTGTTTGAAAGCGGTGTGCTTGGACAAACTCTTCCTCAGCTAATGACAATTTTTCTTTTGCTCCTTCAAAATTAGAAGCCTTTGCTTCGATTATGCTTTCCATCGCCAAACTCCTAGCATTACCACTATGCAGAATGAGTTGAAAGGAAATTCCATATAATTTTTCTTTATCCATGTGATAACCACCTAATTATGAAGGTGACCCAGATAATGAGGTGTCCCCTCGCCTCCGAATCACCATCTTCTTTTTTATTAAACTATGCTGCTTGATTTTGATCCTTATTTTTCTTATCTTCCATTTTCCCTTGAACATATACAAATGGTAGATAAATAACGATTGAGATTGCTAGGTTTACAAGAGCAAGAACCGCACCTGAGATATGACCTCCTGTTGCTAAATATCCGCCTATACCTGCTGGTGTTACCCAAGGAATGCTAGCTACTACAACAGGATAAACCCAACCTAAGCTAATAGCAGAATAAGCTACTATCGTCATGATAATTGGAGCACTTATAAATGGAATCAACCAAATTGGATTTAATACAATAGGTAATCCGAACAGTAATGGTTCATTAATTTGGAAGACCCCAGGAGGTGTTCCAAGTGCAAGGAGCTGTTTGTGGCGCTTTCGTCCAGCCAAGAACATGGCAACAATCAAACCTAATGTCGCACCCGATCCACCTAAATAAACGAATGCATCCAAGAATGGCCCTGCCAATACTGCGTATTGATCTAGATCCGCTACTTTTTGTGCATACAGGTCTGTGTTCTTTGTTCCTAAGGAAGTGAATAAAGGTGTAGTAACTCCACCTAAAATATTGGGACCGTGTAAACCAACAGCCCAGAAAACGTGAACTAATAACACGATTAAAATAGCAAATGGTAAAGAATCAGCAGCATTCGTTAATGGTGCGACTAGTGTTGCATTTAACCAATCGTTTAAGAATTGACCGTCTGTAATCTTACGGAATAATAATCCAAAAACCCCGAAAGTGAAGATTGTTAACATCCCTGGAATTAGCTTAGCAAATGCACCGGAAACCGCTGGTGGTACACCATCTGGTAGTTTAATGACGAATTTTTTTACTCTTGTTAAACGAATAAACAATTCTGTCGCTGCTAAAGCCACGATAATTCCTGTAAATAGAGATGTAGCATTGAAGTAACCCCAACTTATAAAGCCCCAAGCACCTTCTGTATCTGGAACTTTCCCAATTTGCGGAATTAATAGGAAGAATGATGCCGCCGCAACTAACATTGCTTCAAAGCCATCATCCCCATACGATTTTGCTAGTTTATGAGAGATGCCAAATACGGCAAAAACGGTCATGAAGGCAAAGGTCCCCCACCAAATGTCTCCACCCAGTGTAGTCCATGTTGGTCCAAAAATGCTTTCCATCAATTTTCCGTACGGCTTGATGATTTGGCCTAGGTTATTGAATAGGACCGCGAATGACCCAATCATAGTGATGGCGATCATTCCGATTAATGCATCGCGAATGGCGAGTAAGTGACGGTTATTTCCGAATTTAACCGCATATGGCATGATATATCTTTCCATAAAATTCATCATAAACCCTATTCCCCCTTAATTAGAGCTATGGCTTGCTTTAAAACTTCCTCGCCATTACATAGTCCGTAATGCATTGGATTGATTGATTCGACTGGAATTTTTCCATTTACTTCTTGTTTCATTTGATTCAGCATAAACCTTACCTGAGGACCCAGGAGCAAAACATCTGCTTCATCCAAATGATTTTTTACATCCCCACTTCCAACTGCCCAAATGCGGCAATCAATCCCTTGTGCCTTCGCGCTGTTTTCCATCTTCGTAACTAACAAGCTTGTAGACATACCTGCAGAACAACATAATAGAATGTTCATAAGAAAACCCCCAATAAAAAAGTAAGCGTTTACAATGAGACTTAAAAAATTCTTGTCACCATTTGAATTCGAGACTGTTAATAATTTGAGATAAGTGCAAATGACTCGAATGCTCTATTATTCTTGGTGATCAGATAACCCCTCCTCCATCCAATTCCCATAATATAAATTTGTAATAACAACTTCACAACTTGTATTACATGTTGTATCGTAATTGTAATAACAAATATAGATTTTTACAATACAAATTTATTTATTTGTTACGACAAATTTTTTATCCTAATTTCCTTAAATCTGGTAAAATAAATATAGAGTGAGTTTAGGAGGATTTATGGTAATGGAAAACTTACAAGAAGAACATGCGCTGCATTTAAAAGTAAGAGAAAACATTTTAGATCTCATCCAAAGTGGTGAATATAAACCAGACACTAAATTGCCGACAGAAGCAGAATTTTGTGAAAAATATGGAGTTAGTCGGACGACTGTACGTACTGCCCTTCAACAATTGACGCAAGAAGGGTACGTTTATAAACATCAGGGCCGTGGTACCTTTGTTTCAGGAAATAAAGTGAAGCAAAAGCTGACATCAACTGTTGAAAACTTTGCCGAACAGATCACTATGCAAGGAAAAAATCCTTCTATAAAAGCGATTAATTTAGAAGTGATTCAAGCTGATTCGTTTCTTGTCGATGTGTTTGACGTAGCAGTTGGAGACCCAATCAATAAACTGGAACGAATCCGATATGTGAATGGAGAGCCCCTACAATATGAGCAAGCTTACCTTCCATGGAAGCTGACACCTGGCTTGAGTAAGGATGCTTGTGAAAAATCCTTGTATAGCCTTCTTGACAAACAGTTCGACTTAAAAATCAAGAAAACGGTTGAGTACTTGGAAATCGTTCTAGCCGATGCTGTTATTGCAGAAACCTTGAACATTTCTATGGGTGATCCTTGCTTCTCTCTCGAAACGTATGCTTATTTAGTAGATGAAACCGTAGTCGAATATTCCAAGACGATCTTTCGTGGAGATCATGCGAATTTTGTGATTGAACGGAATTATTGATAAAAAGTAAAATAAGAAAAAGGCACTGTTGAAACATAACGGGTTCGGTATTGAAGTAGAAAAAGTACACTAACGAATCAATTTGAAGTCCAATTCTCATATGAATTAGGCTTCAGTTATTTGGTGATATATAAGGGTTTCAAAGATTTTAACGAGTCAATTAGCAATTAGATTCGCATTCCAATTCGCAAGAGTCTGCTGCTCAGCAGACACCTTGCGAAAAGTGTCCTAAAATGCGTGAAAAATAAATATACTAATGATATACCAATTTATATGGGAGGACGATAACATACAGAAGGGGTGGTAAATTGATAAATATTTTAATAGGAATAACGTCTCTACTATTTATAATTATTGGTATCTTACACGTTTTTTGGGCATTTGGCGGAAGTTGGGGAGTGAATGCGGCTCTTCCAACTGAAAATGACAGTAAATTACCTGTTTTACAACCAAGAATGGTAGGTACACTTTTTATCGGATTACTTTGCTTTTTTGCATCTGGACTTCTATTAGTTCAAATAGATTTGTTCTCAGTCATCAAACCCTCCCCTCTTTCAAAATGGCTTTGTATAGCTGGAGGAATTGTTTTCTTGTTACGTGCTATTGGTGAAGGAAAATATGTAGGTTTTTTCAAGAAAATCAAACATACTAGATTTGCAAAACAAGATACCGCCTTCTATACACCTCTTTGTGTATGGATTAGTTTCACTTTTTTGCTAGCATCATTTATATGAGATTTCGACAATCTACATATGGGTGAGCGAACTGCTCAAGTGGTAAAATAGATTTTCAACCTATTACAAACAAATGGCGAAATACAACAATAAAAGCAATGGAAAATGAATTCCATTGCTTTTTCTCTTGCTATTTTTATGTTAAAAACTATACTAATTATGATGCTAAGCGGGTTGTGAATTAAAGTTTTCTTCTTCAAAACAGAACCCGTTAGTTGAAACAATGCCTTTTTCTTATTCAAAACTAATGAAAACTTATTTACGGTTTCTTCTAATCTTTATATACCAAAGTATCGATAATACAAAGAGAATCACTAAAATCACATAGACCACATTGGAGAATACATCCATCTTCTCCACAATGTCATGCCAATTGGAGCCTACTGCCGCTCCTACATTCACAAGGATTGTATTCCAAATCAATGTACCGATTGTCGTGAACAAAAGAAATAACCAAAAATTCATATTAGACATTCCCGCAGGAATCGAAATTAAACTACGAATAAGTGGGATTAATCGACAAATTAACACTGTCCATATACCATATTTATCGAACCAAGCATCCGCACGGTGGATGTCTTTTTTATTAAGTCGTAATATATGTCCGTATCGATCTATGATTTTTTCTAATCTCTCAACATCCATAAACAATCCAATTCTATATAAAATAACTGCTCCAAAAACAGAACCGGCAGTAGAAGCTCCAATAACTCCCACTACGCTTAACTCTGTCGTATTTGTCATGAATCCACCAAAGGTTAATATAACTTCCGATGGAATCGGAGGGAATATATTTTCCAAAGCGATTAATAAAAACACACCCCAATAACCATATTGTTCCATAAAATTCGTAATCCAAGTTTCCATATCTAAGCCCCTTCCATCACTTTGAATTTTAACATTACTAAAATGGGAATGAAAGTATTGTGTGGTGATGACATCCCTAAATTCCAATTTCTTCTATTTTTCGTGCGGAATATTCAATTTCCGCGGAAATATATCATTTTTCAGCAAGAAGTTTTACAAAAGATAAGAGTTGTCCATATGGGCTTTTTACGAATAAAATGATAGTTAAAAGGAGGGTAAATATGAATTTAATATTTGAAGTAATCCCTGTTGAAAACGCAGAGGTATGTAGAGATGCATGCAATGAACTTATGCACTTTCAAAAATCTAGGGCAAATATAAAACCAGAACTGTTTGACTCGATGAGCTTTGAAACCAGAATGCTTCCTTCCATTGAAAAAGCTATACATAATTATATTGTTGTAGTGAAAGATGGTGAGAAAATTGTAGGCTATGTGTATTCAAATATCTCTCCTAAAGACGTGTATTCCAATGAATTTGCTACTTTTTTTGACCTTTCGTCAGTTAGTAAAAAGAATGTTGGCTGCTTATCACAATTTTACATTAAAGAAGAGTACAGACAATATGGAGTCGGATCTAAGCTGTTCAATATGTCCATGGCGTGGTTGCAGAAATTCGAAGATGTAGAAGACTATTTTATTTATGTTTCAAATGGTAATGATATTGCCTTAGAATTCTATAAAGGTAAAGGGTTCTTCGTCAGTCATGACATTTTAGATGGATTTATTACGGTATTACGAAACAAAAAGATCAACTAAAAGTTAAGGTGTACCTAATAGAAAAAGGTACACCTAAAGCAATTGTTTATATTCATTTCATTTAAGTTCAATAGCCTTCGTCACCCTTTTTATTATAGTTGTATCCATTGAAATGAAAAATTTCCGCCTTCACTTTTACATCCTTAAGGGAATCTTCGTTCAAATAAAAGTCGTTAGAATTTAAAAGCTGATGATATTTTTTTGGATGTTTCCTATACCAATCTACCCCTGCATCTAAGAAATCCGCCTCTTGTTTCACACCTCTTTGGTAAAGAGACTTTAGTTCGGACTTAATTTCTTTCTCAATCAATTTATTGAGCTTTTTTATATCAATATCTTTAATTTTTTCTAACAGGTCTGCAGTAACGCCAATTTCAATAGAAAACCGTGGCTTTGAGGTTCCTTTTTCATATTTAACCTTCATTTTAGGTGAAGCAATTTTGACAGTTGCAACAAGTTCACCTTTATCTTCAACCTTTCTATTAAGTGAAAGGTTCTTTTCGGTCAGCCAATCTATAATCACACTATCCTCAAAAGGGAGCTGCCCTTTGTACTGCTTCTTCTGAAAAATTGAATACCCCGAAAAATATAGAGTCGGGTAGTTTTTGTCTGCTTTCCAGCTATCTGGATCGATCTTTACAATGGGTAATTTTGCAGTTCCCATTGGTTCATAGTATTCCCTTAAAAAATTCATTAAGTTTATAGGCTCTAATTCATCTTGTGTCGCCTCGTCAGAATTTTTTTAAAAAATCACTGTAAAAATTGACGGGTAATTATACAAAGCTGTAACATTTAGAATTTCCCTAATATCTTCATTGGTCGTCACAATTCGTATTGTTTCCCTTATGGACCGGTTTCTTCCTACTTCCTGAATAACTTCGGCAAATTTATGCTCAACTAGTCTATTGCTTAATAACAAGGTATTAACATGACCAAAAAATAATGGTGGCTCTGACTTTTTATAAAGTTTACTTACTGCTATGTTCAGTGTTTCACCAGTTGCCTCTGCAATAAAATTCGGAATGTGTTCTACACTCTTAGCACCTTCCTGCTTTGCAACATTAGCAAAATTTATACCTTGTAGATAAACCTTATATAAATTTTTTTCCTTATCGAAATCCATCCCGATAGCCACAATATAGTTTAAGTCCTGTATGTTCTTTATTCCTGCACAGCCTGGTAGCAGAAGGCTTCCAATTATAAGGAAAACAAACATGTAGTCCCTCAAGATCGATTCCTCCTTCTAGTTTGGTCTTCGGGACTGGTCGAATCAGTTCGTTTTTTATAGAATTGTCTTGGTCCCATGAGAAAGGCCTTTATGGACTCCCTTATAGAAATAGGAGCTACAGCAGCAAGGTAAGGAGTTCCAAAGGAAGACAAGCCCGCAAAATAAAAAAACGAAAGGATGAATCCAAGGATGACGCCAAACAAACCAAAAAATGTGCTTAACAACAAAATAGCAAATCTAAGAATAGTGATGGAATGACTTAAAGTTTGATTAACTAAGGTAAAGGATGAAATGTAGGTGATCGCTGCAACCACCAACATCGTGGGGGAAGTCAACCCTGCTCGGATGGCCGCATCCCCAACAATCAAGCCACCTAAAACTGCAACTGTTTGTCCAATTGCTCTAGGTAACCTTATCCCTGCTTCATTAAACAACTCGAACAAAAATAGTACAATAAACATTTCTATCGGCGCGGATAAGGGTAACCCAAATCGAGAGATAGATATTGTCGCAACAAGCGAATAGGGTATTTGTTCAATGTTGTATGCTGAAAATGCGACCCACACCCCTGGTAAAAAAGCAGATGTAATCAATCCTAGCATCCTTATTATTCTTTCTAATGAAACATATGAATAATTAAAATACGTATCTTCTGGAGACTTGATAAGTAACAAGGCGTTTATTGGGCCAAAACTGACTGTTGGATTTCCATCTACTAAAATGGCAAACCTCCCTTGATTTAACGCTTGTACTATGAAATCTGGCCTACCTGTATAATCTAAACTCGGGAAAAGGGAATAAGGTCTATCCCGAACGTAAGATTCCAACTCATAAATACTGGTAAGGATATCCAAATCGACTTTCTTCAGCCTTTGATGAATTTCCTCCAGCACCCTCTTATCTATCACATCCTCTAAGTATATAAGAGCCACTTTAGTCTTACTTCTTTCACCGATTGTATATTTTTCTAATGATAAAGATGGAGAATTCAGTCGACGACGAATAAGAGATATGTTAGTCCTTAAATCTTCGACGAAACCGTCCTTTGGCCCTCTTATCGATGTTTCAAGGGCAGACTCCTCCGGTTGTCTTATTGGTATGCCCCCAGCCTGTATACAAAGAATTGCATCTTGTAGAATGAATAATATATTCCCATCAAAAAGCATGCTTGATAAATCATCAATAGTTTTGGAGGTAACGTCTTCTGCATGGAAGAAGGAAATCAAGTTTTTCTTTACTGTTTCAAATTTATGAATCCCAAGCTTAGGAAGAATATTTTGGTCTAGATACTTTATGTCAATTAAACTTTCAAAGAATACTAATTCATATCTTTCAATTTCAGATTGATGTTTCTTTATGATGAGGTCTTCACTTTTATGAAACGAGGCTCTAAGTTCTGATACCTTTTTGTTTAGACATTCTTGTTGGTCTAGTTTAGCCTCCATAGCTGCCTCCATTTTTTTTATCTTTCATTATGAGAATCTTGATAATAAAAGCAGAAAGCAGAATTTGCACAAGAAAAAAGACAGTACTGATAGGCAGTAAATATTGATACATCGCCTTATAGAAATAATAGGTTTCGAACTTGATGGTCAGCAAACCGAATAATAATAGGTACAAAAACACCATTAATTTCCAATTCAACCTATACTGACTCCTTTTTTGAGTAAATAATGCACCAATTAGATACATAAATAAACCTATTCTAATCACTGCTCCACTTAACCATTGAAACAAAGCGAAAAAATCAAGATTATTGATGAATGCTCCTATACTCAATACTCGCCATTGCTCATAAGCCGGGTAGCGAATATTAACAGATTCTATCGGTCCAAATTCCATAATGGATGCGGTAAGTGGCCCCATAATTAACCCAGTGAATATTGTTAGCAAAATAAGCAGCTGCTTGAATTTTATCGTTCCTTCTGAAAAAGGCTGTAATAAGACAACCAAATATATCTCAAGAAGCCCCGAAAAAACATAGATACACCCTTTTAATAGAGGAGTATAACCTTCTGACAATACAGGAAGTAAAAGGCTAGGATCCTTTAATGTTGTATTAATCAATGAAATCAAAATTCCTAGGATCATAACTAGTGGAAGTAAAAACCCACTCGAAATGGCCATAGTCTTTACTCCCATTAACGTAATTAGCAAGCACACCACTATCAAAATACAGTTGATTTGAAATACAGTACTATCAGCTAGAAAATATGCATTCAACCAGATCATCAAGTCTCTTAAGGTTACGTAGGAGCTAATAAATAAGTACAAGATGATAGGTATAGACATAATAGTGGAAAATGCCCTTCCTAAACGATTTCTTATTAAAGAAAAGAACCCTTCATTAGGACTGTTCTTTACGATATAGTAAATCAACCAGGTAAAAGCAATGGAAATTGGATAGGCGACAATCACACTCAGCCAACTATCCCTACCAGCTGCGGTAAGAAGGTTGGGAATTAAAATGACATGGTTTAATATACCTGTCGATAGGACCAATAACATGAAGAGTTGTCTTGGAATTAAGACCTTAATTAAACTTTGCATGACATCACCATTTCAAGATTTTGATGTTATTATTTCCGAAAATGGTAAATGTATGTTCACTTGGATAAAGAATATATATTTGCAAAGAAAACAAAAAAAAGACCTTTCAAACAAAAATGTAATGGGTTCTCTTTTGAGGTGCAAAATCATAAATAACAGTACAAATAACGTAGTAAAAAGCATGGTGATTTGAACTGCCCCCTGTAAAGTAGACATTGAAAATAATAAAAATGATTTAAGCGGCTTTAGCTCTATATTCCATAGGGCTAAG
>NZ_QBBX01000035.1:0-7449 GCF_003073175.1 Peribacillus acanthi
ACGGAAGTTAAGCTCTTCAGCGCCGATGGTAGTTGGGGGTTTCCCCCTGTGAGAGTAGGACGTTGCCAGGCAAAGAGAAGAAGATCAGCTGATGAGGCTGGTCTTTTTTGTTTTCTTTTGGAGAGGTAACAGAAGGTGACTAGAGAAAGAAGTAGGAAGCCTTTGAAAAGAAATCATCTTAAGTTCAAGGAATAGTGAGAGCGAAGCCCGGAGTGTGCTTTGTACATGAGGATTGAGTGACTGAAGCTGACAAAGGAATCCGAAGAACTTCGCTTTTCGGCAGCCGAACACGGACGTTAAGCTCGTGCGCCGATGGTAGTTGGGTGTTTTTCTCTGTCAGAGTAAGACGCTGCCAAGCAAAGAAAAGAAGATCAGCTGATGAGGCTGGTCTTTTTTGTTTGGTTATCCAATATAGTAATATACTGTGAAAATCACAACGGGATTGAAGGAGTAGAGGAAGTGAAGATTAAGAGTATAAGTAATTTCATAGATAGGATTCCAAAGACAAGCATTATAGTTTAAAACAATAAATTTATGGAAAAGGACCTTTCCATATAAATATAAAACAGAACTATGACCATACATAGAAAAAAGACCAGTACAATTACTGATCTTAATCAAAAAATTCTTTTTTTGTTTTATGCTCTATCCATAAGCCATTCCTTTAGTAAGTAGGGACCTTTTATTTCTGTTATGGAAAGAAATTGAAGTATAAAAGGATAGTCATTACTATCTAAGTTCTTTAATAATTCGTACCACCATTCTATTTCGTAACGAGCAATCATGCTTAGGTTGTAGAGAAGAAGATAGTGGATGAGAGGTTCAGGGAAATCAGTAGCTTGTAAATCTTTTTCTAAAAAGAACGTAAATTGTTTTTTAGGCAAGTGATATCTAATTGGACCAGGTTGATTACAGGTTATGGATTCTGAAAGAAGTAAAAACTTTTTCTCATCGAATCTTATAGGATTAAAGGTAGCTTTTGTTTTTGATTCAAGATATTGAACAAAACGATCTTGACTCATATGAAAACGGCTAAGAAGATTCGATGGGAATGAAAAATTTTGGTCTTCTTTTTGTATGGTTTGAAAAGGGCTCCGTCCAGTTAAGAATTGAAACGATGTATGTAGCTCTGGGAGATGGACAAGGAGGTCATGCATGGTAATCCGCTCCCCTTCCAAATGTTTCATGTGAAACATTTTTTCTGAAACTTGGGTTAATAGTCCGTTTTTTTGTATTTTGATTTCATCTTTTAAGAATTCATATTGTTGCTTTTTTCTTTTTCTAGTGGTGACACCATGGGAAAGTACTAAAGATGATTCCGGATAGTATGGATTAACGGTTAAGACACAGGCCTTTAATAGCTGTACAAACCCATAGAATAATAAAATGGGTTTAATTGAAATGGGAGAATGGCTAGCTTGTTTGTAATAAGTTTGCCCTTGTTCCAAATAATAAATAAAGGGATAACAATTATCGAAGCTTTTTACATCAGGATCTTCGATATTCAATTTAGTATAATTTTTCTTTAAGTAAGTTTGAGCAGACGCGGTAGAATAAAACAAGGAAAGTGTATCCCAAGTATTTTCATGGTAGTTCACTTATAAAACCTCCAAATTAATAGAAAAGTCTAACATTTCTCTATGTTCTTGACAGTATTTTGTCCAATTGATAACCTACTAATAATATTTTCAATGCGAGAGGGGTAAAAGTATGTGGGAGAATAAGTTTGCTAAAGAAGGATTAACCTTTGATGATGTATTGCTAATACCTGCGAAATCAGAAGTTTTACCCAAGGATGTAAGTTTGCAAGTGAAGATGACAGAAACATTATGCCTAAATATACCTATTATTAGTGCGGGTATGGATACGGTGACAGAAGCAGAAATGGCTATCTCAATGGCAAGACAGGGTGGATTGGGAATTATCCATAAAAACATGTCTATTGAACAACAGGCTGAACAGGTGGATAAGGTGAAACGATCAGAGAGTGGTGTTATCACAGATCCGTTCTTCCTAACACCTGAACATCAAGTGTATGACGCTGAGCATTTAATGGGGAAATACCGAATTTCCGGTGTTCCAATTGTGAATAACCCAGAAGAACAAAAGTTAGTTGGAATCTTGACTAATCGTGATCTTCGTTTCATTCAAGATTATTCTATTATGATCTCTGATGTTATGACTAAGGAAAACCTTGTAACGGCTCCGGTTGGAACAAATTTGGAGCAAGCAGAAAAAATTCTTCAACAGCATAAAATCGAAAAACTCCCTCTTGTAGATGAAGAAGGCGTGTTAAAAGGATTAATTACGATTAAGGATATTGAAAAGGTCATTGAGTTCCCGAATTCAGCTAAGGATGCTCATGGAAGATTATTAGTTGGGGCTGCAGTTGGAGTAACCAATGATACAATGAAGCGGGTAGAGAAGCTAGTGAAGGCTAATGTGGATGTGGTGGTGGTTGACACTGCACATGGACACTCTAAAGGCGTTTTGGATACTGTTTCTCAAATTCGTTCAGCTTATCCTCATTTGAATATTATTGCTGGTAATGTAGCAACGGCAGAAGCTACTCGTGCACTGATTGAGGCAGGAGCTGATATTGTAAAGGTTGGTATTGGTCCTGGATCTATTTGTACGACTCGTGTAGTTGCTGGAGTTGGGGTTCCTCAGATTACAGCAGTTTATGATTGCGCAACTGAAGCTAGAAAGCACGGTAAAACAATCATTGCAGATGGAGGTATCAAGTATTCAGGTGATATCGTGAAAGCATTGGCTGCTGGAGGACACGCGGTTATGTTAGGTAGTCTTCTTGCTGGAGTATCCGAAAGCCCTGGTGAAACGGAAATTTTCCAAGGAAGAAGATTCAAAGTGTATCGTGGTATGGGATCAATCGGTGCGATGGAAAAAGGATCAAAAGATCGCTATTTCCAAGAGGAAAACAAGAAATTCGTACCTGAAGGAATTGAAGGAAGACTTCCTTATAAAGGGCCATTGTCTGATACTTTGTATCAACTAATTGGTGGTATCCGTTCTGGCATGGGATACTGTGGAACAAAGGATTTAACTGAGCTTCGTGAGCATTCTCAATTTGTTCGTATGACAGGTGCTGGCTTAAGAGAGAGTCATCCTCATGATGTACAAATTACAAAAGAAGCTCCGAACTATTCTATTTCATAAGACTATATTCCTAATATTTGGCATAGGCAGGGAGACTTTTCTCTGTCTATTTTTTTAGCCTATTTTGTGATACACTAAACAAGGTGTTTTTTTACAGAACAGTAGGTTCGGACAAGCTGTTTGTCCTTTATAAATATAAAAAGTAAATAAGGTGGAGGTATAAGAAGTGAAGAGAGTCAGCCAGATTACACTGATTTTTACACTATTAGTGACCGTGATCGTTTCACAGTTTGCATACAATGCCACATTCGCAAATGCTGAAACCGATCGACTTGATTTAAAAGCAGAAGCAGCAATTTTATTAGATGCTAAAACAGGTAGAATCCTATACGAAAAGAATCCCGATACGGTTCTTGGAGTAGCAAGTATGTCTAAGATGATGACAGAATACATTCTTCTGGAGTCAATCAAAGAAGGTAAAATAAGCTGGGATCAAAATGTTAAAATCAATGAGTATGTGCATAAATTATCTGCAGCACCTGGTCTTTCGAATGTTGGTTTGACACAAGGTGAAAACTATACAGTCCGTGAATTATATGAAGCGATGGCTATTTTCTCCGGAAATGCTGCAACAGTAGCCCTTGCAGAGTTAATCTCAGGAAGTGAGAAAAACTTTGTTGGAACAATGGAGAAAAAAGCGAAAGAGCTTGGCATGAAAGATTTCAACTTCGTTAACTCAAGCGGATTAAACAACAAAAGTTTAATGGGTCAACATCCTGCTGGCGGTCCTGAGGAAGAGAACGTAATGACTGCTCGTGATACAGCTATATTGGCATTCCGTTTGTTGAATGACTTCCCAGAAGTTCTTGAAACGACAAAAATATCTAAATTAAAGTTTAAAGATGGAAGAGAATATCCAAACTTTAACTGGATGCTTCCAGGTTTAATTTTTGAGTACGAAGGTGTAGACGGATTAAAAACGGGTTCTACAGACTTTGCAGGATACGGATTCACAGCTACTGCTGAGAGAAATGGTCAACGTTTTATTTCTGTAGTTATGAAATCAACATCTAAGGATGAGCGTTTTAATGATACTACAAAACTTTTAGATTATGCGTTTAGTAACTTTGGTAAGGAAGAGATTTTACCTGCTAGTTATAAGCCTAAAAAGGTAAAAACCCTTAAAGTGAACAAAGGTAAAGAAAAAGAAGTGAAAATTGAAACAAAGGAACCTATTGAACTTGTCATCCAAAATGGAGAAAAAAATCAATTCGAACCTGTTGTTGTGTTGGATAAATCCAAATTAGACCAGGACGGAAATCTTACTGCACCAATTAAAAAAGGTGAAAAGATTGGATATGTGACTGTTCAATCGAAGAAAGGTGATTTCGGTTTCTTAACTAAGGATGGCCAGAAGTTAGCTAGCACTAATTTAGTTGCCTCTGAGAGTGTTGAGAAAGCTAACTGGTTCGTGCTTTCTATGAGAGCGATTGGTGGTTTCTTTGGTGACGTATGGGATGGCGTTTCCTCTATGGTAAAAGGTTGGTTTTAATACTATCTAACTAAATTGGAACCCTTTTCTGTCTTGACAGAAGAGGGTTTTTTGTTTACCTTCAAACTAGAGTTCGAAATATAACCCCTATCATATTGGTAGGAATAAAGAAGAATAGCGAACCTGAGGGGGACTTTACAATGAATTTAGGTACTGATCGTGTAAAACGCGGCATGGCAGAAATGCAAAAAGGCGGCGTTATTATGGATGTTGTCAATGCAGAGCAAGCAAAAATCGCTGAAGAAGCCGGCGCTGTTGCGGTTATGGCGTTAGAACGAGTTCCTTCTGATATTCGTGCAGCTGGTGGAGTTGCAAGAATGGCTGATCCTACAATTGTAGAAGAAGTAATGAAGGCGGTTACTATCCCTGTTATGGCAAAAGCTCGTATCGGGCATATTGTAGAGGCGCGTGTCCTTGAAGCAATGGGAGTAGATTATATCGATGAGAGTGAAGTTTTGACTCCTGCTGATGAAGAATATCATTTAAATAAAAATGAATTTACAGTACCTTTTGTTTGCGGATGTCGTGATCTTGGTGAAGCAGCACGCCGTATCGGTGAAGGAGCTGCTATGCTTCGTACGAAAGGTGAGCCAGGAACTGGTAACATCGTAGAAGCAGTGAGACATATGCGTCAAGTCAATGCACAAGTTCGTAAAGTGGTCGGTATGAATACAGACGAGCTGATGACAGAAGCTAAATTACTAGGTGCACCTTATGAGTTGCTATTAGAAATCAAGAAGTTAGGAAAGTTACCTGTCGTAAACTTCGCAGCTGGTGGAATCGCTACTCCTGCAGATGCAGCGTTAATGATGCAGCTTGGAGCGGATGGAGTGTTTGTTGGATCAGGTATCTTCAAATCAGAAAACCCTGCAAAGTTTGCTAAAGCAATTGTGGAAGCTACTACTCACTACCAAGATTATGAGTTAATTGCACACCTATCTAAAAACTTAGGAACTGCAATGAAAGGCATCGAGATTTCTAATCTTTCACCAGCTCAAAGAATGCAGGATAGAGGCTGGTAAGATGTTGAAAATTGGAGTATTGGGCCTACAAGGAGCGGTACGTGAACATGTAGAGTCTATCATTGCCTGCGGAGCAGAAGCAGTAGTCGTTAAAAGAGTTGAGCAATTGGCAGACTTAGATGGTTTGGTTTTGCCTGGTGGGGAAAGTACGACGATGAGACGCTTAATTAATCAGTACGGGTTTTTAGAGCCTTTGAGAGAATTTGCAAAAGAAGGTAAGCCAATGTTCGGAACTTGTGCAGGCTTAATCTTATTAGCAAAAGAAATCGTTGGTTACGAAGAACCTCATCTAGATGCATTAAATGTAAAGGTGGAAAGAAACTCCTTTGGAAGACAACGTGAAAGCTTTGAGGCGGATCTTCATATTAAAGGGTTAGAGACACCATTTACTGGCGTATTTATTCGTGCTCCTCACATTGTAGAAGCTCGCGATGGAGTGGAAGTGCTTTGTGAACATAATGGCAGGATTGTTGCTGCCAAGGAAGGTACTTTACTTGGTTGTTCCTTCCATCCAGAGTTAACGGATGATCATCGCTTTATGCAACTGTTTGTGGACATGGTTAAAGAATCAAAAGTAAAACAAAGCGCATAATGTAGTTGCATAGTAGGAAAATATATAGTAAATTGTTATGTAACTTAAATAAAACAAATGCAATGATAGGAAATAGTAGCAGTTTGATCTGTCTTTAGAGAGTCGGTGGTTGGTGAAAACCGATGGCGGAAATCTGTGAATCCATCCTGGAGCAAAGTATGGAACACCTATTGGTTAGTAAATACTTTCGGTTAAGCCGTTATCTTTTTAAGGTGAAAAGCAGGATTTATTTCTGTTTTTAACTAGGGTGGCAACGCGGGTAACTCTCGTCCCTTTTTATAGGGACGGGAGTTTTTTGTGTTCCTGAAACTATCATTGCGAGAAAATAGGAGGAATAAAGGATGTTGGATTTAAAGTACTTACGTGCAAATTTTGAAGATGTGAAAGAACGCCTGCAGCATCGTGGAGAAGACTTAACGGATCTTGGGAAATTTGAAGATTTAGATGTAAGGCGTCGTGAACTCCTAGTTGAGACCGAGCAGTTAAAAAGCAGAAGAAATGAAGTATCTCAACAAATTGCCATTATGAAGCGTGAAAAGCAGGATGCAGATGCCTTAATCGTGGAGATGCGAGAAGTAGGAGACAAGGTCAAGGTTTTAGATGAAGAGCTTCGTACCGTAGAAGAGACATTGGAAAATCTATTGTTATCAATTCCTAATATTCCACACGAAAGCGTACCGGTTGGGGAAACTGAAGATGATAATGTGGAAGCACGAAAATGGGGTGAACTTCCAAAATTTGATTTTGAAGCTAAAGCTCACTGGGACATTGCTGACGGACTTGGAATTCTAGATTTTGAACGTGCTTCTAAGGTTACAGGAAGCCGGTTCGTATTTTATAAAGGGTTAGGTGCAAGACTGGAACGTGCATTAATTAGTTTCATGTTGGACCTTCATGTTGAAGAGCATGGTTACGAAGAGATTATGCCTCCATTTATGGTAAACCGTGCGAGTATGACAGGAACAGGGCAGCTACCAAAGTTTGAGGAAGATGCTTTCCGTATTGAAAGTGAGGATTACTTCTTAATTCCAACTGCGGAAGTACCAGTAACGAACTTCCACCGTGATGAAATTTTAAATGGGGAAGAGCTGCCAATTAGCTATGCTGCTTATAGCGCGTGTTTTCGTTCTGAAGCTGGTTCTGCAGGCCGAGATACAAGAGGTTTG
>NZ_QBBX01000035.1:7459-16096 GCF_003073175.1 Peribacillus acanthi
TTCGTCAGCATCAATTCAACAAAGTAGAATTAGTGAAGTTTGTTAAGCCAGAAGATTCTTATGATGAACTAGAAAAATTGACAGGACATGCAGAAAAAGTTCTTCAATTACTGGGTCTTCCTTATCGAGTGTTAAGTATGTGTACCGCTGATTTAGGTTTCACTGCAGCAAAGAAATACGACATTGAAGTATGGTTGCCAAGCTATGAGACGTATCGTGAAATTTCTTCTTGCAGTAACTTTGAAGGGTTCCAGGCTAGACGTGCCAATATCCGATTCAGAAGAGATCCAAAAGCAAAACCTGAGCATGTTCATACATTAAATGGATCTGGTTTAGCAATTGGAAGAACAGTTTCTGCTATTTTAGAAAATTATCAGCAAGAAGATGGAAGTGTAGTGATCCCTGAAGTTCTTCGACCATATATGGGTGGGAAAACAGTAATCTCTCTTAATAAATAAATTAAAATAAAAACCTGGATGGACTTCATCCAGGTTTTTAAAAATGTGTTGAAAATAAATTTGTTGTATGATAAATTATATATTGTCAAAACGGAGGAATACCCAAGTCCGGCTGAAGGGATCGGTCTTGAAAACCGACAGGGGTGTTAAAGCCCGCGGGGGTTCGAATCCCTCTTCCTCCGCCATTATTTTAACTTTAAACCAAGCGCATAAATTGGAGATTGGAATTCGTTACATGCCGTTGTAACGAATTTTTTATTTATTTCTCCTCACCATTTTAAAACTCCTAAAAGGAAAAGGTCACCGTTTTTCAACGGTGACCTTTTTTATTTCATTACAATATTTGTTTTGCGGTTTTGATTTATGATATCAGAAACTTGTGAGATGATTTCCTGCATGGATTCTTCATCTTCACAGTCATATGAATCAATATCAAGTTGTAGGACTGGACACAGATCAAAGCGACTTATCCATTCACTATAACGGTCATATAGATCTTGCCAATATTGTGTGGGAGTTGCGATTTCCATCCCTCTTCCACGTCTATTGATTCGCTCAATGATACTATCTAATGAACCGTTAATATAGATTAATAAATCTGGTTTCGGAAAATATGGATCCATAATCATGGCCTCAAACATACTTGAGTATGTTTGGAAGTCACGATCACTCATGTTTCCAGACTCATATTGCATGCTACCGAAAATTTGATAATCCTCGAATATACTGCGGTCTTGAACATACCCACCGCCTTCTTCAACCATCGCTTTTTGTTGTTTAAAACGTTCAGCTAAGAAGAAAACTTGAAGATGGAATGACCATTTTTTAAAATCAGCGTAATAGTCTTCTAAGTATGGGTTATTGTCGACGCTCTCAAAGGCTGCTTTAAAATTTAATGCATTTGATAATTTGCGAGTTAAGGTAGATTTACCAACGCCAACTGTTCCTGCTAGGGTAATGATGGCATCCTTAGGTATATTATGAAGGTACATGAATGTGTTATCCCTTTCTAAAGTTGGATTTGCCGTTTTCTATATAGGATTAAGACTTAGAAGCGGCCCCTTTGAACAATTGATCTTGTATCATTTGAAGGATCGTTTGTAGATCTTTTTCATTTTTCACGAAGTCTAACTCATCTCCATTAAATTGGAGTACAGGAATTTGCGGATGCTTTTGTTGGAATGTTTCCATAAAGCTATGGTAGTCGAGAGAGAGCTGTTCCAGATAAAGTGGACTGATGTTCTTTTCAATTTCTCTTCCGCGTTTTTGTATTCTTTCAAGTATTGTATCAAGGCTTGCGTGCAGGTAGATGACCATGTTTGGGATAGGCATATCTTCTGTAAGAATATTGAATATGTTCAAATACTTATTGTATTGATTATTCTTTAGTGTTCTTTGAGCAAATATCAGGTTTTTGAAGATATGGTAGTCTGCCACTACGGGTTGTTGCTTCGACAGAAATTTTGTTTCAATGTCTTCCAACTGCTTGTAACGATTGCACAGGAAAAACATTTCTGTTTGGAAACTCCATTCATCAATATCTTCATAAAATTTTCCGAGAAAAGGATTTTCATCGACAATCTCCCTTAAAAGCGCAAACTGAAAATGTTCTGAGATTGCTTTGGAGAGGGTAGTTTTGCCAATCCCAATTGGCCCTTCGACGGTAATAAACGGTGTTTGATTCATTTGCGGCACGGCCTCCTGGTCAATTCAAATATCATCACACATTGGACATAACATTCTTGTTATATCAGGAGTAGAGTTTTAAAGGGTATAAGATTGATCCGTATTTTTACCCTACGTCTTTGATGATTTAGGATTTTTATGTCAAAAAAAAGAAAATGTTTAAATTAGACAAATGTTATTTTAACATAGACTATATCGTCTTGGAGAACATTTAAATACATATTAGATAGAAAATTTTTCAAGAGAGATTTGAAGGTTTTGTTACCGGGGATGTAAAAAGCCCCTTTATGAGGGGCTGTAAAAGAAAATGATACCGATACTGATTAAAAGATAATATCCTTACTTTTGCTGGTATTAGCTTTCAATACATGTGCCATCATTCGAAGAGCATATTCGTTATCATTCTGATCTGCCGATGCGATACAATCTGTTGGACATAGAAGGGAAAATTCTCGCATATAAGCATCATTGGCTGTGAATAGAACACAAATGTTACCTGCAATTCCTGTGAGGATTAATTTTTTCGCACCTAAATGGTATAACAATGTATTAAGTGCCGTACCATAAAATCCTGAATGTTTTGGTTTAATGAGGAAAAAATCATCATGATTCGGTGCTATTTTCTCAATTATGTGGCTGTTTTTTTCATTACTACACTTCTCGATGATTTTTTCGTAATTTGCCTGCCAAAGATTGTAGTGGTCGTTAACATAAATGATAGGGACAGAATTTTCTTTAGCTTTCCTCTTTAATAGAAGCAGAGGCTCCATGATGTGATGGGTGTTTTCTAGAAGTAGGTCTCCGTGTGTAAAGTTGAAATCATTAATCATATCTATTATTAATAAGGCATATTGGGATTTAGGCATGTAAAACTTCCTTCCTTGATAGGTTGTCACACATATCATCGTTTTTTAGTGTGCTTCATAAAATTTCAATTACTCATTTAGATAAAGGAGGTAAACTATGAGCTTGATGGATGACACTCTGTATATGAAAGAAGCAATAAATGAAGCTAAGATAGCAGAAGCGAAAATGGAGGTTCCTATAGGGGCTGTCATTGTCTTAGATGGACAGATCATCGCAAGAGGTCATAATCTACGTGAAAGCAATCAAAGCGCAATCGCACACGCAGAATTATTAGCCATTGAAGAGGCGTGTAGTAAACTAGGAACATGGCGTTTAGAACATGCTACCTTATACGTTACCCTAGAGCCATGTCCCATGTGTTCAGGTGCCATCATTCTATCGCGTATTGGCAGAGTGGTGTATGGTGCTGCTGATCCTAAGGCTGGTTGTGCTGGAACCTTCATGAACCTCTTAACCGATGAAAGATTCAATCATCAAAGCGAAGTAGTATCCGGTGTACTAGAGTCAGAGTGCGGCGAACTCCTTACGAATTTTTTCCGTCAAATTAGAGAACGAAAGAAAGAGGAAAAAAGAAGGAGAAAGGAATCTTTCTTGGATAACCTTGAAGGAATTAACAGGCAATAAGGATTGCTTTTTCTTTCATATGTAGGTATACTTATAAATGCGTCACTAAGACGCCTAACAATATGGTATCAATTTTGCCGTGCTAGGTGGGGAGGTAGCGGTGCCCTGTACTCGCAATCCGCTCTAGCGAGACTGAATCCCTTCTCGAGGTTAGCATACTGTAGGGCCTGCCCTAAGTAAGTGGTGTTGACGTCCGGGTCCTGCGCAATGGGAATCCATGAATCATGTCAGGTCCGGAAGGAAGCAGCATTAAGTGGAATCTCTCATGTGCCGCAGGGGAGCCTGGACCGAGCTAACTGCTTAGGTAACGCTTATGGGTGCTAATCGACAGAAGGTGCACGGCAGTTATTACATAATAAATCAAACATCCGTTTTAACGGATGTTTTTTTTGTACTTTCCTTCAATGTACAGAAGTGGACTTGAATACCTTTGATAAAAGGAAATAGGATACGTTATAATAGAAACGATTCGGTTAAAAGGGGGCAGGAGATTGGGATATCAAGCATTATACCGGGTTTGGAGACCTCAACAATTCGTTGACGTAGTCGGACAAGAACATATCACCAAAACATTACAAAATGCTCTGTTACAACAAAAGATCTCCCACGCCTATCTTTTTTCTGGCCCACGAGGAACAGGAAAAACCAGTGCGGCAAAGATACTAGCAAAAGCAGTTAACTGTGAGAAGGCTCCAATTAAAGAGCCATGCAATGAATGTACTGCATGCTTGGGAATAACAGATGGTTCTATTCCAGATGTAATAGAGATTGATGCTGCTTCCAATAATGGAGTCGAGGAAATCCGAGACATTCGAGATAAAGTGAAGTATGCACCTAATTCAGTTAAATATAAGGTATACATAGTCGATGAAGTTCATATGCTGTCAATCGGGGCGTTCAATGCGTTGCTAAAGACTTTAGAGGAACCTCCAAAGCATGTCATCTTCATATTAGCGACGACCGAACCACATAAAATTCCTTTGACGATCATCTCACGTTGTCAACGATTTGATTTTAAACGGATACAGCCACAAGACATCATAGGTAGAATGAATACAATCCTTGCTGACACAGGAATCGTGTGCAATGAAAAAGCTTTGCATATTATAGCACGAGCGGCTGAGGGGGGGATGCGTGATGCACTTAGTTTACTGGATCAAGCCATTTCCTTTAGTTCAAATGATGAAATATCAGTTGAAGAGGCTTTAACGGTTACTGGTTCAGTCTCTCAAAGTTTTTTAACGAACTTGGCTCAAGCTATCCATGTTAAGGAAGTAGCGGTAGCGCTACAGTTGTTGAAAGATTTATTAGCAATTGGGAAAGATCCTGTAAGGTTAATTGAAGATATGGTGTATTACTTTAGAGATATGCTGTTATACCAAGTTTCACCGGACTTGACGGACTCATTTGAGAAAGTGATTGTAGATGATGAATTCGTCGAACTTACAAGACGGATATCTTCTGATTTCATATACGGAATGATTGAAGGGCTAAATAAAACACAGCAAGAAATGAAATGGACCAATCACCCTAGGGTTTTACTGGAGGTTGCTCTAGTGAAGCTTTGTCATCAAGAGCAAGGAACAAGTGCCGTTATGCCAGCAGATGTGGGTACTTTAGAAAAGAAAGTCGAGATGCTTGAACGGGAACTGTCTCAGTTGAAATCGCAGGGAATCCAATCCCTAGGAACAGCTAAGCAAGCTCTGGCTAAAACTAAATCTCCAACTAAAAAAGTGTATAAGGTACCGATTGGAAAAGTCCATAACATACTTAAAAATGCCACGAAGCAAGATCTCCATAATATAAAAAGTCATTGGGCAGAAATGCTTAATATCCTAGGAACACAAAATATGAAATCAGCTGCAGCTTTATTAAGTGAGTCTGAACCAGTGGCTGCTTCTAGTGATGCTTTTGTGGTAAAATTCAAATATGATATTCATTGCCAGATGGCAATGGAAAATACGAGATTTCTTGAGACAATCAGTTCTATTTTAGCGAATATCGCTGGAACTCCTTATGCAATGGAAGGTGTTCCGGATAATCAGTGGAAAGAAATCCGTGAAGAATTTTTATCTAACCAATCAACAGATGGATTACAGGAAGAGGCAGAGAAGGTGGAAGAAGAACCTCTCGTTGCTGAAGCTCGTAGATTATTTGGTGATGAACTAATAGAAATTAATGATTAAGTAGGAGGAAACAATTATGATGCGTGGAATGGGTAATATGCAAAACATGATGAAACAAATGCAAAAAATGCAAAAGAAAATGGCTGAGGCACAAGAAGAGCTAGGTGAGAAAAGAATTGAAGGAACGGCTGGTGGCGGAATGGTATCTGTCGTTGTTTCAGGACATAAAGAAGTGCTTGAAGTCACTATTAAGCCAGAAGTAGTAGATCCGGATGATATTGAAATGCTACAAGACTTAGTTCTAGCTGCAACAAATGATGCATTGAAAAAAGCTGAAGAATTGACTAACCAAACGATGGGACAATTTACTAAGGGAATGAATCTTCCTGGCGGCATGTTCTAGGAGGCGTAAATCGTGCACTATCCCGAACCCATATCAAAGCTAATTGATAGCTTTATGAAACTGCCTGGAATCGGTCCTAAGACTGCTGCTCGACTAGCATTTTACGTGTTAAGCATGAAAGAGGACACGGTCTTGGATTTCGCAAAGGCACTAGTCAATGCAAAACGAAACCTAACATATTGTTCAGTTTGTGGACATATCACTGACCAAGATCCTTGTTACATCTGTGAAGACCCTAGAAGAGACCGTGATGTAGTCTGTGTAGTTCAAGATCCAAAAGATGTCATCGCCATGGAGAAAATGAGGGAATTCAATGGTCTGTACCATGTGTTGCAGGGAAGTATATCTCCAATGGATGGAATCGGTCCAGAAGATATCAATATTCCAAGTTTATTAAAGAGACTTCAAGATGCAACGATACAAGAAGTCATTCTAGCAACCAATCCTAATATTGAAGGAGAGGCGACTGCGATGTATATCTCTCGTCTCTTGAAGCCATCCGGCATTAAAGTAACAAGGATTGCTCACGGTTTACCAGTGGGGGGAGACTTGGAATATGCAGATGAAGTCACTCTTTCGAAGGCGTTAGAAGGAAGAAGAGA
Source organism: Peribacillus acanthi (assembly GCF_003073175.1). Lineage (GTDB taxonomy): Bacteria > Bacillota > Bacilli > Bacillales > DSM-1321 > Bacillus_BN > Bacillus_BN acanthi. The sequence goes on from NZ_QBBX01000035.1 coordinate 14,226, forward strand.
GATTTAAAGAATTGAGAAGGAGGGTCATGTGTGTTTTTTCGAAAAAAAGGCTGGTTACGCAGAGAATATGATCAACATCTTTTGAACCACCTTGGTGATATGAAGAAAAATTGGATGATCCATAAATCTCTATTAGATAAAAGTCTAGATCCATCAGAAGATATCATTGTATCTGCAAAAATTGCAGAGGCTAAATATTTTTATTTATTTAAAGAAGCGAAACAAAGAAACATCCAAGTTCAACGCACATGGTAATCTATAGAGATAGATGTTGAAATTAGTATGAATATCTGTTCTGAAAAAGCCTCCTTATTCATAGTTTGTTAGTACAAGCTAATGAATAAGGAGGTTTTTATTTTGGAACCAATTGCTTTTGTGACGGTCATCACTGGATTGATTCTTTTGTTATTGGTAATGGGAGCGCCAGTAAAACCGATGCGTTTTCTTGGAGGAGCATTCATAAAAATAATCATTGGTGCGATCTTTTTATTCTTTTTGAATGCTTTTGGCAATAGTATAGGGGTTCACGTACCCATTAACCCAGCTACTGCTGCTGTGGCAGGTTTCCTAGGAATACCGGGAGTTTGTGCGTTAGCTGCTATTCAATACTGGGTCATATAGAAACTATAAAATAACTCGTCATTGACGGGTTTTTTTGTACTTTAAGAATATATCAATTGGCAGCAAAAATATAAGTCGAAGTAGTGGTCCAATTTAGGAATAAAGTAGAAGTTCAACTAGGCATAACCCGGCGTATAGGGTTGACGCTAGCTAAGTTTTCTAATACTTCCTTTAGTAAAATTAAATATGTAGTAGAAAAATAGTGTAGTACACATAAATTAGAACATGATAAAATCCTTCTATTAACTACTAAGTAATGGAAAGGTTGATTTTTTGAGACAAATTATAGCTCTGGGTGGCGGTGGGTTTTCTATGGAACCTGATAACCCGCTACTGGACGAATATATTTTACGACAGTCAACAAAAGAAAAACCTGAAATATGTTTCATTCCAACTGCGAGCGGAGATTCAGACAATTATATCTCTCGTTTCTATCATGCTTTTAAGTCACATAATTGTGTTCCTAGTCATTTATCTCTTTTTAACCCACCTGCTAGAGACTTAGAGGGTTATCTATTGAGCAAAGATATTATCTTTGTTGGTGGGGGAAATACGAAGAATTTATTAGCACTTTGGAAGGAATGGAAACTTGATCAAGTAATGAAACAGGCATGGAATCAAGGGATAATTTTATCTGGTATAAGTGCAGGAGCTCTTTGTTGGTTCGAGGAAGGTGTTACAGATTCATTTGGAGATGGAGTTGAACCAATCAAATGTCTAGGGTTTTTGAAAGGAAGTCATTGTCCCCACTATGAAGGTGAAGAATTACGGAGACCCTCTTATAATAGATACATTCAGACAAAAACGATTCAAGGTGGAATAGCTGCTGATGATGGAGTCGCACTACATTATATTAATGAAGAATTAAAGCATATTGTAAGTTCAAGGCCATCGGCTAGTGCTTATAGAGTGAAGGAGTATCAGGGCAAAATAGTAGAAGAAAAATTAAAGACGTATTATTTGGGAGAATAAGTAGAAATTCTATTTTAAAAAATTCCCTATATTATATTGACATAAGAATAGATTAGTTGTTATTATAGTAAACGTCGCTGATGCTTAAAGGAATTATACGAAAAACTTTATTAAAAAACTTTATAAAAGTTATTGACTTTCACAGTGTTGAAATGATATATTAATAAAGTCGCTTCTGAGCGATAAGATAAAAGAATTGCTCTTTGAAAACTAAACAAAACAATACGTCAACGTTTAAATTTTAGTCTTTTTAATAAAGACATTTTATGAGCAAGTCA
>NZ_QBBX01000036.1 GCF_003073175.1 Peribacillus acanthi
CCAGCTTCAGGACACTCTCATTCTACCAAGAGGTTATTTTTTTGTTCAAATCTCATTTTCAGTCATTACAGGAATGCTGCCCCTATAGCCATCCATGAAACGCAAAAATCAGCGTTTCACCACAAAGAATGAAAATGTATTGAATCCGTCCATAATGTTTCTAAGGCTGGAAGAGGAAGGTCGAGTCACTATGGTGCCTTAGAGCCCATCCTATAGTCTGACTCCAACAACCACGGTGCACCACAAACTGTCGCTCCCTTACGGGAAGCACTCATGGTAGATTAATCCTAATTCTGATTGTTGCACCAGCCTCGAAATAACAAGCCTAGAAAGGAAGATTTCAGTGGATGTAATCATTGAAAGAGCATGTGGTTTGGATGTCCATAAGGACAATATCACTGCTTGCATTATGACACCAGAAGGAAAGGAGATTCAAACGTTTTCAACTAAAACTGTTTTTCTATTAAAGTTAGTGAATTGGATTAAGGAGAGTAACTGTACTCATGTAGCGATGGAAAGCACAAGTGTATATTGGAAACCTATTGTTAACCTATTAGAGTCTGAAGGAATTGAGTTTTTAGTAGTGAATGCTCAACATATGAAGGCTCTCCCAGGACGCAAAACAGATGTTAAAGATGCAGAATGGATTGCCAAACTTCTTAGGCACGGGCTACTTAAGGCAAGTTTCATTCCTGATCGGAATCAACGAGAATTACGGGAACTTGTACGGTACCGCCGTAGTATTATTGAAGAACGCGCCAGACAACATAATCGGATCCAAAAAGTTTTGGAAGGAGCCAATATTAAATTGGGCTCTGTTGTATCTGATATTATGGGCGTTTCATCTAAGGATATGCTTCGAGCAATTGCAGATGGCGAAGATGACCCTGAAAAACTAGCAAGCTTCGCTCGTCGTACAATGAAAAAGAAAAAAGAAGAACTTAAAATAGCACTTCAGGGCTATGTTAACCCACATCAACGCTTAATGCTCAAAACGATCTTAACTCACATTGATTTTCTAACTGAGCAAATTGAAATGTTAGATAAAGAGATAGCCGAACGAGTTAACTCTTATGAAGAAGAAATTGTAAGATTAGATTCGATTCCAGGAATCGCCAGAAGAATGGCTGAACAAATTCTAGCAGAAATCGGTGCTGATGTTAAAAACCAATTTCTAACTGCAGCTCATCTTTGTTCATGGGCAGCTCTCGTACCTGGACATAACGAAAGTGCTGGGAAAAGAAAATCAACTAAATCTAAAAAAGGAAATAAGTATTTAAGATCAGCATTAACTGAAGCAGCTCAATCTGTAAGAGGTTCAAAAAACTATCTTGGTGCATTGTATCGACGAACAGCAGGACGAAAAGGAAATAAAAGAGCAGCTATTGTAGTTGCCCATGCGATATTGCGGATTGCATATTACTTGTTAACTAGAAAAGAAATGTATGTAGACTTAGGCGAAGACTACTTTGACAAACAAAGACAGGTATCCATTGTACGTCATTCAGTTCGAAGATTAGAAAACTTAGGCTATAAGGTAACGATAACAGAAGCTTCCTAATCCAAAAAACAAGTAAATAAACACCAAGATCAGACGCTCCTCCCCTTTTAAAAAGTAGAATGAGCTGCGTCTATTTAAGTATTGCCATTTTTCGAATCTCACAGAAGTGAATTTTCATGGTAGTGAAATAGAAGACTAATAAAAAAGCGATAACCCTTCTGAATCACCGCCAGTTTGAACACTATTAATAAAGTTGTCAGCCTATTGTAACTTTACTCTCTTTAATAGATCATAAATAATCATTTAAAAATAAAGTATGTGTATTATAATGACGGAGGGCTATCAGGAAGAGTATTTGCTAGAATAATATATATAACTAAATTAGCAGGTAAAATAATAAATAAAAGTCTTACCATAAAAGAAGATATCCCAAAGTACTCAGCTATACCTCCACAAACCCCAGATATAGATCTATCTGTTGATGATTTTCTTAATTTCTTATTCAATGTGATACCCCTCTTATTAAATAGCCCTATACTTAACTAAAAAACATTTTCCATTCCAAAAACGTATATTTATTGAAGCTTTTTTAGCGCTTTTATTGGTGTTTCAAGTTGAATAGAAAGAACAATCAACAATGCAATTATTATCATTAGAAACATGCAAGTAATATTTGAATCTAACATTGATCCAAATATTAAACCTAAAAACACAACCTATTATTATTCCATTGATAACTTTCAAAAATCCTCCCAGCCACAAACAACATATATGTAATATTCTGTATGTGAATTGGATTTCCTTCATCAACTCACCGCTTGTTGAAAAGTAATAATGTGCTTTTGGGCTTCCAGACAGAAACTTGTATAAATTAACAACGTAGCGAAACCATAACTATCAGCCTTTTAGTTATTCCTGCTGAACAGTATTTTTGTACTACGCAGTTAATGACTTGGTATTGTTAGTTAGATAAGATAAGCCCCGTTTAAGTACTTTCTTTCACAAACTACAATAAATTCTTTTATATTCTGAAACAGATGGAAAAGAATATCAGAAAAAACAACCGTCAAACAACGAATTCAACCGATACTTGATTTTCATATTCCAAAACTCAAGTATTACTTGATAGGAATCCTTCCCACAAGAAGCTACACTTACTTTATTCTTATAAAAGAGGTGATTGATTTGTTTGACATGAAAAAAGTAGGAAAACGAATTGTGCAGTTGCGAAAGGAAAATAAAATTACACAGATGGTGCTTGCAGATTTGTTAGGGGTAAGTTTTCAAGCCATTAGTAACTGGGAACGAGGAGAAACAATGCCAGATATCTCTAAACTCCCAGAGCTTGCACGGGTATTTAATGTCACGATAGATGATTTATTATGCGATAGTAAAGGAATAAATTTAGTCAAAGATCTGGTTGAAAATGAAAACCTTACGGAGACAAAGCAAATTGACAAAGAAGAATTCATTAATGTGGCACCAATCCTTACATTAGACCAAGCTGACAGGGTTTATCAAAAAATAGAGGGTCAGTTATCTTTAAAAGACCTTGCATTAATAGCACCTTTCATCAGTCAAGATATCATTGATGAGTTAGCAAAGAAAGAATTTGAAATTAGGGGTCTAAAAGGATTAGCAACAATTGCACCATATATCAGCCAAGAAAATCTAAATGCTTGGGCAGAAAAAGAATTTAAGTTACATGGATTGAGTGGGTTAACAGTCGTGGCTCCATTCATCACTCAGGAACTGATTGATGAATGTGCAAAGCAGGAGCTTGAAACAAATGGGCCAAAAGGATTAACACAGATGGTTCCGTTCATTAGTCAAGAGGTGATTGATGAGAGTGCAAAGAAAGAATTTGAGTTGAATGGTTTGAGAGGATTAGCCTCTATCGCTCACTCTATAAGTGATAATGTGTTAAGTGAGTGTGCTCGAAAAAGTTATGAAGCAAATGGAATTCAATCACTTGTATCCATTGCCCCATTTATAGAGAAAGAATTTCTAAACGAAATGGCTTTAGATGCCATTTCAAAAAATGGGATTAGAGAAGTAATAACTATTATGCCATTTATTGATGAAAATTTGATTAAAGAAATGGTCACTAAATAAAAAAGGTCATAAGGGGTGTACCTATTTGGTTCACTTCTTTTTTGATTGGATGATAGTCGATAAGGCTGTAGTAAAGGTAGTGTGATTGATATAAAATGTGTTAATTTTATTTATAGTTATACTACCCGTTCAAATAGGATTTCAACAAAAAAGGCGATTAAACCGCCTGGATCACCGCCCCCCGATAGCTTAATATGATTTTTTCTTTTTATCCAACTTATCACTTAATTGTTTAAAGTTTTCTACTGCATCAGATAATGAAAATTGGGTTGCTAATGTAATTCCTTTCTGTATAGAATTCCTAGCTTTATCAAATAAATTTGCCTTTATTTGAGCATCTGCAAGTGTATACCAATAGAACCACGCATTCATTTTTGATATTTTATCGTTATAAAATTTTTCAATTGCAGGGTAGTAACTAGAGTATAGTTCTTCATCTAGAACTAATTTTTCTCCATTCCATGTTAAAACATCAACAAAATAGGTATCTGCAATGTACCTTTGCCAAACGGCTATACCAACTTTCTTATTACTTATTAGCTCTATCATATGATACGGAACTTCTGCTATCATCTTTAAAGAATTATTATTCCATTTAAAAATCCCTAGTCTATTTCCTGCTGAAGCACCAATTGTGACACCAAAGAGAAACTCTTTAATACCATCACCAGTTATATCAATAACACCTGAATAATCTAATCCTACCCCCTGTGTTTGGGTCTCCCAAGTCTTTTCCCATCTTTCATTTTCTTTTCTTAATACTATTACGCCATATTGTGAAGGAATTGGTTGTTCTTTTGCCTTTATTTCAAAAGTAATAATAATCTCTTCTTGTCCATCTTGGTTAAAGTCATATAACTGGTATGGTTTAGTTGATTTAGGTTCATTAGGACTTATCAGTATTGAGTTTGGTGGTACAAACTCTTTGAAAATTTTCATAAGTTCTTTATTTTCAGCGTGAGTAAAAATTGGTGAAAGATTTAAAATGACAGATACCAATAAGGTAAGAACAATTATTTTTTTCATCAATAATCCCCTTTATTTAGCTAATATTAGAGATTATTGTCCCCTGATGTTACCCTGAATATCAGAAACCTTAGTTCAACTAAACTCCCCTTTACTTACATAGCTGCATCTAATCTTTATTCAATTAAATAGAGCGATAATCCTTCTGGATCACCGCAATCTCCCTTTAGTCTAATATCAAAAATCCAATCGAAAACAATATTGCTGCAAATATTATTCCGATAATAATTTGCAAAAGCAATTGCTTAAACTTCTTATCATCAATCTGTGAGTCATGACTGTCCTTTAATAAAGACAATAGCCCTAATGTAAACATAGCATCCCATAGTTTCCGTGTTTCTTTATCATTTCCACCATTAATCATATACATCGAACTTCCATAATAATGAGCGATAATCATGCTGGATCACCGCTCCCCGTTTAATAAAACATGTTTATTTATTTTACGTTTTTTACTTTTTTAAATAGATAACTTTGTGTCCTAACTCATCTTGTTCTTCATGACTGACTGCAATTATCCAAGAAAATGAATCATCAAAGATATAATAGTCATCAACAAAAAAATGGTCTAAATCATTTATAAACTTGCTTTTATCCGAAAGAATAAAGACCTCTGTATCATTCCTGTTCCCCACAGTGAAGCAGGAAGCATTTTCACCCATAGGAACTGTAATTTCAGGAAAGAGATATAAATTAATAGATTTTATATTCATTAACAAATTGACTAATTCATTTTCGTGATAAAAATCTAATATTTCAACAAATTCATATAAATCTTCCCAAAGAAAAGGTGATTTATTTTCTAATTCAAGCGAAGTGACAAGTCGATTTATTACTTCTTTAGAATTCGTAATTTTGGTGTAACCCAAGTCCGTTATACGTGAGTTTTCATTCCTAAACAATTGAATATCTCCTCTTTTTCTCAAGATTTTCTCTAAATCGTCTCAAGTATCATCATAATTTCAAACCATTTATTGATGTAGTAACAATAACAAGGGCCCGGTCCTCCAAAGTTCTGGATGGTGCCTAGTTGTCGTTATTTTATATTTCTCATTTATGTAGGATTTTTCAACTCAGAAAAAGAACTACTTCTTATAAATAATTTGTACGGGTGATGATACGATGAGAATCGGTAAATTTGGGGAAGCGAATCATTTAAGTATTGATACCATTAGACACTATATGGATTTAGGATTAATTGTGCCCGAAAAGAAGGGTGGGCAGTATTATTTTGATGAGCGATGTCAAAATGATTTAGAGCTTATTTTGGAATATAAGGGGATGGGTTTTAGTTTACATGAGATTAAAATGATTTTTCTTTATATAAAAATAGGGAAATTTACGGATTATGAAAAAGATCCCTACTATCAATCTCTGTTTTTGGAGAAATACGAGAAGTTGGAACAGGAAATCCATAATTTAGTAAAAAGTAAAGACCAACTAAAGCAGAAATTGGAAGATATATCAGCCAAATCTGCGAATTCTAGCTCAATGATGGGGATTGATTTAAAAGTACTTAATCTACTGAAATGCTTAAAATGTAGTGAATCACTCACGCTTGAAGATGGAATGATCAGTAGGAATCAGATTCTAGAAGGGCAACTAATCTGCGATTGTGGGGAAAAGTATTCTATTGATTCGGGTATATTATGTATCGGTAAACCGTTCCAGTCTATCGCTGGAATTTCATTTGATAATCATATTCCTGAATACATTCAAGAAACCGACCCAGCTTTTTTAGAAAATCTAAATATAGGACTTCACTGGGCAAAAAGAAAGCTGGGTCAAGTTGATTTGCACCATAAAATACTACTTGAGTTAGGAACAGGAGCGGGATTCTTTCTGCGAAATATTTATCAAGAATTGCCTGAGGATTGCCTCTATATTGCTGTGGATCGCAACTTGGAGCGGCAGCGATTTTTAAAAAGGGTGCTTGAAAAGATTGATATCAAAAGAAGGGTTCTTTTTATTTGTGCAGATTTTCTAGACATTCCTATACAGAATCATTCTGTCGATATGATCATCGATCAATCGGGGACAAGCAATTATAGCTTTTCTCATGAGGAGTTTTTGCTTCTTCAAGTGGATTCCCTAGTTAAACCCGACGGATATTTATTGGGGTCCTATTTTGGTTTTGAAAATTTCAGCCATAAAAGCAAAATCGAACCCAAATATAGAGATAACTTTTCAATAAATCAAATTCAGAAAAACATTAGAGCGTTAAAGTACAGGATCCTAGAGGACAGGACTTCTGAAACGATGGATAAAGGCGGGAGGTACGAAGATTTCTTTGTACAGGGTGAAGTGATTTGTACTTATACGTGTTTTGGAAAAAGGTAGGGTTCACCCTATCTTTTGTATTTTTCCATTAAAAATTACATGAAATCTATCTATTGATATGGGGTTCACCCGACGACTTACACTTTATTTGAAAGAAGTGAAGCGAGGTGGATGATTCATGAACGCATTACCAATAAGTATAAGTGGGGAAAAGGACCGACATGAAAGAAAAAACCTATTCCTCTATTCTACTGGGAAAACCGTTTCGATATTTGGTACCGCTATTTATAATTTTACGTTAGGTTTATATGTATTAAAGCTAACAGGCTCGGCGTTAAGTTTTGCAGTTACCCTCATATTAGGCATTATTCCAATGATTCTAATGAATCCGTTTGCCGGAGTGATGGCTGATAAATTCAATAAGAAGACAATCGTCGTTTCGATGGACTTGGCTAACGGAGTGTTGTTAGTTTTTGTTTATGTGTTAAGTAATATAGTGGGATTACATCTATTTCTTATTTATGCTACTACCTTTTTGATGACTTTGTTTACTACCTTCTTTGGGGTAGGGCTAGAAGCAGCAAAGCCTAACATGGTGTCTGAAAAAAGGTTAATGAATATGAATTCCATTAGTAAAATAATTGATTCAGTCGCCACTATTATGGGGCCAGTACTAGGGGGAATGGTGTTTGCCATTTTTGATATCAAAACGTTTATTATCATCAATGGCATATCCTTTATCTTTTCCGGATTTTCGATGATGTTTATTAATTTTAAGCTTTTCAAGCATCATTCCAATGAAGAGTCTTCTGGTGGGAACATTCATATTATTCGAGATATAAAGGATGGATTTCACTATTTGTTAGAAAGAAAGAGTATCATGAATTTGTTTATCCTCTTAATTACATTAAATTTCTTTCTCGGTTTTGCTGTGACTATTCCATTACCCTATATCATTAATACAGTTCTTGAACTAGGTTCAAAGGAATTTGGTATGATCCACGCCGCTTTCCCAGTGGGTATGATCCTAGGGGCTGTACTGGTAAAAAAAATCACTAAAAGAATATCCTATTCCTCTCTCTTAACGTATTTAAGTTTTTCCTTATCGATTTTTATGATCATCATAGGATTCCCAGTCATGCTAGAAGGTTTTCCATTGCAGCCTATCTTTTATATCGTTTTTTACAGCGCGGTCATGTTCTTTATTGGAACCATCGTAGCGTTAATTGATATCCCTATTTCTTTTTTCATGCAAAAGGAGATTCCAGATGAATATAGGGGCAGAGTAATCAGCATGGGTATTAGTATAGGGAAAACGATGCTTCCTATGGCGATGCTGACTTCAGGAGTTCTGTTAAACTTACTTCCATCTTATTTCATGCCTATTGCAGGTGGAATGCTATTCCTTCTATTCAATTTACGTTCCACGACTAAGGTAAACATTGAAATTACTTCAGAAAAAATAGGTGCTTAATATGGTATTTCTCCACATACTTTATACCAAACTCAGGTTACCGGAGTTTTCCAAATAATAGGAAGGTTATTGTTCCGTTTAAGGTCAGGTTAATTCAATAATCGGAAGGAAAAAGGGATGTAGAAAGGGAACTATTTGATATACCAGAGTAAAGAAAGGAGCGAAGGCCATGAGTAAATCATTTATTGAACAAGTACATTATATTAGAATTCCTGTAAAAGATTTAGAACTGTCTGCACAATGGTATAGAGATGTATTAGGGCTCCAGTTACTAAATATTACTGAGGAACTTGCAATTTTAAAAGTAAATGAAGGACCTTTCTTACTTATCTTAGTTCCTACCGAAGATGAAACATTTTCACATTTTACAATTGATAATAAACAAGAATTTAGCATTGGCTTTACAAGTCCAGAATTATCTAAATTTCATCAACACTTAATTGATAATCAAGTTAAGGTCGAGGATATTAAAGAAGATAATGGTCATACCTTTTTCCACTTTTATGACCCAAATGGGAATAAACTTCAAGTACACTGGTAAATCACCTTATTTCATTTACGGATGCTTTAACGGAATAAGAACGGGAACGTCCCAATCAGGCGTTCCCATTTTTCCCCTGAAAAACAACAATACTAGTTAACAAAGTCAAAAAGAAAAGCTGCCAAAATGACAGCTGATTCTTTGTTTATTCGTCTTCATTATTTTTATACTTTAATAGATTTATGATTTCTTCATTTTGCTTTGTAATTATTTTTAAGCTTTTCTTTATTTCTTCAGTTGAATCTGTTATTTTCTTTGAATCTTTTGCTAAAAACGGCAGATAGTACATCAAAAAAATAATACCTCCTAAAAACAGCAACGGAGATAAGATTCCTAGAAACCCCATTTCCTTCTCCCCTTTATATACCATTTAGAAAATTATACCATATGAGTGAGTAATATATTCCGTGTTACACTATCCTACCCCGTTAGTAAAATAAGAAGGATGACTTCTTATAATAAAAAAATGAGCACGTTAATCAGTGCTCATTCCTTATTCAACCATGCCTTCATCTTGTCGATGCTATCCGTATACGGCCGCTTAATGAGATTCCTTTCGTAGCGGGACAGGGTGCTATGGGAGATTCCCATTTCTTTTGCCGCTTCCTGTAGACTCATTCCACGTGATTTACGTTCTTCCACCATGCTCTCCGGTGACACCGTCTTTTCTTGGATGTCTTCCTTAGTGGCTGCCGTTTCCTTTTCGGTCATGCCCATCAATAAATCCGATAGATTAACCGTATCATAGCTTTCACGATCCAATAACAACGTGTCCTCGGCTTCTTGATCACCAGTAATTTCACTGGTCGGGATAATTTGAACCTTCGCCTTCAGCCACGTATTAGTGAACCAGTTCCGTTCACGTTCAATCTGTTCCTCTAAATCAGCATCCTTGTAGCACCATTCTTTGATGATGCCGTCTTCTTGAAGCTTGTCCAGGATATCCTCGAACTGTTCCTTGATTCTGGAGCCATAACGAGGGTTCACATCCAGGTCCATCACCTTAAGCAAGCCTTTTTCCCCTCCGATGTTATACGGACGGAGATAATCCGCACTCTTTTGGCGGATCCGCCATTGCCAGGAGAGGTAACGAGAAAGTCGTTTATGATACTTTTGTTTAATCGGGTGGTATTGCAACGTCTTGATGGCTAATAATCCGCTGCTTTTTTGCGATCCATATAGGAAGTTCGAAAGCAGCTCCCCAGGGCGGATGCTACACTCATAGATACCAATCGGGTTTTCCCCCCGGTACGCCACCGTCACACTGTCCACTACAAAAAGCGGATTGAACTGGACTTGACCGATTTCTTCGATTTTCTCTTGATCTTCACTAATAAACCTTAGATTTTCCCGCTCGATCCTAATCCAGATGGTGGTCAAAGCGGCCAGTCGTTTCATGATGTCGTCTCGCTCTTTTTTTCGGTAAGAGGTCTGATACCCATCCACATCCTGGTTCCTTCCCTGTACTTGCCGTAAGTTCAAGGCATCGTCGGTATGAAAATGGATCATTTGATCTTTATGTGTGACCTGTTGCATCCATAGTATCGAGATGATGTCAAAGATGTCCGCGGTCAAGTCATCCATCGATGAAATCGCCTGTGAGGTGAGGTTTTTCCATTGTTCAATCGCCTCACTGCTCTTCATCTTCAACAATTGGTTTTCTGCCCTGACCTGAGCGGTGGCTTCCAATGCCCGTTCTGCAATCTTGGCAGTTGGGACGCTTGTCGTCACATCAAAATCGTTCTTACTGATCGTTTCCCTAAGCTTATGGAAAAGTAGGGCCGAACCCGATTCTGTAAAACTTTGGTTCAAAAGGCTATTGATAACTTCCCGATTGCTCGATTTGGGGGACTTGACCCTTTTTTCCATAAAAGGCTTGATATAAGGAATGACAAAATCCCGAATAGTATCCCCATAGGGAAGGATCCAGTTATCTAGGTCATGGAGATCAAAGTCATGATTCTTGGACAATCGGTCGATGATGACAATGAATGCCTTTAACGATTGGGAGGGTTGGTAATTCTCCCTATCCGAAGATAATAGGTATTCCATATCCATCTTCCATTCGTCATAGACTTGCGGATATTCCGAAAATATCTCTTTCGAGTAATCGAGGAATTTCTTCTTAAGCGTCTTCATGTTCATGTTGGTCATCCGTTTTCACTCCTTCCTTATGTAAGTCATATATCTTTAGATTCACCGGTACGTAATGTTCTTGGAAGTAGTGGAACGTTTCTTCGGAAATCAAACTATATCCATGCAAAAAACTTACGGTTTCGTAGGAGAGGAACTTGGCGATAGGCGTATTATTCATGATTTCTTGAGACAACCCTGTCAAATCCTCCTTATGAAACAACAGAACGCCATCCTCGTTTCCTTCCAGCTCCCCTAATGGCATTCTCACCGGCACTGGAGTCGCTTTCTTCCTGCACTCAAAAAGAGTCATTCCATCATGATAATAGACCTTCTGGTCGAACTCCTTTTGTTCTTTATAGCATTGAATTTGCCTTTTCATCCAAATCGGCCCACTTGAAAGATTCACCACAGGCTTTGGCATGACACCTCTTGAATGGTAGGTGGATACTTTTCTCCGGTCCCATCCTAGAATTTCTCCCGCTTCCGTGACACCCACCAACACCATCATCCCCATCCTTTCGTGTTCTTCTTCTCTCTTCATTATGAATATTTTCTGTTGTATCTGTCAACAAGGTTATGGCGATCATGGTTGAATAAGAACAATATGGGTTCCCCTGTGATGGGAATCCATAGATTTAATACCGCCTTTTTTCCATTCCAATCAGCGATTCCATTGGCAATAAGGGTGGCACGACAATGCCACATTGGTTGACCCTATATATAAAGGTATATGTTCCTCCTCATATGAAAAACATTGCTGTCATTTTGGCAGCTTTTCTTATTGGACTTAAGGGTACGGTAGAAGAAGGAACAGAGCGAAGGATATCGAATACTTACAATAGAAATACGTACCAAAGCGAAAAACTACTATATCATTTGAAGGGGAATGAAAATGAAAGTTCTCATCGTATTTGCCCATCCAGACGGCCAATCGTTAAACGGGGCAATAAAAGACCTTACAGTAGAAATTTTGGAACAGAATGGTCATCAGGTCATAGTGTCCGACTTATACGCAAAAAAATTTAAAGCCATTGCGGACCAAGACGATTTTCTTGTTCTTAAAAATCCAAACCGACTCAATTATATTTCCGAACAATACCATGCCTTGAAAAATAACACCTTCTCAGTGGATATTGTCGAAGAACAAAAACTAGTAACCTGGGCGGACTTACTTATCTTTCAATATCCAATGTGGTGGACTGACTCCCCCGCGATATTAAAGGGCTGGTTTGATCGAGTATTTTCGTATAGCTTTGCGTACGGTCCAGGTCGATATGAGGAAGGGAACTTAAAAGGGAAAAAGGCCATCGTATCTGTGACTCATGGAGCGGAGGACCTCTCAGAGTATGGAGAAAACGGAATCAAAGGCAAAATGGAAGAGCGATTGTTTAATATTCAACACGAGAAGCTATACTATTGTGGAATGACCGTATTAGAACCCTTTCTGTTCCCGGCAGGTGCAGATGAGGAAACACGATTGCAGCATCTTGAATCTTGGAAGGAACGACTCGTCCATTTAAAAGATGAAATACCTGGATACGTGTAAGGTATTGGGATGCCTCTCCTTATAGATAGAAACAGTACGGGTATGAAAGGAATTTTTAGTACAAAAAAATCGAGAATATTATGGATCGTTCCGATTCTCAAAAATTGAGGACTTATAATACGATTTTAAAAATGTGATATCAAAAAAAAGTGCTCAGAGTCTGCCCTAAGCACTTTTTTATACTTCTTTTACTTCAACTAATAAAGTTCCAGGGAAAGAGATGCTAGTTACATTTTTGCCCCTTGAGTACCGACCCTGTTACACTCATTCCCACCCATTATGCTTAAGATTCTCCTGCAGGGTTTCTATGAAAAACTTGATATCGAGGGGTTTCGTGATATATTCGCAGCACCCTAACGCATAGGCCCGTTCCTTTTGCTCCCTTAGCGCGTTGGCACTTAAGACGATGACCGGGATGTCACAGGTGTGTTGCGCCTCCTTCAAGGTTTTCAGCACATCCTCTCCGGACATGTCCGGCAGGTTCATGTCCAACAGAATCAAGTCCACACGATGTTCGTCCACAGCCCGAAGACCGGAGAGGCCATCCTGGCTATGAATCAAGTCGATGTTCATACCTGAATACTTCACGATTTCCTTTACAAGAAGCAAATTATCCGGATTGTCTTCTATATACAGAACTTTACACTTCCCTGGAGCTTCTCCATCCGCATCAGCTTCCTGTGTACGGTCGATACGCTCTGATGGAACCTGGGATTTCGGGAATGTAACCCAGAATGTGGAGCCTACTCCTTCCTCGCTTTCCACCCCATAATCTCCACCCATTTTTTTAGTGAGTGCAGCCACTATGGAGAGACCAAGACCGGTCCCCTCTATTTCCTTATGAGATGAAGAACGAAACAAAGGAGAAAAGATGCGTGTTTGGAGATCCTTAGAGATCCCCAAACCTGTGTCCCTGACCAAGACCTTAATTCCATCACGCTCCTCCACCGCCCTTACCGTAACCGTCCCCTTTGGAGTGTTATACTTAAGGCCATTGGAAATCAGGTTTAGCATAACCTGCTTAAAGCGGACCGCATCGCATTCTATGGATAGTTTATCATCTGACGGAAGAAGAATAAGCTCCATTTCCCTCTCTTCGGCCTCGTTCTGCATCGACCTAACACAATCAGACAAAATCGGCTTCAAGCGCTCCGGTTTTAGATCCAGTTGAATGTCCCCCACTTCAATCAAGGAGAAATCCAGCATGTCCTTAATCAAAGAGGAGAGGTGCACCCCTGCATTCAGGATTCTCTTTAGTTTGGATTTGTGCGTCATCATCAAGGAATGATCGTCGCTATCCAACAGAATCTGGGAAAACCCAACGATGCTATTCAAAGGAGTTCGTAATTCATGGCTCATTTGGGAAAGGAACCTGTTCTTGGCTTGATTGGCACGAATCGCGTCCTGTCTCGCCTGCTCAACCTTCATTTCAGCCTGTTTCCTATGTGAGATATCCCGGTTAACCCATACATGTCCATAATACTGATCCTTCATATATAAGGAGATAAACTTCCGATTGAACTTGTGCGTTTCATAGTTCCATTCATCGTTCAAAGTCACCTGTTCCGTCCTATCCTCGAAAAAACACGTCGCCCCTTGAATACCCACAGACAATTCCATGGACTTGATCCGCACACAGAGGTGTCGGAGTTTCCCTTTCCATTCCACCTCCATGGTTCCACTTGTTGACTCCTGATGATGGGCCAAAGTCCATTGAATATAACGGGTAACTTCCGGAATATTTATAACATCCGTCATCTTCCGACCCAACACCTCGTCCCGTTTGAAATCGAACATCCTCTCGGAACGTCCATTCACATAGGCGATTTTAAGGTAACCATCCACCATCATGATTGCTTCATTCACATCGTCCAATGCTCTCTCAAACATTCCCACTTCAATCCATCCTTGCCCTATGACTTGTAACATCCAAAATACCTTTACCTTCTGTCTCTCCATCTATCATCTTTCGAGTGAAGAGAGTAAGGACACACGTTTCTTCTATACTAGTTATTTCAATAACATTAACACCTTTGATGCAGGATGGCTATAGACTTTCAGCAATTATCAATGGCGTTTCCTTCCTAGAACTTAATTCTCGGTGTAGTCCCTTTTTCCTGCCGTTGATGTCCTGATTAGGTTCTACCCGAGAAAATAGGTGGAGGTGAATTGTTACATTCTTTTATTCAAGAGAATGTAGTAGATGAATTAATTATCACCATTGCACCAATTCCCATGAATACAGCATCCGATTTAGCAAAGAAGGATCGTGAAAGTAGCAATCCAAACAGCTAACAAAAACGCTCAGTTCATTCTGAACGTTTCAGATTGTCGACAAAAGACATCGAGAGGCCTCCCTCTCGATGTCTTTTGTCATTTTTGGATAGGATTGCGGGTAAAATA
>NZ_QBBX01000037.1 GCF_003073175.1 Peribacillus acanthi
CGTTCTACCCCGGCTACGGTTATCATATATCGATATAAAAAATGGTCAACCAGAAATATTTTCTGGCTGACCTTATAATACGATAGGGGGCGTTAGTTCAATAAGAATAGGTGAAGAAATGCTGAGTTATTTAATAAAAGCTCGAATATAAAAGTTTTTTATTTTGCCACAATTCAATTAAAAATCACTTCCTAGAAGACCTATAATAAAACTAACTTATCTGGAAGGTGATGATTTCAATGTTTAAATTGCAAATTGTAAATGCCGACTCCAATGCGATACTAAGAGAAGAAACGTATCAAGATAACGATTTTATAATTAATTTAATTAATCAACTAGAAAATAATCAGGGAATAAATGATACATTCGTAAATTATCTGTTTGATCAAGAAGGTAGAATGTGGGATGGGATTTATTGCAGATATAACAAAGTGTTAATTAACGAATATACTGTCTACAGATTTTTTTATCGGATGAAGATTTCAACATTTCAGCCTAAAATAAAACACAGAATGAATTAATAATTTGGGTAGCATCGAGATGGATGCTACCCTTAGAAAAAATTAAGTTTGAGCGCTCACTTATTTAAAGTGATGCGCTTTTATTTTTATAAAGAATGATAATCAAATATCTCCTGAAATAAGATGGGCCATATCAAGCACTTCTGCAGCAATAATATCGCTAAAGTCAACCTTCATTATATAAGGGTCTTCCTGTAACAATTCTAAATAGAGTTTTTTGGTCAAAGGATCAAGTCTATGGAGATTACCATTATAACTCCATTCAAAACCACCTTCCCAAGTGGTAATTTTAATAGAATGATTGAATTCCATCGCTAAACAGATCTTGGATTCAATCTCTTCAATTTGGTAATCGTCTAAAATTGGTTTTTTAATTTTATAATAATCACTTTTTAAATCTCTAAGCATTTTAGTGTGTTCCGGTAAAAAGAAAGAGGATCCCCACTTTATCTTTCCACGGTCTCGAATAACCATAAAATCACTCCTTACTCGCTATTATAGAACATTTGTTCTTGTTAATACACAAATTATTCTTTAAAGATGGAAGTTTATTGGGTATAGTTAAAAAGCGTAATTATACAATCGAACGCTAATATCCGATTAATTTAACCTGAAATTGGACAGATTTCCTAGACTGGGGCTTGAGTGTTTACAAGAGTTATATTTATCGGCTCCTTTTAATATAGGATAGTAAAGGATTAGGATAGCGGAAACACAGAAAATAGTGTTAACAATTTAAAATTAAAAGACAAGTAAAATGTAGTAAAATTATTTAATAAATAATTATCGGGGTGCTGATAATGTTCGTTAAAAAACACGGTTTGAGCAAAACCAAAATATATAAGGTTTGGAAAACGATTCGGCTTAAATGCTATGGCAGTAATATAGATAATCGTTATAAAGGGGAAGATTTATGGATCTGTAAAGAGTGGAAAGATGACCCTGTGGCTTTTGTTAATTGGGCAAAGGAAAATGGTTATGAGGAAGGTTTGCAGTTAGTTCGAAAAGATAAAAACAAAGGTTTTTATCCTGAAAACTGTGTTTTTCTACAGAAGGAAGAAACAACTAAAACACATGGAATGAGATATTCAAGATTATATAGAATATGGACACTTATGAATCAAAGATGTACAAATCAAAAATTGAGCTATTACGAAAGATATGGCGGTAGAGGAATTCAGGTATGTGAAGAATGGAAAACATTCGAAGTGTTTGCTAAATGGGCAAATAAAAATGGCTACAGAGAGGATTTATCAATTGATCGTATAGACCCTAATGGAAATTATGAACCTAATAACTGTAAATGGAGTACAGAAATTGAACAAGCAAGAAACAAAAGAACTAGTCGTTTTGTAACTATCAATGGAGAATCTAAAACTGTAGCTGAATGGGCAGAGACGAGTAAAATCCCATATAAAACTTTACAAAGAAGAATTGATACTGGATGTAAAGAAGAAAACTTGTTAGCTTCAAAAGGATATCAGCATAATCTTCTTGAAATAAATGGTGTAAGAAAGACCATGAATACATGGGCAAAGGAATCAGGTTTACCTTTTTCAACTATTAAAAGAAGGTTTGAGAAGGGTATTAGAGGAAGAGATTTACTTGCAAAAGGTAGACTAGGCAAAAAACATGATAATCAATTATCTTTTGATTTATGAAGGTTAAAGGTATGCAAGAGAATAATGTTTTTATGCTGTTCATAAAAAAGTCTCACCTAGTATAGAAGTACATAGCATTTAGGAGGTAGAACAGTGGAAGAAAGAAGGATAATCAAAGGATATGAAGAGATCTACGAAATCACCAGTTCGGGTAGAATCTATACCTATAGATCCATGCGATTTTTAGAGCGCTGTGGAGATGAATATGGATTCCATATAGTGTCCTTATGGGACAATGACCGTAACAGGAAGAATTGGAATGTCTTTAAACTTTGGCAAGAAGCATTCCCAGAGTTACCAAAGGAGCAGTTCAAAGGATCTTTAAAGATTAAGTACGGAAAGAGTTGTGAGCTAAGACAAACCCAAGGTATACATTATTCATAAAGCTTAAGTTAAGCAATAGCGGAAGATGGGGCTTTTTTAGCAAAAGAGATCATTTGTTAATTTTACAAATAAAAAAAGTATAGTGAGATAGCAGATATATACTGCATAATCCTATACTTTATTGAGAAAATTGTTCATTTCTACTCGTTTGCCTGCTTCCTAAATGGAAACATAATATATGAGTTCTTATTCTCCACTGTATCCCGATATTCTCGTAATAGAAGTTGTAAGCTATCACGATCAATCAGTTTCACATTGTTCCTTTCGGCAGAAAGTATGGCAGCTTTCGTAAAATATCGATTTGTAATCACCATCTTTTTTGGGGCATTCCAATACCCCGCTCCACCACAAACTTCATTAATCGCTTCTACGCCAACAGTTTGACCTTCACCATAACACTTCGCTTGAATTACAGTCTTAGTTTTATCCTTAACCGTGATCACATCCGCACCAAAATCACCTGATGGCGGAGTGACTTCAGAAAAATATCCAAGCCCATCATAAAGTTGTGTAAGAAACAATTCAAATTGCCTTCCATCCATTTTGTCAATTTCCTCTATTGCTACAAAATTAACTTTCGACCTTTTTGAGGAATTTATGAAAGTATTAATATTTTTAGCCCAATCCCATATTCCTCTAAGGATGAAATAAAACAAACCAAGAAAAAATGAAATATATAAAAGTCCACCAATAATATTGGAAGGTGCAAACATCATTAATGATATAAAAAGATAAAGTGTCAATTTGCACTTCTGTCCGAAGGTCCAATATTTTAACTTCGCAGTTCGATTAAATGCACGTTGTAATCCAAATAGTCTAAAGATACTAATATTCACGATAACAATTAAAACAAATAGTCCGAGTAAATTACCTATTTCACTTTTTGGTAGTTCAATTTTAAACTGTCCTGCTAAGCTGACTCCAAAGAATATTAATATTACTAAAGCTGGGCCAACCGGAAATTTATCAGATGATGATGAATTCCTGCCAATCCTCCTTCTACCCATAAGCATCAACCTTTCTATGTTGTTATGGTTATTATGTCCACAAAAAAATAAAAAGAATTAAAAAAAATGGAACCTTCAAGTATATGCAATCTTTAACAGATTGCTTTAACAAAACATTTAGGTCTAGAAAATGACAAGGAGCGCCGCTTTCGTTTAGAAGACGATGAAATGAAGGTCATGAATTTGGTGCTATACTACCAGAAGGAGTGGAGCCCATTTTTTCAATTCGACATGATAGTAGTATTGAGCATGTGAAAAGAAAATTAATGAATCTCCATTATTTGCAAAGATTCAAAGAACAAATAATGAAATTTGTTATAGTAATATCTTCTGAACAGTATTTATCAGAGGATCGAACTACAAAAAAATTTTATATTCTCGAAACAAATTCCTTCAAGATACAAACAATCATTAAAGGAACTGCAAGGCAAACTTGAGCTAGTTACTGACATAGAGGGAAAAATCCATCTTTAACGTCAATTCATTGAGATATGTAAGGATATAAGTGAAAAAGTGAAAAGGAAAATGAAAGTTGGAGGTGAGTAAAAAAGATAGTTTTCACAATTATGGGGAGGTGCCTTTGTAATTTAGAATGTAAAGAGTGGTTACAATCCACTTATTTTTACAAAATCACCACAGGATAACTTTTGTTGTTCTTAGTAGTGCTAACAAACAGATAATAATTTTAGAATTTCAACAAAAGGGAGGGTTATTGATTATGTGAATTTAAAAAATGCATTTTCAAAAACTAATAAAAGTAAAGTGTGTAGCCACTTATAGGATTGAGAGATAAATTTATTTAATAGGTTCTTTTACAAAAATTTCTTGATTCTAACATTACCAAAAATCAAACTCTATTTTCTAATAAAAAACCCTTGAGAGAATAACACTCATGGGTTTTTTGTTTGTAGTTAAGTCGAGATAAGATCATGCGCAATGATGGTTTCCATTTCATTAAAATGATCCGTATCTTTCTTTCTAATTGCATTGAAAATATCTGTAATAATATTTTGACTTTCACCAAGAAGATTATCTGATGAATAGTCTTGGAAATCAAAATATTGATGATGGGAGTATTTATTAATAAAGCGATATACTTTTTCTAATATCGTTTCATCATCAAAGGCAAGTGCAGCTAACTGTCTAAAATCAGTACGTTTTTTTGGATGTTTAAAACTTAGGAATGATTCTAATAATTTTCTGGAAAGATTAGCTACTAGATAAGCTTCTTCAATATTTAATTGTGTTTTCTCCTTAAATAAACTTAATTTATAAAAAATATAATGGTATTCTGTTTCATACTCAAAGAGAGATGAATGTGCGTTAACAATGGAGGAATTTCTTTGGTTATCAAAGTTAGTCTCAATAGTGTAAAACGAATACAAAGGGATTTTCAATTGTCTACCATTATCTTGTCTTTTTTTAGTTTTACCTTTCATCCAATCCCTTACTAATCTATAGAAAGCAAAATTGTGAGTAAGAACAAAAAGTTGCTTAGCATGTGTACACTCATCTCTTAAATATGAATAGGAGTTAAAGAGATTTTTAGCATCAAAACTAGAAATTGGATCGTCAATAACAATAATGGATTCATTTATATTTTTGTCGTTTTCTTTTAACTTAGTAATGAAATAGATAAAGGCTATGGCAGTTTTTTCACCTTCACTAAGATTTCTGGCCTTGATTTTATTCCCGTTAATATTTCTTATAATATTATATCCTTTTTCTTTTTGATTAAATTCTAGAGAAATCTCTTGATGGCCTAGAAACTGTGAAAGCTTTTGGTTAAATTTATCAGCACCTAATGCAGCACTTATTAAACTACTTTCTAGTTCAGTAATTCTATTTTGAACATGTCGATCTTCGCTTACCAGTCCTGTGACTTCTTTTTCATAATCTGCAATCTCTTGTAATTTAATAAAGTAATCAAAATCTTGGAGTGCTTCTGTCGCGTAATGTAATTCTAGTTTATGTTGTTCAGATTTTATTTTTGTTTTAAAATCTTTTGTTTTAATGTTATGGATTGATATTAGCTTGTTAATATTACTTGAAATGGTTTTTAACTGGTTTTTCTTATCAGTATTAAGGTAGATAGGTATTGAAAAATCCTCAAATGGGCTATTATTCTTATTCATCAATTGTTGCTTACATTCTAGTAGATATGAATTTAATTCACTAATGGCGAGCACATATTCTTTTTTGTTATGTAAGTACTCTGTTTGTAATTCCTCATAGAATATCTCCGGGGATGGGAATGTATTTGCGTTTACATAGAGAGATTCGATAGTTTGTAATTGGGTAGATAAGCTACTTTTTAGATTTTTAAAGCTTGTATTAAAATGATTATCTAAATCTTTTAATCGTTGTTTTCCAATCTCATTTCCACAGAATTCACATGTTGTTGCCTTCTTTTGATGATGAAGTTCCAATCCTTCTTCAACCCATAAACTGAGTCTGTAATTTTCTTGAAGTAACCTTATTGTCTTTGATACTATTTTTTCTTGGAGAAGATTAGATATTTCGCTAATAACTTTTTCTAATTTCGTGAAGTCAATTTCTGGGATATAATTGTCTATTCCTTCTTTTACTTCTGGCTTAGCGGCTTTTGTCACCAATTCAAGTGTAGGGTCGTCTAATATTGCACTTTTTTCTAATAGGATACTTTTATTCGTTATAATTAACTGTTCCAACTTATTTTTATTATAGTTAATATAATAATTATCGTTTGTAGCCAAAAATTTAAAATTACTTTTAATTTCTTTTGCAATTCTAGATAAAGTTTTCTGGTTTTGTTCTACTATTAGTTTTTTCCGCCTATTTATTTTTTTCATATCATTCAAAATATCTTTTTGTCTTTGATACTTATCATTTAATTCTTTTCTTTCCTCAATTTTTTCCTCGGAAACTAGTAGAATACTTTCAACAGTTTGATTCCAATCAATATTGTCTTGTATAAAATCCTGATTAAAAACAACTATACTATCAAGGAAATCTGGTAAATTATCAGGGGTCAATAGCTGTCCGTCTTTAAATTCTATTTCGAAATAGGAGTCAGTTAGTGCAGTAGGTACTTCTCGCTTGTCGAGAATCCTAAATAATCTTGATAGGGTACTTTTTCCACTTCCATTCCACCCATAAAAAAGATTAAATCTATTAAATTCATTGAGTTCAATAGTGTGTGAAAAGTCCTGATAAATCCCAAAATTCTGTAATTTTTTTATTTTTGATATCATTTTTTCACCTCTAATTTACAAATGTTTCTAATTGGATTTTATCATCATAATTTGTAGAAAAATATACTTTGTTGTAATTAATAGTAATAATAGGGAACTATTAGATTTAAAAAGGTAGTTGAACTGTATATAATTAGTGTTGGATGCTTAGGTAGAAAATGGAAGATAATAAGATGAAACTTGATATAGGTAAATAAAATAGAGGAAAACAATTATTCGTTGATTGGATTTCCAGGATTAGAAAGAAAAAAATGAAAAATAAAGGTAGAAGGGGATTTAAAATTTGACTAAAGACTTAAATAAATTTTTTAAAGAGAATCTAACAATGTATCCGCATCTAAGAGTAATTAGGGATAATTTATGGTCTAAAGATAAAAAAAGCCGTGTTTCTGTAATGATAGGCGCTGGTTTTAGCTTGAATGCGAAAAAAATAGAAGATGGTTTTTCTGAAATAGCTCTCTGGTTTGACTTAAAAAATAAATTAGTTAAAAATCTTAGTCATCATCCGGATATTAAATATAAAGATGTACTGGAAGTAGGACAATTATATGTTGATGAATATGGGAGGGCTAGTTTAGAAGAGGTTTTAAAAGAAGCTATACCCGATGACAATTATGAACCAGATACTCTGCATTATAAGTTACTTAATCTTCCTTGGGCTGATATTTTTACTACTAACTATGATACATTATTAGAACGTGCTAAAAGGAATGTGTATGAACGTAATTATCAAGTTGTTTATGATGTCAACGACATACCTAGTTCTACCCCACCAAGAATAATCAAACTACACGGCAGTTTTCCATCTAATAGACCTTTTATATTTACCAAGAAAGATTATGATATTTATCCCGAGAAATTTAGTCCTTTTGTTAATATGGTACAACAATCAATTATGGAAACAACCTTTGTTTTATTAGGATTCTCAGGTGATGATCCAAATTTTGAACGTTGGTCTACTTGGGTTAGAAATAATCTAGGTGAGCATATGCCTAAAATTTATATGATTGGATATGGTCAAAAAAAGCGCCAAGGAGAACTAAGTTCAAAAGGTATTACACTAATTGATTTTCAAGATATATATTCATCTGTTGAAAATCCATACCAAGTCATGTTTAGCGATTTATTTAATTTCCTAGCATATAAAGATAGAGAAGAAAAGACAAAATGGCCTCATCGAAGTTATAGACAAATTAATTTAAGTTTAGCAGATATAAAATATAATAGAGAGACCTTTCCTGGGTGGATAATAATGCCGGATGAAATTCGGCGTTTGAATGCAGATTATATAAGGATTTATGCAAAACAAAAATTGGATAATATAACAACTTTAAATAATAAGGATTGTTTAGAGTATTTAAATGAAATATTGTGGTGCTTTGAAAAGTTTTATATTCCTTTAGATTATTTAATGCATCAAAAGTTAAAACAATTAATAAGCGATTTAGGAAAAAATATAACAAAGAATCATTTACTCATATTATTTTTCTTGTTACAAGAAGCTAGATTAGATTGTAATAAAAAAGAGTTCAATGAATATAAAGCTTTAATAGAGGAAATACCACTAAATAGATTACAAAAGCATAGATTTATTTACGAACAAACATTATTTAGCTTAGCTTTTAATAACATTAGCGAAGTTGAAAGTTCTCTCAATGAATGGCAAGTTGGAGAGAAAGAAATTGAGTGGGGAATAAAAAAGGCAGCAATTCTTATGGAAATCTCAAGAGAAGCAGAAGCTAAAATAATTCTTGAAGATTACCTCCAAACGATAAGAAGTTTGCTGGCGATCCAATCTGATGAATATAGGTTACTTTCTTTGGAAAGTGTAGCGCTACATACTTTAAAAAAGATTAATAAAAAATCTGATTATGGTGACGAAAGGTTAAGAACACTAAACTCAAATAATTGTAATTCGAAAAAAGAATTCAATCATACACTAATTTCTGTGAAAAAATATGAATACACTATTGGGACGAAAGAGACTCCTGGTTTTGATCCGGGAAGAGGTAAAATTTCATCTAGTATGGGAGATTATATAAAACAAGAACTTCTAGATGCATACGCAATTTTACAAATTAAAGAATCTTTTTACTTCTCCGTAAGTGATAAAGGGCAATATGGACTAGCTCTAAAAAACTTAGAAATTATTTATCCATTGTATTCTCTAATAAAAAGAATACATACTATCAAGTTAAAAGAAATTGATGATATTTTTTCGAGAGAATTTGTTTACAGAATAAATGATAGTAATTTAGAAATTCTTATAGAGATGTTAAAAGATAGAATTGAACAAGAATCGAGTTCAATTATTGAAATTGATGTAGTTTTAGAAATCATTTCTCGTTTATATTTTTCTTTACCTAAAAACCTAAAACTAGAATTAGATTTGAAAATTATTGAATTTTTAAACAGCGAACAATCTATTAAACTAAATAATGTATTAGTAAAATTAATTGAGAGAATAATATTTGATAAAAATACAGAAGAAAAAAAAATATTTTGTGAGCAGTTGATGGAGTCAAATTTAAACAATGAATTGAATACAAATAAAAATTTATATAGGGTTGAGTTCTTTGAGCCATTTCTAGTTTTATTTTCTGAAACGAAAAATATTTCTAATTTAAATGTACCTGAAAATAAAATTTTAGAAATGATCAGTTTTTTGAATAATGACGTGGACCAAAGTTATAGAGAAAGTGCGTTAATTAGAATGACTTTTCTTGAAGAAACAAAGAGTCTTACTGAAAATCAAAGGAATAAGTTTATTAAATGTCTAACACAATTATCAACCGATAGAGATCAGGGAATAAGTAATTATATTTTCAAATCAGTTTATGACAGAATTATAAATTCAAGTTCGGAAATAAGCGAGAAAGGGATAGAAGTCTTTCTAACCAGAGAAATCCCAACATTTTATAATTATAAGGAAGAGTTTAAAGGCAAATCATTTTCTAGTTCTAATTCTTTAGAAGATTATTTCCATGAATTAAGTGGAGTATTTCCAGATTACATTGGTAAGAGAACAAAAAATCCTCCTAATGAAGTCTATTACCATCAGTGGCTTGATAAATTTTATTTATGGTGGGAAGATCAAGAGGAAGGATTACTTAGAGATATTAATGAAGAACATATTTTTCTACCCTTACCTGATTATTTGAAAAGTGTTGTTATTTTTTTAAAGAATAACGTTCTAGGAGTAATTTCAAAGCAATCACTTAGGAACGAAGATATAGAAAAGTTCAAAGATTTTTTCGAGAAAATAAACAATAATAGAGAAGATTTATCTATATATTTAGTACCTAGTTTTGAACGCCTGAATATACCAATAGGGTATTCTTTAGAAATTATTATTAATTATTTGTCTTCAAAAGAGATTAATAAATTCAAGGCTGCTGCAAGTATTATGTATGATTACTTAGTATTTATCGAAAATAAGGAAATAAAAAAAGATTGTGGATTAATTAAAAGTGAACTGTTTAGGATGATGTATTATGGTTCAGAAGGTATTTTCAAAATAGCTGTAGATAATTTGAAGTATTGTATGAAAAATATACCTAATATTTTTACTGAAGATGAATGCGAGTTATTAGCAAATTTCTTAAATGAATTTTTAAAATCGATTATGAATGAAAAAATAGTTATTTCCACGTTGAAAGATTTTGAAATGATTTCAAGTGTTTCTGGTTTAGTTTCGTATTTATATCAAAATAAGAATTTTATTGCTAAAGAAGTTTTAAGCCAGTGGAGAGAATTTATTGAAAAGCATCGTTTACCTGAAGTAAGAAAATATAGTGATTTATTAAGCATGAGTAGCAAGGTTGAATAATGTAAGAATCATATGTTTGCCACAAATTTTTTTTGGAACCATATGCTTGCCAAGAGTAGTAAAATGTGAGGGTTCGGACTAAAAAATATCCGTATTATTCCATTATCTAGTGGCGATAGTTTTAAAAATTGCTGTTAAGAATATTGTTACACCAGCCTTTGGCAAGTATATGCTTCTAATGCCGGCAATCTTATGATTCAAGTCACATTTTTACTCCTTAAAATTACATTATTCAATACGAAAAAAACTTCATTTGTTTTAAAAACAACGTCATCAAAGATGGCGTTGCAGACTGTAGACAAACTCGTAAAAATACGAGTTTGTCTACAGTCTTTTTTCAATTAAAATAATTTATATACTAGATAATCCGTTGATTTCCGTTCCGGGCGAACGCTTTCC
>NZ_QBBX01000038.1 GCF_003073175.1 Peribacillus acanthi
TTATGATAAGTGGGATTATTGTACATTCATACTCTAACTCGATTATTATTGGCTTTTTAGTAAAATTAGATCAATTTTACTTTTGGACAAAAAAACTATTATTATTTTCTACTATGATAAAATAATTGGATTAATATTGGTAAATCGGTTCAATATCGTGTTCTTTTTTACATGAAAAAATTGGACAATTTTCACCCATGTAAATCTACATTAATAATATGACCTTAATTCTTTCCTTTTTGCTACTCGCCCCATAAAATCGTATCATATTCAAATTTCGGTTATAATTATTTGTGGTTGATAAAATGTGACTCCTTTACATAATTCAAATAATTGAGATTTAAAGGAATAAGATGGAGGTTAATTTGGAATTGATTTTTCTTGTATTTGTATACTTATTTTTCATTAATACTGTTGGTATGGCATTGATGTACCTAGATAAAAAAAAGGCTATCAAAGGGGAGTGGAGAATTAAAGAAAAAACATTATTTAAAATTGCGTTGTTGGGTGGCTCTGTTGGAATTTTGCTAGGCGGCCAGCAATTTCGGCATAAAACCCACCATAATTCATTCAAATATGGAATTCCGGTTATCATTACATTCCAAATCGCATTGATCATCTTTGCCATTTGTTTCTTTCAAAATAACCCCATTTGATGAGAGGACATAAAATGCAATTCACCAATAATCCCCAAAACTAAATAATGGTTTTATCATAAAAA
Source organism: Peribacillus acanthi (assembly GCF_003073175.1). Classification (GTDB taxonomy): domain Bacteria; phylum Bacillota; class Bacilli; order Bacillales; family DSM-1321; genus Bacillus_BN; species Bacillus_BN acanthi. The sequence continues at coordinate 722 of NZ_QBBX01000038.1, forward strand.
GGGATAACGTTCTGCTATCCCTTTTACATATGATTCTATTCTTTTACTTTTAGCAATCGTAAACTGTTTAATGTTACAAGTAACGTTGCTCCCATATCAGCAAATATCGCTATCCATAGTGTTAACCAACCGGGCATGACTAACAGTAATGCCACTAATTTAATCGCTAAAGAGAAGGTAATGTTTTGCTTGATGATTGTTAAAGCCTTACGGCTTAATTTTATTGTATATGGTAATCTACTCAAATCATCAGACATTAATGCGATGTCAGCCGTTTCTAAAGCTGTATCAGTTCCTGCACCACCCATCGCTACACCAACGGTAGATGCTGCAAGTGCTGGAGCATCGTTCACGCCATCTCCGACCATTCCCACACTTTGATGTTTTTCTCGAAGTTCTTTAATGAAATTCAACTTATCCTCTGGAAGTAAATCAGCTTTAATATCAGAAACACCAATTTGTTTTCCAATTGCACTTGCAGTTCTTTGATTATCACCTGTAAGCATTACTGTTTCAATTCCAATATTATTCAATTTACCGATGACTTCTTTTGATGTTTCCCTAATTTCATCAGCTACAGCAATTAACGAAAGAATCTCTTTTTTCGTTCCTAGCACCATCACGGTTTTTCCTTGGGTCTGCATTTTTGTAATCTTTTGTTTTCTATCACTTTCAATGCTTCCATGCAATTCTTCAAAAAGTGCTGGGCTTCCGACATAATACATTTCGTTATTTACTTTGGCTTTTACACCTTTACCCGTAATGGATTGGAAGTCTTCAATCATTACATCATTAAAGTCTGATCCATTTTCTTCTGCTTTTCTCATAATTGCTGAAGCAAGTGGATGCTGCGATCCTTTTTCAATAGCTGCTGTTATGGTCATTAATTCATTTTCATTTCCACCATATGTCACAATGTCTGTTACAGCAGGAATCCCTTTTGTTAATGTTCCTGTTTTATCAAAGGCAATCGCTTTTAAGTGTCCTGCTTCTTCTAAATGGATACCACCTTTAATTAAAACACCATTTTTCGCTGCATTTCCTATTGCTGTAACAACAGCAACTGGAGTTGAGACTACTAAGGCACAAGGACAACCAACCACTAATACAGCTAATCCTTGATAAATCCATTGGCTCCAGTCTCCCCCAAATAATGGTGGAACTACCGCAATTAAAAGAGCTAGTATCACAATAGCTGGTGTATAGTATTTTGCAAATTTATCGACAAACGCTTGAGAAGGGGCCCGTTCTGCTTGAGCTTCTTCTACCAAGTGAATGATTTTTGAAAGAGTAGTATCTTCAACTCGTTTTGTTACTTTAACCTCAAGTAACCCTTCTTCATTCAAGGTCCCTGCAAATACTTCATCATCTGTGGTTTTCATTACTGGAACACTTTCACCTGTAATCGCAGCCTGATTTAATGTCGATGTACCTTTAACCACTACTCCATCCATTGCTAACTTTTGACCGGGCTTAACAATCATGATGTCTCCAACTTGAATATCATCAACATGAATCATCATTTCTTCATTGCCACGTCGAATTAACGCTTCTTTTGGGGCAATATCCATTAAAGATTCAATAGATTGACGTGCTTTATCCATTGAATAACGCTCTAATGCTTCACTAATCGCAAATAGGATAACAACGGTTGCCCCTTCACCCCACTCACCAATGATTGCAGCTCCTATAATGGCAATAGTCATAAGCGTATTCATATCGAAATTTAATCTGCTTAGATTTTTGAGACCTTTAATGAATAACGAATATCCACCGATTAAAATGGACGCTGCATAACCAATTGTCGGTAGAACATGCTCCTCACCATACTGCTCTCCTAAGAACCAGCTAACTACAAGTAAAAGAGCTGATATATATACCTTAATGTTTTCTTTCTGCTTCCAAAAAGGTTCTCGTTCTACCCTTTGTTCTTTTTCATCTCGAATTTTTAAATTTTCAAATGCTCCTGCTTTTTCTAATTCTTCAATTGTTGTCGTCCCTTTAACATAAACTTTAGATGCTCCGAAGTTTACTTTCGCATCCTGAACACCGGGAAGTTCTTTAACATTATTTTCAAAAATGGCTGCACAGTTAGTACAAGTAAATCCTTGAACACGATAGGCTTTCATTTCTTCTTCAACAAGTTTGGCTTTCTCACTAGACATTGCTCTTCACCTCTTTCTTATGTGCTAATGCAATCATCATAATTTGTCTGATATGCTCATCATCTAATGAATAAAATGCCAATTTGCCTTCTTTTCTAAATTTCACAACCCCCTGTTTATGAAGGAAGCGTAAATGATGAGAAGCATTTGCAACTGTAACACCTACTATATTTGCGATGTCACACACACATAGTTCTTCATCTTGACACAAAGCATAGGTAATTTTTGCTCTATTTTCATCTGCAATAGCTTTTAACATTTGGGCAACACTAACAATGTCAATTGCTTGTAAATCCCCTTGTATTCGATTGACTTTTTCTTCATCATAACAATAAATCTCACAGGTATCTTTTTTATTCATTATCTCACTCCATTCTCATTCAAGTGTTCATTTGATTATAGTATACTTCATTTAACCAAAAACATTCAAGTATATATTTGAATGAAATTAAAATAGGAATTTGTATAATTCTAACTCCTGATGTTCGTTTTTTTAAATTAACCTTTCTTAGCATAAAATTAAATCCACAATTTATTTATAAAAACAAAAAAACAAGCTATTCATTATAGCTTGTTTTCTATGAGTTTTTGGGTTCAACTATCCTCTAATTCCTTAGATTTTAAATCAACTAAAGGATACAATTTTTTTATTGTTCTGATCAACAACTTCCTTACGCAATTTATTGTTTTCAATTTCTAATTTTTGAATATCCTTTTGTCTATCTTCTATTTGTTGGATAAGACGTTTATTTTCAGCTTCTAACTTTTCTATATATAATTTCATTTCGAAGCTGTCAACTACTTTCTGTCTTAATCCATCTATATACATGGAAAGCTCCCCTTTTTCACTTTTGAGCTTTTTAGTCCTATTTATATTCAAAATGTCTTCTTTTTCAATTTCTTGAATTCGTTTTTCAATATAGAGTTTTAATGTATTTGTATTTAGGTTAATCTGGCTTCTTGGTACTTTTGCCCCCGATGAAACAGAGGAAATAGATAGTTTATTAGACTGCTTTATTTGTTCTTTTAATTGTCTTTGTTTCATACAAAACTTTTGTAGATATTCTTCTAACAAGATCAATTGATCCTGTATTTTTATGCTACTAATTTCACTTAATTCACCAATACCATATCTTAGAGTGTTTTCATTTACACACTCTCTAAGTTCAATGTCGATGCCCATTTGGTAATCTCCTTGTTAACATTTTCAATATCGGAAATTATGATTTCTAATTGTGGGTAAGAAGATAAGATGAATTCTTTTCCTTTCTCGTTCAAAATAGAAAGAAGTAATTCATGCTCTTGTAAAACCCGGTTTTGATAAAACTTAATTAAAGAAGAATATTCATTCTCATAATCCCTTTGATACTTTGAGTCCTGTTGAACTAATTCTTTGTTATGTTGAACGATTTTTGACTTATCAATAAATCGTTTATAGGTGAAATCAAACGATTCAATATTAGGTACTTTTGGACTTAGAAAATACCATTTTTCAAAGGTTGCAAGACGATATTGACGTTCACACAACATTCCTAAATGTTTAGTACATACCCCAACAATGCTTTCACGTAAGGGGTTATATTTTAAGGTATTGATAATTTCATCAATATCCTTAAAAATATTGAATTTCTTCTTTTGGAGAAATTTATTAATCTCTTCATATGCTTTTATTAATTCTGGTTCTGATAGTTCTTTTTTTATAAAGTGATTTTGATTGTTTAGTTCCATACCTAATGAAGTTCCATCCTTCGTTGCCCGTTTGAATAGTGTTTCCTTTATAAGTTCATCTCTAAAATAGTGCTTTGTCATTTCTTCAGTCAAATGATTCATATGCTCTCTTATCCATTGCAAACTAACTTTATCCTTTAGAATATTAGCCACGGCTACTCTAAATTGATGTGGATTTAAAGTATAAAAAGTATCACCTATTTTTGGAACATTTGGTAAGGTTTTTGGGATTGTACCTTTTAAATAGCTGTCAATTTTCATTAAATGAATTTGGGCTTTTTCATACTCAGATATATGATCAAACAATTCATTTTGATTTCTATAAAAAAAGGTATCAAAGATGTTATCAAAAGTTGTCCGACCATATATCTTATTAAACTTGTTCAAAAATAGATAATTGGTGCTTCCCTTTTCTCTCCCGTTTTTTGAAAGTTTCACAAGAGTTTGGTAAGCCTGTACAGTTTCAGGAAAAGCGATTGTTTTAGTCCATTTGCCATTATTTTCAGCAGTTGTTTTAAAAGTAAAAAATTCAATTATAAATGCTTTTGCTTTTTTGTTTAATATTGTAATGTCCTTCAATTTACCAGCTTCTAATCTATGGAGTTCTCCTTTTCTCATACCTGTGTGGGATAAAATAACAATTAGACACGCCATCATACGATCTTGTTTTCTAAGGCTTTCATCCTTCATATCTTTTAAGGCACATTTAACAACACGATTAAAAATTCTTTTTGGGATATTTGGTGTTTTATGAGCCTCTTTTTCCGCTTTTCTTTCTACTATTGGAACAATAAGTGTCTTTTGAAACTCCGATAAATCTATGTCACATCCAGCAAATTGAACTTCTTGTAAAAACCTACCAACACCTTTAAGAAGCGTTGATAGATAATTTTTTGTAATATTATTTTTTTTAAGAGTTTCCACATATCCCTTGATGACCTCTGGTGTTAGGTATCTTAAATCATACATATATTTTTCTTTTTCCAGATAAAAAATGAATCTTCTTATCTCGTTGAATCTGCTATAAACTGTACTGCTTCTATTTCGTTTAGTAAACAGCTCACGCAGCATAATTTTTTTCAATAATACTCTAAACATTTTTGACTTGATAGGGGAAAAATCAAGTGGGTGTGCCTTTGGGTGTAGTTTATCGGCAATCTCCCATCTATTATCAGAAAACCTCAAATTTGTCCTAATCAAGAGTTGGGGTTCATCAATAAAATCACTTTTTAGGTAATTCTGTTGCCCAGATAATGTACTTGCATTATCTATATTCCATTCTATTTTCTCAGTGTTCATTTTTCCCTCTCCATAATCGAATACATTTCTGCTAAGTAACTTCCATACAACTCCATCAAACCCGAATAAAAGTTCCTTTCAGCAACCGAGGTCGCATTTTCTTTATTTTTTTTATAAACTTTCATTTTCTCTTCAAAATAATAACTACGATCAACAGTTGTTACAAACTTTTTACAAGTCAAACATTTATAAAAACTATCTTCTTCCAGTTCAACTTTTATACATGCTTCACTTGCACAATTCCCCGCACCATCTTGAACAGGTGGCAAGTCTTTAACTGATTCAATATCCACAATTTCTCCCTGTAATTCATCATCCAAAATTGAAACTTCATAAAGTGCCTCAACATACCTTTTTGTATTCTCTCTATCACGATAATGTTTAGCTGCAACCCCGGCTGTGTTTCCTGTGATTACACCAACCTCTAATGTTGAAATAAGACCATCCTCAACCATTTGCCAAGCTCTCTCAATATATGTATCTCGTAAATTATTAGGGCTATACTGCAATCTAATTTTCTCTTGATCATATAAGTTCTTACAAACTTCTGTAAACAAACGAATAAATCTGCCCTTTATTCTAATCACTTTATTATTAAGATAGTAATGACTACAAATAAAAATATATTTTTTTAAAGGTGAATCTGCTTCTTCATAAATTGCTTGAGTTAGTTTTAAAGCCCTTTCAATTAATCGAATATGTTCTATCATGAAGACCTCTGTCTTATATTTTCTTCCAGAAGTCTTAGAGTAATATTTAATTGTGCCAAATTCCCCACTATCATCAATTGATACAATGCAATCTCTTTCTAATCCCAATATCTCACCGTGACGAAGTTTTGTTTCAATAGATAATTGTAAAACAATTAATAATATTTCATCTTCTTTTGTCTTTACTCTTCGAGTAAATTCCTTTTGTATTTTGGTAAAGTCTTCTGATGGAATTGGGATTCCACCCTTATTTTCAATTTGAATTGAACTGAATTGGTCAATACTCAACATAGTAATGCTATATTTTCGTTGAATATGTTTTAGATAACTGCGTATGATAACAATTCGTGACTTGGTTGTTTTATCGTTGTATTTTTCATTTGATATGAGACTTGCATGATAAAAAATTAAAAATCTGTTTGAAAAAGGCTTAACCTCACTTGAACCCAATAGTTTGTCGGATACCGTTAATGAAGGTTTTAAGGTTAATACTTTCATTTCATCTTGATAATACATTTCTGCTTGGTTTAAAAAGTCTACTAAGACATAAAAATGGTTGTAAGTACCTCGATATGTCAAATCAGATTTCCATATGTAATCTTTTAAGTCTTCTCTAAATTCGATATTGTGTACCTTCTCAAAGTTCATAAAGGAATTATTAATGTTTCCTATGTGAGTTCCACTTTTATTAAGGTCAGCAACAACAAACCATTTATCGCTTTCAGAATAGTCGCCTATTCCATTGGTGTTTACAACCTCATAGCCCTCTTCAAGACTTTTTTGATATAGGTTGTGTGTGAAAAGATCTCTGTTGAAAAAAAACGAATTGAATAACCTTTCTCCTGTTTCTTCTAAATACATATCATCTATGTATCTATAAAACATAGAGAGAAAAGGGTATGCTTCACGTCTTCCAAGAGGATTATATTCATCATTCATGCGATTAAAAAAGTTCAATTGCTCTTTAAACGTTTTCTCGTTAAAATCCTCAAATCTATTAATTTTGTAGCCACTTAAACTATCCTCAAATAATGTAGTCATAACTCTATGTTGGATGGTAAATTTGAAACCGCTTTGTTGATCAAAAATCTCTAAAAAACTTTTCACAATACTAAATAAAAACTTATTATCCGTAGGCATAAAAAAATTGCCGTACATGAACTTATTATGAGCGTAATAACCTATCTGTATAATTTGTCCAACCTTTGAATTAATCGGAAAATTGGTACTGATTCTTTCAATAAAAGGAGTTATATTAAGTTTTTTCTTACTTCTCAATTCAAACTCATATGGCAAGAACAGATTTCTATAATTTACTATAAACAACTTCACTTCGGGATTCTTAATCACATCAAAAGAGATGATATTTTGATATAAATTGCTAATCAGCTCTCTTGATGATTGGGAAAAATTACCAAGTTTAGAGATTTCATGAAGAATGAAACAATAATTTTCCCAATTAAAATCCTCTTGGGTTCGTATGTATTTTCCGATAATTAACAAAAATTTTTTGATATACAATAATTTCAAGTTTCCTCTTTTTGCTTTGAATTTCCGTTTCATCAGAATGTCGCAAGTATCCTTAGTTTGAAGCCATTCCCAAAGTAAATTTTTTATTTGCAAATCGGATTCAAGAGATGCAATTATTGAGATAATGGTCTCGTTTTCAATGTCAGTATAATAATCATTTGTTTTTGTCTTTATCATAAGTCTCTTTGTACCTTTCGTTGTTTTTCCTCAATAATTCTACTTTATCTTCATCATCAGGATTATAATAGGCTTCACAACTTTTCGGACTGGCATGACGAAGTTCTTTTTGCAGTTCTAAAATTTGCATTCCACTTTTAACTCGTTTCATAGCGAAAGCATGTCGAAAACGATGGCTTAAATTAGTAGATTTAGAACCTTTATCTACATGAATCCCTGCTTCTTTAAAAATCCCCCGAAGAACATACCCCCATCCAGCCTGTGTAATAGGAGTATAGTGTTGGTGATTTAAAAAGATATATTGATTCTCATTGTTTACAAGGGGAGTCGTACTAACCCTGTCTGCTACTGCATTATTTTTTAGGTTTTCCCTTTTAATTGGACTTTTACTTAAAAGAATGTCATCTCTCGATTCGTCTATGTATTCTTGAATCAATTCTGCCATTTCTTCTTCAATTAGAACCGTCTGGTATCCAAGGTGATTACCTTGTTCTCTATACCAAGCATCATTATATTCATCTTTCGATGTAGGAGTTATAACCCCTTTGGCCCTTTGTGTGGGCTTGTCAGACATTCTATCACGGATGATGAGGTTATAATAACCTTCTTTATATGATGGCACTATATCTTCAAATGTTAGCCCTAAAACCTCTCCTATACGCAGCCCATAATTATACATCAAATCAATAATCACTTTTTCACGTATCCCATAGCTTCTTTCAATTACATCCATAATTCTTTCGTATTGATATGGCTTTATGTATTTCGGAACAGATTGTTGCCTAAATACTTTTTTATTTGCCTTGTATCGTTCCTGAGTCCCTTTATGTGCATGTGCAAAAAATTCATTACCTATAGTTGTACCTATTTTTATCGTTTCAAACAAAAATGAATCTGTTATGCCATACATTTTCTCTAAAAAATTTCTATAAACATTTAGATAGTTGTTATATGTCTGATTGTCTCGTCTAACTCGGAGATCAACACTCCATACACTACCCTCTTTTTTTCCCCCTTCTAAAAACAAGCGTAGATCCCTAATATCACCGCTAGTTAAATTTTGCGGATTATCAATATGTACAAGTGCCAAAAAGGAGTAGAACACCTTTAAAGCTGAAAAAGCAGTTTCTCTTTTTTTATATTTGTCATCGCCAATCTTTTCATTCAAATAGATATTGGCATCTTCTATTAAGTTTCCTTTTAAATCTGTAATTATGAAGTAAGTTTTCCTTCTTACGGTTGATAGCTTTATAAAGCCAATCATCCCAAACTTTTGGATAAGTTCATTATTACTGTCGTATCGTTCATAAACTGTTCCTAACGATGTTAGTCTATCTTTAATTACACCCATATAGTTTTACCCCCAAGGTATAAGGTCCTCGGTCTATCGACCTGCGGATACGCCTCCCGCTGTGGGCTACGTCCCCATCCAACTACAAATAGAACCTTTATGTTTTTCTTTATAACTGGATATAGACAATAACCCCACTAATCATAATTATAGAACACCATAAAAAAATATCCTATACTTTCTTGAAATCATGTACAGATACTTGGCTTTTCATAACCA
>NZ_QBBX01000039.1 GCF_003073175.1 Peribacillus acanthi
TTTAAAGCTGAGTTCTGTAATGTGCGATCTGGAAATGAAAAGGGTCGTGTTGAAGGAACCGTAGGTTATATAAGAAGAAACGCGTTGGTTCCTAAACCAGACGTTCAGTCATTAGAAGAATTAAATCAATACCTTAAAGAATGGTGTTTACAAGAGGCTGAAAAACGTAAAGTCCCTTATTCAAAGGAAACGGTCTTAGAAATGTGGGAAAGAGAGAAATTACAACTTCATCCACTACCTGCCAACCGTTTTGAGGCTTGTAAACTGGTTTCATGCCAAGTGAATAAAACATCGTTAATCACCATTGATACCAATCAATATTCCGTTCCTTGTCGCTATGTCGGTCAGGCTGTATGGGCAAAAATTTTTGTGGATCATGTGATCATAGTGGCTCAAAATCAAGTAATCGCTTTACATTCTCGGTCTTACGAAAGATATCAAATGGTGACCGTTCTGGATCACTATTTGGAAGCATTATTAAAAAAGCCTCGGGCCATTCGAGATGCCAGAGCCTTTCAGACAACTGATATCCCAGATATCTTTAGACGTTTTCATAAGAAAATGCGGGAACAAGATGGAGCCACTGGAGATCGCAAATTTATTCGTCTACTTCTTCTCCATCGAGAAATTGGAATGGAAAAACTTACGCAAGCTCTCCAAGAGGCTGAACAAACACAGGTATTCCGTTATGAAGTGGTTCATGAAATCATTCAAAAGATCACCCATGCTTCTGTCGCTATTAACGACCTTTCAAACGAAAACATGCCTATCAGTCTATTAGATTACAAAGTGAAAAAGACAAATATATCACAGTATGGGCAGTTAACAGGAGGTCAATGATATGACAACAGAATTATTAGTGGATCACTTAACAAAACAATTAAGAATGCCTACCATTCATCAACAATACCGTTCTCTCGCAAGAGAAGCTGAGGAAAGAAATCTTTCTTACGAAGAATACTTATTAGCATTACTTGAAGCAGAAATGGAAATGCGGGATGAAAATCAAAAACAAAGACGATTAAAGCAAGCTGTTTTTCCGGTTCAGAAAACACTAGATACATACGATTTTAGCCTGATGCCAAGTCTCAACCGAAATCGATTCATAACTTTAGCTAAAGGAGAGTTCGTAGATAGGAAGGAAAATATTATTTTCCTTGGTAACAGTGGCACAGGAAAAACGCACTTAGCAACAGGACTAGGAATTGAAATGATAAAGAACGGATATAAAACGAGATTTATCACAGCCTCAGATTTAGTAGAGGAACTCCTAATGGCTAACGAAGAGCACAAACTAGGTGCCTTAGAAAAGAAGTGGCTCAAATTTGATGTTATCATCGTGGATGAATTAGGATATGTGCCTTTTTCAAAAATAGGATCGGAACTTCTATTTCAATTTTTTTCAAGCCGGTATGAACGCGCGAGCGTTATCATTACCACCAACTTGGAATTTTCAGAATGGACTAGTCTCTTTGGGGATGAAAAAATGACAGCAGCACTTCTCGATCGGCTCACACATCGATCACACATACATCTTTTAAATGGTGAATCATATCGATTTAGACAAAGTATGAAACAAAACGGGGAATTGAAAGAGTAGATAGGAGCGCGCGAGGTGTTTGGATGTCTTGCCCCTCCCCGGGGCAAGACATCCAAACACCCAAGCCTCCTCCCTAACTGGGAATTATCATATAGATAGTGGCTCACTTTTGAAGTGATCGCTCTGGCTCAAATTCATATTGACAAAAACAACTGATAGAGAAAACTGGATTCTAGCAAAATCTGACTATATAGACCCAGTAATATCAATTGAAGAATGGGAATATTGTTGGAAGTTGTACCAACAAAAAAAACTAGGAAAAATAGCCCCAAAGCAATATAAAACCAGCTATTTATTAAAAGATTTGGTAAGTTGCAAATGTTGTAACACACTCCTTAACTGTAAGGATCAAAGAACTACAGGAAACAATGGAAAAAAGTATGGACGAAAAATATATTTTTGTCCAAGTTGTGATATTCAAATAGAAGTTGAACAGCTACATCTAGTCATCGACAAAATCTTAAATGATATACGTTTAAATCATCCCACCCAAATTCATCAAGGTATCTCCCTAAGAATTCAGAATGAAATTAAAACATTGTTTGATGAGATTTCTGAATTGAAAAAGGGTAAAGTAAAATACTTAGAGCAAGTTGATCAAGTGAAAAATGAAATAAAGCAACGACTTGAAAAACAAATAAATGTTAATGACAAAAAAATATTAGATTTATTAACTACATATCGGATTTCTTTAAATATTCGAATTGAACAAGTCGAATTACAAATCAAAGAGAAACAACGAAAAGTTTCGGAACGACAGAAGGTTGACTCAAATCAAGAAACCTGGAATCTAATTTTGCAAAATGCTTTTATGGATAGAGAAAAACTGGATATTGTTGACTTGCGAAATCTTTTAACTAATTTAATATCTGAAATAAAAATAGATAAACATTCATCAATCGAATACCAATTGCGACACAACCTTCAGAAGCAATCGATGAGTGACCAATTGGAACTTCAATTTTAACCTCCTATGGAGGTTATTTTATTGGACAATATTTCTCGGTTATATGGTACTAAAAAAATGAGGAAACTTATGAAGTCTCGGCAATAAGGTAGGGGAGGGATACCGGCCCTACCTAATCACCGATATTTGTATTACTGACATTTGGCTTGTCCATTGAAATAAATGGACAAGTCTTTATTTATGAGTATGGACAGAAATTTATTGTCATAAACGCTTTCGGTAATTAGGTAAGTATATTTTTAGATCATTATTTTGTTCCTCGGTTTTTTGGTGGGATGAAAATTTTTTGTATTAAAAGTATTTAATTAATTTAGTTATATGAAGGCAAACCCAGTTACATCAAGGGTAAGGAAGTTGTATTTAAGGAGTTAAATATGAAAAAATGCTGCTTTTCCATTAAACCTAAGGGAAAAGCAGCATTTTCTTATCAAACAGGGTGTTTTTACTTATTTTATTTATGGCCACTTTAGGGAGAATTGCAAGTCTCCCAAGCGCCAGTCATCTGCTAATTCTAAACTACTTAAAGAATTTCCTAATGAATTTTCTAATAAAAAAAGCCAAGAAAATTACTAATAAACCACTTACAACTTGAACTAAAATGGTTGTAATGCATTCAACGAAAAGATTCATAGAACCGACCCCTATTTTAAGAAGTCAGATGAATCTGGCTAAAATTATTATATTTCATTAGTCACTATTCGATGCATAGTTAGAAGGAAACAAAAAGAGAAGGTGCTTGTAAACTAACCGGTCCATTGAACAAGAGCACAAAAAAATCAAACTATTTAAAAATAAAACTAAAACAAATTTAATAATGTAATTCTTGAGTCTTACAGACCTATCGACAAAAAAACTTTACCAAGATAGGATTATTTAGAGAGGTAAAAAAAGTTGATATACAAGAAGGTGTAGCTTTTAAGTTCCAGAAGCTACTTTTAGATAAAAGGGCAAAGAAAATTGAGTTTGTAGTAGCTCGGATAGAAAAAGGCAGAAAACATAAACAAACAATTATTATTAGTATATAAATATTAATTGAGAATATTATATTCTTCTATCATCAAACGATTTTTCATCTTTTGAATTGACAGAGAAAATATGTGTTAAGGTTATTTTCCTCTTCTCATCCTCAACAGCCAATACAAGGGGTCCCTGTAGCAAAACGCTGAAAACATAGGCTAAGGTATCATGTGCCAGAAAAAAAGAACCCTTTATGGGTTCTTCGTGTGCCAATTGTTATTTAAGTTCACTAATTCTATTTGCAATAAGGTTTAGTCTTTCTTGAATATCTTGTAACATGTCAACTTGACTTACAGTTTTCCAAGCAATAATGAAAAGGCTTATTGCTATTACAACAAAACTAGCAACCTTGATGTATTCCAATTTGTTTTTCATCATTTCTCAACCTCCATTTTATAATAAAATCAGTTAATAATTCCTTTTCTAGCTTTTTTGAAAATGTAATTTTCTGATTTGAGTATAACCTTTATTTAACTGATTGGCTTAAATATTTTCAGAAAAAACAAACTTTACGAAAACAGCGTAATGAAAAGATTTCCGCAAGTTTTTTTCATATCCCCTATGAAAACCCCAATCAAAAAAATCGGATTTTGCATGGTCAAATTTTTCTTAGTCTTTGACTTTTGTTCTAGTCAATCAAACATAGAAAGTGGTGTGCATTATTGTTCCAAAGTGCCCGTATAGTTCCTTTGAGAACAAAAAATCCCAGAGAAGCTTTATTCTTGGGATTTTTTTGTTAAATTCTATTGAATAGTCTTATAAATAATTGGTATTTTATTTGTTGATATAGGCAGTAGCAGACATTTCAGCATCGTAGGATGCTTTAGAATTTCCTAATGAGAATTGAACACTAGGTGCCCCATAAGTTAGTGTGAAACCATTGATGGCAATTGGGACAGTATCGATCTGGTGAATATATGATCCCATAACGTTTACTGTAGTATATGGGTATGACGTATTTGTCAAAGTAAAATTAAACCAAGCATTTTGTCTTAAAGTAACAAGGTAGCAATATTTACCCCCTAGCGTAAAATCATCTTTTAAATTTTGAACTAGTGCAGCTCCACTAAATGAAGCATTTGTCCAATTTCCACTGCTTGCTGAATAATTAATAGTTTCAGAATGATAGTTTGGATACCAATTACCGTATTCATCATTTGCATCTGCTACATAATATTGTGTTCCGCCCCTATTGGTGTGGTCAACGGTCCAATAGCTTGGATATCTAGCTGAAGCGCCAAGAACATCCATTTGTCTTGTAGAAGGAATAATTAGCCATTCAAGAGTATTATTTGATCTGTACGAATTGGTGTCCAGGAAAGTATTTGACGATTAAGAAAACCAGTATTGACACCTATACCATGACTGATAAGTTTGGTATTAGAACTCTCTTTACAATCAAATTTACTAATTCTGATACAGATGTTCAGATTGCAAATATTGACACGAAGATTGATTTACATGGAAACAAGATTAATTATATTTATGAAGGTACACAATTAAAAAGGATAAATACAGATCTAGGGAATGAATTAAATAAACATCTTGAATTCACGTATAATTCAGATGGATTAATTAATAAAGTTACTTATGAAGGAAGAACTTTTGGTTATTTTTATGAAAATATGAGAGTAAAAAGAATTGAGGAATCAAAAGAAGGTAGTGTGGTTAATATTACCACATTTGAATATAAAGATAATTTAGTATCAAACGTTACTGATTCCAAAGGTAGAAATACTGATTATACTTATATTAATGGATATTTAGATAAAGTCCAAGATTCACAAGGAACAGAAACCTCTTGGTCGGAATATTCACTTGATACTAAAAATAAAGTTTCTATGGTTACAAACGATGAGGGGAATACCACTACTTACTATACGGATGATAATTATATTGTTAAAGCTATTGTAAATTCAGCTGGTGCTAGAACAGACTTTGAGTTAGATACAAACAATAATATATTGGTAGAAAATTCAGATGGCTTAATTACAACTAATACCTATGATGCAAGAGGGAATTTATTAATTAGAATAGATCCAGAAGGAAATAAGGAAAGTTATACTTATACTACTAATAGCAAAGTAGAGACATATACAGATTCAAAAAATAGCACTACTTCCTATTTATATAACTCTAAAGGTGATATAAGAACTGTAACTGAACCTGATGTTGATAATGAAGGTGAGGTTTTAATCACTCAAAATGTCTATGACGATTTTGGAGATTTAAAGTCTGTTACGCACCCTGATGGAAGTATAGAAAATATTACGAAAAATTATAATGATAATAAAAATATAATACAAAAAACCGATTATTTTGGAAATTTTTCCAAAATAACAACAGATATTAGTGGAAATATTCTAGAAAAAATTGGTGGAAATAACAATAAATACACTTTGGTTTATAATTCAAATAATAGTATTGAAAAACTTATAGATCCTAAAAGTTATACCACTCAATATGGTTATGACCAGAACGGAAATGTAACTTCAATTTTGAATGCTAAGAATTTTAGGTCATCTTATATTTATAATGAACAAAATCAATTGAAACAAGAGACCAATGAAATTAATAAAACAACAAGCTACAATTATGACTTAAATGGTAATTTGCAGGAAATATTGTTACCTAATCAAAATACAATAAAAAAAGTTTACGATGAATTAAATAATTTAACACATATTTATTCAAATACTGACTTAATATGGGAATATTATTTTAGTGAAGATAAACTTGTATCTGTTTATAACAGAGGAAATTTATTTAAGTCATATTCTTATTATGAAAACAATTTATTAAAATCAATTAAAGAACAAAATAATTTAATTGAGTACATCTACAACGAAGAAGAATATAAATCACAGATTAAATATACTATTGGAGAAGGTTCTCCTACAGTTGTTTTAGATTTTACTCAGACCAATGGACAGTTATCTAATGAAATCAAGAGAAACGGAGAAAAATTGGTTGAACTTAAATACAAAGAAACAGGTTCACTTGAGAATGTTTTGTATGAAAATGGAAGTTCAGTCGATTTTAAATACGAGAATAATAGATTGTCTAATTATACAATTAACAATGGTAACCAAATATATGATAAATATGAACTTTTATATGATGGAAATTTCAACATTAAGGAAATAACTTCAAATACAGGCAAAACTATATATGATTATGATGAATTAAACCAACTCAAATCTGAAAAGTTGCCTAATGGTGTGCTCCTATCCTATGAATATGATGAAGTGGGGAATCGTAAGAAAAAGAGTTGTAAACGCTAAAATATAGTGAACAGTTTTTGCTCACTTCCAATGAACACTTTTCACCTAATAAGTTCTTTCCTGTAAACTGA